>NZ_CP186326.1:2500-1932500 GCF_049332665.1 Flagellimonas rhodophyticola | reverse complement strand
CGTGCTCCGTCCCAATATGTCAATGAACTTATGCCGAGCCGGCACCGACAAAAACAAAATGTCATGTCGGGCCAACTTTATTGGCCTAGTGGAGAATACCGGAGTCGAACCGGTGACCTCCTGCGTGCAAGGCAGGCGCTCTAGCCAGCTGAGCTAATTCCCCATTCACGGTAGCCAGCTCACAGTTAACAGTTTGCAGTTAATCGTAACCTGTCAACCAATGGTTGCCCAACTTCCAGAATTTCCTATTTTAATGAACGTAACAGCCTTCATGACCGTTTCTGCGTAGTCTCAGGCAGACTCGAACTGCCGACCTCTACATTATCAGTGTAGCGCTCTAACCAGCTGAGCTATGAGACTGTTTGGCCTAAATTGCCAGTATGTTTACATATTATAAGACAGCATAAAAGAAAAGGACCACCTCGATGCCGGACAGGACATTGTCCAGGACATCTCTTCTCTAGAAAGGAGGTGTTCCAGCCGCACCTTCCGGTACGGCTACCTTGTTACGACTTAGCCCTAGTTACCGATTTTGCCCTAGGCCGCTCCTTACGGTGACGGACTTCAGGCACTCCCGGCTTCCATGGCTTGACGGGCGGTGTGTACAAGGCCCGGGAACGTATTCACCGGATCATGGCTGATATCCGATTACTAGCGATTCCAGCTTCACGGGGTCGAGTTGCAGACCCCGATCCGAACTGTGACCGGTTTTATAGATCCGCGCCCACTTGCGTGGTGGCTTCCCTCTGTACCGGCCATTGTAGCACGTGTGTGGCCCAGGACGTAAGGGCCGTGATGATTTGACGTCGTCCCCACCTTCCTCACGGTTTGCACCGGCAGTCCCGTTAGAGTCCCCGACTTGACTCGCTGGCAACTAACGGTAGGGGTTGCGCTCGTTATAGGACTTAACCTGACACCTCACGGCACGAGCTGACGACAACCATGCAGCACCTTGCAATCCGTCCGAAGAAAACTCTATCTCTAAAGCTGTCGGACTGCATTTAAGCCCTGGTAAGGTTCCTCGCGTATCATCGAATTAAACCACATGCTCCACCGCTTGTGCGGGCCCCCGTCAATTCCTTTGAGTTTCATTCTTGCGAACGTACTCCCCAGGTGGGATACTTATCACTTTCGCTTGGCCGCCGAGACCGAAGTCCCGACAGCTAGTATCCATCGTTTACGGCGTGGACTACCGGGGTATCTAATCCCGTTCGCTACCCACGCTTTCGTCCATCAGTGTCAGTACGTTGTTGGTCACCTGCCTTCGCGATCGGTGTTCTATGTGATATCTATGCATTTCACCGCTACACCACATGTTCCGGCAACCCCACAACGACTCAAGACCACCAGTATCAAAGGCAATTCTACAGTTGAGCTGCAGACTTTCACCCCTGACTTAATGGCCCACCTACGGACCCTTTAAACCCAATGATTCCGGATAACGCTCGGACCCTCCGTATTACCGCGGCTGCTGGCACGGAGTTAGCCGGTCCTTATTCTTACGGTACCGTCAGCCATCTACACGTAGATGGGTTTCTTCCCGTATAAAAGCAGTTTACAACCCATAGGGCAGTCATCCTGCACGCGGCATGGCTGGATCAGGCTCCCGCCCATTGTCCAATATTCCTCACTGCTGCCTCCCGTAGGAGTCTGGTCCGTGTCTCAGTACCAGTGTGGGGGATCCCCCTCTCAGGGCCCCTAACCATCGTAGTTATGGTGAGCCGTTACCTCACCATCTGACTAATGGTACGCATGGCCATCCCTGTCCGATAAATCTTTAAACAAAATATCATGCGATATCGTGTTACCATGGGGCATTAATCCAAATTTCTCTGGGCTATTCCCCTGACAGGGGCAGGTTCCATACGCGTTCCGCACCCGTGCGCCGGTCGTCAGCGGATTGCAAGCAATCCCTGTTACCCCTCGACTTGCATGTGTTAGGCCTGCCGCTAGCGTTCATCCTGAGCCAGGATCAAACTCTTCATTGTCTATCGTTAAATATCTATCGATATCCCACTATACGACAAATCCAGTCCTTGACATCAAAATGGTTCTTTGTTCTCTTTTACGCTGTCTATACAATATGTCAAATGAACTTCTTCAATAACCCCGAGAGAAAAAAAATGGCCCCTATCCCATGACCCAAACCCTCTCGGAAAATACCCAGCCTTATCAGCTAAGCGGGTGCAAATATAGAACCCTTTTTTTCTTCTGACCAAACTATTGACATTTTTTTTTGAAAGATTTTTAGCCATGCGTACCTAGTACTCTGAAAAGGCCTTGTTTTATAGGCATTTACGGCGCTAAAAAAATATTCAAAAAGGGACAAAAAATCACTTCATCACTAAAAATTGATCCTTCTATATAGCCAACTAATGTATTATTTTGAATACAACTTATGACGCAATAAATACCATACCAGCTTCTTATCATATTACAACCATAAAATGTCACCTCATTATTCCTTTAACAAGTTTAGAATCAGCCTATCAATCTATAGTACCACTTTTTGTTAAAATAAATCAATGTATACTATATTGTGTGCCTTACCACAAGGTGTTATCTTTGTGCCCTTATTATCATATATAAAGGGAATGATCAAGATTACATTACCAGACGGAAGCATCAAAGAACATGAAAATGGTGTAACTCCGATGGAAGTTGCAAAAGGAATTAGCGAAGGATTGGCTCGGAATGTTATTTCCGCATCATTTAACAATGTAACTATTGAAAGCACCACCCCTTTATCTGAAGATGGCAGTTTAATTCTATATACATGGAAAGACAGCGAGGGTAAGAAGGCCTTTTGGCATTCTACCTCTCATGTTGTTGCTCAGGCTCTGGAAGAATTGTATCCTGGAATAAAATTAACGATTGGTCCTGCCATTGAAAATGGTTTCTATTATGATGTAGATTTTGGAGAGCAGTCCATATCTGAAAAAGACTTTCCTGCAATAGAAAAGAAGGCATTGGAAATAGCCAGGGAAAAACATGATTATAAAATGCGAAGTGTAACAAAAGCTGAAGCACTTTCCTATTATAAAGCCCAGGATAATCAGTACAAGGTAGAACTCATTGAAAATCTTGAAGATGGTACAATCACATTTTGCGACCATAGTACTTTTACCGATTTATGTCGTGGTGGGCACATTCCAAATACAGGAATCATAAAAGCCATTAAAGTTTTAAGTGTTGCAGGTGCTTATTGGAGGGGAGATGAAAACAACAAACAACTAACCCGTGTTTATGGTACTTCGTTCCCAAAACAAAAAGAACTTACCGAATATCTGGAATTGTTGGAAGAGGCCAAGAAACGGGATCACAGAAAATTGGGTAAAGAACTGGAACTGTTCACTTTTTCTAAAAAAGTAGGCCAAGGACTTCCACTCTGGCTCCCAAAAGGTGCAGCACTTAGAGAGCGCTTAGAGCAATTTCTGAAAAAAGCGCAGAAAAAAGCAGGATATGAAATGGTGGTCACACCACATATTGGCCAAAAAGAACTCTATGTGACCTCTGGCCATTATGCAAAATATGGAGAAGATAGTTTTCAACCCATACATACACCTAAAGACGAAGAGGAGTTTTTATTGAAGCCAATGAACTGTCCTCATCACTGCGAAATATATAATAGTAGTCCATTTAGCTATAAGGACTTACCTATAAGATACGCTGAATTTGGTACCGTATATAGATATGAACAGAGTGGTGAATTACACGGATTAACTCGAGTAAGAGGTTTTACGCAGGATGATGCCCATATTTTTTGTACTCCAGATCAGTTGAATGATGAGTTTAAAAAAGTGATTGACTTATCATTATATGTCTTGGGCTCCTTGGGGTTTGAAAATTTTACTGCGCAGGTTTCTGTTCGTGATTTGGAAAAACCTGAAAAATATATTGGTGATACTGATAATTGGGAAAAAGCTGAGCAAGCCATTATCAATGCTGCTGAAGAAAAAGGTCTCAATTTTGTAGTTGAAACTGGAGAAGCTGCGTTTTACGGACCAAAATTGGATTTTATGGTCAAAGATGCACTCGGAAGACAATGGCAATTGGGCACCATCCAGGTTGACTATAATCTACCAGAACGTTTTGATCTTACGTATAAAGGCAGTGATAATGAGTTGCACAGACCCGTAATGATTCACCGTGCACCTTTTGGAAGCATGGAGCGCTTTGTGGCATTGCTACTGGAACATACCGGAGGGAATTTCCCATTATGGTTGATTCCGACTCAGGCTATCGTATTGCCTGTCAGCGAGAAACATGAAAAATATGCGGAAAAAGTTTTGAATTCTTTAGAAAATCACGAAATTCGCGCGCTCATTGATAATAGGAATGAGACGGTAGGGAAGAAAATTCGTGAGGCTGAGCTCAAAAAAATTCCGTTTATGCTCATTGTTGGTGAGCAGGAGGAAGCAGCAGAAACTATAGCTGTAAGAAGGCATGGAGGCGAAGATTTTGGAAGTATTAGTCTAAGTAAGTTTTCCGACTTGGTATCTACTGAAATAAATAGTACCTTAAAGTCGTTCTAAAAAATTGAGTTTAATTAAAAAGTATAAGTCATAGCAATACGAAGAAGATTTAGACCCCAACCAAGGAGGGAAAACAAAAACCCTCATAATATCAATGAAAAGATTACAGCCCCTGAGGTTAGGCTTGTTGGGGATAATGTAGAAATAGGAGTGTATCCTATTGCAAAAGCACTGGCAAAGTCCAACGAACTGGAACTTGATTTGGTGGAAATTTCGCCAAAAGCAAATCCACCAGTTTGTAAAATTATTGATTACAAAAAGTTTCTTTACGAGCAAAAGAAACGAGATAAGGCCATGAAGGCCAAAGCCACCAAGGTGGTTGTTAAAGAAATACGTTTTGGTCCACAAACGGATGACCATGATTACGAATTTAAAAAGCGACATGCTGAAAAATTCTTAAAAGATGGTGCCAAACTAAAAGCTTATGTCTTCTTTAAAGGAAGATCGATAGTTTATAAGGACCAAGGTGAAATATTGTTGCTACGTTTGGCCCAAGAGCTTGAAGAGCTTGGTAAAGTTGAACAAATGCCAAAGTTGGAAGGAAAGCGAATGACTATGTTCATCGCCCCCAAGACCAAAAAATAAGTAGAGCGGGATGCTGAACTTTGTTCAGCGTAATATATAAATAGGAGAAAATGCCTAAAATGAAAACAAAATCCAGTGCCAAAAAGCGTTTTAAGCTTACCGGTTCTGGTAAAATCAAAAGAAAGCACGCTTTTAAGAGTCATATATTGACGAAAAAATCGAAAAAGCGTAAGCTTAAGTTGACACACTCCACATTAGTACATGAGGCTGATGTCAACAGTATTAAAGAACAATTACGTTTAAAATAATTGTTCAATCAGGTACATTAATTATTAACCATGGAGTTGGGCCCATACAAGTGTCAAAAATTGACCGCCCACTACAAAAAAATGTAACATTATGCCAAGATCAGTAAATTCAGTTGCTTCCAGAGCCAGAAGAAAAAAGGTGATGAAGCAAGCCAAAGGTTACTTTGGAAGACGTAAAAACGTTTGGACAGTAGCCAAAAATGCGGTAGAAAAAGCAATGCTTTACGCTTACCGTGATAGAAGAAACAAAAAACGAAACTTCCGTGCACTTTGGATTACCCGTATCAATGCAGGTGCAAGAATGCATGGAATGTCCTACTCTCAATTCATGGGCAAGGTAAAATCTAACGGTATTGAACTTAACAGAAAAGTTTTGGCCGATTTAGCAATGAACCACCCAGATGCTTTTAAAGCTATCGTTGAAAGAGTAAAATAAGAGTTAATATAAACTTACCCCGCTTATTAAATCCCGCTCAGCTGAGCGGGATTTTTGTATTTTAAAGCTTTATTTAAAGCATGTTAAAATATCCTGTTACCTTTTTCATTGTCATTTTTACAATGGCAATTTCATTTAGTCAGAACAATAGTATTTCTTTTCTGGCCTTAGGCGATAGTTACACTGCAGGCACAGGTGAGTCAAAGGTGAATAGCTGGCCTTTGCAATTTGTGCATCAATCCCAAAAAAAGAAAATTGACGTAAAGCCTTTCAAAGTTTTAGCCAAAGCTGGTTGGACCACCACAGATTTATTATCTGCTATTCAAGCCGAACAGCTAGAACCAAACTATGACCGGGTAGGTCTCTTGATTGGTGTTAATAATCAGTACAAAGGAATTGATTTTGAAGTATTCGAAAAAGAGTTTCCGTTGCTTTTAAATAAGAGTATCCAAATGGCCAACGGTAATCCGAAGAACGTTTTTGTACTTTCTATTCCAGACTGGAGTGTTACACCCTTTGCGCGATTTAAGGATAAAGCAAAAATTGTTCAGGAACTTAAAGCTTACAATACATTGATTGAAAAAGAAGCTAAAAAACAGGGTGCTACCTTCATTGAGATTACAAAAATGTCAAGAAACGCGTTGGTAAATCCTTCCTTAATTGCATCTGACAGTTTACATCCATCAAAAAAAATGTACCGCATGTGGGTAAAGAAAATCAATAAAAAACTCTTCAAATAATTCAGCTTCCAAAAGCAGTTAGTACCAAGGTTCTGCCTGAGGCATGATCTCGATGTTCACAAAGATAAATACCCTGCCAAATACCCAAATTCAATCTCCCATCGGTAATCGGAATTTGAACAGAACTTCCCAGTAAAGATGCTTTTATATGTGCAGGCATATCATCAGGGCCTTCATAGGTATGTATATAATATGGAGCATTTTCAGGCACCATTTCATTAAAATGACTTTCAAAATCCATGCGGACCGTTGGGTCAGCATTTTCATTGATGGTCAGCCCCGCTGAAGTGTGTTTAATAAAAACTTGTAAACTTCCAATCTTCATGTTTGTCAATTCAGGAAGCGCTTCAACCACAGTGTCTGTAATCAAATGAAAACCTCTTGCATATGGTTTAAGACGTAGTTCTTTTTGGTAAAATTTCATAAGTTGTGAAATTAATACAAAGTTTACAGCATTCCCCAATCATCCCATACCTTTGCAACTTTAAAATACACTATGGACCTTTCAAAAATAAAAATAGTCGTCTCCGACATGGATGGAACGCTGTTAAATTCCAACCATCGGGTAAGCGATAGATTCTTTGAAATTTTTGCAGCACTCCAAGCCAAAAACATCCGATTTGTGGCTGCCAGCGGTAGGCAGTATCATAGTATGGCCGACAAACTACATAAAATCAAAAATGATATCATTTTTATCTCAGAGAACGGTGCCTTGGTAAAGGAAGGTGATGAAGAGCTATCCGTTACTCCCATAAATCAGAGCCTGACTAACGAGCTCCTGAAAATTGTCGATTCAATAGATGGTGCTTATGCAATGCTATGTGGAAAATACAAGTCGTATTTTGACGGTAACTCTATGTCTTTTCTAGAACAACTCAAAGAATATTATTCCCAATATGAGGTTGTTGAGGATTACTTGTCGGTGACTGATGAAATTGTAAAAATTGCGGTTTACCATGGAGTCAGTGCTGAAGAATATATATATCCAAAAACAAAACATCTAAACGATCAGGTTAAGGTCAAGGTATCTGGTCAAAATTGGGTTGACTTGAACCATATTGAAGCTCATAAGGGAAACGCATTACAAAAAGTCATGGACATCTATAATATTAAGTCCGATGAAGTTTTGGTCTTTGGAGATTACAATAACGATTTGGAAATGCTATCGCTGGCAGACAATAGTTTTGCAATGGCCAACGCTCATCCCAACGTAAAAAAAATAGCGAAGTTTGAAACCGCTAGTAACGATGATTTTGGGGTGGAACGAATTTTGGAGAAACTGATATGAGCGACATCAAACTTCTTATTTCTAAATTCAACCTTAAACCACATCCCGAGGGTGGTTATTTTTCCGAAACTTACCGAAGTGAAGGACAAATTCCGGCTTCTACTCTACCCTCAGCATATTCCGGAAACCGAAACTTTTCCACCGCCATTTATTTTTTGCTTACCTCGGATACATTTTCGGCCTTCCACAGAATAAATCAAGATGAAATTTGGCATTTTTATTCAGGCTCGCCTTTGAAGCTGTACCTAATTTCTGATAAAGGCGAGTATTCAGAACAGAACATCGGAAGTGATTTTTCAGATGGACAAATTCCTCAATTTGCGGTGCCAGGAGGGTATTGGTTTGCAGCTAAAACCATCAATCCCGATAGCTTCTCTTTCGTGGGTTGCACGGTAGCCCCAGGTTTTGATTTTGACGATTTCGTTTTACCAAAAAGAGATGAACTCCTTACGAAATTCCCAAAACACCAAGAAATTATAAAAAGATTAACCCATTCTTAGGCCGAAATGGAACAACTTGAACAATGTATAGCTAATCAAATTCGCATACACAAAGAGGACCTTCACAAAATATCTTCCAATTTCCAGAAGGTTGAGCTAAAAAAAGGAGATTTCTTTTTGGAGCCCGATAAGGTTTGTAGAAAAATGGCCTTTATAAATTCTGGGTACTTGCGGATGTATGACATTGCAGATGGTAAGGAAATCACATTTTGGATTGGAAGCACAGGTAAGTTCATTACCTCACTTTCCAGTTTTGTATTTGAAACACCAAATCACTGGTATATTCAAGCACTTTCTGATTGTACACTGAGTATAATTAAAAGAAAGGATCATTTTGAATTATGTGAAACTACTCCAAAGTGGCTTGAATTCGATAATCACCTGTTGGCTCATTCCTTTGCACTTCTTGAAAAGAGCATGTTTTCGCAACTACACACTACGGCTCAGCAACGTTTGGACAATCTACTAGCTGAAGAACCGGCTCTTTTTAATCATGTACCGCTTAAGTATATCGCTTCCATGTTGGGTATTACAGCTGAATCATTAAGTAGGTTAAGAAAGGGGTAGGTTCTTTATTTCTTACCAAATGTCAAGAGAAATTAAAACTTGAGGTAGGACTTTTGTAATAAAATCTACACAATGAGTTCACTTCAATTTTTCTTGCTGGCCAATGCCATTTTCTCCATGCTTTGCGGAATTTCTCTAATAGGTTTTCATAAAACCATAGCCAAATGGTTCGGAAGGTCCAAAGCCACTCCTTTTTGGGTTTTGGGAATAGGTTTGGTGATTTTTTCAATATCTGTTTTTGTCCAGGTGTCAAGACCAGATGACGTCGGAGTCTTTTACATTATTGTCCAAGATTTCATTTGGGTTTTGGCCAGTGCTGGAATACTCATATTCAAACCTTTCAACATTACTGGAAAAGGCTATAAATGCATTGCCCTTGTCGCCCTGATTGTACTTTTCTTTGGATTAGGTCAGTTATGGGGATTGGCCAAAATTGATGAAGGGCATACAAAAGGTTCAAAGCAGTTGGTTTATGAACGGGTTGTATCGGCTTCCAAACAAGAGACTTGGACGGTTGTTTCCAATGTGGCCAACTATCATCAGGTAGCACCTAATATTGATCGAGTTGAAATCCTATCAGGTTACGGGGAAGGAATGGTGCGCAAGTGTTCGCATTCTGCTCAAAGTTGGACCGAGACCGCTACTCTTTGGAAAGAAGGCGAGGCATATGCATTCACTGTAGATACATCAGCCAAGGATTATCCATTTCCATTTAAGTCGCTCAAAGGCACTTGGAAGGTGCAGGCTGTAGCCGAAAATCAGACCAAAATCATTATGATTTTTGATTTTACCTATTCGAAATGGATACACAATCTTATGATTCATCCTTTTTTGAAAAAGCAATTTTCGGAAGTGTGCGAAGAACTACTGAACAATTGGGAAAATGAACTAATAGACCGGTCATAAAGGTTGAACATTCATCAACCTCTATCAAAGAAATTTATGTTTTCTGCTTCTTTTTTCTGGCTGCCGGAAACAATACGTTGTTTAGAATCAACCGGTAACCGGGTGAAGTTGGGTGCAGTTCTAGCTCTGTTTTTGGGTCTCCTACCCTGTGTTGGTAATCTTCAGGGTCGTGGCCACCATAAAATGTAAAGAACCCCTTCCCCTTAATACCATGAATGTATCGCGCTTCACTATTTAGCTTGTTTTCTCCGAGAACCATTACGGTAGGTTTAACCTCATCACGAGTGAATGCAGTTGTTTGCCCCATAAACCCTTTGACCAAACTGGTGTGGTTCTGGGTGAGCATCGTAGGAACGGGATCCCATTTGGCTGAGAATTCCATCAATGAAAAATAATCCGATTCTCTGGGAACATTTCGGCGTTTATTGGTCATGTCAATGGATGAAAACTCATAGCGCAGAGGATTACGTTCAAGTATAAAATTGGAAAACGCAAATGTTCTACTAAAGTCTAATTTACCCTGATAGTTCGCGTCCGACGGATCTCCATCAAACATAGGTTCGCAAATGTCAACACCTTCTGCGGCCAATGCTATGTCAAAACTATCAGTGGCCGAACACATGGCAAACATAAATCCTCCACCGATAACATAATTTCTAATTTTTAATGCTACCGCTCTCTTTTCTTCAGAAACCTTGCTAAATCCCAACTTTTGAGCTAGTGCTTCGGCTTCAGCTTTTTGTTCAATATACCATGGTGCCGCGCGATATGCGCCATAAAATTTTCCATATTGACCCGTAAAATCCTCGTGATGTAAGTGTAACCAATCGTAAAGGGCCAATTTATCGTCCAACACTTCTTCATCATAAACAGTGCTATAAGGAATTTCCGCATAGGTCAGTACCATAGTCACCGCATCATCCCAAGGTTGGTTTCCCTTGGGTGAATAGACCGCTATTTTCGGAGCTTTTTCCAATATAACAGCATCTTGGTTTTGTGAAGGGCTACTGATTTCATCCAAGATAGATTCTGCTTTTGCATCAGTCAACACTTCAAAAGACACTCCGCGGATTTGGCATTCCTTGCGTATGGCCTCTCCATCAGGCAATAAAAACGAACCTCCTCTATAGTTTAACAGCCATTGTACCTTTTGCTGTTTGTTCAACACCCAATAAGTAATCCCATATGCTTTTAAGTGGTTTTCCTGACCTTCTGCGTCCATAGGGATAAGAATTACGGAGGCCTTTATGGAAATTGAAAAGAGAAAAAATAAGAATATTGAAAGTACACCACTGGATTGCCCTCGAAGGGATACAAATGAAATTCTATTAGAAGGGTACGTCATTATCTGGATCATCGTCGCTGTTCATTGCGCTGCCAAATGCCTCATCCGTACTGGGAAGATTTGGGGTTGCAAAAGGATTTTCCTCATTCGCATTCATCTTCGATTGGAATTCGAATGGGGAGTCAAAGTCATCCAAGTTATCAAATTTACCTAGAGCACCCACAAACTTTAACCTAATATTCTCTAAACCACCGTTACGATGCTTTGCTACAATAAACTCGGCCTGACCTTGTGTCGGAGTCCGTTCCTCATCATCCCACTCGTCAATTTTGTAGTATTCAGGTCTATAAATAAAAGAAACAATATCTGCATCTTGCTCAATAGCACCAGACTCTCTCAAATCCGACAGAATAGGTCTTTTACTACCTCCTCTGGTCTCCACTGCCCTAGACAGCTGTGATAATGCAATAACAGGAACATTCAATTCTTTTGCAAGAGCTTTTAAGTTCCTTGATATGGTGGAAATTTCTTGTTCACGATTCCCCCCTTTTTGACTTCCACCAGCTGTCATTAACTGTAAGTAGTCAATAATGATAAGTTTTATACCGTGCTGAGAAGCCAATCTTCGTGCCTTGGCACGTAAATCGAAAATAGAAAGAGATGGGGTATCATCAATGAACAAAGGTGCTTTTTCCAATGTCTTTACTTTAACATTGAGTTGTTCCCATTCGTGCTTTTCCAAGCGACCTGTCCTCAATTTTTCAGATGAAAGCCCTGTTTCCGAAGAAATCAATCGTGTAATCAATTGCACCGATGACATTTCCAATGAAAAGAATGCAACCGGAATCTCAGAATTAACGGCAATATTCCGGGCCATGGAAAGTGTCAAAGCAGTTTTACCCATACCAGGACGGGCGGCAACAATCACCAAATCACTAGGTTGCCATCCCGATGTCAGTTTGTCCAATTTGTCAAATCCGGAAGGTATGCCACTCATCCCCTCTTTGTTCGAGATTTCCTCAATCTTCTTTTTGGCTTGAATTACCAAATCTTGTGCAGTCTCAGCGGACCGTTTCAAATTGCCTTGGGTAACTTCATATAATTTTGCTTCCGCATTGTCCAATAAATCAAATACATCTGTTGATTCACTGTATGCATCTTCAATAATCTCACTTGAAATTTTTATTAGACTCCGTTGTATATATTTCTGAAGGATTATCCGGGCATGAAATTCAATATGTGCCGAAGAAGCTACTTTTTGTGTCAATTTTATAAGGTAGAAGTCCCCTCCTACAGCTTCTAACCGAGACTCTTTCTTTAACTGGGACGAAACGGTTAATAAATCGACAGGCTCGGAAGATTCGAACAATTTGAAGATGGCCTCATAAATAAATCTATGCGCATCCTTATAAAAAACATCTGGATGTAAGATATCTATTACTTCGTCTACGCCTTTTTTGTCAATCATCATAGCGCCAAGCACAACTTCCTCTAAATCAACTGCTTGCGGAGGAATTTTACCTCGCTCCAGGTTTATGATAGTGGATTTGTCAACTTTATGACCGATAATTGGGCTAGGCTTATCCATAACTGCGAATGTAGGTAATTAACCTTTAGTTAACTTTAAACTTTCATGCTCGGATGTTCACAGGTCTTCAACAAAGTTACTGTTGAAAACTCAGAAATATTGTTAATAACGTGAGAATGTTTGAAGAAAAAATCTAATAAAAAGGTACTACCTCCGAAAAACCCTGATTACCCGTTGAACACGCCCATTGAGGCATATTTTTCCATCCTTGCTTTCACCAATTCTTTTGGTGATAACTTTTTTAGCTCCTCGTAATGGGTGGAAATTTTATTCTTAACGGTATCAAAAGTTTTTTCTCTATTGGTATGTGCCCCACCTAAAGGTTCACGGACAATTTCATCTACCAACTTTTGTTTTTTCATATCTGAAGCGGTAAGCTTAAGGGCATCAGCTGCCTGTTCCTTATACTCCCAACTTCTCCACAAAATTGACGAACAAGACTCGGGTGAAATAACAGAGTACCACGTGTTCTCCAACATAAGAACAGTGTCTCCAACTCCAATACCCAATGCTCCTCCTGAAGCTCCTTCTCCAATAATGACAACAATGATTGGAACTTTAAGACGGGTCATTTCCAATATATTTCGGGCGATAGCTTCTCCTTGACCACGTTCTTCGGCTTCAATTCCAGGATACGCACCCGGAGTATCTATAAAACACACCACTGGAATCCCAAATTTTTCCGCAGATTTCATCAAACGAAGGGCTTTGCGGTATCCTTCCGGATTGGCCATACCAAAGTTCCGATATTGCCTGGTCTTTGTATTATATCCCTTTTGTTGTCCCACGAACATATAGCTCTGATCGCCAATCTTCCCTAGGCCTCCGATCATTGCCTTGTCATCCTTAACGTTTCTATCGCCATGGAGTTCCAAAAAACTATCTCCACATATGGCGTTGATATAGTCCATGGTATATGGCCTATTTGGATGTCTGGATAATTGTACCTTTTGCCAGGCGGTAAGATTCTTGTAGATATCCTTGCGGGTCTCTTCAAGTTTCTTTTCTATTTGTTGGCAGGTCTCACTGACGTCAACGTCACTTTCCTCGCCTATGACCATACATTTTTGTAATTGGTCCTCTAATTCTTGTATTGGAAGTTCAAAATCGAGATACTCCATGTAAAGTTGATTTCAGAATATGGTGGGCACAAATATAAAACTTTACGGCACACTCCTAAAAAATGATGAATTAAAAATAATAAGGTATCAACGTTTGGCTTTCATAAGCATATAAACTGCAAATACACCAAATATAAGGTTGGGCATGACTACCGCCAGTAATGGTGAAAATCCAGATTGTTCTGCCAAAGTACCGAACACTTTATCAAAAAAGATATAGATAAAAGCTACCCCTATACCAAACGCAAGGTTAAGACCCATACCTCCCCTACGCTTAACGGAAGATACAGCCACCGCAATAATGGTGAGGATAAAAGCTGCAATCGGTAGCGCCCATCGTTTATATTTTACAAGAACGTAGGCGTTGATGTTTGATGCGCCTTTGCGTTGTTGGTCATCAATAAATTCATTGAGCTCAAACAGGTTTTTCGTTTCAGCTACATAGGAAACTGGAGTAAGGTCTTCAATTTTGAATGAAAAAACCGTATCCAATCTTCTTTTCGTTTGCATTACCTCAACATCATTTTTCAACTTACGCTTCACATAATTGGTTAAACGATATGAGCTGTCCTTTTCTATCCATCGAATACTGCTTGCAGAAATTTTCCATTCCAATTTTTTCTCCTCATTGAAACGCTCGTAGGTAAAATCCCTTCCGTTTTTCCTTTCCGGGTCGAAGCTGCTCACGTACAAATAATCGTTCTCGTTTAGCTGATTGAAGATGTTGGAAGTTTCCTGAACTTTCCTTCCTTTTTTAAAGTATTTGTATTCGAATTCGTTGTATCCTATGCTGGCATGTGGCACAATGAACATTCCCATCAAAAAAATAAGAATAGCTACCAAGGTAGCTCCAATCAAATATGGTCTTAAAAATCGCCAATAGGAAACCCCAGAACTCAGAATAGCAACAATTTCCGTATTACTGGCCAGTTTAGAAGTAAAGAATATAATCGACAGAAATAAGAATATAGGAAGTAACAGATTCCCTATTACTAAAGTAAAATTGCCATAAAACACAATCACCTCGGCCAAGGGAGCCTCATTATCAATGATTTTACCCACTTTTTCAGCCAAATTGGCCATAATGCCAATGGGAACAAAAAGAAGGAGCATCCCCAAAAAGGTGACCAAATACCGTTTTAAGATATATCTGTCGAGTATGGTAAGCATTACAATCTTTTATCCATTTGTTGAACCATTTTGGTCTTCCATTCTCTAAAATCCCCTGCTAAAATACGTTCTCTTGCAGTACGTACCAACCAAAGATAAAATCCAAGGTTATGAATAGTAGCTATTTGCTTCCCTAAATATTCGTTGGCCGCAAAGAGGTGCCGGAGATATGCTTTGGAGTACTCTGTATCCACAAAAGTGATTCCCATCTCATCAATGGGTGAAAAATCGGATTCCCATTTTTTGTTCTTTATGTTGATGGTTCCATGAGCCGTAAACAACATACCATTTCGTGCATTTCTCGTTGGCATAACACAATCAAACATATCCACACCCAAAGCAATATTTTCCAATATATTAATAGGAGTGCCAACCCCCATCAAATATCTCGGTTTATCCTCTGGCAGGATATCACAAACGATTTCCGTCATTGCGTACATTTCCTCTGCGGGCTCCCCAACAGAAAGTCCACCAATAGCGTTTCCTTCTGCTTCTACTGAAGCAATATATTCCGCAGATTGTTTTCTCAAATCTTTATAGGTGGATCCCTGAACTATTGGGAAAAAACTCTGGGAATACCCATATTTAAAAGGCAATTTTTCCAAATGAGAAATACACCTATCCAACCATCTATGGGTCATGTGCATAGATCTCTTGGCATAATTGTAATCGCAGGGATATGGTGTACATTCGTCAAAAGCCATGATAATGTCAGCGCCAATGGTCCGTTGAATCTCCATTACATTTTCAGGAGTAAAAAAGTGTCTTGAGCCATCGATATGGGATTTGAAATTTACCCCTTCTTCTTTTATCTTACGATTGTCAGAAAGTGAATACACCTGATATCCTCCGCTATCGGTCAAAATATTCCTATCCCAACCCATAAACTTGTGCAACCCGCCGGCTTTTTCCAAAATGTCAACTCCCGGCCTTAGGAACAAGTGATATGTATTACCTAAAATAACATCTGGATTTATCTCATCCTTCAGCTCACGTTGGTGTACCCCTTTTACAGAGGCAACCGTACCCACAGGCATAAAAATAGGTGTTTGTATTGTACCATGGTCGGTGGTCAGTTCTCCTGCCCGTGCCTTGCTCTCCTTATCTTTTTGAAGTAAAGTAAATTTCAACACTCGTGTTTAAGACCGCAAATATAGCTATCTCATTTTCCACAAAGCCTTAACAAAAAAATAAAGTTTAACTGTTAAAAAGCAGTTCGTAAAATAATGTGTTAGCGCTTGTGTAGCAGAACGATTGCCGTTACTTTTGCCACCATAAAATAGATACAATGCCAAACACTCAAGAATTAGAGGATTTAGTTATCCAGGTTAGACGGGACATTTTGAGAATGGTCCATAAGGTAAATTCAGGACATCCAGGTGGTTCACTGGGGTGCACGGAATTCTTCGTTGCTCTTTATAATGAAATCATGGAACTTAAGGATGGATTTGATATGGATGGAAATGGAGAAGACCTTTTCTTCCTTTCCAATGGGCATATCTCTCCGGTGTTTTATAGTGTTCTGGCAAGAAGAGGATATTTTCCAATCGATGAGCTCAATACCTTCCGATTAATTGATTCCCGTCTGCAAGGTCACCCTACAACGCATGAAGGGCTTCCTGGGGTCCGTATTGCCTCAGGGTCTCTAGGTCAGGGCATGTCTGTAGCTGTAGGAGCTGCTTTGGCGAAAAAACTAAATGGAGATAACCATTTGGTATACAGTTTACATGGAGATGGAGAATTGCAGGAAGGTCAAAACTGGGAGGCCATTATGTATGCCGCCGGAAACAAGGTAGATAATTACATTGCCACCGTTGATTTAAATGGACAACAAATAGACGGATCAACAGATGATGTATTGCCACTAGGAGATGTTGCCGAAAAATTTAGAGTTTTTGGATGGGATGTTTTGGAAATTGAAAATGGAAATGACCTAGACCAAGTTATTGCTGGTTTAAATGAGGCCAAAAGCAGAACTGGAAAAGGAAAGCCTGTTTGCATAATAATGACGACAATGATGGGCAACGGGGTAGATTTTATGATGCATACCCATGCGTGGCATGGCAAAGCCCCGAGTGATGAACAATTGGAAACTGCATTGGCTCAGAATCCAGAAACTTTAGGTGATTATTAATTCTTAAGAAACAGACATGACCAAATATACAGATCAAGGAAAACAGGACACTAGAAGTGGATTCGGAGCGGGAATGACCGAATTGGGAAGAACAAATCCAAATGTGGTTGCCTTATGTGCCGATTTAGTTGGTTCCTTAAAAATACAGACATTTATTGACGAGAACCCCAAGCGATTCTTTCAAGTTGGTATTGCAGAAGCCAATATGATGGGCATAGCCGCAGGTTTGACCATCGGGGGAAAAATTCCTTTTACAGGTACTTTTGCCAACTTCTCAACAGGAAGGGTTTATGATCAAATACGTCAATCCATCGCTTATTCGGATAAAAATGTGAAAATCTGTGCCTCCCACGCAGGTATTACACTTGGTGAAGATGGAGCTACACATCAAATTTTAGAAGATATCGGTTTAATGAAGATGCTTCCGGGCATGACCGTTATTAACCCTTGCGATTTCAATCAGACAAAAGCTGCAACCTTGGCTATTGCCGAGCACCATGGTCCCGTATACTTGCGTTTTGGAAGACCGAAAGTGGCGAATTTTACTCCAGTTGACCAAAAATTTGAAATTGGTAAGGCACTTATGCTCAGTGAAGGAACAGATGTTACCATTATTGCCACTGGCCATTTGGTTTGGGAATCCTTAATTGCAGCGGAAAAATTAGAAACTCAAGGTATTTCTGCCGAAGTAATCAATATTCACACCATCAAGCCTTTGGATGATGAGGCGATTTTGGCCTCCGTCAAGAAAACCGGATGTGTAGTTACTGCTGAAGAACATAATTATTTAGGCGGACTTGGAGAAAGTGTTTCCAGAGTATTGGCAAGCCATCATCCTACGCCACAGGAATTTGTAGCCACACAAGATACTTTTGGTGAAAGTGGAACTCCAGAACAACTTATGCAGAAATACGGATTGAACAATAAAGCCATTGAAAAAGCCGTTTTAAAAGTGTTGAAACGAAAATAGATTTTTCGGTATCATATTTGATATTGCTTCAATCAATTAAACGAAACACTTATGAAAAAAACGCTTCTAATGGCGGCTTTTGCCCTAATGGGAACAGCTGCATTCGCCCAAGGTGGAACCGGGTGGGGAATCAAGGCAGGACTTAGCTACAACAAGAACGGAGACCTAATTCAAACAGTCAGCAACTCTGCACAAAATGCAGTAGAGGGTGCTGAGGGAAAAACCGGATACCACTTCGGTTTTTGGGGAAAATTGGATTTTCCAAAAATGTACATTCGACCTGAATTGGTGTATACCAAAACCAAGAGTTCCTACAACGTAGAAAATAACTCCAATGACTACGATTTATCCAAATTGGACCTTCCAGTGCTTATAGGGGTTAAAATTGTTGGACCGCTCCATGTCTTTGCTGGACCTGCTTTTCAATATGTATTGAGCAATGATCTCGGGGATTTACAAGTTCAAGATGTTGAAAATGATTTCTCTGTTGGATTAAATGCAGGGGTTGGTGTCAACCTTGGAAAGATAGGATTGGATGTTAGATATGAACGAGGGTTTTCAGAAAACGAAGCCCAGTTTATAGGAAATAATATAACAAATATTGAGGGACGAGTAGATTCCAGACCATCTCAGGTCATATTTGCTCTTTCACTAAAACTCAACTAGAAAATAATTCTCTATTGAAATAAAAAAAGCCACCTAAAAGGTGGCTTTTTTGTTTTGTATAAGTAATCCTAGTTTACATCTGGATCTAAATAATCTGGAGTTCCATCACCATCGCTATCGGGATATGGTAAAATTATATTGCCATTATCATCCGATATTTCATTCCTTGTGGATACCCCATCACCGTCATCATCAGCATCTTGAAAATCAGCAAATCTTACCGTTAGACCAGCATCTTCTTCACTTTGAACATCACTGTTATCATCATATAAAAAACCATTTCCGTTAAGGTCTTCTTCGATGGAAGGAATCCCATCATTGTCATGATCAGTAGTGTTTATAGTATATAGGTCTATATTAAAAATAAGTGGACTGTATTGAGGAATCGAAGTACTGAGCGCCTCGAAAGAACCTAAGCCTGAAGGAAAAATAATCATCCCAACACCATAGCCATCTACGGTTACGGTTCCATCTCCATTTTCCGTGACGGTTCCTCCTCCTTTAAAATTTGGTGTCCCCTCTGCAAATCCTCTAAAACCTTGGGAAAGGTCTTGAAGTCTGGCTAAATCAAACCACACTGCATTATTGGAAGAAGCATCAAATGAAGTTCCATCCAATAGAAGCCCTTCGTATCGGACAAAAACCGAATCCGCAACTGTTGGGTTCTCCCCTACGCCTTCTCGAGCCGTCAAGTAATACATGGTATGAGGAATGTCGATTTCTTCCTCAGATAACAAATGCTCAATTGAAGATACCTCAACTACCATTTGGCTAACTTGACTTATTAATGGGGTCTTATCGGAGTTTGCTCCAGCTATGGTATCTATCTTGATTTTGAAATCAAAACCTGCTGGGGGTGACGCAAATTCTTCGTAATTATAAAAGTGGGTTTCTAAAAACTCTTTGATCTCTTCATCATTCTCCGGAGCCACCTCAGCCAACAATCGTGGTGGTACTGTAATAACATCAGGTCCGCCATCATCATTGTTACACGAAGTAAAAAATACCGCAACAAATAAGAAAACAAAAATTCCGTGCTTCATCAAGTTTATAATTTAGCTGCGCAAGATACGATTTTCCGCTATTTTTGCGTATTGCATTAACAAAGATTTGCAGAGTTTATGCGCATAGATAAATTCCTTTGGTGTATTAGATACTTTAAAACCAGAAACGTTGCCACAAATGCTGTTAAAAAAGGGCATATTAGGGTGAATGGCAGTGTTGTCAAGCCCTCGCGAGAGATTTATCCTATGGACACCATTGTTTTAAGAAAAAACCAAATAGATTATCAGCTTACAGTTTTGGATATTCCAGAAAGTAGGGTTGGAGCTAAATTGGTAGATATCTATAGAAAAGATACCACGCCGAAAGAGGCATTTGAGCATACAGATTTGTTAAAACATGCCAAAGACCATTACAGAAAAAAAGGATTGGGTCGGCCAACAAAAAAAGATAGAAGGGATATTGATGGATATTTGGATGAATCTGAATGATTGGTTTCTTTATCTTTGATCAAAAGCTTGTTTTATGGTGAATCGCATTCTTACCCACGAACAAATACAACATACTGTCAAGCGCATAGCTTATCAAATTTATGAGGCGAATGTCGACGAAAAAGAAATTGTTGTAGCTGGAATAGTTGGAGGCGGTTTGAACTTTGCCAAAAAAATAGCCACAGTGCTTAAAAAGATTACCGACGCACAAATTGTGCTTTGCCAGCTTCAAATGGACAAAAAAAATCCATTGCAAAGTGGTGTGAACACTTCAATATCGGAAGATGATTATAAGGACAAATCCATTGTTCTTGTGGATGATGTTTTAAATTCAGGTACCACATTGATCTATGGGGTGCACCACTTTCTAAAAACCCCTATCAAACAATTAAAAACTGCTGTCCTGGTAAATAGAAACCACAAAAAATACCCAATTAAGGCTGATTATAAGGGAATCTCACTTTCCACTTCCTTGAATGAACACATTCGCGTGGAATTTGAATCCAAAAACGATGCGGTATATTTAGAGTAGCAGTTCTCTTATTTCAGCAACTATTTCTTCCATAGATTTATTATCGCAGTTGATACTGTGCTGAGCTTGTGAATAGAATTGTCTCCTTTCAAAAAGGTGTTTGCCAATAAACTCGGGAAGTTCGTCATTTGACAGGTCGCTCACCAACGGTCGTGTATCCTTTTCTTTACTAATTCTATCTGCTAAAACCGAAACCGGCAATTGCAAATAAATGGAATGGTCAGATTTTTTCACAATCGTATCCATATTATTACCATAGCATGGCGTTCCTCCACCAGTGGAAAGTAGAACG
This sequence comes from Flagellimonas rhodophyticola, assembly GCF_049332665.1. Lineage (NCBI taxonomy): Bacteria > Pseudomonadati > Bacteroidota > Flavobacteriia > Flavobacteriales > Flavobacteriaceae > Flagellimonas > Flagellimonas rhodophyticola. Next base: position 1,911,444 of record NZ_CP186326.1, on the reverse strand, counting down.
GATTCATTTTCGTCCAGCACTTGTTCTAACATTTGATGTTCCAGTTTTCTGAAGTAGATCTCTCCCTTTTGTGAGAAAATTTCAGAAATCGACAGTTGGTTTTGTTCTTCGATATATTCATCCAAATCGATAAACCGAATTCCCAATTGTTCTGCCAATAATCTTCCAATTGAAGACTTACCGCTCGCCATATACCCGACTAAAACTACTTTCATTTAAAGGATTTAAAGGTGTTTTCAAAAAAATACAAATTTATCATTAATTGGGTTTGTCTAATAAATTATTGGGCTTATATTTGCACCCGCTTAAGCAAAGAAGCGAAGTAATTTTTGACCTGATAGCTCAGTTGGTAGAGCATCTCCCTTTTAAGGAGAGGGTCCTGGGTTCGAGCCCCAGTCAGGTCACTTCAAAAATAGTGATGTCATATTAAAAGCCTGTAACTTAGTTACAGGCTTTTATGTTTACGAGCAGTGATATATCTAAAGTTCGACCATATTCGAACTTATATATTTTCACTAAACAAACATCTCCTTGTGTTCCTCCAAATATGTCTTAAAACTACGGGGCCTATGACCTGTAATTTCTTGAACTGTCTTGGTTAGTCTACTGAATCTCCCATCACCAACCTCCGAACTGAACTCCTTTAAGTGTTTGGCCAAAAATTCATTTATAGTTGGATGACTCTTAATATTCTCAATCCAAGCATCCACTGAAATCGGAACAAAATCTACTTGTTTATCAATAGTTTCAGAAATATCCTTTGCAACCTTTTGTCCCGAATAAAGCGTTGGGCCGGTTATTTCATACCTATTGCCTATGTGTTTAGAAGTATCTTCATCTGCTAAAATCTCAGCAACTACCTCCCCTACATCTTTTGGGTGCACTATAGAATACTTTGCATTTGCAAGTGGGTAATAAAACTTTTGGTGGTCTGCAACAGTCGGAGCCGCAAATCCGAGGTAATTCCATGCAAAAAGAGCAGGTCTAATGTGAACAGCACCTATGTTAGCCCAATCCATTATGCGTTCTGCAATACTATGATTTTGCGTTGCTGGACTTGGCGAATTTTCGCTGGCCCCCATTTGAGACATTGCAACCACCATTTCCAGTTTCATGTTTTTGGCAGCTTTGGCAAAATAGGCCGCCGCCTTTGGTAAATAATCAATAAACGGGTATAAAAAATATGCTCTTTTTATTCCTTTCATGGCAGCTTCCAAACTATCTGTATCCATAAAATCACCTTTTACCACCTCTACTCCTAGAGCTTCTAAGGCATCACTTCTATGGTCAACAGTGCGGACCATGGCTCTAACTCTTTTTCCTTTGGCCAGTAAGTGTTCTATGGCATACTGGCCAGTTGTTCCGGTAGCACCGGTTATTAAAATTTCGGTTTTCATTATACTTTGATTTATATATTACTACTTAATTGATTTTTGATTAATTATGGTTTTATATTCAAAGTTGTATATGCAACTTTATATTTGAAAAAAACATTTGTTTTAAACGCTTATCATAGAGCTCTTAACCGCCTTGCCTTCCTTCAAGAAGTTTATGGAATGATAGAGCAACTTGGTTGGCTTATCCATTTGCACAAAGTGCCCAGAATCTTCTATGATTTCCAATCTCGCATTAGTTAATCTTGAGGCCAATAATTCTGACAACTTAACATTAATAAAACGATCGTGCTTACCCCATATTACCAAAACAGGTTGTTCAATCTCATGTATTCTACTTTCCAAATAAGCTTGACCTGGAGCATTGTTTTGAAAGAATGACAAGAAGGCATTTTGAGTGGTCTTGTTGTATCCATCAGCTAGAAATTCTTGCTGTACCTCGCTAGGAATATTATGTTTCTTATAAAACCCTTTGTTATAAGCAATCTGGGCCGAAATCTTAGGAAACCATTTGATAAGTGCCTTTGCACGAATAGAATTCTTCCGTGCAAAACTTCTTACTTCCCAAGACGAATACGCACTCGTAGGAAACGGAATTCCATCCATAACTATAATTCTTCCAATCCTTTCAGGGTTTTCAACCCCCATAATCAATGCTGGAGATAGGCCAATATCCGTTGCCATAACGTGAGCATGGTCAATATCCAAAGTATTCAAAAAGTCCATTGCCATAGCTGCAAAATTTCTTGGATTATGATCCTTGAGATTCGAAAAGGCTTCACTACCCCCGAAACCCGGCCAATCTAGAGCCAGCACATAGTAATCTTTTGATAAAGCTGGTGCAACATCATACCATGTATGAAGGTTTTCTGGTACACCATGCAATAATAGTATCGTTGGGTTTTCTTTTTTCCCTAATTCTGCATAACGAATGTTTAACCCAAATTTTTCAATTTGAACCTTTTTAGTGGGCAATAATTTTGACTGTTGTTGATTTGTTTTCATAATATCTATTTTAATTGTTATTGTTTTTGAAAAGCCACCTGCCAAACAATTTGATCATTAATGGCATAACCACAAATACCATAGAAGTAGCTATCATTACTACTACAATAAAAAGTACTGCCCTGCGATCCATTTGATGCACAGGAAGGATTTGTTTTACAGCCCATTCAAAGAATAGCAATAAGGGATATACTGCCAAAGCGGTAATAAGCGTCTGTTTCCATGGAATCATCTGTTTCATAATAAATACTTACAAGTTGTATATACAACTTTGAGTTTAAATTTTTTTTACTGAATTCTACTTTCTAAGTTTTGAAGACTCCGTAATCCATCATCGTTCAATTTTTCGACTAAAATATCCATTGCTTTCACCCATTCCGGAATAAGAATTTTTACAAATTTTTTACCTTCTGTGGTCAACTCAACCTCTGGCCTGTATTCATCTGAACGTAATATCAGCTTTCTTTTTTCCAGAAGTTTAATATTTCTGCTTACAGTTGATCTTTCTAGACACAGGACTTCCCCTACCTTACCTTGCTCCGTTCTTCCCAACTCGTGCATTGTGAACAGAATGGTCATCTGGTTTTCTGTAATCTTGTGTGCTCCTAAAAACTTTCTAATATGTCCATCGGCAATTCGTGATAATCGACGTAATCTAGACCCAATACAATGTTTTAGTTCATGCTTCATAGGGCAAAAGTAATTTTAAATGTTGTATATACAACTTAATTAACAGATATTTATAATTTCTTAGACCATTTAGCCCTTTTCCTTACTCATTCTTCCCAGAATTCAGGTATTTCAGTATCTCCTAAAACAGTACAATCGCCACAAACCCTAGGAACTATGAAAAAGGGACCCTCACCCACTTGAGGTATACTATTATCATCTTTAAATCGGGCCACATTAGCCTCAATAATTGGGCGTAATACACATAAACCACCTTGATTGATTAAAACGGGGGCACTTTGACCGCAAGGATCAGCGTATGGAGGTAAAGGTTCTTCAGGATAGAAATCTTCATAATTGAAGAATATCCTTTGTTCAGTAATAGACGCAACATCGAAAAAACCCAGAACCTTTTCGTTTCTATTCTCATTGGAAAACATATTCCCTTGCAAAAAACCCGGCTGGGTCTCAGAAAGAAGACTCTCGCTACTTGAAAATTCGTCCAATCTCTCGTAGAATGTATAAGCAATATTGGAATGTACAAGCTGCTTCACCAAAATCGAATACCTATGAGATATGATGTAATTGTTCCTATTTAAGAATCGGACCATGAAATTGCTTACCCTGTCCTCTTCCAAGTCCGTGGTATTGGTAAGGATAATCTCATTGGACAGATCCGTAGTATAGCATACCTGCTCGTCGCGCTGTTTTGGTATTTTTAAAACACCACAACCCCCAGCTGGGTCACCTATTAAATCCATAGGTGCCCAATCTGGAGCTATAATCCTATAGGATTCCTCATAGACATATCGATAATTCTTAGCACTTCCTGAGGGATCGAAACTGTCCACCAGAATCGCTATACCATCTTCCCCATCATCATTGATGATTCTTTCAGCCCTAACACCGTCAATTTGTGTGGTTGGACTTAGTGTAACCTCGTCGGAACTATAAGATCTTCCATCTTGTGTAGTTACTAGCAATTGGTACGCAGTATTTGGTTGGGCTGCGAATGCCTGTGCTGAAACATAGGTGCCTGCACTAGCCTCATCAAAGACAAAGGTGTTCCCGCCAGCGACAACCCTGACTTGGGCATTGGACTCCATTAAGGGTTCCTCTTCCTCAAATTCAAAGGTACGCGACAGAAAGACCTCTTGTTGTTTCAATTCATTGGTAAGTGTAGCCTCGACGACAAGAGCACTTTCAAAATTCTCAAATTCTGCTTGGAACGGTTCAACGCAACCATTATTGACCAAACAGGTAATTAACCCTATTCCAAGAAAAAGCTTAAAATTAGCTATGCGCATGCCATATCTTTAGTTAGATGCAATAAACTTAAATAAAATATCATGATGAAGAAGCCGTATTCATCGGTAAATATTTTAACCCTTATAAGGGTTATAGCACCTTACCTTCTTTGATGCTCTCTATGAGTCTTTCAACCGTGGTTTCCTCAAAGTTTTTCAGGAAAATAGTTTTGGCATTTCCAACCAAGTCATGAAGTACACATGGGTTATCATTGTCACATTCATTGATACTTAATACACAAGATTGCAACCGATGCCGACCCTCAATGGCTTCAACAATAGAGATCAAGGGTAATTTTTTGTTTTTGCTACTCAAGTAAAAACCTCCCTTTGGACCTCTTGATGATGATACAACACCCTTCTTTGAGAGCTCTTGTAGGATTTTGGCCAAATACTCTTTTGGAACATTTATAGCTTCAAAAAAATCCTTAACCATCAGTTTATCGTTCTCGTCTGAATGCAGTGCCAAAAACAGGACGGCTTTGATAGCATATTTTGTTGAAGTGGTGAGCATAAGTAATTAATTATGAGATACAAATATAAAAAAGATGTTTTTGTCCGAAATGTGACATTTATCATATTCTCTCAGGATTTGGGTCAATACTTTTGGCCGTATAATCTAACAATTGTAGTCCAATGAAAATTATAATAAAAAGCAGCACATTCTTATTCATCCTCCTCCTCTTGGCTTGCGGAGGAAAAGAAGAAAAGAAAAAAGAAGGCTTTCAAGTACAGCGACAAAAGTCCAGTACGGAAAAAGTTGACACCCAACCAGAGGCAGATGCCGTCAAACCTTCTGAGAAAGTCGACCTTTCCAACAAAGGGGTTGGACCTATTAAATCATTGACCTTAAATGATGAAATAGACGTGACCCTATCAGCAGAAGGGAAAGCCGTATTTGAACAGATGTGTCTGGCTTGCCATAGAGTCGGGAAAAAATTTATTGGACCTGCCCCCAATGGTATTTTGGAAAGACGTTCTCCCGAATGGGTCATGAACATGATCTTGAATCCCGAGGTCATGGTAAAGGAAGACCCCTTAGCCAAAGAACTTCTTATGGAATTTAATGGATCTCCCATGGCTAATCAAGGCTTGACAGAAGAACAAGCCAGGGCCGTGCTCGAATATTTCAGAACCTTATAATGTTTAACTATGAAAATAATCACCAAAATCAAAGTATTTTTTGGTTCGCTCTTGGCACTATGCCTTTTGTGTAGTTGTAAGAACGAAGCCAAAACAGAGACCTCCACCTCCACCCCGGCGGTACAAAAAAGCAACAAAAAACAAGGACAAGCCTTTCTTAAAGATGACGAGGCACAACCCAATGTGTTGGATATTGCCATCGGCTCTGAAGCTCACACTACACTAGTTGCCGCCGTTCAGGCAGCTGAATTGGAAAATGCACTTGTAAATGCTGGTCCCCTAATGGTTTTTGCACCAACAAATGCAGCTTTTGACGCTCTTCCTGACGGTACTGTGGAGAATCTACTAAAACCTGAAAACAAAGCTTCGCTGGCCAACATTCTCCAATATCATGTAACTCCGGGAAAATATTCCAAAGACTTCCTGAAGAAATTCAAAAAGCTGGGACAAGCAAACAATCAAGATGTTGCGGTTGAAGTAAAAGGAGATGATGTCTTTATTGGAGGAGCTAAAATAATTGCCAGTATCCCGTGTGGGAATGGTATTGTACATGTGGTGGACAAAGTAATGTTGCCGCCGAGCGAATAATTATAAAACAACCTTTTAAAAACAATAACAATGAAAAAAATCTATTATTTAATCCTTGCTCTTATCAGCAGTTCTCTACTGTTTACAAGTTGCAATCAACAAAACAAAAGCTCAAGTGGAGCATTGGCTTCAAGCGCTGCGGAAAAGGTATATGTGGCACCTGGAGAGCATGACGACTTCTACGCATTTGTTTCTGGTGGATTCAGTGGACAAATGTCCGTATATGGTTTACCATCTGGTCGTTTGTTCAAGGTAATACCCGTTTTCTCTCAAGATGCTGAAAAAGCTTGGGGATACAATGAAGAAACCAAGCCCATGCTGAACACCTCCCATGGATTTATTCCTTGGGATGACTCTCACCACCCTGATATTTCTCAAACCAATGGTGAGATTGATGGTCGTTACGTTTTCATCAACGGAAACAATACACCGAGGATTGCCAAAGTGGATTTGAGTGTGTTTGAAACTACCGAAATCATCGAAATTCCGAATAGTGCCGGTAATCATAGCTCTGCTTTTGTAACTGAAAACACCGAATATGTCGTTGCCGGAACCCGTTTTTCAGTTCCAATTCCGCAGCAAGATATCTCGATTAAAGAGTATAAGGGCAATTTTAAGGGGTCGCTTTCCTTTATAAGCGTTGACCCTGAAGACGGCGGAATGGATTTATCCTTCCAAATATTAATGCCAGGGTTCGATTACGATTTGGCCCACCCAGGCAGAGGTGCTTCTCACGGTTGGATGTTTTTCTCAACATACAATACCGAAGAATCACATACTTTGATGGAAGTTAACGCTTCACAAAATGACAAGGACTTCATTGCCGCTGTCAACTGGAAAAAGGCAGAGGAATACCTTGCTGAAGGTAAATTTACTACCATGCCAGCCAACTATGCGCATAATGTTTATGATGAGCATACGCACACGGCCACTTCAACAATGAAGAAGGAGGTCCGTATACTTGATGCTTCCGCATTACCAGGTTTAGTGTATCTATTACCCACACCAAAATCCCCGCATGGTTGTGATGTCAACCCTACTGGTGAATACATAGTCGGTAACGGAAAGCTTTCATCCGATTTAACTGTGCATTCGTTCAATAAAATGATTGATGCCATTGAAAATGAAAAATTTGAAGGCGAGGCTTATGGAATTCCGATTCTGAGCTTTGAAGATGTTTTGGCCGGAACAGTGAAACAAGCTGGATTAGGCCCACTGCATACCGAGTTTGATGGCAACGGAAATGGATATACCACCTTCTTTATTTCATCCGAGGTTGTAAAGTGGAAAGTGGGAACTTGGGAAGTGGTCGACAGACAACCCTGTTATTATTCCGTGGGTCACTTGATGATTCCGGGAGGTAATTCCAGAAAGCCTTATGGCAAATATGTTTTGGCCATGAACAAGATTACCAAAGATCGCTACTTACCTACTGGGCCAGAAGTTACGCAATCCGCCCAGCTATATGATATTTCCGGTGAAAAAATGGAGTTATTGCTAGATTTTCCAACTGTGGGTGAACCCCATTACGCAGCAGGTATTCCGGCTGAATTGGTAAAACCGCGTTCCAAGAAAATCTATAATCTAACCGATAACAAGCACAAATATGCCACAACATCTGATGCCAATGTTCGCGTAGAGCGCGACGGAAACGAGGTTCATATTTATATGACCATGATTCGGAGTCACTTTAATCCGGACAATATTGAAGGTGTCAAAGTGGGCGATAAAGTGTATTTCCATGTTACCAATTTAGAGCAAGATTATGATGTACCGCACGGAGTGAGTATGATTGGTGCTAATACTTCAGAATTGTTAATTATGCCAGGACAGACCGAAACCTTCGTTTGGGAACCCAAACAAGTAGGGGTTTGGCCATTCTATTGTACCGATTTCTGTTCGGCATTGCACCAAGAAATGCAAGGTTATGTCAGGGTTTCTCCTGCTGATTCAGATATTGAACTCACCTGGTCTTTAGGCGAAGACTGACGTTGTTAATCCAAATTCTTGGATTTTAATTGGATAAGCGGGAGGACGTCCCCTCCCGCTTCTTAAACCCTAGAGCATAAAAAAATGAAAAAGACCTCAAAAATTGTAATGTTGATTGGAGTTTTGCTGCCATTGCTTCTGTTTGTCTTTCCCCTTTGGAAAATAACACTTGAAGCTCCGCAATATCCAACTCCTCTGGGAATGTACATCCATATCAATGACTTTTCTGATGCAAATCCCCATGACATCAAGAATATCAATTTGATGAACCATTATGTGGGAATGAAATACATTCCGGAGGCCATCCCAGAATTTAAAATATTTCCCATCGGTATTATTTCAACAACAATAATTGGTTTGTTGATTGCCTTCAAAGCAAAACACCGCTGGTACCTCTATTGGTTTGTACTTATGATTTTATTAAGTACAGCCGGACTTTATGATTTCTATCTATGGGAACATGACTACGGACATGATTTAGACCCAAAGGCCATAATGAAGTTTACCAATCCAGATGGTTCCGTCATGGGCTTTCAACCCCCTCTATTTGGGTCCAAGGATATTTTAAATTTTAAAGCACATTCTTATCCCCAATTAGGAGCTTTTAGCCTGGCCCTTGGAATGGGATTATCATTTGTTGCTTACCTCCTTGGAAAAAAGGAACTCAAAAATTCCAAAGCATGAAAAACCTAAGCGGAATTTGTTTGCTGGTCATTTTATTTGTCACCTTGTTGGTTGGTTGCAGTGTAAAACCTCAACCTATTGTCTACGGGACGGATGGTTGTCATTTTTGTAGAATGACGATTGTGGATCAACAGCATGCCGCCCAAATGGTGACCAAGAAGGGAAAAGTATTCAAGTTTGACGCTGTCGAGTGTATGGTAAACCATTTGAAAGAATTGGATTCCAATGATATAGCACTATACCTCTGCAATTTCTATACAGAACCGGGCAAACTCATTGATGCCACTGAAGCCACTTTCCTGATAAGTGACGGAATACCTAGCCCAATGGGTGAGTTTTTGACGGCGTTCAACACCGCTTCGGAGGCAGAACTTGAACAACAAAAACATGGTGGCCATCTATTTACATGGAATGAACTTCTTGCTGAATTGAACCCTTAAAATTTCGCAAACGGATGTATATCATAAACGATAAGATAAAAGAACAAGAAACCAAAGGTTTACAGGTGAGCGCTTTGGTGAAAACAGATACCCTTGAAATATTGACTATCAGTTTGGAAAAGGACGCCACCTTTCCTGAACATACTTCCCCAAAAGATGCCCAATTAATTGTTTTGGAAGGAGATATCGATTTTCACATCAATCAAAAGAAGTTCGAACTGACAACTCATCAGCATTTCAATTTTCCTGCAGATGAAAAACATTGGGTAAAGGCGAACAAAAATTCCAAGTTTTTAATTGTTCGATAAACAGCGATGAAACCTCCCAAAACTATTTCAAAAACACACTCATCCGTATTCCTAGTTTTTCTTTTAGGTATGGTTTGCGGTGTGCGAGCCAAAACCATAACGGTTTGTCCTGACTGTACCGCAAATACCATTAAAAAAGGTATAGTGCTGGCATCTGATTTTGATACGCTTCTAATTAAAAAAGGTACATATAAGGAATTCAATATTCGAGTGAATAAACCCTTAACTATAGTAGGTGAAAACTATCCAATAATAGATGGTGAAGATAAGGGTGAAATCTTTACTGTTATTTCGGATAATGTCACTATAGACGGACTTTTCATTATTAATGTTGGTACTAGTTACACCGAAGATTATGCAGCCATTCGGGTAGTGAAAAGTAAAAACTTCCTCATTCAGAACGTGGTTTTGGAAAAGCTGTTTTTTGGTATTTATCTGGAAAAATCCAGGGATGGTAGAGTTTTTCATAATAAAATCATTGGAGATGCAGTTGAGGAATTCAACTCCGGAAATGGCATCCAACTTTGGTACAGCAAGAATATAGAAGTAGAGCAAAATATTGTGCAGCACGTGCGGGATGGTATTTATCTGGAATTTTCTGATGATATCTTGATCAAGAACAATATCAGCACAAACAATGTTCGCTATGGGCTGCATTTTATGTTCTCCAATAAAGACATCTACGAAAACAATGTTTTCGAGAATAACGGATCTGGGGTTGCAGTAATGTTCTCCAAAGAAATAGTGATGCGAAACAACACTTTTAAAAAAAACTGGGGAGCCGCTTCCTTTGGAATGCTATTAAAAGAAATCAACGATGCCGAAATTAGTGGAAATACCTTTGAAGAAAACACAGTGGGTATAAGTATTGAAGGCTCTAACCGAATCAAATACCAAGGTAATAACTTCCTCAATAATGGTTGGGCCCTAAAAGTTAGGGGAGCCTGCTACGGAAACACATTTTCTGCCAATAATTTTCTACATAATTCTTTCGACCTTTCATACAACAGTAAGCTTAATGACAATCTTTTCAACGGAAATTTTTGGAGTGAATATACCGGCTATGACCTGAACAAAGATGGAATCGGGGACGTACCCTACCGTCCAGTAAAACTCTTCTCCTATATCGTTAATCGCACGCCGGAGACCATTGTCCTGCTGCGGAGTCTTTTTATGGATATTATCGACTTTTCGGAAAAAGTCTCTCCTGTCTTTACACCCGATGAACTTTTGGATGCAAACCCTTTAATGAAACAACTACAATGATACAGATAGATAATCTTTGCAAACGATTTGGAAAAAACCAAGTGCTTCGAAATCTGAACCTGACCATTGAACCCAAGGGAATTGTAGCTATTTTGGGGCCAAATGGCTCGGGTAAAACCACCTTGATAAAATCAATTTTAGGTATGGTGATTCCCAATCAGGGAACCATAACAATTTCAGGTGAGAACATTCGAAACAAATGGAAATACCTTGGCGATATTGAGTATCTACCTCAAATAGCAAACTTCCCGAACAACTTAAAGGTCAGGGAACTCATTCGAATGATCAAAGATTTGCATCAACAACCTTCAAAAGAAGAAAAACTGATATCCCTTTTTGGTTTAGAACCTTTTTTGAACAGAAAACTCTCAACCCTCTCTGGAGGGACCAAACAAAAAGTGAATATTGTCATGACCTTTATGTTCGATGGTCCATTGATTATTTTGGATGAGCCAACAACAGGATTAGATCCAGCAGCCCTAATTCAGCTAAAGCAACTTATTCAGGAAGAGAAATCAAATGGAAAAACCATTCTGGTCACTTCCCATATCATGCAATTTGTTGAGGAAGTAGCCGATGAAATCGTGTACTTATTGGAAGGAAAAATATACTTCAAAGGGAGTATTACTGAGCTAAAAAACCTGACGCAACAAACCAATGTTGAACATGCCATAGCGGCTATAGCATCCTAAAAATCATATGTTTAAGATACTAAAATACAGTTTTTATGACCTCATCCGAAGCAGATGGAGTTATGTTTATTTCCTGTTCTATCTAGCCTTAGGTTTTGTGTTATTGTTCTTGAACAATGATGTTTCTAAAGCCGTCATTACCTTAATGAATGTCATCATTGTTTTGGTTCCGTTAATTGGAACAATATTCGGGGTAATGTACTATTATAACTCAAGAGAATTTACCGAACTCCTATTGGCACAACCCCTGCGACGTACTTCCATTTTCTTGGGACAATTTCTTGGAGTTGCTGGTTCTCTAGCATTGAGTTTGGTTTTGGGATTGGGCATTCCTTTTGTCATTTACGGATTGTTCCGAAGTGATGCCATATTCGATTTTACGCTTTTGTTGATTACCGGTGCCTTTTTGACCTTTATTTTTACCGCACTCTCTTTTAATATCGCACTATCCAACGAAAACAAGATAAAGGGATTTGGTTACGCTGTTCTTTTGTGGCTTTTTATGGCTGTGATATATGATGGGCTTTTTCTAATGTCCTTAATTGTCTTTGAGGAATATCCTTTGGACACCTTTTCTTTGGCCGCAACTATGCTGAATCCGATTGATTTATCCAGAACATTGATACTTCTTAAATTAGATATTTCAGCACTCTTGGGGTACACGGGAGCAGTCTTTAAAGATTTTTTTGGAACGAATAAAGGACTTGTTATTTCCTTTGTCATGCTCATGCTATGGACAATTATTCCAGTATGGAGATTAATTCGTAAAGCGAAGACCAAAGATTTCTAAGATAAGTTGTCATTCAGCTTAAAAATTTGGGGCGACTGTCTTTTTTCTGAGGTTATTGGTCTACAAGTAAGGATATCTTTCTTTTAATTTTCATATTTTGCTAGGGTAATTCACAGCATATGCAAATAATCGAATCTTCCCAAGTCTATGATGTCATTATTGTGGGATCAGGTGCAGGTGGTGGTATGGCCACCAAAATTCTTTCGGAAGCAGGACTTAAAGTAGCCGTAGTTGAAGCTGGGCCCTTTTTTGATCCTGCAGACCCAGAACAAATGACCCAACTTAAATGGCCTTATGAATCGCCTCGTAGGGGCGCAAGTACAACTAGACATTTTGGTGATTTTGACTCAGCATATGGCGGATGGGAAATTGAGGGAGAACCCTATACGAATTCCGGTGATAGCGATTTTAAATGGTTTAGATCGCGAATGCTAGGGGGCCGAACCAATCATTGGGGAAGAATCTCGTTACGTTTTGGTCCAAAAGATTTCAAAAGAAAAGACCAAGATGGTTTGGGTGATAACTGGCCCATTGGTTATGAAGATGTAAAACCATACTACGACAAAGTAGACAAGTTAATAGGGGTATTTGGCACCAATGAAGGACTTCCGAATGATCCGGATGGTTTTTTTCTACCTCCTCCTAAACCTAGACTGCATGAGCTTTATTATATAAAAGGTGCTCGTAAATCCAACATTCCTGTGTATCCCTCGAGAATGTCGATGCTTACCAAGAAGATAAATAATGAACGTGGTGTCTGTTTTTACTGCGGGCAATGTTCAAGAGCTTGTCAAGTCTATGCTGATTTTTCAGCAGGTACGTGCCTTATCTTCCCCGCACAGAAAAGTGGCGGTCAGATAGATCTTTTTGTCAACTGTATGGTACGAGAAGTGACTACTAACCAAGAAGGTAAAGCCACAGGGGTTTCCTATATCAATAAAGAAGACAGAAAAGAATACAAAATCAAGGGCAAAGTTGTTATTCTAGCTGCTTCGGCTTGCAGTTCCGCAAGAATATTGCTCAACTCCAAAAGCAAGCAACACCCAAATGGTCTGGGCAATAGTAGTAACGTAATCGGCAAATATCTTCACGATTCCACCGGAAGCAACCTCATGGGTTTTGTTCCTGAACTCATGAATAGGGACACCTATAACGAAGATGGTGTTGGTGGTATGCATGTATACACGCCATGGTGGTTGGACAATAAAAAACTGGATTTCCCAAGAGGTTATCACATTGAAATGTGGGGTGGTCTAGGCATGCCAAGCTATGGTTTCGGATTTAATCCAAACGCATTGAATAAGTTTTTTGGTTTACCTGTGGGAGGCTATGGTAATAACCTTAGAAAAGACATAAAAAAATATTATGGCTCCGTGGTTGGTATGGCCGGTAGAGGTGAATCTGTTCCCCAAGAGGATAACTATTGCGAAATTGATCATACCAAAGTGGACGAATATGGTATTCCCGTCCTAAAATTCAATTATCAGTGGACAGACCATGAGATAAGGCAGGCGAAACACATGCAGGATACATTTGAGGAAATAATCCATAACATGGGCGGTAAAGTAATCGGTGAAAAAGCTGGGAAAGATAAAAATTATGGCATTTTGGCTCCTGGTGAAATTATCCATGAGGTCGGAACAACTCGAATGGGAGACAACAAAAAAACTTCCGTTGTAAACAAATACCAGCAAATGCATGATGTGGACAACGTGTTTATAGTTGATGCAGGGCCTTTTGTTTCCCAAGCAGATAAAAATCCAACATGGACCATATTGGCATTAGCTTGGAGGGCATCTGATTATATCGTCGAAGAACTTAAAAAGCAAAACATTTAGCCATGGATAGAAGAAAAAGTTTAAAATCTATTTTGTTAGGAGGAGTTGCTAGCGGATTGGCGGTCCATGGATGTAAACCACAATCCGAATCTGTTAGTGAGGAGGTAGTTCCGTTTAAAAGTTTCACCTATGGGAGAACGCCGAAAGAACAAGAGCGTGACCAAGAACTTTTGGCAGAAGTATTTTTCAATGATCACGAAATGGAAACGATAACGGTTCTTTGCGATTTGATTTTGCCAGCTTCTGATGAATATGGCAGTGCAACTGACGCAGAAGTACCCGATTTTATAGAGTTCATGGTCAAGGACATCCCGGAGTTACAGATTCCTATTCGAGGTGGACTTATGTGGCTAGACCACAAATGCAACACCGATAACAATACTATCTTTAAATCAGCCACTGTTGATCAACAAAAGATCATATTGGATACCATCGCATTCCCTGACCCAGAAGTTCCTGAGGAAGAACAACCTTTGGAAGTTCAATTTTTCTCTACAATGCGTAATCTAACGCTTTCTGGCTACTATACTACAAAAATGGGCATTGAAGAACTTGGCTATAAAGGCAACATGCCCAATGTATGGAACGGTGTCCCGGACGAAGTACTAGCCAAGCATGATGTATCCTACGATGAAGAATGGCTGGCCAAATGCGTAGACCAGAGCAAAAGAGCAGTTATTGCTGAATGGGATGAAAATGGCAATCTTCTGACCTAATCGATTACTCATCATAATTTGTTTAAAATCCCTATTGGAACAAGTTAAATTTTAACGATATTTGCCCGCAAATTCTATGCCCACGTGGTGGAATTGGTAGACACGCTACCTTGAGGGGGTAGTGTTCGAAAGGACGTGCTGGTTCGACTCCAGTCGTGGGCACAAGTACTACTAATTATCAGTTAGGTACAAATCAAAGGGGAAGATTAGGGATTAAAACCTATCTCCCCTTTTTATTTTCCACTGGTTTAACCAAACCTCCTTTACTATGGGGTTTAATTCCTTAACCATAAACCTTCGATTTGGTTATATTATCTTAATGATAGTGTAAGATTTTTTCACGATAAATCTATGTTTTTAGCTATACAAAAGTTATATTGTAGGTTCAAATCGACCTCATGAAAAAGCACTTAAAAAATCAAATCTACGGCTCTATTGGGATAATAATCCTTACTGTTTTATTTGTATTCTATAAAATGTGGATGGAAAAGTGACCACTGAATATCTCAAATCAAAATTAACCCATAAGGTCTATTTTGTTTTCTGATAATTGTACTCACTTCTTTTAATCCAATGCTTGGATGCATCGAACTGGACTTCCTTTCTGATGATTAAGGTATCACCTCCAAAAACATAGGTACATCTAATCATTGCCTTTTTATTATCATCTTTACCCTCGTGTTCTGTTTGAATGCTGAGTTGTCCATTTTCCAATTGAATTCGAGAAGTAACCGTCTTTTTGTTCAACAGAGTTCCATTTTTGGTAACCTTGATTTTCTCTGAATTATTGGCTTTCGGTTCATTTGGGTAAATATTATTCAATATCAAGCTATTTTCATCTTTACCCGGTTCAACAATGAGGTTTGCGGCCATGGTAAATGGATTATTCGTTTGATAATCCAAATAAGTAATGCTACCCTCCCAACTACCCACAGCAAGTTTTAAATCTTCCGGAGTAACTTTCATCTGACCATATCCATTCAAAAAAAACAATAACAACAAGCTTTTGACAATTTGTTTCATACTCATGTGCCTTTCTATAAAGATACACGAACCAAGGACTTTTGCCACAAATATTTACATCTTAAAATAGCTAATGACCCAACATACCAATAGCTTTCCAAAGCTCCTTAAGTGTCCATATATATAGCGAATGAAGTCGCCGAATAATAGTAATCTTCACAAATTTTATGACAATTAATTAGGCCAACTCCGATTAAATCGTAAATTTGTTTAACGTTTATATCAAAAAGATGAACAATGTAAAAGCTTCCTTCAGTATTCGAGACATGGAAAACCTGTCTGGAATTAAAGCACATACCATTCGAATCTGGGAAAAGAGGTACAACCTGTTTACTCCTGAAAGAACAGATACAAACATTAGAACTTATAGTATAGGAAGTCTTCAAAAGTTGTTGAACATAACCTTGCTGTATAATAATGGTTACAAGATTTCCAAAATAGCCAAGATTGATGAAGGTCAGATACCGATTATGGTGCGGGAAATTGTTTCCAACAATAGTGAAAAAAGCCATGCCATCAACGCTTTCAAATTGGCCATGGTCAATTTCGACCAAACCCTGTTTTTAAACACGTATAGCAGTCTACTCTCCGAAAAATCATTCAGGGAAATTTTCTCTGACGTTTTCATTCCATTGTTGAATGAACTTGGTCTTCTTTGGCAAACCGATACCATAAGTCCTGCTCACGAGCATTTTATAACTCATTTGATCAAGCAAAAGCTGTACATCAATACAGAAAAGCTTCAAATGTCCGAGCCCACTAAAAAGGATAAGGTTTTTGCACTCTTTTTGCCTGAGAATGAAATTCATGAATTAGGATTACTTTATATCAATTATGAAATTACCCTTAGGGGGTATAAGTCAATTTATCTTGGACAGACCATGCCTATTGATAGTCTGGAAGATTTATTGAAGTATCATGACAATCTCACCTTCCTCTCTTACTTTACTGTTTCGCCTACGAAGGATGAGTTAACCTCCTATTTCGAAAAATTCTCAAACACCTTAAACGCAACCGGCAATTCAAGTCTATATGTTCTTGGTCATCAAATACAATATGTTGACAAAGACAATCTACCTGACAATATAAAAATATTCGAATCTATAGATCAAGTCATCGGTTCTTTGTAACAGCTGTCCCAAATCAAAAAATGAAAAAAGTAATAGTTATCGGTTCGGGCTTTTCGTCATTATCTGCAGCTTGTTATCTAGCGAAGGAAGGCTTTGAGGTGGAACTATTCGAAAAAAATTCTACTGTTGGCGGAAGGGCCAGGCAATTCAAAAGAGATGGATTTACTTTTGACATGGGTCCAAGCTGGTATTGGATGCCTGACATTTTTGATAAGTTTTTCGCTGATTTCGGTAAAAAAACCTCTGATTACTATCAGTTGGACAAACTCGATCCTGCCTATAAGGTTTTCTTTCAAGACGATATCATCACCATTGGTGATTGCATGGACAAAATCTGTGATGAGTTTGAACGTATAGAACCCGGAAGCGCAAGCCAGTTAAAAAGTTTTATCACCAAAGCGCAAGACAACTATGATATTGCGATCAATAAAGTAGTGCTTCGCCCAGGATTGTCCCCCATGGAACTTGTTACCAAAGAGACGGTACTTCGTGTAGACCAATTTTTCAAAACTATAAGCCATGAAGTGCGCAAGCGCTTCAAAAATCCAAAGTTGATTGCGGTTCTGGAATTTCCTGTATTATTCTTGGGAGCAAAGCCAAGTAAAACCCCTTCCTTTTACAGTTTTATGAATTTTGCTGATTTTGGATTAGGCACTTGGCATCCAAAGGGTGGTATGTATCAAATCATCAAGGCTATGAAAGATTTGGCATTGGAACTTGGGGTTAACATGAAAACCGACAGTCCTGTAGAGCAAATTCTAATAGAAAATAGCATTGTCAAAGGAATTAAAAGTAATGGTTCAGAGCATATAGCTGATTTGGTGGTAAGTGGAGCTGATTATCATCATTCCGAAAATCTCCTACCAAAAAAGTTTAGGCAGTATTCCGAAAAATATTGGGATACGCGCACATATGCTCCATCATCATTACTGTTTTATATCGGTTTTAGCCAGAAGCTAAGTAATGTAGAACATCATAACTTATTTTTCGACACAGACTTTAATCAACACGCTAAAGAAATCTACGATGATCCGCAATGGCCTAGTAAACCTTTGTTCTATGCCAATTTTCCATCGGTAACAGATGCTACTATGGCTCCAAAAGGTTGCGAAACGGGTTTTTTTCTGGTTCCTATAGCTCCCGGTTTACAAGACACTCCGGAATTAAGAGCACAATATTTTGACATTGTGATGGATAGGTTCGTCCAACACACCGGTCAGGATGCCAAAAAATCCATTATCTTTAAAGAGAGTTTCTGTGTAAAAGACTTTATTGAACAATACAATTCTTATAAAGGCAATGCCTACGGTATGGCTAATACATTGCGCCAAACAGCCTTTTTAAGACCTAACCTCAAAAGTAGCAAAGTAGAAAATTTGTTTTTTACGGGTCAGCTCACTGTTCCGGGGCCAGGTGTTCCACCATCATTGATTTCCGGAAAATTGGTATCTGATCTGATAACTAAAAAAACGTAAGACCATGAAAACTATTTTTGACCGTGTTTCCTACGATTGTAGTAAAATTGTAACCGAAACCTACAGTACTTCATTTGCCTTGGCAACCAAAATGTTGTCCACCTCTATTCGAAAGGATATTTACAATATTTATGGCTTTGTTCGCTTTGCGGATGAAATTGTTGACACTTTTCACGATTATGATAAGAAAGTGCTTTTCGAAAATTTTGAAACGGCATTGGAAGCATCAATTCAAAATAAGATAAGTCTAAATCCCATTTTAAACTCTTTTCAACATACCTATCATAAATATGATATCCCGCATCATCTTGTGGAGGCTTTCATGAAGAGCATGCGCATGGATTTGACCAAAAAGAAATACAGTACCTATAGTGAGTACAAAGAATACATTTATGGTTCTGCTGACGTGGTGGGATTGATGTGCCTTTGCGTTTTTGTAGATGGGGATAAAAATAAATATGAAGAATTAAAGGAATCTGCTATGGCCTTAGGTTCAGCTTTCCAAAAAGTGAATTTCCTCAGAGATCTCAAAGCAGATTATGAAGATTTGGAACGCACCTATTTTCCAAATACGAACTTGATGGAATTGGATGAGATTTCGAAAAAGAGAATTGTGGACGAAATTAAAGCGGATTTTGAATTGGGATACTCGGGAATTGTAAAACTTCCAGAGCAGGCCAAATTTGGGGTATACACGGCCTATAGGTATTATAAAAAGTTACTTCAAAAGTTACAGAGCACACCACCTTTGGAAATAAAAAACACACGTATTCGTGTTCCAAACTATCAAAAATTCGGACTTTTGGCTGAATCTTATGTGAATTACAAATTACAACTGCTCTAAATGAAAGTTCTTTTTTGGATACTCATTTTTCTGGCCACCTTTTCTGTAATGGAATTTATGGCATGGTTTACCCATAAATACGTGATGCACGGATTTTTATGGAATCTTCACAAGGATCATCACAAAAAAGACCATGATTCTTGGTTCGAACGTAATGACGCTTTTTTTATTTTCTATGCCGTAGTAAGTATGGTCTGTTTTTATTTGGGAGCACAGACTGAATTCTGGTACGGATGGCCGCTCGGTTTTGGAATTTTAGCTTATGGAATTGCGTATTTCCTGGTGCATGATATTTTTATCCATCAACGCTTTAAGCTATTTAGAAATGCCAATAATTGGTACGCTAGAGGTGTTCGAAGAGCACATAAAATCCATCACAAACATTTAGGGAAAAAAGAAGGTGAATGTTTTGGAATGCTGTTGGTTCCCTTTAAATATTTCAGAAAATAGAATTACTCTATTAATAGCTGGTCCAGTAGTTTTCTTATTCTACCTGAATTCCAATTGGCTGCACCTTTTTCATCCACCACTATTTTTCCAGATTTATTGATGACATATGTCGCAGGTATGCTTTTGGAAAAAAACTCCTCTGGAACCTGGGAAGCTCCAAAATAGACTGGTAAATCATAACCTTTTTTGTCCAAAAACTGTTTGACTTCCCCCCCCTCTTCATTGGTGACAAAAACAAAATTTACCTTGTCACCGTAATCCTTATACAGTTTATCAAGGCTTGGTAATTCAGCTACGCAGGGAGGGCACCATGTGGCCCAAAGGTTTACCAAAACCACTTCTCCCCTATTAGCATCAAAATTAGCCCGATTTCCCTCCAAATCAGTTAATCTCCAATCATAATTCGATAAGGTATTTTGCTTATCGGTTTCTATAACCTCCGCACTTCTCGCAAACAGTTTACCCACAAATACCTTTGCATGAAAACCCACGGGGGTAAACACAATTAAAACAATAACCAATATCCAAACGGCATTGCCCAGCTGTTCTTTAGTAAACTTCATACGATTATTCAGCAATCAATTCATCCAATAAATTGTATACCTTGGTCGTACTCCAGTCTGCAATCTTTCTTTTGTAAATGACAATATTTCCTGTTTTGTCAATAAGGTAAGAAGATGGCACCTCTTCCGGATTGATAGGTGTTTTTTCTCCAATAATCAAATACGTCACAGGAAATGTAAATCCATGTTTATCCATGAATTCCTCAACCGGCGGGCGGTTTTCATTGGTAATAATGTAGAAATCTATTTTACCTTTATAAGCATCATACATTGCCTGAATACTTGATAGCTCAGCCTCACTTGGCAATCGCCATGAAGCCCATAGGTTTATGAAGATCACATTGCCTTTAGACTCCTCAAAATTGAAGAAATTCCAATCCGCATCCTTTAGTTTCCAGTCGTAATCCGTGATTTTTTCACGTTTCGCCTCTTCTATAATTGGAGGTGAGGTCGCAAAGAGTTGATTCAGTAAAATTTTGCCATAGTGCCCCATCGGAGTGACAAAAAAGGAAAGCACAAAAAGAATGATGGCAATATTAAAAACGGTCTTTTTACTGATTTTCATTAGTTTAGGGTTAGATTAAAACAAAAAAACTCCTGATGCAATATCAGGAGTTTCTTTGAATTATCCCTAAAGTATTTTAGGCATTCTCTTTTTTAATCACATTTAAGGCAGAACCTTCATTGAACCAATGAATTTGTGATTCGTTGTACGAATGGTTCGCAATAATGGTATCCTTGCTTCCATCGGCATGTATCACTTCTAACGTCAATGGTTTACCAGGAGTGAATTCTGAAATATCAACAAAGTTGAAAGTATCATCTTCCTGGATTAAGTCATAATCATTTTCATTAGCAAAAGTCAATGCCAACATTCCTTGTTTTTTCAAGTTTGTTTCATGAATTCTAGCAAAAGACTTGACCAATACCGCCGCAACTCCTAAATGACGAGGTTGCATCGCAGCATGTTCCCTTGAAGAGCCTTCTCCATAGTTGTGATCTCCCACCACTATAGTACGTATACCTTCTTTTTTATAAGCACGTTGGGCATCTGGAACAGCCCCGTATTCTCCTGTCAACTGATTTTTGACAAAATTAGTCTGCTTGTTGAATGCGTTAACTGCACCAATTAAGGTGTTGTTGGCAATATTATCTAGATGCCCGCGGTATCGTAACCAAGGACCTGCCATTGATATATGATCTGTAGTACATTTGCCAAAAGGCTTAATAAGCAATTTAACCCCTTGAAGACTTTCTTTAGAAATTGGAACAAAAGGATCCAACAATTGAAGTCTCTCAGATGTTGGTGAAACCACAACTTGCACTCCACTTCCATCTTCCATAGGCGCTATAAAACCAGCGTCTTCAACAGCAAACCCTTCTGGAGGAAGTTCGTACCCTCTTGGTTCGTCCAACATTACCTCTTCTCCATCCTCATTGATTAATTTGTCGGTAACAGGATTAAAATCCAGACGTCCTGCAATAGCGATTGCCGTTACCAACTCCGGTGAACCTACAAAGGCAAGGGTATTTGGATTTCCATCGGCTCGCTTCGCAAAGTTTCTGTTGAAAGAATGAACGATAGTATTTCTTGGACCATCGGCGGCCTTATCGCCGTAACGATCCCACATTCCTATACATGGTCCACAGGCATTGGCAAATACTGTTGCTCCAATAGCATCAAAAGTATCTATAAATCCATCCCTGTCGATTGTATAGCGCACCTGCTCCGATCCTGGGGTAATGGTAAATTTTGATTTCGTCTTTAAGTTTTTATCAGTAACCTGTTTTGCCAAGGATGCAGCTCTTGAAATATCTTCATAGGATGAGTTGGTACACGAACCAATCAATCCAACCTCAACATTCAATGGCCAATCATTCGCTTTGGCAGCTTCACTCATCTTAGAAATTGGAGTAGCCAAATCTGGAGTGAATGGACCATTCAAGTGTGGTTCCAATTCATTCAAGTTGATTTCAATCACCTGGTCAAAGTATTGCTCAGGATTCGCATACACCTCCGCATCGGCTGTTAGATGCTCTTTTACCTCTAAAGCAGCATCAGCAACATCAGCTCTATCGGTTGCCCTAAGGTAACGGTCCATGGATTCGTCATAACCAAAAGTGGATGTTGTAGCTCCAACCTCCGCGCCCATATTACAAATGGTTCCCTTTCCAGTACAGGACATTGAGGTAGCACCTTCTCCAAAATATTCGATAATAGCCCCTGTTCCTCCTTTAGCGGTAAGAATATCGGCTACTTTTAAAATCACGTCTTTAGGAGCGGTCCAACCGGATAGTTTTCCAGTTAATTTTACTCCAATCAATTTAGGGAATTTCAATTCCCAAGGCATTCCGGCCATTACATCAACGGCATCTGCACCACCAACTCCGATGGCCACCATTCCAAGTCCTCCTGCATTTACAGTATGTGAATCGGTTCCTATCATCATTCCACCTGGAAACGCATAGTTTTCAAGCACAACTTGATGAATAATTCCCGCACCGGGCTTCCAAAAACCTATTCCGTATTTATTGGATACGGATTCCAAGAAATCGAAAACCTCATTACTAGTTTCGTTGGCTCTTTTTAAATCAGCACTGGCTCCGACTTTTGCCTGAATCAGGTGATCGCAATGCACGGTTGTAGGGACGGCCACTTTGGGTTTTCCAGCATGCATAAATTGCAAAAGTGCCATCTGGGCAGTTGCATCTTGACATGCCACCCTATCCGGTGCAAAATCCACATAGTCCTTGCCACGGGTAAATTGTGTGCTTGGAGCACCTTCCCAAAGGTGTGAATACAATATTTTTTCTGCAAGGGTCAAGGGTTTCCCAGATAGTTCACGAGCTTTTTCGATACGCTCTCCCATTGAGGCGTAAACACCCTTAATCATGTCAATGTCAAATGCCATTCTAGATTGGATTTAAGATTTTTACAATTCGGCTAATTTACTAAAATACCACCGATTTAGGAATTAGAATTTGGCAAATAAGTCGGTTGGATATTGTATTTATAACAATTCTGAAATAATTTTTTCTTCAGAAATGCCTTCAGCCTCGGCTTTATAGTTTTTTAGTATCCTGTGCCGTAATATTCCTGCGGCAATTGCTTTAACATCTTCAATATCGGGAGAAAATTTTCCATGAATTGCTGCATGGGCCTTTGCGCCCAATACCAAATTTTGTGATGCTCGGGGTCCAGCCCCCCAATCCACATAGTTATTTACAAAATCCAAAGACCCTTCCATTCCCGGTCTAGTCTTATTGACCAATCTTACCGCATAATCAATAACATTATCAGGAACTGGTATTCTACGCACCAAATGCTGTACTTCGATAATTTCATCAGCGCTGAACAGCGTGTCGAGCTGTACCTCACTATCCGTGGTTGTTGATTTTACTACTTCTATCTCTTCTGAGATGGATGGGTATTTCAACTCAATAGCAAACATAAAACGGTCCAATTGAGCTTCTGGCAAGGGATAAGTACCCTCCTGTTCAATAGGGTTTTGTGTAGCCAGCACAAAATAGGGCATGCTCAACTTATATTGCTGTCCAGCAATGGTCACAGCCTTTTCCTGCATGGCTTCCAACAGAGCAGCCTGGGTCTTGGGAGGTGTACGGTTAATCTCATCGGCTAGAATAATATTTCCAAAAACCGGTCCTTTGATAAACTTGAAGTTTCTGTTTTGGTCAAGTACTTCGCTACCCAGAATGTCACTTGGCATTAAGTCTGGGGTAAATTGAATTCTTTTAAAATCAAGACCGAGCGTTTGGGCGATTGTATTTACCATTAAGGTTTTGGCCAAACCTGGCACACCGATCAACAAGGAATGCCCCCCTGTATAAATGGAAAGTAAAATTTGCTCAATTACTTCGTTTTGGCCTACTATGACCTTAGCAATTTCGTCTTTTAGGGCCTGGTGTTTTTTTACAAGGTTTTCAACCGCGACAACGTCCGACATGTAGTTATTCCTTTACCCAGTTATTTGCAAAATCGCAGTTTTTATTATCAGTATTTACGTGGATATAAGTGTCTTCGATATGCTCGTTCATCCAATCCTTAATGGCGTTGAATTGTTTCTCCCTTAAAGCCAATTCCTGTATTTTGATGTAATCTTTGGCGAAATCCGCTTTGTGTTCATCATACCGATTGGAGATTTTCATAATCTTGAATTTTGGCGCTCCTCCTCTTTGATCATCTTCACGGATGGGCCTTGAAATCTCTTCATCCTTTAGATTTCTTACTTGATTATACAAACTTGGATCCATTTTTGTCAACTCAAATCTCGAATCAAAATTGATTGGGTTTCTAAGGAGTCCACCGTCGAATTTAGTTTCTTTTTCCTCTGAAAAATTCAAAGCAGCTTCAGCAAAAGTGTATTTTCCGTCCAAAATCTGTTGTCGTATACTGTCTAGTTCTTTAACTGCGGTTTCAATCGCACTTTGCGGTATCTCTGGAATTAAAAGGATATGTCGTAAATCCAATTCTTGTCCTCTTATTTTTTCTATATAAATGATATGATACCCAAAATCAGATTCAAAAGGCTCAGAAATTTCCCCTTCTTGCAAACTAAAAGCCACGTCCTTAAATTCCTTTACAAAAGGGGTTTCTCTAGTCATGCTATAAAATCCACCTTTAGATTTTGAACCAGGATCTTGGGAATACAGAATTGCCTTAACATTAAAACTAGCATCGTTTTCTTCTACATCCTGCTTAATTTGCTTAAGCCTATCAATCACCTTCTGTTTTTCTTCTTCTGGTGCAGTGGGTTGCTTGACAATCTGGGCTATTTCGAGTTCCGCTCCGAAAACCGGCCTTTCATTTTCGGGTATCTTACCAAAAAACTGACGGACTTCTTCTGGAGTCACTTCAATTTCTTCGACAATTTTTCCTTGCATTTTTTCGGAAAGCATTCGAAGTTTGTTAATCTCAAAAAGCTCCGTACGGAAACTTTCGATATCCTTTTTCTTGTAAAATTTCAATACCTTTTCTATGGAGCCTACTTGGGCTGTTAACTGCTGAATCTGTCTATCACTTTGAGCGTTCACCTGATCATCTGAGACCAAAAGGCTATCCTGAACAGCCTGATGGGCATATAAACGGTCTTCCATCAATTTACCCAATACACCGCATCGTGTAAAATCTGCAGTTGATGCACCTTGACTTTTTAAATCAATAAATGTCTTTTCGATATCGGATTCAAGTATCACATAATCCCCAATTACGGCCGCTATACCATCCAACTTTACTTTTTTTATAACCTCCGTTGAGTCGTTCTTATTTAACGATACCTCATCGCTTTCTTGGGCGTTGCCAATCCCAACCACAGCAAAAAACGCCATGGCCAACATCATCTTATTCTTTATTTCCATATACCTCAAATTCATTCTTCTGTGTTGCTTCATCTATAATTTCGGTTTTCAACCTTTTGACATAATCCAACCTTCGTCGATTTAGAATAAGTTGTTTTATATCTGGTGAAATATATTCAAATGGTGCTATATCGTTGACTTCCAGTACTTCTTTCACTCTTCCCAAATATACCCCTAAGGAGTCTTCCAATTCAAAAAATTGTGATTTTTTTAAGTAGTTCGCTTCGTTTAGGGAAGTAAGTGCGGGTATTTCTTCAATCACCCGGGAAGCACTTACCCAAATAGAGTCGTTAAAATGTATTTTCTTGAATTGTACCGCTATGGAATCAAGATAATTTTTATCCGATTCCTCCCAATCCTTCATTTTGGTAATTACTTCATCTTTGTCCAAAAATTGAGAAGGCAGCGTAACAAACCTCAACTGAACCAATTTCTCGTTCAACTTAAAATTATCCTTTTCCCTTTCGTAATACGACCTTAATTGCGAAGTGGTCACTGCAGTATCTTGTGCCTGAAGTACTAATGCTTCAACATAGGCTCTTGTGTACAACTCAGCCCGATAATCCTCGACCAAGCGATCAAACGCCGCCAATTCTTCCTCAGAAAGGTTTATTTTCGATTTTGATAGCAATAACTGTACTGAAGCCCAATTATTTATATAATTGGTTACAAACAGGGCACTGTCTTGAGCAGACATATCATCCCTAATAAGGGAAGCGACATCTTCTTTATAAAGATAGGAATCCCCAACTCTGGCCAAAGGTTCCTTTTCAGCCTTTTCCCTAAAAATGGAACTGCAGGAACCCAAAAACAACAGTATAATCAAACCAATAAAAGGTTTTATATTTTTTTGGAGCATAAGCATTCCGCAAAAATAACAATTACATCTAGGCTCGCAAGTAGGTTGCATTCTCATTAACAGATTTTTAGTAGCTGCACCTACTAACAACATAAATTATTACATTAGTGGAAAACCGGCCAAAATGAAATATATCACAGAAATAGTCATTGACCTTCCTCGCGATGAGTTTCTAAAAAAACTGGATGAACCTGAAAACATGAAACACTGGCAACGCGGGTTGGTCGACTTCGAGTTACTATCCGAAAATCCAACTCAAGAAGGAGCTCAAATGCGTTTACAGTACAAAATGGGGAAACGTGAATTTGATATGGTTGAAACCATATTGAAGCGAAACCTTCCGGAGGAATTGCATACCACTTACGATACCAAAGGAGTCCATAATATTCAGAAAAACTACTTCAAGGAAGAAAACGGAAAAACAAGATGGGTTTCGGAGAGTGAATTTCAGTTTTCGGGATTTGGTATGAAAGTTATTGCCTTTTTAATGCCGGGAGCCTTTAAAAAGCAATCCTATAAGTACTTGGAGGACTTTAAAGCTTTTGCAGAACAAGGCACATCGGTACTAAACACCTAGCGCCATGACAAAACTATTGGATAGAAAAATAAAGTTGATATGGGATTTTAGAGGTCCCAGGGCCGCCAGGACCGCAGAACACTATAGGACTCATCTTGAAGAATTCATAGTGATTGAGGAGTTGAAATTTGATATTACTGGAGTGCACCATTTCAGTGACAGCCATAGCATCGCCTATATGGTAGTTGCTGAATTTGAAATGGAAGAGACTCGTGAAATTCTCAAACCTCAAAGAGGGGAAGTTTATTTAGATGATTTTGATATCAATAAATGAAGGCACCTAAGTCCATTTTTATTCTAATTGCAACTATCTTTTTTACTGGGTGTCAACAAAAAACAACATCAAACCCCTTGAAAAGTGCATTGGCTTCGGAAAGTCCTTTGATTCGAAAAGTCATGGATAGTGTGGACCAATATGAAGTGCAGATTCGCTATACTCAGATTGATCGTAAAAATGACAGTGTCCAATTCACTGATTTTGATTTTCAAGTGGATAGTGACAATTACTTCTACCCCGCCAGCACCGTCAAATTTCCGGCAGCAGTAGCTGCACTGGAAAAACTGAATGAAATTGACTCGCTCAACTTGGACACTCGTTTTTATATTGAAGGGGATTCAATCGAAACAACGTTTGCAAATGCCATTTCGGAGATATTTTCAGTATCGGATAATGCTGCCAACAACAGATTGATTGAATTTTTAGGTCAGGATGCACTGAATACGAGGATGTCGGCAAAAGGGGTAAATCCCATCCGGATAGCTCATCGTCTTTCCGCACCTGATGCAGATAATGTGACCACGAAACCACTCATCATTTATATAAATGATTCTACCACCGCAACGAGCAAGCCAATTATCAATACCTATCAAAAAGCACTTCAATTGAAAAAGATTGAAAAAGGGGAAGGTTTTTATGCTGACGATGAGATGCAAACGGGGCCATTCGACTTTTCAATGAAAAACTACTATCCGGTTGAAGCACAGCATGCCTTGTTAAAGCGCATTATTTTTCCAAAAGCTTTTCAAACAGAAGAACGGTTTAACCTAAGTGCTTCACAACATCAATTTTTGTTGGATGCCATGCACAGCCTACCACAACAGCTGGGTTATGATTCTGAGGAATATTATGACAGTTATGTTAAATTCTTGATGTTCGGTGATTCAATGGAACCTATACCAGAACATATTAAAGTTTACAACAAAGTAGGCTACGCCTATGGTACCCTAACGGATTGTGCCTACATACAAGACGAGAAAAATAATGTCGATTTCATGGTTACTGCCACCATTCTCGTAAACAAGGATGGTATTTTTAATGATAACGTCTACGAATACGATGAAATCGGAATTCCTTTTCTTGCCCAACTCGGCAGGGAGTTATATCAATATGAATTAAATCGCAAATGATGGAAAAACTAACTTTTGATTGTTTCACTAAAAAAGTCTTTATCAAAGCCCCAATGGAAAAATTGTATTGGTGCTGGGGTACTTCGGCAGGCATTACCTCATGGTTTTTGAGCGAGGCGAACTACGTTTCGGATACCGGAAAAAAGCGCGCTTTGGATGAAAACATTCAATCTGGAGATAATTACACCTGGAAATGGCATAATTGGGACGGAATAGAAGCCGGAAAGGTCTTGAAGGCGAATGGAACAGATTTTTTGGAAATCTCCTTTGCAGACAGCAAGGTTTCCGTTTCCCTGGAAAATCATGAGACTGCCGTGCTGCTCGTTTTAAAACAATACGAAATATCCACAGATGAGGAAAGTAAGCTAAACATCCATCATGGTTGCAGCAATGGCTGGACATTTTGGCTGACGAATCTAAAAGCTTTTTTGGAACATGGCATATTGCTCAATGAAACTGAATTTGATTTAAGAAACATTCCTTTATCCGGTTATGAGTTTGTGAACATGTAGTCCATTAAACTTCCAGATTTTCTGAAGATTCTTTCCATTTTCCATTAAAAAGCAAAACCTCGTCAAAATTTATTCCTGCTATCGGTTTGAGCACCTCATTTTCAGCATCCCATTCAATTTTTCTTCCCGTTTTCCACGACAATCCAGCCATATGCGCCGATATTGCCTCTTCAAACCCTTCTTTGATTCCACAACTTAATTTTCCACCATTTTTGATGACACTTAGCCATTCCCTCATATGCAAAAAAGTAGAATCGACCCTAACCCCGTCAATATAAGTCCACATTAGACCTTTATCGGCAAAATATTGTGAAGTAGCTGATGATACAGCATCAGGAACGTTTGCCGCGGGATTATATTGATACATTGGAATATTCGGTCTCAGTTTCTCCCCTTCCAACATATCAGCATACTTGGTTGACGCCATATCCGGCCAAATTGTAAGTTTGTTGCCAAGTTCCATCGTTGCGTCATGGCCCATCAATATCGTCGGTCTATTAAATGAATTTCCCAGGGAAGCACTATAACAAAATGTCATCCCTTGCTCTTTTCCTTCAACTTGACTGCTCCCAGTTGAAAATCTAGGAAATTCCATATTTACTTGAAGTACATCGGGTACATTTCGGCCGTCATTATGGGTGTAAATGCCGCCAGAAGCCGATACGGTATCTGGGATACCCATGTTAAGCACACAATTCAATCTATCATAGTCATGGGTTAAAAGATCTCCGGAAAGCCCGGAACCATAAGCCCACCATTTACGCCACCTAAAAAAATGATTTTTGTTAAACGGAATCTTGGGTGCAGAACCTAAAAATTGTTCCCAATCAATGGTCTGGGCGCTTGCCTGATTATGGATATCATAATTCCAAGCACCATTGTCATCATTCCTATTGGTATTGGTCTGAATAAGTGATACATGACCTAAAATTCCTTTTTCAACGATATCTTTTGCTGTCCTAAAGCTCAAGGTCTGTCTATGCTGATGTCCTATTTGCAATGTGGCCTTGGACTTTTTGGCAGCTTCCCGTAGTTCATAGGTTTCTTCAATGGTATGGGTCATTGGTTTTTCTACGTAGACATGTATATTATTGTTCAAAGCTTCAATGGCCATCGGAGCATGCCAATGATCTGGTGTTGCTATAACGACCGCATCTACATCTCCGCTATGGACCATTTCACTATACGTTGCATATCTTTTGATTTTATTATCAGGAGTTGAAAATGACCTTAATGCTTTTTCTGCCCTTACATCAAAAACGTCACAGACACCGCTCAAACTCACATTGAGCTTATCTTGTCTTAAAAAATCTTCCAATGCTCTGTTATTGGGGTCTTCTTGAGCGACCATTCGCATTTCTTCCTTCCATTCCTCCGTTGCAAAACCCAAAGACCTGCAAAGTTGCTCTCCCCTAATGCCGAAACCTATAATCCCAATTCTAATCGGGTCGCCACCAATTCCTGGGACAGCCTTTGGTAAGGATGGACTAATGTTTAATTGATTTAAAATTTCGGCTCTTTTCTTCTTGCGGTTTACCACAGAAGCAGCTCCGGCCCACCAGACCGCACCTAGAATGGGAAGTCCACCTAAACCTTTCAATAAATCTCTTCTTGTCCAGTTCATCGTTTTATTTTTTAATTAATTTTCGTTTGCGGAAAAGACCAAGTCCAAAAAATCGAGCGGTCGGGTAATTGTAAATTACAATACAAGCCACCAGCTCAATTAAGTTTTTGTTTACCAACCAGTAATTGCCCTCGACATTAATCTGCTGAATTCCAGGAAACGAGGGATGGGCCAGATAGTACAGGCCTAAAAGGCAAATTCCCACCAACGCTCCTTTCTTTTCAAAAATTCCAAGCAAAAATGTAATGCCCACAACCAAAAGTGCGGTCACATTCAAGTTATCTACCCAATCGATAATAGAAGGTGCTGTTAAGGAATAAAAAATGGACTTGAAAGGTCCCTGGGCTGAGGCTAAATATCCAAATGAAGTCCATTCTGGATTATACAGCTTTACAATGCCCTCATATAGGAAGTGCCATCCTATTAAAACTCTTAATAGTGTAATGCTGATTTTGACCTTACGGTCGTGTGCTGTGGTGACCATAATTTGGTGTTTTTGATTTGTACTCAATAAACCAAAGCTACAACAAACTGAAAAGCAGCACTATGACATTTGTCAAATATGTATCAAAAAATAAATTAAGATTGAACGGGTATTCCGTACAGGTCAAAATCAGATGCTTCTACAATTTCAATGTTGGTAAATCCACCAACCTTCACGTAGTGCTGTGTTGCATCGATAAGCACTTCATTGTCTACATCGGGAGAGTCAAATTCTGTGCGAGCTACAAAATGGTCACCTTCTTTGCGATCAACAATGCATTTATAAGTCTTTCCAATTTTTTCTTGGTTGAGTTCCCATGAAATTTGGGACTGAACTTCCATGATCTCATTGGCTCTCTGTTGTTTTACCTCTTCAGGGACATCGTCCTGGAGGGAATATGCATGTGTATTTTCTTCATGGCTGTAGGTAAAGCATCCTAAACGTTCAAAACGCATCTCTTTTACCCATTCTTTTAAAATTTGGAAGTCCTCCTCTGTTTCTCCAGGGTATCCCACAATCAATGTCGTACGTATTGCCATCTCTGGAACCGCGATTCTAAAATCTTCCAACAACTTGGTTGTCTTTTCCTTGGTTGTACCCCTTCGCATACTTTTTAATATGGAATCTGAAATATGCTGAAGCGGAATGTCAATATAATTGCAAACCTTCGGCTCTTTCTTCATCACCTCCAAAACATCCATTGGAAAACCAGTCGGAAAGGCATAATGCAAACGAATCCATTCAATACCTTCAACCTTCGTTAGTTTTTGAAGTAATTCGGCCAAGTTTCTCTTTTTGTAGAGGTCCAATCCGTAATATGTGAGGTCTTGGGCGATCAAAATCAATTCTTTTACTCCCTTGGCGGCCAATTTCTCCGATTCTTCCACCAACTCTTCAATAGGCTTACTTTTATGTTTGCCACGCATCAAGGGAATTGCACAAAAAGAACAGGGTCTATCGCATCCTTCGGCAATCTTTAAATAAGCATAGTTTTTTGGAGTCGTCGTCAATCGCTCTCCAATCAATTCATGCTTGTAATCTGCTCCTAAAGCTTTTAACAAATTCGGAAGGTCCGTAGTCCCAAAATATTCATCCACATTTGGAATCTCTTTTTCCAAATCAGGTTTATAGCGTTCGCTCAAACAACCTGTGACAAAAACTTTATCCACATCGCCTGCTTCCTTTTTCTGAACGTATTCCAAAATAGTATTTACGCTCTCCTCCTTTGCATTAGCAATAAATCCGCAAGTATTGATTACCACAACATTTCCTTCTTCCTCATGAGCCACATCTTTATTGTTGGCCTTTAATTGTCCCATGAGCACCTCTGAATCGTAAACATTTTTGCTACAACCCAAGGTAACCACGTTAATTTTGTTCTTTTTAAGAGATTTCGTACGCATATTGCTATAAGTGGGGTGCAAAAATACAACATGCCAGGGCATTACATCGATTTCACTGAATATTTTTCTAAACCCAACGTTAAACCTTTAGAGGGCAAACTTGTCCAATAAAAGTCGGATTATGAAAAAGCTACTCACCTTCATTCTTATTGCAGCTGTTTTATGTTGCAGCTGCTCATCGGAATCTTCACCTGGAGACAATGAAGGTATAGACTTGCCAAGTCCGTCCAATCTATATTTTCCGCCTTCACAATCCCCAGAATGGGAAACCATTGAAGCTTCTACATTAGGGTGGGATTTGGCCGCTGAACAAGATTTGTTCAACTTTCTGGATGAAAAACAGACCAAAGCTTTCATTATTCTTAAAGATGGTAAAATAGTAGTGGAATGGTATTTTGATGACCATACTCAAAATACGAGCTGGTATTGGGCATCAGCAGGAAAAACCTTAACCGCTTTCACTGTTGGTATTGCCCAAGAGGAAAACCATTTGGACATACAGGACAAAACTTCCAATTATTTAAGTGAGGGATGGACGAGTACCCCACTAGAAAAGGAAAACTTAATCACAATTTGGCACCAACTGACCATGACATCAGGTATGAACGCTTTATTTTTTGATTGTGTCACCCCTGACTGTTTAAGCTATGTGGCCGATGCAGGTTCTCGGTGGGCATATCATAATGGCCCGTACACCCTTTTGCAAAAAGTGGTTTCAAATGCGACGGAGATGGAATGGACGGATTATTTCAATGCTCAGCTACGCGATAAAATAGGAATGGATGGTTTTTGGCTATCTACGAATAACTTGAACAATGTCTTCTTTAGCACTGCTCGCAGTATGGCGCGTTTCGGTTTACTAAACTTAAACAACGGAGTTTGGAACAACGAGGTTATTCTAGGAGATAGCAACTACCAGAATGCAATGAAGAACACTTCCCAAAACCTAAATAAGTCTTATGGGTATTTGTGGTGGCTAAATGGAAAATCGAGCTATCGAGCCCCATCATCCCAGACGGAATTTCAGGGAGAACTAATTCCCAATGCCCCTGCTGACACCTACGCTGGACTAGGCAGAGATGATCAAAAACTGTACATTATCCATAGCGAAGGTTTGGTTATAGTGCGCATGGGAGAGGATGCCGGTGAAAATCTATTGGGTCCCTCAAGTTTTGATAATCTTCTTTGGGAAAAAATCAGTGATTTTATCAACTAATCACTGAAATTTTCAGGAATCTTTCGTGCTTTGGTAATAGTTTCAAATGCCTTTCCTAATGCATACAATTTTCCTTCCTGATATTGTTTTGCGATAAAGGTCAAATTCACTGGTTCTCCAGAATCTTTATATCCCATAGGAATAGTCAGCGCTGGAAATTCGGCGGCAGCGGCGGCTCCAGCATCATAATTATTGATGGACAAAATGGCATCCAAACGATGTTCATTTAATGGAGTATTAAAATACGTACGACCGTTGGTTTTTAATCGTTGCTTAATCAATTTTAATCCACTCGTCGAAGTAGTATCGGCCAAAATACCATCAAAACGTGCTTGTCCATATGGAATTCTGACTGTACTATCTTTTAAATTGAATTCTACAACTTCGCGAACATTCCTAACCTGCACCAATTCCTTATCTTTTGTTTGCGTTTCGATATAGAGTGGTAAATCATTTTTCATGTCTATATTCAAAATTGACAAAAAGCCATTGAAATCTACTTCTGGAGGTTCAAATTCAACTATAGTCGCTCCGGCGGCTTTTAGTCTATCCATTGTCTCCTTATAGACGGTATCACTTTCCATATAATTTTTGAACGCACCAAATCTTTTGCCTTTTAGGGTTGTCTCCTCGGTATACCATTCCGCTTCCCAATTTGCCTGTACTGATTTCTCATCATCGATATCAAAACCACGCATGGCATCCAACAGAATACCATTGTCGATAACATTTTTGGTCATAGGACCAGGGGTATCCAAGGTGCTGGAAATGGGAACGATTCCAGTACGACTTAAAAGCCCAATGGTAGGTTTCATACCTACAACCGAATTTTGTCCAGAAGGGGATAATATGGAACCCGATGTTTCCGTACCCACCGCGGCTACCGCATAATTAGCGGCAACAGAAGTTCCACTGCCCGCACTTGAACCACCAGTATCAAAAATTCGTCGTCCGTAAGGGTTTAACGTCTGTCCTCCTATTGCACTTTGCCCATTAGGGCATTCACAAATAAAATTGGCCCACTCACTCAAGTTCACTTTCCCCAGAATCAATGCGCCATTTGCTTTAAGTTGCGTTACCACAAAAGCGTCATCGGTATGATTTTCTTTCAAAGCGATTGAACCCGCAGTGGTATTCATTTCTAAAGTGCCAATATTGTCCTTCAATAGTATGGGCATTCCATATATGGGGTGATGACCTTCAGCAGTGCTATCTAAAGCTTTAGCCTCTTCCAAGACATTTGGATTCAGCGCGATAACTGTATTCAATGTGGTTTCATTGGGCAGTTCATAATGATATATTCGATGCAGATAAAAAAGGGTTAGGTCAACATAGGTGAATGCTCCCTCCGCAATATGTTTTTGAATAGTTGGAATATCCTGTTCCAAAACCAAAGGCTTCATCATTTCATACCTTTCCTTGGGAAACTCAGAAACGTCCCTATGTAATTCTTCAAAAACCGTGTTCTTATCCAATACTTTGGATTGAATGAATTTGTATCGCATTCGTTCCTTTTCATGATCGGTATTCTGCGCAACTTCAGCGGAATCATCGTAGGGCGTCCAAAGCGGTTCTTCTTTTTTTTCTTCGTTAATATCACTTTCAAAAGACTCCGTAGGAGATTCATTTATTGGATCTGATTCCTTTTTCTTGTCCAGAAATTGACATGACTGAAACATGAAAAGTAACAACGAATAGCCAAAAGCAACGCGAAGAATTTTGCTATGCATGATTCTTTTTATTTTAATTCCTTTTTCCATCGAAGAATATTTTTCTTGTTCATCCGAACAAATTCATCTTTCCCTAATTCATCTGCGATTTTTAAAGATTTGTTAGCGGATATTATTGCAGATTGATAATCGCCGAGCTTTGCTTCTACCAAAGATTTCACTCTATGAAAGTAATAGGTGTCTCC
Source organism: Flagellimonas rhodophyticola (assembly GCF_049332665.1). Lineage (NCBI taxonomy): Bacteria > Pseudomonadati > Bacteroidota > Flavobacteriia > Flavobacteriales > Flavobacteriaceae > Flagellimonas > Flagellimonas rhodophyticola. Next base: position 1,875,757 of record NZ_CP186326.1, on the reverse strand, counting down.
ACCCAATTCCAAAGCTTTATTTAAGTATTCAAGGGCACGCTGATATTGTGTTCCCTTTTCTTGAAAGTAGCGTGCAGCTTCATAATAGGTTTGCGCTGAAGGATTTTCTCTTAGCTGCTTGGCAATTTCCAATTCCATCAAGGAATTGGTATCTACCATAAAGGGTATCTGCACTTTGGTATTGGCCCAAATCAACTCCATAATTGCTGAATCATGGGTGATTGAATCAAAAGAAATCAAAAAGTTCTCTTGATGATAGGGTATTTTTTGAGGCTTGACCGAAATACGAAACAAATCTTCCTCTGGATTATAGTTTTTTCTTCCATCACCCCAATGTGTAGTGTTTTCATGAAACACTATTTGCCATTCATCGGCTTCGGGAAAAGCATATAGGGCATAGGTCCCTACAGCCAAGACATTGCCCATAACGTTCAAATGCGAATCAACGGTAATTTTTGTGCTTTCATTGGCCCCTACTCTCCAAATTCTACCATAAGGTACCAGATCTCCAAAAATTTGGCGGCCTTTTGTTGCTGGACGAGAGTATTTCACCATTATTTTGGAAAGACCAACATTTTGTTCCACCATCGAAAAGGGACTTGCCTTAGGATGTTTTATTTGAGCGTTACCTTGCCATAAACCAACTATACAAAACAACATTAATACACGAAATATCATAGTTTCTATTTATTCAGTTTGAGAAAAATCCCATTACTCCAGCACTATTTCCCAATCATCCGTTCTAAATGACGATGCAGGCAAACCGGATTCATTGTACAAATTGGGAAGTGCCTTGTCATAAAAGGCAAAACGAACCGCTACTGGTTCTTTAACCTTAGAGGAGGATACCTCAACGGTGTTACCCTTGATTCTTGCATTCGCCTTATAAAATTCCTTATCAAGTCCAGCTATATAGAATTCTTCCAACGTTTTTCCATCCGCTTTTAAACCACCCTCAGCATAATCAAAAGTCAATATTATTTTATTCCTTTTGACCTCCATACTCTTATAAACCGGTCCAGCGAAGGCTACATCTTTAACGCCATAGGTTTTGGCTAAGGCCCATAGCGCCAATCGTCTACCCACTTCTTGCTTATTTGTAGGGTGTATATCTTTAAGGTTTCCGATGTCATTTGTAACCGCCATTCCAGTATTTGGCACATTCAGCATGGTAAATAATTGCGCGTCACGGACAATAGCGGCTTTGATATCTTTTTTATCCTTCTCGTAATCAAAGGGAGCAATTTGGGCAAAATAAAACGGGAATTCCTTTTTCCAGAGCTCCCTCCAGGATGCAATCAACAAAGGAAATGATTTGTAATAGGACTTTGAATTGGCCCGATTTGATTCTCCCTGATACCAAATGGCACCAGCTATATTGAACTTCAAAAGTGGGTGAATCATTCCATTATATGCGGTTCCAGGCAGATGTGGCCACCATTCAAATTCCGAAATTTGTTTTGAGGCTTCGTTTAGCTCCTCATCTTGTGAAATCCGTCCTTTCGGAATCCAAACTTCTACTGGCGTACCTCCCCAATTAGAACTTATCAAACCAATAGGAACTGACATCTGTTTATGCAATTTTTTCCCAAAGAAATAGGCGACAGAACTGAAGTTCTGCATGGATTCAGGCGAGCACGAAACCCATTCCCCAGGCGTATCATCCTGCGGGGTATTGGATTTACGTTGCGGTACTTGGAAAAAACGAATGTCAGCATAGTTAGCATTTTTCACTTCTTCCTCAGCATTATCTAGACCCATATTTGGTGTCCATTGCATGTTAGATTGACCTGAAGCTATCCACACTTCACCAATCATAACATTAGAGATTGTAAGTTCTTCATGTCCCTTAATGGTAATGGTGTAAGGCCCTCCAGCTGCAGGTGTTGGAATTTCTGTAGACCAAACACCTTGATATGCCTTGGTTGTAATCCCCTCACTATTCCATGAACCTATAATGGTAATGGTCTCATTGGTGGCAGTGGTCCACCCCCAAATAGTTGCATTCGATTGTTGCTGCAAAACCATGTTATCGGAAAGGATTGAGGGTGTCCATATTTTAGCAAAGCTGATATTCACCAGTAGTACTAAAACAAAAAAAAGTAGTTTTTTCATATTTTATTGGTTAAGCTTTTAAGGTTATTAGATAGTATTATCGTCATGATTTTGGTATGCCTAGAAGGTAAAGTATAACCCCGGGACCAGATTTAACCCTTTTAATTTCCCATTCAAAGGATTCTTTATCGTTCAGTTGGTCGACCAACGCATTCATTTCTTTGACTGAATATGTGCGTAAAGAAGAAACAATACCATCCCAAAGCACAAATAGTGGAACTACGGGTATGAGATAGGTAAAAATGAGTCTCCCTATCTTAAAGGGTCTTATAAATGGGGTAGTCAATAAAACAGAGATAGGAGAAAAAAGCATAGCCAGAATACTTGGAATACTTCGCTCTTGCCCTTCAAAAATGCCAATCACGCTATTTGAATTTAACGCATTCTGCAATATTTGTCCGGCATCTTTTGGTTTGAAATGATGCAATGACAAGAATTGTGTTCGGAATCCTTTTAAGCTTTGCGGTACGTTTCTAGCATCAATGGATGTGGCTATAAACTCAAAATTATCAGCTTGCTTTTGGGTATATTCAAAAGCCCTTAGATTCGGGTAGAAATCGGTTAAAACAATCTTTAGATTTGGATTGGTCCTTATGAGTTCAGAATTCAGCCAAAGTAATCCTCCTCCCCCCCTGAACCTAAATCGACAATCGTATTTGTTCCGCTTGCCCGCAGTCCCCGTTCCAAGACTGAGACAACAGGTTTGTACAGTTTGACTTTGTTGGATAAGAACTGAAGAAAATCAGTACCATAGTCGCGTAAAAAACTGGGAAACCATTTTTGGTCTTCAAATTCAAAAAGGTGTAGTCTTCCCATAGTTCTGCAATAGGTGAACTAAATTTAGGGAATAATTGGCTATTTAAGCTTGATTTGGGAATGCTATATTTTGAAGAAAGAATCTACAAATTCGTACTTATTGAAAACTTGGAGATCTTCAATCCCTTCACCTACTCCAATATATTTTACTGGGATTTGAAATTGGTCAGAGATTCCAATTACAACCCCTCCTTTTGCAGTACCATCCAATTTGGTCACGGCCAAACTGCTTACTTCAGTTGCTTTAGTGAATTGTTTGGCCTGTTCAAATGCATTTTGACCTGTTGAACCATCCAAGACCAATAGTACATCATGCGGAGCATCAGGCACTACTTTTTGCATTACCCGCTTAACTTTAGAAAGTTCGTTCATTAGATTGACCTTGTTATGCAAACGCCCAGCGGTATCAATGAGTACTACATCGGCATTATCAGCCACAGCAGAATTCAAGGTATCAAAGGCCACTGAAGCTGGATCACTGCCCATTTTTTGCTTTATGATAGGCACATCAACCCGCTTGGCCCAAACCTCCAGTTGGTCAATTGCAGCCGCTCTAAATGTATCTCCTGCTCCTAAAACCACCTTGAGTCCTTGGTTTTTAAATTGATTTGCCAATTTTCCAATTGTTGTGGTCTTCCCTACTCCATTGACACCAACAACCATGATAACGTAAGGTCTTTTATCGGAAGGAACAGTAAACTCGGAATCTTCACCGACATGGGTTTCGGAAAGTAGTCCCGCAATTTCCTCTCGTAATATGGTGTTGAGTTCCTCTGCCCCTAGATATTTGTCCTTGGAAACACGTTCTTCAATGCGTTCAATTATCTTGAGTGTGGTTTCTACACCCACATCCGAGGTAACCAAAACCTCTTCCAAATTATCCAAAACCTCATCATCTACCTTGGATTTTCCGGCCACAGCTTTGCTTAACTTTCCAAAAAAGCTGTTCTTGGATTTTTCAAGACCCTTATCCAAGGTCTCTTTTTTGTCTGAAGAAAATATTTTTTTAAAAAGGCTCATACGCATTCGTCATCAATCTTCAAAGATAGAAAAGTAAGAGGAGTTATGTTAAACCCAATTTAACTTTGTTTTCGGAACAAGACATAAAAAAAGCCGCTTATAAAGCGGCTTGTGATCTTTTCGTAGAATACTACTATTTCTTATTCAACCAATCGTTAACCATTTCAGGCGCCATAACTGATTCTACAAAAGTGTAAGCTCCTGTTTTTGGAGATTTTACCATTTTGATGGCCTTGGTCAATCTTTTTGACGATGACTGAAGTGTTGCTACTGTTTTCTTTGCCATGGCTTATTTTATTACTTGATTTCTTTATGAATGGTCATACGCTTAAGGATAGGGTTGAATTTCTTGATTTCCATCCTATCTGGCGTATTTTTCTTGTTCTTTGTTGTGATGTACCTTGAAGTACCGGGCATACCAGAGTCTTTGTGCTCTGTGCACTCTAAAATAACCTGAATTCTATTTCCTTTCTTTGCCATTGTATCGTACTTAAAATCTTATCTACCTATTTTTTGGAATTGATTTCCTTCAAAACAGCTGAGATTCCTTTTTTGTTGATGATCTTTAAACCTCTTGTTGACACGTTAAGGGTAACCCAACGGTCTTCCTCAGGAATGTAAAATCTCTTTTTAGAAATATTTACATCGAATCTTCTTTTGGTTTTATTGATAGAGAAGGAAACATTGTTTCCAAACATCACCTTTTTACCTGTTACTTCACAAATCTTAGACATCTCCCTAACTTTTGAGTGATTTTAATGAGGCTGCAAATTTATGGCAATTTAATCGGATGCACAAAATTCTTTTTTAGAAATTTGAAATTTCTTTTGCGAACATCTCAAACGCCTTGTTTACAGACTTTTGAACGATGCGCTCTCTATGGTTTCCCATAGTAAATTGTGTGGCAAAAGTACGTCTTGCAGAGCTAATGGCAATAAAGACCGTACCTACCTCAGCATCTGAGTCTCCTTTGGTTGGACCAGCATTGCCTGTTGTGGCAATGGAAAAGTCAGTCTTAAATATTTTTCGTGCATTCTCCGCCATAGAGATGGCAACTTCCTCACTAACAACAGAGTGCTTATCTATTACTTCTTTCGGAACATTTAAAACCTCTATTTTGGTCTCGGTGGCATAGCTAACCATGCTTCCTTTGAAATAGGCAGATGCTCCAGGAACCGAAGTGATGCGTTGTGCAATTTTGCCACCCGTAAAACTTTCCGCGGTTGCGATGGTCATATTTTTTTTGGTCAATAACTTTCCTATCTGACTTTCAATGGAATCTTCATCTTCTTCACCATAAATAATATCACCAATCAACGGGTACAACTTTTCAACTTCTTTGCTGACAGCCATTATCAGCTTTTCCTTGTCATCACCTTTGGCCGTTAAACGAAGTCTAACCCTACCTAAATTAGGCAGATAAGCCAATTTTATGAAGTCGGGCAGATTATCTTCCCAAGTCTCAATTTTACCTGCAATCGCGCTTTCTCCCAAACCATGTGTAAGAATGGTCTTGTGCAAAATATGGGGGCGCTCATATTCCTTAACAATTTTAGGGACTACATGGTCCAGAATCAAATATTTCATTTCGAGCGGGACTCCAGGCAAGGACACATAAACAGTGTTCCCATTTTTCATCCAGATACCTGGCGCAGTTCCATGGGCATTGGGTAAAACGGTTGCTTTTGATGGCACTAATGCCTGCTTTCTGTTTAAATCGGAAATTGGTGTGGAAATATATTTTTTGAATAACTCTTCGATGTGTAAAAGCACATCATTATTCATAACCAACTCATCATGAAAAAAATCGCAAAGCGTATGTTTGGTTACATCATCCTTGGTTGGACCCAACCCTCCTGTAATAATCACAAGGCTAGAACGATTCCCAGCCTCTTTCATGGCCTGTAAAATGTGCTCCCGAGTATCTTGAACCGATGTAATTTGGTATACTGAAACACCTATCTTGTTCAATTCCTTGGAGATAAATGCAGAATTGGAGTCCACAATCTGACCAATGAGAATCTCATCCCCAATGGTTATGATCTCAGCTTGCATTTACAGATTAAAGTCTTTTTTAAGCTCGGATACCACTTGAAGTACATCTTTTTTCAGTAAAGGGAATTTCTTCTCAATCTCATCGATGCTAGTGGTGTTTTTGCCAAGAGTCTCTATTTCGAGCGCGGTAGCTCTTGTTTGCTCCATACCTAATAAATCCACATTTGGTTTTATTTTATGGGCAAGCTTGTATACATTTTCATAATCCCGAGCTTCAATTGCCTTTTCAAGGTCTTCCATATCAGCGGGGACTTCTTCCAAAAATACAGAAATCACAGAGGTTATAAAGTCCTGATCGCCTTCTGCCATTTCATTTACTTTGTCGAGGTTGTAAATCATTATCTCACAGTAATTTCAAACATATTTTCTCCTTCCAGTGTACCTGAAAGGTAATCATTTGGACTAACTTTACCAACCCCTGCGGGTGTCCCAGTGAACAAAATATCGCCCTTTTTGAGCATAAAATAGGTAGATACATAGGAGATAAGCTCGTCTATCTTCCACAACATCAAGGAAGTATTGCCGTTTTGCACTTTTTCCCCATTTTTTAACAAGGAAAAACCCAGTTTGTCAAGGTTTTCGTACTTTGTTTTTGGTAACCACTTACCCACCACCGCAGATCCATCAAATCCTTTTGCTTTTTCCCAGGGTAAACCTTTGGATTTTAACTCCGTCTGAAGATCCCTCGCCGTGAAGTCAATTCCAAGCCCGATTTCATCATAATAGGTATGGGCGAATTGTTTTGTTATATGTTTTCCAACTTTTTTGATCTTGACCAAGACTTCTACTTCATAATGAACATCATTAGAAAATTCGGGAATATAAAAATCTTGCTCCTTAGGCAGAATTGCAGAATCTGGTTTAATAAAAACAACAGGCTCTTTGGGTTTTTCATTTTCCAATTCTTCAATATGGGCAGTATAGTTTCTACCGATACATATCAGCTTCATCTCCAATCATTTTTAGTGGTTATTGTTACTACAATTTATTGTTAAGCTTGCTGAGCTTGATTTGTGTAAGTACTTTCTTGGTGTACAACGGAAAGTCAGCATTCAAAATCCATCCGAAATAACCCGGTTCGGACTCCATTACCTCATCTACCGTCTTGCCCTTATGCTTTCCGAAAGCAAAAATAGGCTGTTCATTTTCATCTACACCAATGAATCCTGCAAAGTCAAGTGATTGTTTTCGGGTAGTGAACTGCGATAGCTTCTTAACGTTATTTTCCAAGTCGGGATAACGATCCAATTGCGCCTTTAGCACCTCGTAGGTCGCATTAGTATCTGCTTCGGCGCTATGGGCATCTTCAAGGTCTTTATCACAATAGAATTTGTAGGCCGCTCCAAGCGTTCTCTTTTCCATTTTATGGAAAATGGTCTGTACATCCACAGACATCATATGTTTCATATCAAAATCGACATCTGAACGCAGCATTTCTTCAGCCAACAGGGGTATATCAAATCTATCGGAATTGAAACCGGCCAAATCACTATCTTTTATCATTTTATAGACTTCTTTTGAAAGTTGCTTGAACGTAGGTTCGTTGGCCACTTTTTCATTGGAAATTCCATGTACTTCAACCACCTCTTGTGGAATAGGCATTTCAGGATTCACTAACCAGGTCTTGCTTTCCTTATTCCCATTGGGAAAAATCTTCAAAATAGAAATTTCAACAATCCTATCCTTGGCCACATTAGTACCTGTTGTTTCCAAATCGAAAAAACAAATTGGTTTTGTAAGCTGTAACTCCATTTAGATCTATTTCGATTTAGAGAATAACCAGGATAACAATTCGGGCTCGGCAAATGCATTGTCCCAACTATTGTGCCCTACCCCAGGATACACGGAATATTTAACATCTATCCCATTTGCTTTCATGGCATCCACCATTTGAGAAGAATACTTTTCGGGAACAACTTGGTCATCGTCTCCATGAAAAACCCACCAGTGTGGCTTTTTAAGTTTTTTGGAAATTTCTGGATTGGCTCCTCCGCAAATTGGAAGGGCTGCAGCAAAAATTTTGGGATTCCTTCGGACCAATTCAAAAGTTCCCATTCCTCCCATAGAAAGTCCCCCAACGTACATTCTATTTTTATCCAGTTTGTATGTTTTCTTTAAATATTTAAGTAAGCCTTCTAACAGCAACATATCTTTTGTGGCCTCTGCATCTTCATAAAAAACAAACTCTCGATTTGGAAAATCTCCTTCAACATCAATTTTCGCCCATGAACTTTGGGCCTTGCACTGCGGAAAAACAACAATGGCTTTATAAGTATTCCTTACTTCCTCTTTTAGAAAAAGACTTGATCCGTGAACTAATTGAGCCTCATTATCATTGCCTCGTTCTCCAGAACCGTGTAAAAAAAGAATGAGCGGGTATTTTTCTGAAGGATTGTAATCCTTCGGTAAAAGAATTCGATAGGGCATTGTACCTCCATCTTTTTCAAAGGTTTTCTTTTGGTAACTGGAAAGGTCTTGGGCCTGCATTGAACTGCTAAATAAAAAAAGTAAAGCCAGATTGATTAGGGCAAAATATCTCATTGACGAATGCATTTGATTAAGCCTCTAAGTTAACAATAGTGAAAAGAAAAAAACGCTTTTCTATTTAGATTTCCCTATTTATATCCCAAGCTTCGAGATAATCAGCCACTGTTTTAACAAACATACCTCCCAAGGCACCGTTAACCACGCGGTGGTCATAGCTATGGGACAAAAACATCTTGCTGCGAATACCAATGTATTCTCCCTGATCTGTTTCTATTACCGATGGAAGTTTTCTTATTGCGCCTAAGGCCAAAATACCAACCTGTGGTTGATTGATGATTGGCGTACCAAAAACACTCCCAAAAGAACCTACGTTGGTAACGGTATAAGTACCGTCTTTGACCTCATCAGGTTTTAATTGGTTGTTCCTTGATCTGTTTGCCAAATCATTTACGGTTTTTGCCATCCCAACCAAATTAAGTTGATCGGCGTTTTTTATTACTGGAACAATCAAGTTTCCATCTGGCAATGCAGCGGCCATTCCCAAATTGATGTTTTTCTTTTTGATGACCTTATCACCATCCAAAGAAATATTCATCATGGGGTATTTTTTTAAGGCTACGGCAATGGCCTCCATAAATATTGGGGTGAATGTCAATTTTTCACCTTCTCTTTGTTCAAATTCTTTCTTGACCTTATTCCTCCAGTTGACCACATTGGTTACATCAACCTCCACAAAGCTCTGAACATGCGCCGAAGTGGATACACTGTCAACCATATGCTGAGCAATAAGCTTACCCATTCTTGTTAGCGGAATAATTTCATCCCCTCCAGTAACATGTGTGGGTGCAGCTTTGGGCGCTTCCGGTTTTGTAATGGCACTTTCCGCTTTAGCTGGAGCTTGTGCAACTTTATCAACAACAGTTTCAACGGTAGTCGGAGAACTTCCATTGGAAGACCTGCTCTGCAAGAATGCCTTGATATCATTCTTTGTCACCCTACCTTCTTTCCCTGTGCCTGCAATAGATTCTAATTCTTCCATTGAAACTCCTTCTTCTCTCGCGATATTCTTGACCAATGGGGAGTAAAAACGTTCAGAATGCGAAAAATCTTGGCTTGGTGCGGAAACGGACTCCTTAACCTCTGCTATTTGACTTTCTAAAATGGCAACTGGCTCTTCAACATCTTCTATTTCTTCAACAACATCAGCACCGTTGCTGGAAACTTCTGGGGCTTCTCCATCTATTTGAATTACCGCGACAACTTCACCTACTTTGATGACATCATCGATATCAAATCTTTTTTCCAACAGCACACCTTCTACCTCACTGGGTACTTCTGAATCTACTTTATCAGTAGCAATCTCAAATACGGCTTCGTCCAACTCAATGGCATCTCCAACTTCTTTTAACCAAGTGGTCAATGTTGCTTCAGCAACACTTTCTCCCATTTGTGGTAATTTCAACTCAAACTTTGACATATTCCTATTTAACGAGGTGATATCGACTTATATTTTGCAAAAATACTAAAGAAATCCTCTTATTATTAATTTATATGTATTATTTCGTTCAAATTCAATTGGCCTTAATTGAATTTTCGAAGGGAACCCTGTTCAATATACTCCTACCCAGAGTCACCTCATCTGCATATTCCAATTCGTCTCCTACAGATATTCCCCTGGCAATGGTAGATGTTGCAACGTCCAATCCTTCTAGTTGTTTATAAATGTAAAAATTGGTTGTATCTCCTTCCATAGTAGAGCTTAAAGCAAAAATAAGCTCTTTTACGTCCTCTTCTTTAACGCGTCGAACTAAGGAAACAATATTCAAGTCTTGAGGACCTACGCCTTCCATGGGTGATATTTTTCCACCAAGTACATGGTAAAGTCCGTTGTATTGCGAGGTGTTCTCTATCGCCATAACATCTCTAATGTCTTCTACCACACAGACCAAATTCCTATCTCGTTTGGAGTTGGCACAGATTTCGCATATTTCAGTGTCGGAAATATTGGAACACGTTTTGCAAAAATTGATCTCGCTCCTCAGTTTCAATAGGGCTTCGGTCAATAAATTTGTGCGTTCTTCCGGCTGTTTCAGTAAATGTAAAACCAATCTTAAAGCAGTGCGTTTACCTATCCCTGGTAATTGTGACATTTCGTACACAGCATTTTCCAAAATTTTCGACGAAAACTCCATACTTATTATTGATTGGCAAAATTACGATTTTAGAGTTACCGATTAACTTTTGTATTTTGCAAATCAAATACAATCTATGTCGGCCACTCAGATTCTTTTGCTCATCGGCGCGTATTTTTTGGTACTGATGATCATTTCCTATTTCACAGGAAAGAATGATTCCAATTCAGATTTTTTTAAGGCAGGAAAACAATCACCATGGTATTTGGTGGCTTTTGGAATGGTTGGCGCATCACTTTCAGGGGTAACATTTATTTCCGTTCCAGGTTGGGTCGAAGCCTCGCAATTTGGATATATGCAAGTGGTTTTGGGTTACCTTTTTGGATATTTTGTTGTGGCCTACGTTCTATTGCCGATCTATTACAGATACAACCTTACCTCTATATATGAGTATTTGTTGGACAGATTCGGAACCGTTAGTCATAAAACTGGGGCTTTTTTCTTTTTTGTTTCCCGGGTGTTGGGAGCGGCATTTCGTTTATATCTGGTGGCCATAGTACTGCAACAGTTTGTTTTCGATGATTTGGGCATACGGTTTGAGTTTACTGTAATTATTTCAATCGCACTGATATGGATCTATACCAATAGAGGAGGTATAAAAACGATTGTTTGGACAGATACCTTGCAGACCTTGTTTATGATTATCGCGGTTGTTTTGTCCATTATCCTCATTAATCGAGAACTTGATTGGAGTTTTGGAGAATTTTTAGCTTCGGAGGAGTTAAAGACTTATAACAAATTTCTTTTTACAGATAGTTTTCTTGACAGAAATCATTTTATCAAATCCTTTATTGGCGGAATGTTCGTAACCATTTGCATGACCGGATTGGACCAAGATATGATGCAAAAGAACCTTACCTGCAAAACATTGAAGGATGCCCAGAAGAATATGGTATCCTTTAGTCTGGTTTTGGTGGGGGTAACCTTTCTTTTTATGTTGTTGGGGGCCTTGCTATTTATTTTTGCCAACCAAAATGGAATCTCTATTCCCCTGATGGATGGAAATCCAAAAACAGACCTTTTGTTTCCTGAAATTGCATTGAACAGCGGCCTTGGGTTAACATTGGCCATCACATTTATGTTAGGTCTTATCGCAGCTGCTTACAGTAGCGCAGACAGCGCTCTGACTTCATTGACAACATCTTTTTGTGTTGATTTTTTAGATCTGGAAAAACAAGCCGAAGAAATGCAAAAGAAAACCAGAAAACGCACGCATGTCGCCATGAGCGTAATGCTTATTCTGGTGATTATTTCCTTCAAATACATTTTGAACAGTAATGTAATTGATAGTCTTTTAACTGTTGCCGGGTACACCTATGGCCCACTTTTGGGGCTCTTTGCTTTTGGCATTTTCACCAAACATCAGATACGAGACAAATATGTTTGGGTAGTTGGATTGTTTTCAGTCCTTATTATTTGGACCATTGCCAACATTCCTTCAGAGTACCTGGGAGGATATGTGCTTGGATATGAATTGCTGCCATTGAACGGACTATTGACCTTTTTCGGTCTTTGGTTAATTCGAACTAAAAATCCTGCTCCTAATACTGCCCTGTAGCCAGTAAAACCAAGGTACATGCATTCTCCACTTTGACTCCGACATCCATAAGCATTGTGGCAAATTCGGGGTTTTCCGCGCCTGGATTGAATATCACCCTTTCGGGCTTTAAATCAATTATTTTTTGGTAATACTCCTTCTGCCGTTGAGGGTTCATATACAAAGTAATCGTATGGATATTTTGAAAATCAGTAAGGTTGTCCTTAATTTGTATGCCGGAAACGGTTCCTTGGCGAACCCCAAACGCAAAGGTTTCCTGTTGGTTTTCAACCAATCGATGTATTGCCAAATTGCTGTATCTACTTGGATTTAATGATGCTCCGAAAACAAGTGTGTTACCCATTTGTTAATTTATGTGTTAAACTAAACTAAAGCGTGTAACTATTCCAAAAAAAAACCGTCTATTGTACATAGAAAATTAATCATTGGTAAGTCTGTATTTTTTATAGTTAATGGTTAGTGTTTAGTATAGCTTATCAATGTAAAAACCCTGGCGTCTCGATTGTTATCGTAAGTCAGGGTTTATCTTTTGTACCACTTTTCGCAACGAACTTACATCTTCAAGTTTCAAAGGTCTTTGTTAAAAAATGTTAAAGCTCATTTAAGATGTAACAATTTAATAAGGCCATCGTCTAGTAGACATCATCAATCAATCAAAAACAAACGAACTCATGAAACGAGTAATTTTTCTTTTTGCGCTACTCTTATGTGGCGCCCAATCTACAATTTTAGCATCAATAAACACTAATGAACCTCCTATCGGGTCCATTTCGGGGGTTGTTTTAGACAACGCCTTAAATCAACCTGTGGCCTATGCGGCCATTGTAATAAAATCGGAGGATGGTACACAAACTATTACAGGCGGTATAACTAATGACGATGGTACCTTCGAGATTAAAAAATTGCCCGAAGGCTCTTTTGTTCTTGAAGTTCAATTTATTGGATACAAGACGCACTCTCAAAAGTTGATAATAGATAAAAGGAACCGCAAAGTAAATGTCGGTACCATAACATTGATGGAAGAGACCGCAGAACTTGACGAGGTCGAAGTGGTTGCAGAACGCACCACCATAGAACAACGGGTAGATCGCAAAGTAATTAATGTTGGGAAAGATTTGACAACTGCCGGCGCTACAGCCTCCGATATCATGAACAATATTCCTTCTGTGAATGTTGATTCACAAACTGGGGATATTAGTATGCGTGGCAACTCCAACGTCCGTGTAATGGTAGATGGGAAGCTTTCTAATGTACCTGTAGCACAATTGCTAAGACAAATACCTTCAACCTCTATAAAATCTATTGAACTGATTACCAATCCTTCCGCCAAATACAATCCAGAAGGCATGAGCGGCATCATCAATATTGTATTGCATAAAAACGCCAATATCGGATTCAATGGTAGCATTACAACAGGACTTACCAAAGGTATCGAAGCCAAGTTCAACTCTTCAATCGATATGAACTATCGGAACGGAAAGTTCAACTTTTACGGAAATTATGGCAATAACATTGGTAAATATGTAAATGATGGGACTATTACAAGATTGGATGAAAACTCCATTCAAATATTCGATTTTTTCAACAATAATAAATCACATTTGTACAAGGTGGGTGTGGATTTTTATCTGAATGATAAAAACACCATATCGGTATTCACAAATCAGAACATATTTGATGGCAAAGGCGAAGGCATTACCGATGTAATATATAGAAATGACCTCCCTAGAAACGTAACCCAATTTTTTAATGATGTCAGTGATAATAGAAGTGAACAATACAACTTTGATTATAAATTGGATTTTAACAAAGAGGGGCACAACATAGAACTTGAGGTAGACCACAATCAGTTTAAAAGTGGTCAAGATGCAAATTTCAGGACATCTGGTGCATCATTATTTCCGGACTATATGGATTTTGTAGATACCGAGCGCACGCAGACCATTGCCAACCTGGATTATGTGAACCCACTTGACAGTATTTCCAAAATTGAAGTTGGGTTAGAGTCTAGAAACTTTGAGACCGATGTAGATTATTCTTCAACGGGACTTTCATTCAACTCAGCAGGAGATTTAATTCCAACGCCAAGCACAGACTTTGTTTACAATATGGATATTTATTCGGCTTATGCCACTTTTAGTCAGAAAAGGGATAAGTGGTCCTATCAAGTAGGAGTGCGTATTGAAGACGTAGAGGTAAAGGCTGATACAAACACAGTGAGGTCCTTCACCGACAAATACACCCAAATATATCCATCCGCTTTCCTAACCTATGACCCAAATGAAAAGGACCAATGGCAAGTAAGCTTCAGTAAGCGAGTGGATAGGCCAGGTTTAGGTCAGGTCAATCCTATTCGGGAATGGGCAACGCCATTGATTTCATCCTTTGGAAATCCAAGTTTGGAGCCACAGTTCACCAATTCCTATGAGGTTAATTACACCAGAAGGATTAAAAATGGAAGTATTACCACAGGTGTTTTCTATAGATCAATATCTGATGAAATCAATAGAGCTGTCTATGTTGATAGATTGGATTTCAACAAGCTGATTTTGACTTTCGATAATTTTGATAATACTTCTGCCTACGGTTTTGAATTGTCTTCAAACTATAAACCTACAAAGTGGTGGAGCATCAACGGTAGTTTTGATTTTTATTCACAGACCCAGCGCGGAATTACAGAAAGTTTGGATCCAAATGTCACCAACCCTACGGAAGATGATATCGCGGTGGAAAACGTTGAAGTTGACAACACAGCATGGAATTTGCGTATGAACAACAGTTTTAAGATAAACAAGAAACTTACGCTTCAGGCCTTTGGTTTCTATCGCGGTCAGAACAGAACACTCCAGTTTGAAATCAGACCAATGTACTTTGTAAATCTTGGCGCGCGATACAGCTTTGCCCAAGGTAAAGGGACTTTGAGCCTCAATTATAATGATATTTTCAATACCATGCGATTTGCTTTTGACGGTCAGCGACCTTATCCACAAGAAGGTGGATTTAATTGGGAGAGCAACAATGTATATGTTGGACTAAACTATCGTTTTGGTGGCGGCAAGTATAGAGCTAAACAACGTAAAAGAAGGGATAGCAACACCAAACAATCCAGCGGAGGAATCTTATAACGAGCATTTGATATTCCTTGAATAGCGTGTTGGTTGGTTAGTCTTTCAAGGTTTATCATTTAAAAACCCCGATCCTGTAGGATCGGGGTTTTACTTTTGAAATTAGTTTTCAATGGGATGTCCATCTAAACTTGTACTATTTTTTGTTTTCCAATACTTCTCCAGACCAGCATCCCCCTGTTTCTCAGCCCAATCAAGTAATCCTTGGCGCTGATGTTTGTATTCCATAATCGGAACGCCCATCCCGCATGAAATTTGGACTTTTTCGATTTTTATATCTACCAATTGTCTGCCTCCTTTTATCTGTGGAAATAAATCAATGTGGTCTTTCCAAAATTTGGAATCAAATGAGTGAACTTTTGCCGCTCCGTACAACCTCAAAATCATGGGGTCACCTTCGAAGGCGCAGAACATAATGGTAATTCGGTTTTTATGGTTTAAATGGGCAGCTGTTTCATTGCCACTTCCGGTTAAATTCAGCCAAACTACCCTATTTTCATCGATAACTCGCAACGAATCCAGCCCTTTAGGAGATAGGTTGATTGACCCTTCTTCCATAGCTGTAGACACAAAAAACATTTTTTGCCTCTGAATAAAATCGATAAGAGCTTGATTCAGTTTATCGAGCTGTCTGCCCATAAAGTACTACCATTTTATAATGACACTTCCCCAGGTAAATCCGCTTCCAAAAG
This sequence comes from Flagellimonas rhodophyticola, assembly GCF_049332665.1. Lineage (NCBI taxonomy): Bacteria > Pseudomonadati > Bacteroidota > Flavobacteriia > Flavobacteriales > Flavobacteriaceae > Flagellimonas > Flagellimonas rhodophyticola. The sequence continues at coordinate 1,859,697 of NZ_CP186326.1, read as the reverse complement.
CCGCTAACACCACCACATCTCCTTCTTTGATTTTTCCTGATTCCCAAGCTTCGGTCAAAGCAATTGGGATGGAAGCAGCCGTGGTATTTCCGTAATTCATAATATTGTTGAACACTTGATTATTGGAAAGTCCAAATTTCTTCTGCACAAACTGCGAGATTCGCAAGTTGGCCTGATGCGGAATGAGCATATCAATATCCTGAGGGCCTAGATTATTGGTCTGTAAACCTTCCATGATTACTTCACTAAATCGCACCACAGCATTCTTAAATACAAATTGACCGTTCATATATGGAAAATAGGAGGTGTCTTCCGGGTCTTCATCATTGATGATATCGGTCACCCATCTTTTTCCCATTCCAGGGGCAATCAACGAAAGTTCTTCGGCATGTTGCCCTTCTGAATGCAAATGTGATGACAAAATTCCTTTTGAAGTATCTTCTTCTCTAGTAAGCACTGCTGCTCCGGCACCATCACCAAAAATAACGGAAACTCCCCTGCCCCTAGTGGTCATATCCAACCCATGAGAATGGAGCTCCGAACCAATGACCAAAACGTTTTTGTACATTCCACTTTTGATGTACTGGTCAGCAACTGAAACACCATAAACAAAACCGGAACATTGATTTCTTACATCCAACGCCCCTACGGTTTTAAGTCCTAAATCTCGTTGAACTAGCACACCTGGTCCTGGAAAATAATAATCAGGACTCAAGGTAGCAAAAACAATAAAGTCGATATCACCTTTATCCACTCCTGCCCTCTCAATGGCAATCTCTGCAGCTTTAACACCCATCGAAGTTGTGGTATCTGTTCCCTTGACAACATGCCTTCTTTCTTTGATTCCAGTTCGCTCCTGAATCCATTCATCATTGGTATCCATCAGTTTGGACAAATCATCATTCGTCACCACATTCTCAGGTACATAAAACCCAAGACCTGATATTTTGGAATTGTACATATGTTATACTTTAGGTATTTACTTACAAGCCATTGGCTATATCATGGAAAAGTAAAAAATATATCCAAGGAATTATGAAAATAGCAAAAAAATTAACCCAGATACTTCTTGAACTGGTTGACTTTAACCTGGGCCTTGAGGTCATGGAGCAGATTATATAGACCGAAAAAAGTACGGTTCATATACAGAAAATGCTTTGAACCTCGACTACCATTCATTTTGCGAATCTGTTCGTCTTTAGAGTAGCGCTCACTTAGATCGGCAATTCGGTCCCAAAATGTAGTGTCTCCAAAATCAAACGTTTCGTGATGAAATGGTGAAGTGAACAACGTGAGCATTTCTTTGAACAACGCTTTGAAAAAAATCAGTTCCTCTTGAGAATCTGTCGGGGTTAAAATTTCCAACTCATACAATTTTTCCATAAAAACCGCATCGTTGTTGATGTTGTTCTCCTGAGCTAATTCAAAATAAGGGACATAAAATTCGTCGGGTATTTCTTTGATACATCCGAAGTCGATAGCAATTAAGGTATCATTGGAACTTACAAGAAAATTTCCCGGATGCGGATCCGCATGAACTTTACGAAGATTATGAATTTGGAACATATAAAAATCCCAAAGGGCTTGCCCCAACTTATTTCCAAGCTCTTGCGAAAAACTAGTCCTTGTTAATTCTCCCAGATGCTTACCCTTCATCCAATCCATGGTAAGGATACGTTCACTAGACAAGTTTTTATAGTATCGGGGAAATTCCATATTCGGAATTATTGCGCAAGCCTCTGTAATTTCCTCACTCTGTTTGAGTTCCAAAATATAATTGGTTTCCTCAATAAGTTTATTCTCTACTTCTTTAAAGTACTTTTCAGAGTCCTTTCCCTTTAAATTAAACATTCTTGTTGCCAAGGGCTTAACTAAAGCCAAATCACTGCTGATACTTTCGGCTACACCTGGATACTGTATTTTAACTGCCAACTCTTTTCCATTTTTCTGTGCCTTATGCACTTGGCCAATACTGGCGGCGTTTATGGAATCTTTCTCAAAAACATCAAAAATTTCTTCCGGATATTTGCTCAGATATCTCTTGAATGTTCTTCGAACCAATGGCGCGGACAATGGCGGAACTGAAAACTGGGACAAAGAGAATTTTTCTACATAGGCACTCGGCAGTAAGTTCTTCTCCATGCTGAGCATTTGGGCAACTTTTAGCGCGCTTCCCTTTAAACTTTTAAGGCTGTCATAAATGTCATCGGCATTATCTTGATTGAGTTCTTCCTTGGAAATATCAGGATTTACCAACTTTTTTCCATAGTACTTCACATAATTACCCCCAATCTTGACTCCCGTTTTGACCAGTTTCCCGGCTCGTTCTATTTTTCCCGTGGGAATGCTATCCAAAGTCTTCATACTTTTCTATGCAAAAGTTTCCTTGTAAAGGAATTTTCCTAAATCAATTATCTTTTCCAAAGGTGTATTTTCAAAAACCTGGAAAATAGTGGTGACAGATTTTTCGATGGCGATATCCGTTTTTTCAAAATTCGGTGAGTTATCTTCCATCCAGAATTTTAATAGGAATAAAAACTGCACCCAAGCACCTTCAGAAAAAATCTGCGGGCTTTGTTTTAATATTTTTAAGTTCTTATCACTATTTTTTTCTTCAATTAGTTCTGACGTGTAATTCTTGATTTTTTTTCGCAAACCTTTTAACTGTTCCAATTGACCCATTCTATCGCCACTTTCTTTCAGCATAAAAAGGACATAGCTTCGGTTTAACGCCAAGGTGTCAAAGAATGTAAAAAAGAAGGTCAGCATCTTTTCTTCGTTCCCCATGTCACTATAGCCTTCATTTTTTTGCATTAAAGCGATGGTATTGGTAAAGAACCGCTCCCAGACGACATTCCGGAGTCCTTGAAAAGAACCGAAATACTGATAAAAATCCTCTTCTTTGATTTTGTTCTCCTTGCAAAATTTAAAAATCGATTTTGGCAAAGACTCATGCTCGAGTACTGAGCGCATGTACCAGCTTATAATTTTTTCTTCGGTAACTTTAGATTCTGAAGTATTGGGCATAACAATTTTGTTTAAATAAAAATACGAATTAAAAAACAAAATACTCTTAATGTTCCATCAATATATAACGGAAAACGCATTTTCGGGCGAAAATGCGTTTTCAACAACCTAACCAATAAATAAACAAACTTGTTGTAGCATGATTCTGTTTCATAGCAACTTCTACAACAGTTCAAATATATACATTTTTGTTTAATTATTTTTAATTTTTAATAAACAAAATAATGTTAAAGTTTAATCGCAATTGTTAAACCCTTTCATAATGTCAGTTTGTCAGATATCGCACTCTGGTATTTTTTTTGTCATTAAAGAAGAAATAAAAGAAAACTAATACACCATGGCAACAGGTAAAATCAATGTTTCTGTAGAGAACATATTTCCTTTGATCAAAAAATTTCTATACAGCGATCACGAAATCTTTCTTCGCGAGCTCATTTCCAATGCAACGGACGCCACCTTAAAACTAAAACACCTTACCTCCATTGGCGAGGCAAAGGTTGAGTACGGCAGTCCTATGATTGAGGTTAAAGTGGATAAGGATAAAAAACGCATCCATATAATTGACCAAGGTATTGGTATGACCGAGGAAGAGATTAAGAAATACATCAATGAAGTGGCTTTTTCTGGAGCGGAAGAGTTTCTGGATAAATATAAAGATGCTGACAAAGATGCTGGAATCATCGGTCATTTTGGACTTGGTTTCTATTCTGCATTTATGGTAGCAGAAAAGGTGGAAATTATTTCCAAGAGTTTTAAAGATGAGCCAGCGGTGCATTGGTCCTGCGATGGCTCTCCTGAGTTTGATTTAAAAGAAGCAAAGAAAAAGGACAGAGGTACAGAAATCATTCTGCATATGGCAGACGATTCTACCGAGTTTTTGGAGGATAGTAAAATTCGTGAGCTTTTGACCAAGTACAACAAGTTCATGCCAATTCCAATAAAGTTTGGCACCAAAACCGAAACACTTGAGAAACCTGAGGGTGCTAAAGAGGAAGACCCGGCTCCAACCCAAGAGGTCGATGATATCATCAACAATCCCAATCCTGCTTGGACAAAGCAACCCGCTGATCTAAAAGACGAGGATTATAAGTCATTTTACCGTGAGTTGTATCCAATGCAGTTCGAGGAGCCTTTGTTCAATATTCATTTGAATGTGGACTATCCATTCAACCTTACTGGAATTCTATACTTCCCAAAGTTGACCAATGACCTGAATATTCAAAAAGATAGGATTCAGCTCTATCAGAACCAAGTTTTTGTAACGGACAACGTTGAGGGTATTGTTCCTGAGTTTTTAACCATGCTTCGCGGGGTAATCGATTCTCCGGATATCCCATTAAATGTATCACGGTCTTATTTACAGGCCGATGGTGCTGTAAAAAAGATTTCCTCCTATATCTCAAGAAAGGTCGCTGATAAATTGAATTCGTTGTTCAAGAACAATCGTGAAGATTTTGAGCAAAAATGGAATGATATTAAAGTTGTCATCGAATACGGAATGCTTTCCGACGAAAAACTCTTTGAAAAAGCTGACAAATTTGCGCTATACCCCACAGTTGATGGCAAATTCTTCACGTATGAAGAGCTGGAAAAGCAAATTAAGGATAACCAGACCGACAAGGATGACAAACTAGTGGTGCTCTATGCATCTGATCAGGAGGCTCAACATAGTTATATAGAGGCTGCAAAAACCAAAGGTTATGAGGTATTGTTGCTTGACTCTCCTATTGTATCCCATTTGATGCAGAAATTGGAAACCTCCAAAGAAAATTTGTCGTTTGCCCGTGTTGATGCCGACCATGTTGATAATCTCATCAAGAAGGAAGAAACTGCAATTTCCAAACTCTCAGATGAAGAAAAAGAAAAACTGAAAGGCAATATAGAAGAGGTTATTCAAGAAAAAGGATACACCATTCAGATGGAAGCCATGGATAGCGATGCTTCTCCTTTTGTAATTACCGAGCCTGAGTTTATGCGGAGGATGAAGGAAATGCAGCAAACAGGCGGTGGTGGTATGTTCGGTATGGGCAACATGCCAGACATGTACAACCTCATCGTAAATACCAACCACGAATTGGTAAGTGAAATTCTGAATACAAAAACAGCTAAAAAACGTGAGCGATTGATTAATCAATCACTTGATTTGGCTCGATTGTCCAAAGGACTTCTTAAGGGTGAAGAACTCACGAATTTTATAGCACGCAGCTATGAGATGATCAAATAAAATTCATTGTAAACAAAAAAGGCCCGTCAGTTGACGGGCCTTTTTTCTTGTTATCAACGGTTTAAACCAACCTTCGGTTGAAGAATCGTTTTAGCAATAAGGTTTGGAAATATATCATTACTCCAAAAGTCCCTATCGTATACATTAACTTTTTTGACAATTGAACTTGCCCAAATCTATCATTAATCCAGCTGTTTGCTTCAGTAAATGAGGAAAAGTAGTTTCCCACATTTGTATCGAGTTCGCCTTCGGATTGGATTACATAAAAAATCAAGCTGCCAAAAACTATTGCCCAAAGCAAGAAAGCTCTTTTTGTAATCAACGGTTTAAACTTTAGTTTAGCTTCCCTAGCTGACTTAGCCTTTGCAACCACCATTTCGGTGAAATTATCGGAAGGTTTTTCCAACGGGGCCTCCTCCATCAGACTATTGATCAATTTTTCCAAATCTTTATCCTCATTCATAACTTCTTATGGTTTCGGGTTTTAATTGTTCTTTCAAAATTACAGCCAACCGCTTTCTTGCCCTGAATAATTTAACCTTTGCTGTATTCATGCTCAAGTTTAACGTGCTTCCCAATTCATTCAAACTTTGCTCCTCAAAATAAAAAAGGGTAAGAATTGCAGCATCTGCTGGGTTTAGTTTTTGAATACATTTTTTTATCATTTCTGATTTCTCCTGCTTCAGCATAGTATCAAGAGCATTGTTCATCTCAACTACTTGATAATTGCTAACCTCTGTTATCGGCACTGAGTTTTGTCCAATTTTATTCTTTTTAATACGGTCCAAACATGTATTATAAGCTATTCTGTAAATCCATGTCGATAACTTAGAATCTCCTTGAAAGCTTTTAAGTGACTTAAAAATCTTAATAAAGGAGTCTTGTGCAACCTCCTCAGCTTCCTCCCTATTTTTTAGCATCCGAAACGCCACCGTAAACACCAAGTCCTTATAGCTATCCACAAGTTTTGCGAATTCTTGTGAATCACCATTTACAATAGCGACTATATCAGGTTGGTTTACGATAGCATTCATTTTACGGTTTGACGACTATAAGCAACTGGAGGTTACATTAAAAATAAAAAATATGTCCCAAGTGTAACCTTACTAAAAAATCTGTCGTCTTAGTTTTCAAAGAGTTTATTAATCAATTAAAAAAACAATCAAAATGGAAGGAATATTAATCCCAATCAGCTTTTTCTTGGTAATGTTTGCAATTACCTATTTATATTTCTCAACTAGAAACAAGGAACGCCTTGCCTTAATTGAAAAAGGCGTGGATGCAGGTATTTTCTTTAAAAGTAAAGGAGAATATGATATTCCAACTTGGAAAATAGTGTTAATCAACTTCGCCGTGTTATTGATAAGTGTAGGCGTAGCTATATTTTTGGCATCAGCTCTAGTAAATACATTTGACCTGGACGAAGAAGTAGCCTATCCCGGAACCATCTTCTTAATGGCTGGTATTGGTCTTCTGGTAGGTTTTACCATGACCAAACGTCTGGAGAAGAAAGATTAAAATCGCTTTAAAATCTTTATGCAAACCACCTTTTTCAAGGTGGTTTTTTTTAGCTTTATATCATGAAGATTATTTCAACAAACATAGGGGAACCTACTTCAATAACATGGAACGGGCAGCAAACCACAACAGGAATTTTCAAAAAACCAGTTGATGAACCCATAACCCTGGAAACGGAGAGCGTTGTCAAAGACAACATTAGCGATCGAAAAGTACATGGAGGAATCTATAAGGCCTGTTATCTTTTTTCCTCGGACCATTACCCGTATTGGAAAGAAAAATATCCACATTTGGATTGGAATTGGGGCATGTTTGGTGAAAATCTTACCGTCGAAGGAATGGATGAAGCCGAATTAAAAATTGGAAGTATTTATAAATTAGGGTCAGCCCTCGTACAGATTAGCCAACCAAGGGAGCCGTGTTTTAAACTCGGAATTAAATTTGGTACCCAAGATATTCTTAAAGAGTTTGTTGATCATGGCTATCCAGGAACTTATGTAAGAATATTGGAAGTTGGAGAGGTAAAGACCGGAGATATCATGGAGTTAAAAGAAGAGAGTAAAAATACACTTACCACCAAACAGTTTTACGAATTACTCTTCTCCAGAAAAAAAGATAAAGCTATTGTGGAAATGGCCTTAAAGAACGAGGCTCTGCCCGCCTACAAACGGGAACGCTTAAAGCGTTTTGTATAAAAAAGGGCCCCGAAGGGCCCGATTGAATCGAATTTCAATAAACTAAACTAACTATTTTACTACCATTGTTGTTTTGTAGGTGCCAGTGGCATCAGTTACAACAAGGGTATAATCGTCTTCAAAAGCTTTTTCAAAATTGAAAGCCTTCTCAATAACAAATTCTCCTTTAATTGATTCCTTATAGACCAATCGGTTTTGACTGTCGTATATTTTTAGTTCTACCTTATCCTGGGATAGGTTCAAAAGGTTCATCAAGATCTTTTCACCTTTTTTTACAAATACGGGATCAAGTTCAACATTGATTACCCTTCTTTCTACCTCGCTTTTTGCAGGTCCATTGGCAAATCCCATAGTTCCTAATAAGAGTGCCGCTACTGTAACATAGTTAAAAACTGATTTCATAACGCTTCGTTTTTTTAAGATTACAGTACAAATGTATGTCGGGTTTTCACTGCAAACCACCACCAGATTTTCCAATTTATATGGAATATTAACTAGCATTCAATGTTAAAATAATATTAAGGTTAATATACCATAGATTATTGGTAATTTTGCATAGAAGAAGGGATAATTACGTACCTAACTTTGTTTACTATTGATTAAATTGAATGCAATGGTTCAAAAACCTGCTTTTGAAGCTATAGCCCCTGATTTTGGCAACTCATTTACCTATCAAAAGTTCAGTGAGCGAAACGAAAACACAGGTAGAAGTTGGCATTACCATCCCGAATTGGAGTTGGTATACATTAATGGTGGTTCTGGGAAACGACAGATTGGAAGTCATGTTTCTTATTTCATGGATGGGGATTTAATTCTGATTGGCTCAAATTTGCCGCACTGCGGTTTTACGGATAAGCTTACTGGTAATAAAAGTGAGACATTGATACATATGAAGATGGATTTTTTGGGAAATGATTTTTTCAAAATCCCGGAAATGAAAAATATCCAAACCCTTTTTGAGATGGCCCAAGGTGGAATCGCCTTCTCAGGCAAAACCAAAATGAAGGTTGGGGAAAAGATGGAGGTCTTGGAATATCAAACCGACTTTCAGCGACTTTTATCCATTTTGAACATTCTGAATTTATTGGCAACCTCAAATGAAATGAATGTCCTCAACGCGGAAGGTTTTTCTATGGAAACGGAAGTAAAAGACAACGACCGTATCAATGTTGTATTCAATCACATAAAGACCAACTTCAAGGAGGAGATCAGCTTAGCAGAAATCTCGGATATGGTAAGCATGACAGTGCCATCTTTTTGTAGGTATTTCAAAAAAATCACCAATAAAACCTTCACTCAATTTGTGAACGAATATCGGTTGGTACATGCATCCAAGCTTTTAGCAGAGCAACCCATGAGTATTACCCAAGTATGTTTTGAAAGTGGATTCAATAATTTCTCCCATTTCAACAAGTCTTTCAAGGCTTTTACGGGGCAAAATCCTTCTGAGTATAGAAATCAATTAAAAACGGTTCTTCAATAGAATGGGATTATTCTCGGAAAAAATTGTTTTGGATTTAGTTGATTCAGATATCACATATTTTCCGAATTTCTTTAGCGCAGAACAGGCACGGCGGCACTTTGAGTCTCTAGCACAGTCTATTCCCTGGCAACAAGATAAAATTAAGGTCTATGGAAAGGTTCACGACCAACCAAGACTCACTGCTCTTTTTGGAGATAATAAAAGATCCTATTCGTATTCGGGCATTACCATGCATCCGCATCTGTTTACTCCAGAACTGCTTCAGATTAAAAATGCGATTGAAAAAGAGGCGGATACAACATTTACCACATGTCTCTTAAATTACTATCGCGATGGGAAAGATAGTAATGGTTGGCATGCTGACGATGAGAAAGAATTGGGCATAAATCCAATTATAGCATCTGTTTCTTTGGGAGCAGAACGCTTTTTTCACCTCAGAAACAAAGCCGATAAGAGTCAAAAACATAAGATTTTGCTTGAAAATGGAAGTTTGTTGTTGATGAGAGGAAAAACTCAACATTGCTGGCAGCACCAACTTCCCAAAACTTCGAGGGCTATAGATGGTAGAATCAACCTAACTTTTCGGATTATCAAGTAATCAATCAAAAAGGTCGTTCAGTACCTTGGCCAAACGCAGCCCTCCTTTTTGCAATTGGGAGAAAAGCACCTTGTTATATTCATATCCGTATTTATAACCCAATTTTTCTCCTACTTCAACAGATTCATAAAGCTCTCCACATATTTCGTGCGATTCTTGAACCCAATCGTAAATCGTTCCTTCTTGAATTTTCTTTACTTCCTTCCTGGAAATTTGGTTCAACTCATTTCCCAATTCAGTATAAGTCATTCCGTAGGAAACAATCAGATTTTTGTCCCATAGTCTATGCAGGTTTGTTCCTTCACCAAACCATTGTACTTGAATACTGTTTCCTCCTTTGTCCTCGGCCCTACTGGCATGCATTGGCTGATGCAGATCACCTATTAAATGAATGAGCATTTTTAAGTAAAATACCCTATCCTCGCGTTTTCTATTCTTATCCTTGACAATTCGGGTACATTCTTCAATACCAACAATTAAATCACCAAATTGACTCTTCTCCGAATCCTCGTACCGAACATCCAAGGGATAGTTCACAAAATGCCACCCAAAAAATTTAGAGAACGACCTATCCGCCTTTATTTCATCCGCAAAGGTTGAGACAAATGCCAAACTATGCCCATCTAAAAGATCCTTAAGAGCTCGCTTTGCCTTTCCTGTCAAATGACTTTCTGCAATATGGCCTGTGACTCTATGCCCCGTTTTTCCCCAATAATTTGCCGAAACGAAAAAGGGTATTAGTAAAAAGAATAGGAAGGCTTTTCTCATAATTCTCAATTTGTTCAAATGTAGAAAACTGACCTCAATTACCATGTAAAATTTATATCAAATTACGAACCTAACCATTGTGTTAAAAAAGTTGAATTTATTAGCATCTTTTGGGATTTTTTTAACGAACCTTCGACTTAAATTTGGACAGCTAACTCAAATTAACCTATGTCGAAACTTCGTTGTGTACTTGTTGCATCACTATTTCCATTCATATTTTTTGCCCAATCACCAGAAAAGTCATTCGTTGTCAAGTACATAGACCAACCTATAAAGTTGGATGGCGTATTGGACGAGTCTGTTTGGGAAACAGCAGACAGCGCTCATGATTTTCAGCAAAACTTTCCTTCCGATTCTATTTTTGCAACTCAAAAAACAGAAATCAAAATGCTCTTTGATGATACTACCCTGTACATCGGAATCAAACAGGATACCCGAGGAGACGACTATATTACACCATCATTGCGTCGTGATTACAGAGCTGGTGGTAATGACAATATTAGTTTGCTTTTTGACACTTTCAACGATGGAACAAACGCCTTCCTTTTCGGCATCAATCCTTTGGGCGTAAGACGCGAGGCCCTTATTTCAGGCGGAGGTAATGACTTTGCCAATTTTGTGACTTCATGGGATGTCAAATGGAGAGGTGAATCCAAAATTTATGACAATTACTACACATCTGAATTGGCGATTCCCCTTACTTCATTTAAATTTCGCGAAGGTGAGACCAAATGGCGATTCAATAGTTATCGATTTGATATGCAGGCCAACGAGCGTAGCACTTGGGTAAGGGTTGCTCAAAATCAAATCATAACGAGTTTGGCTTTTATGGGTGACATGCATTTTGAGAAACCTTTGGGTAAATCTCGCACGCCACTGGCCATAATACCCTATGTTAATGCAATTTCTGGCAGAGATTTTGAAAATGAAGTTTCCGCCAATGATATAAAGGTAGGTGGTGACGCCAAGGTGGCCATAGGCAACGGAATGAATTTGGACATCACCCTTAATCCTGATTTTTCGCAAGTCGAGGTTGATAATTTTATCACCAATCTCACACGTTTTGAAATTTCATTACCGGAGAGACGTCAGTTTTTTATCGATAACAATGACCTTTTTGGAAATTTTGGTGGTCGCCGGGATGCAAACCCCTTCTTTTCTCGAAGAATTGGAATTGCTAAGGATACCGCGGACAATACCATCGAAAATAGAATTATCGGTGGTGTCCGATTAAGTGGAAAACTTAATAAAAATCTTCGCCTCGGTGTTTTAAATATTCAAACGGAAGAAGATGCTGCCAATGAAATAGCCTCAAATAACAATATGATGTTCACCTTGCAACAGAAAGTATTCTCAAGGTCAAACATTGGCATGTTCTTTATCAACAGACAATCATTCAACAACCCCGATTTTCTGGATGAAAGCGAAGAATATAATCGTGTGGTTGGGGTAGATTATAACTTGGTTTCAGCGGATAATATTTGGCAAGGAAAGGTCTATGGCCATAAATCATTTCAACCAGATGATAGTGAGGGGAATTTCTCTGGAGGTGCATTTTTAGGGTTCAATACAAGAAAATATGGGTCTTTTTTGGATGTTGTATACATCGATGAAGAGTTTACTTCAGATTTGGGCTTTGTACCCAGAACTGACATCTTCAAGGTAGCAGGGAATATTAATCGGAATTTTTGGCCAAAGAAGAAAGGAGCCATAAATAACCACGGTCTTGAGCTTTTTATGATCAATACATGGCGACCTAATCTGGATTATCAGCATACAGATCGTCTAATCAATCTAGGATGGGGTGCCGATTTCAATAATTTATCTGAATTAGAGGCCACCTTGTCCAACCAGTTCATCTTTCTGACCGATGAATTTGAACCGACCGGGAAAGATGATGCCATTCCTCTTCCTGCAAACACAGGATACCATTTTAACGCTGTACGGTTGGAATTCAGATCAGATCGCAGAAATGTTTTATCCTACGGTTTTGAACCGTCGTTTGGAGGATTCTTTAATGGAACCAGGTATTCAATGGAGGCATTTTTAAATCTAAGAATACAACCAAAGGTTAATATGTCAATGAATTTAAACTATGACCGTTTAGAGTTACCGGCTCCCTATTCCCAAGCGGATATTGTGCTTATTGCACCCCGTGTGGATATTACCTTTAGTAAATCCGTTTTTTGGTCAACCTTGGTACAGTATAGTAATCAACGTGACAATTTGGGCTTCAATTCGCGCTTACAATGGCGTTTTGCTCCACTTTCGGATTTATTTTTAGTCTATAATGACAATTATTTTGTGAATACCTTTATGCCCAGAAATAGGTCTATCAATTTGAAGCTTACCTATTGGCTAAACATTTAGGATGAATTTTAAAATACTTTGTTCGGATCTGGATGGAACACTACTATCCACAAAAAACGATGTTTCCGAATTTACTATTTCCCAGATCAATCGCATTAAACATAGCACCCGAATTGTTTTGGTTTCAGCACGTATGCCCAAGTCAATCACCTATCTTCAAAAACGAATGGGTATTGAAGAAAATCCAATAATAGCCTACAATGGGGCATTGATTTTAGATCAAGATAAGGTACTAAGTAATTCTAATATCGCTATTTCCAAAATCTTGGCTCTTCATGCGCTATGTGAAAATCAAAATATTCGTTTCGGACTTTACAGGCACGATGATTGGTTTGTTTCTGAAACGTCGGAAAGGGTAGAAAAGGAAATTTTCAATACAAAGGCAACTCCCATTTTTGAACCAACAATGACCACTTTGGAAAGATGGAAAAAAGAAGACTCTGGGGCCCATAAATTAATGCTCATGGGCAACAAATCAAATATGGATGAGCTAGAGGTCATTTTAGATAAGGATTACGCATCCGAAATGAATTGTTACCGATCCAACGACACCCTAATTGAGATTGCACCTAAATCATCTTCAAAACTTGCCGGTATAAAGACAATTTTAAGATCTAATGAATCTTTAAACGATGTAATCGCTTTTGGTGATAATTACAACGATGTGGAAATGTTACAAAGTGTCGGTTACGGAGTCGCAGTTGCCAATGGGCGAAAAGAAGCCAAGGAAGCAGCAAATAAGATAACCCTGGCCAATACGCAACATGGAGTGGCTCAATTTATTCAAGACCATTTTTGATTTTCCTATATTTGAAACCACCACTATTTTAATACTATGGACCAACTGCCATTTTCCGAAGACACCATAATCTTCGCTCTTCTTTGCCTCTGTCTGGGTTTTGTTTTTTATACCTCTTCCATAAAAAAGGGGTTTTGGAAAAAATTCTACGCTGTAGTTCCTACAGTACTTATGTGCTATTTATTACCTGCCATTCTCGCAAGTACGGGAGTTATTGATGAAACCAAATCTCAGACATACTATATTGCCAGTCGCTATTTATTACCTGCTGCCCTTATTCTAATGACGCTTAGTATAGATCTAAAGGCGATTGCAAATCTTGGTTCAAAAGCTTTGATAATGTTCCTAACAGGTACAGCTGGGATAATCATTGGTGGTCCTGTGGCTATTCTTATCGTTTCCATTTTTTCTCCGGAAACGGTAGGTGGAAATGGTTTTGATGCGGTGTGGCGTGGTCTTTCTACTATTGCTGGCAGTTGGATTGGCGGTGGAGCTAATCAAGCAGCTATGTTGGAGGTTTTTCAATATAACCCAAAGGAATTCTCAAAAATGGTATTGGTGGATATTGTAATGGCAAATCTATGGATGGCCATACTTCTTTTAGGAATAGGAAAGACCAAAAAAATTGATAAATGGCTAAAAGCTGATACCTCATCCATTGAAGAACTAAAGGAAAAAGTGTCTACACATACAGCTAAAATTGCAAGGGTAACTTCTCTTCATGATTTTATGATGATGCTACTTTATGCTTTTGCTGGAGTTGGAATCGCCCATTTTTTAGGACATCACTTTGCTGACTTTTTGGAAAACAATTTTGAAGTCATCCGGAACAAAGAAAAAATACTGTCATCCCTAGGTTCCAAATTTCTTTGGATGGTTGTCTTCGCCACTGCAATCGGCATTGGCCTTTCTTTTACCAAGGCTAAAAATTATGAAGGAGCTGGTGCCAGTAAAATTGGTGGTATGTTCATTTATATTTTGGTGGCAACCATTGGAATGAAAATGGATTTGGGTCGAGTAATGGAAAATCCGGGTTTAATTTTGGTAGGACTTATTTGGATTACTATTCATGCGGGTCTCTTGATTTTGGTTGCCAAACTGATAAAAGCACCTTATTTCTTCCTTGCGGTTGGAAGCCAAGCCAATGTTGGAGGTGCAGCCTCAGCACCGGTAGTGGCCGCAGAATTTCATCCCTCCTTGACTTCTGTTGGAATTTTATTGGCCGTCTTTGGTTATGTTGTAGGTACAGCAGGCGCTTATTTATGCGCTTTGTTGATGGAAGTAGCTTCAACAATGTAATCTTTTGCAAAAATAGTCTTTTGGTCGATTCATCAATCCAAAACCTGCATCCGTAAAACACCTTTCCTTATAAGGTAATTCATGACCTACCTTGGTCAATAGGACACGACTGTTGTATCTCAGTTTTCACTATTGTACCATGGACGGCACCAAATTCATATCAAATAAAAGTAAGGCGACAAGTGTATTGTATTTCCTTATATATGCCGTGGCTTGCTTTGTTTATTGGCAATCCTCTACAAATAATCATCAAACAAACGATTCTTGGGCAGATATCCATGCCATAGCTGTAGACCATCCTCTTGTATATGTAAATACAAAAGATTTGTTGAAATCGGCGATGGAACACAATCCAAACAATATACAGTTACGCTCCACTTTGGAAGCAGTACAAAAATTAGAAGTCGCTACTAAAACTTTGGACTATCAGTTAAGTGTTTCCTGTCAACAACAACCTGACAACGCAACTCACCTAATCAATCACGCTAAGTTTTTAATTGAGCAAGGAAAGTATACCGAAGCAGAGGAACATTTGATAAAAGCGATAGCAATTTCACCCACCTTTGGTAAGTCTGAAATCTTACTGATGAAAATATATCATCATTCAGAGAATTGGAATCAGCTTCAAAAATTGGCACTCGAGGTTTCAAGAACCAAAACCAACATGCTTGTTGCAAAAAGGTACTTGAAGATTGCCAAAAAAAAAGAAACTGTAATCAACATTTTGGAAGAAAATCTAAGGAACAACTCCACACCTCAAAACCATTTGATGCTTAGCAAAGAACTCTACAACACTAAACGGTTTGCTGAATCTTTGCACCATGCGCGTCTGGCTCTTCAAATGAAAAAGAATTTTTCCAACGCACGGTTAATGTTAGGGTTGGCTTACCATAAACTTGGACAGAAACAAAACGCAATAAAAGCCTTGAAACCTGGATTACAATTTAATTCCGAGCTTCAATTGATACAGCAAAAATTGTCCTCCTTGGAATATTCCTCGAATACTGCTCTAGCTTATCAATGAATTTCTTCATTCTTTATCCACTTTAAAAAGAACATTATTACATTCAATTCGAATAGATTTGAACTAATTCGATAAATATTTTGATATTTGCCACGCAAAAATTTCAAAATGAAGAGGATTTTATTTCTATTAGGTCTAACAGTGTGTATTGCATCATGTGATTCGAAGACAGATAGCACTATGACCGTTTCGGGTAATATTAAGGGGCTTAAGAAAGGAACATTGTACTTGCAGCACTTTAAAGACTCAACTCTAGCTGCTCTGGATTCATTGGAAATTGAGGGAGATGGTAACTTTGTTTTTAATCAAGAAGTCCAAAGTCCTGAAATATTTTATCTATACCTAAAAAAGCAGGACGAAAACGATCTGAATGATCGTATCATATTCTTTGGGGAACCAGGGGAAATCACCATAAACACTTCATGGAACACTTTTGATATTGATCCTGAAATATTTGGTTCGGAGAGTCAGGAAAAGTTTGAAGAATTCAATACAATGATTTCCAATTTCAACATTAAGGAACTGGAGCTAATGCAGCTAACCCAGTCTGACGAGAACGGAGTGGAGCCTATTTCATTGGATTCTGTTCAAAAATTGATTGATCGCAACATCATTGCGCGGTATCGGTACATGCTCAACTTTGGACTAACCAATGCAAATTCACACGTAACACCATATGTCTTGTTGACGCAGGCAAATGATGCAAACCCTAAGTACTTAGATTCTATTTACGGTACATTGTCCGAAGAAGTGGCTGCTTCCAAGTATGGAATAGCTCTTAAAACCTATTTAGAAAAATAAAGAAATCGTTCTAGTTGGAGAGCTTGTTCAGCTTTTCAATCAGCTTAGTGGCCTTATCTTCAAGTTGAACACGAATATCTTTAAAGTGGGCTTTATTATTATCCACATCTTTCTGGTGAATTTTACCCATTAGGTCATCAAATACTGAAATAGCATCGTCAATAATAGCAGAACCCTCTTTTGAATCGGCATTGTTAGAACCCGCTTCCCATAGGTAAACCGCTTCGATAATATCTCCTAAAACAAAATTGACGTCTTTCTTTAAATCACGAATACTTGCCATGCTATATTTTTTATCAAAGGTACTATTAAATGGTAACTTCTAAAAGTTTTGCCCCTCCAGTACTTATTTCAATAAAGTTACTGGAAGCCGCCACTAAAACGGTCTGGCCTGTTTTTATATTGGTATTACCCCAATCATTTTTAATGTCAGCCTCCCCTCCTACACACATAAAAATTGTAAATGAATCTCGTTGAGATACATCTTGACGTACCGTGCTGGTAAGGTCCAAAATGTTGGTTTTAAAATATGGACAATCCACCATTGTATTTACTTTATCAAGCTCCGTGGAATAATTTACCTTAAAATCGTCCTTTTTAGAATAATCTATGGCGTCAATCGCCAGTTGGGTATGCAATTCTCTTAAATTACCATCCTTATCCCTACGATTGAAATCGAATACCCTATAGGTGATATCCGAGGTTTGCTGAATTTCGGCTAGCAAGACCCCAGCGCCAATGGCATGAATTTTTCCCGTATTAATGAAGAAGGTATCTCCTTCGGAGACTTCCTCATAATTCAATAAGTCAAGCAAAGCGTCATTTTCTAAACTCTCTACATATTCCTTTTTATCAACATCTTTGTTGAAGCCTACAATAAGTTTTGCACCCGGATCCGCATCCATCACATACCACATTTCGGTTTTCCCAAAAGAATTATGTCGCTCCTTCGCCAATTTATCGTTAGGATGGAGTTGGATGGACAAATCTTGTTTTGCATCTATAAACTTGATAAGTATGGGAAAATCACTTCCAAAACGCTCAACCACACTTTTTCCAAGTAAATTTTCTGCATTATTGGATATCAAAGTTTTTAACGAAGTGCCTTTAAGCTCACCTTCGGATACTTCGGAAATATCACCTTCTACACCAGAAAGCTCCCAACTTTCTCCAGTAATATCGCTTTCTATTGGTTTTTCAAGAACATCTTTCAGTTTGGTTCCTCCCCAAAGGCGTTCCTTTAGGATAGGTGTAAATTTTAAGGGATACAAGGTCATTTTTTAGCCAGAATAGGTTACAAAGTTACGAGGTGTTTCATAAAGCACCACCTCCAATTTATTGGTTTGGTTAATATGTGGTCTAAGTTTGTTCCAGATAACCACTGCAATATTCTCGGCAGTTGGGTTCAAATCCTTAAACTCTGGAACATCAGTATTTAAGTTTTTATGATCCAAGGCTTCCTCCACATGTTCTTTAATCAGGTCTTTTAGCACTTTAAGATCCATTACAAAACCAGTTTCTGGGTCTATCTCTCCTTCAACACTTACAATAAGGTCATAATTATGACCGTGATAGTTGGGATAGCTGCACTTGCCAAAAACCTGGTGGTTCTTTTCTTGATTCCAATCTTTACGGAAAAGTCTATGTGCAGCATTAAAACTGGCTTTTCTGCTAACCTTTATGCTCATAGTTGTGAATTAGCCTTGGTTAAATGGTCATAAAAGCGTTCAAAAATAATTTTGAACCATGCCGTGTATTGATCTGGGTTTGCGGCAATGTCATTTTTGATATCGGAAGGGTACATCCACTTCCATGCTTCCACCTCTTCTGGATTTATACTTGGAGCGTCCTCATAACTTCCCATCATCACATGGTCCAGCTCATGTTCGGTCAGACCATTATCGAAGGGCGCTTTATAAATGAATGAAAATAGTTCTTTAAGCTCCGTTTGAAAGCCCATTTCTTCTTGCAATCTTCTTTTTCCAGCTTCAATATTATTCTCTCCTTCTCTTTGATGACTGCAGCAAGTATTCGTCCATAGCAATGGGGAATGATACTTATCCTTTGCTCTTTGCTGCAACATTGTCTGCCCTTTGTTATTCATAACGAACACTGAAAAAGCTCTATGCAGAATAGCTTTTTCATGCGCTTCGAGTTTGGGCATTAAGCCAATGGGTTCATCGGCTTCATTGACCAAAATCACATTTTCCTCTTTCATAAGGCAAAAATATGACGTTTGTCAGGAATTATGCAGAAGTAAGGGCTAAAATGTTCTTAAACTCGTGGGTACTAAAAAAATCGTGGAGATTTTAGATTTCCTACATTTTTCAGAAAATCATACCTCATAATAATCTCAATCGAACCATCATTGAAAGTGGTAGCACCCAAATCAGTAATCTCTCGATCATAGGCTAATCCAATGAACATCTCATCGGATATACGGAATCCGACCAAACCACTGAATGCAGCATCCCAGCGATAGGCAACTCCACCAATGAATTTTTCATTGAACATAAAATTCGCAGAAATATCAGCTTGCAAAGGAGCTCCTTGCACCATTTTGGCTAAAACGGTCGGTTTAAATTTTAGAAATGGGTTTAAGTCCCAAACATACCCAGAAATCAAATACCAGTTCACCTGCTCTTTGGCCGTTGAGAGTGAAGACTCGTCAAAATGGGTAGTTTCCAATAGTCTTGGCGCGGATATACCAGTGTAAAAGCGTTCTGTATGATAGTATACCCCAGCTCCTATATTAGGTGAAAATTGATTCAAATCACCTTGATTTAGCTGTCCATCAATTGCAAACTCATCAAGTTCTGAATATCGGATATCCAACATATGGGCACTTGCTTTTAGACCAAAACTAAGTTTCCCATCAACCGATGTGCGGATGGTATATGAAAAATCCACGTCGAAATAGGTTTCTGAAGTAGGTCCAATCTTGTCATTAATAACGGAAAGTCCTAGACCAACACCCCTGTAACCAAGCGGTGTATGTATATTTAAAGTTTGGGTCTCAGGTGCCCCATCAAGTCCCAACCATTGATTTCTATAGAGACCAGCAATACTTAAGTGACCTCTTGAACCGGCATATCCCGGGTTGACACTCACAGTATTGTACATATACTGGGTATATTGTGCATCTTGCTGCGCTTGGACCGTTATGCCAAAACCAAATGCTACAACTGTTATCAGTAATCTTATTCTCTTTGTCATATCCATTCTTTCCACAGTGCGATAATCTTTATCTATTAATATATAGGTAACCAGAAAGTTGATTCATGTTCCCATTAGGGTCTTCATAATCTATGATGTAGAAGTATGTTCCCACTGGCAACTTGTTGTCCTTGTTCACTGTTACTCTTCCTTCGGAAGTGCCGTCAAAGACATTTCCATTGGTATTGTATGCTCTGGTCATATAGACCTGCACACCCCACCTGTTGTAAATTTTTACTGTGTTGTTTGGATAATCTTCTAAGTTATTGATGGTAAGTACATCATGCACTCCATCACCGTTTGGCGTAATTACGTTTATAACATCGATTGGATCTACTTGCGTTGGTCCAAGGTCTGGATCTAAATAGTTTGGTATTCCATCTCCATCAGAATCGTCGTTTGCATAGTTTCCATCTAGATCTATGTCTTCATCTATAGTTTCAATACCATCATCATCATCATCAGAGTCTCTATAATCCAATTCCCCGTCTGTATCGGTATCCATTAAATTGGTGCTTGGGTCGTTTATCTCGTCATTAACATCAATGTCGATTGCTGTGCTTCCTTCGTAAGCATCATCAAGACCATCATTATCTTTGTCCGAACCTGTAAGGGTTACATCCGCGATTCCATCTTGATTTCGGTCATTACCTTCAACATTATCTGGAATATTGTCGTCATCACTGTCTTCATCCACATAATCAGGAATTCCATCACCTTCTGTGTCCACAGGGATTAAGCCGATATTGCCACCATTTTCATAAGCATCATCCAATCCATTATCATTGGCATCAACTAAACTCGGTGGTATATATGTTAAGGTAGGTTGTGCTTCAACATTGTCAGGTATACCATCATTGTCACTATCAATGTCCAAATAATCAGGTATGCCATCCACATCTGTATCGGTAGGATTTGTACTTGGGTCATTATCATTATCCGTATTCAAGTCCTCAAAACTGTCTACAATACCGTCATTATCAGCATCCAAGTTAACAGAAGGAACGTTCACGAGGATAGTCACGGTAGCCGTACTACAATTTCCGCTGGTATCACAAATGGTATAATCGAACGAATCTGGACCTAGATACCCTGGATTTGGTGTATAAGTCACAAAATCATCGGATGGATCAGTTGGAGTTCCATTATCGTTGATAACCACTGCCCCATTCGTTGGAGCTGTATTTGTTAATGTCCCAGAAGTTGGTAAATCATTATCATTGGCCAATATGTCGATGTCAATAGACACATCTTGGTCTGTGGCTACGGAATCATCAAATGCATCCACAATAGGCAATACATCTACTGTTACTGTAGCAGTACTGCAAGCTCCAGTCGATGTGCATACGGTGTAATCAAAAGTATCGGTTCCGTTGAAATCGGCATTTGGAGTATAGGTAACTATATCATCTGAAGGGTCGTTGGGAGTCCCATTATCAGTAATAGATATCGTTCCATTTGCTGGATTTGTAGTAGTAAGTGTACCCGTGGAGGGTAAGTCAGAATCATTATCATAAATTGGAACAACGACCGAATTATCTTCATCAGCGGCGATTAAGTCATCAACCAACGTAGCAGCTTCAATCATACAAACCACCGTGAAACGGGGAAGTTGACTTGCGTTTCCTGCTTTGGTAATGGTTGCCGTATATCTGGCAACTGTTGATGTGCTAGTCACAGTAGGCCGGGTTTGATCTCCTGTTAAGGTAGGGCTCCAACTAACCGTAGCTCCTGAGGGAATACTTGCTGAAATATCCAAAGTCACCTCATTATCTGGAGCTCTACAATCTGTTAAAATGAAATAACCCGTTGCGTTGGAACCACATAGTGTTCCATCATAGGTTGCAAAATACACTCCTGGTTGTGTTGCCTCATAAAAGGAATTAGTTCCTAGCACCGTTCCCAAATCGGAAGCTTCAAACCATTGGTAATTGCTCTCATCTCCACCACTGGGAGCTTGAAGTAAAAACTGGGCGTTCACAGCTTTAATTCCAAAAAGGAGCGTGAGCAACCCTATAAATAAAGACTTATGTAAAATGTTTGATTTCAATTTTCTTATCTAGTCTTTATTATTTATTACTTAACTACAAATACTACATTGATCAAGGAGTTATAATCTGCCGGAGCACCAATAATATCATACTCCATCATACCAGCTGCATCGATCTCTACATTAGCAAATACCGTATTATCAAAAAATGTAACGTAATAATAGAGTTGACCCGATGCATAAGTTGGTAACGCTGCTGGAGCTTCATCCGCCCCTCCAACATCACTTCTTACCATTGGGCTTCCAAATTGTGCTGTATATTGGGCATATAAATCGATGGTCTCATTTAAAATTGGTGTTCCAGTATAAGCTGATACATCTATAGCTATTGATGGAGGATAAAAGATTCTTCCTGCTGTGGCCGTTATCTTTGTGATATCTGCCATCGCATCATCTACCGTCTCCTCTGAAACGCCATCACCATCTACATCCAAATCTGCCATTTCAAAAGACGCACCTCCGTCTGCTCCAACAGTAAGTTCATTATTTGTATCTGTACTTACAACATTTGCCGTTTCCGGTGTTCCACCATCTTCGTCAGTATAGCTAATTACACCTGTTGTAGTACTTTGAGATAAAGATGTTACAGTCTCATTAATATCAACTGCTGTTATACCAGCTTCTGAAATTGTTGCAATACGGTTCCCGGCTACTGTATTTGTAACACTTACGTCATCATCTGCTACTGCAGCCAATTCCGCATCCGTGGCGAAGGTCCCGTCAAGGTCCTGGCTCAGGGTTCCACCTGCATCCGTCACAGTTATGGAAGTGCCAGTCAGGCCAACCGCTGTGTTCAGTTCGTTCGTCGGGTCCGCATCCGCATCG
This sequence comes from Flagellimonas rhodophyticola, assembly GCF_049332665.1. NCBI lineage: Bacteria > Pseudomonadati > Bacteroidota > Flavobacteriia > Flavobacteriales > Flavobacteriaceae > Flagellimonas > Flagellimonas rhodophyticola. Next base: position 1,837,000 of record NZ_CP186326.1, on the reverse strand, counting down.
TCCGTATTGAGGGCCACAAGCTCCGCATCCGTGGCAAAGGTACCGTCAAGGTCCTGGCTCAGGGTTCCGCCTGCATCCGTAACCGTTATCGAGGTGCCCGTTAGGCCGACCGCAGTGTTGAGTTCGTTCGTAGGGTCGGCATCCGCATCGTCCGTGTTCAGTGCCGCAAGCTCCGCATCAGTGGCAAAGGTACCGTCAAGGTCCTGGCTCAGGGTTCCGCCTGCATCCGTAACCGTTATCGAGGTGCCCGTAAGGCCGACCGCTGTGTTCAGTTCGTTCGTGGGATCGGCATCGGCATCGTCCGTGTTCAGTGCCGCAAGCTCCGCATCCGTGGCAAAGGTACCATCAAGGTCCTGGCTCAGGGTTCCGCCTGCATCCGTAACGGTTATCGAGGTGCCCGTAAGGCCAACCGCTGTGTTCAGTTCGTTCGTAGGATCGGCATCGGCATCGTCCGTGTTCAGTGCCGCAAGCTCCGCATCCGTGGCAAAGGTACCGTCAAGGTCCTGGCTCAGGGTTCCGCCTGCATCCGTAACGGTTATCGAGGTGCCCGTAAGGCCAACCGCTGTGTTCAGTTCGTTCGTGGGGTCCGCATCCGCATCGTCAGTATTGAGGGCCGCAAGTTCCGCATCCGTGGCAAAGGTACCATCAAGGTCCTGGCTCAGGGTTCCGCCTGCATCGGTCACCGTTATCGAGGTGCCCGTAAGGCCAACCGCTGTGTTCAGTTCGTTCGTGGGGTCCGCATCCGCATCGTCAGTATTGAGGGCCGCAAGTTCCGCATCCGTGGCAAAGGTACCATCAAGGTCCTGGCTCAGAGTTCCGCCTGCATCGGTCACCGTTATCGAGGTGCCCGTAAGGCCCACCGCTGTGTTGAGTTCGTTCGTGGGGTCCGCATCGGCATCGTCCGTGTTGAGTGCCGCAAGCTCCGCATCCGTGGCAAAGGTACCGTCAAGGTCCTGGCTCAGGGTTCCGCCTGCATCGGTCACCGTTATCGAGGTGCCCGTTAGGCCCACCGCTGTGTTGAGTTCGTTCGTAGGATCGGCATCGGCATCGTCCGTGTTCAGTGCCGCAAGCTCCGCATCCGTGGCAAAGGTACCATCAAGGTCCTGGCTCAGGGTTCCGCCTGCATCGGTCACCGTTATCGAGGTGCCCGTTAGGCCAACCGCTGTGTTCAGTTCGTTCGTGGGGTCCGCATCCGCATCGTCAGTATTGAGGGCCGCAAGTTCCGCATCCGTGGCAAAGGTACCATCAAGGTCCTGGCTCAGGGTTCCGCCTGCATCGGTCACCGTTATCGAGGTGCCCGTAAGGCCAACCGCTGTGTTCAGTTCGTTCGTGGGGTCCGCATCCGCATCGTCAGTATTGAGGGCCGCAAGTTCCGCATCGGTGGCAAAGGTACCGTCAAGGTCCTGGCTCAGGGTTCCGCCTGCATCGGTCACCGTTATCGAGGTGCCCGTTAGGCCCACCGCTGTGTTGAGTTCGTTCGTGGGGTCCGCATCGGCATCGTCCGTGTTGAGTGCCGCAAGCTCCGCATCCGTGGCAAAGGTACCGTCAAGGTCCTGGCTCAGGGTTCCGCCTGCATCGGTCACCGTTATCGAGGTGCCCGTTAGGCCCACCGCTGTGTTGAGTTCGTTCGTAGGATCGGCATCGGCATCGTCCGTGTTCAGTGCCGCAAGCTCCGCATCCGTGGCAAAGGTACCGTCAAGGTCCTGGCTCAGGGTTCCGCCTGCATCCGTAACCGTTATCGAGGTGCCCGTTAGGCCCACCGCTGTGTTGAGTTCGTTCGTAGGATCGGCATCGGCATCGTCCGTGTTCAGTGCCGCAAGCTCCGCATCCGTGGCAAAGGTACCGTCAAGGTCCTGGCTCAGGGTTCCGCCTGCATCCGTAACCGTTATCGAGGTGCCCGTAAGGCCAACTGCCGTGTTCAGTTCGTTCGTGGGATCGGCATCGGCATCGTCCGTGTTGAGGGCCGCAAGTTCCGCATCCGTGGCAAAGGTACCGTCAAGGTCCTGGCTCAGGGTTCCGCCTGCATCGGTCACCGTTATCGAGGTGCCCGTAAGGCCAACCGCTGTGTTGAGTTCGTTCGTGGGGTCCGCATCGGCATCGTCCGTGTTGAGTGCCGCAAGCTCCGCATCCGTGGCAAAGGTACCGTCAAGGTCCTGGCTCAGGGTTCCGCCTGCATCCGTAACGGTTATCGAGGTGCCCGTAAGGCCAACTGCTGTGTTCAGTTCGTTCGTGGGGTCCGCATCGGCATCATCAGTATTGAGGGCCGCAAGTTCCGCATCCGTGGCAAAGGTACCGTCAAGGTCCTGGCTCAGGGTTCCGCCTGCATCGGTCACCGTTATCGAGGTGCCCGTTAGGCCAACCGCTGTGTTGAGTTCGTTTGTAGGATCCGCATCGGCATCGTTTACATTATCCGTTCCAGTGAATGTAATAGGTCCGCCATCTCCATTATCAAAGGTATACGTACCATCAAGATTATCTGTAAGTGCAGATTTGTTGATTGTCTGTGGAGCTCCTGATTCATTTGTATAGGTGAAGGTACCATCACTATTGTCCGCAATATTGGTGATGGTCTCCGAAATGGTCACAGAGGCTACATTCAGGTACAAAGCTCCATCTGTACCAGAAGCAAGGTCATTGTTGGCATCTGTACTGATAAGCGATGTTGAAAGGGTGCCTCCTGCATCCGTTACTTCTACACTACCTGCATTCATACCAACGGCGGTATTCAGTTCGTTCGTGGGGTCGGCATCTGCATCGTCCGTGTTGAGTGCCGCAAGCTCCGCATCAGTGGCAAAGGTACCGTCAAGGTCCTGGCTCAGGGTTCCGCCTGCATCCGTAACCGTTATCGAGGTGCCCGTAAGGCCAACCGCTGTGTTCAGTTCGTTCGTAGGATCGGCATCGGCATCGTCCGTGTTCAGTGCCGCAAGTTCCGCATCCGTGGCAAAGGTACCGTCAAGGTCCTGGCTCAGGGTTCCGCCTGCATCCGTAACCGTTATCGAGGTGCCCGTTAGGCCGACCGCTGTGTTCAGTTCGTTCGTGGGATCGGCATCGGCATCGTCCGTGTTCAGTGCCGCAAGTTCCGCATCCGTGGCAAAGGTACCGTCAAGGTCCTGGCTCAGGGTTCCGCCTGCATCCGTAACGGTTATCGAGGTGCCCGTAAGGCCAACCGCTGTGTTCAGTTCGTTCGTAGGATCGGCATCGGCATCGTCCGTGTTCAGTGCCGCAAGCTCCGCATCCGTGGCAAAGGTACCGTCAAGGTCCTGGCTCAGGGTTCCGCCTGCATCCGTAACCGTTATCGAGGTGCCCGTAAGGCCAACCGCTGTGTTCAGTTCGTTCGTGGGGTCCGCATCGGCATCGTCCGTGTTCAGTGCCGCAAGCTCCGCATCCGTGGCAAAGGTACCGTCAAGGTCCTGGCTCAGGGTTCCGCCTGCATCCGTAACGGTTATCGAGGTGCCCGTAAGGCCAACCGCTGTGTTCAGTTCGTTCGTGGGATCGGCATCGGCATCGTCCGTGTTCAGTGCCGCAAGCTCCGCATCCGTGGCAAAGGTACCATCAAGGTCCTGGCTCAGGGTTCCGCCTGCATCCGTAACGGTTATCGAGGTGCCCGTAAGGCCAACCGCTGTGTTCAGTTCGTTCGTAGGATCGGCATCGGCATCGTCCGTGTTCAGTGCCGCAAGCTCCGCATCCGTGGCAAAGGTACCGTCAAGGTCCTGGCTCAGGGTTCCGCCTGCATCCGTAACCGTTATCGAGGTGCCCGTAAGGCCAACCGCTGTGTTCAGTTCGTTCGTGGGGTCCGCATCCGCATCGTCAGTATTGAGGGCCGCAAGTTCCGCATCCGTGGCAAAGGTACCATCAAGGTCCTGGCTCAGGGTTCCGCCTGCATCGGTCACCGTTATCGAGGTGCCCGTAAGGCCAACCGCTGTGTTCAGTTCGTTCGTGGGGTCCGCATCCGCATCGTCAGTATTGAGGGCCGCAAGTTCCGCATCGGTGGCAAAGGTACCGTCAAGGTCCTGGCTCAGAGTTCCGCCTGCATCGGTCACCGTTATCGAGGTGCCCGTTAGGCCCACCGCTGTGTTGAGTTCGTTCGTGGGGTCCGCATCGGCATCGTCCGTGTTGAGTGCCGCAAGCTCCGCATCCGTGGCAAAGGTACCGTCAAGGTCCTGGCTCAGGGTTCCGCCTGCATCGGTCACCGTTATCGAGGTGCCCGTTAGGCCCACCGCTGTGTTGAGTTCGTTCGTAGGATCGGCATCGGCATCGTCCGTGTTCAGTGCCGCAAGCTCCGCATCCGTGGCAAAGGTACCATCAAGGTCCTGGCTCAGGGTTCCGCCTGCATCGGTCACCGTTATCGAGGTGCCCGTTAGGCCAACCGCTGTGTTCAGTTCGTTCGTGGGGTCCGCATCCGCATCGTCAGTATTGAGGGCCGCAAGTTCCGCATCCGTGGCAAAGGTACCATCAAGGTCCTGGCTCAGGGTTCCGCCTGCATCGGTCACCGTTATCGAGGTGCCCGTAAGGCCAACCGCTGTGTTCAGTTCGTTCGTGGGGTCCGCATCCGCATCGTCAGTATTGAGGGCCGCAAGTTCCGCATCGGTGGCAAAGGTACCGTCAAGGTCCTGGCTCAGGGTTCCGCCTGCATCCGTAACGGTTATCGAGGTGCCCGTAAGGCCAACCGCTGTGTTCAGTTCGTTCGTGGGATCGGCATCGGCATCGTCCGTGTTCAGTGCCGCAAGCTCCGCATCCGTGGCAAAGGTACCATCAAGGTCCTGGCTCAGGGTTCCGCCTGCATCGGTCACCGTTATCGAGGTGCCCGTTAGGCCCACCGCTGTGTTGAGTTCGTTCGTAGGATCGGCATCGGCATCGTCCGTGTTCAGTGCCGCAAGCTCCGCATCCGTGGCAAAGGTACCGTCAAGGTCCTGGCTCAGGGTTCCGCCTGCATCCGTAACCGTTATCGAGGTGCCCGTTAGGCCCACCGCTGTGTTGAGTTCGTTTGTAGGATCCGCATCGGCATCGTTTACATTATCCGTTCCAGTGAATGTAATAGGTCCGCCATCTCCATTATCAAAGGTATACGTACCATCAAGATTATCTGTAAGTGCAGATTTGTTGATTGTCTGTGGAGCTCCTGATTCATTTGTATAGGTGAAGGTACCATCACTATTGTCCGCAATATTGGTGATGGTCTCCGAAATGGTCACAGAGGCTACATTCAGGTACAAAGCTCCATCTGTACCAGAAGCAAGGTCATTGTTGGCATCTGTACTGATAAGCGATGTTGAAAGGGTGCCTCCTGCATCCGTTACTTCTACACTACCTGCATTCATACCAACGGCGGTATTCAGTTCGTTCGTGGGGTCGGCATCTGCATCGTCAGTGTTGAGTGCCGCAAGCTCCGCATCCGTGGCAAAGGTACCGTCAAGGTCCTGGCTCAGGGTTCCGCCTGCATCGGTCACCGTTATCGAGGTGCCCGTTAGGCCAACCGCTGTGTTGAGTTCGTTCGTGGGGTCCGCATCCGCATCGTCAGTATTGAGGGCCGCAAGTTCCGCATCGGTGGCAAAGGTACCGTCAAGGTCCTGGCTCAGGGTTCCGCCTGCATCCGTAACCGTTATCGAGGTGCCCGTTAGGCCAACTGCCGTATTCAGTTCGTTCGTAGGGTCCGCATCCGCATCGTCCGTGTTCAGTGCTGCAAGTTCCGCATCCGTGGCAAAGGTACCATCAAGGTCCTGGCTCAAGGTACCGCCTGCATCGGTCACCGTTATCGAGGTGCCCGTTAGGCCCACCGCTGTGTTGAGTTCGTTCGTCGGGTCCGCATCCGCATCGTCCGTGTTCAGTGCCGCAAGTTCCGCATCAGTGGCAAAGGTACCGTCAAGGTCCTGGCTCAGGGTTCCGCCTGCATCCGTAACCGTTATCGAGGTGCCCGTTAGGCCAACTGCCGTATTCAGTTCGTTCGTAGGGTCCGCATCCGCATCGTCCGTGTTCAGTGCCGCAAGCTCCGCATCCGTGGCAAAGGTTCCGTCAAGGTCCTGGCTCAGGGTTCCGCCTGCATCGGTCACCGTTATCGAGGTGCCCGTAAGGCCGACCGCTGTGTTCAGTTCGTTCGTGGGGTCCGCATCGGCATCATCAGTATTGAGGGCCGCAAGTTCCGCATCCGTGGCAAAGGTACCGTCAAGGTCCTGGCTCAGGGTTCCGCCTGCATCGGTCACCGTTATCGAGGTGCCCGTTAGGCCCACCGCTGTGTTGAGTTCGTTCGTAGGATCCGCATCGGCATCATCAGTATTGAGGGCCGCAAGTTCCGCATCCGTGGCAAAGGTACCGTCAAGGTCCTGGCTCAGGGTTCCGCCTGCATCGGTCACCGTTATCGAGGTGCCCGTAAGGCCCACCGCTGTGTTGAGTTCGTTCGTGGGGTCGGGATCTGCATCTGGAGAGGCATTACCTCCTACTTGTGTCCAAGCTGCTCCGTCCCATACATATAATTGTCCTGTTGTGGAATCCACGTAGGTCTCACCTATATTACTGGCTGTAGCTCCTGTAACTGCAGGAGTACCAGCTCCTATCTGTGATAATTCGTTCGTAGGGTCGGCATCGGCATCGTCCGTGTTCAGTGCCGCAAGCTCCGCATCCGTGGCAAAGGTACCGTCAAGGTCCTGGCTCAGGGTTCCGCCTGCATCGGTCACCGTTATCGAGGTGCCCGTTAGGCCAACCGCTGTGTTGAGTTCGTTTGTAGGATCGGCATCGGCATCGTCCGTGTTCAGTGCCGCAAGTTCCGCATCCGTGGCAAAGGTACCATCAAGGTCCTGGCTCAGGGTTCCGCCTGCATCGGTCACCGTTATCGAGGTGCCCGTTAGGCCAACCGCTGTGTTCAGTTCGTTCGTGGGGTCCGCATCCGCATCGTCAGTATTGAGGGCCGCAAGTTCCGCATCGGTGGCAAAGGTACCGTCAAGGTCCTGGCTCAGGGTTCCGCCTGCATCCGTAACCGTTATCGAGGTGCCCGTTAGGCCCACCGCTGTGTTGAGTTCGTTCGTGGGGTCCGCATCGGCATCGTCCGTGTTGAGTGCCGCAAGCTCCGCATCCGTGGCAAAGGTACCGTCAAGGTCCTGGCTCAGGGTTCCGCCTGCATCGGTCACCGTTATCGAGGTGCCCGTAAGGCCCACCGCTGTGTTGAGTTCGTTCGTAGGATCGGCATCGGCATCGTCCGTGTTCAGTGCCGCAAGCTCCGCATCCGTGGCAAAGGTACCGTCAAGGTCCTGGCTCAGGGTTCCGCCTGCATCCGTAACGGTTATCGAGGTGCCCGTAAGGCCAACTGCCGTGTTCAGTTCGTTCGTGGGATCGGCATCGGCATCGTCCGTGTTGAGGGCCGCAAGCTCCGCATCCGTGGCAAAGGTACCGTCAAGGTCCTGGCTCAGGGTTCCGCCTGCATCCGTAACCGTTATCGAGGTGCCCGTTAGGCCGACCGCTGTGTTCAGTTCGTTCGTGGGATCGGCATCGGCATCGTCCGTGTTCAGTGCCGCAAGTTCCGCATCCGTGGCAAAGGTACCGTCAAGGTCCTGGCTCAGGGTTCCGCCTGCATCCGTAACGGTTATCGAGGTGCCCGTAAGGCCAACCGCTGTGTTGAGTTCGTTCGTGGGATCGGCATCGGCATCGTCCGTGTTCAGTGCCGCAAGCTCCGCATCCGTGGCAAAGGTACCGTCAAGGTCCTGGCTCAGGGTTCCGCCTGCATCCGTAACGGTTATCGAGGTGCCCGTAAGGCCAACTGCTGTGTTCAGTTCGTTCGTGGGGTCCGCATCGGCATCATCAGTATTGAGGGCCGCAAGTTCCGCATCCGTGGCAAAGGTACCGTCAAGGTCCTGGCTCAGGGTTCCGCCTGCATCGGTCACCGTTATCGAGGTGCCCGTTAGGCCAACCGCTGTGTTGAGTTCGTTCGTGGGGTCCGCATCCGCATCGTCAGTATTGAGGGCCGCAAGTTCCGCATCGGTGGCAAAGGTACCGTCAAGGTCCTGGCTCAGGGTTCCGCCTGCATCCGTAACCGTTATCGAGGTGCCCGTTAGGCCAACTGCCGTATTCAGTTCGTTCGTAGGGTCCGCATCCGCATCGTCCGTGTTCAGTGCTGCAAGTTCCGCATCCGTGGCAAAGGTACCATCAAGGTCCTGGCTCAAGGTACCGCCTGCATCGGTCACCGTTATCGAGGTGCCCGTTAGGCCCACCGCTGTGTTGAGTTCGTTTGTAGGATCCGCATCGGCATCGTTTACATTAAGTACTATAGTACTGCCATCATCTATACTTATATTTCCTGCCGTACCATCGGTACTAATATCTTGATCATCGGTATCTATCAATGCAGCAATATCAGCCAAGGCTACCGCAAAGGTATTGGTGTCAGAATCGGTAATAACCAAATTTGTATTGGTCGCATCTATTCCAAAAGAGGTAATTGTTGTATTTGTATCCGTTAACGTATCACTTAGACTACTTAAATCAACATTCACACTTCCTCCATTTTCCAACGTCAATGTCAAATCGTTGGTTGCTCCGTTGAAGGTGAATCCGGTAAGTTGTTGGTCATCTGTGGAAGTTAATTCCCAAGAATCTCCATCCCAAAAAAAGATTGTTCCAGTGCTGGTGTTCACATATAAATCTCCAGCATCTGCGCCACCTGGGGCAACAGCTCCTGGACTCGATACAGCTGTACCACTCAATACTTCGCAATTGCATTGATCTTGCAATGTTACCGTGGTTTGTGAATACGCAAATCCAGAGAAAAATAGAAGCGTAACGACTATAATGCTCTTTTTCATGAGGTTAACGTTAAATGACATTGTCGGCATGTGTTTTATGTAATCTTTTATGCTTATTCTACGCGTAGCGTCTCCATGTTCAGAAATTTGAACACTACTACACTTTACAAAATTACCTTTACCTATAGGGGAATAAAATATTTGTTGTGTATGTCTGAATTACTAATGTATAGTGGTTAAATTGTGAGGTCATCGCCTAATAAATTTCGGGTTTTTCGAGAGTAATTGGTCGATAAAACCAGTAATTTCAGTAGCTCAGGTGATTGTTGAAAAAGGGAAAATGCACTATTTAGAGGCTACAAAACCTCCCATAAAAGCGCCATTTTTTTGTTAAAATTAATCTCTATTTACCCTGTAGGTAATCCTTCGGTTGGTAATCACGCTGGAGACCCTAATGGTCAATTCGGCGGTGTTTGAGATTTCTGAACTACAGATGTAAGCTGAATTGGAAACCAGAACCCGATATTGCTCTCCATTATTTGCTGTTGTCGGGTTCGTTATGGTGAGTGTATTGGTTCCTGAGTCGCTATAAATTCCGGTATCGGAAATGTCGTCCCATGTAGCGCCATTAAATCGTTGCCATTGGAACGTATCTGCATTTGTAGCGGTTACGGTAAAGGTAGTACCACAACCTGGGCAGGTTGCAGCGTCAACAGGCTGGACTGATATCGCAGGGGCAATTGAAGCTTCACGAAAATCAAAAACTGTATTTGTATCTCCATCCGCAGGAGCAGTATAGGCAGCACCCTGAACGGATCCATCAGCATTTATTGAAGGTGTTCCAGTACCATATGTACCGTTATCGTCAGCATCAGCATTGACATTGGCATAGGCTTCATCTGCATCATTACATCCATCTGCATCACTATCAGTTTCTGTATAATCATCATTTCCATCTGAATCTGAATCTGAAATCGTATAGTTTACCGTTCCGCTGTTTTCTTGACCGCTAGCCTGCACGCTATCCGGTACACCATCTGTACCAACAGCACCAGTAAGTCTACCTCCAGAATGCGTCTGATCGTGACCAGCTTCTACAACGTCATAAATGCCATCGTTATCACTATCTAAGTCTAAATCGTCATAGACACCATCATTATCTGTGTCAATTGCTCCGGCCCATATGATAACATTTACCAACAAATCTTCACCTGCCGCATCGAAACCTCCTCCTTCATTTGAGTGAGGTACAATTCCTCTTTTACCTGGAGCGGTTCCAACCTCCATCGCATCGCCTTGCTCCCAAATTACTAAAGAGCCTTCACCTGCAGTTGGATCCTGGCCTAAAACTGTTCCAGTGGTTAAACCATTCCCATAATACCGGGCGTCACCGATGGTATAATTTCCTAAAGCTAAACCCGAGGTTATTGGGTGTGTATTATCCACTATATTAATCGCGGTTGATGAGCCGTTTGAACCTGAGGCAGCTCCTAAAATTTCATCGTGTAATGCTGGTTCACTTGTAATAACACCATTTACCGTAGTAGTCATGTTTGCAACGTTTGCAAAGGCATCTCCGCTAAAAACATCTTCATAAACAAATGTCACAGCAAAATTATTCGCATCTCCGCCAACATTATCATCAACTACTGTAACCGTGTATCCCAGAGCTGTTAGTTTATCAATTGTATTTTGTTCTTCAGTCCCGGGGGTTCCGTTTGTAACCCATAATACTGTTTTTGGAGATTCAACCGAGTCCAATATTCCGTCGTTATCATCATCCAAATCTGTGATATCGGAAATTCCATCAGAGTCACTGTCAATTGCAATGGTCAATGTAGCTCCCGAAGAGGTAATTGAAGGACAAGTTCCAGTTGAATTTGAAACAATTACCCTGTAGACGTATCCATCTTTGGTCAAGCCAGGAGATAAAACTGAGAGGGTAGCGGTTGTAACTCCTGAATACTCAGCTCCGTTTGAAACATCAGCAAAGCTTCCACCACCATTGGTGCTGACCTGCCATTGAAAGGTATCGGTGTTGGTTGAACCTACCGTAAATGTCCCATTGTTACCCAAGGCAACAATTTGGTCACTTGGTTGGGTGTCAATTGTGATTGGGCTCACCGTAATTGTTTGGGTTACGTCAACGCTATTTCCTGAGTCATCAGTTATTCTATACGTCCTCGTTATAATTTCTGGGTTGCTTCCACCATCGCTGGAATCACCAATAAATGTTACTGTTGGATTAGTTGTGCAATTATCTGCTTCATCTGTAACAACGGTAATGTCTGAGGCGGGTACATCCGCTGAACAAAAAACTGTTACAGGGGTAGGATTACTTGCTGTAGGTGCGACATTATCAATTGTAAGCGTGGTAACGCCAGTAATGCTTAACACCGGATCGCCTGTTGTTCCTCCGTATTCAACAATATAACCTTGAGGAGCATATGCTCCCCCGCCTCCAGCTTCAGGTAAATCATTCCAGGAGCCTGGGGTCGTTGTAACTGATGGGTCTGTAATATGTGCATAATCTTCATTCCCTGCGTTATTTGGTTCTCCTGAATTCCAAAAAGCAAAATTGGGCGTAGTTCCACCAACACCACCATTCCAAAAATTAGTTCCCGCTTCAGGACCTGTCACCCAGTTCCAAACACCTTCTGTAGTTGCATCACTTCCTCCTATCCAACCAACTCCTTGTGCTTGAGAACCAGAAAAATCTGCTTCGGCTTGTGAGGTCAAGGTTGCTAAATATCCTTGTAGTCCAAAATATGTTCGTAAAGCTGCGGCATCACGTGCTGCAGTCCAAGAAATTCCCGGGTTGGCTATAAATTCGTAATAATGTCCTGTTGGCGGTAAATAATTTGCTGTACCTGGTGTAATAGAAAATTGTCTTGTACCTGAGGGACTACCGGCACTACTGGAATATTCAACCGCAAGGATTGCAGTCTCAAACTCAGCAAAGGTCGTTGGACCTTGCAAGGTAAGCTCTCCTTCCACTGCATCCCAAGTTGCTGTAATGTTCGGGTGTGTTCCGGTAAGCGTCAATAAATCTTCACCGTTGATATATCCCGAAGAAATTTGTATGTATATCGCATCTGTCGTGGTGTCATCCGGGTCTGTAAGGCTAACAGTTTCTACAATGGGTTGTGATGTACCCGGACAATATTGTTGATCACCAGTAACTGTCAAAACCTGTGGTTGATCTGCAGTGGGTACGATAGACTCACTTAAATCATCCGCGGTTGCATTGCTATCCAATTGATCGGCCACTACGGATGTTATCGTATTTGTAATTGTTGCACCATTTGTACCTCCATTAACACTAGCTACAATATTCAAAGTTGCTGAAGCTCCATTATTAAGGCTCCCAACTGTCCAAACTCCCGTTAAGGAGTTATATGTACCATCATCACTAATATAAGTAACGCCTGGAGGAAGAATATCAGTAACGCTAACGTTGGTGGCATTTATAGGGCCATTGTTTGCAATTGAAAGTGTATAGGTGATATTGCTGTTTTCCTTTGGTGTTGCATCATCCACTGTTTTGGTCACAGCCAAATCCGTTGGTGTCGCTGCATTGCTACAAATATGAATGGCAAAACCACTTAATGTTCCTGTATCTCCACTAGCATCATCATATATAGTGAGAGTCCATGTGCCACTAGGATCCTCCCCATTAAAATCTGAAAGATTTCCTTCCGGAGAAAAAGCTCCAGTAAAAGGAGCTGAACCCGCAGTAACTGCCGTTCCAGCTGCATCGTCAAGGATCGTTCCTGAATAATTATCTCCACTACCTCCATTATCGGTGGTTAAAACAACCGTTGTTCCCCCCGGACTGGTCAGGCTTATCTCTAAGTCATCATCCCATGTATGTTCTATATTCAAAGTAATATTAACATCGGTTATTACTCCTGTTGCAAAGCCACTTAAAGTCGAGTTTAGAGTAGTAAAATCGTTTATCGCCGAACCTGGTGAGGAGCTTATTATTTCGCAACCTGATGAAGCTGCTGCAATTAATATGTTATCTACTGTTATGGTCTCACTTGTATTCCAACCTGAATCACCTCCTACAAACCTTATTGAAGAGTTGGCAGAAATTTGATCCGCTGTCAGGTCATAGGTGATAGCTCCGGTGATAGCACTGTTAATGGTAAAAACCGTTTCATAGGAAGAGGTATTATCATTCCATAGTTGTACCAAAAGTGACTCATTACCCCTAGAGGTTGCATCGTAATTCAGTGTTAGAACGGCATTGGAGGCTCCTGATATATCGAGTGCCCTACTAATTGTCCTACCATCAAGGTTATTGAATTCCAGCTCATTACTAACAATCTCTATCCTTCCACCACTCGCACTGCCGTCATCACTTACTTCGGTCCAATTACCAGAGAAGTTTTGATTTCCATTGTTATTGGAATAGGACGTTGAACTAAAAGTATCACGATAGGTATCTTGCCCCATCATAGATGACCATGATAGCAATAACCCTATTGTCAATAGTGCCAGTCCTTTTTTCATACTCTATACTTTAGCAGGCATACATGAATCCCAATATGCTTCTACCAAATGTAACTGTACTCCAAAGTGTCTCTAAATAATTGTTGTGTATCGTTAAGTTTCTAATGTATAGCTTTTGCATTCTGAGGTATTTGGTCGATGAATGCAGTAAAATTAGGGTTGTTGGAGGAAAATTTATGCGCTGATTCGAGCTTAAAGAATTACTTGTTGGACCTTGATCCTGTGGCTAATCCTTATCTACTCGGTATGTAATTTTCCGGTTGGTAATTACCGTTGTTGGACGTGCAAGCACTGTCAAATCTGATGTTGTTGTTCCAGATAATGGAATGTTTTGATCGTTCGTAATATCTGAAGGGGATATTGTATTGGTAAAAACCCCTGAAGTGGCTGTAGTAACGTCAAAAGTAAATGAACAGGTTGTACCGGCTGGCAGACTAACTCCAGTAATCATAAAACTTGTGGCACCTGATACCGCAGAGATTGTTCCCCCACATGAAGAAGAAGCATCTGGAGTTGCAGCAATGGTCATTCCAGCGGGTAAATTGTTAGTTAGCGCTAAATTGGTCAACGAAACTCCGTTTGATGGGTTTTCAATGGTTATTGTCACCGTTGATTCATCTCCCTGAGTTATTGTTGTTGGATTAAAGGATGAAGTTGCCACAGTTGGAAAAGCAATTTCGTTGGAAGTAACAAATACACCGCCCCATATCCCTTCGCTACTACTTCCTAAAATAACATCCATATCCGTAGCATTATTAGGTACAAGGCCTGAAGCATCAAATACATCAATATCTACACCCCAACTGTAGGTGAAATTTGGATTTCTTGTTCCTAAATCAACCCCGTATTCCGAAATTGTTCCGTTCAAGGTATTACTGGCAGGATTTAAGCCATTGAACAAAGAAGTACCTTCAATGCTTACAAAATCACCGGTACTGCTTGCTTCACCATCCATACCATAGTAACCTACATGAGTCTCAAATGTTCCTATTGAGGGTGTAAGTAGGCCAGTAACAGTAAAAGAATCATTAGCCCCAAATCCAAAGAAATCAAATCCATCCCAAACACTAACATTTCTGGCAGTATCCGCAGGGTCGTTATAAATCACTACCATAGTCCATCCACCATGAGGACCTGTAAACGAGCTTCCAGTAACCAAGGCTATGTCAGCCACAAAATAATTTCCGTTTCCGCCGGACTGTACAATAGAAGTTACATCAGCATAGGACATAAATGTATTCCAACCACCAAACGTGGTTGTCTCAATATTTCGGACGTCTGAATTTATTGTGCTATAGGTCCCGGTAGTCGGATCCATAAGTTTAACTTGATCAATACTCAAGGTTCCTGCCGGATTGGTGATACCACCATTTGAGCTATTGTAGACTCCCCCCCAATATAGACCTGCCCATTGCACAGTAGATCCAACTGGCAAACTTAGGCTATGGCTACTTGAATTTACGGTTGTACCATCAAGGTCCACATCGGCATAACCCATTACAACAGAAGGATTATTTGAGACTGGTGTAACTGGACAGCCCGAAGTACATTGTAAGTTTGTGTTCCCAAACATTTTAAAGTTTCCCATTAAGTTTATGGCAACTCGTTCCTCATAGGCACGGGTCGTATTTGGGTCATTGTCATCATCATTGATGGTTATAGTTGCCGTATCGGAAATGTCAACAGATCCATCTGAAGTACTGGTAAATGATATTGTGAAGTCTTCGGAAGACTCAAAGACAAGGTCATCCAAAATAGATATTGTAATCTGGTCTGTGTCTCCTGATGTTCCATTAAAACTAAGAGTTCCGGAGTCTGTCGTATAGTCGGATCCAGCGATGGCTCCTCCATCATTGGTTTGATAATTGACCGTGAAAGGTCCAGCGGTGTCAGGTCCAGTATGGGTTACAGTGAGGTTTACGGTCCCTGCATCCTCATCAACAACGACATCATCTATTATTACTTCAGGTGCTATGGTTGTTATGGTTAAATCGTCTATTCCTCCTTCAATGATATCACCAGCTCCTGATCCATCTGAAACCGTCACCCTGATTACTACATTAGAACCAGCAGGAATAGCAGTAGTCGCTTCAGTCCAAACCGCATTCGTAGTCACATCACCTATTGAAACCAAGTTTGTGTAGCTAACTCCACCGTTTATGGAATATTCCAATAGGAAAAAATCGTTTGCATCGTCTCCATTATCACGTTGTCCAAAAAAGTACCAAATAGAAAGTTGTGAGTTTAAAGCTATGTTATACACCGGTGAAGTTGTGATCGATGTTCCTCCGTCTACATCTGCATTCCCGGCAGAAGAATTTGTTGCCGTAAAATAGGCATTTACTCCAGGTGCAGCTGTATGATCATCTTCTAATTGTGTGGTAACCCCTCCACTGCTTTCAGTTGTCGGATTGGCAACAACGAAAGTTCCGGTAGAAGAGGTCCCAGAAGTTGTCCAGCCAGTTGCGGTACCACTTTCAAAATCTTCGCTTACCTGTGCTCTAGATTCAAAGAAAAAAAATACGGCAACTGTTAAGAAAAGAAAACTTACATGATTCGATCTGATCATCAATTCTTGGTTTACACCTATACAATTGATCAAAACTAGGATTCCTTCTGCTACCTGCCCAAAAAATGTTGTGTAATAAAGGATTTCTTGCACATAGGCATTTTTAATGTATGCCTAATTAAATCTATCTAATCCAAACTATTGAATATCATAGATTTACAAGAATTGTGGTATAAATCATTCAAAAATGATGAACTCAGACCTTCTGTTCAGTTGATGTTTGTCTCTAGAACATGGCACGCCATTGAGACAATCATTCACCAAACGTGTTTCTCCATACCCTTCTCCTTGTAATCTATCCGCAGAAATACCTTTTGAGATCATGTAGTCCACTGTAGATTGCGCCCTCTTTTGGGATAGCCATAAGTTATAGGCATCATTTCCACGACTATCAGTATGCGAATTCACCTTAATTTTAAGGCTAGGATACTTTTCCATGGCCACGATGACCTTTTGAATTTCAATCTCCGCATCACGACGAATATCGAACTTGTTCAAATCGAAATAAATAGTGCTCAGTTGTAGTAATTTGGCCAAATCGTCTCCAAATCCTCCAGTAACCACATCCCGTTCCAGATAAAAGTCCACAATCCGAGGTTTGCCATAGGATTTATTCAGATATTCTTCAGCCGGAACATAACCATCCCTGGATGCCCTTACAAAGTTTCCTTTTGCACAATCAAGATCCAAAACATAATTTCCTTTGGAATCTGTCAATGTTGATGAAACTTCGTTATTTTCTTCGTCTATAATCTTGACCGTTGCCCCAACCAAAACTTCGTTGGATATCCTATCCCGCACCGTTCCGGTAACATCTTGGATACAATCAAGCACCAGAGGCTCACTTTCAAAAAATTCATAGATATCGTCCTCACCTAATCCACCTGTTCTATTGGAGGAAAAATATCCGGTTTTGGATTCGTCATTCATAATGAAGGCAAAATCGTCATAGTTACCATTGATTGGTTTGCCCACGTTTACTACCGGTTCATTGTAGTTTTCAAAAGCAATTTTTGTTGCAAACACGTCTAAACCACCCAACCCTTGATGACCATCTGATGAGAAATACAACACTCCCTCTTTGGTAATGTAAGGGAAGGTTTCTCTCGCCATGGTGTTAATGTTTTTACCCAGATTTAGTATGGGACCATATGTTCCATCCCCAATAATCTTAGTAACAAAAATGTCCGATTCTCCATGTGTACCGGGCATATCGGAAACAAAATAGAGTTTTTTGCCATCTGGACTCAACACCGGATGGGCCACAGAATATGAATCATTATTAAATGGAAGCTCAATTACGTTGGTCCACTCTCCATCGATTAATTCTGCGCTATAAATTTTTAATCTGATGACTCCCTTTTCATCTTTTTGTTTTCTACCACCCAAAAAGTTATTTCTGGTGAAATACATGGTTGTTCCATCTTTGGTGATAGTAGATGTAGATTCATGCAGACGGGTGTTGACATCTCCCTCCAACTTGACCACATTGTCGTTAGAAATACTGTCAACATTAACTTTATAAAGATCTAAGAAGTCTTTTGAGTTCCAGGTATGTCTATACCTTGCTAGGTTTCCTGTATCTCTGTCTGAAGAAAAGATTAGGCCTTTTTCATAGTACGCTGCAGCAAAGTCGGCATATTTGGTATTATAGGGAAACGGCTTAACATCATATCGGCCGGAGTTTTTCTCTATCTTTTCCAAATAATCTTCATCATACGTTCCTTCATCTGTTGATGCGGTAATTTCTTTGAATTTTGCCATGATACTGGCAGATTCGCCATAGTCACCAAGTGTCTTTAAACTTTGGGCATATCTAAAATAATAGTCAGGTTCTATTTCTTCTGGATAGACTTCGACCAATCTCTGATACACTTTGGCAGCTTCTTCATATTTCGCATTGAAGTAGTACGAATTTGCCAGCCTTTTTAAAAGATCGGAAGAGACGTATCCCTTATCAAGCACCTTTTTATAAATATCAATGGCAGGGCTAAACGAATATTCATTGTATTGTTCATCAGCCTTTGCTTTGACCTTGGCCTGTTGTTTCTCATTCACCTTATCCTTCTCCTGGGCAGCGCCTTGAAAAGGCCATCCTAAGAAAGCAATAAGAAGTATAAGTATTCTTTTTAGCATAACCCTGAATTAAAAGAATCTAGGTGAAACTGTTTTTTGAAAGGCTCTTAAAAGTTCCCATCTTAAAAATATCTCAAAAGAACCGTCATTGAACTGGGTTCCTCCAAGCTCTGTGGTTTCGCGGTCATACGCTAGACCTAACATAATCTGATCGGTAATCTGGAATCCGGCCAATGCGCTAACCGCCGCATCCAACCTATAGGCAGCGCCAAAACTAAATTTTTCAGCATATAGAAAAGATGCCGAAAGATCGACTTGTAACGGCGCTCCACCAACCGCTTTGGTCAAAAGAGCAGGCTTAAATTTTAAATCGGCATTCAGATCGAAAACATAACCTGTTATAAAATAAAAATTGATGCGTTCTGCGGCCAAAAAGTTAACAGAATCAGCATCACCATTGTCAAAATATTCCGATTCTAAGATATTCGGAGCGGATAAACCTGCGTAAAACCTATCGTTATGAAAATACAGTCCTAACCCAAAATTTGGATTGAATTGATTGTCAATATTATCTTGTTGAACAACTTCTTGATCAAAGTTCCTCAGACCATTGAAGTCAAGACTCAACATATTTCCACCAGCCTTTAGACCAAAGGATAATTTATTTCCACGAGCAAATTCGAGTGTGTAGGAAAGAACCGCATCAAGATAAGTTTCTTGAACAACGCCATCTCCAATATTGTCATTCACTATGGAAACTCCATAACCTAATCTACTATTGCGAATTGGAGAGTGAAGGTTGATTGTAAAAGTTTCTGGAGCTCCGTCAAGACCTATCCATTGTGAGCGATACAGCCCTGCAAATGTCAATTGACCTCTAGACCCAGCATAGGCCGGATTAACACTAAGAGTGTTATACATGTATTGCGTATACTGCGCATCTTGCTGTGCGACAAGACCTTGAACTGTAAGAATTAGAAATAAAAACGGAACTAAAAAGTTTCTTTTAACCATTTTTTTAAATTGTTACCTACTTATGTAAATGTATTCGGAGTCGGTAAAACTTCCTTCATCCGTTTCGTAGTCAAATATATAAAAATATACTCCCGCGGGAAGATAATCATCGACACTCAAGGTCGATCTGCCACGTGAACGTCCATCAAAAACATTGTTTACATTATTGTAGTTTTCCCCTTCATATACCGCGACTCCCCAACGATTAAAAATTCTTAGCGTACTTGACCTTATTCTATTAACTCCTCTAATGAATAAGAAATCATTTTTGAGGTCTCCATTCGGAGTCAACATTTGATTCACAGCAATATCTTCGATAGAAACGGAAACAGTGACCGTTGCTGAGTCACAGTTATCGGGATTTGCAGCCTCACAGATAGTATAATCAATTGTATAGGTGCCTTCTGGTGTCCCCGGAGCTAGACTTACCGTACCATTCTCATTAATGGTCAACTCATTTGTCGGCGTTGATGTTAGAATAACATCTATCAAAGCAATGGATTCTCCATTCAATGTATCATTCAAAAGTATATCGCTATCTGGAATCACACCACTTGTTCCGTTTGAGCTATATGCATCATCAACAGCATCAATTATGTTGGCCATACCAGGGTCAACAATAACAGTTACAGTACCTGTATCACAATTGTCGACATCCGCTATCTCGCAAATTGTGTATTCAATCGTGTAAGTACCTGCAGGTGTTCCTGGAATTACGCTCACACTTCCATCTTCATTGATGGATAGCTCATCCGTTGGTGTGGATGTTAGAATAACATCTGACAAGGTAACAGATTCTCCATTTAAAGTATCGTTGGCAAGCACATTGCTTTCCGGAATAATTTCTTCAGAACCATCGGAGGTATAGGAATCATCCACAGCCACAATGGTATTCCCCATGCTAGGACCTACAACAACGGTTACAGTGCCAGTGTCACAATTGTCGACATCTGCTATTTCGCAAATTGTATATTCGATGGTGTAAGTACCTTCAGGTGTTCCTGGGGTTACGCTTACACTTCTATCTTCATTGACAGATAATTCATCCGTTGGAGTGGATGTCAAAATTACATCTAACAGGGTAACCGGTTCTCCATTTAAAGTATCATTAGCAAGCACATTGCTTTCGGGAATAATTTCTTCAGAACCGTCCGAAGTATAGGCGTCATCCACGGCGTCTATTGTATTTCCCATACCGGGACCTACGGTAACAGTCACCGTACCTGTATCACAATTATCTGGATTGGCAATTTCGCAAATTGTATAATCAATGGTGTAAGTACCTTCTGGTGTTCCAGGAGCTACACTTACTGTTCCATTGTCGTTAATTGTCAACTCATCTGTACTCGCAGAAGTTAGTATAACATCAGATAAGGTAACAGGGTCGCCATTAAGAGTATCGTTGGCAAGTACATTGCTTTCAGGAATAATTTCCATAGAACCGTCAGAAGTATAGGCGTCATCAACAGCATCTATGGTATTCACCATACTCGAATCTACCGTTACAGTTACGGTACCCGTGTCACAATTGTCTGGATTGGCAATCTCACAAATGGTGTACTCAATGGTATAGGTACCATCAGGTGTTCCAGGAGCTACACTCACACTACCATCATCGTTAATTGTTAGTTCATCTGTACTAGTGGAAGTCAATATAACATCCGACAGTGTTACTGGCTCACCATTTAAAGTATCATTGGAAAGGACATTGCTGTTTGGTATCACATCACCTGAAATATCAGTAGTGATAGCATCGTCAACAGCATCTATTGTATTCACCATACTCGAATCTACCGTAACGGTTACCGTCCCTGTGTCACAATTGTTCGGGTCTGCGATCTCACAAATCGTATAGTCAATGGTATACGTTCCATCGGGTGTTCCAGGGGCAACGGTTACACTTCCATCTTCATTGATGGTCAACTCGTCTGTACTGGTGGAGGTCAATATCACATCCGACAAAGTAACCGGCTGGCCATCTAAAGTGTCGTTGGAAAGGACATTGCTACCCGGTATGTCACCAGATGTATCCGTGGTGAGAATATCGTCAATGGCATCAATTACATTGACCTCTTTAGGGTCCAGGTAATCTGGTGTGCCGTCATCATCCGTATCGTCGTTGGTCGGGTCACCATCCTCATCAACATCCTCATCTGGGGTATCGATCCCGTCTCCGTCATCATCGAAGTCGCGATAGTTCACATCCTCAGTCCCATCGGTGTCGGGTAGGTCGTTCGCAGGGTCGTCGATCTCATCGTTAACGTCATAGCCGTCATCCACATCACTGCCCTCGTATCCATCATCAAGACCATCGTTGTCCGTGTCATTTCCAGTGTAGGATTGGTCAGGTACGCCATCAAAGTTGAAGTCGTTCCCCTCGTTGTTGTCCGCCACAAGGTCATTATCACTGTCATCGTCAAGGTAATCAGGTAAATCCTCACCATCAGTGTTCTCGGGGGTCAATCCGCCGATATAGGCGCTGTTCACACCTTGGTTGGCCTCATAGGTGGCCTCATCGTCATCATTAGGGGCGATATAGGTCGCCGTCGGCTGCGCCTCAACATTGTCCGGAATGCCATCGTCATCACTGTCGATGTCCAAATGGTTCGGGCGTCCGTCACCATCACTGTCCAGTGGGTCCGTCAATGGATCGTCATCACCGTCTATATTCGGGTCCTCGACAGTATCAAGGATTCCATCGTTGTCATCATCAAGGTCAACACTGTCCGGTACACCATCATCATCGGTGTCTTCCCCGGGGCTATCGGGATCCAGGTAATCCGGTGTGCCGTCATCATCCGTATCATCGTTGGTCGGGTCGCCATCTTCATCAACATCCTCATCTGGGGTATCGATCCCGTCTCCGTCATCATCGAAGTCGCGGTAGTTCACATCCTCGGTCCCATCGGTGTCGGGTAGGTCGTTTGCAGGGTCGTCGATCTCATCGTTAACGTCATAACCGTCATCCACATCACTGCCTTCGTATCCATCATCAAGACCGTCGTTGTCCGTGTCATTTCCAGTGTAGGATTGGTCTGGTACGCCATCGAAGTTGAAGTCGTTCCCCTCGTTGTTGTCCGCTACAAGGTCATTGTCACTGTCATCGTCCAGATAATCAGGCAAATCCTCACCATCTGTGTTCTCGGGGGTCAATCCGCCGATATAGGCGCTGTTCACACCTTGGTTGGCCTCATAGGTGGCCTCATCGTCATCATTAGGGGCGATATAGGTCGCCGTCGGCTGCGCCTCAACATTGTCCGGAATGCCATCGTCATCACTGTCGATGTCCAAATGGTTCGGGCGTCCGTCACCATCACTGTCCAGTGGGTCCGTCAATGGATCGTCATCACCGTCTATATTCGGGTCCTCGACAGTATCAAGGATTCCATCGTTGTCATCATCAAGGTCAACACTGTCCGGTACACCATCATCATCGGTGTCTTCTCCGGGGCTATCGGGATCCAGGTAATCTGGTGTGCCGTCATCATCCGTATCATCGTTGGTCGGGTCGCCATCCTCATCAACATCCTCATCTGGGGTATCGATACCGTCTCCGTCATCATCGAAGTCGCGATAGTTCACATCCTCCGTCCCATCGGTGTCGGGTAGGTCGTTAGCAGGGTCGTCGATCTCATCGTTAACGTCATAGCCGTCATCCACATCACTGCCTTCGTATCCATCATCAAGACCGTCATTGTCGGTATCGTTTCCAGTGTAGGTCTGGTCAGGTACGCCATCGAAATTGAAGTCGTTCCCCTCGTTGTTGTCCGCTACTAGGTCATTGTCACTGTCATCGTCCAGATAATCAGGCAAATCCTCACCATCTGTGTTCTCGGGATTGATTCCCTCATCACCACTTCCCTCGTAAGCATTGTCCAATCCATCTTTATCATCGTCCAGCCCTATTGGAGGCACATATCCTGAAGTTGTTTGACCTTCTACATTATCTGGAATACCGTCATCATCAGAATCAATATCCCTGAAATTTGGTAATGGGTCGTTATCACTGTTGATTGGAGTAAGACCTTCACCAGCCCCCGGATACGACTCATAATGATCATCTAATCCATTTTTGTCTTTGTCTATACCACAAGGAGTTTGAATGTGGTCAGGGTCTTGTGCTTCAATGTTATCCAAGATACCATCGTTGTCCGAATCGATGTCTCTAAAATCTTTGATGTAATCACTATCGGTATCAATAGGAGTTAAGCCTCCGCAGCTCCCTGGAGTTTCTTCATATGCATCATCAAGTCCATTTCCATCCGTATCGTATCCGGAAGGAGGGATATATCCAGAATTAGTCTGCGCTTCAACATTATCCAGGATTCCATCATTATCTGAATCTATGTCTTTGTAGTCGGGAACATGGTCGTAATCCGTATCCACAGGAATTAAACCACCACAACTACCGGGGGTTTCTTCATATGCATCATCAAGTCCATTACCATCTTTATCTTTTCCAGAAGGAGGAATATATCCGTAGGTAGGTTGTGCTTCGATATTGTCTATGATTCCATCGTCATCCGAATCAATATCTAAATAATCCGGAACACCATCTCCATCAGTATCTGTAGGATTGGTCCAATAGCAATCATCACCATCCAGGTTTTCATCTTCGACGGTATCGATTATACCGTCATTATCTGAGTCAATATCCTTATTATCGGGAACTCCATCTCCATCCGTATCGGTAAAGTAAAGCGCATTAGCTCCCAACTCAGATGCAAAAACAGAGGTTGAAAAGCTTAGACAAAATGCAAAGAATACCAATGAAAAAAGACTAAATAGAGCCTTTTTCTTAGGATATAAGAAAGTAATTTTTTCCATAATGACAGTTTTGGTCAACTAATCACCATGGCATGAGTGTTCTCGAACTAGTAAGAAAATGGGGCTTTTCTTAACGTTTAGTGGTTTTTTCTGTTACCATCTAATCCACCTTCTGTAGGCATAATTAGTGCTTTTCAGGTGCAAGACCTATTTTAATCGACAAAAAGCGCATTCTTGGTCATTACGTGCCACTATTATTTATACGGACGATATGATAAAATGGATTACAGTCAATCAAAAAACAAAAATTCCACTGTGCGAAAATTACTCCACTTTTTTGTTTTTAGGGCAAGTATTTTCTGATTTTTTGTCATCATAATATCAACAATTGCATTGTGTATTCATTATTCATTTAAAAAGAGATAATTACGCTATTTTTGCCGAAATTTTGTTGATGGATTTTGATAAGGAAATAGCAAGAAGAAGAACTTTTGGCATTATCTCACACCCAGATGCCGGGAAAACTACCCTAACAGAAAAACTCCTTCTGTTTGGTGGTGCTATCCAAGAAGCTGGGGCGGTAAAAAACAACAAGATCAAGAAATCTGCCACCAGTGATTTTATGGAAATTGAACGACAGCGTGGTATTTCGGTTGCAACTTCTGTTCTTGCCTTTATCTACAACGATAAAAAAATAAATATTCTAGATACTCCGGGTCACAAAGATTTTGCCGAGGATACCTTTAGAACTCTTACAGCTGTTGACAGTGTAATCGTAGTCATCGACGTTGCCAAAGGTGTTGAGGAACAAACGGAGAAGCTGGTCGAAGTGTGCCGTATGCGTAACATTCCGATGATTGTTTTTATTAATAAACTGGATCGTGAAGGAAAGGATGCCTTTGACTTATTGGATGAAGTAGAGCAAAAGTTAGGCCTCTCGGTAACCCCACTTAGCTTTCCCATTGGAATGGGGTACGACTTTAAGGGAATCTACAATATTTACGAAAAGAACATCAATCTATTCAGTGGTAACAGTAAGCAGAATATTGAGGAAACTATATCCTTTAGCGATATAGAAAATCCGGAGTTGGAAAACATAATTGGGGAAAGTCATGCACTAGACCTGAGAGACAATTTGGAATTGGTTAATGGAGTATATCCGGAGTTTGACAAAGAATCCTACCTAGCCGGCACTCAACAACCGGTTTTCTTTGGGTCTGCATTGAATAATTTTGGTGTACGTGAATTGTTGGATTGTTTTGTGGACATTGCTCCTTCGCCCAGGGCAAAAATGGCGGAAGAAAGATTGGTTGAAGCAGATGAGAAGGATTTTTCCGGCTTTGTTTTCAAAATCCATGCGAATATGGATCCCAAACACCGAGATCGTTTGGCTTTTATCAAAATAGTATCTGGAACGTTTGAACGTAACAAGCCATATTTACACGTCAGGCACGACAAAAAACTAAAATTTTCAAGTCCCAACGCGTTTTTTGCAGAGAAAAAGGAAATTGTGGACATTTCCTATCCCGGCGACATCGTTGGGTTACATGACACGGGGAACTTTAAAATTGGAGATACCTTGACCAGTGGTGAAAAACTAAATTATCGTGGTATTCCAAGTTTTTCTCCGGAGCATTTTAGATATATAAACAACGCTGACCCTATGAAAGCCAAGCAGCTTTATAAGGGTATAGACCAACTTATGGATGAAGGTGTAGCGCAATTGTTCACATTAGAACTCAATGGTAGAAAGGTTATCGGTACAGTAGGCGCATTACAATACGAGGTTATTCAATACCGATTGGAGCACGAGTATGGTGCCAAATGCACCTATGAAAACTTTCCGGTACACAAGGCCTGTTGGGTAGATGCAGAAGAACCCAATGGGGAAGAATTCAAGGAGTTTAAACGCGTAAAACAAAAGTTTTTGGCGATTGATAAACGAGATCAAATGGTATTCTTGGCGGATTCAGCATTCTCACTCCAAATGACCCAGCAGAAATACCCCTCCGTAAAGCTTCGTTTTACCTCGGAGGTCACCACTTAGTGTTCATTCCAATATAGAATCTCGGTCCTAAACGGCTGATACAAAGAGGTATTCATACATTTTTTGTACTTTATACCATGTAATCACTAAATAACCAATATTATGACTGCAGATTCTACGAATAAACCACCCGTATGGTTCTGGGTGGTGAGTGTACTTGCCCTTATATGGAACATCATTGGTGTAATGTCTTATCTGGCCCAAGCTTATACAAGTGTCGAAGACCTTGAAAGCATGACCCAGGCCCAACGTGAACTTTTTGAAGCTCAACCCGCATGGGTTACCGGGGCATTTGCCATAGCCGTTTTCGGAGGTACTTTGGGTTGTATTGCTCTTTTACTGCGAAAAAAATGGGCAAAACCAGTTTTAATAGTTTCCTTATTGGGGATACTTGGACAGTTTGTTTATGGCCTGTTCCTAAGTAATACTATAGAAGTTTATGGCAATCAAGCGATTATTTTCCCAATAATTATTATCGTAGTGGGTGTTTTACTCGTTTTATTGGCAAAAAAGGGTATTGAAAAAGGATGGTTGACCTAGCCCTTGAAAATATTTGAAATAAAAAAAACCTGACTGTAGAGTCAGGTTTTTTTGTTTTATGCTTCTCCAGTAGGCCCAAAATTCAGTGGAATTGGAGGTTGTTCGTAATCTTTGATTGTCCCATGCGCTTGCTCAAACTTTGAGACATTATCATTTAAAGCTTTTAAAAATTTCTTGGCATGCTGCGGAGTAAGAACAATCCTGCTCTTAACCTTGGCTTTTGGTGCACCCGGCATCATGCTAATGAAATCAACAACGAATTCCGATACAGAGTGATTTATAATTGCCAAATTGGAATAAATCCCTTCCGCGGTTTTTTCATCCAGCTCTATATTTATCTGCTTCTGATTTTTATCGTTTTCAGCCATTATCTGTTTTGATTTAAATAAAAAAGAAAACCCTGACAATTGCCAGGGTTTGTTTATTAGAATTTGAATTCCTCTTTTCGAGCCATGATTTCATCGTATTCTTCTTTTGAACCTACGATGATACTATCATAATCCCTCATACCGGTACCGGCAGGAATCTTATGTCCAACAATAACATTCTCCTTCAATCCTTCCAAAGTATCCACTTTACCACTAACCGCGGCTTCGTTCAATACTTTAGTAGTTTCCTGGAACGATGCTGCAGAGATGAATGATTTTGTCTGAAGCGAAGCTCTAGTAATACCTTGCAAGATTGGTGTTGCTGTTGCAGCAACCGCATCTCTTGCTGTAACCAAAGTTTTATCTTCTCTACGCAAAATAGAATTTTCATCTCTAAGTGCTCTGGCAGAAATAATCTGTCCAGGTTTAAGGTTTTCGGAATCTCCTGCTTCTTCAACAACCTTTTGTCCGAAAATCTCATCATTCTCACGGATGAAGTCATCTTTGTGTACCAATTGGTTCTCCAAGAAAGTAGTGTCTCCAGAATCTTCGATACGTACTTTACGCATCATCTGGCGCACAACAACCTCAAAGTGCTTGTCATTAATTTTCACACCCTGCAGTCGGTATACTTCTTGAACTTCGTTCACTAAATATTGCTGTACAGCAGAGGGTCCTTTAATGGCCAAGATATCTTCTGGAGTAATTGACCCATCGGACAATGGCATACCTGCTCGAACGTAATCGTTCTCCTGTACCAAAATCTGGTTGGACAATTTCACCAGGTACTTCTTGATTTCATTTGTTTTTGATTCGATGATAATCTCACGGTTACCACGCTTGATTTTTCCGAAGGAAACTACACCATCAATCTCAGAAACAACAGCTGGATTGGAAGGGTTACGTGCTTCGAAAAGCTCGGTTACCCTTGGAAGACCACCTGTAATATCCCCTGCTTTCGCGGATTTACGTGGGATTTTAACCAAAATCTTACCTTCTTTAATCTTATCGCCATCGTCCACCATAATGTGTGAACCAACAGGTAAGTTATAGGAACGTAAGGTTTCTCCTTTACCATCCTTAATCAATAAGGTCGGGATAAGTTTCTTGTTTCTAGATTCAGAAATTACTTTCTCTTGGAAACCTGTTTGTTCATCAATTTCCACTTGATAGGTGACACCTTGCTCAATATTCTCATAGGCAATCTGCCCAGTAAATTCAGAGACAATAACACCGTTATATGGATCCCATTGACAAATTACAGTACCAGCTTTAATCTTAGCTCCGTTTTTCACAAACAATTGCGAACCGTAAGGAATGTTGTTGGTACTAAGTGTAATACCAGTATTCGCATCTACAACCTTGATCTCAGAAGTTCTAGAGATTACAATATTGGCCTTTTCGCCTTCACTGTTTTCACCAACAACTGTTCTAAGATCTTCGATTTCAGCAACACCTTCAAACTTAGCCTCAAGCTTGTTATCCTCTGAAATGTTACCTGCAATACCACCCACGTGGAAAGTACGCAAGGTCAATTGGGTTCCAGGTTCACCAATGGATTGTGCAGCAACAACACCTACAGCTTCACCTCGTTGAACCATTTTATTGGTCGCCAAGTTTCTACCATAACATTTTGCACAGATTCCTTTTGGAGCCTCACATGTCAATGCTGAACGTACTTCAATCTTTTCAATTGGCGCAGCGTTGACTTTCTTAACATCAGCTTCAGAGATTTGCTGACCTGCGGACAACAATAACTCCTCATTCAACGGATTGTATACATCATGTAGTGAAACTCTACCAAGAATTCTTTCTCCTAGTGTTTCAACTATTTCTTCGTTTTTCTTCAACGCTGATACTTCGATACCTCTTAACGTACCACAGTCATCAATGTTGATGATCACATCTTGTGAAACATCCACCAAACGTCTTGTCAAGTAACCAGCATCCGCAGTTTTCAAAGCCGTATCTGCTAGACCCTTACGAGCACCGTGAGTGGAAATAAAGTATTCCAAAATCGATAGTCCTTCCTTAAAGTTGGAAAGAATCGGGTTTTCAATAATTTCACCACCACCGGCAGTCGACTTTTTCGGCTTGGCCATCAGACCACGCATACCTGTCAACTGACGAATCTGTTCTTTAGATCCCCTTGCACCAGAATCCAACATCATATATACCGAGTTGAATCCTTGCTTGTCTTCGCGAATTCGCTTCATGGCCAATTCGGTCAACATTGCGTTGGTAGAAGTCCAAACATCAATAACCTGATTGTATCTTTCGTTATTGGTGATCAATCCCATGTTGTAGTTCATCATAATACCATCAACTTGCTCATTGGCATCGTTGATCATATCATGCTTCTCTGGTGGAATAATAATATCACCTAAACTGAAGGACAAACCTCCTTTAAAGGCAAAATCATAACCCATGGATTTTATCTTGTCCAAGAATTCAGCTGTTGTAGGTACATCGGTAACGGCTAGAATATCCCCAATAATATTTCT
Organism: Flagellimonas rhodophyticola; assembly: GCF_049332665.1. Taxonomy (NCBI): domain Bacteria; kingdom Pseudomonadati; phylum Bacteroidota; class Flavobacteriia; order Flavobacteriales; family Flavobacteriaceae; genus Flagellimonas; species Flagellimonas rhodophyticola. The sequence continues at coordinate 1,807,871 of NZ_CP186326.1, read as the reverse complement.
TAGGGACTTCTTGTTCAAAACTGTATTAATATATCCAGCTTGCTCTGGTACAACGGTATTGAACAAAACACGTCCTGTGGTTGTCTCAATAATTTGGTTTACTAGCTCACCTTCTTCATTAAAGTCTTTAGCTCTAACCTTGATACCAGCGTTAAGCTCAACTTTACCTTCGTTGAAAGCAATCTCCACTTCTTCCGCAGAATAGAACGTCAATCCTTCACCCAATACGGGTTCTTCTTTCGTAGATTTCTTCTCCTTGGTCATGTAGTACAGACCCAAAACCATATCCTGAGAAGGAACGGTAATAGGAGAACCATTTGCTGGGTTCAAGATGTTTTGAGAAGCCAACATCAAAAGTTGCGCTTCCAAAATAGCCTCTGGACCTAGTGGTAAGTGAACAGCCATCTGGTCACCATCGAAATCCGCGTTAAATGCGGTACATGCCAATGGGTGCAGACGAATTGCCTTACCTTCAATCAGTTTTGGCTGGAAAGCTTGGATACCCAACCTGTGAAGTGTAGGGGCACGGTTCAATAGTACCGGATGTCCTTTAAGGACATTCTCCAAGATATCCCAAACTACAGGCTCTTTCTTGTCTATAATCTTCTTGGCCGATTTCACCGTCTTTACAATACCTCTTTCAATCAATTTTCTGATTACGAAAGGCTTGTACAGTTCAGCAGCCATATCTTTTGGCAGACCACATTCATACAACTTCATTTCTGGTCCAACCACAATTACGGAACGAGCAGAATAATCCACACGTTTACCCAGTAGGTTCTGACGGAAACGACCTTGCTTACCTTTCAAGGAATCAGAAAGGGATTTTAATGGTCTGTTCGATTCTGTTTTTACAGCAGAAGCTTTTCTCGTGTTATCGAAAAGTGAATCCACTGCTTCTTGAAGCATACGCTTCTCGTTTCTCAAGATTACCTCAGGAGCTTTGATTTCCATCAATCGCTTTAAACGATTGTTTCGGATAATTACCCTACGATACAAATCGTTCAAATCTGAAGTAGCGAAACGACCACCATCCAATGGTACCAACGGACGCAATTCTGGTGGAATTACAGGAACCACCTTCATGATCATCCATTCCGGTCTGTTCTCCCTATTGTCTTGAGATTCACGAAGTGCCTCAACAACTTGAAGTCTTTTTAGTGCTTCGGTCTTACGTTGCTTAGAGGTTTCGGTATTTGCTTTGTGTCTAAGACTATAGGAAAGTTCTTCCAAGTCGATTCGAGCCAACAGGTCAATCAAACACTCAGCACCCATCTTAGCGATGAACTTGTTTGGGTCTGAATCTTCCAAATACTGGTTTTCTTGCGGAAGCGTTTCCAAGATGTTCAAATACTCTTCTTCCGTTAAGAAATCCATTTTGTTGATTTCCTCTCCTTCAGGACCTTTGGCCTCACCAGCTTGAATGACCACATATCTTTCATAATAGATGATCATATCCAATTTCTTGGAAGGTAATCCCAAAAGGTATCCTATTTTATTTGGAAGTGAACGGAAATACCAGATGTGCGCAACAGGAACAACAAGGTTGATGTGTCCTACACGGTCTCTACGTACTTTTTTCTCAGTCACCTCTACACCACAACGGTCACAAACAATTCCGCGGTAACGGATACGCTTGTATTTTCCACAGGCACACTCATAATCCTTTACAGGACCGAATATACGCTCACAGAACAACCCATCTCGCTCAGGCTTGTGGGTTCTGTAGTTAATGGTCTCCGGTTTTAAAACTTCCCCTCTGGATTCTGCCAAGATAGACTCTGGAGAAGCCAATCCGATGGAAATTTTATCAAACCTTTTTGGTGCGTTATTATCTTTTATTCTAGCCATAATACTATGGAGATGATATGATTAAAAATGCTTAAATTTTGTTCTATTCTTCCAATCTGATATCCAAACCTAATCCCTTAAGTTCGTGCATCAATACATTGAAAGATTCTGGCAATCCAGGTTCTGGCATGGTCTCACCTTTTACAATGGACTCATACGTCTTGGCCCTTCCGATAACATCATCGGATTTAACGGTCAAGATTTCGCGCAGGGTAGATGAAGCTCCGTAAGCTTCCAATGCCCATACCTCCATCTCACCAAAACGCTGACCACCAAACTGGGCTTTACCACCCAATGGTTGTTGTGTGATCAATGAGTAAGGTCCAATAGATCTAGCGTGCATCTTGTCGTCAACCATATGACCTAATTTCAACATGTAGATTACACCTACGGTTGCTGCCTGATCAAAACGTTTACCTGTTCCACCATCATACAAGTGTGTGTGTCCAAATCTTGGAACACCAGCTTCGTCGGTATACTCGTTGATTTGATCCAAGGTTGCTCCATCGAAAATTGGAGTTCCGTATTTTTTGCCCAGTTTCAAACCTGCCCAACCAAGAACAGTTTCGTAAATCTGACCAATGTTCATACGAGAAGGTACCCCAAGTGGATTCAATACGATGTCCACTGGTGTTCCATCTTCCAAGAATGGCATATCTTCTTGACGAACGATTCTTGCAACAATACCCTTGTTACCGTGACGTCCAGCCATTTTATCACCCACTTTAAGCTTTCGCTTTTTGGCGATATATACCTTGGCCAATTTCATGATTCCAGCAGGAAGTTCATCACCAACAGAGATGGTAAACTTGTCTCTTCTTAGGTTTCCTTGAATGTCGTTCAACTTGATTTTGTAGTTGTGCAACAAATCGGCAACCAAAGTATTGGTGTCTTCGTCTGTTGTCCAGCTTCCGCCAATCAAGTGAGCAAAATCATCAACGGAATTCAACATTTTAATGGTGTATTTCTTTCCTTTTGGAAGTACTTCTTCACCCAAATCGTTGATTACACCTTGTGATGTTTTTCCGTTTATCAATCCAAAGAGTTTCTCAACGAGAACATCTTTCAATTGTTGGAATTTCACTTCATAATCCATCTCCAATCTGGTGATGGCTTCTTTGTCCTCAGAGCGCTTACGCTTATCTTTTATAGATCGAGAGAACAATTTTTTATCAATAACAACACCTCTTAATGAAGGTGAAGCTTTAAGTGATGCATCTTTTACATCTCCAGCTTTATCACCAAAGATGGCACGAAGTAATTTTTCTTCTGGAGTTGGGTCAGACTCACCTTTTGGTGTAATCTTACCAATCAAAATATCACCAGGTTTTACCTCGGCCCCAATACGAATCATACCGTATTCATCCAAATCTTTAGTAGCTTCTTCAGAAACGTTAGGAATATCGTTGGTCAACTCTTCAGCACCCAATTTGGTATCCCTAACTTCTAAGGCGTACTCATCGATATGGATAGAGGTAAAGATATCTTCACGAACAACTTTTTCAGAAATCACGATCGCATCTTCAAAGTTGTATCCTTTCCATGGCATAAATGCCACTTTCATGTTTCTACCTAAAGCCAACTCCCCTTTTTGAGTAGCATAGCCTTCACAAAGTACCTGACCTCTTTTAACCTTATCTCCTTTTTGGACAATAGGTTTTAGGTTGATACTGGTTCCTTGGTTGGTCTTTCTAAATTTAACCAACTCGTACGTTTTGGAATCTTCTTCGAAGCTTACCAAACGTTCTTCTTCTGATCTAGAATACTTGATGGTAATCTTTTGTGCATCAACATATTCAACTACACCATCTCCTTCAGCATTGATCAACACCCTAGAATCGGTAGCTACTTGTCTTTCCAAACCAGTACCTACAATTGGAGATTCTGGTCGAAGTAATGGAACGGCCTGACGCATCATGTTTGATCCCATCAAGGCACGGTTCGCATCGTCATGCTCCAAGAAAGGAATCAACGAAGCAGAAATGGAAGCAATCTGGTTAGGAGCAACATCGGTATAATTTACCTCGGAAGGATCCACAACCGGGAAATCACCTTCTTCACGGGCAATTACCTTATCATCTTCAATTTTCCCCTTGGCATCCATTGGGATATTCGCCTGGGAAATTTTCATTCCTTCTTCCTCCTCAGCACTCAAATAAGTGAACTCTTTGGTATTTACAACACCATTATCAACCTTGCGGTAAGGAGTTTCCAAGAAGCCCATTGGGTTAACCTTGGCAAATACTGAAAGTGAAGAAATCAAACCAATGTTTGGTCCTTCAGGAGTTTCAATAGGACAAAGTCTTCCGTAGTGCGTATAGTGAACGTCACGTACCTCGAAACCTGCTCTTTCACGGGAAAGACCACCAGGTCCTAGTGCGGACAATCTTCTTTTGTGTGTAATCTCTGCCAACGGATTGGTTTGATCCATAAACTGAGATAGCTGGTTAGTACCAAAGAATGAGTTGATCACGGAAGACAACGTCTTAGCGTTAATCAAATCAATTGGCGTAAATACCTCATTGTCACGAACGTTCATACGCTCACGAATGGTACGCGCCATACGGGCCAAACCAACACCAAACTGAGAGGACAACTGCTCACCAACGGTTCTTACACGACGGTTGGACAAGTGATCGATATCATCAATCTCCGCTTTGGAGTTGATCAGCTCAATTAGGTATTTTATAATTGTAATGATATCTTCTTTGGTCAAAACCTGTTTGTCCATTCCAATATCCAATTGCAACTTCTTGTTCATTCTGTAACGACCTACTTCACCTAAGTTGTATCGTTGATCAGAGAAGAACAATTTATCGATGATACCACGCGCCGTTTCTTCATCTGGCGGCTCGGCATTACGCAATTGTCTATAAATATGCTCCACCGCTTCTTTTTCAGAGTTGGTAGGGTCTTTTTGCAATGTATTATGGATAATTGCGTAATCAGACTGTGCGTTATTCTCTTTGTGAAGTAGAATTGTCTTCACATCGGCATCAATGATTTCATCCACGTGCTCTTTTTCAAGAACGGTATCACGATCTAGGATAATCTCGTTACGCTCGATGGAAACCACCTCACCTGTATCTTCATCCACAAAATCCTCATGCCAAGTGTTCAACACCCTTGCCGCAAGCTTGCGTCCCAATACTTTTTTCAATCCGGCTTTAGAAACCTTTACTTCTTCTGAAAGGTCAAAGATTTCCAAAATATCCTTATCTCTTTCAAATCCGATAGCTCGGAAAAGTGTGGTTACCGGTAATTTTTTCTTTCTATCAATATAAGCGTACATAACGCCATTGATATCGGTTGCAAATTCAATCCAAGATCCTTTGAAAGGAATAACCCTGGCGGAATACAATTTGGTTCCGTTTGCGTGGAAAGACTGACCAAAGAAAACCCCTGGCGATCTATGCAACTGAGAAACAACAACCCTTTCTGCACCGTTGATAACGAAGGTTCCACTTGGAGTCATGTACGGAATGGTACCTAGGTACACATCTTGTACTATGGTCTCAAAATCTTCGTGCTCGGGATCGGTACAATATAATTTTAAACGTGCCTTTAACGGAACGCTATAGGTAAGTCCACGCTCAATACATTCCTGGATGGAATAACGCGGTGGATCTATAAAATAGTCTAGAAATTCAAGTACAAACTGGTTTCTAGTGTCTGTAATGGGAAAATTTTCCATGAAGGTATTGTAGAGACCTTCATTTCCTCTTTCGTCAGATTTAGTTTCAAGCTGAAAAAAGTCTTGAAACGACTTAATCTGAATGTCCAAGAAATCCGGGTATTCCGGTATGTTCTTAGCGGATGCGAAATTTACTCTTTCAGTAGTGTTTGTGAACATCAATGGACAAGTTTTGATCGTGAAATATTACAATGCGTTGTGTATGACTTTATACACTCCTATTAAATAGGCTAAGGCCTAACCATTATTATGGAAAGACCTTAACCAAATTTGTATGGTAAAAGCTATTATTTAAGCTCAACTTCTGCTCCTGCTTCTTCCAATGATTTTTTGATACCTTCTGCCTCATCTTTGGCAACTCCTTCTTTAACAGCTTTTGGTGCGCTGTCAACGATGTCCTTAGCATCTTTCAATCCAAGACCAGTCAGTTCTTTAACTAGTTTTACTACTGCCAATTTAGAACCACCAGCAGCTGTAAGGATTACATCAAATTCTGATTTTTCCTCAGCAGCTTCAGCTTCACCACCACCAGCAGCACCGCCAGCAACAGCTACTGCAGCAGCAGCAGGCTCAATACCGTATTCTTCTTTTAATATGTCGGCCAACTCATTTACCTCTTTTACTGTAAGGTTTACCAACTGTTCTGCAAAATCTTTTAAATCTGCCATTTTTCTATCGTTTAATCAAATTTTTAAAATATACTTAGTTTATTGTGCGCGAATTATTCTTTCTCAGATAATGTCTTAAGGATTCCGGCCAGTTTACCGCCACCAGATTTAAGTCCAGAAATAACATTCTTGGCTGGTGATTGTAACAATCCGATGATATCCCCAATAACTTCCTCTTTGGACTTGATATTTACAAGTGCGTCAAGGTTTTCATCTCCTAAATAGATAGCTTCTGCGATAAAAGCTCCTTTTAGTACTGGTTTATCTGATTTCTTTCTAAAGTTTTTGATAAGTTTCGCTGGTGCATTTCCTGTTTCAGAAAACATCAAAGATGTATTTCCTTTTAAAACATCAGGTAGTTCACCGAATTCCTTATCAGAAGCTTCCATTGCTTTTGCAAGCAAGGTGTTCTTAACAACTGCAAGTTTAATATTGGCTTTGAAACAAGCTCTTCTAAGGTTAGAAGTGGTTGTAGCATCCAATCCTGATATATCCGCCAAATAAATGTTAGCGTTATCAGCCAACTGTGCAGTCAAATCTTCTATTACGATTGCTTTTTCTTCTCTTGTCATAATTAAAATATTGAACTACCAGTTACGAAACTGCTTTTGGATCTAGTTGAACACTAGGACTCATGGTACTTGACAAATAGATACTCTTCATATAAACACCTTTTGCCGCAGCTGGCTTCATTCTAACCAAAGTATCTAACAACTCTTTGGCATTACCTGCAATTTTATCTGCAGAAAAAGAAGCTTTTCCTATTGCCGCGTGTACAATTCCAGTTTTGTCCACTTTAAAATCAATCTTACCAGCTTTCACTTCAGAAACTGCTTTTGCAACATCCATAGTTACTGTACCAGTCTTTGGATTGGGCATTAAACCTCTAGGTCCTAAAACTCTACCGAGTGGACCAAGTTTACCCATAACGCTTGGCATAGTGATGATAACATCAACATCGGTCCAACCGCCTTTTATTTTTTCCAAATATTCGTCTAACCCAACAAAATCAGCACCAGCCTCTTTAGCTTCTGCCTCTTTATCTGGGGTCACCAATGCTAAAACTTTTACGTCTTTACCTGTTCCGTGTGGAAGTGTAACTACGCCACGTACCATTTGATTTGCTTTTCTTGGATCTACACCCAAACGAATTGCAAGGTCAATGGAAGCATCAAATTTTACATTAGTTATTTCTTTTACCAAAGCAGATGCTTCTTCCAAAGAGTACAATTTATTCTTGTCTATTTTGGAGTAAGCGTCTTTTTGCTTTTTTGTCAATCTTGCCATTATAAATTGCTTTAAGATTTTAAAAAGGTCTTTTGCCTGCTACTTTTAAACCCATGGATCTAGCCGTACCCGCAACCATACTCATTGCAGACTCTACTGTAAAAGCATTCAAATCGACCATTTTGTCTTCAGCGATTTGCTTTACTTGATCCCAGGATACAGAACCATTTTTAACTCTGTTAGGTTCGCCAGATCCTTTTTTAATCTTAGCTGCTTCCATCAATTGAACTGCCGCTGGTGGTGTCTTTACAACAAACTCGAAAGATTTGTCTTTGTAAACGGTGATAACAACAGGTAAAACTTTACCCGGTTTGTCCTGTGTACGAGCATTAAACTGCTTACAGAACTCCATGATGTTAACACCTGCAGCACCTAAGGCGGGTCCAACCGGTGGCGATGGATTCGCAGCACCTCCCCTAACTTGTAATTTAACTACCTTATCTACTTCTTTTGCCATTGTTTTTAATTAAAATGAAAGTGTGTCAATTGGAAGCAACACAACTTTATATATGTAACAGCTCTTTTTAAACTTTTTCTACTTGCATATAGCTAAGTTCTAATGGTGTTTTTCTACCGAAAATTTTCACCATTACTTCTAGCTTACGCTTTTCTTCATTGATTTTCTCGACGGTTCCATTGAACCCATTGAAAGGACCATCAATAACTTTTACGGTTTCACCCAACACAAAAGGAATTGCAACGTTGTCTGTATTCACAGCCAACTCATCTACCTTACCTAGCATACGGTTCACCTCTGATTTCCTCAATGGAACAGGATCACCTCCTTTAACCTCACCTAAAAAGCCAATAACATTGGTTATGGAACGAATGATATGAACCATCTCTCCGCCTAAATTGGCCTTGATCATTATATATCCTGGAAAGTAAACCCTTTCTTTATTGATTTTCTTTCCATTACGTATTTGTACTACTTTTTCGGTAGGGACAAGAACTTCTTCAAGGTAATCGCCAAAACCATTGCGCTCCACTTCACTTTCAATGTAGCCTTTGATTTTGTTCTCTTGACCGCTAACAGCCCTAACTACATACCATTTTTTCTCCAGAACCTCAGACATATCCTACTACCCTATTACGTTATCAAAATACAATCGAATCAATTTGCTGAAAAGTGAGTCAACACCCCAGGTCGCTAAAGCGAAAAGAATAGAAAAAACGGCAACCACAACCATAAGATTAGAAGCGTTTTCCCTGTTCAACCAGGTAACATTGTTCTTTAATTCTTCAAAGGATTCCTTTACATATGTGAACATAGTGTTATTGTATTTTTCTAGCACGGGAGGAGAGACTCGAACTCCCGACACCTGGTTTTGGAGACCAGTGCTCTACCAACTGAGCTACACCCGTTTATATTTACACTGAAAGGTATTCCGCATAAAACGGAACACCCTTTAGTGCAATACTTTATTATAAATGATTAATCTAAAATCTCGGTAACCTGACCTGCACCTACTGTTCTACCACCTTCACGGATAGCGAAACGTAGACCTACGCTCAATGCGATTGGCTGAATCAAATCAACGTTGATAGTCAAGTTATCACCAGGCATAACCATTTCAACTCCATCAGGAAGACCAATGTTTCCTGTTACGTCAGTAGTTCTTACGTAGAACTGTGGACGGTAGTTGTTGTGGAATGGTGTGTGACGACCACCTTCTTCTTTTTTAAGGATATAGACCTCAGCTTTGAATTTAGCGTGTGGCTTAACGGAACCTGGCTTACAGATTACCATACCTCTTTTGATATCGGTTTTTTCAATACCTCTCAAAAGGATACCAACGTTATCTCCAGCTTCACCTCTATCCAAAATCTTACGGAACATCTCAACACCAGTAATTGTAGAAGCTAATTTCTCAGCACCCATACCAATGATATCAACAGCGTCACCTGTGTTGGCAACACCAGTTTCGATACGACCAGTTGCAACAGTACCACGACCAGTAATGGTGAATACGTCTTCAACAGGCATCAAGAAATCTTTATCAACATCTCTTTTTGGAAGCTCGATCCACTCATCAACAGCAGCCATCAATTCCATTACAGTATCAACCCACTTTTGCTCACCGTTAAGTGCTCCAAGTGCAGAACCAGAAATAACAGGTCCGTTATCACCATCGTACTCGTAGAAAGAAAGCAATTCTCTTACTTCCATTTCAACAAGCTCTAAAAGCTCCTCGTCATCAACCATGTCAACTTTGTTCAAGAAAACAACGATTCTTGGAATACCAACCTGACGTCCAAGTAGGATATGCTCACGAGTTTGTGGCATAGGTCCATCAGTTGCAGCAACAACCAAGATGGCTCCATCCATCTGAGCAGCACCAGTTACCATGTTCTTTACGTAATCCGCGTGACCAGGACAGTCAACGTGTGCGTAGTGACGGTTCTCAGTCTGATACTCTACGTGAGATGTGTTAATGGTAATACCCCTTTCTTTTTCTTCAGGAGCATTATCGATAGAATCAAAGCTTCTAAGCTCTGACAACCCTGCATTTGCCAATACGGTAGTAATAGCAGCAGTCAATGTGGTTTTACCATGATCCACGTGTCCAATAGTACCAATATTTAAGTGCGGTTTGGAACGATCAAAAGTTTCCTTTGCCATTTTAAATAATTTTAATCTTAGTTTATATTAGTGTACAAATCGTTTTGAGCCAATGACGAGATTTGAACTCGTGACCTCTTCCTTACCAAGGAAACGCTCTACCCCTGAGCTACACCGGCGTAAAGTGCTGAATCAACTATTTCAAAATAGTTCTCCCATATATTTGGAAGAGATTCTTGCTTTCGCAAGGATGACTTTAGAGCGGGAGACCGGGTTCGAACCGGCGACATTCAGCTTGGAAGGCTGACGCTCTACCAACTGAGCTACTCCCGCATTTTTTTGGGCATTGCCCAAACAATTTCAATATTTCAAAAAAACTTCTCCACTTTGTTCTCGCAAGAACAACTGCTTGTGGGGAGAGCAGGATTCGAACCTGCGAAGACATAGTCAGCAGATTTACAGTCTGCCCTCGTTGGCCGCTTGAGTATCTCCCCGCCTTATTTTCAGTATGTTACGAGCCGATGGAGGGACTCGAACCCACGACCTGCTGATTACAAATCAGCTGCTCTAGCCAGCTGAGCTACATCGGCATTTTATGGCCTTTATTCCATAAAAAAAGTCCGCTATTTCTAACGGACTGCAAATGTATATATTTATTTTTTTAATCAAAATAAAATTTCAAAAATTTTCATCAAGCTTTTGCCCTTAATTTTTCCTTCTTTTTTACCAATTGTCTTTCCAAAGAACTGCATGCGGAATCCACTGCTTCCTCAAAAGTTTTACATTGTTTTTTTACGATGAACTTATCTCGTGGAACAAGAACTTTGATTTCTACTATCTTATTTTCTTTTGCACTTGTATTATCGACCTTTAAATATACATCAGAACCAATGACCTTGTCATAGAACACCTCCAATTTATCCATTCTCCTTTGGATAAAATCCATTAGCTTACCATCAGCTACAAAATTTACCGATTGTGCATTTACCTTCATAAGATTTCAGTTTTTAGGGCTACCTAGCGGCAGACGAGTTATACATTTAAGGAACTGGCTATTCCTTACTTCTTGGATGGGCCTTAGAGTGAACCTTTTTCAGTTCGGCAATGCTATTATGGGTATACACTTGCGTGGATGCCAAACTTGAATGACCCAATAGCTCTTTCACAGCGTTTAAATCAGCTCCCCTATTAAGCAGATGTGTTGCAAAGGTGTGTCTAAGTATATGAGGACTCTTTTTTACCTTAGGGGACACCAAACTAAAATACTTATTTATAGTTCGATAAACAAGTGTTTCATAAATTTTAAGTCCTCCTTTTGTTAAAAATAGATAAGATTCGTCGACGATTTTTTCGAGCGCGGTTCTTTGTTTGAAATATTGTTCAAGGGCTTCAGCTGTAGTTATCAACAGAGGAATTATTCTTTCCTTGTTTCTTTTACCCAATACCTTGAGTGTTTTGTTAGCATCATTATAGTCCGATAACTTAAGGTTGACCAATTCTGCCCTTCGCATCCCCGTAGTATACAGCATTTCAATAATAAGTTTGTCACGAGTTCCTTCAAAGTTATCTTCAAAAGGGATTTCAGAAAGTATGGTTTGCATCTCTTGTTCAGAAAATGGCACCTCTAACTTGTGCTCTGTTTTTAAAGCCTTATGCTTTGCGAGGGGCGAAACAGTTATCTGTTGAATTTTTTGTAAAAAACGATAGTAAGCCCTAAGTGAAGAAACTTTTCTGTTGACGGTTCTATTGGATATACCTTCCTCTACCAAAGAAATGATCCAACTTCGTATTACGGTATACTCAATATCATCTATAGTAGGAAGTTCAAAAACCTCAAAAGCATATATTGAAAATGCACTTATATCCTTTTCATAGGCTTTGATGGTATGCAGTGAGTAATTTTTCTCAAACTTTAAATATGATATGAACGCATCCAAGGCCATGTATTCAAAGTTACCCAATTAACTAAGAGTATTCCAATAAAAAAATCCCGAACCTAATGGAACGGGATTCTTATTTTTACGTGGCAAAGACCTAAATTTCTTCTTGATCTCTAAGTCCTTGTATATATTGAGCTTTTTGAACTTCTGCTCTGCGTTTTACAGAAGGCTTTGTGAACTGCTGTCTTTTTCTCAACTGACGCATGGTGCCTGTCTTATCAAACTTACGCTTGAAACGCTTTAAAGCTCTATCGATGTTCTCTCCTTCTTTTACTGGTATTATTAACATAGGCTACAACCTCCTCTCTTTTAGAATTTCCCAATCGCTATTGGGCGTGCAAATATACTGGTAATAATTCTAATCGTACAAGGGTTATTTAAGAATATTTCTTGAAATCACCACTTTTTGAATTTCTGTGGTTCCTTCTCCTATGGTACACAGCTTAGCATCCCTGTAAAACTTTTCTACCGGAAAGTCTTTGGTATATCCGTAACCGCCATGAATCTGCACGGCTTCATTGGCTACACGAACGCAAACTTCCGATGCATACATTTTAGACATTGCGCCATGCGTTGTCATCGGCTTGCCTGCATTTTTAAGAAAGGCTGCTTTGTGCAACAAGAGTTCAGACGCCTCAATTTCAGTTGCCATATCAGCTAATTTAAATGAGATGCCCTGGAACTGACTTATAGGTTTTCCAAATTGGACACGTTCTTTTGAATATTTAAGGGCAGCTTCATAAGCGCCTTTTGATACACCTAGTGATAAGGCCCCGATTGAAATACGCCCACCATCCAAAACTTTCATCGATTGAATAAATCCATCTCCCACTTCACCTAAACGGTTCTCATCTGGAATTCTACAATCCGAGAAAATAAGTTCAGCGGTTTCACTAGCCCGCATACCCAACTTATCTTCTTTTTTACCACTAGAAAAACCTGGTGTGCCTTTTTCAATTGCAAAGGCGGTCATTCCATGGCTATCACCTTTCTCGCCTGTTCTTGCAATAACAACAGCAATATCTCCGCTCTTGCCATGGGTTATGAAATTTTTCGCTCCGTTTAAAACCCATGAATCTCCATCTTTGACAGCGGTGGTATTCATTCCACCAGCATCAGAACCTGTGTTATGTTCGGTAAGTCCCCAAGCTCCCAGCCATTCCGCTGTAGCTAATTTGGGAATCCAACGCTGCTTTTGTTCTTCGTTACCAAAAGATAAAATATGGTTTGTGCATAGGGAGTTATGTGCAGCGACGGAAAGTCCTATAGCCGGATCAACTTTGGAAATTTCTTCTAAAATTGCAATGTACTCATGATACCCAAGTCCTGAACCTCCAAGCTCCTCTGGGACCAAAATTCCCATAAACCCCATTTCACCTGCCTTTTTAAAGACCTCGACAGGAAAGTGTTGGGCTTCATCCCATTCCAATACATGAGGGGCAATATATTGCTGTGCAAATTCTTTGGCTGACTCAGCAACCATTTTTTGGGTTTCTGAATAATCAAAATTCATTGTGGACAATGTATCCGTAACCATTAGCTCAATTTTATAAGGTCAAATATAGTTTAATTCTATCTATTTTGTTTATCGGAAATCCATTAATGTTAAACAATTTTTCAAATGACTCAATGTTTCCCTTTTCATTTCGTAAAGTCACGATTTCATTAGCAACTTTACGATTTATATAGATTAAACGAGAAATTTCTTCCGCTGTTGCCAAATTTATGTTGATTTTCTCTATCGAGGGAGGACTCAGCACTACAAATTTTTCTAAGGTGCGCTGAACCACTTCAGGCTCAAGCCCATAAACATCGTTCAATTGTTCATTGATTAAAAATCCTCCGAGTCTATCTCTAAATTTTATGATTCGGTTAGAGAGGGTTTCACCTATTCCATAGATGGACTTTAATTCTTCAGCAGTAGCAAGATTTAGGTCCTTTGCTTCAATAGCATTTTTAGATTTAACAGTAGGGTAGGTCTTTACTTTCTTCCTTTTAGTCCATTCCGGAAATTTAAAAGACGTGGAGATCATCGCTAACAAAGAATCTGAAATCTGCGTTACTTTTTGAAACTCCTCTACCGAATTAATATAGCTACCCGTTTTACGGAAGGCAAACAACCTATCAAGTTCATCAACTGACATTCCCAATGAATAACCTTTATAATCTGAAATATAATTTGGGTTAAAGGGAAAAATCTTTATCGAATCTTTTTGCAGTGCCAATAATCGCAGACTGTCCAACTGGGACTGCTCCACAACATTCGCAATAAACAAAGTTTCCTTTTGAAAGGGTTTGGTTTTGATGTAAAAAAATACTCCTTGAAGAATAATTATGAGCACCAATAAAAAGAAAATCCCACTTCGTTCTTGCTTATTGAACTTAAAGTGGGATTTGAAATTATTCAATGCTCAGTATTATTTGCTTTTCACAAAATTCTTTATGTCCGTCAAATATTTGTCCATTTCTTCCCTCACTCTTGGGAATAGGAACAAAAGTCCAATCATATTAGGGAATACCAATGCCAAAATCATAGCATCCGAGAATTTGATTACAGCATCCAAAGTGGCGCCAGCTCCGATTACCACGAACAAGAGGAACATTACTTTGTAAACAATGTCTGCAGTCTTTCCTCTTCCAAAAAGATACTTCCACGATTGTAATCCATAATAGGACCACGAAATCATAGTTGAAAAGGCGAACAGAATTATCGCAATGGTCAATACATATCTAAATCCAGGTATTACCGAATCGTAGGCCATTGAAGTTAAATCGACTCCTCCAACATAAGTTCCGGATTCGTTAAGTAATACGGTGCTACCAACGGCATTACCATAATCAAAGGCGCCTACATCCATATTAAAAAAGATGATTACCAGGGCAGTCATGGTACAAATTACCACGGTATCGATAAATGGCTCCAAAAGTGCAACAACACCTTCACTGGCAGGATATTTAGTCTTTACAGCGGAGTGGGCAATGGCAGCAGAACCTGCTCCTGCTTCATTGGAGAAAGCTGCTCTTTGAAAACCTACAATGATTACCCCAACAATTCCACCAAGACCTGCTGCTGGCGTAAAAGCACCACCGATAATCATTCCGAAAGCATCACCAATGTATTCGATATTTGCGAAGATGATTACCAAAGAGGCCAAAACATAAACTCCAGCCATAAAAGGAACTATTTTTTCAGTTACGCTGGCAATCTTCTTGATTCCTCCGATAATCACAATTCCAACCAAAGCGGCTAAAATCACTCCAATAATAACTCCAGTAGCGCCACCTTCAAGGCTCAACATAGTTGTAAGTTGAACAGCAGCCTGATTGGATTGAAATGCATTTCCACCTCCAAAGGAAGCTCCAACACATAGGATTGCAAAAATGACGGCCAATACTTTTCCGAGGCCTTTCAGTCCTCTTTCTTTCAATCCTTTTGATAAGTAGTACATCGGTCCACCGTAAACTGTTCCATCTGGACCAACATCTCTATATTTAACACCTAAAGTACATTCGACAAATTTGGTGGACATTCCAATCAATCCACAAACAATCATCCAAAAGGTTGCTCCAGGACCACCTAATGCAATTGCAACGGCTACACCGGCAATGTTTCCAAGTCCAACGGTACCAGAAACGGCAGTTGCAAGAGCCTGGAAATGGCTAACTTCTCCTTCTTTACTTTCATCCTTGATTGTTCCTGGGAGATCTCCATCGGGTGCGCTCAATTCCGTTTTTTCAACGCTATGGTGATCAAGTTCATCGTATTTTCCTCGTACCGTATTAATGGCCAGGCCGAATTTGGTGATATTCGGAAACTTGAATCGTATGGTAAAAAAAGTAGCTCCGATTATTAAAAGAATTAAAACTACGGGTAGGTTATACCCGCCGATTGAAATAGGGGTTAAAACGAAACCTTCCCACCACGTTGCAAAGGGCATAAAGGCATCGTTCACTCTTTCATCCAAGCCTTTTTCTTGAGCACTTGATATGAACGGAACTAAAAATGTAATTAACGCAAGAAGTCGATACTTCATAATGTATTATTTGGTTATGTTAATTTGATGTATAGCGAGCAATATCCTAAAAAAATTCAACGGAATCAAATTTAAAAGTTATAAAACTATCCTATCTGAAACATTTGGTTGAGCTTTTTTATCTGTTCTGGCCTACCCAAAACAATCACTTTTCCTTTTGGCTCCAAGACTAAATCTGCTTCTGGATTTATAATATAATTTCCGCCGGGTTCTATGTAACCTATTATGGTGCAACCGGTTCTTTTGCGAAGATCTAAATCACGAAGCGAGTTACATTCTATTTGGTCTGTAAAATCTTCAATCTCCACTTCTTCGAGGTTGGTGGTGTTTTCTCCTTCAACAGACAATTTATTGATAAACGTTACCAAATCCGGCATTACTACCAAGGAAGCCATGTAGTCTCCTCCTATTTTATCCGGCATAATTACCTTATCTGCTCCGGCCAATTGTAATTTGGACTGGGAAGTTACTTGTGACGCTCTTGTAATAATGAAAAGCTTTTTATTCAACTGACGTGCAGATAGCACAATAAACAGATTAGCGGCATCATCTGGGACTGCAGTAATAAGGTATTGCGCTCTTTCAATTCCTGCTGACATCAATATATCATCTTCATTGGCATCGCCTTCGACAAAGAGCACCTCATTTTCATAGCGTTCGATAATCTCCCTATCTTTTTCAATGACCACGAAGGGTTTTTTATACGCCTTTAATTTTTCTGCTGCCTGCATTCCATTTCTACCATATCCGCATACTACTACATGGTTGGACAAACTGTCAATTTTTTTCTTCACTTTCTTCTTTTTTAAAATCTGGAGTGAATTGCGTCCCAGTAAATATTCTGTGATTACCGAAATGGCAAAACCAAAAATAAAAACACTGGTAACAATTAAAAATACGGTAAAAATCTTTGCGCTGGGGTCTAACGGCTTGACCTCTGAGAAACCCACCGTGGTCACCGTGATAATGGTCATATATATGGCCTCTACCCAAGTAAAATCAGAGAGAAGTTTGTACCCAACTACCCCAATTGTTAAGACGAGTAACATTAAACTTAGGGCCCAAACTATTTTAGAACGCAATAATCTTATCATATCAAAGGTCAAAAACTGAGGTTCTTTTGGTATAGACCAAATCTTTAATGCGCAGCCAAAATGCTATAAAAAGATAGAGGGCGAAGCCAAAACCCAAGGTGGCGAAGGTCAAATAGATAAAGGTGGTTCGTACCACCCGCGCCCTAATACCAAGTCTTTCAGCTATACGCCTACAGACTTCAAAGCCCCTCTTTTGAAAGTAATAGAGGGTATTGTAAAATAAACTCATAATTTAAAATTATGTAATTCTATTCAATAAATGGGCTCCTAAATTGCAATGAAGGCATTTATTTTTTGTGCAATAGCTACTGTATAATTGTATTTTGGCTTGGCTCTGTAAAGCATTTTCGGAGGTTGACCCTAAATTTTTGAATCCTGTTAGAATGGTATTTTTTTCTGGTTTTAATTGTGAAATCAACGATAACAAATCATCGGTCCAGTTCACATTCACCTTTTTGGAATAACAAAACCGAATAGGAATTATGGTGTTTATTATCAAAAGGTCAATAAAGTTTTTGGACAGTTTCTTTTTGCTCGCTTTCGAAACTTTGCCAAAGGTAAAATGGTTTTCCCAATATGGACTTGCCTCAGTTTTAAAGATGTCGTATATCTCGTCAAGCTGATTTACTTTAATCATTTTTGAGAACAAATTCCGATGTCGGTGGTACAACTGAGTGAATTGTGATATTCGAATGGTGGGGAAATTTGAGGGACGCAAACCAAAAAAGTCTGGTTTTCTTAATGGAGCATCCAGATTAAACTTCTTTGCCAAGTACTTATATTCCGCTTGAAGCTTTTTATAATAATTGTCCGTGCAATCCTCATGTGCAAGTAATCCTAGGTAACCGAAAAGAAGACCTTCTATTTGCAGTATCTCCACAGTTGTTTTCCTGAATTTGGAAAAGTCCATGAGCATAGCTCTTTCTGCAAAAAAGTCACCGTTTACCTTGGAACCGAAGTTTTTCATCAACATTACAAAAAGCACTCGCTCCCAATCATTGTTGAAATCCTTAAGTAGATTAAAAATGAATATGGATTTTTGCTCTAATCGTTCTACATAGAGTCGCTCAAGAAAGTTGTTGACCAAAAAGGAAGGTAAGTGCTTAAAGTCCTTTTCACAATTGATGAATGAGGGATTGAAATGCTGAAACAGCTCTTGATATTTGGATAAAATCGTGGATGAGATATGGCTTTGCAACTCCAAAGTGGGAATCTGCGTACCATCCTTTCGGAAGACGTTAATGTCATCTTCCCAAACCACATGAAGAATCACATTATTGTAATTGACATCTGTTTCGTGATGGTGCGCATACCAATCTGAAGATTTGAGGTGCATTTCTACATTGCCAGCCCATAGCTGACCACCAACCTCTATTTGCGCATTGAAAAAGTCAGGTCCTGAATGTAGGTTCAGCGTACCCGGGCTTTTAATTATGATGTGCTCAGAGGTTGATGTGGTAAGTGGTCGTCCTTGAAGCTTATCGCACCTCCATATAAAATGGAGTAGGTCTTCCTTCATGCAACTAATATAGGAATTTACCTATAAAACAAATGGATGTTTAAAATGGGAAGTTATTACCTACTCGGCTACTTCACCTTCCCAATTCATGAACCCACCTTCGAGATTGTATGTGTTTGCTATGCCAACGCTGTTCATAATGGCACAGGCTTGGGCACTTCTATTGCCAGACCTGCAATAGACATAATAGTTTTTTGCTTTATCCAGTTTTTCGAGCTCATTCAAGAAATCCTGTCCCAAATAAATATCTATGTTGGTGGCTCCCGGGATATAACCTTCTTCTACTTCTTCTGGAGTACGAACATCCAAAATGAAAGCGTTGTTATCATTCCCTAATTGCTCTTCCCACTCTTCTTGTGATAAATCTGACATTTTTAAAAGTTTAAGTTTAGCAAAAATAAAAATCCGGAGCATTACTCCGGATTTAAACATGCCTAATTTTCTTTTTAGGCTTTTATACCGCATCCTATGGCACGCGTTGTCGTGACCTTGATTTCTTTTCCGGCCAACATGGCGTCCACAGCATTTTCAACATATTTTTCTTCAACTTGTGAAGCACTTTGATAGTTGTCGTCGATAGCTCCTATATATCTAACCACATTTCCATTACTCGTTTTTTCCAAAAGAAAAACATGTGGAGTTCTGGTTGCACCGTATTGTGGATAAATTTCTTGTCCTTCATCCAATACATAAGGAAAGGTAAAGCCTTTTTCAGTGGCTCGCACTTTCATTTTGGCAAAACTATCCCCTGGTTTCTTTACTGGATTGTTGGGATTGATCGCAATAACCGGAACACCTTGCTGCTTATACTTTGCATCTAAAGCATTTATTCTATCCTCATAAGCAACGGAGTACGGGCAGGTATTACAAGTAAAAATCACTAAAAATCCTTTCGCATCATTATAATCTGAGAGGGAAACCATAGCTCCATCAACATTTTTGAGGGAGAAGTCTGTAGCAACATCCCCAATCGCATACCCTTCATCTACGGAAGTAAATTTTGCAGAAAAAGCTCCCAGCGTTATTACCAGAGCTACTAATCCTAAAATCTTAAATAGTTTCATCGTGTTAGTTAATGAATTTGTTTAATTCTTCATTCAATTCTTCATAGGTAAACTCTTGTGCGTAAAAACTGCGTTTATCCTTGTTATAGATCAAAGTGGCCGGTATACCCCCGCCCCAAGTTTCGTCAATTTTTGGAATCCAATCGTTTTGCTTAGGGTCATCAAGAATAACCACTTTGGATTCAATTCCCTTTTTTTCAACATAAGGTTCCAATCTCGATTTCCACATAGATGGCATATCAAGACTTACCAAAATTACCTCTACATTGTTATCTTTTTGTTCCGCATTGATTTTTTCAAAATAGGGAAGTTCTACAAGGCAAGGTTTGCACCAGGTAGCCCAAAAATTTATCACATACGTTTTTCCATCATCCTTATATAATAAAGGCTTAAGTCCCTCATAATCATAAATTGGAAATTTTACCTCATCACTAGTCTCGGATTCTGCTTTAGCATAAACCTGTTCTGTAGTGCTTTCCTCTCCTTTCTCTTTAGGTTTCTCCACACAACCAACTACTAACATCATGATAAAAACCAAAGAAAACAACAAGTGTTTCATTATCTGCATTTTAGAAGATTAAAAATAAATAAAGTATTCCCAAAGAATCCTTTTTAACAAAATTTTATCTGTTAATAATGATGGTTGAATGAAATATACATTTACATTTGTATATACAATTGTTGTATTAACATGAATGTAGAGCAAATTATAAAAACCGAAAGAACACTTCCTCTTAAAACAAGGACCGTTATTCATTTTGCGTTGGTCAGCAACAAAATCAATGAACAATTCGGTGCAGCGCTAAAGCCTTACGGTATTTCCAAGCAACAGTTTAATGTACTTCGGATTTTACGTGGACAGCATGGGAAACCTGCCAATCTATCTACCATTAATGAGCGTATGGTAACCAAAATGAGCAATACTACCCGATTGGTAGATAAGTTGATTACCAAAGGATACGTGGAAAGATGGATTTGTGAAACCAACCGCCGTAAAGTGGAAATCTTGATTACCGAGAAGGGCAAAACGGTTTTGGAAAAAATGGATACCATAATGTTGAATACAGAAGATATCCTATTAAAAGATTTTTCAGAAAAAGAATTAGAACAATTAAACATACTATTAGATAAATTTTAAAATGAGCAACATACTAGAAAATAGAACCTGGCGCTACGCCACCAAAAAATTCGACAGTACTAAAAAAGTATCCGACGAAGATTTGAAACTTTTATTGGAAGCGACCCGTTTAAGTGCTTCCTCCTATGGACTTCAACCCTATCATGTTTTTGTGATAACAGATGCCGAAATACGCGAAAAACTAAAACCTGTTTCTTGGGGGCAATCCCAAATAACCGATGCTTCGCACCTCATTGTTTTTGCCAACGTAACTGATTTTGGGGAAGAGTTGATGGATGGGTACTTGGAAAACGTAAGCACAACAAGGAACATTCCGTCCGAAGGTCTCAAAGGCTATGGGGATTTTATGAAATCTAAATTGTTAGACCTTCCCACAGAGACCAAAACTATTTGGTCTTCCAAGCAAGCCTATATCGCCTTCAGTAATTTGATGCAAGCAGCGGCAGAACTAAAAATAGACACATGTCCTATGGAAGGTTTTGAAGCAGAGGAGTACAACAAGATCCTTGATTTGGAAGAAAAGAATTTAAATGCATCCGTAGTACTGGCCATAGGCTATCGCTCAGAAGAAGATGAGACGCAACATTACGCCAAAGTGCGAAGATCTGCCGAAGAATTATTCACACATATATAAACCCTAAATATTTTAAACGAAAAATTAAAACACAAATCATGAAAAAAACAATTTTAAGCTTAGCATTGACTTTAACCTTTGGACTTTCTGCAATTGCAAATCCGATTGATGGTGAAAAGAAAACTGTGAAAACAGATAAAAGCACCGTGACCTGGAAAGCATATAAGGTTACTGGATCGCACACTGGAACCATTAACCTAAAATCTGGAAGCTTGGAGTTTGATGGTCAAAAGTTGGTTGGTGGAGAATTCGTAGTAGATATGACTTCCATTAATACAACCGATTTAGAAGGTGAGTACAAAAATAAATTGGATGGGCACCTAAGCTCAGATGATTTTTTCTCTACCGCCACCAATCCAACTGCAACTTTGGTTTTTACAGAAGTAAAACCAAGTGGAGAAAACGAGTATAAGGTGACTGGCGATCTTACCATCAAAGGTATTACTAAGCCTGTAGGTTTTGAAGTATCTGTTAATGGAGATAAAGCAACTGCTTCTTTGAAAGTTGATCGTACTAAATACGACGTAAAATATGGTTCTGGTGTTATCGGGACCGCAAAGGACAAATTAATCTATGATGAATTTGACCTTGTAGTTGATTTGCAGATGTAATCAGCTCTAGTTTAGTGT
This sequence comes from Flagellimonas rhodophyticola, assembly GCF_049332665.1. Taxonomy (NCBI): domain Bacteria; kingdom Pseudomonadati; phylum Bacteroidota; class Flavobacteriia; order Flavobacteriales; family Flavobacteriaceae; genus Flagellimonas; species Flagellimonas rhodophyticola. The sequence goes on along the minus strand of NZ_CP186326.1, from coordinate 1,785,756 downwards.
TTGAAAATCCCGTTCGATACTTTTTCAAACGGGATTTTTAATTTCACAAAACATTATTTGGAAGTTACAATTTCCTTTCTATCTTTGAAGCAATGAATTTAAGAATAGCAAATACCTGGTGGTGGATTAACTTACGTCGAATATCGTGAGCTAGACCTTCATATCCAATATATTATAAAAGGCTTGTCATCACGACAAGCCTTAATTTTTTCAACAAATTTGAAAATGAAATATCAATTAGAAACACATTACAAACAAATTCTGGCCGATACCATTACCCCGGTCAGTGTTTATCTTAAAATCAGGGATAAATTTCCCAATAGCATTCTTTTGGAAAGTAGCGACTATCATGCCAATGACAATAGCTTTTCGTATATCTGCTGCAATCCTATTGCTTCAATTAAGGTGGAGAATGAACTTATTACGCAAACCTTTCCAGATGGAAGCAAAGAAGAGCTTCCAATAACCTCTGATGTTGATGTAACTAATATCATTCATCAGTTTGGTCAAAAATTTTCAGCTCCCAGCAATGGCTTTAAGTTCATTAATAATGGACTTTTTGGGTATATGGCATATGATGCCGTTCGCTATTTTGAGGATGTGGAGGTTTCCAAAAAAGAAGACTCCGTTCAAATACCAGACATCTACTACGCGGTGTACCAAAATATCATTGCTATCAACCATTTTAAAAACGAAGCCTATCTCTTCGCGCACTGCTATAAAAGTGAGAGCAATGTGGATGAAATAGCCCAGCTGTTTCAGGTACGGAATTTTGCCTCCTACAATTTTTCTAAAGATGGAGCACCTATTTCCAATCTAAAAGATGAAGAATACAAGGAACATGTCGAATTAGCTAAAAAGCATTGTCAAAGAGGAGACGTTTTCCAATTGGTATTATCTCGCAGATTCTCTCAAGGATTTAAAGGAGATGAATTCAATGTATACCGTGCACTACGTTCGGTAAATCCATCCCCTTATTTATTCTATTTTGACTATGGGGATTTTAAAATATTTGGAAGTTCCCCAGAGGCCCAACTCATTGTGAAAGACGGAAAAGCCGAAATACATCCTATTGCTGGCACCTATAAAAGAACAGGAAACGATGAGCAAGATGCCGAATTGGCCAAAAAGCTAGCACAAGATGATAAGGAAAACAGCGAACACGTAATGCTGGTGGATTTAGCTCGAAACGACCTAAGTAGAAATGGGAATACCGTAAATGTGGAAACCTATCGTGAGGTGCAATATTTTTCCCATGTCATTCATCTAGTGTCCAAAGTGACCGGACTAAAGAAAAAAGACAGCCAGACTATGAAAGTTGTGGCCGACACTTTTCCAGCAGGAACGCTAAGCGGAGCTCCAAAACATATGGCGATGCAGTTGATAGAGAAATATGAAAAAACAAGTCGTGCGTACTACGGTGGTGCTATCGGCTTTATGGATTTCAAGGGCAATTTTAATCATGCCATTATGATCCGGACATTTTTGAGTAAAAATCATCAATTACATTATCAAGCAGGAGCTGGTTTAGTTGCAGCTTCTGACCCTGAAGCCGAACTACAAGAAACCTATAACAAATTGGGCGCCCTCACCAAAGCGCTTGAAATTGCAGAAACTATCTAAGATGGGAAGAAAGATTTTAATGATAGACAATTACGATAGCTTCACCTATAATTTGGTGCACTATCTCGAGGATTTAGATTGTGATGTTACTGTAAAGCGAAACGATCAATTGACACTGGGAGAAGTTGAACCTTTCGAAGAAGTTGTATTGTCTCCAGGACCGGGAATTCCTGATGAAGCTGGTTTGCTCAAAGAAATTATCAAAACCTATGCGCCTACCAAACGTATTTTGGGTGTTTGTCTTGGGCAGCAGGCCATTGGAGAGGTCTTTGGTGGCAGTCTGGTAAATCTCGACCAAGTATATCACGGTGTGGCGACTACAATTTCTGTAACCAAAGAAGATACTATTTTTAAAGGTATGCCAAACCAGATTCAAGTTGGCAGGTACCATTCATGGGTAGTACACCCTGATCTGCCGGAAAGTTTGGAGGCCACATCAATTGATGAAAACGGACAAATCATGTCGCTTAGACATAAAACATATGACGTTACCGCAGTACAGTTTCATCCTGAGTCCGTGTTGACTCCAGAAGGAAAACAAATGCTAAAAAATTGGTTGGAAAAATGAAAGAGACACTCAACAAACTTATAAATCACGAAATTTTATCCAAAAGCGACGCTAAACAGATTTTGGTCAACATCGCTAAAGGAGATTACAATACATCACAGATTGCCGCTTTTTTAACGGTATACATGATGCGAAGTATCACTATTGAAGAATTGGAAGGCTTTCGCGATGCGCTTCTCGAGCTCTGTCTGGCTGTGGACCTATCCGAATTCAATCCTATCGACCTTTGCGGCACAGGAGGCGATGGCAAGGATACTTTCAACATTTCTACTTTGGCATCCTTTGTCACTGCAGGAGCTGGAGTAAGGGTGACCAAACATGGAAATTACGGAGTGTCCTCAAAATGTGGGAGTAGTAATGTGATGGAGTTTTTAGGCATCAAATTCAGCAACGAGGCCGATTTTTTAAAGAAATCCATAGATGAAGCGGGAATCTGCGTTTTGCACGCCCCCCTATTCCACCCAGCTATGAAAAATGTGGCGCCAATCAGAAGAGAATTGGGAGTAAAAACCTTCTTTAATATGTTGGGTCCTATGGTGAATCCTGCCTTTCCTAAAAACCAGATGGTTGGGGTCTTCAATCTGGAGTTAGCAAGAATGTATGGGTACCTCTATCAGAATACAGATAAAAACTTTACCGTACTTCATGCTTTGGATGGTTATGATGAAATTTCATTGACTGGGGATACAAAAACCATTTCCAATACTTCAGAAGGTATTTTAGCTCCTATTGATTTTGGAGTGAAGCGGATTACCCAGGCGGAAATCACCGGAGGGGACGATGTAGCCGATTCCGCTCAAATATTTATGGACATTTTACAAGGAAAAGGCACTGAAGCACAAAACAATGTTGTCTGCGCCAATGCGGGTGTAGCCATTGCAACGGTAAATGAAATCAGCCCAAAAGAAGGATTTGAAAAAGCAAAAGAATCTCTAGTTAGTGGAAAAGGGTTGGAAGCATTTAAGAAATTACAAAAGCTAAGTGCTTAATGAACATTCTTGACAAAATAGTAGCCGATAAACACAAAGAAGTCGATTTAAGAAAATCACTGATTCCGGTTTCCCAATTGGAACGATCCGTGCTTTTTGAAAGAAAAAGCCCTTCTTTAACAACAGCATTGCGAGGTAGCAATACAGGTATCATTGCAGAACATAAAAGGCGTTCTCCATCCAAGTCGGTAATCAATCAAGGTTTGAATGTACAAGATGTTGCCAAGGGGTATGAAAATGCTGGAGTTTCCGGTATGTCCGTGCTTACTGATGGCAAATATTTTGGAGGTTCTTTGGATGATTTGTTGTTGGCCAGAGCGGTAGCGAATATTCCATTACTTCGTAAAGAGTTCATCATTGATGAATATCAGATTCTGGAAGCGAAAGCCTATGGAGCAGATGTTATTTTATTAATTGCCGTAATCCTGAGCCGGGATGAAATCAAAACACTTTCAGAAACGGCAAAAGGTTTGGGATTGGATGTACTTCTTGAAGTTCACAATGAAGCTGAATTACATAAATCCATCATGCCCTCTTTGGATATGTTGGGAGTGAACAATCGAAATTTAAAGACCTTCGAGGTCAGTCTGGAAACCAGTAAGTCACTTTCAACCCAAATTCCCGATGACTTTGTCAAAGTTTCGGAAAGTGGCATCAGTTCCATTGAAGCCATAAAGGATTTAAAACAATACGGATATCAAGGATTTTTGATTGGAGAAAACTTCATGAAAACCGATAATCCTGGGGAACATGCAACAATATTTATAAACAATCTAGAGTCATGAAATTGAAAGTGTGTGGCATGAACTATAATCCCGAGGAGGTTGCACAATTGCAACCCGATTATCTGGGGTTTATTTTTTGGGAACCTTCTTCTCGTTATTTTGAAGGAGAAATGCCTGCATTGCCAAAATCCATCAAGAAAGTGGGTGTGTTCGTTGATGCTCCTCTAGAAGAAGTCCAATCAACAATTGAGAAGCATAATTTGGACGCCGTTCAACTTCATGGCACTGAAAGTCCCCAATTTTGCAGAGACTTGAAAGGAAACATACCATCTCTTGATATCATTAAGGTCTTTTCCATCAAGGACAATTTTGACTTTTCGATTTTGAAGGAATATGAGGAAGTATGTGACTTCTATCTGTTTGATACCAAAGGAAAGCTTCCTGGTGGCAACGGATATGCTTTTGAGTGGTCTGTGTTGAACAACTATCCATCAACAAAACCATTTTTCCTGAGTGGTGGAATCGGATTGGAATCGGCTTCCAAACTTCAAGCATTTTTGAAAAGTCCGGCATCAAAATATTGTGAGGTCATTGACGTCAATAGCAAGTTTGAAATAAAACCCGGTCTAAAAGATGTCGGCCAACTAAAAGAATTTAAAAATAGACTAATCCACGATACGATATGAGCTATCACGCAAATGAAAAAGGATATTACGGAGAGTTTGGAGGGGCATTCATTCCCGAAATGCTCTATCCGAATTGCGAGGAACTACGGAGGAAATATATTCAGATTATGGAAGAACCTTCCTTTAAGGAAGAATTTGACCAACTGCTAAAAGATTATGTAGGGCGTCCTTCCCCACTCTATTTTGCTGAAAGATTATCCAATAAATACAACACCAAAATCTACCTGAAGCGGGAAGATTTAAATCATACAGGAGCACATAAAGTCAACAATACCATCGGACAGATTTTGATGGCCAAGCGATTGGGCAAGAATAGGATTATTGCAGAGACAGGTGCTGGTCAGCACGGGGTTGCCACGGCAACGGTTTGCGCTTTGATGGGCATTGAATGTGTGGTATATATGGGTGAAATCGATATTGCCCGTCAAGCACCGAATGTTGCCCGAATGAAAATGTTGGGCGCTGAAGTTCGTCCTGCACTTTCCGGGAGCAAAACGCTAAAAGATGCTACCAACGAAGCCATTAGAGATTGGATCAATAATCCAGTGGATACGCATTATATTATTGGCTCCGTAGTAGGCCCACACCCTTACCCGGATATGGTAGCTCGCTTTCAATCCGTGATTTCTGAAGAAATAAAAGCGCAGTTGCTTGAAAAAGAAGGCCGTGAAAATCCGGATTATGTGGTTGCTTGTGTTGGTGGAGGAAGCAATGCGGCAGGAGCTTACTACCACTTTTTAGATATTCCGGAGGTCGGAATTATTGCAGTGGAAGCGGCAGGAAAAGGAATCCATTCAGGGGAAAGTGCCGCCACATCGGCATTGGGTAAAGTGGGAATAATTCATGGAAGTAAAACGCTTTTAATGCAAACCAATGATGGCCAGATTACGGAACCGTATTCCATCTCAGCAGGCTTGGATTATCCTGGTGTTGGACCTTTACATGCCCATTTGTTTAAATCTGGTAGGGGAGAATTTATTTCCATTACCGATGATGATGCCATGAAAGCTGGAATGGAACTTTCAAAATTGGAAGGTATTATTCCGGCCATAGAATCGTCTCACGCATTTGCCATTTTAGAACAGAGAAAATTCAACCCATCAGATATTGTTGTCATCAATTTATCAGGAAGGGGTGATAAAGATTTACAGAATTATATTGACTATTTCAAACTATGAACAGAATCAATCAAAAATTACAAGAGGATAAAAAACTACTTTCCATCTACTTTACGGCGGGCTATCCAAACCTAAATGATACCGTTAAGGTTATTCAAGATTTGGAAGAAAGTGGTGTGGATTTGATTGAAATCGGCCTCCCGTTTAGTGATCCCCTTGCGGATGGCCCAACCATACAAGATAGTTCCACCAAAGCATTGAACAACGGAATGCATACAGAACTTCTCTTCGAACAGTTAGCAGCCATTCGCAAGACCGTTTCCATTCCTTTGATTATCATGGGGTATTTTAATCCCGTATTCCAATATGGGGTTGAAGCTTTTTGTGAAAAATGCAAAGAAGTGGGAATTGATGGTCTGATTTTACCTGACTTACCACTTGATGTCTATCAAGAAGAGTATGAATCTATTTTCAAAGAATATGGCTTGATCAATGTCTTTCTGATTACTCCACAAACCAGTGATGCACGCATTAAAGCGATAGATGAAGCATCTGATGGGTTTATTTATATGGTCAGTTCTGCGAGCACAACCGGAGCCAAAACAGGTTTTGGAGAGGTACAAAAATCCTATTTTGACCGTATTGCCAATATGCAGCTGAAAAACCCGCAAATTGTAGGTTTTGGAATCAGTAATTCCCAAACTTTTGACCAGGCTACGACTAAAGCAAAGGGGGCAATTATTGGTTCAGCCTTTATAAAACACCTTACTGAGCATGGTCCTGAAAAAATAGCTGACTTTGTGCAGGGAATTCGCTAAATTCGATTTAGGAATAAACTCCATTCACAATGAAAAAACTCATCATCTTTGGGCTGTTGGTATCTTCTTATGTAACCTTTGGTCAGGATTCCACCGCTCTTAAATCACAGGTAGCCAAGGCCATCGAAGAATTACGAGATTTTATCTCTATTCCCAATGATGCATTAAGTGCAGATGATATCGATGACAATATTCTTTGGTTAAAAAGAAAGTTTGGAGAGCGAGGCTTTAACACCGCGGTATTGGAAACAGAAAATCTTCCACTTTTCTTTGCAGCTCTTCCTATGGAGGACACCAAGCCAACAATGCTTTTGTATATGCATTTTGATGGACAATCGGTGGACCCCACGAAATGGGATCAATCCAATCCATATCAAACCGTGTTAAAAGCGCCAGAGGGTGATGGTTTTAAAACTGTTTCATTTGATGAATTGGGTGATGATATTAATTACGATTGGCGCTTGTTTGGGCGTTCCACCTCTGATGATAAGGGTCCCATTATTATGTTCCTCAATGCCATTGATCTATTGAAAAAAGATGGTAAAGAACTTCCTTTTAACGTCAAAGTAATTTTAGATGGCGAAGAAGAAAAAAGCAGCAAACCGCTTCCAAAAGCAGTAAAACAATATCGTGAATTGCTTCAGTCCGATTTTCTGGTCATAGCGGATGGACCTGTACATCCTTCGGAAAACCCAACTGTTGTTTATGGATGTAGAGGAATTACAACACTTACATTGACCACTTATGGCCCAATAAAACCTCAACATAGTGGCCATTATGGTAATTACGCACCAAATCCCGGGTTTCAGTTGTCACAGCTATTAGCGACTATGAAAGATACTGATGGAAAAGTGATAATTCCGGGGTACTATGATGGAATTTCATTTGATGAATCCATTATTGAAGTTCTTAAAAGCGTTCCCGATAGTGATAAGGCAATTGCCGAAAAACTACAATTCAAATCCGCAGAAAAGGTGGGTGGTTTTTATCAAGAAGCACTTCAATATCCCTCATTGAACATAAGAGGATTGGGCTCAGGCTGGATTGGTCCAAAAAGAAGAACCATTGTTCCGGAGAGCGCCACAGCGGAATTAGATCTGCGTTTGGTTCCCGAAAGCGACGGTCGTCGCTTAAAAAAGTTGGTCAAAGACCATATCGCCAAACAAGGGTATCATGTATTGGATCACATACCTTCGAAAGAAGAACGTATGTCTTTTGATAAAATCGTTACCGTAGAAGAGGGAAGTGTTACCGATGCGTTTCGTACAAATCTTGACAATCCATATGGTAAGTTCTTAATCGAGACGTTGCAGTCCTCTTTCAACAATGATGTTGTGCGGATTCGAATTATGGGAGGTACGGTTCCTATTTCACCTTTCATCAATGAATTGAAAATTCCAGCCTTCATTGTGCCTATGGTAAATCCTGATAATAATCAACATAGTCCTAACGAGAATATCAAAATTGGGCAATTGGCCTATGGAATTAAGGCACTATATGCCATCCTTTCTTCTGAAATGGATTAGATACATATTGTTTCAACGGTAAAAGTGCACTTTCATCCATCTTTTAATAGGTTGATTGTCAATAAAATCTGTCAAATTGTGATTTCATCCCAGTCAAACAGCAGTACATCTTCATTATTACTGGAAAACAAATAGTAAAGTTAATTTTAGTATTCCCAAACCGCTTACTATGAAGTATACTACCTTAGTTATTGATGATTCTTCGATTCAACGCCTAGCTACCTCGATTCTAATTAAAAATCACCCTGATTTGGAACTGGTTGGCTCCCATGGAAATCCTTATGAAGGAATCAAAGCCATATATGACAACAAAGTTGATATTGTTTTCCTTGATGTGCTGATGGATGAAGTCAACGCCTTTGAACTTCTGGATAGCATTGAAATCAATACTGCAATCGTAATGAATTCAACCTGGGCCGAATTTGCAAAAAAGGCATTCGACTACGGAATTGATGATTTTCTAATGAAGCCTATGCCTAAAAAGCGCTTTGACTTGGCGGTGTCAAAAATCATCAGAGAAATTGAAATAAAGCGCATAAAACCGGTTAAAACGTACACTGTTTTAAAACGAGTTCCACATTTCAACAACTAGTCATTCAAAGAATTCCCGGTACTGCATCACCCTGAAATCAAGTGTATTAAATTTTGGGTCAGCTGTTTTTAAATCCTTGTAGGTTTGTAGACTACCCACTGCCCGATTCGCAGCACCCGAAGGAGCTGTTAGCGAAACAGTTTTAATAATTCTTGGCTTTTTAATTGAAGTTTCAAGAAGAGAGATGTCGAATTGATGTATTCTAGGGACTATTTCGCTAACAACATCAAGTTTCAATTCATATTCTTTTAATTGCCTACGGAAGAAATATTCTGGGCCATTTTTACTATTTCCCCCCATAAAAAGTATCGTTTCTATATTAGGATATTCCTGAAGGTATCCTACCAAATTCCTGAGTTTAACATTCTGCATCCCAAGATCTGACGCATCGACTTTCTCGCGTTCAGCACTGTGAACAATATCGCAAACCCCAATCTTTTGTTCCAGCAAAAATTGCTTTCGCTGTTGGGTTGCCTCAGTAGTGGTTTCAAACTTTAAGTTTAAGCCAAAAATTCTGTCCAAAATAGGCCAGAGCATGCCATTTCTGCTGCCATAACAGAAATTAACATCATCATCCTTAAGGTCTCCAGTAGTAAATCTTGGAGGCGGTAATGTGCCCACAATAACTTTAGTGGCTTCCTTAAAAAGGAAAGGTTTATATGGGTGTGTATGCAGAAATGGTTTGATACTCAAGATTTATGTTACGCCGAATTCCTACTTGCGTTGATATTACCGTAGAGGGAGCGGGTCACAATCTTTTCATACACATCCTTAAATTCAGAATTCTTCGTAATATGGTACAGTGCATTCTGTTGAATCACCAATAATGGAAGCACTATCTTCTCTCGAATCTTTACCGACTCCCTTGAAACTGCTTCATCCTCCATGAGTATATTGAGCCCTGAGATTTGAAGCAACATTTTCTTTGACAGTTGGTATTCTTCGTGAAGAATGTTCCAAAATTCTCCAAATTCCTCATCCTCTTTCATGTAACCTGTAAGGTCGAAGTTGGTCTTTGCCAAAGACATCATACTGTTGTGCATCAAAGCCCTAAAGAAAGGAACTTCTTTATACAGTTTCTTTACTTGAGCTAGTTTCCCTTCACTTTTAAGCTGTTGAATAGCTGACCCGATACCGAAATAACCCGGTACATTTTGCTTCAACTGACTCCATGATCCAACAAAGGAGATAGCTCGTAAATCGGTAAGCTCTAGTTGCTTTTTATTGCCACGTTTTCCAGGTCTACTGCCAATATTGGCTTTAGTATAGTATTTTAAAGTACTTCGATGCTCTAGATATGGGATGAACTTATCGTGTTGTTTTAAAGCATCATATTTAGCGAAACTAAGCTCTGAAAGCTTTTCAATAAGCTTTCGTTGTTCGGCAGAAATCACATGTTCTTTTCCGTACATATTATTACTAAGACCTGCAGTAAGCAATTGCTCTGAATTGTGCTTGAATTGCTCTTTTGTACCGTAGGTACTTGTAATGGTTTGTCCCTGAATTGTAAGCTGGATTTCGTGATTGGCCACATCTTTGGTCTGTGCCGCATAAAAACGATGCGTTTTACCACCTCCACGCGCTGGCGGACCTCCCCTTCCATCAAAGAAGATTGCTTTGATACTGTTCTTCTTGCATACTTTGCTGAGGGTCTCTTTGGTTTTTAGAATAGACCAGTTTGCTTTTAGGTACCCACCATCTTTGGTTCCATCAGAAAAGCCTAACATAATGGTATGGATATCTTTCCTTCGTTCTAAATGCTGTCGATACTGGGGCATGTTGAACAAGGTTTGCATGACACCTTCTGATTCCTCCATACCTTTCATGGTCTCAAACAATGGAATAATGTCGAAAGTGATTTCGTCTTCTTTCCATCCACACCATCTAAACAATCCAAACACAAAAAGTACTGCATAAATATCCTCCGAGTTGCTAATGATATATCTATTGCAACCATCTTCACCATTGTTCTTCTGAATCTTTTTCAGCTGTCCTATATTGGTCAAGGTATCTTTTACAATTTCATCATCGAAATCTCTAGGGTTCAGTTTCAAGTCTTTCTTCAATAACCACTGCTGTAATTGTTTATCAGAAAGCTCATCCAAAGATTCTTTAATGGCACCTTGTTGTTTAAGTACTGCTTCGACGACCAACTTATGTTTGCTATGATCTTGTCTGATATCCAAACTGGCAAAATGTGTTCTGAAAATATGGACTTTATTTATAAACTGATCCAATCGTTTTAAATACAGCTTATGGTATTTTTTTTCAAGCTTTGCCCGTATTTGTGCCAACTGCTCAATGATTTCCTCATAGGAGATTACGGCCTTTGCGTCGAACATTGCCGTGTAGAGTTTGTCACTAAGGGCATTAAGGTCTTCCTGTAAGTCTTTAAAGGTTAGTTTTTTACGAAGTTCCTTGAGTTCATTGTAATAACATTTCATCAAGGTCAATCGAAGCTCATCTGCCACTTGCTGTGTAATTTTGGCTGTGACAAATGGGTTTCCATCCCTATCTCCCCCTGGCCAAAATCCAAGTTTAATGATATTGTAATTATCGAACTTCTCATTATGGGTTTTACTCTTTACATAATGGAATAGTTCCCCTACGGCATCATAATACGTATTTCGTAAAATATAAATGATGTTTTTCGCCTCATCCAGTGGAGTTGGTTTTTTAGCATTCACCAAGGATGTAAGTCCCAATTGTTGCAATGTAAGGTCAATATCATCGACCTTGTTCTGATTTATCAGTGAACGTAGTTCCGTAATTATATCCAAAACTGCAGGGGTATAAAATTGCGTTGGGTGAGCTGTGAGGACTATCCGGGCACTAAAAGTGGACAAAGAACTTGAAATTTTATCCCAATTTTTGGTGCTATTGACCAATTCAAAATAATCTTTTATGGATAAGGAATTCGTGTGTTCTTGCAGTCGTGGAAATGCAGAATCTTCAACACTGTCATACAACACTACCTGACGTTCAACATACTGGATTACCTTGAACATAAAATCCAGACGTTCACGTTCATCTTTAATATCGACAAAGTTGGAGAAAAACGTTTCTAAAATCTCTTGGGGCTTTTTACCTGCCTTAAGTCCTTTTTCGCATTGCTCAAACAAAAGTGGAATCAACATCCCCACATTTTCGATATTTTGATACGGCAAGCTTAAAAATAGACTATTATATATATTGAATTTATTGGTGACCGACCTTTTGAATTCTTCTAAACGTCTTGACTGCTGCATAATTTCTTCGGAATGGTTAGTTCTTTAAAGTAAATGAACCTCAAAGATCGTGATAAATGGCGAACATCACACACTTATTTAGGCACATCACAATTTATGATTTGATGTCTACAAACCTAACATTGAAGGTTCAAAAAGAGAAAATTATCGCACAAAGACCGGCTGATCCGCTTTTAATGTATGTTCTGCGCTGAACAGATATCCATCATAATCAAATCCCTTAAGTTTCTCCATGGAATTCACATCGTTATCCAGAATATAACGAACCATGGAACCTCTTGCTTTTTTGGCGAAGAAACTGATTACCTTCAGCTTATCGTTCTTCCAATCCTTAAAGATGGGAGTGATAACAGGAACCTTCAAATTTTTTTCATCAATAGCTCCAAAATATTCATTGCTCGCAAGATTGATAAACAGCTCGCCATCTTCTAGCTCCTCATTCAAGTGATTGGTAAGCTGTTTTTTCCAGAATTCATAAAGATTTTTCTTTCGAGCCACTTTCAATTGAGTGCCCATTTCCAGGCGATAAGGCTGAATTAAATCCAAAGGCTTAAGTATTCCATAAAGTCCTGAAAGTATTCGAAGAGTATCTTGTAAACTATCTAGTTTCTCTTCTGGGATAGAAAAAGCATCAAGACCTTGGTATACATCGCCATTAAAGGAAAATACTGCTGGTCTAGCGTTCTCAGTAGTAAATGGAGTTGAAAATCGCTGGTTTCGCTGCCAGTTGAGTTCTGCCAAGTTATCTGAAATGGACATCAATTTAGATAAGGCTTTTGGTTTTTTCTTGGCCAAAACTGCATTCAGTTTTTTTGATTCTTCCAAAAATTGGGGTTGGCTATATTTTGAAGTAGGCAAAGCTGAATCGAAATCAAGTGACTTTGCTGGAGAAATAACAATTTTCATCAAAGTAATTTTAAGTAAAAATAAGGATGTAATTGGATTTATGGTAATTAAGCCTAAAGGTGTTTTCAATCCAAAGATTGAAGAAATCTATTGCTCATTGTGTTTGGCGTAGGCTCTCCATTTTTCAATACAATTGACCATGTCGTCTGGCAGGTCAGAATCAAAACGCATAAATTCTCCGGTCACTGGGTGTTCAAACCCCAAGGTTTTTGCATGTAATGCTTGTCTGGGTAAAATTTTGAAGGCATTTTCAACAAACTGCTTGTATTTGGTAAAGGTAGTTCCCTTCAAAATCTTCTCCCCGCCATAACGTTCATCACTGAAAAGCGTGTGTCCAATATACTTCATATGAACCCTAATTTGATGCGTTCTGCCGGTTTCAAGCTTGCACGAAACCAAAGTGACATAACCTAAGCGCTCAACAACTTTATAATGGGTTACCGCCTCTTTTCCCTGGTCACCTTCTGGAAAAACCATCATTTGCAAACGATTTTTCGGATTCCGAGCAATATTTCCTTCGATGGTTCCCTCATCTTCGTCTACGTTGCCCCAGACTAATGCCAAATATTCACGTTCGCTGCTTTTATCAAAAAACTGCTTTGCCAAATGAGTCATGGCTAACTCGGTCTTGGCTATTACCAACAATCCGGAAGTATCTTTATCTATCCGGTGCACCAAACCTGGTCTTTCTGAACTATTCTTGGGTAGGTTATCAAAGTGATGGACCAAGGCATTTATTAAGGTTCCCGAATAATTTCCATGTCCTGGATGAACCACCATTCCGGCTGGTTTGTTAACCACTAGTAAGGTGTCATCTTCATAGACGATATCTAACGGTATATTTTCCGGGGTCAGCAAAAACTCATACGGTGGATGTTCAAACATCACTTTGACCTCATCGCCCGCCTTTACCTTATAATTTTGCTTTACAATGGTATCATTCACCCAAATATGGCCTTGTTTGGCCGCTTGTTGGATTTTATTTCGAGTGGCATTTTCAATGAAATTCATTAAAAATTTATCCACACGTAAAGGCTCTTGCCCTTTAGAAGCTACAAATTTGTGATGTTCAAAAAGTTCGTCCTGGGAAAGTTCAGGGTTTTCAGATGGTCCCATGATTATTCGGAATCTGCTTGCACTCGTGCACTTCCGGGAATAGTTCCGTTACCACAGATAAGTTCAACTTTTGATGTTTTTGGCAACTTATCCCCTGGCTTAATGTATTTTCCTTTGAACTTCATGCGATAGACCATATCACGACCCAATTCATCGATATAAGTAACTCTTTGAACTTCAAGTCCTACTGCTCGAAGCATGGATGTTGCGTTTCTTTGAGTGACCTGAATAATGTCGGGAACTGTAACTTTTTTGTAGCCCGATGGGTTAACTGTAAAATAGATTTTTCTATTCGATTTGACTTTGTTTCCCGCGGCAGGATTCTGCTCAAGGATGGAAAATCTTGGGTATTCTGGATTATAATTTGAAGAATCCAAAACCTGATATCGCAAACCTGCGTCTTCGACCGTCTTGCGCATTTCCATAACCGACATTTTGGAAAAATCGGGAACTTCAACAAACTCACCATGGTTTGTAGTGCTCTTTAACCAACTTAGTATCAGGAATACAACAAGTATCGAAGCAATTAAGGCCAAGCCCAACTGGATGAGAAATACCTTACTTCTTATGAAATTAAAAAAATGTTTCATGCAAAATGCCTTATCTGAACAAATATAGGAAAGCCAGTGCTTTTTTCTTTACTTTGACAAAGCGATTCGACAAGCCGATGAAAAAAAACATCGCCATCATTATGGGTGGTTATTCAAGTGAGTACGAAATCTCCATTAAAAGTGGGAACGTGGTCTACAAATATTTAGACCCAAAAAAATACTCTCCCTACCGCATTATTATTCAGAAAGAAAGGTGGTTTCACCTAAGTTCCTATGCCAAAGAATTTCCGGTAGACAAATCGGATTTTAGTGTAACCGTTGATGGCAAAAAGATTCTGTTTGATTGCGTTTTCAACGCAGTGCATGGAACACCCGGGGAAGATGGACTGCTTCAAGCTTATTTTGAACTTTTGAACATTCCCCAAACTTCTTGCAGTCAGTACCAGGCAGCTCTAACCTTTAACAAGCGGGATTTATTAAGCGTACTTAAACCTTACAATGTACAGTGTGCCACGTCCTATTATATAAATAAAGGGGACCAAATCAATGAGGAAAGTATTATAAAGAAAGTTGGTCTTCCTTGCTTTGTTAAGGCCAACAGAGCTGGCAGCAGTTATGGTATCAGCAAGGTTTATAAAAAAGAAGAATTAAAATCAGCCATTGATCATGCTTTTTCTGAGGACAATGAGATAATTATCGAAACTTTTTTAGATGGCACAGAGGTATCCGTGGGAGTGATTACCCACAATAAAAAAGTCACGGTTTTACCTATTACTGAAATTGTTTCTGAGAATGATTTTTTTGATTTTGAAGCTAAGTATCTAGGGAAATCACAGGAAATCACGCCAGCTAGAATTACAAAAATCCAAGAGGAAAGGGTTTCAAAACTGGCAGCACAAATCTATAAGGTCTTAGACCTAACCGGTTACAGCAGAAGTGAATTCATCTTTGTTGGTGATGAACCATATTTGCTGGAAGTTAATACGACCCCGGGATTAACAGAAGAAAGTATTCTACCCCAGCAAGCAAAAGCTGCAGGTATTTCACTGGAAGACTTGTTTGGCAGTTCCATTGAAGAAGCAATGCCATAGAAAATCAGTATTTTTAAAAAAACATGCCAATAATGAGACGTGCTATTTTTCCAGGTTCATTTGATCCCTTGACCTTAGGTCATTATGACATTATAAAAAGAGGAATCACCTTGTTTGATGAACTGTTGATTGCCATTGGTGTCAATGCCGATAAAAAATACATGTTTTCACTGGAAGAGCGCATGAGCTTTATTGATGAAGCATTTAAGGACGAGCCGAAAATTAAAGTAGTTACCTATGAAGGCCTTACCGTGGACTTTTGCAAAAAGGTAGAAGCTGATTTTATTTTAAGAGGACTTAGAAATCCAGGAGATTTCGAATTTGAAAAAGCAATTGCCCACACCAACCGAAAATTATCCGAGATAGAAACTGTGTTCTTATTAACATCATCTGGAAAATCGTACATAAGTTCCTCAATTGTTCGGGATGTTATTAGAAATGGTGGGGATTATACCGGTTTGGTCCCGGATACAGTGGTTGTAAAATCATAGATTTCAACTTTAAGTCATTTAGTGAGGATCACCTTCACTTCTTAGTGAACTAGCTTCGAAAAGCTACCATTCATCGATACAACAACAGATTTTGGTCTGTTCACAACAATATCTTAGATATGTAGGTTAACGCTTATATTTTAGTAGGAAATTTCTTAATTCCAAATCTAAACCTACATTTTGAAAGCAATTGAAACCATCCCCCATTCCTACCTCATAAAACAATTACCCAAACCCACCGCATTAATAGACAGACAGCATACGTTGGCTATCGCTTCGGATTCTTGGCTATCTGTATTTAAAGCACAACCTGATGCTTTCAAGAAAGCCGAAATCACACAACTATTCAGTTCGCATCAAGGGTTTAAGACTAGTGAATTAAAACAATGTCTAACGGAAACCAAAACACGGAAACTACGTCATGAAATTGTCTCTGATTCTGGGAAAAATTGGTTCGAAAGTACCTTTTCTCCTTGGTTTGATGAAGAAGAAAATCTCTTGGGAACCATTATACAAACAGACTGTATCAATGAAGAGGTAATCAAAGAAGCTGAACTCAAGCGAATAAATACCCTCCTAAAAGCTAAATCTGAAGTCGCCAGGGTAGGAAGTTGGGAGTACGATATAGCTAAAGAAAGTCTCACCTGGTGCACTATGACCAAAAAAATACATCAGGTTCCCTCCACATACAAGCCTAACGTCGCAGAAGGTCTTTTCTTTTACAAACAAGGCTATAGCCGCAATAGGATATCGATGCTTTTTCACAAGCTATTGGAAAATGGTGTGTCCTACAACGAGCGCTTAATGATAATTACCCATACCGGGGAAGAACGTTGGGTCGCTGCCGGGGGAAAAGCCATTAAAAAGGATGGCAAAGTGATTAAACTCTTTGGAACGTTTCAAGATGTTCATGAGCAGGTCAAGGCCGAAACCAAAACAAAGGAAAGCGAACAATTATTGACCACATTGATTGATAATCTTCCTTTAAATGTTTTTATCAAGGACAAAGATTCCAGGAAGGTACTGGTCAACAAATCTGAATGTGAATATCTGGGCGCCAAACCGGAGGATCTTATTGGAAAAACGGATTTTGATCTCTATAACAAAGATGTGGCGCAAATCTCGAGAGATGAAGACCTTGAGGTAATGCGCACGCAAAAGCCTATGGTGGGTGCCGAAACCATTAATGTTAGAAAGGATGGGAGCATTACCAATTTCCTGACCTCAAAAATACCTTTGTTGGATTTAAACGGTAAGGCTTATGGTCTGATTGGCATGAGCATGGATATTACACATATGAAACAAAAGGAGGATCAATTAAGAAACCTCATTAACGTCACTGCAATCCAAAACAAAAAGCTTATCAACTTTGCGCATATTGTTTCCCACAACCTAAGGTCGCACACAGCCAATTTTTCCATGCTGCTTGATTTTCTGGTTAAAGAAAAAGATCAATCCGAAAAAGAGCGAATCATGGGAATGCTCACGCATGCGTCGGACAATTTATTGGACACCTTGGAAAATTTGAACGAAGTCGTAGACATCAGTACCAATGTCAATATGGATAAAAAATCCATAAACTTGAATGAAAATATTATTAAAGTACAGCAGAATCTTTCGGCCTTTTTAGAACGAAATAAGGTAGAATTCATCAATTCTGTTCCCGACCACCTAACGGTAAAAAGTGTTCCCGCTTATTTGGAAAGCATCATATTAAACTTGGTAACCAATGCTGTAAAATATCGCCAGCAGAATGTAACTCCTGTTATTTCTTTAAATGCTAAAAAACAAGAAGACAATGTCATTTTCAGTATCTCCGATAATGGGATGGGAATTGATTTGAACAGGTATGGCAACAAAATCTTTGGCATGTACAAAACTTTCCATAACAACAAGGATGCAAGAGGTCTAGGGCTGTATATCATAAAAAACCAGATTGAAGCCATGGGTGGTAGCATCACGGTGAACAGTGAAGTGGATAAAGGTGCCACATTTAATGTTTATTTCAACGAGGAAAGTTAAACCACGGACTGTACATGAAGGAAATCAATAGCATATACATTATTGATGATGATCATATTACGGTTTTTGGCATAAAAAAAATGCTCAAGACCATTGTAAGCTGCAATGACATCGAATCATTTGAAAATGGAAGATTGGCCCTTGACAATCTGCATGAGCGGATTCAATCGGGAATACCGGCACCGGAAGTCATTTTTTTAGACATTAACATGCCCATCATGGATGGATGGGAGTTTCTGGAAGAATTTGTCACATTGAATCTAAAGGATAAAATCATCATCAATGTAATAACATCATCAATAGATCCTTCCGATTATCAAAAATGGAACGATTTTAGGTTAAAATGCTGGCATTATTTAAATTTTAGAAACAAACCTATTTATCAAATAGAGGCAGCTGATCTTAACAGGATGAATATCCGATCATTCGGTTAATATTCCCTATTTTTATCTATTGGAATTTTGTTTTCCAACTATTTTTAAACCAGTTACACCAACAATTGAAGTACATTATTTTCCCCACCGTACTACTGTTTTTGCTTTCGTGCGAAACAAAGACACAGGATGAAGTTGTCTCGTATCAAACCTCTTATGAAAACTCGGAGGGCACTGAGACCGCTACATACCAAGAAACCATTGATTTTTACATCAGGCTGGCCAAAGACTTCCCAGAAATCAACATCCAGACCATTGGAGAGACCGATAGTGGGTATCCACTTCATGTGGTGACCTTCAATCCAGATGGCGATTTCAACTTTGACCGCGTAAGGGAAGAAAAGGCTATTGTTTTAATAAATAATGGTATTCATCCTGGTGAAAGTGATGGGATTGATGCCACAATGTTGTTGTACCGCGATTTGGCCACTCAAAAGCTATCCTACCCAAAAAAAACGGTTTTGGTCACTATTCCCATATATAATATTGGAGGATCGCTATATAGAAACTCCCATACAAGGGCCAATCAAAATGGACCGAAAGAATATGGTTTTAGAGGAAATGCACTTAATTATGATCTCAATCGCGATTTCATAAAAATGGACACCAAAAATGCAGAGACGTTTTCGCAAATTTTCCATTTGGTAAAACCAGATATTTTCATTGACAATCATGTAAGCAATGGTGCCGATTATCAATATACCTTGACACACTTGTTCACCCAGCACAACAAATTGGGAGGAAAACTGGGCACCTATCTCAACAAAGAATTTAGACCTAAAGTAGAAGAATCCCTTGAGAAAAAAGATTGGGACATCACCCCATATGTAAACGTTTTCAATAGACCTCCCGAATTAGGTTTTAGTCAATTTATGGACCATCCACGTTATTCCACTGGATACACCACATTGTGGAATACGCTTGGGCTTATGGTAGAGACCCATATGCTAAAACCTTATAAAAAAAGGGTTGAGGGAACCTATGAACTCATGGAAAGTGTTGTTGGAGTTGTAGAAAAAGAATTTGACAATATTCGAAAACTAAGGGAACAGACTCAAGAAGAAAATTTGAACCAATCCAAATATTATTTCAACTGGCAATTGGATACAACCAGAAATTCCACCTTAAATTTTAAAGGTTATGAAGCTTCACAAATAACCAGTGAGGTTACCGGGCTCGCGCGATTAAAGTATGATCAAAGCAAACCATTTACCCAAGAGACAACATATTACAATTACTATGTACCCAAGGATACCATAAACATTCCGGCTGCTTATGTTATCAAACGAAGTTGGAATAAGGTGGTTCAACGTTTAGAGGCAAATAATATCGAGTACTTTAATTTGGACCAAGACACATCTCTTACCGTGGAATCATATCAAATTTTGGAGTATGATACCCGAGAATCGCCCTATGAAGGGCATTATCCCCACTCCAATGTAAAGGTTAAAAAGAGCAATCTCAAAATCTCATTCCAAGTTGGTGATTATATTGTTCCAACAAACCAAAGTGGAATGCGATATCTTCTGGAAACTTTGGAGCCACAAGCTGATGACTCCTTTTTTAATTGGAATTTCTTTGATATGATACTACAACAAAAAGAAGGTTTCTCACCCTACGTTTTTGAAGATGTAGCTCTAGAACTTCTGCAAAAGGATTCAACGCTTAGAGGAAATTTTTTGATCAAAAAAGAATTGGATGAAGATTTTGCGCAAAATTGGTATGCACAGTTAGATTGGATTTATCAAAGGTCAACATATCGCGAAGCACCTTATTTAAGATATCCAATATATCGTATTGCAAAAGGAAGCAGTGCCGCAGCTATTCTTCCGGAATAATCCAACCTTCGAACAATACCCTTATATTGTGGTACGAGTTTTTTAAGGCTTTCTTTGTTTTCTTAGGGCCCTTCCATTTCACTTTTTCAATACCCTCATCCAATTGCCCAACAAGTTTGCCAGAATAGGTGGTATACATGGAAAACCAGTGTACCAACTTTAATCGATATTCCCCATTTCGTTTAAAAACATGATATGTGGTGCGAAGAAATTTATCAATAACAAGGTCTTTTACACCTGTTTCCTCCTCCACTTCCCGAATAGCGGCTCTTTCAATAGATTCACCCTTATCAACCTTCCCTTTGGGAAGATCCCATTTGTTGTTCCTATATATAAAAAGTACTTTGCCTTTCGGGTTTGTAACAAACCCGCCACCCGCCACCACAACCGGGATTTTGTGCATAAAAACATCAAGGATTTTTTCCTCATCAGCGTGATAAATATAGGCTTCTTTCAACCTACCCTTGGATAATGAATCTATGGCCATCAATATAGAATCCCCGTCTAAGGAGAAGAGGTTTCCATTTGAATTATCTTGGCGCTCATTTGTTAAAATGAGTGGAGACTCATTAACAAAAACTTTATACATTTGCGCAATGGTTTTAAACAAAGATACCGCACGAAAAACTGCCGAACTTCTGTTACAAATTAATGCAATTAAGTTGGAACCAGAAAATCCATTTACATGGGCTTCTGGATGGAAATCTCCAATCTATTGCGATAATAGAATTATGCTCTCCTATCCGGAAATACGAAATTATGTCCGGGAAGAAATGGCAAAGCAAGTTGAAACGCTTTATGGCAAACCAGATATTATCGCAGGAGTGGCCACAGGAGCTATAGGAATTGGCATTTTAGTAGCAGAAGCCATGGGCCTTCCCTTTATATATGTAAGGCCGGAGCCCAAATCCCATGGTAGGCAAAACCAAATTGAAGGCCAATTGGAAGCTGGACAAAATGTGGTGGTCATCGAGGACCTTATAAGTACTGGTAAAAGTAGTTTAAATGCAGTAAGGGCTTTGCGAGAGCAAGGTGCAAATGTAAAAGGCATGGTGGCTATTTTTACATACGGTTTTTCGATTACGACCACTAATTTCGAATCGGAAGAGGTAGCACTAAATACATTGTCAGACTATGAGCATTTAATTGATCAAGCGTCTGACACCAATTACATAAAAGAATCACATCAACATACCCTATTGGAGTGGAAAACAAATCCACAACAATGGAAACAATAGAACAAAATGCACATTGAAACTCCAAAAAAGAACGTAGCCAAAAGCGATAAAGAGGTTTTCGACTTCTTGACTGACATCAAGAATTTTGAAACCCTTATGCCTGACAATATTGACAAATTTGAAGTTCTTGATGAAAAAACTTTCCGATTTGCCTTAAAAGGTATGCCAGAAATTGTACTTCGATTAAAAGAACAAACACCTAATAGTAAAGTGGTTTTAGGCGCGGCCAGCGATAAATTGCCCTTTACTTTGACAGGAGATATCACTTCCTTGGGGGAAAACGAAAGTGAAGTTGCGTTAAGCTTTGAAGGAGAATTCAATGCGATGATGGCGATGATGATAAAATCTCCCATCACCAACTTTATGGAGACACTTTCCGCAAATATGGATAGGATTCCCTAATACAAGAGTGAAACTTCCTTAAGGTTAAACTCCTTAAAGATTTTGTCCTCTAGTTCTACCACTAGTCTGCCTTCGTTTGACACCCCTCTGATGAAACCCATGAACATGATGTTTTGTTTATCAGTAAAAGTTGAGGGCTTGTCTTTTCTAAACAGCAGTTTCTCGTAAGAGGGTATTAATTGCCGTACGGTTTTTGTTTCGATATCGTCAAGATAAAACCTAAGCCGTTCCAACAAATCGGTTAAAAGTTCCTCCAAATCAAAAAATCTTCCAGTTAACGATTTTAAAGAGGCTACTTTCTCCAAATTTTCAAAGGAAACTTGGTTCACATTCAGTCCAATCCCTATAATAGAGCTTTGAATTTGCTGGCCTTTCAAAATATTTTCAATCAGAATGCCACAAATTTTGTTCCCGCCTGACATAATGTCGTTGGGCCACTTCACCTTTAAATCAGGAATATTCAACCTCCTTAAAACATCGAATAGTGCTAGTGAAACACCAATGTTCAAATTGAACTGATGTATAATAGGCATAGCATCAAGCTTTTTCAAAACACTAACAGTCAGGTTTTTACCTGATTCAGATTGCCATGAAGCTCCCATTTGCCCTCTTCCTTTGACTTGCGATTTTGCTACAACAGCAGTATAATCACGCAGTGAAGAAGACTGCAATAAATCCTTTAAATAAAGGTTCGTAGAGCCCGTGGCATCAAGTTTGATTATTTGTGATAGTTCTCCCAATGAGATGCGTCCAATGATATGTTAAAATCTAGGGCTAAGAAAACAAAAAAAATATAACTTTGTAGAAACTAAAATTTTTGAATGCAGAAAACGAAAGCTAGCGCAGATGAACTGATTGCCTTAATATTACATGGAATAGAAGAAGTTAAAGGAGTAGATGTGAATCTGCTTGATCTTAGGGAAATTGAAAACACAGTTTGTGACTACTTTATTATCTGCAACGGTACTTCCAACACGCATGTAAACGCAATTGTATCATCCATCCAAAAAACTGTCAGCAAAGCCATACAGGATAAACCTTGGCATGTTGAGGGTTCGGAAAACGCAGAATGGGTTTTAATGGATTATGTTAATGTTGTTGTGCATGTATTTCAAAAACAGATTAGGGAATTCTACGACATTGAAGGACTTTGGGGAGATGCCAAAGTAACTATGGTGGAGAGCAGCTACAATTCTTAAACAAAATGGCAAAAGAAAACAATTCAAACACCCCTAAAAAACCTCGTTTCAGTTCCTGGTGGATCTACGGCGTAGTAATTGCTTTGATCATAGGATTTCAATTCTTTGGTGGAAACAGTTTAGCAAGTACTGAAAAGACGACTACTTCAGAACTACAGGAGTTTTTACGAAATGGGGACATTAAAGAAATATTGATCATCACCAATGCCCGTCAGGCGAAAGTATTCTTGACCGAAGAAGCGCTTCAAAAAGATGTGCATCGAAACGTTGCCGATAAACCATTCAACTTTTCGACCGGGAAGATTCCGCAATATATTTTGGATTATGGTGATCTTCAAAATTTTGAAGATGAGATAAAGAGCATCAAAAAAGAGAACAATCTTGACACAGTCGTAGATTTTGACACAGAATCCAACGTTTTGGGTGAACTGTTGCTTTCACTATTGCCCTTCGCGTTGATTATCGGAATCTGGATTTATCTCATGCGAAGAATGTCCGGTGGTGCAGGAGGCGGTGCCGGTGGGCAGATTTTCAATATCGGAAAATCCAAGGCAAAGCTTTTTGATGAGAAAACAGATACTCGTACATCTTTTAAAGATGTAGCTGGACTTGAAGGTGCCAAGGAAGAAGTTCAAGAAATTGTGGAGTTCCTTAAAAATCCGGATAAATACACCTCGCTCGGTGGAAAAATCCCAAAAGGGGCACTTTTAGTAGGTCCTCCGGGAACAGGTAAAACACTTCTTGCCAAAGCCGTTGCAGGAGAAGCAAAAGTTCCTTTTTTCTCTTTATCCGGTTCGGATTTTGTTGAAATGTTTGTGGGTGTAGGTGCTTCACGAGTACGGGACCTTTTTAAGCAAGCAAAAGATAAATCTCCGGCGATTATTTTCATTGATGAAATTGATGCCATTGGTAGAGCTAGAGGTAAAAATAATTTTACAGGCTCCAATGATGAAAGGGAAAACACCCTGAATCAGCTTCTTACCGAAATGGATGGTTTTGGAACCAATACCAACGTTATTGTATTGGCGGCGACCAACCGTGCCGATGTATTGGATAAAGCCTTGATGCGTGCCGGTCGATTTGATCGTCAAATTTATGTGGACCTTCCAGACATAAGGGAAAGAAAAGAAATTTTTGAAGTCCATCTGCGTCCGATAAAAACGGCAGAAACCTTAGATTTGGATTTTCTCGCAAAGCAAACTCCCGGTTTTTCGGGTGCAGATATTGCCAATGTGTGTAACGAGGCGGCGCTTATTGCAGCTCGTAAGGAGAAAAAAGCGGTAAACAAGCAAGATTTCTTGGATGCTGTAGATCGAATTGTGGGAGGTCTTGAGAAGAAAAATAAAATAATTACCGTAGAAGAGAAAAAGACCATTGCTTATCATGAAGCTGGTCATGCCACTGTAAGTTGGATGTTGGAACATGCCGCTCCCTTGGTAAAAGTGACCATTGTACCTCGTGGACAATCGCTGGGTGCAGCGTGGTATTTACCGGAAGAACGTTTGATTGTTCGTCCAGAGCAAATGCTGGATGAAATGTGTGCAACTATGGGAGGAAGAGCAGCAGAACGTGTTATTTTTGATAAAATATCAACTGGTGCTTTGAGCGACCTTGAAAAAGTGACTAAACAAGCCAGGGCCATGGTTACCATATATGGATTGAATGAGCAACTAGGAAACATAACCTATTATGATTCTTCGGGCAACAATGAATATGGTTTCACTAAACCCTATAGTGAAGAAACTGCGCAAAAGATTGATGAGGAAATCTCCAAAATCATAGAAGAACAATACCAACGTGCCATTAAACTTTTGGATGACCATAAGGACAAATTAAAAGAATTGGCGGATCGGTTGTTGGAAAAAGAAGTTATCTTTAAGGATGATTTGGAGAAGATTTTCGGAAAAAGACCTTTCGAAAAAGAGGAATTGGAGACTGAGACAGCAGAATAATTTTCAAGTTTTCATTATACAGTATCACATCGGACAACTATTCTTGATACCATAAATGGGAGTTTTTGACAAACTTTTTGGAGGTGGTAAAAAGGTTTCTAAAGAAACCATGGAAACTCGCGGGGAACACATGCCTGATTTAAAAATCCCCGTTGATGAAAAGTTCACCATCTATTTCAAAAAGAATGGTGGAAAGTTCATTTACTGCGAAGACGACTCCGAGGTTTCAGAAGCACTCCAGAATATAATTTCTGAAAATGATTGGCAAAACCATCTCTTCTATGTGATGGATCAAAGACTGAAAAGTAGGTTCTCTTCTGAAAAAATAGAATTCACTGAAAATAGAAAGGAGAGTAAAATCTTCTTCACCACATGTGAGCATTTAATAGCCCATAATGGTTCAATTTTGGTGTGTTCCAATCAAATCAAAGAAAAGAAACTGGATGAGCTACCTGCAAATCTCATCGTCTTTGCTACAACCAGTCAACTGGTCGATTCCATCAGCGAAGGACTCAAGGTCATCAAGGAAAAATATCAAAAGAATATCCCCAATAATATCACCACACTAAAACATTTTCAACCCACCCCAGAAAACAAAAATGATTTTCTTTCTTACGGTAGTGCCTCAAAAAATGTATATCTTTTACTGCTAGAAGACTACTAACTACATGAAAGAAATCCTAAGACGCTCTATTACAGGGCTTATCTATGCAGTACTTCTGCTGGGCACAGTATTTTTGAGTTCAGATGCTTTCGATTTTCTTTTTATGGTATTTGGTCTGGCTTGTTTGTACGAGTTCAAAAAAATTGTCCGATTAAAACATTACTACATCTTTGTTGCCTACCTAGCCCTCTGGTGGGTATTTATTTATTTGATTCAGGACAGTATTTTAATTACTATTCTAATGCTGCTTACCATTACCGTAGACTTGGCATTGTTGGTCTTCTTGTTTTCTAAAAAAGAAAAGCATTTTACTGGTCTTCAGAAGTTTGTCATCGCCGTTTTTTACATCGGAGGTGGTTGTATTTTCTTGACCATGATACCTTATAAGCAAAATTCTTTCGCCCAATTCCTTATCATGGGCATCTTTATTTTAATATGGGTCAACGACACATTTGCTTATTTGGTGGGTCGAACTTTAGGCAGAACTAAACTATTTCCTTCAGTTTCTCCAAAAAAAACTGTGGAAGGTTCTTTAGGAGGTCTTATTTTTGCATTAATCGCGGCTTATATTTTAGCCAAATATGAGACCAGCTTAACTCTTTTTCAATGGATGGTGTTGGCCACAACAATTGTGGTTGCCGGAAGCTTGGGAGATTTGTTGGAATCAAAATTTAAACGGGTAGCCGGCGTCAAAGACAGTGGAGCTATTTTACCAGGTCATGGTGGAATTTGGGATCGTTTAGATAGTCTTGTATTTGCCGCGCCATTTGCGTATTTGATACTTAATATATTTTCATATGTTTCATAGAGAAGGCCAAAAAATCATAATTATCACTTTTTTTACTGTGGTAGCTATGGTCCTTTCTGCACAGTTTTACATCAATATTGAATGGGTTCGGATTGCTGTCCAGGTTGTTGCCCTGGTTCTTTTGATACTTATTCTGCAATTCTTCAGAAATCCAAGACGTTTGGTTACGCCAAATTTTGATGAAATTTTGGCTCCTGTGGATGGTAAGGTGGTGGTCATTGAAGAAGTGGAAGAACCGGAATATTTTAAAGGGATGCGAAAGCAAGTATCCATTTTTATGTCACCTTTGAATGTACATGTTACAAGATATGCCGCCAGTGGTACAGTAACCTATTCCAAATACCATCCAGGAAAATACTTGGTTGCATGGCATCCCAAATCAAGTACTGAAAATGAGCGCACCACTGTGGTGTTGCACACACCAAAATTTGGTGA
Organism: Flagellimonas rhodophyticola; assembly: GCF_049332665.1. Classification (NCBI taxonomy): domain Bacteria; kingdom Pseudomonadati; phylum Bacteroidota; class Flavobacteriia; order Flavobacteriales; family Flavobacteriaceae; genus Flagellimonas; species Flagellimonas rhodophyticola. The sequence continues at coordinate 1,758,716 of NZ_CP186326.1, read as the reverse complement.
AATTGGATATCGGCAAATTGCAGGGGCATTGGCCCGTCGTATCGTAAATTACGCTGAAGAAGGTGAGCAAGTAGCACAAGGCCAGGATGCTGGATTCATAAAATTTGGCTCAAGGGTAGATTTATTTTTGCCTTTGGATTGTGACATAGCTGTTAAATTGGGTCAAAAAGTGGTAGGCGCCAAAACCTGTATTGCATCATTTAGGGAAAAGGATGACTAGTGAAGAACTAAATATCCAGTTTAAAGAAGCTGTTGCCTTTGTAAATAGTTATACAGAACCTATGCCAGCAGATTTATTGCTCAAACTCTACGCCTATTTTAAAATTGCCAATAAGAATTTCGACAACCCTGGAAGTAAGACACCTTTAATCAATGCCTTCAAGGCAAATGCACTTATCCAAGCTAAAAGCATAAGTGTTGAAGAGGCTATGCGCATGTATATTCAAATTGTAGATACTGAAATTAGAAAGTAGCTCCAAAAAAAGAAGAGCCAGAAATAAATTTCCAGCTCTCCGCAATCCAAAAAACAAAAACGGTCCTGATTATTGAGGTTGAATCTCAATCTTAATCACATTGTATCCTCCACGGGGGTCATGAAGATATACAACACCAGGGCCATTGTCATAAACACCTTTGCCAAATTGTACGTCCTCCAAATCGCTAACTCTTCGGACAGCTGTATTTGCATCCGAAGGACCTTCATTCAATCCTGATTGTCTTGGAGCTTGATACATTCCAAAACCTACAGCTTCGTCTACCTCGGTACCTGCATCATATAGATATGACTTTTCACTTGCACCAAAACCAGAAGCAGGAATACCATTTTCATCAAAAAGTGGATAACCTGCATTGTTATAGGCTAAAAACCAATCGTTGGTATCAACGAACATGGTAGCGAATCCAAAACGATATCCTTGGTCTTGTGGTACTTCAATAGAGAATGTCAAACTTTGACCTGGACCTACAGGAGCAGCTTCATTACTAGCGGCCACCGGATATCCCAAACCGTTTAGGTAATCCACAGCTACGCTATTTACTCCATCTTCGGCCAATTCCTCTAATCCGTTACCGGTTGGATTGGTCTGACCTTGCAATACCAATGGATCACTTGCACTGTTGAAGGCATATACCAAACCTGGCGAGAAAACAGTTCTGGTCGAAGCCAATCTTAGGAAAGAACCTCCTGAACCGGTTTCTTTATAAAAGTTGTACAAGGCACCAGGCATTCCATCTTCCGCAATTCCTTCAAGACCATATCCTCTATCTGGCTCACCTACAGTAAACAATGGTTCGTTGTTTGCATGCAATACAGCCATACCAGGAGTTACAACAAAATTGGCAGTGTTGATAGCAGTAATTCTCAATGTGAATGTACCAGCAGATTGACCATCACCGGCGGCATAGGTAAGAACAGCAGTTAAATAGTCATTACCTCTCATACCACCTCTATCTACCAATCTAACCAAGTTGTTAGGGTCAGCTGGACCTACATTGGCTCCAGCAGGAGGAAAGTAAGTTGGTTCATTGTCAATTTCGGTTCCTAAATCATACAGTACCAATTGGTCGGCAATATCTACATTGTTCAATGCTGAACCATTTTCCCAAAGACTAATTCCAGCTAAGTCCTCAGGAGCCAAAAACCAATCATTACTGTTGCCCATCATGGTCACAGGAGTGATTTTTGTACCAGGAACTGCTTGGAATGTAATTTCGTAGTAGTCATTATCCTGGTTCAATGGACCTGTAGTTGCAGCTTCACCAGTTCTATTTCTTTCACTGAAGGTATGTACGTTGAACACTTCAGCTGCATTTGTAATCGTAATATTAAATGTTGTGCTAGCTGTTTCAATATCATTGGCTACCCCAAAAGAAGGCTTGGTTTCTTCTGCCCAATCGGATGCAGCGTCTCCTTCACCATCATATTCGATACTGCTTGTAGCATTAACAGTTGCTACAAACTCACCAACTGTCCAAATTCCAGCTTCTACGGCAACATTTTCTCTAGCGGCGCCTGCAGCACCCCATTGCACGAAATCCATGATTGCATTAGAATCGGTAAAGGAATTGTTTGAGTATAATCCCAATCCACCTTGATTATCTGGCAAATCATAGTTTACCACTACAAATTCACCTGCATCTAAGTTTGTATCTCCACTTTCAATAGTGGCTGCACTTAACTGAACATATTGTCCAGGTCCAAGACAAAGCCAATAAGAGCTAATATCAGCAGCTACATTACCATTGTTGTAAAGCTCAATCAAATTTCTATTGCCAAATTGTACTTCGTTTATTACAATTGATCTTACTTCTGCGGGAACTGTCAATACGTTGTCAGCTCCAATGGTCACGGTAGATGTTTCGGCCCAGTTGGACGCACCATTGCCATTACCGTCATAAACAATACTGTTATCAGCACTTCCCATTACAGGAACAAACTCTCCGGCTGTCCAAAGACTCGCCGCAACTGCTACGTTCTCTCTAGCGGCTCCTGCAGCACCCCATTGCACGAAATCTACAATAGCACTTGAATCGGTAAAATTGTTTGATGAGTACAGTCCTAGACCACCTGCTGCCTCTGGCATTTCATAAGAAACACTTAGGTATTCTCCAGCACCAAGGTTTACATTTCCTTCCGTTACAAGACCTCCAATTTCTGAATATTGACCTGGGCCTAAGCATAACCAATATGAGGATAAATCAACACTAGCATTGCTATTGTTGTAAATTTCAACACGATTCCCGAGATACTCCACCTCGTTAAGCACCACCGTACCGGTAGCCGTAGGATTGTCTCCTCCAGGAGTTGGGTCATCAGGAACACCAACGATAGGATCGTCTTCTGAACATGCAGCAAACAAAAACACTGCTGCGATAATTTTTAAGAAATTCTTTTTCATAGTAATTTAATTTAGATCGTAAATGATGATTATAATTTTGATAGGTCAAATGAACAACCGAGACCACCCTTATTTCAAAAAAAACAGGGTGAAGCTGAATTTTAAGCCTTAAAAGTGAAATTTTCGTATTCTTCGCAACCCTCGTCTTTATTGACACTCTGATGTAATACACGAGTGAAAGCCCTTGTTCATGGGATTAGTTCGCTGATTTAAAGGGCAGCTTGAAAATATGGCTTCACTTCCGTTATTTTAATCCATAAATCCTATATTGCATAGCCCTTGTAATGGGCTTTTCCCTTTTTTGGAATTATGCGGAAAGACCGACTTTACTTTTTTACATTTTTAGCCATTGCAATCATCTTTGCAATCATTGGTGGTATCACCGCTCAATATTTTGTTCGTATTAGCACCGACCAATTGTTGAGTACCCAATTGGAATCCAGTAAACGCGAGGCCAAAGAGGTTGCTTCTCTCATTGAAAATCAATTGGAAAATGGTATTTCCAAGGAGATTATAATTGAAAATGTTCAAGAAACCATTCAAAGCACACATGAAGAATCAGGTTTTATAAGCATAATGGACTGGGGAGGTAAGAGCATTTGTCACCCTGAAAACCAACAGCGCGGAACCCAAATTGGATTCAATCAATCCATATCTATGGCCATTGATAGTGAAATCGGTTCTGAAGATTTTTATAATCTTCTTACCGGAGGTAAAGGTTCTGACCTGAGTGACCAAAACCTTAGCAGTGAAAAACAACGGACAGGTATCCTTTATATTTATCCAATAAAAAATTCTGATTGGCTTGTCGCTGCCCATGCCAACTTCAGTAAAATGTCATCGCAAATAAAAACCCTTCGCAATCGATTTTATACACTTTTTAGTATTGTTGGTTTTATTGTAATCTTGACTTCGGTTATTGCCGTAAGACTCATAGGCAGTTTATATGAGAAAAAGTTGGAAACCAAAAATGAGGAGTTGGAAAGTGAGGTCATCAACTTAGCCAAATTGAATAATGATTTGGGTAAATACCAAAAAAGGGTCGAAGAGGCCACTAAAACTGAAAAAGAAGTAGATAAAAACGATCAAGGAGCGAACGAAAAGAATAAAAAGCAAAGCGATAGTGGCAAAAAACGTATCCTTACGTATCTCCGAAATGAGCTTTTACCCATTGCAATTGATGATATCGCCTACATTTATACAGAGCATACCATAACATATGTGGTAGATGTGAGGGGGAAGAAATCAACTACGAACAGCAGTCTTGACGAACTTTATTCAGGGTTGGATAGCAGTTTCTTTTACCGCGCCAACCGGCAGTTTATCATTGCTATTTCAGCTATTGAAAAAATAATCAGATATAGCAACAGTCAATTAAAGATATTGGTGAACCCCAATTCCGAAGTAGACATAATTATCGGAAAAAACAAAGCTGCCGAGTTTAAACAGTGGCTGAACCTCTAGGTAAATTCTCTGATCCTTTTATTCTTTCACACTCTTAATAGAGCGCTTTTTTTGGTTGAAATGCAGCACGTAAGTAGCATTTACCCCAATATGTAAACGGCCTGCATTGAAATTGAAGTTGTTTGGCGCGAGGGTATAATTTGAAATATCGTCGAAACTCTTTGCGTTGGTCAATGAAAACTGAAGTATCAAATCACTGATTTCCCAATTTACGCCTAGTGAAAATAAGTTAAAACCTTCTGGCCCTTCTTCCCTTCCAAATAGATAATAATATTCGGAAACCAAAGAAACATGGTTGCTCAATTTATAACGTCCCCCAAAACCTAGAGAGAAGTAGTCCGTATTGTTCAGCGGTATGTTTTCATTTCCTAAATGAATATAAGTAGGAGCAATTTGAAAGGATAGATTCCGGTCAAACTTTCTGGCGAAAATGGCCTGCGTCACCCACGATAATCTATCAGCTGAATCACTTGGTAGTTGAAAACCAATAAAATCCCTTGTAAAATAGGAAGTTCCTTGCACCAAAGTGATACCCAAAGGTGTAGACCCATCATCTGTTTGGCGCACCAAACGATATTTTGCGAAACCATTGAGAATACCATCCAAAGTTGTAGCTCCAACACCAAAGGTGAATCGATCACTAAATGAATATCGAACCCCAAAATGAGCAGAAAAACGATCGGCACCGAAGCTTTGTCCAGTCGTATTATTAGGAATATTCCAATATCGGGTTCCAAAGGTAAACTCCATAACCCCCTTTTTCCTGGTCTCTACCGACTGACCTAATAAAACCCTGTTGGCCTTAAAAGTGGCCTGGGTAAAGTATTTCTTTTCATTGGATAGTTCTTTATCCAATAAATCCAGAATATCTTGCCCTTTCATCGAAGCCAAGCCGACAAAAAAGCCAAGTATAAATACAATTTTACTTTTCTTATTCTTCATAGGGTTCGTATTCAAATCTGAACATTACCTGTATAACTTTAGCGATATTGGGTGTAAGTAAGGGAGGCACTTTGATATTAAAATCTTGCACAGGCACTTCAAAATCACCCATCAACACTAATTTGTCGTCCGAACTTTCAATCCTGACCTTAATTTCAATTTCTTTTTTGGCCCCGTGCATTTCCATATTCCCTTTGATAAAGGCAACACCGTTGTTTAACGAATCGGCTGTAAAATCAACAATTTTGCCCGAAAAATTGGTTTTGGGATAAATGTCTGACTCTACATAACTTTCGTTAAAATGTTCTTCCATTAGAGACTTTTTAAATATAAAAGCCCGCATCAGCATGCTGACACCTACAGTTCCATCACTTTTATCAATAATGCTGTAAACTTGATTATTCGTTGCCTCAATGTCTTCTACGGAAGTATATGAAAAAAAGGAAACTTTGCCTTGCCTGGCAATAAGTCGGCCGTCGTTTTGACAATAGGCCCCAAAATGCAGGAAGATAAAGAGGATGAAAAATTTATTCACGGGTTTTTTCAATTGGTATGCAATTTAACATTATTACGTCGAAAAGGAATCCTTTACAAATTCCCTTAATCGCAAGGGTATCGCCAATATTCAAGGCTCCAATGCGGTTTTCTGTGGAAGGCATCATATCGCAAATCACAAAACTTTGTGCAAATCGTTCACTTTTTAACAGAATTGTCTGTCGATTGTTTATGTAGTTGATTTTTTTAATCACTCCTTTCACTTCAATCGTTTTTTCTACAAAAGAATTGCTAGCCAGTTCCTCATTTGTAGTAAAAATTGAAATCAGCTCATCGGCACTTACTGTATCTTGAGTGATACTATTATGGATATCGACCAAAGCAGGTCGATTGAATTCATTGTGGATATAGATTGTAATGCACAACATGGCAAAGATCATTGCGAAAACGACGATGTACACTTTTTTCTTCATTACAGTCTTAATCCAATCCTAAAGATAAACTTTAACATTTTAGAAAAAGGAGGGGCCATTGTAAGATGGCCCCAATCCTCTTTCGCATAACAACCTTTTTTGTCTTAGTAAAGACAGGAACAAAGCAACGCAATAGTGAAGGTGCCTTTACCATAAATCTTGGTGAAACTGAAAATCTGGGGTTAAAAGTGAAACATTTGCGGATAACCCTTTAAATGATACTATACCTTTTTAAGTACTAGCTAACAAACTGAAAGTTTTGGTACGGACAAAATTTAGAATTTGATCATCACACGCTGCTTGATGGATTCATTGTGATTTCTTTATCCGAAACCTTATCATTCCTGCGACCAAAATGAATCCCTCCTAAAAGGGTTATTATGAAATATAATGCTACCAAATACGACCCGAATGGTAGATACATATTTATACCAAACCAATCTCCTGTGATATAAATCAATGCAAGCCCTAAAATACTTCGAACAACCTCTATCCACATCGCATACCTTGTTCTATCCATTAAACTTGTGTACCCATAGATTCCTAAAAAAACAAAACCTCCAAATAAAAGCAGATTGTTGAATCCTATTTCGGCATAATTGTAAAACATAAATAGTAACAACGCTGTATTCGACAACAATTGAAAAATAGCGTAGAATTTTAAACTTGGCGATGCTTCGGGCTTATATTTTTCGAAGTTATAGACATCCGCTATTGTTGAAATAGGATACTTCCGGGCCACATCTGATGGTCGCCAACCAGTGGGCATAAACCAAATCCGAAATTTATCCCATACATTTTTAGTTCTCCAAGCATCTTGACATAACCTCCAAAAATGTTGAAAGTTGATTAAAATAGGGTTCCAGGTAGCGGCTGGTTTTAACACCCCATATTGCGGAGGCACATTATCCATTTCCTCCTGAAATGTCCCAAACCACCTATCCCATATACATAGTATTTGTCCCAGATTTTTATCAATATACTCCGGATTTATAGCGTGGTGCACACGATGTTGCGAAGGCGTAACTATGATGTATTCCAACCATCCCATCTTTCCAATATGCTGTGTGTGATACCAGAATTGTGCAAACAAATGGGCAGGAGCCAAAATCGCTATCACTTCACCTGGGACTCCTAAAAAGGCCGCTGGAAGCAATAACAAGGGAAAATAGCCCACAACATTTGAAATGGACTGTCTTAGCGCACAAGCTAGATTAAATTCCTCACTACTATGATGAATTACATGCTGGTTCCAAAAAATATTGACATGATGGCTTAATCGATGGTTCCAATATCCTGCAAAATCAATTGCCATAAATGCAACTAACCATACTACCCAGGTCGCCTCTATTTGAATTAGGGCCAAGTTTTCCACCAAATATGGATACGTAACCAAAACTACGGCCAAACCCAATGAATCTTTTACAATGTTTGTAAGACCAGAGCTGAGACTACTCACAGTGTCCATAACCTTGTGTTTTTGGTTCTTGATAAAATGTCCATATAATACCTCAAAAAGAACCAATCCTATAAAGAATGGAATAGCATACAATAAGGCAGTTGCATAAGTCTCCATAGCTCACAAAATTTTAAATTTTACTAGGTGAGATTGTGAGTTAAATTAATTGAATTTTTCTAAACCGGTAAATTTTTATTCAATGATGCCCAATGGAGAAGTTTCTTTTCAGTTACCTCTTGTGAAGTCTGGAAATGGTTGCGGCGCTCCACCACTAGCTACTGAACGCTCACTCAAAGGCGCTACTGCACATAGAGTTTCTGAAATTGCTCCCTAGAATCCATAAGTGATGGTCTTTTTTATGAAATTTCGTCGGTTGATGTTTTGCATATGAATCAAAGTTATAACTGCTTTACTTCTATTTTTACAATGACCGATTTACTGGCCGGGGTATTACTCTTTTCGGCATAAAGGTCAATGGGGACCAAAACATTGGTTTCAGGAAAATAGGCGCACAAATTCTTGGTTGGAATATCATAAGGAATCACCTTAAAATTCTCAGCTCTGCGAAGCTTTCCAGAATAATTGCTTGTAACATTCACAACTTGCAGAGGTTCCAATCCTTTTTCCTTAATATCACTTGGATTCATAAAAATCACTCTTCGCTCACCATAAATACCGCGATATCTATCGTTTAAACCATAAATAGTGGTGTTAAATTGATCATGACTGCGAACGGTCATTAATATAAACTCGTCTTCTGACAACTGGTGGTCGGGAAGTTTACAAATAGAGAATTGAGCTTTTCCTTGTGGTAATTTTGAAAAATCCGCCTCCCTTGTGTTATTTGGAAGATAAAATCCAGAGCCTTTAGAACGATTCGAATAATCTTTATACCCTGTAAGCACCTCGGAGATTTTTTCTCGGACCAAATCATAGTCCTTTCCTAAAGTCTTCCAATCAATTGTAGAACTTTCCCCAAAATAAGTGCTTGCAATTTCCGCGATTATTTCAGGCTCACTTTTCAGTTGGTTACTAGCCGGTTTCAAGCGACCTTTGCTTTGATGTACCTTGCCCATACTGTTTTCAACTGTGACAAATCGTTCCTGATCTTGCTCCGTCCTTCCTAATGTGGGCAAAATCAATGCTGTTTTTCCAGCTGTTAAATGCGTACGATTCAGCTTTGTAGTGATTGATACTGTCAAATCACAGTTTTCCAATGCTTCTGCAGTATATATGGTATCGGATGCAGCGGAAACAAAATTTCCACCTAGTGCGATGAACACTTTGGCCTTACCCTGATACATAGCCTGAATGGCATTAACCGTATCCAATCCTTCCTGATTGGGAGGATCAAATTCAAAGACATCTTTAAGTGCTTTGTTCAACGGGTCTGAAACATGATGCATAATTCCGACGCTCCTATCACCCTGCACATTGCTATGCCCTCTTACTGGGCAGGTACCAGCTCCTTTTTTCCCAATACTTCCTTTGGCTAGCAACAAATTCACGCATTCCTTAATATTTTCCACACCATTTTTATGTTGTGTAAGCCCCATGGCCCAACAAATGATGATTTTCGATTTCTTTGCCAGCAAATCAACTGCCAACTCCACTTGAGATGAATCCACTCCGCAAAGTTCAAGTAGTTGGTTTTCATCATGCTTGTCCAAATCTGCCAAAAGAGCATCAAACCCATTGGTTTTATCTTGAATAAAATCGTGATCAAAAACGGATTCTCCATTTTTTTCTCTTTGTGCCAATCGTTTCATGATAAGCTTAAGCAAAGAAACATCTTGATTTATCTTGACTTGAAGAAAAATATCGGTTAATTGAGTTCCTCTCCCAATAATTCCACTTAGTTGCTGCGGGTTTTTGAATCTATTGAGTCCGCTTTCAGAAAGTGGATTTACAGTAATGACCTCACCTCCGTTTTCTTTACACTTTTGCAATGCAGAGAGCATCCTCGGATGATTTGTTCCAGGGTTTTGGCCGATGACCATGATTACCTCAGCTTCGTGTAAATCTTCGAGCACAACAGACCCTTTACCTATACCAAGTGTTTCCGAAAGTGCCACACCGCTAGACTCATGGCACATGTTGGAACAATCGGGCATATTGTTCGTTCCGAATGCGCGAATAAACAATCCATATAAAAAGGCCGCTTCGTTACTGGAACGACCCGATGTGTAAAATATCGCCTCATCAGGTGAACTTAGGGTATGTAATTGTTCAGCTATAAGTTGGAAAGCATCGGTCCATGAAATGGGTTCATAATGAATCGAATCCGGTCTTAACACAAAAGGCTCGGTTATTCTTCCACTTTTTCCGATTTGATAATCGGTCCAAGTAGAAATCTCCTCGACAGAATATTTTCTAAAAAAAGTACTATCGACACGTTCAAAAGTTGACTCTTCGGCTATTGCTTTGGCCCCATTCTCACAATACTCACCTAATTTGGAAGGTGTAGCAGGATCAGGCCAGGCACAACCTGGACAGTCAAAACCTTCTTTCTGATTCATTCGTGAGAGTGTATTCAACGAACGAAAAAGACCTGACTCCTTGCTCACATGTTCCAATGCTGCCTTTATCCCCGGTATTCCTGCCGCATATGAAGATGGCTCAGTGATTTTCAATTCAGAAAACTCAATATTGCCAGTATATGAAATCTTACGTTTGATGGAAGTCGACATAGGATAAATAACTTACCCTAAAGATATGGATAGCTTATGATTTCTACCCAATCTCGACAAGAAACCTTAATTTACCCCATATACCATGGTCCAGCATCACATAATTGTAAATCTTATCTGATTTATAGATTGAACGTATCTTTTATAGTTTGCGTTGAAAGCAGTTTTTTTATGGAATCTAACTTATCAGGACTTCTTAAAAAAGGATGTTCTTGATACAATCTTTGATAATCTGATAGCACCTCACCGGAATAAGTTTCTATTTTCCTATCAAGAACTTTATCTATGCTATTTATCACATCCTTTTGAAAATTTAACTTTATAGGATCAACGTATCCCATTTTTATGAAGCCCGCTGTCTTCCGATGACACCTGCATGGATTTGATTTATTTATAAGTCCACATTTATGGTTCATGAAATTATACAGCTGCTTTTTTGCCCTATGAAGCTTAACCCTAAAGTTTTCTTTAGAAATTTCCATTATTTCACTTCCGACCGAGTCTGGAAATTCGAACAGTTCACCAATTATATAAATGAGCCGTTGTTCCCTATCAAGACATAAAAGCATTCCTTTCATGCAACTTATCTTAGCCTCGTTGACCAATAATTTTTCTTCGACTTCATAAGAATAATTGGAAAGGGATTCATCTGGTAATTGATCCAACCCCTCTCCAAATTGTTCAAAGGTCGGGGCATTAATCTCGTATTTACCCCTCTTCATATTCAAAAAGTGATTTTTCACTATTCGGTACATCCAGGTTCTGAAACCGCTTTTTTGCTTAAAGGTTTCTAACTTGGTAATCACTTTAATCATGACCTCCTGGGTTAAATCTGCAGCCTCGTCCCTATCGCCAACAAAAGTGAGGGCAACATTGAAAATCCAATCCTGGTTTTTTTTTATCAAAAGCTCCAAAGCACTTTTATCCCCGGATAAAGCATGTTTGATGAGAACTTCATCTGATTGGTTTTCTTCGTTCTTTACACTCATCCTATTTATTTATTAGATAGTTCCCATGAGGATTGTCAAAAGTCATAAGCCATTTACCGTCTTTCTGTCTGTGTAATGTTGCAATCGAAAGTCCGGTTTGTTGAATTTCCGACCCATCAGGAGCCACTCCCTTCATAATCCATGGGGCAATATGCATTGCCATATCTCCATTGACAAAAACTTCATGCCCTTTGGGATACTCAAATTTAGGATTTAATGTAAAAGCTCCCAGAAACATTTCCTTAAGTGCATTAAAGTCTGTTACTGGGGTCTCAGGTTCAAAAATAACCACGGCATCCTTTTCATAACTGGACATCACACCTTCGATATCCTTCGAATTAAAGGATTGTGTCATTGCTTCTATTGCATTTAATATATCTTGCTGATCTTCTGAAATTACTGTTTTTTGCATAACTTTTTGTGTTTGAGAATTCATACTTGTGGCCATACCTAAGCATATGACCAGTGTAACGTAAATGTGCCTTTTGTACATCATAATTTTTGCTTTATGATTTAGACACTTCTCAAAACACGACTGTTACAGTTGTTGGAAAGATATTTTATAAATGCCGCTCACTTCATAAGAAAATCTATTTCTTCATGTACTTTTTCTGTGAGCATCGCTAGGGTTAAAATCCTGATTGGCTTGTGGCTGTTGTATATGCTATTTGTGCCAAAGAAGTATTGGATGGTAATTTGTATGAAGAATAGTTATCCATTTTTTCAGTTCTAGAATTAGCTCTACTTATAACCGGGAGTATTGCAAAATGTATTAAACTTTCCGTCTCAGGTTTTTATTCTATTTGAGTACATTTTTTATAAAATGCTCCTTGAACGCCCTTCCGATGGGAATTTTGATATCATTTGAAAGGTAGACCTGGTTACCTACAAGTTTCTCAATTTTTGTTGTATTGACAATATGTGATTTGTGCACCCTTACAAATTGCTTTTCCGGAAGATTTTCCTGCCAATACCGCAAAGACTCATGTGACAAATATTTTTTTTCCTTGGTAACCACCTCTGTATAATCGGAATCGGAATCAATATGAAGTATGGCATCCAACCAAATCTTTATATGTTCATGCCCAGATTTAATGTACAAATAGTCTTTTGTTTCCCCCATTGTTTGTTCTTCCTCAACAATGTTTTTTATTGGCACTTTGGCAACGGCTTTTAAAAATCTTTGGAACGAAAAGGGTTTAAGAAGATAATCCACAACGTTAAGGTCATATCCTTCCAACGCGTATTCTGAAAAGGCGGTTGCCAGAATCACATTTGGTGGATTTGGCATTGTTCTTAAAAATTCGATACCGGAAATTTTAGGAAGATGAACATCCAAAAAAAGTAAGTCAACGCGTTCCAGCTTCAAGAATTCCATGGCTTGCAGTGCATCTGGGAACACTCCAACCAAGTTTAGTGAACCCACATCTGATATAAATTTTTTCAGGATGCGTTGTGCAGGTGGTTGATCTTCAATAATGATACAATTCATCAGTCTAAGATTTTTCCAGTTCCATGGTCAATGTCACCTTGAATTGATTGTTCTTCTCAATAATTTCGAGTTCATGCTTGCCAGGATACAGCAGTTGCAGCCTTTTTTTTACATTCTCAAGACCAATACCCTTGGCGATGGATTCCATATTAGTTGATGGAATGAAATTATTCTCACAACTTAGTTCCAACTTATGTTTATCCTGACGTAGGCTAATATCAATTTCAATATCTGATGATTGCCCCGCTTGGCTATGCTTGAACGCATTCTCAATAAAAACAATCAAAATGAGCGGTGTAATTTTATATTCCGATCTTATCTTTTCAGATGTAAACCGTACCTTCCCTCTTTCCTCAATCTGCAATTTGGACAATTTTATGAAATTCTCAACCTGTTCTACTTCTTTTTTTAAGGGAACGTAGTCCTCCTTGCATTCATACAGCATATAGCGTAGTACCCCACTCATTTCCAAAATAATTCCTGGAGTTTTTGGGGAATTCTCCAAGGCATAGGAATACAAGTTGTTCAAGTTGTTGAATAAAAAATGAGGATTGATCTGGGAACGTAGGAATTGAAGTTCGCTTTCCTTGACTGCACTTTTAAGCTCGTCTATCTGACTTTGCTTTTGCAAAGCATCCCATGCAAACTTAAATCCACTTAATATGGCCATTATGGGAATCACCTTCGCTAAAGAGTAGAACACCCCAGGGAATCTACTTGCTCGTCGGGTGCCGGGGAAAAGAATTTGTTCTAAAACTAACTCTTCCAATAAAATCAACACCGTAATGATTACAAGAACACCGGTAAAAAACAGCAAATATCTTTTTTGATACAGAAATTTCGGCATTAAGTAATAGGCTATAACAACAGAGGCCAAAGCATAGCTTAGAAAAAATATTACCTCGGAAGCATCAATTTCGGGATGTCTTCGATCATAGGAATAAAACAAAAAGACCAAAAGATGGAGAACAATCTGAAAAAAAAACTCTTTTCGTGAAATCAACTATATATGCTTTAATAAGTATAAAGCTATTAGTTATTGTCTAACAAAGAAAAAGTTATGCCGCAAACAACAATATTATGTCCTTTAACGACATTTGACCATTATTTTTCATAAACCCTGTTGATTAGGGCATAAGGCTGGTCGTTCACAGAATTTGCTCCTTTTTTTTCCAATTTCATGCCATATTTGGGTAAGCAATACAAATTATGAAACTGTTTTCGCCCACAAAACACGGCTATCTGCTAGTCACGATACTTTTTTTTATGATAGGGTTGGCCAATGCTCAGCAGCGCCAAGTCATCTTTAGCGGAAAAGTAATCGATAAATCCACAAAACAAGCGGTTGCCTACGCAACTGTTATGATAGCGGACAACCTAACAAAAAAAGCAATATCTGGTACCACAACCCTTGAAGACGGGTCATTTTCATTAGAAACCTCCGCCAAAGACTTTTATATAGAGGTCAGTTTTATCGGTTTTGAAAAACAGATTATCAGACCTCAATCCTTTCAGGGTCCAAGAATCGATTTAGGAAATATAGAAATTGAGGAAGATGCCCAAAAATTGGAAGAAGTCGTAGTTGAAGGAGAAGTATCAAAAACTGTTTTTAAACTGGATAAGCGGGTGTTCAATGTTGGAAAAGACTTGAGTACTACTGGCGCAAGTGCCCTGGAGGTACTAAACAATGTTCCCTCGGTAAATGTGGATATTGAAGGGCAGATCAGTTTAAGAGGGAGTCAGGGGGTTCAAGTACTTATTAATGGTAAGCCGTCTATTATCGCCAGCGATGAAAGTAATGCTCTAGGGACCATTACAGCAGACATGATCGATCGTGTAGAGGTAATCACCAATCCATCCGCCAAATACGATGCCGAAGGTACTTCGGGTATCATCAACATCGTAATTAAAAAAGAGGAACGCCGCGGTTTAAACGGGTCTGTATCCGTAAATACCGGAGCGCCTAATAATCATAGTGTCGGCATAAGTTTAAATAAAAGAACGGAAAAATTCAATCTATTTACGCAGTTGGGTGCTGGGTATCGTGAGCTTCCAAATGATAGAGAAAGTCGAAATACCGATTTGGTAAACAACACTACCATTCAATCCATAGGGGAAGAATTTAGAAACGAAGCCTACTATAATTTTGTTTTGGGAACGGATTACTATTTAAATCCTACTAGTGTATTGACCCTATCCGGAAATTTTGCATTGGAAATTGAAGACCAACCATCAACCACGAATTTTGTTTCTCTTACGGGAGCTGATATTGTTACATCAGAATGGGAACGAACCGAGATTACGGAGGCTACCAACCCAAAATTCCAATACGAACTGCAATACAAGAAAGATTTCAAAGGCAACGAGGATCACACGCTACTGTTTAGCACATTAGGAAACTTTTTCGGGAAAGATCAATCTTCAGAGTTTAATGATGTTACTATTTCAGGTGCAAACAGCGATGATATGCAACTAACCCGAACAGATTTTAAGGAAGCTGTATTTACGTTCAAATTAGATTATACCAAACCGTTTACGGATGAATTGACCTGGGAAACTGGCGCGCAATATGTGCTGAATGATGTAAGTAACGACTATGAAGTTCAAAATTTGGTAAATGGCGCATTTGAAGTAGACCCTGGCTTAACAAACATTTTTGAATACGACCAAAAGGTATTGGGACTTTACACCACTGGAGCGTATGAAGGAGAAAAGTGGGGAGTAAAAGGCGGATTGCGTTTGGAGCAGACCAATTTGAATACCTTTTTGACCAATACCGGCGAAGATAATTCTCAGGATTATTCCAATCTGTTTCCCAGTATGCATACTTCGTATAAATTTTCTGAAAAAATATCGTTACAGGCCGGATACTCAAAGCGTATTTATAGACCAAGGCTTTGGGATTTAAACCCTTTTTTCAATATCCGCAACAATTTTAGTATCCGACAAGGGAATCCAGAACTCATGCCAGAGTTTACCGATTCTTATGAAGTAACCAGCATCTTTTTTATTGGGAAGACTGCTCTTAATTTTGGGGTTTACCATCGTTATACCGACGATGTCATTGAACGTGTGTCCACTTTCGAAAACAATGTAAACACCACCAGACCCGAAAATATTGGAACTAATAAAACCACGGGAATTGAATTCAATACCAAGTATAGTCCTGCCAGGTGGCTGACGTTCAATGGAGACTTTAACTATAGTCAATTCACCAGAGAAGGTACCTTTCAAGACATTAGTTTTGATTTTAACGCAGATAGATGGTCATCAAAACTGATGACGAAATTGAAGTTACCCGCGGAAATTGATCTTGAGGCTACCGGAAATTACAGGTCCAATTATCAAACCGTGCAGGGGGAGGTACAAGAAAACATCTTCATGGATTTAGGTCTTCGCAAAAAGTTGATGAAGGGCAAAGCAATCCTAAATCTCAGCATACGCGATGTTTTTGCATCCAGAATCGGCGAAAGTCAAATTGCCCAGGCTGATTTTGAAGTTTATAATCGTCGACAACGAGGACGTTTTGTGGCTTTTGGGTTTAGCTATGGTTTTGGAAAGGGTGAAGCCATGCAATATTCAGGTGGGAGAAGGAGATAGTTCTGGAGGTAAAATATACAATAGACACGGTTCAAATAAGCATTATGAATCCCTATTCGAACCGTGTTGAGAAAATCTTTTCGTTACTAGTCAACAATTGGTTTATGGGTACTAATCGCGATTCTATTCCACGCATTGATATTTACAACCGCCATAATAATTAATGCCAAATACTTTTCATCAAACCTTTCAATAGCCTTTTTATACGTTTTAGCAGACAAACCTTGATCTTGAATCATGGTAATCTCCTCAGTTATCTGCAATATAATCTTCTCTTCTTCGGAAAAGATTGTTGTTTCCTTCCATGCATCCAATAGAAAAACACGCTCTTTTGTTTCTCCATTCTTCATGGCGTCCTTAGTATGCATATCTAAACAAAAGGCACATCCATTTAACTGGGATGCTCTAATATTAATAAGCTCTTTATGCGTATTGCTCAATTCACTTTGCATAATAATACTGCCAAACGCATACATAGCATTAAAAGAAATAGGTTCGGTTACATCAATTTGAATTCTCTTGTCCATTTTTACTTGTTTAGAATTATGATGTAAAACTATTCCCGTTCGAAATGAAAAAACTTAAACTGGTTTAAGAACGCTTTTTAGCTCTAATTTCGCTAACATATTCTGGGGTAAGACCCAAGAAAGAGGCAATCAGATATTGAGGCACTCTTTGGGCAAATTCAGGGAAATGCGCAGTAAAGTGAAAATAAATTTCTTCTTTGGAAAAACTATTCAGGTATTTCATTTTCCTAATTGATGAGCCGTAGGCTATTTGATAAACCCTCCTGAAGTATTTTTCAAGTTGTGGAAACGTATGTAATAGTCGCTCTTGTTGATCGTAGGAAATTGATAGTACTTGCGCATTTTCAACAGCTTGTATGTAAAAATCTGAAGGATTTCTTTCTGTATATGCCAAATCATCTGTCATCCACCAATTTTCCAATGCGAATTGGATGGTTTGCTCTATTCCCTTTTCACTGATAAAGTACATCCGAAGACAACCTTTTTCCACAAAAAAAATAGAATTGCAAAGTGTTCCAGCCCTTGCTAAAACCTCCTTTTTCTCAACCTTTTTAACTTCAAAAAATTCAATAATATCTTTAAAATCCCCCTTTGAAATTTGGACAAACCTATTAAGATGTTCAAAAAGTTGTTGCGACATTATCCAAGCTCCAGTCGATTATCCTATTCTCTACTCTAAACTAGCCAAACTCTTTTCTAAGGTCTCTATTTTGGCCTCCGCATCAGCGGCTTTCTTTTTTTCAATGGCCACTACTTGTTCAGGTGCATTGTTTACAAACCTTTCGTTGCTCAATTTCTTTTGTACCGATTGCAAAAATCCTCTGGTATAGTTTAATTCCTCCGTAATCTTTTTGATTTCTGCCTCAATATCGATTGCACCACTCATTGGAATGAAATACTCATTGCTTTTTACCCTAAAACTCAAAGCGCCTTCAAGAGTAGAGTTTACCACATTGATTTTCGAAAGATTCGTCAATTTAGTAACGATTACATCCATTTGACCGTCAACCTTTTCACTATTTAATACGGAAAGCTCAAGGGCTTCTTTCTGAGGAATATTTTTTTCCTTTCGAATTGTTCTAATCCCTGAAATTACTTCAGAAGCAAAGTCAAAATCTGTTATAATAGACGAATTTACCTTCTCCTGTTTGGGCCACTTTGAAACAATCAATGCTTGTTCCGGTGTCCGTTCGGCTATGTGCTGCCATACTTCTTCCGATAAGAAGGGCATAAATGGGTGTAAAATCTTCAGATTTTGTTCAAATAAATGAATCACAGCGTCATAAGTAGCCTTATCTATGGGTTTCTGATAGGCTGGTTTCACGATTTCAAGCAACCAGGAACAGAAATCATCCCAAACCAACTTGTAAATGGCCATTAAGGCATCAGAAATTCGGTATTTGGAAAAATGGTCTTCAATTTCCACCAATGTTTGGTTGAATTTGGATGTGTACCACTCAATTCCAATTTTGGCCGCTTCCGGTTGTGGTAAATCTGCCACTTCCCAACCTTTTATCAGTCTGAAAGCGTTCCAAATTTTGTTAGCAAAGTTTTTACCCTGCTGACATAATGCTTCGTCAAACATAAGGTCATTACCCGCCGCAGAGCTCAATAAAAGTCCAACGCGTACACCATCGGCTCCAAAATCCTCAATCAACTTGAGTGCATCAGGAGAATTCCCTAGCTGCTTGGACATCTTTCTGCGTTGTTTATCGCGCACCAGACCAGTCAGGTATACATTTTCAAACGGTCTTTTGCCACGATATTCGTATCCCGCAATTATCATTCTCGCAACCCAGAAAAACAAAATGTCAGGTCCGGTAACTAAATCACTCGTAGGATAATAGTAATTAACCTCATCATTTTCTGGCTCTAGAATACCTCCAAAAACGCTGATAGGCCATAACCATGAAGAAAACCATGTATCCAAAACGTCTGGATCTTGGCGTAAATCGGAATCTTGGATATTGGGATTTTGGGATTGTGCTTTTTTCAACGCTTCTTCCCTACTTTCCGCAACCACAAAATCATCTTTACCATCCCCAAAATAATACGCGGGAATTTGCTGTCCCCACCATAATTGACGGGAAATATTCCAATCACGAATATTTTCCATCCAATGACGGTAGGTATTCTCAAACTTCTTAGGATAAAGCTTTACATCATTTGTCTGTAACACTCCTTCAAGAGCAGGTTTAGACAAGTTTTCCATCTTTAAAAACCACTGATCCGACAAACGAGGCTCGATAACTGCTTTGGTACGCTCAGAGGTACCAACTTTGTTGGTATGTTGTTCGGTTTTTACCAAAAAGCCTTTTTCTTCCAATTCTTTGGAGATTTCTTTTCGTACAACAAACCTATCTTTTCCTTGATAATGTAATCCATAAGAATTTAGCGAGGCATCTTCATTGAAGATGTCTATAACCTCCAATTTGTGCTTCTCACCAAGATTCTTGTCATTTTCATCATGGGCAGGGGTCACTTTTAAGCAACCTGTACCGAATTCTATATCTACATACTCGTCTTCTATGATTGGAATCACTCTATTACAGATAGGAACCACAACCTTTTTTCCCCTTAAATGGTGGTATCTCTCATCATTTGGGTTAATACACACTGCTGTATCTCCTAAAATAGTCTCCGGACGGGTGGTGGCAATGGTTACTTTTTCATCTGAGCCCTCAATTTGATAGGCCAAATAATATAAAGTACCCTGTTTTTCCTCATAAATCACTTCTTCATCGGAAAGTGTAGTTTTTGCTTCAGGATCCCAATTTACCATTCGAAACCCTCTATAAATAAGGCCTTTTTCGTACAAATCCACAAAAACCTTGATTACAGAAGCTGACATATCGTCATCCATGGTGAATTTTGTACGGTCCCAATCACAAGAACAACCCAGTTTTTTTAGTTGCTGCAGGATAACTCCACCGTATTCATCTGTCCAATTCCAGGCATGTTTAAGGAACTCTTCTCTGGTTAGATTTGCTTTCGCAATGCCTTCATCCTTTAATTTGGCAACTACTTTGGCCTCCGTAGCAATAGAGGCATGGTCCATTCCAGGTACCCAACAGGCATTCTTCCCTAAAAGTCTGGCCCTTCTAATAAGCACATCTTGTAGCGTATTGTTCAGCATATGGCCCATATGAAGTACTCCGGTGACATTTGGCGGGGGGATTACAATAGTGTAAGGCTCCCTTTCGTCCGGTTTTGAACTAAAAAAATCATGCTTTGTCCAGTAGTTGTACCAGTGCTCTTCTACCCTATTGGGCTCATATTTTGATGGAATTTCCATTTTTCGGTATAGTTTTTGTCTTTTTTGACCCGGATTGGTGTCTGGATGGGTTTTTGCAATATTAATTTATTGTAATTCCTCGGCTAAAGGCCAAATCCGAAATACGAAACAAAAATAAGTAACGTTATTACATAACAAAAGAATTTTGGATGCAGGTGTGAAAACATTTACATTTGGAGTTCACCCAAAACTAGAAATGATGAAAAAATCTGTACTCATGTTATTTGTCGGGCTTCTTTCTTTAGGCACCTGCGCCCAGGAATCCGCGGCAAAAATTGAATTTAAAAGCGAAACCATCGATTACGGTGAAATCGCTAAAGGGAGCGATGGTGTTCGAGTCTTCGAATTCACCAACACAGGTACTGCACCATTAGTAATCAGTAATGTAAAGTCTAGCTGTGGATGTACTATTCCTAAGAAACCTGAAGATCCGATTTTACCTGGTAAGACTGGAGAAATACAGGTTAAATATGATACGAACAGAGTTGGCCCTATTAGAAAGGCCATAACTGTCACCTCTAATGCCGCTACTGCAACCAAGGTCCTTAAAATTAAAGGAACGGTAAAGGCCGAAGGAGCCAAATAGTTATAAAAAATATTTATTGAAGAAAGCCTTTTCGAATATCCGGGAAGGCTTTTTTAGTCGAATACACTTTTCAAAACAAAGGAGAACAGCAAATCTTGATTATAGCGTTCTATAAGTACGCGTACACGTTTTCCTTCCCTTTCGTTCAGCATTTTTAGCACTTCTTGGAGTTTATATTTATGGATGTTCTTTCCATTCACGGCCAAAATTACATCTCCCTCCTGCAATCCCGCTTCCGCAGCCGGACTCCCAGCACGAATACCAGAAACGATTATTTCTGGCACCAAACTCAACCGAGTTTTGTTTTCAAGAAGAATCTGAACATTTCCAAAGGCGCTACTATCATCATTTTTTACGACTCCATTGAAACCAGCAATACTTTCGGCTATATATCTAAGTCCGTTGTGCTGTAAGGCTATACCTGCTAGATTATATTGAAACGGTGTTTTGAAGTTTACATTCTTTTTAAGGGTAACCTGTCCGTTACCATAGTCAAAAATCAGGTTAAACCGTTTTAATATTTCACCACCAACACTACCGTTACGATCGCCTAAATTCTTTAAATAACTATAGGATTCTTTATAGGGAAAAGCGGCCTTCGCATCTTTTAATTCAAAATCACCTAGCTTTATACCGCTTACTTTGGTTCGTTTTCCGAAAATATCACCACTTAATCCCCTTCCTAGATAATCCTCGTAATTCTTATCCGGTATTTCCAATCCATTTTCCGGCTGATGAAAAAGCCAGAGTGCATCGCTACTTCCGGTATCCACCAATAGCTTCACTTTAACATCTTCCTCATCTTTCATTAGGACTATTCCTTCTACATAAGATTTTCCTCGCTCAACAAACAACGGTAGTGTTTGTGATTTACTATGTGGATTGTGCTTATACAAGTTGGGGTTATGCAACTTTATATGGTGTGTGACATAATTAATTTCTACAATAAAATCCCGAAACACGTCATATCCTAAAATTCCATGTACAGGAATACCAAGCGATGTCGAAAAGTTGATTTCCTTATCTAAAATCACATAAAGGTCTTGATCATAGTTTTTCGCCTTACCAAGTTTAAACTTATTTCCAATAGACCTCAGGGCCTTCATCGGCTCTCCATCACCCAATCCTTTGATAGTAACTTCGGAAACATTGTTGATCTGAATAGAATCTTGGTCGGAGAGATTAAACAATATGGGTTTGCTTACCCCGGAATCTAGGACAAAAGTCAGCTCCGCCCCATTAATTTCTACAGGAACTATCATCAGATTGTTGATGAGTTGAAAACGAAGTTTTTGGTACTTCTGGTGTTGTGGCAACTTAAATCCCTGTGCAGAAACCAAGAAGGGAAGCATTACAAAAAGAATCGCAAAAAAATGTAGGTTTTTCTTCAATTTGCTTACTTCTAAATGGTTATCACTATGAAAGATACAAATTATTGGCTGATTTATACTTTAATTTAACATTCTATTACTATTCAAATAATGGCTTAATCTGTTGTTTTCGAGTATTGGTTTTCTCATTTTTGCTAAAATTTACAGCATGCCTGGTATATCCAAAAAAGGGAGGCAAATGCCAGCTTCTCCTATCCGAAAATTGGTCCCTTATGCAGAAGCAGCCAAGAAAAGGGGCACCCATGTTATCCATCTGAATATTGGTCAACCCGATATAAAAACTCCTCAGGTAGCACTTGATGCGGTTAGAAATCATAATATTGATGTACTTGCCTACAGTATGACTGAGGGTTCTGAACAATATAGGACCAAAATCTCCTCATATTATGCCAAAAACGACATTGAGGTATCTTCCGAAGATATTATCGTAACCACCGGAGGTTCGGAGGCCCTGTCATTTGTTATGGGTACTATAATGGATGCCGAGGATGAAATCATAATTCCAGAACCTTTTTATGCTAATTACAATGGCTTTGCCACGGCGTTGGGAGTAAAGGTAGTTCCAATAGTATCTCACATTGAAAACAATTTTGCCTTGCCACCTATTTCCGATTTTGAAAAGTTGATTGGACCTAAAACCAAGGCAATTTTGATCTGTAATCCTGGAAACCCCACGGGCTACCTCTACAGCAAAGAGGAAATTCAGCAACTGGCAGCTTTGGTGAAAAAACACAATCTCTTTTTGGTGGCTGACGAAGTATATCGTGAATTCACCTATGAGGGAAGAGTACATTATTCCATTTTACAAGAAAAAGGACTGGAAGAGCATGCGATTATTGTTGATTCCGTGTCAAAGCGCTACAGTATGTGCGGTGCGCGTATCGGTTGTCTAGTTTCCAAGAATCAAACGGTAATACAAACAGCCTTAAAATTTGCCCAGGCCCGACTTTCCCCACCGACTTTCGCACAAATTGCCAGTGAGGCAGCATTGGAAACTCCGCAATCTTACTTTGATAATGTGATCAAAGAATATGCCGAAAGAAGAAACATTCTCATCGAAGAATTACAAAAATTGGATGGAGTTCGCGTTGCGGTTCCTCAAGGAGCATTTTATTGTGTAGTTGAGCTTCCCGTTTCCAATTCCGATGATTTTGCCCAATGGCTGCTCGAAAAGTTTGAAATGGATGGAAAAACGGTTATGGTAGCTCCCGCAGCTGGATTTTATGCTACCAATGGACTGGGAACCAATCAAATTCGAATAGCATATGTGCTTGAAAAAGAACTACTTATAAAAGCGGTACAAATTTTGGGAGAAGCTTTAAAAAAGTACAACGCTTAGTGAATATCCAAGAAAACATATCACTAAAAGATTACAACACCTTTGGTATAGATGTCAAAGCAAAAGCTTTTGTTGAAATAAATGGCCTTGCCCAACTGCAAAAGGTATTGGAGTTAAAAGCATATCCCGAAAAGTTCATTTTAAGCGGAGGAAGCAATATGTTGCTCACCAAAGATATTGATGCCTTGGTAATGCATATTAATCTGAAAGGTATTTCCGTTGTTGAAGAAAATGATACCGAAATCATCCTTAAGGCAATGGCCGGTGAAAATTGGCACAATCTGGTACTCTGGACTTTGGAAAGGGGATACGGTGGCTTAGAAAACCTATCGCTGATTCCTGGAAATGTGGGCACAGCACCTATTCAGAATATTGGAGCTTATGGAGTAGAACTTAAAGATGTTTTTGAGAGCTGTGCGGCCATGGAAATTGCCACTGGAGAGTTGGTCGCTTTTGACAAAGATGCCTGTAAATTTGGCTATCGGGATTCCATTTTCAAGAATAATGCAAAGGGAAAATACATCATTACCTCTGTGAACCTAAAACTTACTAAACACAATCATACTCTTAGTACGGGTTATGGAGCTATTGAAAATGAGCTCAAGAAAAATGGGATTGTTTATCCAACCATTCATGATATTTCTGATGCAGTTATTGCAATTCGACAAAGTAAATTACCGGATCCCAATAAAATTGGGAACAGTGGCAGTTTTTTCAAAAACCCAGTCATTTCCAGAAAAACCCATCAAAAAATAAAAAAGAAAAATCCGGATTTACCATCATATGAAGTGGATGAAAATCATTTTAAGATTCCGGCTGGCTGGCTCATTGAGCAATGTGGTTTTAAAGGAAAACGGTATGGAGACGCGGGGGTTCATGAAAAACAAGCGCTTGTAATTGTAAACTATGGCAGTGCGACTGGAGAAGAATTATTAAAACTGGCCGAGCTTATTCAAAATTCGGTGGATAAAAGATTCAATATTCAGATCAAACCTGAAGTGAATGTAATAAAATAACCCCTGCATTGAATCAATAACAGGGGTTATACCAAACCAAACTAACCAAAATTGTATATACTTGAAGTATAATTGCTGGCAAATACAAAGATTATAAAACCAACAAATAATCCTTTTTCTAACTTAACGTTGTAGTATATACGAGATAAACATTATTTTAGATTTTAGCCCCCTAAAATTTTACCTTAACCACCCTTGGATGAGTACACTTATTGAAAGACATATTGTATCACTTCTTGCCGAAAAGGACGACAAAGCTATATCGCTCTTGTACGAACATTACGGCGACACCCTTTATGGTGTAGCATACAAAGTGGTACGGGATGAAGATTTGGCCCAAGACATTCTGCAAGAAAGTTTCATTAAAATCTGGAAAAAAGCAGATACTTATGACCCATCAAAGGCAAAACTTTTTACTTGGCTTTTTCGGATTACGCGAAATACCGCCATCGATAAATTAAGAAGCGTCAGCAATAAATCGGATAAAGAAGTCCAAATAGACGTTTCGGACGTATATAACTTAGGAGTAAGTGGCATTCGACCTGAATTTATGGATGTCCAAGAAAATCTGGATAAGATTGAGCCCAAGTACAAAATTGTTCTGGAAGCTCTATTCTTTGAAGGAATGACGCAGCAAGAAGCAAGCGAAGAATTGGACATTCCTTTAGGTACTGTAAAGTCCAGACTTAAAATAGGCTTAAGGGAATTGGGCAAAATTTATGGAACGAGTATTACACAACTCCTGCTGATAATTTTATTGTCATGAAAGAAAAAGTACAACAATTTTTGGATTCCGACATACTGGAAAAATACCTTCTGGGAGATACTTCAAAAGAAGAGTCCCTTAAGGCAGAACGTTATATCACCATGTATCCTGAGGTTAGGGAAACCTATGACCAACTCCAGGACAATCTGGAGGCTTTTGCCAAAATGTACGCCAGAAAAACACCTGAAGGCCTAAAAGAAATCATTCTTCATAGTGCCAGAAAGGAAAAAGTGGCAACCAAAAGATTCTACCGATATGCAGTTGCTGCTAGTATAGCGTTAATGGTCTTTGCTGGGTCTTCTTACTTCCTTTGGAACCAAAACAAGAGTTTACAGCAAGAAAATACTATGGTCACCAACCAGATGAACAATTTGCAACAGAACATGCAAAATCAACTGGAGGATATGCGAAACCAATTTATTGTGCTTAACAACCCTGCTACAAGAAAGTATGCGGTCAACGGTAAGCGCGAAGGTAAAGAGCTCAAGGCCATAGCCTATGTTAATCCGGTTAAAAAATTATCCTATATCAACGTTAGTAATGTTCCCGATCTTCCGGAAAACAAATGTTTTCAGATGTGGGCAGAAGTTAATGGTGAATTGGTCAATTTAGGTGTGATCAAGAATTTTGATGAAAAGGACAAGCTTTTGGCACTACCCTACGCAGAAAATGCAATTGGCTATATTACCATAGAGCCTGAAGGTGGAAATACCTCTCCAACGGTCAAAAATATAGTGGCCAACATTTCATATTGAGACTACGTCAAAGTATTGCTAAACTTAAAGCGCTTTAGATAGGTATTTTGTACCTTTGCGTAAAATTTGGAATATGAAGTTAGCATTATTGACCATTGGTCTTTTAGGACTTGCTTTTGCAGGAATTGCTATAAAAATTTGGTCCAAAAAAGACGGGAAATTTGCAGGAACATGTGCCAGTCAGAATCCTTATCTGAATCAAGAGGGTGAAGCATGTGGTTTTTGTGGGAAGCTTCCCGATGAACAGGAATGCAAGAAAGATTCAGTTCTAGAAGCTCAATAATTCCTTTCCAATATTCATCAAAATCAGATTTTTTGCTCAAGGCCGAACAATCTATCCAAGAAAATATCAAAAAGGCGAAAGATGGAAATCAGATTGCCTTTAGCATCCTCTTAGACACATTTTGGAACGATGTTTATGCCTTTCAATTGGCCAGGACCAAAAATGAAAACGATGCAGAAGACATTACCATCCGAACGTTTTCAAAAGCCTTTGATAAAATAAACTCCTATGATGATGCCTACGAATTCAAAACCTGGCTGATTACTATATCCAAAAACCTTCATGTTGACCTCATCCGCAAGAGAAAAAGAAGCTTGTTGGATGAAATGGATACGGATGGAGATGAGGTAAAAAAGGTTTTGGACGAGTCACCCTCAGTTGAAGACAGGCTTATTACAGAGCAAAATTTGGCCAATTTACTCCAGGACATCAAAAAATTGAAACCACACTATCAAAAGGTAATCAATCTTCGCTATTTCAACGAATTGAGCTATGCCGAAATTGCCAAAGAGCTCAATGAACCTGTGAATAACATCAAGGTGAAATTACTACGCGCCAAGAAACTTTTGGCCGAAATCATTACAAAAAAGTGACTTAGGGTTTCCTTACCAGTTTCGTATCTTTGTACCTCAATATTTTAATATGGGCACAACCGCCGTTGATAACGTTCTACCACCAAAAGGAAAGCCAAAATGGCTTAGGGTAAAACTTCCAACAGGAAAAAAATATACACAATTACGTGGATTGGTCGACAAGTACGACCTACACACCATTTGTACCTCTGGTAGTTGTCCAAACATGGGTGAATGCTGGGGAGAGGGCACGGCTACTTTTATGATATTGGGCAATATCTGCACCCGTTCATGTGGCTTTTGTGGAGTAAAGACCGGCAGACCAGAAAGTGTTGATTGGGCCGAACCCGAAAAAGTGGCGCGATCTATCAAGATTATGGGTATAAAACATGCCGTTGTCACTTCTGTAGATAGGGATGACCTAAAAGATATGGGGTCGATAATATGGGCGGAAACCGTAAAGTCCATTCGAAGAATGAATCCTGAAACTACGCTAGAAACCTTGATACCCGATTTTCAAGGCATTGAAACCCATTTGGACAGAATTCTCGAGGTAGCTCCAGAAGTTATTTCCCATAATATGGAAACTGTGAAGCGACTTACCCGTGAAGTACGCATACAAGCTAAGTATGAGCGAAGTTTGGGAGTATTGGATTATTTAAAGAAAAATGGTGCCAGCCGAACCAAATCTGGAATTATGCTAGGATTGGGTGAAATGGAAGAAGAAGTAATTCAAACTATGAAGGACTTGAGGAATGCAGATGTTGATGTGGTCACCATCGGACAATATCTACAGCCTTCAAAAAAACACCTGCCAGTAAAAGAGTTTATCTTGCCGGAACAGTTTAAAAAATATGAGGAAATCGGTTTAGAAATGGGCTTTAGGCATGTTGAAAGTGGTGCATTGGTGCGTTCTTCGTACAAAGCACATAAGCATATCGATTAATTCTTCCCTACAATTTTCATGAAACAGCTCAATATTGGCATAAATGGCTTTGGACGCATAGGAAGAACGCTTTTCAGGCTACTTCAAGACCATTCTAACCTAAAGGTTACTGCAATAAACGATTTAGCCGACGCCAAAACGTTGGCCCATCTGTTAAAATATGACAGTATCCATGGAACTATAAATGCTAAAGTCGAATCCAATGATCACAACATCGTAATTGATGGTGAAAAAGTGGCTGTCCTAAACAACGAGCATCCAAAAGACATTAATTGGGCAGCTCATGACGTAGACATTGTAATTGAAGCTTCAGGAAAATTCAAAAACAAGGAATCTCTAGACTATCATATTAAAAATGGCGCAAAAAAGGTAATTCTTTCCGTTCCTCCAGAGGAGGATGACATTAAAATGGTGGTCTTGGGAGTAAACGAAAATAGTATTGGTCCAAACGACCATATTATCTCCAATGCCTCCTGTACAACCAATAACGCGGCACCAATGATTAAGGTAGTAAATGAGCTATGCGGTATAGAACAGGCCTATATCACCACAATACATTCCTATACTTCGGATCAAAGTTTACATGATAGACCGCATCGCGATTTAAGACGATCCCGCGCGGCCAGTCAGTCCATAATTCCCACAACAACGGGTGCTGCAAAAGCATTGACCAAAATTTTCCCAGAATTGTCTGATGTTATTGGGGGCTGCGGCATTCGCGTACCGGTTCCAAACGGGTCATTGACCGATATAACCTTCAATGTAAAAAAGGAAACCTCCATTGCCGAAATAAACCATACTTTTGAACATTACGCCAACAACCAATTAAAAAACGTACTTTTTTATACGAAAGACCCTATAGTTTCCATTGATATAAACAATAGTTGCTATTCTTGTACGTTTGATTCTTTAATGACATCCGTTATTGGAAAAATGGTAAAAATAATAGGATGGTACGACAATGAAACTGGATATTGTTCCAGAATTATTGATTTAATAGCTTTGTTTATCAAGAAAAACTACGTTTGACATCAAGCTCAATATATAACCATATTTGCAGCGCAAAATGGGTTGTTCTGTGCATTTTCCTATGTGCCCAGGTTTCTTTTGGTCAAAGCGATGTAAATTCTACAGCGGATGTACAGTCCATTTTCGACCAGTTTACAGTGTACCGCCATCAGAATAAAATTGGCAAAGCTCTGGAAACCTTGGACAAGGCTGCAGAAATTGCTGAAAATAATGAGGATGCCAAACTTCTTTTGGACACCTACCATCAATATGCACGCATATTTTTAGAAGAAGGAGATCGTGAGACCACTATTTTTTATCTGGATAGAGCCAGTATTCTTTTAAAAGACCTCTCTTACTCTTTTGGCCAAGCCACACATAATTATTTGGAAGCCGCATTGCGATTTGATGAAGGCAACAATTTTCAGTCGTTAAAACTTCTTGAAGAATCAAGAAAAGTAAGCAACAATAGAAATCTCGGTAATAATATTCTATTGTTGGAGGCATATATCTTCACGAATATTGAGCGCTATGACGATGCCATTAAAAATTTGCATGCCCTTATTGTAAATTCAGATGATAAAGAAAGAGCCTACCTAGCAACCAAGGCAAATTTACAATTGGCAAGTATTAGTCTTGAACTCAATGATCTGGAGGAAGGTATAATTCATTCAAAAGCTGCTCTTGAACTCGCGCAAAAGCACTCATATTTCAAAGACATTAAAACTGCCAATGAACGACTTTCAGAAATCTATGAAAAAAGTGGTGATTTTGGCGAGTCGCTTCATTATAAGAAAGCATTGGTAAGCATAAAGGATTCCATTTTCAATATTGAAAAGACCAAATTGGAGACCAAAACAGCAGACAAAATTCGTTTTGAGCACCAAATGAATGAAATCAATAAGCTTACGGCCAAAAATGAAGAGCTAAGCGAATCCAAAAGTCGTTCAGAAATAACATTGATATTAACCTCTGCGTTTTTGACCATAATATCTTTATTGGCGGTATCGCTTTTCAGAAATAACCAAATAAAGCTCAAAACCAACGATCTTTTATACACAAAAAACAAAGAACTGGAGTTGGCAAGGGATTCTGCGGTTTCTGCCATGGAAGCCAAGACCAACTTCTTGTCAACTGTTACGCACGAGCTCCGTACGCCGCTTTACGCAGTTACAGGTCTTACACATTTGCTTTTAGAGGAAAACCCAGCGGAACACCAAAAGGATCACTTAAAATCTTTGAAGTTTTCAGGAGATTATCTGTTGAACTTTATTAACGATATTCTTCAAATCAATAAAATTGATGCAGACAAGCTTGAACCCCTGAATATTGAATTCAAACTGCACAAGGTTTTAAAGGATGTTGTCGATTCCTTGAAGCAAAATGCCAATGAGAACGATACCACACTGATTCTTGATTATGACCCAAGTATTCCGCAGCAATTGCTTGGAGACCCTATTAAGATTTCACAGGTATTCATGAACTTGGTGGGTAATGCCCTGAAATTTACCAAGGATGGTAAAGTTGAGGTTATTGCCAAAATGCTTAAAAAAGAGGAAGACGCTGTAAAGCTGTATTTTGAAGTAAAAGATAACGGTATTGGAATCTCTGAAGATCAACAGCAAAACATTTTTGAAAGTTTTGAACAAGGTTCAATACAGATTAATAGAGAGTATGGTGGGACCGGTCTAGGACTTACCATTGTAAAGAGTCTGCTTGGTCTCTTTGATAGTAAAATCAATCTAGAAAGTGAGCTTGGGCAGGGAAGTTCTTTCTTCTTTGAATTGGATTTAAAATGCGACACCAAAGCCTTAGAAGAGGTTTCATTTGAATTGGAGCCCGAAGAGTTCGATTTTACCGGCTTACACCTTTTGGTAGTTGAAGACAACAAAATCAACCAGGTTATCACCAAAAAAATGCTCACCAAAAAGGAAATCACCTGCGACATCGCCAACAATGGTAATGAAGCGATTGACCTCGCCAAGACCAATACCTATAATGCCATTTTGATGGATATTCATATGCCTGGCATAAGTGGTGAGGAAGCTACGCGGCAAATACGGAAGTTTGACCAAGACATTCCAATTATTGCCCTTACTGCAATTTCTTTGGACGATAGTTTGGATAGCTTCTATGAAGCTGGGTGTAACGATGTGGTGACCAAGCCTTTCAAACCGGAAGTTTTCTATCAAAAAATCGGAGAGAACATCTTTCAGAAAAAAGAACAGGGATTGGTCTAAATTTGGGCTAAAACAATCTTTTTTAACACTTCATGGTCACGAGCATCAAAACTGTGGGCCACTTCCAGATAATAAAGGTTTTCTACCCGACCATCCAACCGCACATAATCTTTTTCCGTAGTAAGCACAAGCTGAAAATTGGCAAATTTCTGAATCTCTTCATCTGAAAAATAGTGATGATCACCAAACTCAAAATGGTCAAATTTTAATCCTTGATTTTTCAAATGGGAAACCAAATGTTGGGGGGATGCGATTCCAGTCACCAAAGCAAAATGAGTTCCTTTCAATGTATTCAGTGCCATCTGATCTATGCTATTGCTCAGGGATTCGGCATAAGTTAAAGTCGAGAAAAGTACTTCCTGATGAGGCTTGGGTTTGATACTACTTACAATCTTATCTTTTTCTTCTTGCAAAATACCTGACGGACATTTGGTTACTATAATAACATCGGCACGCTTTGCTTCAGACTTACTATCCCTTAAATCACCGGTAGGTAAATACCAGTCGTTAACGAACAAATTATGGTATGCAGTCAATAAAATGGAAAAGTTAGGTTGAACACGTCTATGTTGAAAAGCATCATCCAATAGAATCACTTCTGGATTTATGTTGGCTTCGAGTTTCTGAATCCCATTTTGTCTATCGGTATCCACAGCAATCACGATGTCTTGGAATTTTCGATACAGTTGAAAGGGTTCATCTCCCAAATCTTCGACAGAGCTATCGGGGTTTGCCAACTGAAACCCTTTGGATTTTCTTTTATATCCCCTACTCAATACAGCAATACGTCTATTCTCCAATAATCGTATTAAATATTCAATCATTGGCGTTTTTCCTGTACCTCCTACACTAAGGTTGCCAATACAAATAGTAGGCGTTTCAAATGATTTAGATTTGAACAAGCCCACGTCGAACATACGGTTTCGAATAAAAACCACTAGGGCGTAAATCAATGAAAACGGAAATGCGATTTTGCGTAAGAACTGCAGCATAAAGCGAAAATATAATATTTTATCTTTAGCCATCTTAAGAAACAGCAAATGACCGTAAAGGATATTACAAAAATATTGGAAGAACTTGCTCCTTTGGAACATGCCGAGGATTTTGACAATGTTGGCCTATTGGTCGGAAACGCCAAAACAGAAGTAACGGGTGTTCTGGTAACCCTTGACACTTTAGAAGAAGTGGTTGATGAAGCCATAGAAAAAAGCTGCAATCTCATAGTAAGCTTTCACCCCATCATTTTTAAAGGATTGAAAAAACTAACCGGAGCAAGCTATGTGGAACGCACGGTAATGAAGGCCATTGCCAACAACATAGCCATCTATAGCATGCATACAGCTCTTGACAATAGTAATGCAGGGGTCAATGCCAAAATTTGTGAGGTCCTCGAGATTCAAAACCCCAAAATCCTAATCCCAAAAACCAACACCATAAAAAAATTGGTCACCTATGCTCCAATCAACACAGCGGATAACGTTAAGTCTGCCCTATTTCAAGCTGGTGCCGGAGCAATGGGAAAATACAGCAATTGTAGTTTTAGTTCAGAAGGTATGGGAAGTTTTAAGCCCGAAGCAGGAACAAATCCAACCCTGGGAGAAGTTGGACAAGTGCATCAGGAAAAGGAAGTTCAAATCAATATGGTCTTTTCTTTTGAAAAAGAACGAAGTATACTCAACACTCTTTTTGAAAATCATCCCTATGAAGAGGTCGCCTATGAAATTCTAACCTTGGAAAACAGCAACCAAGATATTGGAATGGGCATGGTAGGAATGCTTGAAACCCAGATGAGCGAAGAAGCTTTTCTCAAAATGGTAAAAAAACGAATGAACGCTTCTGTAGTCAGACATTCGAAATTCCGGGATAAAATGGTAAATACAGTTGCTGTTTTAGGCGGTAGCGGTGCTTTTGCAATTGCTGCTGCCAGGAAAGTAAAAGCTGATGTTTTTATCACTTCTGACATAAAATACCATGAGTTTTACCAAGCGGAAGGACAATTGGTCATTGCCGATATCGGGCACTTTGAAACAGAGCAGTTTACAAAAGAGTTATTGGTTGATTATCTTATCAAAAAAATTCCTAATTTTGCAGTCGCGTTATCAGAAAGTATAACGAATCCCATCAAGTATTTATAAAAATTTATGGCGAACAAGAAAGAAAACACCGTGGAAGAAAAACTAAGAGCTCTTTATGACCTGCAGTTGATTGATTCCCGGGTTGATGAAATACGCAATGTAAGAGGTGAACTACCATTGGAAGTACAAGATTTGGAAGATGAAGTACTTGGCCTTAAAACCAGGATGGACAAATTAAAGACCGATGTTGAAACGGTCAATTTTGAAATTGCTGCCAAAAAGAACCTTATCGAAGAGTCAAAGGTATTGATGAAAAAATATGCCGAGCAGCAAAAAAATGTACGTAACAGCCGTGAATTTAACTCCTTGAGCAAAGAAATTGAGTTTCAGGAGCTTGAAATTCAGTTGGCCGAAAAGAACATTAAGGAGTTCAAAGCCCAAATTGAGCAGAAAAAGGAAGTGATTTCCGATACAAAAGAAAAGCTTTCTGAACGCGAAGGGCACTTGAAACACAAAAAAAGTGAATTGGATGCTATTCTTGCCGAAACTGAAAAAGAAGAAAAGGCGCTATTAAAGAAATCGGAAGAATTCGAAGATAAAATCGAAGAGCGATTGATTCAGGCCTACAAGCGCATTAGACATAATGTAAAAAATGGTCTTGCAGTTGTGCCAGTTGAACGTGGTGCTTCTGGAGGTTCTTTCTTTACAATTCCACCACAGGTGCAAGTTGAGATTGCTTCCCGTAAAAAAATCATTACCGATGAGCACAGCGGAAGAATTTTAGTTGATCCACTTCTTGCTGAAGAAGAACAGGGCAAAATGCAGAAATTGTTTACCAAGATCTAGATTCTCAGTAAACTTTAAAATACAAAGCCACCATTAAGGTGGCTTTTTTGTATCTAATAACTTGTTTCAGGAATCTTCTATAAATCGCTTTCTGAAAGTAATTCTAGTATTTTATTTTCTACTTGCTCAGAATCCCATATAGTTTCAATATCGGGAAGTTGCATTACCTCTTGCATAATCTTTTCTTGCCCATCCCCTATCGCCAATGCTTCTACATACGGTTTATCCGAAAAAGTGACCCTACTGTATACCGGAATCCATTTATCAGGATGTTTGGCGGAGAATCTTTTCTCGATTTTCTTCTGTAATAAAAATTGCTGGTCAGCTGTTTTGCTGCTCATTTCAATAAAATTGCGATAGCTTAATTCTGCAATTGCATCCGCATTAGGCTTTCGTTGTTTTTGATAGGCAGAGAAAATAGCCTCCCAATCGTCTCCATGTTCACCCATCAATTCATTCAAAACAAAAATATCCTCAAAACCCGCATTCATTCCTTGTCCGTAAAAAGGCACAATAGCATGTGCCGAATCCCCAACTAGGGCAACCTTGTCCCAATAGGTCCATGGATAACACTTCATCGTAACCATGGCGCTTGTGGGGTTATTAAAAAAATCATTGGTGAGGTTTTCTATTTCCTTCCTGACATTGGGAAAATATGTTTTAAAAAAATCGGTAGCCGCTTTTTTATCTGCTATGCTCTCAAAAGAAACTGGGCCCTCGAATGGCAAAAAAAGCGTGCAGGTAAAACTACCGTCGACATTTGGCATGGCAATCAGCATAAATCTCCCACGGGGCCATATGTGAAACGAATTCTTCTCCAATTTATGGGAGCCATCCGCATTTGGCGGAATTGTCAATTCTTTATATCCTACATCAATAAAATCTTGTGAATAATCAAAACGACTTCGCCGTTGCATTTTGTGCCGGACTCTTGAAAAAGCTCCATCGCAACCAAAAATCAAATCATATTGGTATTCCTTCCATTCACTTTTTTCAGTTTCGCCGGTATATAATTTGGCTTCGGGTAAATCAATGTCCCAGACCTTTTCGTTAAATTGAAAATTGGTGCCAGCCTTCTCTGCAAGATCAATCATTTTTCGATTTAGAATACCACGGGAAATAGACCAAATTGCCTCGCCTTCCTTTCCATATTTTTGATAGTAGACCGGCTTTTCATTGACATGCATTGCCCTTTTTTCAAGAGGAATTGCTATTTCTTTAATACTATCTTCCAAACCTACCTCACGTAGCGCTCGCCAACCTCTATTGCTCATAGCAAGATTTATAGACCGACCCGAAAATTCAACGGTCCGAATATCTGGTCTGCGGTCAAAAACAGTTACCAAATGTCCCTGTTTTCTGAGGTAGACCGCCAGAAGTGATCCCACCAATCCTGAACCGATGATGGCTATATTCTTTGGAGTTTGTTTCATATACGCTAGTGGATATCAGTTCGTGTAACCGTTAAAAATAAGAATAAGTAGGATTGGAATTGTTTTCAATCCTACAAATTAGCGTTAAACAGGATTCTTTTTTGTGCCAAATCCAACAAGGCTATACTTCAAGATAAATTTTCACATTTTTTAACATAACTAAAAGGGTTTTTGGTATCAAAATTGCCATATATATTACAAATATCCCGCTTCGGCGTCCATATATATGCAAAAAGTCCTTCATAAATTTTATGAAGGACTTTTTCCCTTTTACTTATTGATGGTTTTTATTCTAAAATTCCATCCACTATACCATAGGCCACAGATTCTTCAGCACCCATCCAATAGTCACGGTCAAAATCTTTCATGACCTTCTCATAATCTTGCCCACAATTATCGGCCAAAATCTTTGCACCAAGTTCTTTGGTCTTGATGATTTCCTTAGCTTGAATTTCGATATTGGACGCCTGTCCTCGTGCTCCACCGCTTGGCTGGTGAATCATTACACGGGCATGTGGCTGAATAAAACGTCTACCTTTTTCCCCTACGGACAAAAGAATAGATCCCATAGACGCTGCCAATCCAGAACAAACCGTCGAGACTGGGCTTTTTATTTGTTTTATAGTATCGTAAATCGCAAAACCTGAGGTCACATATCCTCCAGGGCTGTTAATGATCAACTGAATTTCTTTGTTGTTTTGCAAATCCAAGTAGAGTAAACGGTCTATTACGTGCTTTGCAGAATCATCATCAACCATTCCCCATAAAAACACTTTACGCTCTTCAAGCAACTTCTCTTGGACCAACTCTTGTACTTTTCCTTTTTTTGAACTCATTCTATAGCTTTTGAAAGTTTCAAAATTAATCAAATTCCAAAGAAGTTTCGGGTACTGACAGTTCTCTTTGTCGAAATAAAATATCTATGACTTTATCTCTACCTTTTCTGAGACCACATCTTTAATGGGAATTACAAACTTTCCATTTTTGGTCACTAAGGTCAATGAATTATTTTCAATGGCTTCAATAGTACCCGTATGTCCTGAAATCACAACTTTGTCACCAACTGCATAGGTCCTTCGGGTGTAAAAAGACCTTAAGAGGTCGGTAATCACATCCCTGGAACCTAAACCAAGTCCCAATGCAAAAGCCAAAAGGAACGCCCCCAAGATCATAGTGATATTGTTGGTGATAATAGAGGTGTCGATTCCGGCCTGGTTTAATGCGGTAATCGAAATAAATATCACAATGATATAAAACAGCATGTTGCTCACCACATTGGATCCACCGAACTCTAGAGAGTCGAACAACTTCTTTACGGTTTTCTTTACAAAATTGCCGATATACAGTCCAATCATCATTAATGCCAAAGCACTAAACAATCTTGGCAAGTATCGTAGTAAGTTGCCTATTTCTGTGGAAATGATTTCCCAACTTAAAATATCGGCTGCGACAATCAAAAAGACAAGTAGTAAAAACCACTTAACAAATCCTAAGATCACCTTAATAATGTCAATTTTTAAATCTCCTTTGCCGAACAACTCCATTTCATTGATTTTTTCACTCAATGCATCTGCCTTGGCCAACTTTAAGATTTTACCTAGAATAAACAGCACAATTTTAGTGACCAGCCATCCAATCAAAAGAACAATCAACGCGCCGATTATCTTTGGCAGGGCCATAGCAATGTCCCTTCCCATCGTGGTTAGCGAATCGAATGTCAAGTCTTTCCATTCATTTATAGTTTCCATATTCGTAGTATTTTAAATGTTCCGATTAATTATTTCCCAAGGTTTTAAAGAGTTTGCGCAAAGCTGAGCCAACATTGAAAGAAAACAATGATGCTAAATCAAGAATCAACTTCGCTGCCGCGATGTCGTTCATTACTTTTTTCTTCATTCCGGGTGGCACCTCTCTTAATGAGGCCTCCAACTCTCTAAATGGATTTCTTTTTTTCTTTGCCATCTATGCTAAGGTGTTATAGATTTCCAATAGTTTTTCTTTTGCTCTCTTTAAGCGCATTTTTACAGCGCTCTCCCCTATTTCCATAAGGGTCACTAGTTCTTTAATAGATGCTCCATCTTGATATTTCAACAATAAAATCGACTTATCTTCTGGAGAAATCAATTCCAATGCTTCCTTTAATTTATTGGTCTTCATCTCAAAAAGACTGTCATCTGGTACTTCAGCGCTAAGCTTATATTCCGAGTCTTCTACTGGTATCGATTTATCGCTCATTTTCCGCTGCTTGTTCCGATTCACGTAGTTCACACAAAAGTTATAAGTAAACGAGTACAGCCAGGTTGAAAACTTGGATTTCCCTTTAAACATTTTCAGCTTAATAAAAAGTTGTAAGAAAACGTCCTGTGTTAGGTCCTCCGCCTCATCTTCTGACCTTGCAAATCCATAACATTTGTTATAGACCATTTTTGCATAACGGTCGTACAATTTGCCGAACAGCATAGGATTGTTGTTGGCCACAATCTTTTTCACCAACTCCTCATCTGACAGATGGGCATATGGGTCGTCTGCTTCCAAAGGTTTCTTATCAAGGTTATTTATAAGAATTAGAAACAGCCTTTTGAGAAAAGTCACTCGAAATGGATTGTGGTTACGGAATCAGTTAAAAATGAAATAGAAATATCCCTGAATATAAATTAAAATCAAATTACATTTGAAAAAAAATGAAAATGAAAACCCTTTCACTTTTAATAGCTTCTTCTCTTTTTGTGCTGACCAGTTGTAAAACTGAACCCAAAAAGGTTGAAAAGAAAGAAATTACACAGCTGACCATTGCTGAAAAAATTGCCCATGCCCATGGCTATGACAACTGGAAATCAGTAAATGAATTCACTTTTACGTTTAACGTGGATAGGGACAGTACGCACTTTGAACGCACCTGGATATGGAAGCCCAAAACCAACGAAGTTACAGCAATCTCAGAAAAGGACACCTTGACCTATAACCGAAAATCAATGGATAGCACTGTCACTAAGGTCAATGCAGGGTTTATCAACGATCGCTACTGGGTCTTGGCACCATTCAACCTTATATGGGATGCCAGTAATTATACTTTTGAACATCAACTTGAGGAAAAAGCTCCCATCAGTCAAAAGCCAATGCAAAAATTGACCATTGTTTATGGAAATGAAGGCGGGTACACTCCTGGTGATGCCTACGATTTTTATTTTGGCGATGACTACATAATTCGTGAATGGGTCTTTAGAAAGGAAAATCAGCAAGAACCCTCCATGACCACTACATGGGAAGATTATATTGAAATGGGTGGACTACAACTCGGAAGAGACCATAGAAAGGCCGAAGAGTCTTTCAGTTTGAATTTCACCAACTTGAAAGTCAAATAGGCTATGGTTATGATTTCTTCCTCTTAAGGGAAAATGTAACTAGCAATACTAAAAGGACACAGCCTAAAAGGCCATAAAAGCTATGCGTTAGGGTAGCTTGTTCGGCCACAAACCCTAAAATAACCGGTCCCATTAAAAAGCCTAGGTAGCCTGTTCCTGCAATAAAGGATACGCCTTTAGCTGATTCAACACCTTTGACATTTCCTCCAATACGAAAAAGCTCGGGGATAATAACGGAGAATCCAAGACCATTCAGTGCAAATCCGGCTATAGCCAGCAGGGTATTTCCGGATAGTACGAGACCATATCCCAATGCCGCAATAACAGTTCCCAGGACCACTATTTTTATTGAACCAATTTTTTCGCTTATACCATCTCCCAAGAAACGACCCAAGGTCATTGCAATCGAAAACGCCAAAAATCCGGAACCAATTAGGGTCTCGGGTGCCATAGTTATCTCTTTGAGATAAAGACCACTCCAGTCAACAATTGCCCCCTCACTTCCCATGGTTACAAATGCAATTATTCCCAGCAGAAACAAGGGCTTTAAAAGTTTGATTGAAAATTGTTCTTTCTCAACGGGCGCCGCGACAATGTTAATATACTTTCGATGGAAATATAGATTTATTGCAAATACTACGGCCACCGTCATACCCATATGTAAAGCAGGGTTTCCAATGACAGGAATCAAAAAGCTACCTAATCCTACAATAACTCCACCTAAGCTGAAAAAACCGTGAGCGGCGGACATAAAGTTCTTTTTGTCTTCTTT
Organism: Flagellimonas rhodophyticola; assembly: GCF_049332665.1. NCBI lineage: Bacteria > Pseudomonadati > Bacteroidota > Flavobacteriia > Flavobacteriales > Flavobacteriaceae > Flagellimonas > Flagellimonas rhodophyticola. The sequence goes on along the minus strand of NZ_CP186326.1, from coordinate 1,719,003 downwards.
TTCTATTTCTGTCACCAACGTATTCATTGCAATATCTGTGAGTCCATTAAAGAGACCGAAAACAAACAACGAAAACATCAACAAATAATAATTTGGAGCCAACAAGGGAAGCAAAGCCGTAAGACTACATATTACAATACTGTACCAGGTTGCTTTTCCAACTCCAAACCTGTTAATGATTTTAGATGCAATAGGAAAGATTGTAAACACTCCCAGTGAAAGACAAAAAAGGGCAATTCCTAAATCGGCTTTATTAATATCCAATCTTTCCTTTACGGATGGAATGTATATGGCCCATGTACCGAACAAAATATTCAAGCTTGTAAAAATCCAAGCTGGGGCAAAATATCGGGGATTGGAAAGAATAAGTTTTAATGACCTCATCGTCAATCTAATTTCTTACAAAGAAAACAACCATTATCAATTTTAAATATCCCATAATATTCCAATTATATGACAATTCATTCTAAAAACAATTTCATAACTTCCATTTTTGATAGTTTTACATCATAATAAAGGTAAAATCCTATCATGAATCATACTTTTACACTCAACAATGCTGTGCCAATGCCTAAAATTGGCTTAGGAGTTCTCTTTGCTAAGAATGATAATGAAGTGGAAACGGCAGTAATTTCGGCATTGCAAGCTGGGTATCGAAAAATTGATACAGCTTCCGCATATCAAAATGAAGAAGGTGTCGGGTCTGGGATAGCCAAAAGTTCTGTTTCCCGTTCAGAAGTGTTCCTAACAACCAAGGTATGGAACACTGAACAGGGTTATGACAAAACTTTAATAGCATTTGAGCAAAGTCTGGCAAAATTACAAACGGATTATATAGACCTCTACTTAATTCATTGGCCCGTAAAATCGAAATATAAGGAGACATACAAAGCCATGGAAAGCATTTATAAAAGTGGTAGGGCCAAGGCAATCGGAGTGTGTAATTTTGATATTTCCCAGCTAGAGGATTTGATGGAACATTCGGATATTGTCCCTGCAATGAATCAAGTCGAAATGCATCCACATCTCAGCCAAAATGAGTTGATCAATTTTTCTAAGAAATATGATATACAGTTGGAAGCCTGGCGACCAATAATGATGGGAGAAGTTTTGCAAATTCCCGAATTGACACAAATAGGGACACAACATAATAAGTCTGCCGTACAGATTGCATTGCGTTGGTTAGTTCAAAGAGGAATCGCCGTAATTCCAAAATCTGTAACTCCTAAAAGAATACAGGAAAATTTCGACATTTTAGATTTTGAATTATCAAAGAAAGAAATGAAAATCATCGAAGGATTAAACAAGAATAGAAGACTTGGAGAAGACCTATCCCATGTAATATAGTTCTCTTAAACCATAAAGATTGCTGCCATGAAACCCATTTACGAATCAATAATACCCAATGCAAATGCCTCATTTAAGGTTGAAAGCTATGGCCCGACCTCAAAATGCGAAACTGCAGGTTGGCATATACATCCGGAATATGAAATAGTATACGTGAAAAATGGCTCGGGAACTCTAAAAATTGGTAATAAAACTTACAATTATACTGATGGTACACTTGTTTTTTTAGCGGGAAACATTCCCCATTCGGATTTTGGAAATAATGAAAAAAAGAACAGTCAAGAAATAGTTATCCAATTCTCGAAGGAAACTGTATATGATAGGCTCACTCTTTTTCCAGAGTTGCACGGTATGAAACAGTTGATTGAAATGTCCAAGTACGTTCTCATTTTTGAGGATGAAGTCAAAGCAAACTTAAGTACCTATCTTGAGCGTTTTGATGCATTGGACAATCAAGGGAAGCTGATTAACCTGTTCTTTATTCTGGATTACTTGAGTAGAAATGACCAGTACGTGTGTCTTTTCGATTCATACCCGATAAACAAATACAAAAAAAACGAGATTGATCGTCTTGAGGAGGCTTTTGAATATGTCAACAACAACTATTCAAAAAACATCTCCGTTGCCCAAATATCACATCAATTGGGTTATACGGCCAATTCTTTTTGTCGATTCTTTAAAAAAATGACGAATCGAAGGTTTATCGATTTTGTAAATGAGTTTCGCATCGAAAAAGCTGTAGAGGCTTTCAATGAAAACAATACCATGATCGCTCAAGTAATGTACAACTCAGGTTTTAACGATCCCTCTTATTTTACAAAACAATTCAAAAAGTACCAAGGGATGACACCAAGTGTTTATTTGAAGTCAAAATATGCCCAATCACTTACTTAGAATGCCTTGCTTAAGAATTTGCCCGAAATTATACATGTCGGCATATGAGCAATAAAAAGGAGCAGGTGCCAATCGAATAACATTGGGTTCCCGCCAGTCTGTAATAACACCGTTTTTCATCAAATAATCGAATAGAGCCCTTCCTTCGCCATGAAGAAAAACGGAGAGCTGACAACCTCGCTCTTCTGGAGTAATAACTTCAAAGGAACTACTCACTTCCTTATCAATTTCGTGAAGTACGAATTCCAGGTAGGCTACAATTTTTTTCTGCTTTTCAATTAAAGCTTGCATGCCTACCTCATCAAACAATTCGAGTGAGGCCAAATAGGGCGCAATTGATAATATGGGTGGATTACTTAGCTGCCATGCATCGGCTGTATCAATCGGGTCAAACTCGGGTTGCATTAAAAAACGGGTTTCTTTTTTAGTTCCCCACCAGCCTTCGAAACGTGGAAGGTCTTTTTTGCCGAGATGCTTTTCATGAACAAAAATACCTGAAGCATTACCGGGTCCACTGTTCATGTATTTGTAACTGCACCAAGCTGCAAAGTCTACATCCCATTTGTGTAGGTCCAGTGACACATTTCCAGCGGCATGGGCTAAATCCCAACCAACAAAGGCTCCAGCCGATTTTCCAGCTTCGGTTATGGCCTTCATGTCAAAAACTTGACCGTTATAATAGTTTACCCCACCTATCAGTACCAAGGCAAGTTCGTCACCATGCTCATCAATTTTTTTAAGAATATCTTCATTTCTCCAAAAATGCTCCCCTTCTCTCTTCCGTACTTCAACTATTGCATCTTCAGGGTCAAACCCATGAAACCTTACCTGACTCTGCAACATATATTGATCTGAGGGAAAAGCTTTTTCTTCGCATAGAATCTTGAACCTCTTTTGGGTGGGTCTGTAAAAAGAAACCATCAATAAATGCAGGTTCACTGTAAGGGTGTTCATTACAGAGATTTCTTCAGGTTTTGCCCCTACTACTTTTGATAATCCTTCTGCAAGACGCTCATGATAGTCCCACCAAGGTTTCTCGGCATAAAAATGTCCCTCAACGGCAAGATCACGCCAATCTTTCATCACATCATCCACGAATTTCCGGGTCCGCTTTGGTTGAAGCCCCAAAGAGTTTCCTGTAAAATAAATGACCTCTTTACCGTCAATCTTTGGGTAATGAAATTCATCGCGATATTTGGATAGTGAATCCGATGCATCCAGCTGCTGTGCAAATTCCAAAGAATTTTGAAATGTCATAGTAAACTTGGTTTCAAATGAATGTTGATAAAGCTACTCCTTCCTGTTCAATTATTCCAATCGCATTTCAATAATGTGCTTTTTAAAGCCCACTTTTTCGTATGCTTTTATGGCGGGGACATTCTCATCATAAACCGTAAGTCGCATCTCCTTAAGACCTTTTTCGTCCGACCAATTTTTCAGGGCTTTGATTATTTTGGAATTTAATCCCTTGCCACGAAATTCAGGAAGTGTAAACATGAAACCTAGGTAGGAATAATATTCATGATCCAGGTAATGTCTTGCCCTTCGCAATTGTGCATATCCTGAGGCAACGATTTTTTTATCATGTTCCACTACGACCACATAGGAATTCTCATCTGGAATCATTTGCGCGATATCGTAATAGCTAACAGGGTCTTCCTTTATGGTACTATCGAAAGGTCTTTCAGCCTTGATCAGTTCTTGTTCAAAATGAAGCAGTACAGGCAAATCTGCTTGTGTTGCTTCTCTCAAAATAAAATCGGTTGCTGACATATCAAACCATTAAAACAAATTGAATTCCAATGTAGTTCTTTTCTATATTTTTACGAAAATTTATACATGCATTTCCTATCACCTTTATTGGAAAATTATATTGCTGAGCATTCAGAAGCGGAACCTCCCTTACTGACAGAGCTTACTCGAGAAACACATCTGAAAGTAATCCAGCCTCGAATGCTAACGGGTCATTTTCAGGGAAGGGTGTTGAGTTTGTTATCTAAATTGATAAACCCTAAAAACATTCTTGAAATAGGGACCTATACCGGATATTCAGCTATATGCTTGGCTGAAGGGCTTCAAAAAGATGGAGAACTCCACACCATCGAAATCAATGAGGAATTGCATGAAATGCAACGAAGGTATTTTGATAAAAGTGGTCATGGAGACCAAATTATACAGCATACAGGTGATGCTTTGAATATTATCCCTTCATTAGATATTGATTTTGATCTTGTTTTTATAGATGCACAAAAGGTGAACTATGATGACTATTTTGAAACAGTTATTGCAAAAACCAAATCTGGTAGTATCATTCTTTCTGACAATGTACTTTGGTCCGGCAAGGTTATTGAAGCCATTGACGCATCGGATAAAGCCACGGCTTCATTAGTCGAATACAACAAGAAACTCAAAAACGACCCTCGGGTAGAAACCGTAATTCTACCTATTAGAGATGGTTTAACCTTTTGTCGGGTTCGATAGTCTTTTTATAAATCGTGTAGAACAGGAGTGCGGATAAAACTCCAACTAAAGCACCTACAACAATATCCAAAGGAAAATGAACACCCACGTATATTCTGCTATAGGTAAACAATATGGGCCACAAAAAGAAAATCCATGTCCACCTCGCTCTTTCTCGAAGTAATAGATAGACCAAAAGAGTTATTGCAAATGAACTTGAGGCATGACCCGAAAAGAAACTATAGTCCACCGGCGTCTTTAATATGCGAATAAAGGAATTGATGGTTTCATCATTGCAAGGTCTGGGCCTAGCGACCCAATTTTTGACTGTATATGTCAAAAAAGTAATAAACACTGCCAAAAAAGAAACCCATGCGATTTGAAAAAAAGCTTTTTTCCAAGGAAACTTGACCACAAACAACAGTAAAAACAATACAAAAAGGGGAATCCAGCTTTTAATCTCTGTTACAGTGGACCAAAAGGCATCAAACTTTTCAGTCCCTAGGGCATTGAGATAAATAAAAGTGTCTTGATCCCACTGCAGGAGTTTTTCGAACATGATTACTTGGTACTTCTTTTTACAGCACCGGTAACCTCATCTACATTTTTCTTTACTTCGTTCAGTTCTTTACGGATATCTTTAGTGAAGTCGGTATCGATACCCTGTTTTTCTGCACTTTTTTGAATTTCACGCTTAATATCATCGGTAGCATCCCTCAATTGACGCATACCTTTCCCTAGTCCTTTCGCAATCCCAGGAATTTTATCGGCACCGAAGACCATAACCACTATAAAGAGGATGAAAAAGATTTCGCCTCCGCTTATGAATAGAAAATGCATAGAACAAATATAATGAGAAGTTGGTTGGAAAATAAAAAAAGCCCTGTGAAATCACAGGGCTTTTACTTCTTATGTTAATCGATTATCCTTTGATATTTTCTTTAAACTTATCAAAATCAGATTTTTCCTCTTTCTTCGGCCAAGCATTATTGGTCGTATCGATATCCGCAGTTTCCGATTTTGGATCCACAACTATGCCTACAAGTTCTTTTTGGGAAGAAAGCACTCTTTTTACCTCGGCATCATTCTTTCTCCAAATTTCGGCCGGATAAGTAACATTTTCCTTAGTACCATCTGCATAGGTATACTCAACAATCAGCGGCATTGGGATACCTCCTGGTTTATCAAAAACAATCTCATAGAAATACTTTGGTTCTTTAACCTTGCCTCTTTCTGCTTCGGTCATGTTATCCATCATAAATTCCTTCAGATTCTGGGAAGATTCTGTTGGGGATTTTCCCTTCAGCGCAGGATCATAATCTTCGCTATCTTCTTCCGCCAAATATACCAAAGGTGGTAAGTCGGCCTCAGTTAGGTTTCTACTGGCCATATATTCCTCCATTTGCTTGGTAGGCTTGTTGGATACGTAATATTTCTTGACTCCTTTTACACCGATATCAACATAATCGGTTGTATAAAACCATCCTCTCCAATACCAATCCAAATCAACCGCAGAAGCATCTTCCATTGTTCGGAAGAAATCCTCAGGTGTTGGATGCTTAAATTTCCAACGCTGTGCATAGGTTTTAAAGGCATGGTCAAACAATTCCTCACCCATTACAGTCTCCCTTAGGATATTCAATGCAGTTGCCGGTTTCCCATAGGCATTTGGTCCTAATTGATATACATTCTCTGGATTAGACATGATAGGAGATATAAAGCTTTGGTCTCCTGACATATACGGTACTATTTTAGCAGCCTCTCCTCTTCGGGATGGATACTTATCATTCGGAGCAATTACCGATGGGTAATTTTTACCGAATTCTTGCTCTGTCAAATATTGCATGAATGTATCAAGACCTTCATCCATCCATCCCCATTGACGTTCGTCTGAATTGACAATCATTGGGAAGAAATTATGCCCTACTTCATGGATGATTACACTGATCATACCATATTTTGTTCTATCTGAATAGGTCCCATCTTCATTTGGGCGACCATAGTTCCAGCAAATCATTGGATATTCCATGCCTTGATTTTTCGCATGAACCGAAATCGCCTTGTGATAGGGATAATCAAAAGTGTGCTTGGAATACGTTTTTAAAGTTTGAACAACCGCTTTTGTAGATTGTTCTTCCCAAAGTGGATTTCCTTCCTTCGGATACATAGAAACAGCCATAACATCCTTACCACCAATTTTAACGGCCTGCATATCCCAAATAAACTTTCTTGAGGTTGCAAAACCATAATCACGGACGTTGGTCGCCTTAAATTTCCACGTTTTCTTTTTCTCTGAAAAGCCTTTTTCAGCAGCTTCCGCTTCTCCTTGGTTTACAATGAGTACTGGCTTATCATATGACTTCTTCGCCATATTATAGCGCTTCATCATCTCTTTTGAGAAAACATCTTTTCTATTCTGCAATTCGCCTGTGGCATCCAGAACATGGTCAGCCGGAACAGTTATGCTTACATCGTAATTACCAAATGGAAGCGCAAATTCTCCACTTCCCCAGAACTGATGGTTTTGCCATCCTTCAACATCACTATAAACCGCCATTCTTGGAAAGAACTGTGCAATTACGTATGCTCTATTTCCATCTTTCGGAAAATACTCAAAACCTGAACGGCCTCTACCTACAACGTGGTTATTGATATTATACCACCACTTAATTGAAAATGAAATCTGCTCCCCACTCTTTAATGGTTTGGAGAGGTTTAATCGCATCATCGTTTGATTGATTGTATAGGATAAGGGTTTCCCACCAGCATCTTTTACAAACTCGATATTAAAACCTCCATCAAAAGGTTCGTTGATATAGGTGTTGGTAAAATTACCGGCTGTATATGCAAAGTTCACACCGTTGCCATTGCGCAAAGGCGATTTTGAATCCTTGGCCCGTACATTCTGGTCCAACTGTACCCACAAAAACTCTAAGTCGTCCGGAGAATTATTAAAATAGGTGATGGTTTCCTCTCCATAAATTTTTTGGTTTTTATCATCCAGCTCAATATTCATCACATAGTCCGCACGCTGTTGATAATAATCAGGACCTGGTGCTCCTGAAGCGGAACGGTAGGTATTTGGTGTTGCAAACTCCTCATATAATTGTTTGAACTTACTCTGATTATAATGGCCCGGCTCCTTCTTTTCTTCGCTTTCTTCTTGAGCTATGGCCAAAGCACCAAAAAGAAACAGCATAGAAGCAAAACAATACTTGATTTTAAACATTTTATTTTTGATTTTAAACGGTGAAAAATAGGCTTTTTTTAACCAATTGTTAAGGATAAGTTATAAGTTTAACATTCCTTTATTATTCTCTCGTATCAGGACAAAACTCTTCTTTTGCCCCTTCCATTTAACGTGTACAATATTTTGTTGTTCTTCGAACAAATCGGTTAAAATTTCATTTTGAACAGTGATACTTTTTACATCAGCTAAATCCACATCGGCTAGTTCCAAATAACAGATGACAACATCATTGTCGTATTGCTTGCCCAAAAAGCTGTAATTGACATTTTTATTATCCAATGTTATAGCAAACTTGGTGTTGAAATATTTTTTGATATACTCATCTGCAATTTTTGATTCTTCATCTGTGGCCAGCTTGGCTTGAATACCATAACGCTCTTCCAGCACCTGTTCAAGGTCATCAATAAAAATCCGACTTGTTATCTGAAATGCTGAATCTTTCTCAGAATACACCATATTGGTAACGCTCACATAGAATTTATGCGAGGTAGTAAAGGAAAGTGAAAGTATCGCCAAAAATAAGAACGCTACTTTTTTTCGGATTTTCAGACTCATTACATGGTAATAGACCCTATTCTTCAATTTATGTTACGTTTTAAATGTTAAAATATCACTGCAGCTTTTAGAAAGACATTTAGTTAGTCAAACTCAAACAAACTATATGCCAAATCGAATTAGTCGATATTATTGTTTTTTCTGTAGTCTCTGCTTTTAACTACCATAAAATCCCAAATCTTAAGTTTATCTTTTGAATTGACAACCTCTTGGAATGCCTCATCCACTTCACAGAAATACATAAAATCATCGACCTTTTCCAATGGAATCTTTAAGGTGGTAACAAATAGTGAATCGACATAAAAACCTTGGACACGTTGGGTTCTAGAATATGTTTTATCTACTTTCACCCTATTCTTAAGCATTTTAGTGCGCCCAGTGATCGCATTTATCAATGGATCTAACGGAGGTGTTAAAATCATTCCGACGTTAAACTTTCCCATGGTGGCTTGTTGCAACTTACGCTCGCTTTGCGTGGGAATCTTGGCATGGGCATTCGGTAAACCAAGGGCTTCAGCACTTACATCTTTTTCCAATTGTAAGCCATCCAAATCTTGGCTTAAATCACCGGATAAATTATAAGGTCGCACCACCACTTCATTCAATTCATTGACAAATTCTTCGAGAGGAACAGAGATAAAGCTGGTATTATAAAGTGCTTCGTTTATGATCAAAACCTTTCTTTTGAACTGAACAGCGGAAAAAACCAAAGTATCGCCAAGTCTCACTGGAATTGAAAAGTTTCCATCCATGTCAGTAATTACAGCCCTTGTGGAACTGATATTCTGCACCACCACTCCTATAACATCTTTATCCAAACTGTAAACTCTACCCCTGAGCTCTTTGGTGGTCGATTTCTGTGAGAAAACAGATAGCGTTGATAAACAAAAAAGTAGAAAAAGTAATTTATTCCTCATTCAGCTCAGACAAATAGGTTTTGCTGTGGGTAACCAAAAAATCTATCAACTGGAATTCATTTTCCTTTTGCAACAAAGTATTGGAAGGTACTTTATCATCACAATATATCAGAAAAGCATCAATTTTATCTTGTGGAAGCTTTAGGTCAACCACAAAAAATTCATCGTCATAAACTTGACGAAGTATTTCACTTACCTTCAACGGGACGGTCTTACCATCATCACCTTTTTTCTTAGCCAGTGACTTATAAAGAAGTTTAAAAACATTGACGAAATTGATTCCATCTCGCATACCGCGTTCCGCTCTTGACATTGCAATATTTTCTACTTCCGTTCCACGATCCACTTCATATTCAAAACCTTTGAATTCATCGTTCTGCATCTCCAAAAACTTTTGCTGGTTTTCGGGACTCACTACAACTTCATCCAGTTCGGTAACTTTCTCGGTAACTTCCACAACCAATCTATTGTTACGCAATATTTCTGAGGTAATTTCAACCACCTCAAGTTGATAATTCACCGCGGTAAAAACCAATTGGTCACCTTCTTTTACCATGATAAAAAATTCTCCATCCTCATTGGTAATTGTAGCCGTTTCAGCGGTTGCATTAATAACATTCTCATTCGGCACATTAGATCCTCTATAGAGGACCTTTCCACGTAGAGCCTGTCTAGCCTCCTGTGCAATTGCCGTTGTTGTGAAGGCAGCAAAAAATACTATCAACCATAGGTTTTTCATAAATGAAAAGGTTTAGTTGAAGTTAAAGAAAACCCTTGAAGCTCACATAAAAAAATAATGAGGTTCTAAACTTTTGTTAATTTCTATCTGAGGAGCACAGGTAACCTCTTTCCCGTTCACCTTTGAACTAAGGTATTTTGACGGTAATAATTAGAATAATCGAAACATATCAATAGTTTTGCGGTTTACGTTTGGAAATCCTCAAATAACAAACACTGTGAAAACGCGAATTATACATTTGATCATTGGCCTACTTATGATCAGCTCCCTAAAGGGACAGATAAAAATTGGTGATAATCCACAAGCTTTAGACCCCTCATCAGTACTCGAGCTGGAAAGTTCGTCGAGAGTACTCGTAATTACCCGGGTAAGCGATGCTCAAATGAATACCATTTCTCCATTGCCTGGAGCTCTGGTCTATAATACGGACCAAGGATGTATTCATTATTACGATGGCACGGACTGGATCAATATTTGTGAAGCCTTGGACAACTCCTTTACGGTAAGTACAAATGCTGTTTTCAATCAATTTGCTAGGGACAGCACGGTAGTAGTTACACAAACGGACGACAATTACAATTTTGAGGTCAATCTAATCACGGGAGATAATATTGTTCCGACTTCTATAAATGGGGATGTTCATATTCAACCAAGTTCGGTAACTGGAGGATTGTTGCAAGATGCAACCATTACATTCGATAAACTTGCTGATGGAGAAAATACGGGGGAAGTTTTACAATGGAATGGTAACGAATGGATTCTTGTAGATGAAACTGGTTTGGTCGTTACTGAAGTTGATGGCGAAATTGGAAATGAAGTATTGGATGCTACTTCAGGAGGATCGTTGGTTCGTTCAGGAGCGGGAACGGATGTCGACCCGTTTACACTAGATGTTAGCGACGGGGGAATAAACAATGATGAATTGGCTGCAGATGCCGTCACTTCGGATAAAATTCAGGATGGAAATGTTAATACAGATGACATAGCCAATTTGGCCGTAACCAACATTAAATTGGCGGCGGATGCAATTACAAGTGATAAGGTTCAAGATGGACAAATAACAAGGGCAGATATTGCCGATGATGCCATTAATACAGACAAGATTGGAACTGCGGGAGTTGCGGAAGCAAATAGAATTTTAGGGACGGATGCTCTCGGAAACGCCGAATGGCAAAACGCATCAGATCTTGCAACAAGTTTGGGAGAAGATGTAACATCTACCAATGGTTCAATTTCTGGCACACAGCCCAATGCGGCGCTTGTAGCCATGAATCTTGAAGTCAATGTTGATGGAACAACTATTGAAGTAGACGGGACCAATGGTGTACAGATTATGGATAATGGGGTTACCAATGCAAAACTAGACAAAGTCAATATCCCACTTAGCGGGTTTGGTGCGGCAGCAGCGGATGTAAGTCTTGGTACAAACAAACTAACCAATGTTGTTGATCCAACAGATCCACAGGATGCAGCCACAAAGGCATATGTTGATGCAGAGATTATAGCCGCCTCACCCACTATTGTCAGTGGTGATGCAGGAAATTTAATTATCAGCAGCGGAGTAGATGGTGGTGCCTTTTATGATGGGGATTTCACAAACTTAATCAATGTTCCTCTAGGATTAGCTGATGGTGACGACGATACAACATACGCCGCAGGGACCGGACTGAGCCTGACGGGAACAACATTCTCCGTTGACAATGCCGCCATAGCACCGGACTGGGCAAACATCACCAGCATTCCCGCCGACATTGCGGACGGTGACGGTGACACAACATACACCGCAGGGACCGGACTGAGCCTGACGGGAACAACATTCTCCGTTGACAATGCCGCCATAGCACCGGACTGGACAAACATCACCAGCATTCCCGCCGACATTGCGGACGGTGACGGTGACACAACATACACCGCAGGGACCGGACTGAGCCTGACGGGAACAACATTCTCCGTTGACAATGCCGCCATAGCACCGGACTGGACAAACATCACCAGCATTCCCGCCGACATTGCGGACGGTGACGGTGACACAACATACGCCGCAGGGACCGGACTGAGCCTGACGGGAACAACATTCTCCGTTGACAATGCCGCCATAGCACCGGACTGGGCAAACATCACCAGCATTCCCGCCGACATTGCGGACGGTGACGGTGACACAACATACACCGCAGGGACCGGACTGAGCCTGACGGGAACAACATTCTCCGTTGACAATGCCGCCATAGCACCGGACTGGACAAACATCACCAGCATTCCCGCCGACATTGCGGACGGTGACGGTGACACAACATACGCCGCAGGGACCGGACTCAGTCTGACGGGAACAACATTCTCCGTTGATAATCTCGTTGGAGATGTCACTGGGCCCACTAGCGCAACAGTAATTGCGAATGACGCCGTCACGCTTCCCAAATTAGCTAATGGTACAACAGCTGGACAATTGATGCAGTGGAATGGAACAGATTGGGTTTTAGCCCAACAGGTTGTCCAAAAAGGTCAAGTTGCTTCAGGAACAGGAGTTTTAGGTGCATATACCATTAACAATCCTTTGATTAGTGCAACTTCAATTATTCAATTATCTGTAGAAGAAAACACTCCTGGAAATCCAATTATGATACAGTTAACTGGCCAAGGAGCAACAACTTTTTCAGTTCAAATTTATGAATTCATTGGAGGTGTCCCAACGGCAATAAATGCTAACTGGCAATATTTAGTAGTTGCCCCTTAATATGAATAAAAGTTTATACATATCCTTTTTCTTTATAACCGGATTGGTTCAAGCCCAAACCGGACTATACAACAATGGTAACATCCGTATACATACCAATGGCAATATTGGTTTTCATACAGATTTAATAAACGATTCTGCTTTTGACCAAAACCAGGGTTTGGTTGGCTTTTATGGCAATAATGTGGTACAAGTGCTTGGAAACATCCCTCCTACCTTTAATGATGCTGAGTTCATGGTGCAAAGCAACATCTTTTTACAGACTTCCGTGAATGTACTCAACAACACCAATTTTATTGATGGCAGTGTGCTTACGCCGCAAAATAACCGGGCCATAAATCTGAATTTTATGGATTCCGGTTTTTTCACTGGAGAAAATGATGCTTCCAAAGTTTCTGGTTTTGCCGCAATGACCAATCGCGACTTTTTCTCATTTCCGGTAGGAGACCAGAGTCAATTACGACCCCTATTATTGGATTCGGAAGCGATAACACCAACTGCCTTTTGTGCTTATTTTTTTGAAAATCCCTCCAATCCATCGTCTATTCTAGAAAGTTTCGACACAAATGAAAAAGTAAGGGATATTGGTACCGTCACGGATAAGGAATTTTGGATAATCCAAAGCGATATTCCTGCCAGGGTGACCATCAGTTGGAATCCAAGGAGTGATTTGGGATCTATTCCTAATACAACCAGCGATGCCATTATTGTTGTGGGGTGGAGTAAATCTGCAAATCAGTGGGTTATTATTGGTAATAGTGCGGTAAGTGGTGATATATCCCAAGGATTTGTTACTTCCGAAACCTTTGTTCCAAGTGAATTTGAAGCGATTACGTTTGGTACGATTCCTCTACCTACGGATACATTCGCCGTTAACAATCCAACTTTGGGAAATTATTTCCTAAGTCCAAATGGAGATGGAGTTAATGATTTTCTGATTATTGATGGTATGTCAGACTCTCCAAACAATAGTTTGCGACTGTTCAATCGATTTGGACAAAAAGTCTATGAAAAAATCAATTATACAGACGAATTTGGAGGCGAATCCAATACTGGAAATTTCATTTTAAACCAGGATATTGGACTTCCTGAAGGAGTCTATTATTATCTCGTAACATTGAATGATTTGGAACTTCAATATCAAGGATTTTTGTTTCTTGACAGGTAGTTTTGTAGGAATTTCTTTTCAATTCATTTCCCTTAATTAACTAAAATATAATACCTTAGTGACTCTTAAGTGTAGTTTGCAACATTATAAAGCAGCTACACAACATAAACTAGCACTTCATCAACCTCGCTGGTAATTTTAACAAGTTATCCAAACTAGGTATGATGAAATTAAAGTCACTTCTTTATCTTTTTGTAGCACTTAGCCCCCTTTTAACACTTTCTCAAGTCAAAGTCGGTACAAATCCGAATTCGATTGACCCCACCTCAATATTGGAACTTGAAAGTTCCAACAAGGCATTAGTGCTTACCAGATTAACGTCGGCCCAGATGCAGAACATCACTCCATTAAATGGTGCAGTTGTTTACAATACCGACACTTCATGTGTACATTATTTTAACGGAGGCCAATGGATAAACCTATGTGATGGATCAAATAACTCCAATCTAACATTTGTTGATAACAGCAATGGCACCTTTTCGGTGCTGAACAATGGTATAACAATATTTACATCCCCAGATTTAACAGGTCCAGTTGGTCCACAGGGACCAATAGGAAACCAAGGACCCGATGGGAACCAAGGGCCTGATGGAAACCAGGGACCAGTAGGACTTCAAGGACCTGACGGAAACCAGGGACCCGATGGGAACCAAGGTCCTGTCGGAAATCAAGGACCCGATGGGAACCAAGGACCGGACGGGAATCAAGGACCACAGGGACCAATAGGAAATCAAGGGCCTGTCGGACTTCAAGGACCGGATGGAAACCAAGGGCCCGATGGAAACCAGGGACCCGATGGGAACCAAGGACCACAGGGACCAATAGGAAATCAAGGACCCGATGGGAACCAGGGACCTGATGGGAACCAAGGACCACAGGGACCAATAGGAAATCAAGGGCCTGACGGAAACCAAGGACCCGATGGGAACCAGGGACCAGTAGGACTTCAAGGACCCGATGGAAACCAAGGGCCACAGGGACCAATAGGAAATCAAGGACCTGACGGGAACCAAGGTCCAGTAGGACTGCAAGGACCGGATGGGAACCAGGGACCAGATGGAAACCAAGGACCAGATGGAAACCAAGGACCTGATGGAAACCAGGGACCAGTAGGACTTCAAGGACCGGATGGGAACCAAGGACCACAGGGACCAATAGGAAATCAAGGGCCTGACGGAAACCAAGGACCAGATGGAAACCAAGGACCTGATGGAAATCAAGGACCTGACGGGAACCAAGGGCCACAGGGACCTAACGGGAACCAAGGACCCGACGGGAACCAAGGACCAGATGGAAACCAAGGACCTGATGGAAACCAGGGACCCGATGGGAACCAGGGACCTGATGGGAACCAAGGACCACAGGGACCAATAGGAAATCAAGGTCCTGACGGAAACCAAGGACCGGATGGGAACCAGGGACCAGTAGGACTTCAAGGACCGGATGGGAACCAAGGACCCGATGGGAACCAAGGGCCACAGGGACCAGTAGGAAATCAAGGACCTGACGGGAACCAAGGTCCAGTAGGACTGCAAGGACCGGATGGGAACCAGGGACCCGATGGGAACCAAGGACCACAGGGACCAGTAGGACTTCAAGGACCGGATGGGAACCAAGGTCCACAGGGACCAATAGGAAATCAAGGGCCAGTGGGACTGCAAGGACCTGATGGAAACCAAGGACCTGATGGGAACCAAGGTCCAGTAGGAAATCAAGGTCCCGATGGGAACCAAGGACCAGATGGAAACCAAGGACCGGACGGGAACCAAGGACCACAAGGACCGGTAGGATTGCAAGGTCCAGTCGGACTTCAAGGACCCGATGGGAACCAAGGACCACAGGGACCAATAGGAAATCAAGGACCTGACGGAAACCAAGGACCCGATGGGAACCAAGGACCTGACGGAAACCAAGGACCTGACGGAAACCAGGGACCCGATGGAAACCAGGGACCTGACGGAAACCAAGGGCCAGTAGGACTTCAAGGACCCGATGGGAACCAGGGACCTGACGGAAATCAGGGACCAGTAGGACTTCAAGGACCGGATGGGAACCAAGGACCTGACGGAAACCAAGGTCCACAGGGACCAATAGGAAATCAAGGACCCGATGGGAACCAGGGACCTGATGGGAACCAAGGACCACAGGGACCAATAGGAAATCAAGGTCCTGACGGAAACCAGGGACCTGACGGAAACCAGGGACCGCAAGGACCGGTAGGATTGCAAGGTCCAGTCGGACTGCAAGGACCGGATGGGAACCAAGGACCACAGGGACCAATAGGAAATCAAGGTCCAGATGGAAACCAGGGACCCGATGGGAACCAAGGACCAGATGGGAACCAGGGACCTGACGGAAACCAAGGACCCGATGGGAACCAAGGACCAATAGGAAATCAAGGTCCAGACGGAAACCAGGGACCTGATGGAAACCAAGGACCTGATGGAAATCAAGGTCCAGTAGGACTGCAAGGACCGGATGGGAATCAAGGTCCAGTGGGACTGCAAGGACCGGATGGGAACCAAGGACCCGATGGGAACCAAGGACCAATAGGACTGCAAGGTCCAGATGGAAACCAAGGACCTGACGGAAACCAGGGACCCGATGGGAACCAAGGCCCTGTCGGAAATCAAGGACCCGATGGGAACCAAGGACCTGACGGAAACCAGGGACCAGCAGGACTGCAAGGTCCAGATGGAAACCAGGGACCCGATGGAAACCAGGGACCTGACGGTAACCAGGGACCCGATGGGAACCAGGGACCTGATGGGAACCAAGGACCACAGGGACCAATAGGAAATCAAGGTCCTGACGGAAACCAAGGACCGGATGGGAACCAGGGACCAGTAGGACTTCAAGGACCGGATGGGAACCAAGGACCCGATGGGAACCAAGGGCCACAGGGACCAGTAGGAAATCAAGGACCTGACGGGAACCAAGGTCCAGTAGGACTGCAAGGACCGGATGGGAACCAGGGACCCGATGGGAACCAAGGACCACAGGGACCAGTAGGACTTCAAGGACCGGATGGGAACCAAGGTCCACAGGGACCAATAGGAAATCAAGGGCCAGTGGGACTGCAAGGACCTGATGGAAACCAAGGACCTGATGGGAACCAAGGTCCAGTAGGAAATCAAGGTCCCGATGGGAACCAAGGACCAGATGGAAACCAAGGACCGGACGGGAACCAAGGACCACAAGGACCGGTAGGATTGCAAGGTCCAGTCGGACTTCAAGGACCCGATGGGAACCAAGGACCACAGGGACCAATAGGAAATCAAGGACCTGACGGAAACCAAGGACCCGATGGGAACCAAGGACCTGACGGAAACCAAGGACCTGACGGAAACCAGGGACCCGATGGAAACCAGGGACCTGACGGAAACCAAGGGCCAGTAGGACTTCAAGGACCCGATGGGAACCAGGGACCTGACGGAAATCAGGGACCAGTAGGACTTCAAGGACCGGATGGGAACCAAGGACCTGACGGAAACCAAGGTCCACAGGGACCAATAGGAAATCAAGGACCCGATGGGAACCAGGGACCTGATGGGAACCAAGGACCACAGGGACCAATAGGAAATCAAGGTCCTGACGGAAACCAGGGACCTGACGGAAACCAGGGACCGCAAGGACCGGTAGGATTGCAAGGTCCAGTCGGACTGCAAGGACCGGATGGGAACCAAGGACCACAGGGACCAATAGGAAATCAAGGTCCAGATGGAAACCAGGGACCCGATGGGAACCAAGGACCAGATGGGAACCAGGGACCTGACGGAAACCAAGGACCCGATGGGAACCAAGGACCAATAGGAAATCAAGGTCCAGACGGAAACCAGGGACCTGATGGAAACCAAGGACCTGATGGAAATCAAGGTCCAGTAGGACTGCAAGGACCGGATGGGAATCAAGGTCCAGTGGGACTGCAAGGACCGGATGGGAACCAAGGACCCGATGGGAACCAAGGACCAATAGGACTGCAAGGTCCAGATGGAAACCAAGGACCTGACGGAAACCAGGGACCCGATGGGAACCAAGGCCCTGTCGGAAATCAAGGACCCGATGGGAACCAAGGACCTGACGGAAACCAGGGACCAGCAGGACTGCAAGGTCCAGATGGAAACCAGGGACCCGATGGAAACCAGGGACCTGACGGTAACCAGGGACCCGATGGTAACCAAGGTCCAGATGGACTGCAAGGACCGGATGGAAACCAAGGGCCACAGGGACCAATAGGAAATCAAGGGCCAGATGGGAACCAGGGACCACAAGGACCAGTAGGACTTCAAGGACCGGATGGGAACCAGGGACCGGATGGGAACCAAGGGCCACAGGGACCAATAGGAAATCAAGGACCGGATGGGAACCAAGGGCCACAGGGACCAATAGGACTTCAAGGACCGGATGGGAACCAAGGACCCGATGGGAACCAAGGACCTGATGGAAATCAAGGTCCAGTAGGACTTCAAGGACCGGATGGGAACCAGGGACCTGACGGTAATCAAGGTCCACAGGGACCAATAGGAAATCAAGGGCCCGATGGGAACCAAGGGCCAGTAGGACTTCAAGGACCGGATGGGAACCAAGGACCTGACGGAAACCAGGGACCAGTAGGACTGCAAGGACCGGATGGGAACCAAGGACCACAGGGACCAATAGGAAATCAAGGACCGGATGGGAACCAAGGGCCAGTAGGACTTCAAGGACCGGATGGGAACCAAGGACCTGACGGTAACCAGGGACCCGATGGGAACCAAGGTCCAGATGGACTGCAAGGACCGGATGGGAACCAAGGTCCAGTGGGACTGCAAGGACCTGACGGAAACCAAGGTCCACAGGGACCAGTAGGAAATCAAGGACCGGATGGGAACCAAGGTCCAGATGGAAACCAGGGACCCGATGGAAACCAGGGACCAGTAGGACTTCAAGGACCGGATGGGAACCAAGGTCCAGTGGGACTGCAAGGACCGGATGGAAATCAAGGTCCAGTAGGACTGCAAGGACCGGATGGGAATCAAGGTCCAGTGGGACTGCAAGGACCGGATGGGAACCAAGGACCCGATGGGAACCAAGGACCAATAGGACTGCAAGGTCCAGATGGAAACCAAGGACCTGACGGAAACCAGGGACCCGATGGGAACCAAGGCCCTGTCGGAAATCAAGGACCCGATGGGAACCAAGGACCTGACGGAAACCAGGGACCAGCAGGACTGCAAGGTCCAGATGGAAACCAGGGACCCGATGGAAACCAGGGACCTGACGGTAACCAGGGACCCGATGGTAACCAAGGTCCAGATGGACTGCAAGGACCGGATGGAAACCAAGGGCCACAGGGACCAATAGGAAATCAAGGGCCAGATGGGAACCAGGGACCACAAGGACCAGTAGGACTTCAAGGACCGGATGGGAACCAGGGACCGGATGGGAACCAAGGGCCACAGGGACCAATAGGAAATCAAGGACCGGATGGGAACCAAGGGCCACAGGGACCAATAGGACTTCAAGGACCGGATGGGAACCAAGGACCCGATGGGAACCAAGGACCTGATGGAAATCAAGGTCCAGTAGGACTTCAAGGACCGGATGGGAACCAGGGACCTGACGGTAATCAAGGTCCACAGGGACCAATAGGAAATCAAGGGCCCGATGGGAACCAAGGGCCAGTAGGACTTCAAGGACCGGATGGGAACCAAGGACCTGACGGAAACCAGGGACCAGTAGGACTGCAAGGACCGGATGGGAACCAAGGACCTGACGGAAATCAGGGACCAGTAGGACTTCAAGGACCGGATGGGAACCAGGGACCTGACGGAAACCAAGGACCCGATGGGAACCAGGGACCAATAGGAAATCAAGGACCGGATGGGAACCAAGGACCAGTAGGACTTCAAGGACCAGTAGGACTTCAAGGACCGGATGGGAACCAGGGACCCGATGGGAACCAAGGACCCGATGGGAACCAGGGGCCACAAGGGCCAATAGGAAACCAGGGACCCGATGGGAACCAGGGACCCGATGGGAACCAGGGACCAGTAGGACTTCAAGGACCGGATGGGAACCAAGGACCTGATGGAAATCAAGGTCCAGTAGGACTGCAAGGACCGGATGGGAACCAAGGTCCAGTGGGACTGCAAGGACCGGATGGAAACCAAGGTCCACAGGGACCAATAGGAAATCAAGGGCCACAGGGACCAATAGGAAATCAAGGACCGGATGGGAACCAGGGACCACAAGGACCAGTAGGACTTCAAGGACCGGATGGGAACCAGGGACCCGATGGGAACCAAGGTCCCGATGGGAACCAGGGGCCACAAGGGCCAATAGGAAACCAGGGACCCGATGGGAACCAGGGACCCGATGGGAACCAGGGACCAGTAGGACTTCAAGGACCGGATGGGAACCAAGGACCTGATGGAAATCAAGGTCCAGTAGGACTGCAAGGACCGGATGGGAACCAAGGTCCAGTGGGACTGCAAGGACCTGACGGAAACCAAGGTCCACAGGGACCAGTAGGAAATCAAGGACCGGATGGGAACCAGGGACCTGACGGAAACCAAGGTCCAGATGGAAACCAGGGACCCGATGGAAACCAGGGACCAGTAGGACTTCAAGGACCGGATGGGAACCAGGGACCAGTAGGACTTCAAGGACCGGATGGGAACCAAGGACCTGATGGAAATCAAGGTCCAGTAGGACTGCAAGGACCGGATGGGAACCAGGGACCTGACGGAAACCAAGGTCCAGATGGAAACCAGGGACCCGATGGAAACCAGGGACCAGTAGGACTTCAAGGACCGGATGGGAACCAAGGACCAGATGGAAACCAAGGACCTGATGGAAATCAAGGTCCAGTAGGACTGCAAGGACCGGATGGGAACCAAGGTCCAGTGGGACTGCAAGGACCGGATGGGAACCAAGGCCCTGTCGGAAATCAAGGACCCGATGGGAACCAAGGACCTGACGGAAACCAGGGACCAGCAGGACTGCAAGGTCCAGATGGAAACCAAGGACCTGATGGAAACCAGGGACCTGACGGTAACCAAGGGCCACAGGGACCAATAGGAAATCAAGGACCGGATGGGAACCAGGGACCACAAGGACCAGTAGGACTTCAAGGACCGGATGGGAACCAAGGACCCGATGGGAACCAAGGTCCAGTAGGACTGCAAGGACCGGATGGGAACCAAGGACCAATAGGAAACCAAGGACCAGTAGGACTGCAAGGACCGGATGGGAACCAAGGTCCAGTGGGACTGCAAGGACCTGACGGAAACCAAGGTCCAGATGGAAACCAAGGACCTGACGGAAACCAGGGACCCGATGGGAACCAAGGTCCTGTCGGAAATCAAGGACCCGATGGGAACCAAGGACCTGACGGAAACCAGGGACCAGCAGGACTGCAAGGTCCAGATGGAAACCAAGGTCCAGATGGAAACCAAGGACCTGATGGAAACCAGGGACCTGACGGTAACCAAGGACCACAGGGACCAATAGGAAATCAAGGTCCAGATGGAAACCAGGGACCCGATGGAAACCAGGGACCAGTAGGACTTCAAGGACCGGATGGAAATCAAGGACCCGATGGGAACCAAGGACCCGATGGGAACCAAGGACCTGACGGAAACCAAGGACCGGATGGGAACCAGGGACCAGTAGGACTTCAAGGACCGGATGGAAATCAAGGACCCGATGGGAACCAAGGACCTGACGGAAACCAAGGACCGGATGGGAACCAGGGACCGCAGGGGCCAGTAGGATTGCAAGGTCCAGTCGGACTTCAAGGTCCAGATGGTAATCAGGGACCACAGGGACCAATAGGAAATCAAGGACCGGATGGGAACCAGGGACCTGATGGAAATCAAGGTCCAGATGGACTGCAAGGACCGGATGGGAACCAGGGACCGGATGGGAACCAGGGACCGGATGGGAACCAAGGTCCACAGGGACCAATAGGACTTCAAGGACCGGATGGGAACCAAGGACCACAGGGACCAATAGGAAATCAAGGACCTGATGGAAACCAAGGACCTGACGGAAACCAGGGACCAGTAGGACTTCAAGGACCGGATGGGAACCAGGGACCTGACGGTAACCAAGGACCACAAGGACCAATAGGAAATCAAGGGCCCGATGGAAACCAAGGGCCAGTAGGACTTCAAGGACCGGATGGGAACCAAGGACCTGACGGAAACCAGGGACCAGTAGGACTGCAAGGACCGGATGGGAACCAAGGACCTGACGGAAATCAAGGACCGGATGGGAACCAGGGACCTGATGGAAACCAAGGACCCGACGGAAACCAGGGACCAGTAGGACTTCAAGGACCGGATGGGAACCAGGGACCCGATGGAAATCAAGGTCCAGTAGGACTGCAAGGACCGGATGGGAACCAGGGACCCGATGGGAACCAAGGACCAGTAGGACTTCAAGGACCTGATGGAAACCAGGGACCCGATGGGAACCAAGGTCCAGTAGGACTTCAAGGACCCGATGGAAACCAGGGGCCAGATGGGAACCAAGGACCAGTAGGACTTCAAGGACCCGATGGGAACCAGGGGCCAGATGGGAACCAGGGGCCACAAGGACCTATAGGACTTCAAGGTCCAGATGGGAACCAGGGACCCGATGGTAATCAAGGACCAGTAGGACTGCAAGGACCGGATGGGAACCAGGGACCTGACGGTAACCAGGGACCCGATGGGAACCAAGGACCAGTAGGACTTCAAGGACCCGATGGGAACCAGGGGCCAGATGGGAACCAGGGGCCACAAGGGCCAATAGGAAATCAAGGTCCAGATGGGAACCAGGGACCCGATGGTAATCAAGGACCAGTAGGACTGCAAGGACCGGATGGGAACCAGGGACCTGACGGGAACCAGGGACCCGATGGGAACCAAGGACCAGTAGGACTTCAAGGACCCGATGGAAACCAGGGGCCAGATGGGAACCAGGGGCCACAAGGGCCAATAGGAAATCAAGGTCCAGATGGGAACCAGGGACCCGATGGGAACCAAGGACCAGTAGGACTTCAAGGACCCGATGGAAACCAGGGGCCAGATGGGAACCAAGGACCCGATGGGAACCAAGGGCCAGTAGGACTGCAAGGACCAGTAGGACTGCAAGGACCGGATGGGAACCAGGGACCCGATGGGAACCAAGGACCACAGGGACCAATAGGAAATCAAGGTCCAGATGGAAACCAGGGACCCGATGGGAACCAGGGGCCAGATGGGAACCAGGGGCCACAAGGGCCAATAGGAAATCAAGGTCCTGACGGAAACCAAGGACCGGATGGGAACCAGGGACCGCAGGGGCCAGTAGGATTGCAAGGTCCAGTCGGACTTCAAGGTCCAGATGGTAATCAGGGACCACAGGGGCCAATAGGAAATCAAGGACCGGATGGGAACCAGGGATCAGTAGGACCCCAGGGACCTATTGGGGACCAAGGTCCACAAGGACCGCCAGGACCAGCTGGGCCAGTACAAACATTAAGTAAGTCGGGTATTACAATTACCTTAAGTGATGGCGGAGGTTCCGTCGATGAAACAGTAACCAGTTTATCACAAAATAATGGTACAGGAGTAATAACCTATACCGATGAAAACTCAACAGACCAAACTGCCAATGTGGTTGGAGCAGAAACGGATAACAGTATCTCTGTTGGCGCTAATGGCGGTGCTTACTATGAAAGTCCAATCAAGGCATTTGGAAAAATTGCATCAAACGGTGCTGTAGTGAGGGCAACTTCAGGTGTAACTGTAACCAAATTAGGTGGAAATGGTCGTTATCGAGTTAATCTACCGCCAGGGTTGGTATCTGACGCAAACTATATAATACAATTAACACAACCAGGAAGAGGCGGTGCTGGAAATGATGACCCTGGAATATCATATAACAATCAAACACCAGCTGGTTTTGAGGTCATTGTCGGTGACAACGATAATGGTGGAGGAAATCGATTCAGGTTTAATTCCGAATTTATGTTTACCATTCTAGATTTATAAAAGCTATGAGAAAAGTATTCGCAATATTAAGTTTTATTCTAACCGCCCATCTTTCCTATTCTCAAATTGAGGCAGGTTTATTATTTACCCTCAATACAGGAACTACTTCAGAAATAAATGCAATAACCGGCATGCAACAGGGACAAATGCTGTTCAATACAGATACCCGTCAAATGTTGGTTTTTAACGGAGCTAACTGGGTTACAAATTCAAATTCCAACTGGCTTTTAAACGGAAATGTTGGAAGCAGCGGATCGTTCTTAGGTACAACCAATGATGTCAGTATGGATATACGGTCTAATAACGTGAGTATGCTTGAATTTGGTAGGCGACAGACTCTGGGGCTGGTGCAAAATTATCTTGATTATACGGATGGAAATCAATACATCACCTATCTTAAAGGTAATAACGGAGTTTCAGCACTACAATTTCAGGCGGATGCTGCAGCCTTTTACAAACCTATGTTCTTTACAAATAGTGATGGAAATTTTAGACTTAAAGGAAGTGCCGCAGGTACTGATTTTTTTGAAATTGGCTCCAATGGAGTTTCAAACAACGGAGAGTTAGAATTTATTATTGCCGATGATGGTGCAGAACCTTTTATTTTCAAACGCTTTGATTACAGAGATCAGCAACTTAAGGAACTTTTCAGAATTCAAGGAAGTGCAAATTCACAAAATGCCAAGCCTAGAGTGGGAGTAAACACCGGACAAATGGCCAACTCAACCATGCAGGTTAACGGATCCATGTCCACAGCAATTTTAAGAATTACGAACAACATCACACTTACAGAAGATCATCATACTGTAATTATGACAGGTGGTTCTCCAAACGTAACCTTACCCAATGCAAACAGTTGTCAAGGGCGGATTTACATTATTAAAAATTATTCAGGTGGCAATAGATCCGTCTCAACATATCGCGCAGATAATGGCGGCACCAGCACTCAAATACGAAATGGTAGATGTTACGTGTTACAAAGTGATGGTACAGAATGGCAACAAACAGTAAGAGATTAGGTTATAATGCCATTTTAAACATAGTTCGTTTATGTTAAGAACAAAAAACAACATAGAATCATTTTTACTTGGGTTAACGTTAACCTTTACTTCTTTTATATTAGGACAAGATGCCGTACATAATTTTGGAAATCTTCAGTTTCATTCTGATGTTTCTGTAGGTTTTCATATTGATTTGATAAATGATGGACCATTGGAGAATAATCAGGGGTTGGTAGGATTTTACAGCCCTCTTCGATTATCCGTTTCTGGAGCCTCTAGCCCAATATTTAATGATATTGAAATTGTAACGGATAGCGGATTGCTCTTAAACACCTGGGTAGGTGTTACAAATAATGTCAATTTTATTGTTGGCGATGTACTTACTGCAAAGGACACATCTGCCAGCTACCTTAATTTCATGGGCAGTGCATTTGATACTGGAGCAGGTAATCCAGCTCATGTTGATGGATATGCAGGTGCAACCAACAAAGAAATAGTTACATTTCCCATTGGAGATGGGCAACGGCTTAGATATCTTACGCTAACATCAATAGCTCCGAACAATTTGGCAAGATGTGCATACTTTTTCGAGAATCCCAACAATCCAACTTCCATAGTACAACAATTTAATACGGATGATAAAGAATTCGACGACCTCCAAATAAGCGAACTAGAGTTCTGGAAATTGGAGAGTAGCCAGCGCTCAGTGGTTACCCTAACGTGGGATGTAAATAGTGACACTGCCCAGTTAGCGGAAACAATGGATAACCTTACAGTTGTTGGTTGGTCCAAAACTGAAAACCGGTGGGAACAGCTTGGCAATTCTGCCATGAGCGGCAACATGCAAATAGGAAGTATCACTTCTGAAGCATTCGTTCCGAATAACTATGAGATATTGACCTTAGGAGGAACCGATGGCTTACTGGAACCTTTTTCCGTCTTGGAGTTGGACAACTACTTTTTAACACCTAATGGAGATGGTATAAATGACTTCTTAGTAATCGATGGCATCGAAAATCTGCCAAATAACCTCTTAAACATTTATAACCGATATGGTGTTTTGGTATACTCCAAATTAAACTATGCAAATGAATTTAGCGGGGTTTCCAATCGAAATTTAGTTATCTCTAGAGACACGGGTTTATCTTCTGGGATTTATTTTTATACCCTCACCGTTGTTGATTTAAGACAAAAATTCCAAGGATATCTCTACATCTCTGAGTAAACCGTATTTCTTGTAAGAGCATACAATACGTTGCAAAATACTTCTTAACTTGCCCAATAAATCTATTTCATGAAAAGAAGGAGTTTCATTAAAACAGCTTCGATATCAGGATTGGCCTGTACCATACCCCCTGTTTTTCCAATACCTATCTATGAGGATTATTCTGTGGACGAATTAATGGGCAAAGCGGATATCGATCTCTTTGGAGAAGGCATCAACTTGAGGAAAGAGGCGTATGAAGCTTTCGTAAAAATGAAAAAAGCAGCGTATGCAGATGGATTTGATATAAAAATGATCTCAAGTTTCCGGGATTTTTACAGACAAGAGAGTATCTGGGAACGAAAATATCTTCGCTTTACAGAAGATGATGGGATGGAGCCGCTCGATGCCATCGACAAAATCATCGAATATTCCACAATTCCTGGCACTAGTAGGCATCATTGGGGAACAGATATAGATATTATCAACGGTTATCCCAAAGTCTCCGGTGATGTGTTGGTCCCCGAAAAATTTGAAGCAGGTGGACCTTTTGAAGACTTCAAACTTTGGTTGGATGAAAATTCTGAAAAATTTGGTTATTACCTGGTCTATACCAACGAACCCAAACGCCGTGGTTTTAAATATGAGCCCTGGCACTATAGTTATGCGCCAATCTCAGTACCCATGTTGACCGCTTTTAGAAGAGTGAACATCTTGAAAATGCTTCAGAGTGAAGAATTTTATGGGTGTGAGTATTTTACTTCCGGATTTTTACGAACCTATATCCAGAACAACATTTTGGATATCAACCAGGCCCTCCTATAGGTCTTTTTTTGTATATTGAATTCTCTAGAACACTAACACCATGAGAAGAGGAAGTTGGAAAATCCGAATCCTTATCGGATTGGCCATTGTGGCCTTTGCATTTGTTCAACGTTGCAATAATAAAGAGGAAAATCCCTATACCGGAAGGGTGCAGAATATTAACATGTCTGCCGATCAAGAAATAGCCATAGGATTGCAAAGTGCCCCAGAAATGGCACAACAGCATGGCGGTCTATACCCCGATGAAAGAATGCAAGCCCTGGTAGATGCTGTTGGACAAAAGCTTGTAAATAATAGTATTGCCCGGGAAACACCCTATAAATACGATTTCCATTTACTTGCAGATGACAGAACCATTAATGCGTTTGCCCTACCTGGCGGACAATGTTTTATCACCTATGCGCTTTTCTCCAAACTGACTGAGGCCCAATTGGCCGGGGTCTTAGGACATGAAATTGGTCATGTAATAGGAAGACATTCGGCTGAACGCATCGCGGAAAGTAGCTTTTGGCAAACCTTGACCATGGGCGCATCCGTTGGGGGCGATATGGGAGGTTTAGTAAGTGGCATAGGACAGAATACCCTTCTAAAAAATGGAAGAGGGGATGAACTGGAAAGTGATGAGCTTGGAGTTTTATTTATGATTCAAGCAGGCTACGACCCTAACGAAATGATTGAGGTTATGAAAGTATTAAAGGATGCAGCTGGTCCTAATCGTGTGCCAGAGTTTCAAAGTACCCATCCAGATCCAGAAAACAGGATAGAAAAGATCCGTGAAGCCATAGAAAAATATTCAGGTCGATAGAATTGGCGCTTTATCGATTAAAAATAGCCTTTGCCAAGTTTTGATTACCTTTGTGTGACCCCAAATCAGACATACCTTCTTATCCCATTTATGCTAGTAAATTAGAGAACAATGGGAACACTATTACATTTTAAGCAGCTCTATACAGAGGCATTCGATAATTGCAAACCAAGTTTTGTGGTTGTCTTGCTAAAAGGTTATACGATATTTTGTGGAATATTATTAACCATGGCCCTATATGCATTTTTGTACCGGGTCTTCACAGGATTTGATTTTTAAAATACTCTTTTACACGGACACTATAAGTAAATGAGAAAAGGGCCCAACCTTACGGTTGGGCCCTTTTTAGTTTGGATGAATAAACCCCTTCCCTATTTTTTCATAGCCGATTTTAATATCTCCAAGGCTGCCGTTGCGTTGGACAACTCTGCATATTTCTTTGCAGTGTAACCCTTATCACAACGTTTCTTGACATCAGCACCGTTTGCAATGAGCAATTCCAAAATTTCCGATTGATTGTAACGAGCCGCAAAATGGATAGGTGCCATACCCATTGACTTTTTGTTTACATCTTCACCGAGTTCAATTAATTTTTTTACCGTACCGACATCTCCCTTCAAAATAGCCTTGCAAAAAGAACTAAGTTCATCTGGGATTGCAGATACAATTAAATCTTCTTCAACAGAAGTTGATGGTTCGGCGGCAAATGCCCCTGTAACCACGAACATAAAAGCCGCAGCTACGGTTAGGATTGTTTTTCTCATGATGAATAATTTTTGATTAATGATTAACTATTATAAAAATAGACTGTGCAGGATGGCTTATGTTACAGCATTAACAGTTAAATAACTAAATTTTAACAACGCCTCATTTTTTAACATAAATAATTAACAATCTGTCAGGCAGAAATCCACCCGAATACTGGTGCATCAAGCCAATTCACGTTATTTTTGGGCTTTAACTCTGATAGCATGAATAAGAAAGTAATCCTAATGATTTTGGATGGCTGGGGAAAATCTCCCGATCCTAAGGTATCTGCAATAGAGCAGGCCGATACGCCTTTTATAGACTCATTGTACACCAAATATGCCAATTCCAATCTATTGACAGATGGCATGAATGTGGGACTGCCAGAGGGTCAAATGGGAAACAGTGAAGTCGGACATATGAACCTTGGAGCCGGAAGAATTGTGTATCAAGATTTGGCAAAAATCAACA
Source organism: Flagellimonas rhodophyticola (assembly GCF_049332665.1). Taxonomy (NCBI): domain Bacteria; kingdom Pseudomonadati; phylum Bacteroidota; class Flavobacteriia; order Flavobacteriales; family Flavobacteriaceae; genus Flagellimonas; species Flagellimonas rhodophyticola. The sequence goes on along the minus strand of NZ_CP186326.1, from coordinate 1,689,885 downwards.
AAGCGGTCAAAGAAGATACCTTAAAACATGAGGAAGTACTTAAAAATGCCTTCGAGCATGCCAATAGTCAGAATAAAGCCGTGCACTTTTTAGGGTTGGTAAGTGATGGGGGTGTACATAGCCATATAGACCATTTAAAAGCCTTGATCAAGGCAGCTGATGATTCGGGTGTGCAGAACGCTTATATACATGCTTTCACTGATGGTAGAGATGTAGACCCTAAAAGTGGAAAAGGTTTTCTAGAAGACGTGAACCAGTTTTGTGCCGGAAAAAATACCAAACTCGCAACTGTGGTAGGTCGTTATTATGCTATGGATAGAGACAAAAGATGGGAGCGGGTAAAACTGGCATATGATGTAATGGTCAACAATATTGGTGAAAAGGTATCAGACATTTCCCAGGCTATGCAAAAAAGCTATGATAACGATGTAACCGACGAATTTATCAAACCCTTGGTACTTACAAATGATCAAAACGATCCAATAGCCAAAATCAATGAAGGAGACATAATTGTATTCTTCAATTTTAGAACAGATAGAGGTCGGGAATTAACACAGGTTCTATGTCAGGAAGATTTTCATGAACAGAACATGCATAAACTAGACCTATATTATGTTACCATGACAAATTATGATGACTCCTTCCAAGGAATTAAAGTGGTCTATGACAAAGAAAACATCCAGGACACTCTAGGGGAGATATTGGCTAAGCATGGAAAACAACAAATTCGCATTGCGGAGACCGAAAAATATCCACACGTAACCTTTTTCTTCAATGGTGGAAGAGAAGAGCCTTTTGAAGGCGAAAAGCGTATCCTTTGTCCTTCCCCGAAAGTAGCTACTTACGATTTGCAACCCGAAATGAGTGCTTATGATATTAGAGATGCAATCATTCCTGAACTAAAAAGTGGTGAGGTTGATTTTATATGCCTCAATTTTGCCAATCCAGATATGGTTGGCCATACAGGAATTATGGAAGCTGCGGTCAAGGCTTGTGAAACTGTAGACGAATGTGCAAAAGATGTAATCACTGCAGGTTTGGAAAGTGGTTATTCTACCATAGTTATTGCCGACCATGGAAATTGTGACACCATGGTTAATCCAGATGGAAGTCCAAATACGGCCCATACTACGAATCCTGTTCCGTTAATTTTGGTAGATGGTGATATCAAAGAAATAAAAGATGGTGTTTTAGGTGATATTGCGCCCACAATTTTACACATGCTGGGAATTCCAAAACCTGAATTGATGACTCAAAAAACATTGGTTTAAGGAACTATGATTCCCATGCCGACAGGGCTATTAATTGATTTCAACTTATCTTTGCACCCATGATAAAAATCAAATCTGCTGAGGAAATTGAATTAATGCGCGAAAGCGCTTTAGTAGTCTCCAAAACTTTGGGCATGTTGGCTTCCGAAATCAAACCTGGAGCAAACCCATTACATCTGGACAAGCTAGCCGAAGACTTTATCAGAGAACAAGGTGCAGAACCCGGTTTTTTGGGTATGTACGATTTTCCAAACACCTTAAATTGGAGTCCAAACGCACAAGTGGTTCATGGTATTCCCAACAATGAACTTTTGAAAGATGGAGATGTAATTTCCGTAGATTGCGGTGCATTAAAAAATGGTTACTATGGCGATCATGCCTATACTTTCGAGGTTGGTGAAGTTGTTGAGGAAACCAAAAAACTACTGCAAGTAACAAAGGAATCCCTTTATATAGGTATACGAGCTTTTAAAGAAGGGAATCGTGTTGGTGACGTTGGTTATGCCATTCAAAATTATTGTGAGAGTCATGGGTACGGTGTGGTCCGTGAATTGGTGGGACATGGTTTGGGCACAGAACTTCATGAAGACCCCCAAATGCCCAATTATGGAAAACGAGGTCGTGGGAAGAAATTCGTAAATGGAATGGTCGTGGCCATTGAGCCAATGATTAACATGGGCACAAGAAGAATTAAACAGCTTAAAGATGGTTGGACCATTTTAACCGCAGATGGGAAACCAAGTGCTCACTTTGAACATGATGTCGCTTTAATCGATGGAAAACCAGAATTGTTGTCCACCTTCCAATATATTTATGATGCTCTAGGAATCAAAAGTGATGAAGAGCAAGAGTTCCGAAGTAAAAAACTTCAAATTTAAGTTTACCTGTTTATCATCAAATAAATGAAACGGTTCTTCAAATTTTTCTTGAATCTTATTCCAAGGCCGTTACTCATTAAGCTTAGTTATTGGGTTAGACCAATAATTGCACTTTTCTTAAAAGGTAAAAAGCATGTAGACCCCATCGATGATAGAAGTTTTAGGACCTTTTTGCCCTATGGATATGAGAATCCAAGGGAAAATGTACTCTCCCCCTCTACTCTTTCTCTAGAACGACATCGTTTGCTATGGTTGTATTTAAAAAATGAAACGGAGTTTTTTAGTAAAGACCTGCGTCTTTTGCATTTTGCACCGGAACAGGCATTTCATAAAAGGTTCAAAAAACTAAAAAATCTAGATTACACCACAACCGACCTAAACTCACCGCTTGCAGATGTAAAAGCGGACATCTGTAACCTGCCTTTCAAGGACAATTCATACGATGTCATTCTTTGCAATCACGTGTTGGAGCATATTCCTAACGATACCAAGGCAATGCAAGAGTTATATCGAGTTCTAGCACCGGGAGGATGGGGTGTTTTTCAGGTTCCTCAGGATTTGAAGCGGGAGAAGACCTTTGAAGATGATTCCATTACAGACCGAAAAGAACGGGCTCGGATTTTCGGACAGTATGACCATGTACGTATCTATGGAAGGGATTATTTTGACAAACTCCGTGAAATTGGATTTAAGGTAGAGGAAGTGAATTATACTGCAAATCTCCCCTCAGGGGAAATTGAAAAGTATCGTTTGGCTAAAGGGGAAATCATTCCGTTGGTAAGAAAATAGCTATTTTTTAACCAACGCTTTAAAACCAGAAGTCATAAACTCCTCCGTCTTACCTTTATCATTTAAATAAATGATATAGCCTTCCAAGGCAGACAGTCTCTCCAACAATTTAATGGACTCATCCAAATCCATTGCCATTAAAGCGGTGGCATAGGCATCCGCTTCTGCACAAGTATTGGCGATCACACTTGTTGCTAAAATATTAGAGGCTTTGGTATACCCAGTTTTAGGGTCTATAGTATGCACGTATTTTTTCCCACTCTTGGGATCAATTCTGAACTTCCTATAATTACCTGAAGAAGCCATGGCCTTATCCTCTAACTGGACAATCTGTTTTAATTGTCTGCTTGTTTCTACTTGAGGGTCATCAATTCCCACAGACCATTGCTTTTGTGAGATTGGGTTCTTACCCTTGGTCAATACCTCGCCTCCTACTTCAACCAGATAATAATTGATTCCTTTCGCATTCAACAATGCTCCTAATCGGTCAATGGCATACCCTTTGGCCACGGCATTAAAATCAAAACGAATTTCGGGACGGGTTTTTGAAATTGTTCCATCAGTATTCAGTTTTACTTTATCCCATCCCACATAGTGCAACAAGCTATCTATTTTTAAACTATCCAATTCCAATTGATTTCCTGGGCCAAACCCCCATGCATTGGCCAAAACACCAATAGTAGGGTCAAAATAGCCCTTGGAAACTTCATGAACCGCGGTTGAGATTTCAAAAACTTTACGGAACATTTCATCCACTACCACGGTAGTATCTCCATTATTAATTTTTGATATATCGGACCCAGGAATATAGGTAGACATAGATTGATTAACCACTTGAAAAACGGAATCTATCTCTTTTTGAAAATCAAGTTTTTCAGTTGAAATGTATATGATTGAATAGGTTGTGCCAAGAGCATTGCCTACATTTTGATTCTTTACCAATGGGTCGGTGCTGCAGCCCCCCAAGAACAGAACAACCCATACAAAAACTATATTTTTCATTACGAAATTTCTATCAAACCTTGATAATCTACTATATACTCTTCATTTAAATACACCGGCAATTCCCTACTGGATGCATTAGAAAGTCCAACGCCCGCAAAATATGTACGTGCTTCAAACTTTTCTGCATGGCTCTTTACTTTCTGCATTAGTTCCGCATCGTAATTCTTTGGATTATTCGGAAACTCCACATTCCTAACCACAATAAAGTGAAGTATCTTTTCCTTCAAACAAACATATTGTGGGTTCTTTTTTGGCTTGCTATTTATAGCCATGAATTCATAGCCATCTGCTTCCAGTTGTCTGCCCACAATATTCATGGCCAGGTTATGCAGTTCTTGTTCGTTTAATGCTCTCCGTTGTTCCATAAAAAAAACCGACACTTTCGCATCGGTTAGGTGTATTTTTTTACCTCTCGGCTGCGCTCGAGGTGTTGAAATCAAAGGTTTTACCCTCCAAAGTCATCGAATCTGATATTTTCATCTGGGATTCCGAAATCCTCACCCATTTTCTGAACAGCTTTGTTCATTAATGGTGGTCCACAGAAGTACAACTCTATGTCTTCAGGTGCATCATGATGGTTCAAGTAATTGTCAATTACACAATTGTGAATGAATCCAACAAAACCATCTCCTTCTGCATCGATATCCTCCTTTACCTTCCAATTGTCCTCTTCTAAGGGTTCAGAAAGTGCCATATAGAACTTGAAGTTCGAAAACTCTTTTTCCAACTGCTTAAAGTGGTCGATATAAAAGAGTTCTCTTTTGGAACGTCCACCATACCAATAGGTAACTTTTCTATTTGTCTTTAATGTTTTGAACAAGTGGTATAAGTGCGATCGCATTGGCGCCATTCCGGCTCCACCACCCACATATAACATCTCAGATTCCGACTCATTGATGAAGAATTCACCGAATGGGCCAGAAATCGTGACTGGATCACCGGGCTTCAATCCGAAGATATACGATGATGCAACTCCTGGGTTTACATCCATCCATCCATTTTTAGAACGATCCCATGGTGGCGTAGCAATACGTACATTAAGCATTATCTCACGTCCTTCAGCAGGATAAGAAGCCATTGAATAAGCACGCTCAACGGTTTCAGGATTTTTCATTGTCAACGGCCATAGGTTGAATTTATCCCACTCATTTTTGAACTTATCCGGAGTTTCATGTTCTTCTGGATGCGCAGTAATGTCAATATCAGCGTACTTCACTTCGCATGGTGGAATCTCAATTTGAATATATCCTCCAGCTTTATAATTCATATCCTCTGGAATCTCAACCACAAACTCCTTTATAAAGGAAGCCACATTGTAGTTTCGTACAACTTTCGCAGGCCACTTTTTAATTCCGAAAACTTCTTCCGGAATTGTAATCTCCATATCCTGCTTTACCTTAACCTGACAGGCCAAACGTGCACCATGGTTCAATTCTTTTTTAGAGAAATGTGGAGTTTCTGTAGGCAGAGCTTCACCACCGCCAGAAAGTACATGACATTCACATTGAATACAGGTTCCACCTCCACCACAGGCAGATGGTAAAAACACTTTTTGGTTACCCAATGTTGTCAACAAGGAGCTTCCGGAAGCTACTTCGATTTCCTTTTCACCATTAATGGTAATGGTAACGGGACCCGAGGGCGATAATTTTTCTTTTGTGAACAACAACAAGGCCACCAACAATAACAATAAAACCAAAAATGCTACTACGGTAATTAGAATGGTACCTCCGGTACTTGTGGCTAATATCATCTTTATTCGTTTATAACTTCGTTATAGGAAACTGCTTTTTCATCGTCTTCAATTTCCTTTTCAATTTCTTTTTCTTCAATTGTTTTGGCGGTAGTATTTTCGGTAGGTTCTGGTGGCTCATTATCACCAGTCAACATTCCACCAAAACTCTGGAATCCTATTCCCATTAAACCAGTAATGATAAAGGTAATTCCCAACCCCCGTAATGGAGCTGGCACGTTGGAATATCTTATTTTTTCACGAATGGCAGCAATGGCCAAAATAGCCAAAAACCAGCCGATTCCTGAGCTAACTCCGTAGTTGAATGCCAATCCTAATGAAGGAATTTCCCTTGCCTGCATAAATAGCGAACCTCCCAAAATAGCACAGTTTACCGCAATCAATGGCAAGAAAATACCTAAGGAATTATATAGGGATGGAGAAAATTTCTCCACTACAATTTCCACCAATTGAACCATCGTTGCAATGGTTGCTATAAATAGGATAAATGATAGGAAGCTCAGATTATAATCTGCATATTCTGGGCCTAACCAAACCAAGGCTCCATCACGTAATAAGTATTGATCCAACAACCAGTTTAAAGGAACGGTTACGGCCAATACGAAAATTACTGCCGCTCCCAATCCTACTGCTGTGGAAACTTTTTTGGATACAGCCAAATAGGAACACATTCCCAAAAAGACCGCAAAGACCATATTATCTATGAAGATGGACTTAAAAAACAATTCTACATGCTCTAACATACTCTTATCCTTTTATGCTTCTTCAATTAATGCTTTGTTTCTGGAGCGTTGTACCCAGATAATAATTCCAACAACGATCAGTGCTGCCGGTGGTATGATCATAAAACCATTGTTCTCGTATCCCGTGGCATACAATCCTGTTTTTGCGATTGGATCTCCTAAAACAGGAATTCCAAACAAGGTTCCAGAACCTAAAAGTTCTCTGAAAAACCCAACAATAATCAGGATGACACCATATCCCAATGCGTTACCAATTCCATCCAAAAAGGATTTCCAAGGTCCGTTACCTAAGGCAAAGGCCTCAAATCTTCCCATAATGATACAGTTGGTAATGATTAATCCAACGAATACGGCCAAGGTCTTACTCAATTCATAAGCAAAGGCCTTTAACACCTGGTCAACCACAATTACCAATGTTGCAACCACAATTAATTGCACGATAATCCGAATTTTTGATGGGATGACGTTTCGTAATAATGAAATTACCACGTTACCCACGCCAAGCACGAACAATACCGAAATCGACATTACCACAGATGCTTTAAGCTCTGCCGTAATCGCCAAGGCGGAACAGATTCCCAATACCTGAATGGTGATAGGGTTGTTATCCGCTAATGGATCTAATATTAGATTTGCATCTTTTTTTGAAAGTAGCCCCATATTATTTGGTTCTAATGGTTTCTAAATAAGGTTTGTACAATTTTAATGTCTCTTTGATCATAGCAGTAACTCCATTACCTGTAATGGTAGCGCCTGCCAAGGCATCAACCTCGTTATCTTCTTTATCGTTGTTCAAGGGATCATTGTTACCTTTGACCACCGAAATTCCTGCATATCGGTTTCCATCTAGAATGGATTCACCTGTAAAATCATCCATGAAATAGCGAAGCTTAATATTTGCTCCCAACCCTGGAGTTTCTCCTTTATGATCAAAAACCACACCTTGCACAACCATATTTTCATCAAGAGAGATATATCCCCAGATAGCATCCCAAAGTCCTTTTCCGTACATAGGAATGATGTAGGATTTCTTTCCGTCTTTTTCTCCCACAAATAATGGAAGTTCCGCCTCATCTCCGTTTTTGATGATATTCAATTGCTTCTTCATATCAATAAGATATGCCTCCTCTCGCTCCTTGGTTTCAGAACCAACCACCACCAATTGTTGCTTGATGTATTTGGAAAATTCTCCTTCTACAACATCAGTAGGGATAAAGCTGACGCTTCCGGCACCCTCATTTTGGTTGACACCCATTGCGTAGAGGATGTTCTGTTGCTTTTCAAAGCGTTCGTTCTCATCTATTCGTGGTCGTAGCCCTGAAGCTAAGAATGCAAGCAGTGAACCTACGATGACCACCATCACGGCTGCAAAAATTACAGTATAGCTGTTTTTGTCTGTATTGATCGCCATAATTAAACTGTTTCCGTTTTTAATGCTTCAACTTCACCTGATGTCTTAGGATATATAGTGGCGTTTTTTAAACGCTTCATTCTTCTCTTGATGTTCCCTCTTACTACATAATGATCTATGGTTGGCGCAAACACATTCATCAATAGAATGGCCAAGAACACACCTTCGGGGTACCCTGGGTTAAATACGCGAATCATAACGGATAAGAATCCAATCAAAAACCCGTAGATCCATTTACCTCTGTTCGTCTGCGAACCTGTTACCGGGTCTGTAGCCATATATACAATACCGAAGGCTAAACCTCCTACCAATAAGTGCTGCCAGAATTCAAAATTCATAAGGCTGTAAAACTTACTATATTCCGGAATCCACCCAGCGGTAACAACGCCGTTGAAAATCAATCCCATGGCCAAAGCACCGATTACGGCACTGACCATGATTCGCCATGATGCGATTTTTGAAAATATCAGGAACAATCCTCCTAGTAGAATCAGCAAGGTTGATGTTTCACCCACTGACCCCGGAATAAATCCAAAGAACATATCAGAAAGTGAATATGACATCTCCGTATTACCTTGAGCCAAATACCCTAAAACTGTTTCTCCGGAAATAGCATCTGTAGTTCCGGATTTTGTAACTCCATCCACTGCACCATGCACCCAGACTTTATCTCCACTCATCCAAGTAGGATAAGCAAAGAATAGAAATGCGCGAATGGTCAATGCCGGATTCAGGATGTTCATCCCTGTTCCTCCAAACACTTCTTTACCGATTACAACACCGAAAACCACCGCTACTGCTAACATCCAAAGTGGTATATCCACAGGTACTATAAGTGGCACAAGCATTCCAGTCACCAAATAACCTTCTTCTACTTCGTGGCCCTTGATTACTGCAAAAACGAATTCAACTGCCAGTCCTACTCCATAGGAAACGACTACTAGTGGTAAAATAGTAATCAATCCCAACCAAAAGTTGTCCCATGTTAAGAAGTGCTCCATCAAAGAGAAAGCTTCTGGAGCTCCGTTAATGGCAATATCCTGCTGGTACCCGGTATTAAACATCCCGAACAGTAAACAAGGCACCAAAGCCATAATCACTGTATTCATGGTACGTTTTAAGTCGTCAGCTCCCCTAACGTGCGACCCAGAATGGGTAGTTTCGTTGGGAGCATATAAAAAAGTATGTATTGCATTGAATGCCGGGGCCATTTTTTTGCCCTGGAATTTCAATTTGGTCTGATGTAACTTTTCTTTCAATCCCATGTGTTATCCAATTTCTTGATGTAATAAATCCAATCCTTCTCGAATAATTTGTTGATGCGGTTGTTTAGAAATGCAAATGAATTCCGTTAGAGAGAAATCCTCCGGTGCTACTTCGTAAAGTCCCAACTGCTCCATTTCATCCAAGTCTTTCACCATACAAGCTTTTAACAACTGTAATGGGTAAATATCCATTGGAAAAACCTGTTCGTACTGACCTGTTACCACAAAAGCTCTGTGTTCACCGTTTGTGTTAGTGGTAAGGTCGTATTTCTTTTTGGGCTGCATCCATGAAAAAGTAAGTGCCCTAGTTGAAGAAATTTTATTGAAAATAGGTTTGTTCCATCCGAAGAATTCATAATCATCTCCTTCTGGAATGGCAGTTACAGTGTTATTGTAAAATCCTAAATATCCTTCTGGATGGGTTTTGGCGCCCGTAAGCACATCACCATTAATTAATCGGAACTTATCTTCTTTCACCCCAGCAGCATACAAGAAGGTAGAAATTTCCGCTCCTATTTTTGTTGTATAATATTTTGGTGCTTTAACAACAGAACCCGTTAAAGCGATAGTTCGTTCTGCATTAAACTTTCCTGTCAATACCAATTCTCCAATAATTACCAAATCTTGTGGTGTTATTGTCCAAGCGGTTTCTCCTTTGTTAATCGGGTCAATCCTGTTAATCTGAGTTCCGACCAATCCTGCAGGATGCGGACCAGAAACATTGTGCAATGTAACTCCGTTCAATCCAGCCAAAGGCGAATTATTCGACTTTCCAACTGAAACATGGATTTCGCCAGGAGTTAATTTGCCAAGTGCATTTACAGCAGCCTGAAGCTCAGCTTCTTTGCCATTCAACACATAATCTGAGTCTGCAGCCAATGGCGCAGTTGTATATCCTGATACGAAAATGGCCTTTGGAGTGACATCTGGATTTGCGATGATATCATAAGGACGTTGCTTGATGAAAGGCCATAAACCAGACTTGAGCAGTAATCCTTTTATCGAATCGGCATCGGATTGTTCAATACCCAATGGTTGATGGGATACGTACTCTTGACTTTTATCGGCCAAAATCTTTAACGTTAATATTTTTCTTCGTGCTCCTCGAACTATTTCCACCAATTCACCGCTAACAGGCGAAACAAATAGCATTTCCTCCTTGTTTTTATTGTAAAACAAAGGTTCTCCGGCTTTTATCTCGGCTCCCTGTTTTACAAGCAATTTTGGTGTAATTCCGTGGAAATCTTCTAAATTCAGGGCATATACGTTACTTAAAACGGCTTTGGAAGTAGTCTTTTCTGCTGCCCCGATAAGGTTGATGTTCAACCCTTTTTTAATCCGGATGTCTTTAGACATATTGTTGTAGACCTTTTGTTATCAAAATTGCCGCAAATTTAGCACTAAAAGGATTGTTTTCATAATTATTTGACCATAAAAATGGGATTACATCGAGCTAAATTTGTCAGGCATACTTTTTGTTTACCTTTGCTCAAAAAATACGCTCCTAATGCGTTCAATGATCAAACAAATAGTGTTTTGTTTTTTTGTTTCAGGGGTCTTCGCCCAAGTACAGGAAGAAGTAAACCCACCTGCCAATATCAAAACCATAGTTTTTAGAGGTCCAACAGAAGATCAATTTCCCGTAATTTCTTTAGGAGAATCCATCTCTTTGGAATTTGACGATCTCACTGCCAGTGAACAAGATTATTATTATAAAATAATACACTGTGATTATGATTGGACACCCTCTCAACTACTGAAATCGCAATACCTTTCGGGAACGGATAATCAACGTATCATCGATTACGAAAACAGCTATAACACCCTTCAGCCCTATTCCAACTACAAGCTTTCCATTCCCAATCAAAATGTCCGTTTAAAAGTTAGCGGCAATTATCTTATTGAAATTTACAACATGCACAATGAACTCCAGTTTTCAAGAAGATTTGTTGTATACCGGGATTTGGTCTCTGTTAGAGGTGAGGTAAAACGCTCAAGGGATTTTAATTTTCTAAATGAAAAACAGGTGGTTCAATTTTATATCAATACCGCAGGTTTTCAAGTTGTAAATCCCAAAAAAGAAATCAAGGTTGCCATTTTACAAAACCATTTTTGGCCAACTGCGCTTTATAACGTAAAACCTCAATTCACCTTGGGAACTGAACTTGTTTATAAATACGACCAAGAAACCAGTTTTTATGGAGGTAATGAATTTTTGAATTTCGACACAAAGGATTTAAGATCTCCAACTTTCGCTATTTCTAAAGTAGAATTCATTGACCTCTATAATCACTATCTATTTACCAACGAATTCAGATATGATATCCCTTATACCTATTTCCCAGATATTAATGGGGATTTTGTAGTGCGAACGCTACAGGGCGATGATGTGTCTCGCGAAGCTGAATACACCAATGTACACTTCAGTTTGCCATACACCAATGAAATAGGTTTAGATCAAGTATATGTTGTTGGCAGATTCAATAATTTTGATTTAAGTGAAGAAAATAAAATGAGTTTCAATGAAGAGTCTGGAAAATTTGAGCTCAGTTACCCTATTAAACAAGGTTTTTACAATTACAAGTATGTAGTTGTAGGCGAAGGTGCAGAGGCGGATATGAATCTGGTTTCCGGTAACTTCCACTTTACTGAAAACAATTATTTGATTTTGGTCTATTATCGAAACTTTGGGGATTTATATGATAGCATTATAGGTATAGGTTCCGTCAATTCACGAAATATCAGTAATTAATTATCTTTAGCGGCAAATCCTATCGGGATAATGACCAACAAACCAAGCTTAATATCCAAAGGACGTTACGAACTTAAGTTTAGGGGCAACGAATGTCGCAACTGCGCACACCCCCTTGATATCAGCGACAAATTCTGTCCCAACTGCTCGCAAGCCAACAGCACCAAAAAGTTGGTACTCAAAGATTTTTGGGATGAGTTTTTTTCCAGTCTCATCAACTACGATTCCAAGCTGTTAACAACTTTATATGCACTGCTGGTCAAACCTGGAACAATCACGAAAGATTATATAGAGGGAAAAAGAATTTCTTATACCAACCCATTCCGATTTCTATTAAGCCTAGCCTTTCTATATTTCCTGATGGTCACCTATGACAATAATTTTTCCAATTTGGATGAGCTTGGCCTCGAAGACAAAATTGAGAAGACAGGCCCTCTTAGCTATGGTTATAAGACCACGGATAGTACAGATACAAAAAAACAAACCGAAGAAGTAATAGGACAGTTGGACTCCCTAAGAAATTTGGAAAGGATAACAATTCCGGGAGTACAGAATATAGACTCCTTGGGGTCGATTATAAACCAAGGAATAAGGGAAGAAGCAAGAAAAGATTCGTTTATGCTAGCAAATCCCAGAGCGTACGTTCAACAATTCCAAAAAGAGAGCCCTGGCAGTTTGATGCAAAGAATGGAGTTTTTCTTTACGTATTTACAAAAGGATTCCATTAAAACCTTTGAAGAAGCAGAGGAAAAATATGGTGTTGACCAAAACTTTAAAAATAAAATAGCCTTCAACGGATCCAAGAGTTTCCTGAAAGCTATCGCACAACCGGGCACCTATATAAACAATACAATAGCCAAGCTTCCCTTGGTCATTTTTCTCTTCCTTCCACTATTTACTGTTTTCATATGGATGGTATACACCAGAAAAAAATACACCTACACCGATCATCTTATCTTTAGTTTCCACAACCAGTCATTATTATTTATCTTGCTCATCCTTAGTCTGATAATAGATACTGTTTTCAGTACGTCGAGTGCAGGGTTATTTTTACTGATTTTCGGTTTTTATCTGTACAAGTCAATGAGAAGGTTTTACGGACAAGGAAGGGTTAAAACGATAATAAAATACCTCTTTCTGAACACCATGTTCACGTTATTAGCATTGTTTGTGGTCATTGTGTTGTTTACAGGAAGTGTCTTTACCTATTAATATATGTTTACTCAAATCACAAAAGGAATCAAAGTATCGGTGCAAACCACTTTTGAAGGTACATTTTTCAAAAACTATAAAATGCACTATGCCTTTGGGTACACCATTACCATTGAAAACCAAAGTAAGGACACCGTTCAGCTCATAGCTAGACATTGGGACATTTTTGATGCTTTAAAGGAAGCGGATACCATAGATGGCGAAGGCGTGATTGGTAAAAAACCGGTTATAAAACCTGGAAAATCCCACACATATAGCTCAGGTTGTCTCTTAGCTTCGCCAATAGGGGCCATGAAAGGGCATTACCACATGGTGAACTTTGCTTCTACCGAAGAATTTGAGGTAGATATTCCTACTTTTAAGTTCGCTGCTCCTTTTGCGATAAACTAGTTGCAATTCTTTTATAATCGTAACACCTTTTCATATCTTTGTTGGAATTTTTAACATCTAAAATCCATCATAATGGGAAAAGGTTTTTTTCAAGTTCCAACTGCTTATAACGAACCAATAAAAAGTTATGCTCCAGGCACTCCTGAACGCGAGGAAGTGCTTAAGCAATACGACGCATATTACAATGGAAAAGTGGAAGTTCCGCTTTATATCGGAGCAGAGGAAATAAAGACGGGAAACACCAGACCTATGTCTCCGCCACATGAACATGCTCATGTTGTAGGCGAATATCATCTTGCCGAAAAGAAACATGTGGACCAAGCCATTTCCAATGCATTGGAAGCAAGGGAGTCTTGGGCCAATTTAACTTGGGAACAACGTGCCGCGATTTTCTTAAAAGCAGCAGAGCTCATCGCAGGTCCTTACCGAGCAAAAATAAACGCTGCCACCATGATGGCACAATCCAAAACCATTCACCAAGCAGAAATTGATGCTGCATGTGAGTTTATAGATTTTCTAAGGTTCAATGTGGAATACATGTCCCAAATCTATACAGAACAGCCAGAATCTGCCGAAGGTATTTGGAATCGTGTAGAATATAGACCATTGGAAGGTTTTGTATATGCCATTACCCCATTTAACTTTACAGCCATTGCCGGAAACCTTCCTGCTAGTGCTGCCATGATGGGGAACGTTGTAGTTTGGAAACCTAGCGATAGTCAGGTATTTTCTGCTAAAGTGATTATAGATGTCTTCAAGGAAGCTGGTCTTCCTGATGGCGTGATCAATGTGGTCTTTGGAGACCCGATTATGATTACAAATACGGTTTTATCCCATTCTGACTTTTCAGGACTTCACTTTACAGGGTCCACTTTTGTTTTCAAGGAACTATGGAAACAAATCGGGAATAACATCCACGATTATAAAACATACCCTAGAATTGTGGGTGAAACAGGAGGAAAAGATTTCATTGTAGCGCATCCTTCAGCAAAGCCAGCTCAGGCAGCTACGGCTATTGTTAGAGGTGCCTTTGAATTCCAGGGGCAAAAATGTAGTGCGGCTTCCAGGGTATACCTACCCAAGTCAACTGCCAGCGAAATTCTTGACTTGGTCAAGACAGATATTGAATCATTAAATAAACCAGGGTCACCTGCGGATATGAGCAACTTCATAACAGCAGTTATCCATGAAGGTTCGTTTGATAAATTGGCCAAGTACATAGATCAGGCAAAAGCCGATGACAATGCCGAAATTATTGCAGGTGGGGGATATGACAAATCGGTCGGTTATTTTGTGGAGCCCACAGTTATTTTGACCAAAGATCCAAAATACACCACTATGTGCACTGAACTTTTTGGACCCGTTGTTACTATTTATGTATATGATGACAAAGATTGGGGCAAAACTTTGGAATTAGTAGATGGCACATCTGAATATGCATTGACCGGAGCCGTTCTAGCTACAGATAGATACGCGATTGACGAAGCTACAAAAGCATTACAAAATTGCGCAGGTAATTTCTATATCAATGATAAACCAACAGGGGCTGTGGTAGGTCAACAACCTTTTGGTGGGGCCAGAGCCTCAGGAACCAATGACAAAGCTGGTTCTGCCCAAAACTTATTACGTTGGGTTTCTCCAAGATTGATCAAGGAAACTTTTGTTACCCCAGAAGATTACAGGTATCCGTTTTTAGGGTAAATATCTCAACTAAAAATAGTTACAACCGCATTCCAACCTATAGGAGTGCGGTTTTTTTTTGTCCAATAGACAAATAAACCATGATGTTTATAATTTATTTGTAAATTTAACGTTAATTAAATGTAAATTAATAGTAACATACATTTTAACTTAACTCCACATCATGAAAAATCAGATGCAATTTTGGCAAAAATCGATTAGTGAAAAGTTTGACCATATGTGGGAATATGCCAAATGTTATTCACGAAAATGCAGAAGGGTCTATTATAGAATGTGGATAACATAGAAGGCATCTCAATACTCCTCTGGTAAATTTTCTCTTTTTCAACTTACAAAAAAACCTCCCTCCAACTTCAAGGACTGCCTATCCAACCCCCTCCATCTTTATATTTAAAATCAATACCTTTGAGAGAATTGGACAACTAAAGAAATTTAAAACTAATCGTTTCAAAATGAAAAAATTAACCACATTGGTTCTCAGTGCGGTGTCAATGCTGACGTTTGCCCAGCAAAATGACAATACTGTACAAACCTCCATTAAAAACATGCTTGCTTTCAACCAAGGACAGATAATTCAATTGGCAGAAGCTTTTTCTGAAGAACAATATGGATGGAGGCCTATGGAAGGTGTGAACTCAGTAGGAGAAGCACTGCTTCACGTTGCAGGAGCAAACTACTACATTGCATCCAAGCTTGGATTTGCACCACCAGAAGATGTTGACGTAATGGGATTGGGCAAAATAACAGGAAAGGAAAATATCATTGCAGCCATAAAACAGTCCAATGCCTTCGTTTTGGAAAAAATGGACATGGTGGAAACAGAAAAATTTGGTGAGGAGGTTGACTATGGTTTTGGAAAATTCAATCGCCTTTCCGGACTTCTCATTATTATGGAACACAATGGTGAGCACAAAGGACAATTAATTGCTTACGCACGTTCCAACGGAGTTGTACCCCCGTGGAGTGCCGCTCAGTAAGACTTATGCCCCTTTTAAGGGGCTTTTTTTTGATTGCTAATCTAATTCAACCTTTAAACTTTTGGGGTAGGTACACCACTTTTTTGGTCTCGAAAAAATCCTCGGAAAAATGCGCTTTTAAATCAAAGACTTGACTTGTTTTATAATCCTTTAGTTCTTCGGTCAAATCCCCTCCTTTTAAATATAGAATTCCATTTTTTCGCTCATGTTGGGAATCCTTCTTGATTTTACCCTTGGTCCAATGCACAAAAGTCGGCATAGCCGCTACGGCACGGCTTACAATAAAATCATAACTACCATCCAAATCCTCAACCCTAGAATGATACGCTTTAACATTATCTAGGCCAAGACCTTCTATTACTTCCTGTACCACCTTGATTTTTTTTCCAATAGCGTCAACAAGTGTAAACTGAACTTCAGGATATAAAATAGCCAAAGGAATCCCTGGAAACCCACCTCCGGTTCCCACATCCAATATTTCCGACCCTTGATTAAACGCCTGAATTTTGGCAATCCCCAAAGAATGCAATACATGACGAAGGTATAATTCATCAATGTCCTTTCTAGACACCACGTTAATTTTCTTGTTCCAATCTTGATACAAGGCATCTAAACATTCAAAATGTTGTTTCTGAAGATCGGTGAGCTTCGTAAAATATTTGAAAATCAGGTTGGCATCCATAGGCAATCTGTTAATTTGGGCAAAATTAATACTTTTGACATCTTAACATCGTTTTTATATAAAGGTGACCTATTTGAGTGTTCAATTTGGTTACCTTTGGAAAAATTTTTTTTATGGAAAAGGAGATTATCCGGTTCTCAAGAAAAGACTCAGCGCAGTTCTTTAAAACATTAAATAAAAGGGTTAACCAGTACTTTAATGAAAATCAAATAAAAAAGACCGGTAATTGGAAGCTTCACCTTAAGACGGTGGTAATGTTCGCCATATTTCTAACCCCTTATTTTTTGATGTTGACACTAAATCTACCGTTTTGGGGGTATATTTTATTGTCGATCACCATGGGAGTTGGTATGGCTGGCGTAGGAATGAATGTAATGCATGATGGAAACCACGGTTCTTACTCCAACAAAAAATGGGTTAATAAGTTAATGGGAAGCAGTATATACATCCTTGCCGGGAACGTTTACAACTGGCAAGTGCAACATAACGTATTGCACCATACATACACCAATATCCATGAGCATGATGAAGATATGGAAGCGGGAAGAATTCTTCGTTTTTCAAAACATGCTGAATGGCAAAAGCATCATAAATTTCAACACTACTATTCCATATTCCTATATGGTTTGTTAACTTTTAATTGGGCGATTACCACGGATTTCCAACAGATGTATCGCTACATGAAAAGGAAATTATCTTATGGTAAACTACCTAACCCGGTTATCAACTGGAGTACCTTGGTAATTACCAAACTTCTTTATATCACCATTTGGATTGTACTGCCGTTAATCTTTGTCGAAATTGCATGGTGGCAAGTACTTTTAGGCTTTTTTATCATGCACTATGTTGCGGGAGTAATTTTAAGTGTAGTATTTCAGTTGGCACATATTGTTGATGATGCCGAAACTCCACTTCCGGATGAAAGCGGAACAATGAAAAATACCTGGGCCATACATCAATTGGCGACAACAGTTAACTTCGGAACAAAAAACCGTATTGTTAACTGGTTTACCGGAGGATTAAATCACCAGGTTGAACACCATATTTTTCCGAATATCAGTCATGTTCATTACACAAAAATCTCCAAAATTGTGAAACAGACTGCAAGGGAATTTAATTTGCCCTATAACGAATATAAAACTACCAGAAAAGCAATAATTTCGCACTTCAAACATTTGAGAGAGCTCGGTAAAAACCCTGCTCTTCAATACCAGTAAAATAATTGGATTTATGAGCAACCAACTTTCGGATAGGATTAATAGTTTAGTCCCTTCCGCCACTCTTGAAATGGCTGCAAAAGCCCGCGAACTAAGAGCCGAGGGAAAAGATATCATTGGTCTTAGTTTAGGTGAACCCGATTTTAAAACCCCAGATTACATTAGGGAGGCTGCGGTACAAGCGATTAACGATGGCTATAATTCATATACACCCGTAGATGGATATGTAGAGCTTAAGGATGCCGTGATCACCAAATTTAAGCGTGACAATGGAATCGACTACGATCGTTCACAGATTGTGGTTTCAACAGGAGCGAAACAAGCTTTGTATAATGTTGCCCAGGCCTGTTTGAACAAAGGTGATGAAGTAATTTTACCTTGTCCTTACTGGGTTAGTTATAGTGATATTGTAAAACTTACCGATGGGGTTCCAGTTGAAGTGGCTACTACCATTGAAAATGATTTTAAAATGACCCCAGAGCAGTTGGAAGCTGCCATCACTCCAAAGACCAAAATGCTTTGGTACAGCTCCCCCTGTAACCCAAGTGGGTCTATCTACAGTAAGGAAGAACTTCGGGCATTGGCCGATGTTCTTCAAAAACACCCACAAATCATTGTGGTGAGTGATGAAATTTATGAACACATCAATTATGGTGTGACTGCCCATGCTTCCATGGCGTCTTTTGAAGATATGTACGACCGCACTGTTACGGTAAACGGAGTCGCTAAAGCTTTTGCCATGACAGGCTGGAGAATAGGTTACATAGGAGCTCCCACTTATATTGCAAGAGCTTGTAACAAATTACAGGGACAGGTAACAAGTGGCGCCAATTGTATTGCACAGCGCGCAGTAATCACAGCCCTTCTGGAATCACCCAGTCGTGTGCAATACATGATAGATGAGTTCAAGAACCGTAGAAAGCTTATCTTGGAATTGCTTAATAATATTCCAGGTTTCAAATGTAACGAGCCACAAGGGGCTTTTTATGTATATCCGGACATCAGCTCCTTTTTCGGAAAAAACCTAAATGGTAGACAAATCAATAATGCTTCCGACCTTGCCATGTATTTATTGGAAGAAGCTAATGTTGCCACAGTTACTGGCGATGCTTTTGGAAATGGAAACAGTATCCGTATTTCCTATGCTGCCAGTACAGAAGAAATTATAGAGGCTATTGCTAGAATTGCTTCAGCAGTATCTTAAAAAGACTTACATTCTGAAAAAAGGGAGCCAAAAGGCTCCCTTTTTTATTTAGCATGACATATCAGCTACTATTTTCCAATCACCATTGATTCTTCGCAATACAATGACAAATACGCCATTTGCGTCTCCCGCTTTTCGAGTGAGGTGATATTGTCCCATCACATAATACGAATTCGATTCAATCTTGGTGATAGCGTCGACAGTCAGTTTTAGCGTTCCGGTTTCATCTTTTGAAGGGTATCTTTCTTGATAATTTGAAAGGGTTTTGTCCCAACCCAATGTAAGCCCTTTTGCTCCATAAAATTGAAGGGAATCGTTTTTCCAATAGGTTTGCATGAATCCTTCCAAATCATGGTTGGACCAAGCAGTTTCTTGATTCTTCAGCAGTTGAAGTATTTCTGCTTTTTCATCTTCTTCAGAAACGGAACAACCTATACAACATAGGGCAATTCCCATAAGTAGAAACAGGGTGTTTTTTATCATCATGATTGTTGAGCTTTAAACGGAAGTTAAGCTACGTCTTTTCCTAGAAAAACATCTTGCTCTATTCCTTATTCAGGTATTGCCGATATTTCTTTTTATTCTTTAAGTGCTTTTTTACTGACGAAACAAACTTAGAGTCAGTTTCCAAGTCTTCAATCATAAAATCGACAGGTAAACCTGTACATCCTGGGTTATCGTACCAATATATTAACCTAAGGTTATCGCAGTCAAAAAAATACTCATACACTTTTCCAAAGAAATTTCCCTCAGTGGTTTGAAGCCAAAACAAATCTATTTTCTTGCCAATTTTATTACTCCAGTCACAATTATTTTGAAGCATTTCAACCTTTTCTTCTAACCCTCTCTTAGCAATTATCGAATTATCTATTAAATGAATTGGAAAAGTCTCAGTGTTTTGAGCATTTATTGAAACAATACTTAAAGCGAATAATCCTATCAAAACTATGTATCTCATTCTCAATTTGTTTTACTATGTTTTTTTCCAGAAATACGGGGTAAGAATAATCAAGACGGTGAACAGTTCCAGCCTTCCTAAAAGCATTAAGAAACCGCACCACCACTTGCCAGCATTTGGTAGGCTATTGTAGTTACTAACCGGATTGAGACTTCCTAAAGCCGGTCCAACATTACCTAGTGAGGAAGCTGAACCTCCAATTGCAGATACAAAATCAAGGCCTAAAAGACCCAAAACCAACGATCCTATAATAAACAACAACATGTAAAGCACAAAAAAGGCTATAATATTGTACACGATATGTTCGGTAACCGTTTTGTTATTGTATCGCACAGGAATAATGGCATTGGTATGTAATGTTCGTTTAAACTCCAGCAGTCCATTTTTTATAATGAGCAAGTGTCTCATTACTTTTATTCCTCCTGCCGTGGAACCCGCAGACCCTCCTAAAAACATCAACCCGAAAAAGAAAATCGTCAAAAAAGGTGTCCAACTGGTAAAATCTGCTGTGACGAACCCCGTGGTGGTTACAATGGCCACCACTTGGAAGAGAGCATGCCTAAAGGCACTTTCTGTTTCCCCAAAAACCATGGGATGAAAATCTGATATAGGAACATTGGCCTTATAATAAACGACCAAAGCAGCAGTAACGGTAAAAATGACTATAAAACTTGCGTAATATTTAAACTCCTCGTCCTTTATAATTCGTTGCACCTTCCCAGTAAAGGCGAAGTAGCTCAACACAAAGTTACTTCCGGCCAAAAACATAAAAAGAATAGTAATGTATTGGATTAGCGGTTGGTTGTTCCAATAAGCAAGACTTGCATTTTTGGTAGAAAATCCACCCGTGGATAGAGTTGCCAAAGAATGATTCATAGCATCAAAAAGAGACATTCCGGCTAGTTTCAACAGAATGGTTTCAGCAACGGTGTACCCAAAGTAAATCAACCATAACCGTTTGGCAGTGTCTGTAATTCTAGGATGTAATTTATCCCCGGCTGGGCCAGGAGCTTCAGCAGCAAATAATTGCATTCCTCCAATCCCTAAAAGTGGAAGAATAGCTATTGCAAGTACAATAATACCCATCCCACCAATCCAATGGGTCAAGCTTCGCCAGAAGAGGATTCCCTTTGGTAAAATTTCTATATCATCTAAAATTGAGGCGCCCGTGGTGGTATAACCCGAAATGGTTTCAAAAAACGCATCAGTTACAGTTGGAATGGCTCCAGAAAAAAGATATGGAAGTGTCCCAGAAATGGACATAATAATCCACCCAAAAGTCACCACAATGTAACCTTCCTTTCGTTTTACCTCCTTTTTATGACCTCGAGTACCAAACATGGCCATGATACCAAAAAGCATAGTAACTATGGCTGCAAGGGTAATATCCAAGGTGGCTCCATCATCATAAATGCCACTTACAAAGGCAGCCACAAGCATAAAAGAACCATTGCATAGCAGCAATAGCCCCATAATATGAATAATGATTCGGGTATTAAGTCCCATTACAAGAACAGCTTTTCTATCCTAGGAATTGCCTTGGGCAAACAGCAGACCACTACTCGGTCACCTTCTTGAATTTTGAAATCCCCAAGAGCAATTATTCCCTTTCCATCCCTAATCACACCTCCAATACTGGCCTCTCGTGGAAAATTAAGCTCACGGATTATCTCTCCATTTACAAGTGAGGTAGCTTTTACCTCAAATTCCAGTATCTCGGCGTTTAGATTGTTCAAACGTGTCAAAGCCAGTACTTCTCCCCTTCGTATATATCTAAAGATATTGTTTGCCGCAAGAAGTTTTTTATTGATCAGGGTATCCACTCCAATCGAATGGGACAACTGGAAGTAATCCATATTTTCGACCAAAGCAATAGTCTTCTTTATCTTTTTTGATTTGGCCACCAAACAGGACATAATATTTGTCTCTGAGTTTCCGGTCACCGCTATAAAAGCATCCATGGACTCCAAACTCTCTTCATCCAACAATTCTACATTTCTACCATCCCCATTGATAACCAGTGCATGCGGAAGATCATCAGCTATATCAAAGGCTTTTTCCTTGTCCTTTTCAATCAGTTTGACATTGAATTTCTTATTACAAAGATCGCGTGCGGTATTGAAACCAACTTTACTGCCACCAAGAATCATAACATTCTTGATTTCCTTTTTCTGCATGCCCGTTAGCTTGTAAAGCTCATCCACACCGCCAGCAGAGGTAATAAAATACACTTGATCCCCCTCTTTAAATACCGTGTCACCTCTGGGAATCAGTGTAAATTGGGTTCCCATACGCTGCAAGGCAATAGGCATAAAGTGAAGTTCTGGGAATATTTTGGCCGCTTCTTTGACCATTTTACCAACGAAAGGAGCCGATTTTGGCAAGAAAACCCCAATCATTGTAAGCAAACCTTCCTCAAATTCGTAAGTGTCGTTAAATGCGGATTGGTTTAATAACAATTGTATTTCAGTCGCAGCCAATTCTTCCGGAGAAATCAATTCATCAATCCCGAGTTCATCAAACTTGATCATTTCGCGATTGTCCATGAACTCCGTGTTGGAAATCCGGGCAATGGTTCTTTTGCACCCCAACTGCTTGGCCAACATACAAAGCGTGAGATTTGTAGTTTCTGAGGCCGTAACCCCAATGACCAATTCAGAGCTCTCAACGCGTGCGTCGCGCAGCACTTCTATAGAAGTGGCATCACCTCGAAGCACTCGAATATCTAAATGGTTATCAGCATAGGACAGACTTTCCTTATCCGTATCGATCAATGTAATATCCTGTGCTTCATACGACAATAATTTTGCCAAATGAAAGCCTACCTCACCTGCTCCCGCAATTATAATTTTCATTGATTAGAATAAGATGTTCTCCAAAAGTTCAAATTGTGTGTTACAAACGGCGAAAAAGAATAATAGCCGCGGTCCAAAAGACAAATACCTAACATAATACGGAAAAGCTTTCCATGATTGCACGGCAAAATTACATAATTATTTTTGTACCCCTTCCATATACCTAAGTTGTATATTTGCCAGCAAATTTAGCAGATGTCAAAAAAAGTAAAACCATATAAGGATTCTGACCTTGGAAAAAAGGAACAGGTACGGCAAATGTTCGATACTATTTCTGAGGATTATGATGGATTGAACAGGGTTATATCATTTGGCATTGATTTAAAATGGAGAAGAAAGGTAGTATCTATACTGACCAAAAAAACTCCAAAAAACATTCTGGATATTGCCACCGGAACTGGTGATCTGGCGATAGCCATGACGGCCACCGGTGCTGAAAGAATTGTAGGATTGGACATCTCTCAAGGTATGCTTGACGTCGGAAAAACCAAGATTTCTGCCAAAAACCTTGAAAATACTATTGAAATGGTGGTTGGTGATAGTGAAAACCTTCCATTTTTGGATAATACCTTTGATGCAATAACTGTTGCATTTGGGGTGCGTAATTTTGAAAATCTAGAAAAAGGTCTAAGCGAAATATTCAGGGTGCTCAAACCAGGTGGAAATTTTGTGGTGCTAGAAACTTCAGTACCAACAAAGACACCTTTCAAACAAGGGTACAGAATATACACGAAGTATATACTCCCCGTAATTGGTAAAATTTTCTCTAAAGACCGTTCAGCATATGCTTATTTGAGCGAATCCGCTTCTGTTTTTCCACATGGACAGGCATTCAACAATATTTTGGATAAAATTGGGTTTATAGGTATAGAGAACAAACCCCAGACATTTGGGGTGGCATCTATATATGTCGCTACAAAATAATTTGATGAAAAATGTCCTTCTTCTTTTTGGCTTGCTAATCCTGGCATGTCCAAATTCCTTAGCCCAATTTAAAAAAGACCCTATACTCAATCTTCAAACTGAGGACCAAAAGCTTTTGAACTGGGGTTATTACTTGGGATTCAACCAATATGATTTTCAATTTGAATATCAAAATGATATTGGCGAGGATATTCTCGTCAATAAAAGCACGGGGTTTAATGTGGGGCTCATTGGAGAACTGCGTCTAAACGAATTTTTAGACGCCCGATTTGAACCAGGTTTGCTTTACACTGCCAGAACTTTGGGTTTTCCAGGGTTCACTTCTGAAGCAGATGCATTAAGAGAGGTTAAATCCACATACATTCGATTCCCATTATTGCTAAAGGTCAGCGCCAAAAGATTTGGTAACTGGAAACCTTACGTAACCGGAGGAGTTTACGCAGCAACAAACCTTGGTAGTAAAGAAGATAGTTTAGATGATAATAGTAGTGGCGAATTCCGAATGAAGCAAAATGTATATGGTTATGAAATTGGCTTCGGAATCGACATCTATACTGAGTATTTCAAGTTTTCTCCTTCCATTCGTGGGGTTTTTGCCCTTACGGACGAAATTATTCCAGATAATGACCCAAACAGTCCATGGACGGGAAATATCGATGCCATGCGTACCCGGGGCTTTTTTATCAATTTCACTTTCGAGTAACCACCTAACTTCGCCTTTCCCTATCGTTTAGGGTTTAAGAAATGTCGTTTGTCGATTCAGTTTTTTAAATAAAATAGGTTTCCTATTTTCATAAAAACTTGTGTATGCGGTATTTACTGATTTCCTTGTTTCTCCTTATAGTTGGATGTCAACCCCAAGAAGAAGAGCGCCCGAATATTTTATTCATTCTGTCAGATGATCACACATCTCAGTCCTGGGGTATTTATGGTGGACATTTCAAAGATTATGTAAAAAATCAGAACATTCAACGATTAGCAAATGAAGGGGTGGTTTTGGATAACGCCTTCTGCACGAATTCTATTTGCAGTCCAAGTCGTGCGGCAATATTAACTGGGCAATATAGTCACCTGAATCAAGTATATACGCTGCGAGAATCCTTGCCCGAAGGGCACCCCAACATTGCCAAATCCCTAGGGTCATCGGGCTATCAGACCGCAATCATTGGAAAATGGCATTTAGATAAACAACCAGAGGGTTTTGATTATTTTAAGATACTTCCAGGCCAGGGCAGGTATTGGGATCCTGTTTTTAAAGTTAAAGAGGACTGGCAAGATGGATATATCAAAGAAGGAGAAGGAATTGTTCATCAAGGTTTCTCGACGGATGTGATTACTGATTTGACCATCGAACATTTGAAAAAAAGACAGCAAGACCGGCCTTTTATGATGGTCTGCAGTTTTAAGGCGACCCACGAACCTTTTGAATATCCAGAACGATATAACGACTACCTCAACAATGTAAAACTTCCCGAACCAGCATCTCTTTATGATTTTGGCAAGGAAACTACAGGAAGGAGTTTTAAGGGGCAAAAATTGGAAAAACTAGGTGCACGATGGGATAACGCAACGAAAAATCCGGATAAATTCTGGACTTCTTATCCAGGACTCCCCTACCCACTTGATGGATTGGACAGCATTCAAAAACGAAGTATGATATTTCAAAAGTTGGCCAAGGATTTTATACGCTGCGGTGCCGCTATTGATGACAACATTGGTAAATTACTGGACTATCTAGATGAAGAAGGCATTGCGGACAACACCATCGTAATTTATACAGCAGACCAAGGATACTTTTTAGGGGAACATGGTTTTTTCGACAAACGATTGATCTATGAGGAAAGTTTGCGCATGCCATTCGTAATTAGATATCCAAAAGAAACAATGAAAGGTAAAAGATTGGATGATATCATTTTAAATATTGATTTTGCCGCGCTGTTGGCAGACTATGCAGGATTACCGTCCCAAGATTACATTCAAGGTAAAAGTTTTCGAGAAAACCTAAAGGGAAATACTGCCGAAGATTGGCGGGAGCAAATGTATTATCGGTACTGGCTACACTCACCGGATAGACCGGCTCACTTCGGAATTCGCAATAAAAGGTATAAACTCGCCCTTTTTTATGGACAGGGGCTAAATATGTACGGAAGTGATTCCATTACCACGCGTCCTGCATGGGAATTCTATGATCTTGAAGAGGATCCAAAAGAACTTCGAAACGCCATTAACGACTCAAAATACGTTGAAATAATTTCAAAAATGAAGTCCGAATTGAAAAGGCAAAGGGATCATTTCAAAGACACGGATGAAAACTACCCAGAGATGAAAACCATATTGGACGAAGAGTTAAACTAACCTCATCTTCGGATTTCATTTAAAAGAATAGCTGTTGCCGTAGCCACATTCAAACTCTCCGTTGTGCTTTTTCCAAATTGCGGAATAGCAATTCGTTGCTCAATTACAGCCTGAATCTCTTGGGAAATCCCGTTGGCTTCGTTCCCCATGACTAAAATCCCTTTTTTTGGTAATTCTTCACTATAAACCGAATTTCCGTCCATAAAAGCACCATAAACGGTTTTTTCTGTTTCCCTCAGATATTTTGCCAAATCGGTATATACAATATTTACCCGAGCGACAGACCCCATGGTTGCTTGCAATACTTTGGGATTATAACAATCCACGGTTCCCATGGAGCAAATAAGGTGATGTATTCCAAACCAATCGCATAATCGAATAATTGTCCCCAAATTTCCAGGGTCTCGGACGTTATCAAGTGCAATTGCCCAATCGCCGGATTCAGTGGGCTTCGCATCTGGTATATGAAACACTCCAAGTACTCCATTGGGTGTGCTTAGGCTACTCATTTTTTCCAAGTCTGCCGATGGTATTAAATCAAAATCATTGTAATTCTGACTATCCATTTTAGTGTCCACAAACAACTGAAATGGTTCCAAACCTGCATCGATAAGCTCAAAAACTGCTTTTTTCCCTTCAACAACAAACAACTTATGTTGACTTCGGTACTTTTTTTGCTGTAAGCTCTTAACTAGTTTAATTTGGTTTTTGGTAACCATCTAAATCGCGTATTTTTGGCTTCTATGAGGGCACTTTCAGGTCTATTGCGTAACAGAGCAAAAATAGGATTATTGTTGCTTATGTTAAGCATGGTGGCATGCAATACCTTGAAAAAAGTGGATGATGGAGAGTTTCTTCTCTCCAAAAACTCCATTTATGCTGATAGTTCAAAGATTACAAGCAGTGATATCAAAGGCCTTATTTCCCAAAAACCGAACAGTACACTACTTGGTTATCCACTCCGATTGAATCTATATAACCTGGCCAAAGAAAATCCTGATTCCTCGTTTCAAGATTGGCTGCATAGAAAAGAAAAGCGCGAAAAGCGTTTGAACAATCTATTATCCCAAAAACAGGTGAACCGTCTAAAAGAATCATTTGTTGTCAAGGGGGCGAGTGATTTCTTAAAGAGAATTGGGGAAGCGCCGGTCATCATAGATACAGCATTGACCCAAAAATCCGTGGATAGGATAAAAGCCTATTATAACAGCAAAGGCTATTTTAACAACTCTGGCACCTTTAACATAGTAAAGGGAAAACGTAAAAAAAGGGCCGAGGTTGAATATCAAATCACCTTGAACAAACCTTTTTATATTGATACGCTTCAAAAAAACATTACTTCACCTCAGTTAGATTCTGTTTATAACGATGCTTTTAATCAATCATTGGTAAAAAGCGGTGATCAGTTCGATTTATCTCATTTTACGGTGGAACGGGAACGTCTCACTACTTTATTCAGAAATTCTGGGTTTTACAATTTCCAAGAAAGTTCTATTAACTATGACATTCTGAGGGACACCACCAAAGTGGCCGATGACCAGAAGATGGATGTTCAACTCAACATTCAAAAACCGAGAAGTATAAATGATAGCAGTACGACCGACAATACTTATAAAATTCATCGTTTCAAAAAAATCAATATTTACGCAGATTACCTTATCGGTGGTAGCACCGATTCTCTGAAATCTATAGACCATGAAAACTATACCATATATTATAACGATAAATTAAAATACAAACCCAAGGCACTAACTGATGCCATTTTCTTTGAAAAAGATAGTATTTATAGAGATTTGGATAGAATAAGGACGTATCGACAGATTACAAACCTGAATACTTTTAAATACCCAAATATTGAATTTATTACGGAGATTGATAATCCTTTACTGACCACAAACATTTATCTGGCACCTCGACCCAAGTTTTCATTGAATTTGGATTTTGACGTTACACATTCCAATATTCAGCGGGTTGGTACGGCTTTTAGTGCATCTGTGATCACCAGAAACGTTTTTGGGGGTGCCGAAACTCTTAACATTTCAGCAAGAGGCTCCGTTGGTCTGCTTAATGATCGTGGCTCATCTTTGGCTAGTGGTTCATTTACTTCGGAAATAGGAGGTGACATCAATATTACCTTTCCAAGAATCTGGCTTCCGTTCAATACGGAAAAGATTATTCCCTATTATATGTTACCGCAGAGTAGGTTTCTTGTGGGTACCAATTTTCAGAAGAATATTGGCTTGGACAAACAATCTTTCAATACCGTACTTTCATACAATTGGAATCCATCCAACAGTCTTCGCAACTCGATAGAGTTAATGAATGTGGAGTTTGTGCGAAATGTAAATCCGGATAACTTTTATAACGTTTACCAGAATACTTTTAGCAATTTGGATGACATCGCAGATGACTTTCAGGATGATCCTCAATATTCGGCGTTTTTTGAAACACCTACAAATCCCGACCCCAATGACCCTTTAGTATTGATTGTTCCGACTGGGGCCAATGACTTTGTTCAAGCAGTGCTGAACAATGAAATCCCAGTGAGTCAAGAAGATCTTGAGGAGGTCAACAGTATCGAAGAGCGAAGACAACGATTAACAGAGAACAACCTTATTTTTGCAAGTAACTACTCCTTCTCAAAAAATAGCAAGGTTGATATCAATGATAACGATTTCTATCAATTTCGTATGAAATTGGAAAGTGCCGGTAATTTGCTCTCCGCTTTGGATGGCGTTATTCCGTATAACAAAAACGATAATGACCAACTATTGGTCTTTGGGGTTCCATTCTCCCAATACTTTAAAACCGAATTTGATTTTATTCGTCATTGGGAAGTTGCCGACTCCAAAGTATTGGCTTTTCGAAGTTTTTTAGGACTGGCAATTCCTTATGGCAATTCAGAAAGTATACCTTTTGTGCGTAGTTACTTTGCAGGAGGGTCCAACGATAACAGAGCTTGGAATGCCTATGAACTCGGACCAGGTAAAACAAATAACATCAACGATTTTAATGAAGCCAACCTAAAACTTGCATTGAACTTAGAGTACCGTTTTCCCATCGCTGGTGATGTAAAAGGTGCTTTGTTTGCTGATGCTGGAAACATTTGGAATGTATTTGACAACGAAGATAATCCCGATGCCATTTTCAGTGGGTTTGACTCATTGTCCGATATAGCGTTGGGTACCGGTTTTGGCCTGCGGTACGACTTCACTTACTTTGTATTTAGATTAGACATTGGTTTCAAAACCTATAATCCGGCCGAAGAAGCATCCAAACGCTGGTTCAGGCAATATAACTTTAAGAATGCTGGATTCAATATCGGTATAAATTATCCTTTCTAGACCGAATATTTTATTACTTTTGTTCCCTTATTTAACCAAAATTAACTAAGTATGTCCCACAACATTAAACCGGGCGTTGCAACAGGCGATGAAGTTCAAGCAATTTTTAATCACGCTAAGGAAAATGGCTATGCGCTTCCCGCTGTGAATGTGATTGGATCCAATACCATAAATGCGGTTTTAGAAACCGCCGCAGCTTTAAATTCTCCAGTAATTGTTCAATTCTCCAATGGTGGAGCACAATTCAATGCCGGAAAGGGATTATCAAACGAAAACCAAAGAGCAGCAGTTCAAGGAGCTGTTGCCGGCGCAAAACATGTACACCAATTGGCGGAAGCCTATGGTGCGACCGTAATATTGCATACGGACCATTGTGCCAAAAAATTATTGCCATGGGTAGATGGGCTTTTGGATGCCAGCGAAGAGCACTATGCAGCAACTGGAAAATCATTGTTCAGTTCACATATGATCGATTTATCTGAAGAACCCATTGAAGAAAATATAGAAATCTGCAAAGCGTATTTGGAGCGCATGAGCAAAATGGACATGACTTTGGAAATTGAGCTTGGTGTAACTGGAGGTGAAGAAGATGGTGTAGATAACACGGATATAGACAGTTCTAAACTATATACTCAACCGGAAGAAGTTGCTTATGCCTATGAAGAACTTTCAAAAGTAAGCCCAAAATTCACTGTTGCAGCTGCCTTTGGAAATGTTCATGGCGTGTATAAACCTGGAAATGTTACTTTGACTCCTAAAATCTTGAAGAATTCACAAGAATTCGTTTCTGAAAAGTATGGAGTAGAGCACAATCATATTGATTTTGTTTTTCATGGTGGATCAGGGTCTACATTGGAAGAAATTAGAGAAGCCATCGGATATGGTGTAATCAAAATGAACATTGATACCGATTTGCAATACGCATTCCT
The DNA here is from genome assembly GCF_049332665.1 of Flagellimonas rhodophyticola. NCBI lineage: Bacteria > Pseudomonadati > Bacteroidota > Flavobacteriia > Flavobacteriales > Flavobacteriaceae > Flagellimonas > Flagellimonas rhodophyticola. Next base: position 1,659,270 of record NZ_CP186326.1, on the reverse strand, counting down.
TTCGGGAGTTAGGGATTATGTTCAAGATAAATCCGGGTATTTGCAGGCTCAAATAGGAAATCCTGATGGAGCTGATCAGCCCAACAAGAAATTCTATGACCCACGAGTTTGGCTTCGCGAAGGAGAAAAGTCTTTTGTTGAAAGACTAAAACAAGCGTTTGAAGACCTCAACAACGTGAACACACTTTAAAACTAGCACAGCGGTTTAACCTAATATAGATTCCATGTCATCTTGGTTCAAAAGAAAAGAAAAAGGAATACAAACAGCTACAGAGGAGAAAAAAGACACCCCAAAAGGTCTCTGGTATAAATCTCCCACCGGAAAAATTGTTGAGTCTGAGGATTTAGCCAAGAATTTTTACGTGAGTCCAGAAGATGATTATCACGTAAGAATTGGTAGTAAAGAATATTTTGAGATTCTTTTTGATGATAATAAGTTCAAGGAATTGGATGAGAAATTATCAGCGAAGGACCCATTAAAGTTTGTGGACACCAAAAAATATTCGGAAAGACTAAAAGCCGCTCAGCAAAAAACCGGATTGAAGGATGCCGTTCGCACGGCAGTGGGTAAATCGATGGGTAAAGAATTGGTCATTGCTTGTATGGATTTCAGCTTTATCGGTGGATCCATGGGAAGCGTGGTCGGTGAAAAAATTTCACGAGCCATTGACCATGCCAAAAAGAAGAAAGTACCATTTGTGATGATTTCGAAATCCGGTGGAGCTCGAATGATGGAGGCAGCGCTTTCCCTCATGCAGTTGGCAAAGACTTCTGCCAAATTGGCTCAGTTGGCCGAAGCAAAAGTGCCCTACATTTCACTCTGTACTGATCCAACCACTGGTGGAACAACTGCGTCTTATGCCATGCTCGGTGATATTAATATTTCGGAACCGGGAGCACTCATTGGTTTTGCGGGACCCAGAGTTGTAAAGGATACGGTTGGAAAAGACCTTCCTGAAGGTTTTCAAACTTCAGAATTTTTAAAGGAGAATGGTTTCCTGGATTTTATCTCCCACCGAAGGGATTTAAAAAAGAAAATCAATCAGTATATCGATTTGATAACAAATCAACCCTTAAGAGCATAAAAAAAGCCCCGATAATTGGGGCTTTTCTTTTACGCTTTCCAAATCGTTACTTTAAAAATCTACGTAAAAAGATTTCATTTTCCGTTCCATCGGGCATGGTCAATATTCCTTTGGCGTCACAAGTTCCATCACCAAAATCCAAAGAAGCGGTATTATCATTTCGGGAAATCTCCAAAACTCCGCTTACAATAAATCTACAAGCCATTTCCCTGCGCAAAGGTTCAATCACTTCCTTCACAAAGACGTTACCTTCTCTACCCACATAAGTTCTTTTACCGGTAATTAAGAATACATTATCACCCCAGAACCCAGAACCATAACCTTCAATCCATTCTCTTGTACGAGTTCCTTCAAAAGAAGCTGTATCTCCATCGGACCAAGTAGCATTGAAAGATGCGTTTGCCGTTGATTGTGGGTTTTCGTTTTCATTTGAACGAACACGCAGTATGTCAGCACTTCCTTCGATTGCGACACCGTTGAATGTAAAATTGTCAAGACTCAGCGCCAAAGATTTAGTAGCTGCTTCCATATCTTTTGCATAACTTAAATTGATGATTCCGCTTAAAACATTTCCATTGGGTAATTCGCAACCTTCTCCAAAATCAATAGTTTTTTCCTTGGTTGTGTCGGTTATGACCGTTGTGATGGTCACGCAATCTGGAAGAAAGTCAGTTTTATGGGGAATTTTGGAAATAAATGAGATTTCATCAGATGTATATACATCTTCGGCAATGGCAGTAACTTCTTCTGAAATCATTTCGGTTTCATCACTATATTTCAATTCAGTAGCCGAAATAATCTCTTCGCTGGACAATTCTTCGGTGGATGCCTCTTCCGTAGAACATGAGGTTGCCACTAATAGTAGCATTGCCATAAAAAATGTAGTAATCTTAATAAAATTGATTTGTTCAAGATTCTTTTTCATAATGATTAAATTTTAGGGTTTGTGGTACTATGACCTACCTTAATTCAAAAGGTTTAATCTCATGTTAAAATTTTTCATTCTAAAAAAAGAGGTTATCTTTGCACGCTGATTGAGAGACAATCAATACATAAAAATCATTTAAATAAATATTGGAATGTATTTAACAAAAGAAGTAAAAGCCGATATCTTTAAGAAACACGGCGGCTCTGAGAGCAACACTGGTTCTACGGAGGGGCAAGTTGCATTGTTCACCCACCGTATCAACCATTTAACACAACACCTTAAAAAGAACCACAAGGATTACAACACTGAGCGTTCTTTGGTGAAATTGGTAGGTAAAAGACGTAGTCTATTAGATTACCTAAAGAAGAAAGACATTGTAAAATACCGTGAGTTAATTAAAGAACTAGGTATTAGAAAATAAAAACTAAAGGGGAGGCTTGGCTTCCCCTTTTATTTTGCCAAACCAGTTTTGGCACCAAAGTCCCAACTTAAATATTGGGCAAACACAAAAAGCTGCCTACAGTTTTTCATTGGTCAGTGCCCTTGGCACACACAACAACAACACAACCCGACCGTCCGGATGGCGGTAGACCAAATGTTTAACGACCCACATCAATTTTAGTGGGTAAGATTTATTTTATGATTCCAAAAACTTTTAAAGAGGTCATTGACCTCGGTGACGGTAGGGAAATTTCTATCGAAACCGGAAAATTGGCAAAACAGGCCCATGGTTCTGTTGTTGTCCAATCGGGCAAGTGTATGTTATTATGTACAGTTGTTTCCAATTACAAACAAAGCGATGTTGATTTTTTACCGCTTACAGTTGATTATCGCGAGAAATTTGCCGCTGCAGGACGCTATCCAGGTGGTTTCTTCAAACGAGAAGCAAGACCAAGTGACGGTGAAGTATTGACCATGCGTTTAGTGGATAGGGTACTAAGACCTTTATTCCCTAAAGATTATCATGCCGAAACACAGGTAATGATTCAATTAATGTCTCATGACGAGAATGTAATGCCTGATGCTATGGCCGGACTTGCCGCTTCCGCTGCAATCCAACTTTCAGATTTTCCATTTGAATGTGCCATTTCAGAAGCCAGAGTCGGCCGTGTAAATGGTGAATTCGTTATCAACCCAACCAGAGAGCAATTAAAAGAATCCGATATTGATATGATGATCGGTGCCTCAGCAGATTCTGTAATGATGGTTGAAGGAGAAATGGATGAGATTTCCGAAGAGGAAATGACCGAAGCTATTAAATTTGCACATGAAGCCATTAAAGTACAATGTGCCGCACAAATAAAATTGGCCGAAGCTTTTGGCAAGAAAGAAGTACGAGAGTACGAACCTGAGAGAGAAGATGAAGATCTAGCCAAAAAAATACATGACCTTACCTATGATAAGGTTTATGCTGTGGCCAAGGCTGGCTCAGCTAAGCATGAACGAAGTGCTGCCTTTGATGCTATTAAAGAAGAAATAAAAGCTACCTTTTCTGAAGAAGAACTGGAAGATTTTGGTGATTTAGTTACTAAATACTTCTATAAAGCAGAAAAAGCGGCCGTAAGGGATTTAACCCTTAATGATGGTTTGCGCCTTGATGGTAGAAAAACTGATGAAATCAGGCCAATTTGGTGTGAAGTTGATTATTTACCATCTGTGCACGGTTCTTCTATCTTTACAAGGGGTGAAACTCAGGCTTTAGCTACTGTAACTCTTGGAACATCCAGAGAAGCTAACCAGATAGACATGCCTTCCTACGAAGGTGAAGAAACTTTCTATTTGCACTACAACTTCCCTCCTTTTTCAACAGGAGAAGCCCGACCAATCCGTGGTACTTCACGAAGAGAAGTAGGTCACGGTAACTTGGCCCAACGTGCTTTAAAAGGAATGATTCCTGAAGATTGTCCTTATACTGTAAGAGTTGTTTCCGAGGTATTGGAATCCAACGGTTCATCTTCTATGGCAACAGTTTGTTCTGGTACCATGGCGTTGATGGATGCCGGTGTTCAGTTGAAAAAACCTGTTTCAGGTATTGCCATGGGATTGATCTCCGATGCAGATTCCGGTAAATATGCTGTTTTATCCGATATTTTGGGTGATGAAGATCACTTGGGAGATATGGACTTTAAAGTGACAGGTACTGCAGATGGTATCACTGCGTGTCAAATGGATATCAAGGTAAAAGGCTTATCCTATGAAATATTGGTAAAAGCTTTGATGCAAGCCAAAGATGGTCGTTTGCATATACTAAAACACCTTACTGATACAATTGAGTCCCCTCGTGCAGACGTTAAGTCTTACGCTCCAAAAATTGTTACTAAAATTATTCCTGGCGAATATATCGGTGCAGTAATTGGTTCCGGAGGAAAAGTGATTCAAGAATTACAAAAAGAGACCAATACCACAATTGTGATCAACGAAGATCCAGATACTGAAGAAGGTATTGTGGAAATTTTAGGTACAGGACAAGAAGGTATCGATGCTGTTATTGCGAAAATCGATGCCCTAATGTTCAAACCGGAAGTTGGTAGCGTTTACGAAGTAAAAGTAATTAAGATGCTTGACTTTGGTGCTGTAGTAGAATATGTTGAGGCACCAGGCAATGAAGTACTGCTTCATGTATCCGAATTGGCATGGGAACGCACAGAAAATGTATCCGATGTTGTGAACATGGGTGATGTTTTTGATGTGAAATATTTTGGTCTTGATCCAAGAACCAGAAAAGAAAAAGTTTCTAGAAAAGCGCTTTTACCAAAACCTGAAGGTTATGTAGAGCGTCCACCAAGAAACAATGACAGAAGAGGCGGAGACCGCAGAGGTGGTAATCGTGATAGAAAACCAAGAAGAGACTAAATCTTAGTCAATTCGTTGAAATTAAAGGCTCCAAGCACTGCTTGGGGCCTTTTTTACAACAAAAAATCAAGAAATCTTTATCAAAATGTAACTTTTTGCATTTTCCAACGTATAACTTAATGAGCTCCGGTTCACAAATTTAATTTGAAGGGAAAATAAATGAGACAGTTAAAGATTACAAAACAGGTTACCAATAGGGAAACCGCTTCGTTGGACAAATATTTACAGGAAATCGGTAAAGTGGACTTGATCACTGCCGATGAAGAAGTAGAATTGGCACAGCGAATTAAAGCGGGAGACCAGATAGCCTTAGAAAAATTAACTAAAGCCAACCTCAGATTTGTGGTTTCTGTTGCAAAACAGTATCAAAACCAGGGATTGACCCTTCCTGATTTAATCAATGAAGGAAACTTGGGATTAATCAAGGCCGCACAACGTTTTGATGAAACCCGTGGATTTAAATTTATTTCATATGCTGTTTGGTGGATTCGTCAATCTATTCTTCAAGCTTTGGCCGAGCAATCTCGTATTGTTCGTTTGCCCTTGAACAAGATTGGTTCCATTAACAAAATCAACAAGACTTTTGCTTTCTTGGAGCAAGCTCATGAGCGAATTCCTTCTGCTGAAGAAATTGCCAAGGAATTGGACATGACCGTTGAAGACGTAAAACAGTCCTTGAAAAACTCAGGTAGACACGTATCCATGGATGCACCATTGATTGATGGTGAGGATTCCAACTTGTATGATGTATTGCGAAGTGGAGAGTCGCCAAATCCAGATAAAGATTTGTTGCACGAATCTTTACGTACGGAGATTGAGCGAGCTTTGGAAACATTAACACCAAGAGAAGCAGATGTTATCCGCCTTTACTTTGGTTTAGCGGGTCAACATTCAATGACTTTGGAAGAAATTGGTGAAACTTTCGACTTAACAAGAGAACGTGTTCGTCAAATAAAGGAAAAAGCAATCAGAAGGTTGAAACATACCTCTAGAAGCAAAATATTAAAGACTTATTTGGGATAATCATAAGATTATCCGCACAAATTACAGTTAAACAAACCTTAAATTTGTTTTTTGGCAAGAAAGTTGTAATTTGTAATCCTACAACAGTTTATCATGACTGTTCGTTTTTTGATTGATGAATAAACTCCGGCTGATTACCGGAGTTTTTTCATTTATACACTCAAGTATCCCTGTAAAAAAAATTGACACTATTCCACTTCAGGTGATATTACTTTAGATAAAGACGAATTCCTGCGCCCAATAAGAGCATAGATTTATCAACCTTACTGTTAAAATGATACATCCCTTCCACTGGAACAATCAGTGACAAGGAGTCGGTAAGAAAAAAGTCCAGTTCAAAAGAAGCAAAAACACCATATACAAAACCACTTTCAGGAATTTGAACCTCAAACAAAACCTCGGGCTTACCCTCATTAATCTTCTCGTAACCTGCTGTGGCTCCTCCTCCAAAGAAAATGGAAAAGCCCCTGTTCGGCCAGGTCAATATGGTTGTGAAATAACCTAGACTCAACAAATAGTCCTCATAGGGGTACTCAACAGTGGAATCTGGCTGTTCTTTAGCAAAAGAAGCCACTAGAGACAAGTGGTAGTAATCTGTTACGGTATGATAGTAATTGGCACTAAAATCCAATCCATAGCCATTAGCCCTATATTTCGGTGTTAAACCGAAGGATAAATCACTTCTTTGCGAAAGTGCTTGTTGGATTGAAAAAATGGCCAAAACAGCAATAATAGCTCTCCTCATTTAAAAATAGACTATGTACGTAAATTTTTCTGTGAGCTAGGGTCAGATGCTCAATGAGGTTGAAGTAAATTTTGATACATCCATATCAGATGTACACTCATACTGTTTAACAATATTAACGAAAATAAAACTAAGCTTTGTGATAAGAGAATATTTTAAAATATTTCCAATAAAAAAAACGCTCAAGTTTACTTGAGCGTTTTTCAATGGTTGTGACCACGGTAGGATTCAAACCTACGACCGCTGGAGCCGAAATCCAGTGCTCTATTCAGCTGAGCTACGTGGCCTTATTTTCTTTTATTATGAACTTAATTTTGTCCGTACTATGGTGGATATCGTTTTTCCATCGGCTTGACCCGCCAATTCTTTTGAAACAATTCCCATTACCTTACCCATATCTTGCATTCCTGAAGCTCCAATAGAATCGATGGTCTGTATCACCACTTTTTCAATTTCTTCTTCAGTAAGTTGTTCTGGCAAAAACTTTTCAATTACCGCCACTTGGGCTAATTCTGGTGCCGCTAGATCTTCTCTCCCTTGCTCTGTGAAAATGGATGCGCTGTCCTTACGTTGTTTTACCAATTTCTGAACCAGTTTTACTTCATCCTCTTCCGACAGCTCTCCACCCCCGCCTTTATCAGTCTTAGCCAATAAAATTGCAGATTTAATAGCTCGCAAAGATTCCAAAGCCACAGTATCCTTAGCTTTCATGGCCGTTTTCATCTCTGTCATTACTTGATCTTGCAAACTCATTTTCTCTATATTTTGGGCTGCGAAGATAAAAAATAAACCCGAAAGTCTCTTAACTAACGGGTTTAGGTTTTCCATTAAAAAATGGAGTCAATTTAAACACTACTAATCAACATTATCGTGCAAAAAAGAGTTGTTGGAACGCAACTGCAAATCATCATTGCTATCCTCACTCAAAGTTGTCCTTGATACTTTTTGTTCTTGCGGAGCATCATTCAAATCAACCCCTTGTCTCTTGTAAGCAGGCTGCTTCTCTATTTCATCGATACTATTTCTATTGTTCTGAAATTTGTAATTGAAATTCTTAAGCTTCTTTCTGCGCTCGTCAGCTCTATCTTTCAGCATATCACTAATAGAACTGTTAAAAGGGTCAACATTACCTGAAGTATCTTCACTGGTTGCAGAAGCTTCTGTTTTTATGGTCTTCTTTTCGAAAACCAATTCATCCTCCACTATTTTGGGTTCATGGGTCTCAGCTACTGATCTAGCACCTGTCAGCTGTGTTTCCAACTCCATGTACTCCTCGAGGTCATAGCGTGTTTCACCTTCCTTTTTATATTCTAGAACGGGCTTTACCTCAACATATTCATTTACATCAATATCCTTTACACTATCATCCAAATTAAAGGTGATCGTGTGCTCTTTTTCCTCTTCTTCTTTGGTATTGTTAGTATTCAATGGCATATCAAAGCTCAAAGCAAACTGGTCCTCAGCAGCAGCTTCAGGAGAAACAACCTCAGGTTCTACAACTTCAATGTCATTTAAAATATGCTTGGCTTCAATGATTACAAAATCATCTTCCACATTTTCCGGAACTACTTCTTCATAAAAAACATTGAAGTTTTTGATGTAATTGGTAGTAGGGATAAGTTCAGATTCTGGCGCTTCGGGTTTTGCCTCTTCTGGTTCTTCCATTTCAAGGGTATGCCGAACGACCGTCGGCTCTGGATCGGCTGGAGCTTTCTCAATATTGATTTCCTGCACTGCAGTAGTTTCAGCAGTCAATTCCTGCTCCGCAGTCTGCTCATCTTCCAGGGTATAAAAAACCTTTTTGGTTTCGGTGTTTACAATCTCATCCTGTTGGTCCACATTAAAACCTGTAGCTATAACGGTTACAGAAATTGCATCACCCAAGTTTTCATCTTCTCCAACACCCATAATAATGTTGGCTCCGTGGCCAGCTTCTATCTGAATATGGTCGTTGATTTCACCGATTTCATCAATGGTAATTTCCTGTGTTCCCGAAACAATAAGTAAGAGTACATTTTTTGCTCCGTAGATCTTGTTATCGTTCAACAATGGCGAATCCAAAGCTTTTGCTATGGCCTCACCTGCCCTTGCAGAACCGGATGCGGTAGATGACCCCATAATTGCGGTCCCACTATTGGAAAGCACCGTTTTTGCATCTCTCAGGTCAATATTTTGCGTATAGTGATGGGTTATTACTTCGGCAATACCTCTTGCTGCGGTTGCCAACACTTCATCCGCTTTGGAAAATCCGGCTTTGAACCCCAAATTACCGTAAACCTCCCTTAGCTTATTGTTGTTTATTACTATCAGTGAATCTACATTAGCCCGTAACTTTTCGATTCCTGCTTGTGCCTGCTTATTCCGCATTGCACCTTCAAATTGGAAAGGTATGGTTACGATACCGACGGTAAGAATATCCATTTCTCTGGCCGCTTTGGCTATGACGGGAGCTGCACCTGTTCCTGTTCCTCCGCCCATACCCGCAGTGATAAAGACCATTTTGGTAGTATGCTCAAGCATTACCTTAATGTCTTCCGCACTCTCTAGTGCTGCTTGTTCGCCAACTTCTGGATTGGCCCCAGCGCCTAGTCCTTCGGTCAATGAAACTCCCAATTGAATTTTATTGGGAACAGCGCTATTCTGTAACGCTTGTGCATCTGTATTGCAGATTACAAAATCCACTCCGTTAATACCGGCCTGGAACATGTGATTGATGGCATTGCTACCACCACCTCCTACGCCAATCACTTTTATTACGTTGCTTTTGTTCTTTGGAAGGTCAAAAGCAATATTGTCAAATTCGGTGCTCTTACTCATGACAGTTTTCTGTTTGTTATTTATGGGGTTATTATTCTGCATTGTCTAAAAAATCCTTCAATTTCTCAGACCATTTATCAAAAATTGATTTTCTAGGTACTGTCTGCGTACGTACAGATTGACCTGCTGTGCTTTCCTGTCCTACCAATACTTCCTCTTCTACCTGCTCCTCTTCACTTTCCAACACACTACCGGCCTTGGTTTCCAAAGCATTCATTAAAAGTCCTACCGCTGTTGCATATAATGGACTTGCTACTTCTTCGTCTGAATCTCCTGCCAAATGTTCATTGGGGTAACCAATACGGGTGTCCATTCCTGTGATGTACTCCACCAATTGTTTTAGGTGATTCAATTGACTACCTCCACCGGTTAGAACAATTCCTGCAATCAGCTTTTTCTTCTGATCTTCGTGTCCGTAGTTTTTGATTTCAACGTATACCTGCTCTATAATCTCAACTACTCGTGCGTGAATTATTTTTGACAGATTCTTCAACGTTATCTCTTTTGGCTCCCTGCCTCTTAATCCGGGAATAGAAACAATCTCATTATCCCTGTTTTCTCCAGGCCAGGCTGAACCAAATTTTATCTTTAAAAGCTCGGCTTGCTTCTCAATAATGGAGCAACCTTCTTTGATATCTTCGGTAATTACGTTACCTCCAAATGGAATCACCGAAGTGTGACGGATTATTCCATCTTTAAAAATGGCCAAATCCGTAGTTCCACCACCTATATCTATCAAAGCTACTCCCGCTTCTTTTTCTTCTTGACTTAAAACTGCTTCTGCCGACGCCAAGGGTTCCAAAGTGATATTTCCAAGGTTGAGTCCTGCGCTTTTAATGCATCGCCCAATATTTTTGATAGAGGAAACTTGTCCTACCACCACATGGAAGTTGGCTTCCAAGCGACCGCCGTACATTCCTTTGGGCTCTTTAATTTCTGATTGACCGTCTACCTTATACTCTTGTGGCAATACATGGATAATTTCTTCTCCCGGAAGCATCACCAACTTGTATACCTGGTTGCACAACTTTTCCAGGTCATCATCGTTAATTACTTCCTCAGAATTTGGTCTGGTTATGTAGTCGCTATGTTGAAGACTTCGGATATGTTGGCCCGCTATACCAACAACTACAGAGCCAATTTTTAATCCTGCATCCACTTCTGCTTGCTCAACAGCTTGTTGGATAGAGGAAATGGTTTGGGTTATATTATTAACCACCCCTCGGTGAACGCCCAAACTTTTAGACTTCCCTGTTCCTAAAATCTCAATTTTACCGTATTCATTTTCCCTTCCAATGATCGCTACGATCTTTGTAGTTCCAATGTCCAACCCAACTGAATATTTACCTTGTTCCATATTTTAAATTTTGGTACAAACCACTTGATTGTCAAATTCCAAACTCACAACAGCGTATTTCTCCAAAGAATTATCCTTGGTTGCTTTTGCATAAAACGCCATAAAATTTTTGAACTTCTCATTAAGGTTTTCAACTCCTCCTAAATTCACCACAAAGTTTTCCAAACGAAACTTGAGCTGATATTTTCCTTCTTCCTCAATATGAATGCCAATAACATTTTTTCGCAAAAAATCATCCTCATTGATATAATTGAGAATGGTATAGGCGTCTTCCAAGGTTTTACCCGTGATTTCGCCGGTAATAATGGGAACCCTTGCCGAATGATTGTTGGAAAGTGGCATACGCTTTCCTAAATCATCTAAATAAAATTTAGAGACTCCCTCTATTCTCCCAATCGGTTTACGCTGAACAATCTTAGATATAAGTTCTCCATTTATAGTAAGATAGACCTGGGCATTTTTCACCATATCGTTGGACAGAATTACCTCCTCTATGGTATTCAAAGCTAACTGTTCTTTAGACCTATTTTTTAAGGGGCCATAATTTTGTATTAACAATTTATTAACTGAGGTTTCGGTTAAATATAAACTGTTGTCTCCCAAAAAATTAATGGATATATCTGTTACTTTTTTCTGTTTGCTTCTGTAGTCGGCAAAGCCATATAGTCCACCTATGGCCACACCTAAGAAGGCTAATTTGATGTAATTCCAATTAATTCGCATAAGCCAATTCTTTTTTGATTTTTGGCACTTCTAATCCTATATCCCCAGCTCCCATGGTGACCAAAACTCCCGTTTTACAATGCTTTATTTCTTTTATTAAATTCTCTTTTGAAACCAATTTCTTTTTCGGGTTATCTATTTTCCCCAATAACCAAGTGGATGTAATACCTTCAATGGGGTTTTCACGTGCCGGATATATCTCCATCAACAAAATGGTATCGAACTTTGAAAGACTGGATGCAAAGTCATCAGCAAAATCCTTTGTTCTTGAAAATAAATGGGGTTGAAAAATTACCGTCACCTCCTCGTCCGGATGCATCTCCCTCACCGCATCATAAACGGCATTAATTTCTGTTGGATGGTGGGCATAATCATCAATAAACACAAAATCCTTTTCCTTCAATTGGTACGAAAACCTGCGCTGTACGCCTTTAAATGTACCCAAAGCTTTGGCTAGGCGGTGGGGTGGGGTCCCTGTTTGCACCGCCATGGCAAAAGCAGCTAATCCATTCAGCAGATTGTGCCTTCCAGGCTTATTAAAACGAACTTGTTTCAACACTTCTGAAGGCGTGATCAAATCAAATATGTAGGTACCACGTTCAATTAAAATGTTTTCTATACGATAATCGGCATCTTCCCCAATACCGTAGGTATATCCAGACAAAGGCAATCCATTCCGCACAAAAAGGACTCCTTCGGGTTTTATTTTCTTGGTGAAATCGACAAAGGATTTCTGTAGTGCTTCATCATTTCCATAAATATCCAAATGATCTGCATCCATAGATGTCACACAAGCAACATTCGGTGATAATTGTAAAAAAGAACGGTCAAATTCGTCAGCCTCCACCACAGAGTATTCGGTTCCTTCGAGTACAAAGTTGCTATTGAAATCTTCCGAAATACCACCCAAAAATGCGGTTATTGGAGTACCGGTTTCCTTAAGGATATGTGCCAAAATACATGACGTGGTGGTCTTACCATGGGTTCCTGCAACCGCAAAGCAGAAGGTATCCTTCGTAATTATCCCCAGAACTTCAGAGCGTTTTTTTACCTCAAAGCCATTTTTTCGGAAAAATTGCAATTGCGAATGCGATTCAGGTACAGCTGGAGTATAAACCACCAAGGTATTTTCAACATCTTTGAAAGATTCGGGAATCAAACTCAATTGATCCTCAAAATGAACATCTATCCCATTTTCCACCAACTCGTCAGTAATTGGGGTTTGGGTTTTATCGTAGCCCATTACCTTCTTACCCACAAAATTGAAATAGCGCGCTAAAGCGGACATACCTATCCCTCCAATACCAATAAAGAAGACGTTATGTATATCCTTTACATTCACGATAATAATTTTTCTATTTCATCAACAATATGCTCCGTAGCTTTTGGCAAGGCCAATTTTTTGATATTGATTCCCAACGAATTTTGCATGCTATTGGAATTCATCAATTCCGAAAAGGTTTCTTCAAACTTTTCGTCCAGTTGGTTTTCTTTTAACAATATGGCTGCCTCCTTATTCACTAAAGCCTTTGCATTTTTCGTCTGATGGTCTTCCGTCACATTGGGTGAAGGGATGAAAATTACAGGCTTTCCAACTAAACAAAGCTCGGATACCGAACCGGCTCCCGCTCTTGAAATAATAATATCAGCGGCTGCATAAGCATAATCCATTTTGTTTAGAAATGCCTTTACTGCAATGTTCTCAGAATCGAACTTTTTATACTCATCATAATAAAGTTTTCCACATTGCCATAGAAGCTGAATGCCCTTCTGACCAAAGAACCCTAGTTCTTTTGCAATTAGTTGGTTGATTCGTCTGGCACCAAGACTTCCTCCAATAATCAAAACGGTTTTCTTGTTTGCGTCTAATCCAAAAAACTGGATGGCAGCCACTCTATCAACATTAAGGTTGACCAAATCGGAACGTACCGGATTCCCCGTCTTAATTATTTTTTCCTTTGGAAAAAACTTCTCCATGTTGTCATAGGCAACGCATATAGCGTCTGCCTTTCCAGCCAACAGCTTATTTGTTATTCCCGCATAGGAGTTTTGTTCTTGAAGCACACAGGGCACCCGGGAAACCGCGGCCATACGCAGTAATGGACCGCTAGCAAATCCTCCGGTGCCAATAGCCACATCGGGTCGAAACCTTTTTACTATGTTGCGTGCTCTCAACAAACTACTTATTAGTTTTATTGGAAACATGAGATTTTTCAATGTCAGCTTCCGTTGTAATCCACTTATCCACAAGCCTTCAATTTTATAACCTGCCTGTGGTACTTTTTCCATTTCCATTTTATCCTTTGCTCCTACGAACAAAAACTCCGCTTGTGGATGTCTTTTTTTTAGTTCGTTAGCTATGGCGATCGCCGGATAAATATGTCCTCCTGTACCTCCTCCAGAAAATATAAATCTATAATTGTCCACTTAATACTTCTAAAGGATTGGTTTCGTCTATATCGTAGGATTCCTCCTCTAAATTTTCTTTTCTATTGCTCGCACTCAATACAATTCCAATCGCCATGCAGGTCATCCAAATGGATGTCCCTCCCATACTAATCAGGGGCAACGGTTGCCCTGTTACCGGAAACAATTGGACCACCACCGCCATATTAATAAAGGCTTGAAAAACAATGGGCAGTCCAACACCTATTACCAGTAATTTTGAAAAAACTGTTTTTGCTGAATTCGCTACAACCACTATCCGAAAAAGCAATAGCAGATAGAAAAATAGCAATGCACCTCCTCCCAGCAATCCATATTCTTCAATAATAATGGCAAAAATGAAATCGGATGTACTTTGGGAAAGCATGTTCTTGATTACACTCTTTCCTGCGCCTTTGCCTACAACTCCACCTTCTGCTATGGCAATCTTTGCCAAGGTCAATTGATGCAGATCGTCTTTCCCTGCTTTTTCAGGACTCCAAAAGGTTTCAATTCTTGATTTCCACGTTGTTGCCCTCTGCCCTGGAATTACCTCAGGGGTCTTAAACACCACGAACAAAAACATCGAAGCCAGAACAAGACCTGCTCCAACTATACTGAACAAATATTTTAAGGGGTACCCTCCTAAGAAGCAGAGCACCAATACTAAAAAGCAGATAATGGCTGCTGTCGAAAAGTTTTCAGGTAAAATCAACAAGACTACTAGGGCAGTTGGCAACCAAAGCGGCAAAATACTTTCCTTGAAAGTAATGGCTACATCCTTGACTTTCGTCAGGTAACGCGCAATCCAAATCATCAATACTACCGAAGCCAGTGTTGACGTTTGAAAGTTGACACCAACAAAGGGAATCTTAATCCACCTATTTGCCGTTACTCCACCAATTTTAGTCTCCACAGTCAGTGTGTATGCCAAGAGAATCAACACAATGGGCAAGGCAATGATAGAAAGTCCCTTAAAATAGTGTGTTGGTATCCGATGGACCGCATAGATGATTCCAAAACCTAAAAACAAGAGTATGGCATGCTTTACTATATGTCCAATAGTTGTACCATCGTCATTTACGTACACCAAATTGGTGCTGGCACTATATACTGGCAAAAATGAGAAAAGCGCCAATAGGGCCACTACGCCCCAAATAGCTTTATCACCTTTCAAATTTTTAAAAACCGCCAACATGGTATTTTTATTTATAGATTTTTGACTGCTGTCTTAAATTGATTTCCTCTATCCTCATAATTTTCAAAAAGGTCGAAACTTGCACATGCTGGTGAAAGCAATACAGAATCTCCTCTTTCAGAGATTTTGTAGGCAACTTTAATAGCCTCCTCCATGGAATATGTCTCGACCATTAAGTCGATTACGTTACCAAAGGCATCCTTTAATTTGGTGTTGTCCATTCCCAAACAGATAATTGCTTTTACTTTTTCACGAACCAAGGGCATCAACTCGGAATAATCGTTCCCTTTGTCAACTCCTCCAGCAATCCAAACGATAGGTTTTTTAATGCCGTCTAGTGCATAATATGTTGCGTTAACGTTGGTTGCTTTAGAATCGTTTACGTATTCTACGTGATTTATCTTCAGTACCTGCTCCAATCGATGCGGGACACCTTGGAATGTCTGGATGCTGTTACGGATAGTTTCCTTTCTCACGTTTACCAAAAGTGCAGCCAATCCCGCGGCCATGGTATTTTTTACGTTGTGCTGCCCTTGAAGGGCCAAAATATCTGTACTCATTTCCAAGGTTTTATGTTCTACGTTCATTTTTATTATTTCATTTTCGAGCCAAGCTCCCTGTTCTTGCTTTTCCCTTAAGGAAAATGGAACTAATTTGGATTGAACTGGGTGCTTTTTAAGCCAGTCTTGAATTACTTCATCATCGGCATCATAAATCAGATAGTCATTTCCATCTTGATTCATGGCAATTCGAAATTTCGAAGCGATATATTTCTCAAACAGATAGTCATATCGGTCTAAATGATCAGGTGTAATGTTGGTCAAAATGGCTATGTGTGGTTTGAAATCCACAATACCATCCAATTGAAAACTGCTTATTTCCAACACATACTGGTCAAAATCTTGTTCAGCCACCATTTTAGCATAGCTATCACCAATATTTCCAGCCATTCCCACATTTATTCCGCCATCTTTTAACAAATGATGGGTCAACATGGTCGTGGTGGTCTTTCCATTGCTTCCGGTAATGCCGATTAAAACTGCATTGGTATATTCTGATGCAAACTCAATTTCAGAAATCACTGGAATGCTTTTTTCAACCAGTTTTTGCACCAAGGGTACTTTATCTGGAATTCCCGGGCTTTTCATTACCACATCGGCATTTAGAATCTTGGATTCGGTATGTTTACCTGATTCCCATTCAATCTCAAAATGTTCAAGAACGTTGCTGTACTTTTCTTTTACCTCTCCTTTGTCTGAAACAAAGACTTCAAATCCTTCATTTTTGCCTAAAATGGCTGTTCCGACGCCGCTTTCACCTCCCCCAAGTACTACCAAGCGAGCCATTATCTAATCTTAAGCGTCACAATACTGACAATGGCCAATAGAATACCTATAATCCAAAACCGTGTGACTATTTTGCTCTCGTGATATAATTTCTTTTGAAAATGATGGTGCAGGGGAGCCATCAAAAACAATCGTTTCCCTTCACCATATTTCCTTTTGGTTCTTTTGAAATAGCTGACCTGTAGCATTACCGATAGTGTCTCAGCAAAGAAGATTCCGCACAATAATGGAATCAACAATTCTTTGCGGACTATTATGGCTATCACGGCAATAATTCCACCGATTGTAAGACTTCCCGTATCGCCCATAAACACCTGCGCCGGATACGCGTTATACCAAAGGAATCCTACCAAGGCACCCACAAATGCAGCTAAAAAGACTACAAGTTCTTCTACTCTTGGCAGGTAGAAAATGTCCAAATAGTCCGAAAATTGAATATTACCTGATACCCAGGCAAATATTGCCAATGCCATGGCTATTATGGCCGACGAACCGGCTGCTAAACCATCAATACCATCGGTTAAATTAGCGCCGTTGGACACCGCGGTAATGATAAAAATCACCACAGGAATAAAAATCAACCATGCGTAGTCGGTCATTCCATCGCCCGCCCAAGAAATCCAATCGGCATAATCAAGCTCATTATCCTTCATGAAAGGCACATTGGTTTTCACCGCCTTCGTTTCCTGTCCAAAAACTTCTACTACCCTAAAATCCTCGGTAATTCGAGTAGTATCTTTTTCTTTGATAGTCACCTGAGGATGGAAATACAAAACTGACCCTACAATCAAGCCCAATCCCACTTGACCCATTATTTTGAATCGACCTTTTAGACCTTCTTTATCTTTCTTAAAGATTTTTATGTAATCATCGATAAAGCCAATGATACCCATCCAAATGGTGGTAATAATCAAAAGAATGACATAAATGTTCTTGATATCAGCAAACAATAGCACAGGTAAAAGTGTTGATATGATAATAATCAACCCTCCCATCGTAGGGGTGCCCGCTTTTTGTTTTTGGCCTTCCAAACCTAAATCCCGAATACTCTCACCTATCTGTTTTTTTTGTAGGAAGAGAATTATTCGTTTACCGTATACCATTGCAATTAAAAGAGATAGCAATACTGCCATGGCCGCCCTAAAGGTCATGAATCCGAAAAGGCTTGCCCCTGGCAATTGGTATTGTTTCTCTAAAAAATCGAACAAGTAGTATAACATGGGTTACCTTATTTGTTTAAATCAGCCAAAGCCGCTTTTACTTCTTTAAAATCATCAAAGTCCACACGAACCCCATTTGTTTCCTGATAGGTTTCATGTCCCTTGCCCGCCACCAAAATGATGTCATTGGCCAAAGCCAATTTACAGGCGGTCTTTATCGCCTGTTTTCTATTTTCAATGGACAGAATTTTTTTGGTATTGTGAGCTTCTACCCCGGCTTCCATTTCTTCAATAATCGCGGAAGGTGATTCCGTTCGTGGATTATCGGAGGTAAAAATGGCCTGATTGCTCATTTCAGATGCGATATGACCCATAACCGGACGCTTAGACTTATCACGGTCACCACCACACCCCACTACGGTGATGACGTTTTCATTTCCAGTCCTCAATGCATTGATAGTTATCAACACATTTTTTAGCGCGTCCGGAGTATGGGCATAATCAACAATTGCCGTTATTTTCTCTTTTGATATATGATATTGGAACCTACCATCAACATTCTCTAATTCACTGATAAGTTGAAGGGTCTCCATTTTTTCAAGCCCTAAAACATCTGCAGTGGCATAAATGGCCAATAGGTTATAGGCATTGAAATCTCCAATCAGTTTTGTCCAAAGCTCGTTTTCATCAACCTTTAATAGTTGCCCGTTGAACTGTTTTTCCAAGATTTGAGCTCGATAATCCGCATAAGATTTTAGAGCATATGTGAGCTTTTTGGCTTTTGTGTTTTGCAACATTACCAACCCATTCTTATCGTCGATATTGGTTAGAGCAAAAGCTGTTTTCGGTAGGTCGTCAAACAGTTTTTTCTTGGTATCCCGATATTCTGCAAAGGTTTTATGATAGTCTAAATGGTCATGGGAGAGGTTGGTAAAAATGGCACCTTCAAAATGAAGACTTTCCGATCTTTTTTGATGTATTCCATGTGAGCTTACTTCCATAAAACAAAACTCCACCCCTTCTTCATTCATTTGGGAGAGATACTGATTAATAGTAAGTACATCTGGTGTGGTGTGAGTTGCAGGATACTCTGTATCATCTACCATCACCTTTATAGTGGAAATCAATCCTACTTTAAACCCTGCTTTCTTAAACAAACGGTACAATAAGGTGCTAACCGTTGTTTTGCCATTTGTACCTGTAATGCCAACAAGCTTTAAGTTTCTTGAAGGGTTATCGTAGAAGTTGGCCGCGATGGTCGCCAAAGCACTATTGCAATTTGGGACTTTTAAATAGGTAACTCCATTCACCAAAATATCTGGAAGTTCTTCACATACTACCGCTTTTGCCCCTAATTCGATAGCCTTTTCAATGTATTTATGTCCATCAGTTGTTAAACCTCGAATGGCAACAAAAACATCATCCATTTCAACTTTTCTGGAATCGAAATGGACATTTTTCACCATAACGTTGGTATCTCCGCTAACAGCAGCAAGGCTCACCTTATATAATATGTCCTTTAACAACCTCATGAAAGTTCCAGTACAATTTTTTTGACTTGATCAATATTTGTGCCCTGATCTACCGATTGTTTTCTAACCTTTCCGTTTCCCTTTACTTCAACTCGTATTCCCAGATTTTCTAACAGAGAAACCGCATCCATTCCACACATTCCCTGAACATTTGGAACTTGTTTGTGGTTCATCTGAACTTTTGCATAATACCTCTCGTAATTTTCCTCTAACTCCTTATCATTCAAGGCCTTGCCCTCAACTTCGTCCACCATTGGAGATGTTGTGTAAATCTTTTGCGCCATGGATTTGAAAACCGGTCCAGAAACGTCTGCTCCATAATAACCTACGCTTTTATCAGGTTCATGAATGACCACGATACATGAGTATTTTGGATTGTCTGCAGGGAAATAACCAGCAAAAGACGAGATATATGCCATTTTATCTGGGTCTTTTGCTACATAATTCTTTTGCGTGGTGCCCGTCTTTCCGGCCATGGAAAAACTCTTGGAATATAGTCCGTTGCCTGTCCCATAGTCCTTTTCCACCACATCTTTAAGCAATTGTTGGACCTTATTAACGGTTTCTTTTGAGCAGATGGAAGGGTTTAAGACTTCCTTATCAAATTTCTCCAAGATTTTGCTCCCTTCACGCACAGCTTTTATCAATCTAGGTTTTACATATTCCCCATCATTGGCTATGGCATTATAAAATGCTAGGGTTTGCATTGGCGTAAGAGATACTTCGTAGCCATGTGACATCCATCCTAATGAAATACCAGACCAACCCTTATCGCCAGGATAACGAATAACCGGTTTTCCTTCTCCGATTATAGGTAACTCTAATTTTTTATGAAGTCCCATATTCATCAAGCGATTGACAAACTTCTCTGGGGTTTCTTTATAATTTTCGTGGATAATCTTCGCGAAAGCGGTATTGGAAGAGACAGCGAAAGCATGGGAAGCAGAGATTTTACCGTACCCTCCCCATTTTGAGTCTTTGACCACCCTATCATAGATTCGATATCTTCCTTTTTCAGTATCGATTACGGTACTGGTATCTATTACTTTATCTTCAAGAGCGGCCACCATGGACATCAGCTTAAAGGTAGAGCCGGGTTCATGGGATTCACCAACAGCATAATTCAGCTTTTCATAATACTTTCCTTCAGAGGTGCGGCCCAAATTGGAAATTGCCTTGATTTCACCAGTTGCCGTTTCCATCACAACAACACAACCATGATCTGCATTGTATTTTTCAAGTTGCGCCAATAGTTCGTGATGTGCTATATCTTGAATATTGATGTCGATAGTTGAAACAACATCCAATCCATCTTGAGGCTCAACAATATTATCAAGACCAACAGGTTTCCACTGCCCTTTGGCTATTTTCTGCTTCAACCGTTTTCCTTCTTTCCCCCTTAAGTACTGTTCTCCGAAAGCACCGTCAAGCCCCACTCTTGTATAATATCCGTTTTCATCTACACGTTCGTATCCAATACTTCTAGCCGCCATTTTACCCAAAGGATATTCCCTTACCACACGATGGGTTTCAATGAATCCACCTTTATATGGACCTAATTTGAATAATGGGAATTGCTTGATTCGGACATAGTCCAAATAATCTACATTTCTTGCTACCAGTTTATAACGATTGCTATTGGCTCTAGCTTTTCTGAAAAGCTGTCTGTAGTATGACGAGGGCTTATTAAAAAGGAATCCCAATGAATCAGATAAGGCAGCTACGTTATTTTGAAAGTTTTCTTCTGAAACGGTCTTGGCATCAAATCTAATCTCATACTTTGGAACTGAGGCAGCCAATAAACTGCCATCATCGGAATATAAATTTCCGCGATTAGGTTCGATAGTGAACATTTTCTCAGTGTTGTTCAACGCCAACTCCTTATAATCTTCACCCTTGATCATCTGGATATCCACTAGTTTCACCACAACACAAATAGCGAAGACCAGCAGACCCCCTGCCACCAGGTAAAGTCTGTTCATGATATTTTTTTCAGTAATCGCCACTACTTATTGGATTTGACCTTAATTTTTTGCGGGGGAATTTTCGATGGTTTCAGTCCTTCTACAGCAACTGTATGACGCAAGGTTGATTCCAATTTCATTTGCTGAACCCTGGAGCGGTGTTCAAAGAACTCACTCTTCAGTTTTCTTACTTCTTCGCTCAAAGCGGCTATTTCGTGCACTTTTTTATCGGCATTATGACTACTGGAAATCATCATTGCTGCCAGAAAAGAAGCAAACAGCAAAAACATCCAGTTTTTGGGAGCGTCTCCGCTCACCAAAAACTTTCCTTTTAATAGATCCAGTATTCCCTTTTTCATTTTTGTGTTCGGTTATTTTATTAGTTCCGCTATTCGGAGTTTTGCACTCCTTGCACGGTTGTTTTTTGCTATTTCTCCGGCTGATGGGATAATTAACCCTCCTACTTTCCTTAATGGAACATCTATATTTCCATAAAAATCCTTTTCCGCCTCTCCTTCAAAACGTCCAGCCCTGATATAGCGTTTCACTAATCGGTCTTCCAATGAGTGATAGCTAATCAAACTCAACCGCCCTCCTACTTTCAGAACTTCGGGCACTTGGAGCAAAAACTCTTTGAGCACCGCAATCTCCTGATTGACCTCAATGCGAATGGCCTGATAGATTTGTGCCAAAATCTTGTTCTCTTTCATCTTCGGCAAAAACCTACTCAATGTCTTCTTCAAGTCATCTGTGGTTTTTATAGGTCCATCTTGTCTGGAGGCTACTATTGTTTTTGCCATGGCATTTGCATTTCTCAATTCACCATATTGAAATAATACCGATGCCAACTCTTTTTCTGGGTACTTATTAACCACTTCGTAAGCGGATAATTCATTGCTTTTGTTCATCCTCATATCCAAATCCGCATTGAAACGAATAGAGAATCCCCTGTCCGCCTTATCAAACTGGTGGGAAGAAACCCCAAAATCTGCTAAGATTCCATCAACTTTCTGAATGCCATAGAACTTTAAATACTGTTTGAGAAATTGAAAGTTTTGATTGATCAATTGAAATCGCTCATCATCTATTGCATTCGCTAACGCATCCTCATCTTGATCAAAGGCAATCAACTTGCCCTCACTTCCTAATCGTCTCAGTATTTCCCTAGAATGTCCGCCGCCGCCAAAAGTGACATCTACATACACTCCATTTTCTTTAATGTCCAACCCATTGACCGATTCTTGTAATAACACCGGGTTGTGGTACTCGCTAGTCATCGTCGTCAAAAATCTCCTCTGCTAAATCGGCATAATCTTTTTCACCTTCAGCCAAGACCGCTTCATACTTATCCTTGTTCCAAATTTCTATCTTGTCAAAAACTGCGTTGAGCACAACTTCCTTTCCGATTTCTGCGTAAGTGACCAAGTTCTTTGGTATTTGCAGCCTACCGGTATCGCCATCAATCACAACTTCTTGCATACCAGCAACAAAATTTCTCACAAAAGCATCATACTTGCGATTTATTTTGCTTTTCTTCATCACCTTTTGCATCAAAACATCGAATTCCTCTTTTGGATACAACTCCAAGCATTGCTGAAAAACCGACCTTTTGATTACAAAGCCTTCCTTCAAAACAGGCAACAACTGATTCTTTAAGGATATGGGCAAAATCACCCTTCCTTTGGTATCAGCTTTACAATTATGTTGTCCTATGATATGGGTCACTAGAAATCAATTGGTTAAGAATAATAACTCAAATATATAGATTTTATTTCCACATTTCTCCACTAAACACCACATTGTTGATAAATTTTCCACTTTTTAAAGAAATCCACATCATTCTGAATCAAAAACCAGCGGTTGTTTTGTTTTTGATTTACAGCATTCTAGAATCACCTTAAAAACCAGGGTTGCAGGAAGGCCGCTATACGGAAAATGGAGTGATATGAATTGCCTATATTTGCCCTTCTTAGGACCAACTAACTTTAGATGGAAGAACAAATCATCAAAGAAGGCAAATACAGCTACATTGAAAAAGGAGAAGGCACCCCCATGATTATTTTACATGGATTAATGGGTGGATTAAGCAATTTTCAAGGGGTCTCTGACTATTTTCCATCTAAAGGCTATAAAGTACTTATTCCGGAGCTTCCGATTTATGAGATGTCCATGCTAAAAACTACGGTGAAGAATTTTGCCAAATTTTTAGAAGATTTTATCGAATTTAAGGGCCTGAAGGATGTTATTCTTTTAGGGAATTCCTTGGGTGGCCATATTGGACTTTTACACACCAAAATGTTTCCTGAAATGGTAAAGGCTTTGGTAATCACAGGTAGTTCTGGGCTTTATGAAAGTGCTATGGGAGATGGGTATCCCAAACGCGGGGATTATGAGTTTATAAAAAAGAAGGCCCAAGATGTCTTTTATGACCCTGCTGTAGCTTCCAAGGAAATTGTGGATGAAGTTTTTGCTACGGTAAATGACCGAATGAAATTGGTGAAAACCTTGGCCATAGCCAAAAGTGCTATCCGCCACAATATGTCCAAAGATTTGCCACACATGAACACCCCGACTTGTATTATTTGGGGTGAAAATGATACCGTGACACCTCCAAAGGTGGCCAAAGAATTCCATGAACTACTTCCTGATTCCGATTTGTTCTGGATTGAGAAATGTGGTCATGCACCAATGATGGAACATCCTGAGGATTTTAATAAAATTCTTGAGAACTGGCTCAACCAAAGGAACTTCTAACCTATGAAAATTACATCGGCCGAATTTGTGATGAGCAATTCCAATGTGGCCAAATGTCCGAACGAGCCACTACCGGAGTATGCTTTTATTGGACGCTCCAATGTTGGAAAGTCCTCCTTAATAAATATGTTGGTGGATAAGAAAGGCCTGGCCAAAACTTCCGGCCGTCCTGGAAAGACCCAACTTATAAATCACTTTAAAATCAATAAGAATTGGTTTTTGGTAGATTTGCCAGGTTACGGCTATGCTCGTGTTTCCAAAAAGGATAAAAAGGTTTTTCAAAAGTACATTACCGACTATTTCCAAAAAAGAAAGCAATTGGTTTGTGGTTTTGTTCTTGTGGATATTCGCCACGAACCTCAACCTGTTGATTTAGAATTTATGGAATGGCTTGGGACAAATCAAATCCCTTTTGCCATAATTTTCACTAAAGCAGATAAACTGAAACCAGCCGTAATTGAAAAACAGGCCAATGCTTACCTTCAAAAACTACTTGAAGGTGCTTGGGAAGAAGCTCCTCCACACTTCATAACCTCTTCGGCAAAACATCTGGGCAGGGAAGAGTTGCTCAGTTATATTGATGAGATAAATACGGAGTTCTTTGCTGCACAATAACTTCGTTGTCCATATAGTTAAGTCCTTTCACTAACCAATTTGACCAATTCATCGGCAGTTTTTACTCTATCCAATTCTTGGGTCGAAATCAATACATCGAATTCAGACTTATTTTCAATCAGAACAATAGGAAAGGTAAATTTGTATCCAAACTTTGATGCATATGATTTGGCAAATTCATCCTTATGAAGGAACACCATTTCATGTTGACTTTCTTGTCTAAATCTTTTCCAAGTCTTGTTTTCTGACACAAGTCCAAAGGTGATATCACACAAATTACAATCGTAAGTTGAAGGGCTAAAAACTTTGTGCATGCTATCCAAAACTGCATTTCCAACTCCCGAATTAGCGTTATAAACAAAGAGCAGTTTAGCAGGTTCTCCGTCTTTCATATTCTAAAATATACAGATTAGTCATAAAAAACGACCAAAATTGACATTGACCAAGAAAAAAGTAGTTAGAGACTATTTGAGCTCCAATTTTTCCGCGAAATAGTCGCAAAAATCCTTCATGGTGGCAGTCATTTTTTCGTCTTGTGTTGCTTTCATAAAGGTATCGGTCATGGTAACTAAGGTTTGGTGAAAGAACACCTTCATCTCATCTACCGGCATTTCCTTGGTCCACAAATCTATCTTCAAGGATTCCTGATTCTTACTATCCCAAACGGAAAGCATCATCGCTTTGGCATCTTCATTTTGCACGCCACCATCTTCTGCCGACCAAGTCAATGTTTCAGGAACTCGATTTTCATCCAATCCTACGGTAAGTTTTATTTCTGAAGTATGTGCTATAGCCATTTATTTTCGTGGTTTGTATTTTGATTTATTAAAAATTTCTTCGGCGGGTAAGGCCAACATTTGATGTAATGTAACATTGTTATTATCCATAAAGGCCCTTACAATTTGCCACCCCATATATCTCCCAGTCCTTCCAGGGGATTCGGAATCAAGCTCAAGTCTAAATTTTGAAAATGGTGCCGGGTCCAAAAAACGTCTATCCAGTTCAGATTTCGTACTATACAGTAATTCTCCTTCAACGAAATAGCGCCAAATCTGTTCTTCGTTTTCATTTATCCATATAATCTCTTCATCAGAATATCCGATTTTTTGAGCATCGCTAGCTTCCGGAAGCAATTTGTCTTTTAAATACAATTCCTTGCCATAATGGACCATTCTCGACAAGAATGTCCGGTTACGGGGGTATTGCAAAACCTTTTTTGAAAAGGCACTTGCCACATCAGAACTCAGGTATTTTTTATCCAATCCAGCGGCAATGTACCGTTGAATCCCTCTATAAAAACGATGCTCCGAACCCAAATAATTATCCAATCCCACCAGTAAAAGTGAATCCGTCAATATTATTCTATCATTATAACGTACATCTGAGGTAATCGTCACCACCTGGGGAACACTATACTTTGGGAAATAATAGGTTATATGCTTAAAGAGCGATTCCAATTCTTTAGTCTGTTCTTCAAAATCACCAAAAGTCCTATCCACTTCTTGCGACAGTTCAATCTGAATGGTATCTGTAAGCTTGGCAATCCATACGCTATCAGGAAATTGAGTAGGAAATAAATATGGATATTCGACCTTTAAATCCTGTATTCCGTCAATAGTTGCATTTGCAAATGCCCTATCAAAACGAGAAATGCGAAGGTCAATAGGAAGTTTTTCAATCGATTGCTCAGTATTATCAACCTCTTTACAAGCCAAATACAAAGCAGAAACAACAAAAAGTAAAAGGATATGAGGGTAAAAACCCAAGTATTTTGGCAACCTCTTCATTTTTAACACAACAGCGTTTAAATTTACAGGCCACAAAGGTAATTTATTGAATCTAAAAAGAAAGGTATGCAAACCGAAAAGGTAATTGAGCACATTGTTACATGGTTAAAGGATTATGCCACCAAGGCAAATTGTAAGGGATTTGTCATCGGGGTTTCCGGCGGAATTGATTCTGCGGTAACTTCCACCCTCTGCGCAAAAACAGGCCTTGACCTTTTATGTTTGGAAATGCCTATTCATCAAGGGGAAAACCAAGTGACCCGAGCTGACAGGCATATTGACTGGCTCATTGAAAATTTCAATAACACTTCACGTCAAAAAGTAAATCTCACACCAGTGTTCGATAGTCTTGTTGAATCCTTTCCCAAGGTTGATAACGAAGAGGACCGTTTTATGTCATTGGCCAACACTAGAGCTAGGTTGCGTATGACCACATTGTATTATTTTGCCGCTTTAAATGGTTATCTGGTGGCTGGAACTGGCAATAAGGTAGAAGATTTTGGCATTGGATTTTATACTAAGTATGGTGATGGCGGGGTGGATTTAAGCCCTATTGCCGACTTATTAAAGACAGAGGTCTATGCACTAGGAAAGACTTTAGGAGTTAACCAAGATATCATGGATGCCGCTCCAACAGACGGACTTTGGGGAGATAGTAGAACAGACGAAGATCAAATTGGAGCGTCTTACCCAGAATTGGAATGGGCCATGTCAATGGACAATAAAGGAAAGACACTTGAAGAATTTTCTGATAGAAAAAAGGAAGTATTCTCTATTTATAAAAAGTTTAATACTGCTAATAAGCATAAGATGATTCCTATTCCTATTTGTGAAATCCCTGAGCACCTAAAATGACCTTTCAACCTAAAAATCCCAGCTTAAGACGAAAAAAACCATAGAAATTCTGTGGTTTTAAGAAAAAAAGCAGAGTTTTACGCATTCAAATCGTTATCTTGCTCGACACGCCGTGTAAGTAATTTAAGAATAAAACTCAAACCAAATGATTAAAGTTTTAATAGCTGACAACCATCCCATAGTTCGTCTTGGCATTAAACATGTGCTAGATTCCAGTTCAGATATTGAAGTAATCGCTGATGTTTCCACTACTTCTGAACTGTTCGAACTTTTGGAAAAAGTTACTCCAGATGTTGTAATGCTTGAAATGGATATTCCTGAAATCAATGGGGTTGCTACCTTAAGAAAAATGAAGCAGGAGTTTCCTAACGTAAAAACACTTATGTATAGTGGCCAATCTGAAGATGTTTACGCTCTAAGTACCATTCGTGCAGGAGCCTTCGGTTATCTTTCAAAATCCGCAGATTTGGATTACATTATCACAGCAGTTCGAAAAGTGAGTCAAGGAAATATGTTTATTACCAACGAACTGGCTCAACGTCTAGCTTTCGACGAAGGAACTCAAAAACCAAGAAGATTCTTCAGAAAATTATCTTCCCGTGAGGTAGAAGTCCTAAAACTTTTGGCCAGCGGAAAACGTAATAAAGAAGTTGCTGAAGGGTTGAACCTAAACGAAAAAACCGTTAGCACCTACAAGGCACGTTTAATGAAAAAATTAAATGTGGACAACTTGGTTGACCTTTTGCAGCAAGCAAAAGCATTGGAGCTGTATTAAGCACACGAAATAACCAATTAAATTGATAAAAATCTCAGGATAGCCTGGGATTTTTGTTTTCAGGAAAGTACCCGATTCAATTTGGCGTTCAACAATTTATTGAGCTGCAAATAGTTGACAATTTCCTCCAATACTTCTGAATTATCGCCATTGTTATCCTCTGTACTTTTCTGAAGTTTTAGGATTCTATTTTTTATCAAATTACATCGTAAGGTGAGTATAGTCTCACCCACTAATTGGGCCACTCCATGTTGCTTCCCTTTAGGATAAATGTCTTTTCTGGTCCAATCATCCAAGGTGTATTTTTCTTCTTCCATTAAAATGGAAGATACTTCACGGACCATCTCCTGGTCCAAGTTCGATAGAAACGAATTCACAGCGAAATCTTCACTCTCGTTTAAATCTTCTATAAGCTTATAATAGATGGCCCTAAACTGTTCATTTGTTAGCTCAATCTCATCCTCTTGAAGATCGAGGTATACCTTTTCATACACTTTAGCTTCCACTACCTCAGGCTCTAACACCAAATCGCCTTCTTCATTTTCTTTTAATACCAAATCCTCAAATTCCTGTTTTTGGTTACCGTATAAAAGAAGCATTTCAATTATTTTCCGTTCCAATTCATATTGAACATCAACCTTTTCTACCGTTTGTTCAGTTTTAACAACTTCAAAAGCCTTTCGTTCTTGTTTTAGCTTCTTAGCGGCATCAGCAAACCCTTTTTTATCTATTTGGGCAAGGGTATTGTAGAGCACTTCTTCGGAAATCTGCATCATTTTGGCACACTCCTGAATGTAAATTTCCTTTTTGATGCGATCCGGAATCTTGCTGATACTGTTCACGATATCTCTAACCGTATCCGCTCTCTTTATGGGGTCGTTGGCCGCCTCTTTTGCTAAAAGTGAAGTTTTAAACTGGATAAAATCCTTGGAATTCTCTTCCAGATAGAGCACCAAATCTTCATAGGTATTGTTTTTAGCAAAGCTATCGGGGTCCTCCCCTTCTGGAAAAGTACATACCTTGACATTCATGCCCTGCTCCAAAATCAGGTCTATTCCGCGCAATGAAGCTCTTAACCCCGCAGCATCGCCATCAAAAAGAACCGTAATATTTTTTGTAAGCCTATTGACCAAGCGAATTTGCTCTGGAGTCAAAGCTGTTCCACTGGAAGCCACCACATTTTGAACTCCCTTTTGATAGAACTGAATTACATCCGTATAGCCCTCTACCAAATAGCAATTATCTTCTTTGGCAATAGCCTGCTTTGCAAAATAAATACCATAAAGAACCTTACTCTTATGATATATTTCACTTTCCGGTGAATTTAAGTATTTGGCGGCCTTTTTATCGTTGGTCAAGATTCGTCCTCCGAAACCAAGCACTCTTCCACTCATGGAGTGAATTGGAAATAGTACTCGCCCCTTGAACCTGTCAAACCTTCTAGTTTCACCACCAGCTTGTTCTTTAACAATGGTCAGTCCCGTTTTTTCCAAAAACTCCAGTTGATAGCCATTATCCAAAGCAGACTTGGTGAAGGCTTCCCATTCGTCCAGGGCATAGCCCAATCCGAATTTTGCTATAGTCTCATCGGTAAAGCCACGCTCTTTAAAATAGGTAAGTCCAATGGCCTTCCCTGGCTCAGAATCCCAAAGGGTTTCGGCAAAATTTTTCTGAGCGTATTCCGAAACCAAGTACATGCTTTCCCGTTCATCAGCTTGTTCTTTTTGTTCATTGGTCTGTTCGGTCTCCTCAATTTCAATATTGTATTTTTTGGCAAGGTACTTTATGGCCTCTGGGTAGGTAAAATGCTCATGTTCCATTAAAAAAGCCACCACATTTCCTCCTTTGCCACTACTGAAGTCCTTCCAAATCTGTTTTACAGGAGAAACCATAAAGCTTGGGGTGCGTTCGTCGCTGAAAGGACTCAAACCCTTAAAGTTAGACCCTGCTTTTTTCAACTGTACAAAATCCCCAATCACCTCCTCTAAACGGGCGGTTTCATAAACTTGGTCTATGGTGGTTTTTGAAATCAAATCTGAAATCTAAAATAGTCTTTAAAGGTAACTAAAAAACGAAATTTTCCTAGAATGAGTTTGTAATCAAATCGTAATTGTTTTAAGTCAAAAGCGGCTTATTATTTTAAAATGGAATTCTCTCTCCTGTAGTAACAATTGAGCACATTTTAATCGTCTTCAAATAAATTGTACTTTAACTCGGCAACTGTACATCAAATAATCAAAAATAACCAACCATGCTCACCACCATATTGACAAAAGTAGCCCTTCCCTTATCCCTAGCCATAATTATGCTTGGAATGGGAATGACCTTAGTTCCCGCTGATTTTGGAAGAATCATCAAATATCCTAAAGGGGTTTTGTTAGGCCTTACCAATCAACTGGTTTTTTTGCCCATTATTGGTTTTTTTCTCGCTTGGGCTTTTAATTTAGACCCTACTATGGCCGTTGGCATCATGGTTTTGGCGGCATGCCCAGGTGGCCCCACTAGCAACCTCATTACCCAGGTGAGTAAAGGAAATATTGCACTCTCTGTTACCTTAACTGCCATCGCTAGTTTTGTGAGCATTCTCACCATCCCCTTTGTTATTTCGTACGCGCTCAATTACTTTGGCAGTGGTAGTGATATTATGATTAAACTGCCAGTTTTGGATACAATTCTACAAATAATGGTAATAACCGTCATACCAATTTCCATAGGAATGGTTATCCGCAGATTAAAACCTGATTTTGCAAATAAAATGGAAAGGCCCATGCGCATAGCTTCGACCGTAATATTTATTCTCGTATTCATTGCAGTGATTGCAGCCAATTTCAAACTGTTAGGTGAGGCTATGAAAAAGGTTGGCCCGGTAACATTAATCCTCAACGTAGTGACCATGGGATTGGGATATTTGACTGCTAAACTATTTCGACTGAATTTAAAAGATGCCATTTCCATCACAGTGGAAAGTGGAATACAAAATGGCACTCTTGCCTTTGTAATTGCCACCACGATTCTAAATAATATAGAAATGGGAATCCCCACAGGCGCTTATTCTATTTGGATGTTTGTTACGGGTGGAATTTTAATGTGGACCCTTGGTAGACGAAAGAATTTGGAACCCAACACAAACCCCTAACTAATCCACTGAATAGTTTTTTTTGTTTTAGAAGCAAAACAAATGTGTATTGAAACTTTGCATGGTTTTTTACAGTTATCATTTTTTCTTTGGAATAAAACTTGATATTAAAACCAATGACAAAACATTTAAAGTTTATACCATGAAAGTATTATTTGCTTCAATCCCCATGTTATTGTTTGTTATGAATGTTTCAAATGCTCAATTAGTTTATTCTGTTGACCAAGAATATAAAGCCGATGTTACTGTTTTTGTGGTTGATCAAGAATACAAGGCAGATCTTTTGGTATTCAAAGTAGATGCTGAATATAAAGCCAAAGGAAATGAGGGGAAATGGTTCTTTACAAATGCAGAATATAAGTCAGAAAAGAAAATTTACTTTGTAGATTCCGATTATAAGTCAGATTTGAAAATCTATTTTGTGGATGCCAACTATAAGTCACGATGGAAAGACAAATCCAAGCAACATTTAATGTATTAGGTTGATTTTGCAAACCTGTTTCTCCAGAAAATTTGTAAAAGAACCCTAGATTTGTGATACTATGATTCTTTTCTTTGGCACAAAACTTGGCAAAAAAGAAACCAAAACATTGCATAATGTTTCTTGCCCTCATTGCGCACAAACCGGCACGTTGAATGCTGTTTCGCAGCCCAGCTATGCGCATTTGTTCTGGATTCCCATTATTAAGCTGAAAACTTCACAATTTGCAGAATGTTCACATTGTAAACGAGGTTTTTACAAAGAGGAATTCACTTCAGAAATGGAAAGGGCTTTATAAAATACCTGTTGCTCAAATGCCAAATCGAACCAAACCGAGGTATCAAATGATTCCCGATAAGGTCCGAACTGACAGTATTGAAGTTGATTGGTTACAAATCGAACCGAAGGCCCAAGGAAATATTTCTTTGCTCTACAGCAGCATCTTTAAAGATGGGGTTCAAGTCATATTTTGCATACAACAACATCCCATCAAAGCCAGCATAAGCGCTGAGTCCATAAATTAAATCACTGGTGTTATAATCTCTTTTGAACTTATCTTTTACTTGTTCTCCATCTCTAGAATATTTCAACTTTTGGCGAGTGCCTAGGTTGAATCCTCCATATCCACCTATTCCAAATCGCACTTGGTTTTGAATAGAGTATCGAATACTTTTTTCGGTTTTTCGGAAACGTGATGGACCAAATTCAAAATGCACAGGAAAAACCAAATTATCCATACGTAATTTTGATTTATCCAACTCAAATTCAAATTCTTCCAACGTGGTTTGGTCACCATCTTGAACAAAAATCCGATTGCCGTCAGGTTTTAATCCATTGAATTGAAAAGAGAACCCATAATGGAGCCTCAGCCAATTGGTGTTTCGAAAAACACGTGTACGCCATTGTATGCCTAATTCTAAAAACCGGCTTCCCGCAACTTTGTATGGCGAATCATCCAAAGATTGCCCTTCTATTATGGCATTGTTCAATCCTACAGCCAAAACAAAATCAGTATAGGTCCGCCTGTCAAATTTAATTTCCTTCCATCTTCGTTCTTTAAAAGAGAAAGCACGTTTCCCATCTATATGGATTCCGAATGTGATATGCTCATTGTCTATCGAATCCGTTTCTTTCAGTGTCAATACGTTTTCTCCATTTCTTTCAATCAACAGAATCTGATTATCAATGATAGCAACTCTATTCTCAATATTTAGAGCTCTTTTTTTGGCTACTTCGGCCTTAAGCGTATTTGCTTCTTCCTCTGTCAAAGCACCACGCTTCATGCGCTGGTTAATATCCTTTACCTCCAGTTTCAACGCTTCCTTTTCTTGCTGGACAATTCTCTCTTTTTGCGCTTTTAAATCCGCTACTTGTTGTTCATATTCTTCCTGCCCCATGAGGTTTTGGGCTAGTAATGACAATAGTAATACCGTAAGATACAGTGTGGTTTTTCTCATGATGATTTCTTGATTTTATCCCTTCTTGCCCACCCCTTCCTATTCTGGAAGGGGAAAGCTCAAAGGTCCTTTGATTGATGAATAATTATTAATTGTTCCGGTCCGCGACCGCAGTTCGTAGTTTAAAATAGCCGTCTTTAAGAGCGTCAAATATTTGATCTCTAAAAGATTCGTCGAGCTCGTCCTCTACTTCGGTGAGTAATGCCATGGCATCTACCTTGTCCGATTTAAAAATCTTATCTGTAAGAACCTGTCGCTGGGCTGCCCTTAAAAGTGAATCAATTTCAGCATTGCTCACTTCATTGTTCATACTTTCCAATAATGCTACTTGAGCGGCCACTTCCTTTACTTTTTGCGCAATCAACCCATCGGGAGTATTAATAATCCCATCTTTCAAGGGTTGATTATTGCTCGTTTTGGCTATCGTTTCTTCCAATGCCACAGCTGATATATCCTGTTCCGAAGTTGAGTTTTCAATTACCTTCTTTTTTATTTCCGAGCTCACTATCGCTGTATTATCTTCTTCGCTTTCCAATGGAATTAGCTTATCACTGTCTCGGTTCACTTGTTTTTCTTTTGAGCTCTCTACCTCTACTATCTGCGGTACGTTCGGGGTTGGGGGTTCTTTTTGAAAAAAGAAAATAGAAACCAAAATAATCCCAATAAAACTAGCAGCTACCGAATATATGAGCCAACCTTTACCTGACTTCGTTTTGGGAATTTCAATTTGACTGGAAATCTTATCCCAAGCGTGACTTGAAGGTGCAATTCTGCGTTCTTCCAAGGTATCTTTAATATGTTTTTCCAACTTTTCCATGATACTATCTATTTACCCTTTGATTGCACTCGGGGCGACATTCCTTTTAATTTTAAACTTTCTTGGAGAATTTTTCGAGCCTTGAACAGTTGTGATTTTGATGTCCCTTCCGAAATTTCCAAGATTTCAGCTATTTCATGATGTTTATAGCCTTCTATGGCATAAAGCAAAAACACCATTTTATATCCTTCTGGCAGATTATCAATTAGCTGCTGCACGTACTCGACATCCAGCAGTGATGTGTTTTCATTTACTTCTTTTGGGCTTGATTCCAGAATCTCATCATCATAGACCACAAATTGTCTTTTACGCAAGTATGAGATACTTTCCCTGACCATTATTTTCCGGATCCAACCTTCAAAACTTCCACGATGTTGAAATGATGTCAAGTTTTCAAAAACCTTCACAAACCCATTCACCATAATATCCTCCGCAAATTGAACATCTTTAACATATTGTCTGCATACACTCAACATCTTAGGGGCATATTTGTCATAAAGGAATTGCTGGGCCGTTCTATTGCCTGCAATTGACCTTTTTATCAATTGCTTCTCATTCGTGTATAATGAAATAATTTTCAACAGTGGTTCCCGGTTTTGTTCTTATAAATATAGACGAGGTAATTTCCAAAATGGTTGCCTGGTTTGGAATTTTTTTATCTTGTATTTGCCATTATGGGATAATTGAATGGCAAAAAACTATACGAAGCTTACTTTTTGCGGTCTACAACGTAGTTTACCATGAGGGTAAGAGCGCTTTTATAGTCAGAATCTGGGTAGTTGTTCAACAATGCTAATGCTTCATCTTTGAATTCAAGCATTTTGGTCACCGCGTATTCAAGTCCACCCATCTCCTTGACATAAGCAATAACCTCTCTGACTCTTTTTTTGTCTTTGTTGTGATTTTTGATGGAACTGATCAACCAGCGCTTTTTTTCATTATCGCTTTGGTTAAGAGCATAAATAAGAGGTAATGTCATTTTTTGCTCCTTAATATCTATTCCTGTGGGTTTTCCAATTTTCTCGGCACCGTAATCGAAAAGATCATCCTTGATTTGAAATGCCATACCGCAAAGTTCCCCAAACTTGCGAAACGTTTCTATGTGTTCGGTGTCCGGTTTTACAGAGCAGGCACCCATACTACAACATGCCGCTATTAGGGTCGCTGTCTTTTGGCGTATGATGCTGTAATATACTTCTTCGGTAATATCCAACAATCGAGCTTTCTCAATCTGAAGAAGCTCGCCCTCGCTCATATCCTTCACTGCATTGGAAATAATATGGAGCAAATCATAATCCTTATTTTCCAAGGCCACTAAGACCCCTTTTGAAAAAAGAAAATCTCCTACCAAAACGGCTATCTTGTTTTTCCAAAGGGCATTAATTGAGAAAAATCCTCTTCGTTTATGGCTATCATCCACAACATCGTCATGAACTAGGCTAGCGGTATGAATCAATTCAATAATGGATGCGCCACAATAGGTTCGGTCGTTAATCGTGCCCCCATTGATTAATTTGGCCGTAAGAAATACGAACATAGGGCGCATTTGCTTTCCTTTTCGATTTACAATGTAGTATGTAATCCGATTAAAGAGCGCCACTTTTGATGACATGGATTTTAGGAACTTTTCTTCGAAGAGTTCCATTTCCTTTTCTATCGGTTCTCTAATTTGCGAAACTATCTTCACTACCCCCGATTTGGTGAATTTGGTTTGAGAGTCTAAAAGTAGGTAAAATGAAAGAGTTGGTCACGGGAAGTTTAAAGTTTTAAGCCAGTAAGGCAAAACCATCGATAATCTGCGTTGCGGAGTGGTTTCCTTTTTAAAATTCCACGCAACCGATTATGGCTTCGCATATCTTGATTAAAAAAGACTATGAGGTTAACGTATTTTGGTTGGATTATCATCGTTTTTGGTATTGCTGTTTTAAGTTGCAATACGGATGATGTGGAGGAAACAGTTGAAGGTTCATTTGAAGGGGTTTTTACCGTTACGTATTCGAACAATGAGACCTTTTCAAATTCAGTTGAGGTTACCTTAAATAATGGAATATATTCGTCTACTGCAGGTCCCGATAGACTTCCAGCTGGTGGAACCGGAACTTATGAAATACTATCCAACACTATTACGTTTGAAGATGAAGGTGTTTGGACTGCCGATTTTGACTGGAACCTAATCTTAAATGGAGCTTACAGCTACACCCTTTCTGGAAATAAATTAATACTATCTGCTGAAAAAAACAACGTAGGAACGTATACGTACGAGCTCACAAGGAACTAATCCATTATTTTTTATTGGCCAGCTGTCCACAAGCTGCGTCAATGTCCTTTCCTCTGGATCTGCGAACAGTCACCGTAATTCCATTTCGCTCCAGAATTTTTTTATACATATCAACGGAATCATTCGAGGCTTGTTGGAACTCTCCATCGTCAATAGGATTATATTCAATCAAGTTCACTTTTGATGGAGCGAATTTACAGAACTTTACTAATGCATTAGCTGCCTCCGGGGTATCGTTGATGCCTTCCCAAATCACATATTCATAGGTGATTCTATTCTTTGTCTTGCTATACCAGTATTCCAAAGCCTCTCTCAAGTCTTTTAATGGAAATGTAGCATTAAAGGGCATTATTGATGTTCGCACCTCATCGATGGCTGAATGCAAGGAAACGGCCAAACCGAACTTTACCTCTTCATCGGCCATCTTTTTTATGATTTTTGGAACACCCGAGGTAGAAACTATAATTCGTTTGGGCGACATTCCCAATCCTTCTGGGGAGGTGATTTTTTCAATGGCCTTGAGAACGTTATTGTAATTCATCAAGGGCTCTCCCATTCCCATAAATACAATGTTGCTCAGCGGTCGATTAAAATATAGTCTGCTCTCATTATCGATAGCAACCACTTGGTCATATATTTCATCCGGATTAAGATTGCGCATTCGCTTTAACCGGGCCGTAGCGCAAAATTTGCAGTCCAGACTGCATCCTACTTGACTGGATACGCATGCTGTTGTTCGAGTATCTGTGGGAATTAGTACAGATTCGACCACCAATCCATCGTGAAGGCGTACCGCATTTTTAATGGTACCATCCGAGCTACGCTGCATTTGGTCTACTTGAATGTGGTTGATAACAAAGTTATCTTCAAGCATCTTGCGCGTTTCTTTGGAAACATTGGTCATTCCATCAAAGGAGTGGGCAGATTTTTGCCATAACCACTCGTACACCTGATTTCCACGGAAGGCTTTTTCTCCTTGCTCCACAAAAAAATCACGGAGTTGCTCTTTTGAAAGTGCACGTATGTCCTTCTTTTTTATTTCCACGGGTCAAATATAATCAAGAAAAATCCCGTAGGGTTTTAACCGAACGGGATTTCCAATATGGTTTAATACGTTGACTTTTGCTTTAAATGATAAGCATTGCATCACCATAGGAGTAAAAACGATACCCCTCTAAAATGGCTTGTTTGTATGCTTTCTTCATTAAATCATGCCCTATAAAGGCAGAAACCATCATCAATAATGTCGATTTTGGCAAATGGAAATTGGTAATCATGCAGTTTGCAATACTAAACTCGTATGGAGGGAAAATAAATTTATTGGTCCATCCTTCAAACGTATTTAGGGTATGTTCCGATGAAACAGCGCTTTCCAAGCCTCTCATAACAGTTGTTCCCACTGCGCAAATACGTTTTTTATTTTGCTTGGCACTGTTTACAACTTCAGTGGCTTTTTCATCAATCACCAATTCTTCGCTATCCATCTTGTGCTTGGACAAGTCTTCTACCTCAACTGGGTTAAATGTTCCTAGACCAACATGAAGGGTAACTTCTGCAAAATCCAATCCTTTGATCTCCAATCTTTTCAATAAGTGTTTTGAAAAGTGAAGTCCAGCAGTAGGCGCTGCTACAGCACCTTCGTATTTGGCATAAATGGTCTGGTAACGTTCTTCATCTTCCGGCTCAACATCTCTTTTGATGTACTTTGGAAGTGGTGTTTGACCCAATTCACGAAGTTTTCTTCTAAAATCCGTGTAAGAACCATCATAAAGAAAACGCAATGTTCTTCCTCTTGAGGTTGTATTATCGATTACCTCAGCAACCAAACTTTCATCTTCCCCGAAATACAATTTGTTTCCGATACGAATCTTTCTAGCAGGGTCTACCAAAACATCCCAAAGACGTTGTTCTTGATTTAACTCGCGTAGCAAAAAAACTTCGATACGGGCACCAGTTTTTTCTTTGTTTCCATATAGTCGAGCTGGAAATACCTTTGTGTTGTTCAAGACCATTACATCTCCTTCATCAAAATAATCGATTAGGTCCTTGAACATTTTGTGCTCAATTTTTCCGGTTTCACGATGAATCACCATAAGCTTGGATTCGTCCCTATTTTCTGCTGGATATTCAGCTAATAGTTCTTTAGGTAGTTCAAAGTTGAAGTTTGATAATTTCATGCAGGCTTTTTTAGGAGTTTTTTAAAAGAGGGCAAATATACAATCTCGACATAGGGGATGTCAAGTAATTTGATGATTAAATGTGATTTACAACTTGTCGATTGAAAAACCTAATGTTTCCAAGTCGTTCCAGAAATCTGGATATGATTTAGAAACCACACCTGCATCATTGATTTTCAATGGAATACAGATACCCAAGGGTCCAAAAGCCATGGCCATGCGATGATCATTATATGTATCCACGGCTACATCGGAATTTATAGTTGGGCATGGCTGAACCGTCAGACTTTCAGTATCAATGTCAACTGTAGCGCCAAATTTTTCCAATTCAGCTTTCATGGCAGCCAGACGATCAGTTTCCTTTATAGGCAGCGTATGCAGGCCTGTTAGATGACATCCCATACCAAGACCCAAGCAAGTAACAGAAATAGTTTGCGCAATATCAGGAGCATTGGACAGTTCATAAGCGACCGTTTCTAGATTACAGTTTCCAGTTTTTGAAAGGATAATCTGGTTGTTGGAAAATGTGGTTTCCACGCCAAAATCTTTATAGATTTTAGACAAAACACTATCCCCTTGTAAAGAGCTTTCTTTGTAGGAAGACAACTGAATTTTAGTTCCGACTTCGCTCATAGCCGCAATACTGTAAAAGTAGCTCGCAGAGCTCCAATCTGATTCTACAACCAAAGTTGTATCCTTCACTTCTTGAGCTGAGGAAACGGTGATTATATTGTTCTCAAATTTAGTTTCAATCCCAATCTGATCCAATAGTCCCAGAGTCATTTTAATATAGGGTACGGAGGTTATTTTTCCCAATAATTCCAGTTCCAAACCATTTTCCAAACTTGGAGCAATAAGTAGTAATGAAGAAATATATTGACTACTGATGTTCGCAGGTAACGAAACTTTACTTTTCGTCAGTTTCTTACCGGTAATTTTAATGGGAGGATAACCTTCTTGGTTTTGATACGATATTTGCGCGCCCAATTTACGTAGTGCTTCCACCAAAACTTTGATTGGGCGTTCTTTCATTCGTTCGGAACCTGTCAGAACTACTTCCTTGCCTTCTTGTGAAGCAAAAAAACCTGTTAAAAATCGCATGGCCGTGCCCGCATGGTGTATGTCAACTTCTCCCGTATTCTTTTTAAGCCCAGCTTGCATCACCTGGCCATCATCTGAATTTGATTTGTTCTCAACTGTTATATTCGGAAAAAGTGCCTGCAGTAATAAAGATCTATTGGTCTCACTTTTGGAGCCGGTAATCTGTATGGCTTGATTGATTTTTTTATCGTTTGAAAAGGAAAGTTGGAGTCTCAATTACTTCGTGTTTTATTGAAACCCCAAAACTAGAAAAAACCGCTTGATCGAGCTGTGATGTAAACTCTTTTATTTAAGTTTTTCGTTATTCTGGTGACGATCGTGGTCCCTTTTGGTCTTTAGCTCCAATTTTTTATCAAAAGCATCTTGCAAGTCCACTCCCGTTTGATTTGCCAAGCACAAAACCACAAACATGACATCTGCCAGTTCTTCTCCCAAATCTTTGGTCTTATCTGACTCTTTTTCACTTTGCTCACCATAACGCCGTGCTATGATTCTGGCCACCTCACCGACCTCTTCTGTCAACTGTGCCATGTTGGTCAGTTCATTAAAATAGCGAACGCCATGTGCCTTGATCCATTCATCAACGGCTTTTTGGGAGTTTTGGATGTTCATCACCTAGATTTTTGACAAAACTACTTTTTCCGTTTCTTTTTCTACTATTTGCGTATAAAATTGTTTTAGAAACTCATAATAATTGGCTGGGATTACCGCTGTTGGAGAGCTTAATGTTGCTCTTAAATTTATGGTTGTATCTG
Source organism: Flagellimonas rhodophyticola (assembly GCF_049332665.1). NCBI lineage: Bacteria > Pseudomonadati > Bacteroidota > Flavobacteriia > Flavobacteriales > Flavobacteriaceae > Flagellimonas > Flagellimonas rhodophyticola. Next base: position 1,619,127 of record NZ_CP186326.1, on the reverse strand, counting down.
TTGCTGATATAAGATATTTAAATGAGCCAACATTATCGGGTAGTGACAAGGCCATTGATTCTGGAACTGATTCGACCTTGTACCCTTCAGGGATTTTAATGGTGATCATGTATTTATCTTCCCACGGAAATCCGTAGTCAACTGGATATTCTCTTTTTTCTGCTTTAAACGGACTTTCCATAGTGCATAGGTGCAGCATAGGTGAAAAGTATAATTTGCCTGAAATTGTCTCAATCACGTCCTCTTTATAAAGGCTATAATTCTGAACTATCGGTTTATATAGCTCTTCATTATTTTTTAGTTCATAATCCGAAATTTCAATATCACCCTGCTCTTTTTCCAGTTCTTCCAGAAAGGATTCTTCGGTGCCCTTGTTATACATGTTTCTGAACATGTAAGCGTTGTTTTGCGTATACTGTTGCCGTATTTTGGCATCTATTGATCCATCTTCATTTAAATCAACTTGCATCATGACCATGTCAATGGATTTTTTTCTTGGCATTAAATCCATAGTTTCAGAATTACCATTTTCCGAAACCATTCTTCCGAGCCAATTCAAAGTTCTGGTTGGCAGTACATCCATAGTGCTGTAACTGTTGGTGGCGTCAAGAAGATGATAGGTATCTCCAACCTTAGCTGCGGCAATCACATAATTATATCCTTGAAGTGTTGGAAATAAAGGCACTCCATGATCCCTTGTACTTGTAAGCACCGGATGCGCTTTTATACCGGCATGTTTAAGCATTGCTACGAGCATTAAATTAATATCTGCACTATTGCCCGTTCCTTCCTTATATGCTTTTCGCGTTCCTTCATCAACACCATATCCTCTATAGGTGTTCCACTTTACCTTTTGTTTAGCAAATTCCAGTACTTTTTTGATTCTTGCTTCCTCTCCAGCAACTCCCTCTAGAGCAACATCCAACTCTTCCTTGAAATAATTACTCTTATCAAGTTCGTCACCAAACGAACCGCTTGTATAAATGGTTTTAACAACGTCATCCCATGTTTTGGAATATGCCTTATATGTGCTCCCAGGAATTTCTAGCGAAATTATCTCAAATTTTACTCCCGCACGGTAATTCCTAATATTGGAAACGAAGTTCTCTCTTTTCATTGCGGGTATATGTTCCAAATCGTAGCTTGTGGTCGTCACATTCAGATTGAGATTAGGGTCCCGTGTAGAGTCCACTTTGGGAACCAACGGAAGGAAACCTTTTTGGCGTTGTCTGAATTTGAAGTATTCCAATATTCGCATACTGGCCACAACCTTTTTTATAGGAATGGCATCTTGAAAGATAAATTCATCGATGCTTTGTACATATGGTGATCTAATAATATAGCTAAATTCTACAACCGAACCTGCCTTTACGTTTGGCATGGTAAATTTGACCTGATTCCTATTCTTGGATTGCTGGGTCTTGAAAATTCCATCTTTACCCAATTTTGTCTCAACAATATCATCCCCTTCAAGTGTATAGGTGTATCCCTTAATGGCTGTAGCTTTCTCCTCTGAATCACCTTCGTACAGGTTGATTGTTTCGGTAGCATAATCAAAGCCATCCGTATTATAAATCTTTATTCGCTTATGAATCTCTGTTATGAGGAAAAGTCCTTCTCCCTTGGAATACCTGTAAAAGGATTTTCGGTTGATATACAAATATGCCGCTGGAGCCGTGGAATCTTTTGCATAAACTTTCTCCTTTAATTCCTCTTTTGAAACTTTCCTGAATTTATAGTCTTGGGCACTTAAGGTATAGCCCATGGTTAGCAATAGGACTACAATTACTTTTTTGGTCATTGGTCTTAATTTGATATTATAAGTTTTAGGTTGTCATTTTTGGCCACGAACCGTCGAAAGGTCCTATAGGCATTGTACTCTTCTTTAGGGTAGTCCCCCTTAAGAACAAGAAGCTTTCTTTTGTACAATAGTTTGTTATCGTCTTTTTTCGAAACTTCTATTTCATAAGTTCCAAATTTGGTTTCCTTGGTTATTTTCTCTGGTAATTGACCTATGGAAAAGTCTTTGGGCACCTCAATCGTGCATTCATCTTCATCCAAAAACCCTCTTTGTATTCTAAAAGGCAGCTTTCTACTGCGGTACCTAGTCGGAACATAGCCGTTATTGTTGAAAGCGTTGACCGGAATTATGAGGTCACTCCCATTTTTAGAGACGTAGTCCGAAGCATGGACACTTACCTTTTCCGTAAAAACAACATCTTCCCTATTGTTTTCAAAACTGAATTCATCGACTTCAAGGCCGTTTATATTGTCCCAAAATTCGCGATAATGCTTAATAACATCTTCTTTGGATCTCCCCTTGATTCCGAACCTATTATCATATTGAACTCCTGTTGTTTTGATAGTAACCTCACCATCAATAGAGCCATCTTCCAAAATTTGATATTGCGATACTGTTTTTTGAAGATTTTTTTCATTTAAATAGGCTGCGGTTCTGACAATCTCACCGCCATCAGGCTTTACCACCAACACCTTCCTATCATCTGTAAAGTCTCCCACGAATCCAAAAGGATGTACTTGAGAGGTGCAGTCAATCCAATAATATTGATCATTATATGGAATGGCTAAAATTGCATGATTCCCTTGTAACAAATCTGCAAAATCATCTACAAAATCAACTTTTGTATTTCCTGCCTGGACCACCACGTAGTATGAAGCTACCCCCACTGCCTCCAATAATGCCTTGGTATAGTTTGAGAGGCCTTTACAATCGCCATATTTCACCTTATCGACCTCAATAGCACTTATAGGTTGAAAACCTCCAATTCCTATTTGCACGCTGATATATCTTGTTTGGTCCTGCACATATTGATAGATGATTTTTGCCTTTTCCAGATCATCGTTCACTCCATTGACCAACATTTTGGCCTTTGCTAAGGTGCTTGCTTCTAAATCAGTTCTTCCGGACAATAGGTTCTTATCAATCCAAAGACCCATTTCCTGCCAATTATCAATTTTGGCATTGTATCCTTTATAATGAAAATTGGGCAGTCTTACCGATAGCTTTGGGCAAAATGTATTGAAAGGAGGGCTCAAACTTTCTCCTTTTAATGCTGGAATATTGTTGGAAGTGTATGATACAAGAGCGTTTTCATCCTTTTTGTCAAAAGCGATATTGGTCAAATTGTTTTCAACAACTACGGGTTTTAAATCCTGGGAGGGATACGAAATAGAATATCTGCTTTGCTCAACTGAAATGCCATAACCTGAAATAAAGTACCATTGCGGCATAACTCCTGTATCTGAGGTTTCAATTTCATATATAAATTCAATTGTATACGGATATTGAATGGGTACATATCGATGAAATAATAACCTATCATCCAAATACAATGAAAAGCCATCTACCGCTGCAATATCTCTAAAGTCTTTTTTCTTAATGTGTTCTATTTCATTACCCTCAGCGTCATACACAAAAGCCTCTATTTTTTTTATCCTTTTCTCTTTATCATAGAAAGCACGAGTTCTCGCAAAATTGTCTCCATCCTTATTGAGAACTGTAATGGCCATATGCGCTGTATAAGTCATTTTATTTATGGCACTTATTTGAATATCCATGGCATCCAAACGAGCTACAGCATCTGCATTTTTAAGGAGTTCGGGAGAAATCTCTGAGAATTTAAACTTTTGGGAAAATGAAAAACAAGAAATTAAAACAAATAGAAAAAAGATAGGAATTCGCATTGAGGTTGGTAGGTTGATTTAGATGGCTCTAAGTTGTTGATTTTCCTACAAAATATAAAAACAATTTCGATTAAAGGTCACTATTCCTTGTTTTTTGTATCGATAAAAATGGTAACCGGACCATCATTCAGTAAATCAACTTTCATATCCGCTCCAAAAATTCCTGTACCCACTTTCTTGCCTAAATCCTGTTCTATATGTCTAACAAAATTCTCATATAATGGAACTGCTACATCCGGTTTTGATGCTTTAATATAGGATGGACGGTTTCCCTTTTTGGTCAATGCATGCAATGTAAATTGACTTACAACAATCACATCTCCTTTTACATCTTGCACAGAACGATTCATTACGCCCTGGTCATCATTGAAAATTCTTAAGTTGATAATTTTTTTTGAAAGCCAGCTTATGTCTTCTTTATTATCCGCGTCCTCAATTCCCAGTAAAACCAGAATACCATCTGCTATTTCTGAAATTACTTTTTCATCAACCGTAACACTTGCTTTTGAAACACGTTGAATTACCGCTCTCATTTATCGCTCTTTATGGATATCTATTCTGTAGTTGTCTTCTTCACCAGTAAGCATTTGAACATAGCTGCGGTACCGACTCCATGAAATTTCATCGGATTCCAAGGCATTTTTTATGGCACATTTGGGTTCGTCCAAATGCAGACAATTGTTGAATTTGCATTCTGATTTCAACTTAAAAAATTCCGGGAAGTAATCACCAATTTCATCTTCGTCCATATCCACAATACCAAACCCTTTTATTCCGGGGGTATCCACGATTCGGGCATCAAAGGAAAGGTCATACATTTCGGCAAAGGTGGTCGTGTGTTGTCCTTGAAGGTGTTGCTGGGAAATTTCTGCAGTTTTAAGTTTCAATCCGGGCTCCAAAGCATTCACTAAAGTAGACTTCCCCACACCTGAATGGCCTGCGAACATACTTGTCTTTCCAAGCATCATGTTTTTAACTTGTTCAACGTTATCTCCTTCCTTGGCTGCTATTTCAATACAGTTGTATCCTATTTGCCGATATAATTGTATCAAATAATCCACCTCAACCATTTCATCTTTATCATACACGTCCATCTTATTGAACAGCAAGACAGCTGGAATATCATAAGCTTCGGCAGTAACCAAAAAGCGATCTATAAAACTGGTAAAGGTCTGTGGGTTGTTCAAAGTGATCAACAAAAACACCTGATCCAAATTCGTGGCTATAATATGGGTTTGCTTGGATAGATTTACCGATTTACGAATAATGTAATTTTTTCGTTCCATAATCTGGTAAATTACAGCCACAGTTTCGTCGCCTACCTTCTCCAAATCGAATACAACCTCATCTCCAACAGCGATGGGATTGGTGCTTTTGATACCCTTTATACGGAACTTTCCTTTAATGCGACATTCATAAAAACTACCGTCCTCCGCCTTTACGGTATACCAACTTCCGGTAGATTTATAAACAGTCCCTTGCATTATTTGTTAAAATTTTCGATACAAAGAAACAATAATCCTCTTATTGGTACGATATATGTAGTTAACAGTTTATTAAACCAAAAAATTCTAATCATGAAAAAAATCTTTTTTATCGCAGTGATAGCCCTAGCTGCAACAGTTGAAATGAGTGCACAACAATTTAAGGTTATTACCAGCGTTGAATCCATCGTACCTAACGGTCTGGGACGCTCTAGAATCGTTAATGCGTTGGAAGATAAAGATTACAGGGAGTATACCAGTGTACAGACAGATGATGACAAGACTCGTAATAAATCGAAGCGAGGAGAAATTCGTGTAAAGAATTTTGAGGAAACCAAATTGTTGAACTTTTACAACATTGGTGGTATCCGTTTTCAAAACATTGCTGCAAATGATGCTTTGATCACTTCAATGATCAATGATATGGTTGCGAATGGATGGGAACTTGCTTTTGTGAACAGTGCTGTTGAAAGTGAAGGAGGAAAAGGTGATGGTCAAGGTATTTTTATTACCAGATACATCTTTAAGAAATAAAAACATATTGTTTTTACCATATGAAGCCCCTTGAGAAATCGAGGGGCTTTTTTTATGCTCCATATGCAACCCTTTATTCTTAACGATTGTCTTTTTGATATCATAAAGAAAATAATCATGAAGAAATTTTTATTAGTTGCAAGTTTAGCATTGACCATGAGCTTTGGTCTAAATGCTCAAGAGTATAAGGTAATTACCAGCGTTGAGTCCATTGTACCGAATGGATTGGGAAGATCACGTATTATCAATGCTCTAGAAGATAAGGACTATCGCGAGTACACTAGTGTACAAACGGAGGATGACAATACCAGGAACAAATCGAAACGAGGAAAGATCAGGGTAAAGAACTTTGAAGAAACCAAATTGTTGAACTTTTTCAACATTGGTGGCATACGATTTCAGAACATCGCTGCCAATGATGCCTTACTATCTTCAATGATCAATGACATGGTCACCAATGGTTGGGAACTGGCCTTTGTAAGTAGTGCTGTTGAAAGTGATGGCGGCGAAGGTGACGGGCAAGGTATTTTTATTACCAGGTACATTTTCAGAAAGTAGAAATCTATATAAAACAAAAGCCCCCTAATTAATAAGGGGGCTTTCAATAATCAACTTTTTGCTAATCCACCATATACACCCTTCCACCAATAAAAGTATTCTTATATACCTTTTTGGGTTTTCCATAGACATGCACATCTCCGCCTGCCTTTACGCTGATATCCACAACTTCTGAAGCAAATATATCAGCTTCACCCCCAGCTGATATTTTGATATCGGTAGTGGCGGTGCGCAAATCCTTACCGTCGAAAATTCCTCCTGTGTTGATTACAATACTTTGGTTCTTGGCGAGTCCGGTCGCTTGGACAATTCCTCCGGTCACCGCCCTTATATTGGCATACTCTACATCCATCCCTATATGAATAGCTGCTCCTTCTTGTGCTCTAAGTTCTATTCTATCCTTTTTCACCATTTCATTGCAAGTAATTTTAGCTCCCTCGTTACCATCAATAACATCCAAATTGGTATAATAAACTTCAATTAGGGTATCCTCACCCAAGAATTTTCTATCCAACTGCATGCGAAGTTTCAATACTCCATCCCTATTCATCCAAATTATATCCTCTACATTCCTTCCTTTGATTACGATGCGCTCTTCATCCGATTGGATAAGGTTTACTTCTATTAAATCAAAAACTTTGATTTTATTAAAATCTCCTACCTCTGTATCAATCATTCGCTGTGAAAAAATAGCTGTGGTAAGAAATAAAAGACCTAGTGTTAAAACATTTTTCATAGTTGTGTTATTTAATCTATATAGAGATGAATCCATTGACCAACTGTTACAGTAAAAAATAAAAAAAACCATTTAGAACAGAAAATTATTCCGTCCTAAATGGTTGAACACCACTAAATATCCAAGACTAGTTATTGATAATCTTTTCTTGGTGGTTGATGGATTCTTGGTGGATGGCCTTGAACATACGCAAAACGAATTCTTCGCTAAGCCCTCTTTGTTCCCCTTCTAGAATCATATTACCCAAAATCGCATTCCATCGGTTGGATTGGAGTACGGCTACGTTCTTTTGCTTTTTAAGTTTTCCTATTTCATCGGAAATTTTCATTCGTTTGCCCATAGTATCAACCAATTGGTTGTCGATAACATCAATTTGGGCCCTGAGATTACTCAGTTTGCTATTGTATTCGGCTTCCTGATCAGTTTCCTTACGTATACGAAGATCTCTCATAATCTGAACTAGAGTTTCAGGTGTTACCTGTTGAGCAGCATCACTCCAGGCATTATCTGGGTCATGATGGGTCTCAATCATTAATCCATCGAAGTTCAAGTCCAATGCAGTTTGGGAAACATCAAAGATCATGTCCCTCTTTCCTGTGATATGGCTTGGGTCGTTTATGATAGGTAAATCCGGAAATCTTGATTGCAACTCAATTGCCATTTGCCATTCCGGAATGTTACGATATTTGGTTTTTTCATAGGTTGAAAACCCTCTATGGATAACTCCCAATTTCTTGATATTGGCGGTATAAAGTCTTTCAACAGCTCCCAACCATAAGGATAAATCAGGGTTTACAGGATTCTTGATCAGTACCACTTTGTCCGTTCCTTCTAAAGCATCAGCTATTTCCTGAACGATAAATGGGCTTACGGTTGAACGGGCACCAATCCAAAGCAAGTCCACATCATGCTCCAATGCAAGGTCTACATGGGCTCTATTGGCTACTTCCGTTGCTGTCTTAAGGCCCGTTTCTTCCTTCACTTTTTGCAACCACTTTAATCCGATGGCGCCTACTCCTTCAAAATTACCTGGACGTGTACGAGGTTTCCAGATTCCGGCACGGTAATAATTCACATCCGTATCTTTTAATTCATGAGCGATTTTTAGTACCTGCTCCTCCGTCTCAGCACTACATGGCCCGGCTATTACCAAAGGATGTGGTAAATTCATGCCATCCAGCCATTTTCTCATTTCCTTAGTGTTTTCCATCTTCTTTTTTATTTTTTTGTAAGTGGTATTCCTTTTAATATTTGTTTGATTCTATTGGTATTACTCATTTCATTATAAACATTCTCAAAATCGTTTTCGACAAGCAATTGTTTGAAAGTCTCCAAGTTTTGAATGTATTCTTCCAAAGTTTCGATTACGTTCTCCTTGTTTTGTTCAAAAATTGGTGTCCACATATCCGGTGAGCTTTTTGCCAAGCGTACCGTGCTCTCAAAACCACTGCCAGCCATGTCAAAAATATCACGCTCATTTTTTTCTTTTTCAATAACTGTCTTTCCCAACATAAATGAGCTGATATGTGATAAATGGGATACGTAGGCAATGTGCTTGTCATGCGCTTCTGGGTTCATATATCGAATACGCATTTTTAGTTGCTGAAAAATCTCCAATGCTCTTTCCTGAAGTTTGAAAGCCGTTTTTTCCACTTCGCAGATAATATTGGTCTTTCCTTCATACAAACCAGAAATCGCAGCAGTAGGACCTGAAAATTCAGTTCCCGCTATTGGGTGACTTGCCAAAAAGTTTCTTCGTTTTGGGTGATTGGCAATGGCTTCGCAGATGAGCTTTTTTGTTGACCCGGCATCAATGACCACAGTATCATCGCCAACAGCATCCAAAATTTTGGGCAGATCAACTAGGAGTGCATCAACGGGGATAGTTACAAAAACCAATTCTACATGTGAAAGAACCTCGTAGGAACCCTTTTCGTCAATGAGTCCAAGGGCCAACGCCTCATTTAAATTCTCCTCGCTTACGTCGATTCCAATAATATGGGAATCGGGGCGCAACAGTTTAATGTCTTTTGCAAACGATCCACCAATTAATCCAATACCTATAACAGCTATATTCATATCAAAATCTATCGATGGCTTCTTTTATCTTTTCTTCTTTCACGCAAAGTGAAAACCGGATGTATCCTTCTCCATTGCTCCCGAAAATGGTTCCGGGAGCAATAAATATGTTCTTTTCAACCAGTATTCGGTCTATAAATTCTTCGGACGAAGCAGCTCCTTCTGGAAGTTTGCACCAAACAAACATTCCAACAGCATCTTTTGAATATTCGCAGCCTAATTTTTCAACCAACTCAAACATCAGTTCCCGTCGTTTGGCATATACCTCATCTAGGTGTTCAAACCATTCAGGTCCACTCTTCAAGGCAGCAATAGCTCCTTTTTGGATACCATAGAACATCCCTGAATCCATGTTACTTTTTACCTTAAGTACCGCATTGATGTGCTCGCTACTGCCCAAAACCATGCCCACTCTCCAACCAGCCATATTGAAAGTCTTGCTTAAACTGTTAAGCTCGAGTGTACAATTCTTGGCTCCTTCAATGGACAAAATGCTTATTGGATCATGGGACAAAACAAAGCTGTAAGGATTGTCATTGACCAACAAAATTTCATTTGAATTGGCAAAATCCACCAATGCTTTAAGCTGCGTTATAGTGGCGGTCGCTCCGGTAGGCATATGTGGATAACTCACCCACATCACCTTGGTTTTGGATAAGTCTTGTTTAGAAAGTTCATTCAAATCAGGGAACCATCCATTTTCAGCTTTTAAATCATAGGTTTTTGGCACAGCACCCACCAATTTGGTTACGGAAGCATAGGTTGGGTACCCAGGATTGGGCAACAATACCTCATCACCTTCATTCAAAAAAGCCATACTGATATGCATAATACCTTCTTTGGACCCCATGAGCGGCAAAATCTCTGTAGATGAATCAACTTCAACTTTAAACTTGGCTTGATAGAAGTTAGCTATGGCCTCCCGAAGCGCTGGCAATCCTTGATAACTTTGATATTGATGCGCCCCAGTATCGGCAATGGAGTCTTTCAAAGTTTCCAAAACCTTTGGCGAAGGAGCCAAATCAGGACTACCTATACCCATATTAATAATGGGCTTTCCGGCATTGATCATACCTCTTACTTCCCTCAATTTTCTGGAGAAGTAGTATTCCTGAATTGTATTTAGCCGTTCAGCTGTTATCATGATACCAATGCGTTTTTATATTCTCCCAAAACCCTAAAATCTTCGGACATAATTTCCAATAAAGCTTTTGCCTTGGCAAATTGGTCATAGGTCTCAAAGGTTACATCCACAAAAAAGGCATACTTCCAAGGCGTCTCAATCACAGGTAGCGACTGGATTTTGGTCAAATTCATATTACAATCACTCATCACATTCAGTACCGTTGCCAAACTTCCTCTTTTATGATCTGTAATAAATCGTAAAGATGCTTTGTTGATTTCTTCCTTTGGTAAAACCTTATTTTGCTTTTTAAGGATGATAAATCTTGTAGCATTATTTTTTATGGTCTGGATTTCTGCAGCAATAATATCCAATTTGTACAAGTCTGCCGCGACTTTTGGAGCAACGGCAGCAATATTGGTCAATTGACCTTCTTTAATGCGTTTGGCTGTTTCTGCGGTATCAACACTTTCAACTAACTTAATCTCAGGATATTGTTTAAAAAACTCTTTACATTGCAACAATGCCATAGGATGAGAATGTACCTCTTCAATATCTTCAATCGTGGTTCCTGGCAAAACCATCAAATTATGGTGGATACTTAAATAATGCTCTCCAATAATGTGGATATTGTTATGATAAACTAGGTTGTAATTTGGGATTATGGAACCTGCTATGGAGTTTTCTATAGCCATAACACCTTTATCTGCGGTACCATTGCACAAATGGTCAATCATTGCATCAAATGATAGGCACTCAACCAAATCAATATCATCTCCAAAAAAGTCATTGGCAACTTGATGGTGATTTGATCCTTTGATTCCTTGTATGGCTATTTTTAAGCTCATGGCAAAAAAAAATCCCGATTTACATCGGGACTTCATATCTTTTTTATACTTGTTGTATATCTAGAATAGTCCCGTACTTCTCTTAAAAAAGAAGTAGAAATAAAAACCGTTCCAGAAATACGTCTTTGTCATTTCATTAAATTCTTGGGCTAAGATAGGTATTCGGATGAAAAACAAAAGACAAACCCAAAATTTTTTCGATTTTTAGTGAAAATGTTCAATTTGTTACATTTTGCTTTGCAGAATAATGATTTTTTTAAGGATTTGAAATTTTGCGCCAATCAAAATGGACTATTCAAATCACTTGTATAGTTCAAATTATGGATTGTGTTTCCTTCAGAGAAATCTAAAACAGTATTTTTGATTCAAATTCGTTCTCATGTCAATCAAAGTCAATCACATTACAAAAACCTTTGGTAAGCAAAAAGCACTAAATGATGTTTCTTTTTCCATAGAAAAAGGGGAAATCGTGGGTTTTTTGGGACCCAATGGTGCCGGAAAATCGACCATGATGCGAATTTTGACCACCTACTATAAAGCAGATCAGGGCGAAGCTGAAGTCAATGGACATGACGTGCTCAACGAAGAAAAAAGTGTTCAAAACAGTATTGGGTACCTTCCGGAGCAAAACCCTTTATATCATGAGATGTATGTAAGGGAATATTTGGCATTTAATGCAGATGTCTATACCGTTCCAAAAAAAAGGATTGAAGAAGTCATTGAACAAACAGGACTTTTAGCGGAAGCGCATAAAAAAATTGGTCAACTTTCCAAAGGCTATAAACAACGTGTAGGGTTAGCTGCAGCATTGCTTCATGACCCTGAGGTGCTGATTCTTGATGAACCAACTACCGGACTTGACCCCAATCAATTGATCGAGATTCGAAAATTGATTCGTTCAATTGGAAAACAAAAAACCATATTACTTTCAACACATATCATGAAAGAGGTTGAAGCGGTATGTGATCGGGTTATTATCATCAATAAAGGTGAAGTGGTGGCAGATAAAAAACTGGAGGGACTTCGCGAAGCAACAGAACAGATTATAGAAGTTGAGTTTGATTATCGTGTTGAGGAAGTATTATTGAAAAAACTACCACATGTCTCCCACGTCAAAAATACAGGAGGCTTTGTTTACGAAATAACGTTTAGTACCTCCGAGGATATGCGACCTGCCGTTTTCGATTTTGCCCACGACAACAAGTTGAAAACCCTTCAATTAAGCCGAAAGAACAAAAATCTGGAAAGTTTGTTTACGGAGCTGACTTCTTCATCTTAATCTCAAACAAATTGTGCCCAAGTTCAAAGGGTAAAAATCAGAAGCTATGAAACAATTTTTTAAAGTATTTTTTCTCTCCATCGCAGTTATTTATTCTTGTAAGACGGATAAAAAAAATGAGAGCTCTGCAATTGAAACCAAAAAACTTTCGGAAGAAAAAGCATTTTTTACAGCAAATCCGCAAGCCATTCCTGAACAAGAAGTAACCACGCTAAAAATTGGTGAAAGTGCCCCTGACTTTAATCTCCCAGGAACAGATGGGAAATTTCATTCTTTAAAAGACTACAACAATGCTAGTGCATTGGTTATCGTTTTTACATGTAACCACTGCCCCACTGCGCAGGCATATGAAGAGCGTATTATACAACTGACCAAGGATTATAAAGATAAAGGGGTTCAGATAATTGCTATTTCTCCCAACTCCACTAACGGACTATTGCTAAACGAACTTGGATATAGTGATTTGGGGGATACTTTTGAGGATATGATCGTAAGAGTAGAAGATAAGGGCTTCAATTTCCCCTATTTGTATGATGGCGACACCCATAGTGCATCCTTACAATATGGGCCGGTTGCCACACCACACACTTATGTTTTTAACAAAGACCGTAAACTAACTTATGTGGGTAGGTTAGACACTTCTGAAAAACCAGGTACCGCAAATGCCGAAGACGTGCGCAACGCTATTGATAAAACACTAACTGGTGAAACTATCGAAGAACCAGTAACAAAAACTTTTGGTTGTTCCGTAAAATGGGCGTGGAAGGATAAATATGCCAAAAAAATAAACAAAGAATGGCAAGAAAAGGAGGTAACATTAGAAGAGCTTTCTGCAGATGGTATTGAAGAACTTTTCAGGAACGATTCTGATAAATTGAGGCTTATGAATCTTTGGGCTACTTGGTGCGGCCCATGCGTGCATGAGTATCCGGAATTTATAGATATTCACAGGATGTACCGCGGACGTGATTTCGAGTTTATTTCGATCAGTGCGGACAATCTTAAATCAAAAGACCGTGCCTTAAAGTTTTTACAGAAAAAGCATTCGGCATTGACTAATTATATCTACTCAGAAAATGACAAATATAAGATGATTGAAGCCGTGGACCCTGAGTGGGACGGTGCATTGCCCTACACTGCATTGGTGGCTCCTGGCGGTGAAATTATATATCGGAAAATGGGCACAATTGATGCTTTTGAATTAAAAAAGACAATTGTGGAGCATCCTATGATAGGGAGGTATTATTAAACTAGTTTATCCGTTTTAGATTCTCGTCCACATCCTTGTTTTTAAAATTTGCGCTTTTACTGTTTCCAAAGCGGTATTTCACAGAAAGTGCTACTTCTCTGGCATCAGCAAAATATACTCCATCAGCAATAACTCCGTTCAAGGCATACTGCTCTTCAAAATTCATTGCACGTGTAATATCATTGAATCGTAGGGTGCAGTCCCAATTTTTAAAAAAGGTTTTGGATAATGAAGCTTCAAAAATTGCCATACCATTTCTTTTAAAAATACCTTCTTGCCGTCTGCCCATCGCCCAAGCTCCCATGACTAAGGTCGTATCTTTTGTAATCTTCAATTGGTGGTTTGTATAGACATACATATATGGTTTGGCCGATGAAATAGTGGCGCCTTCGTCTTTCAACTGGTTATAATTAAGTGTAATTGTGTTGTTTGAAGTCCATATTCCTTTGGAATAGGGTAAAGTGACCCCAGTATAAAATCCGACTTCTTTCTCCAGATTTACCAAGGAAAGTAGGGCAGTATCGGCTTGGGCATCATACGAGATGGTGAAATTGGTCGGATTCGAACTTTGGTAATATGTTAGGAACAAAGATTTGTTCCCTTTTTGATAGTTTGCCGAAACTTCATTGGTCAATGTGGGCCGTAAATTGACATTTCCCGAACCTTCCAAAAATGGGTTGATAAAAGCCGTAATGGAACTGGCTCTGGAGAAATCTGGCCGTCGGATACTTCTGGCATAGTTAAAACTCAACGTTTTGGTACTATCCAAAACAAAAGAGATGTTGGCTTTGGGAAACAAGTTGATATTATTTCTGGCGACAATAGGTGAATCTTGAGAAGCAATATTACCATCCACCGTATTATGCTCAGCCCGCAATCCAGTTTCAAAATCGGTCTTCTTTCCTAGTTTACCTGAAACGGAAGTATAACCTGCCAACAACTCCTCTTCATAACCAAAATCTATAAGCGTTTCTGTATTCGTTGAAACCTGCCGAATTTGGGTAAAAGCATCCGCTTTGGCTTGGCCTATATTGGTTCCTAGTTCCAATTTTAGATTCTCGGAGAATTTCTTTTCTATATCAAATCGAAATGCAAACGAATTGATACTGTATTCCTGTGCCCTAGTTTGATCTAAAACAAACTCCGAATTATTAATGCTGTTTGTGATTTCCGTATCCAAAGTCTGTTTGAATCCTGAATATTGAATCCCGGTAAAAAGATTCCAAGTATCGGGCAATTTTTTATTGAAGTTGAACGAAGCGGTATAATAGTCCTTGGTGTTATCGTTTCCGGTTCGTGTTTCAATAAATTCTTCATCATCTCCGTCTGCTAAAAAAGTATCCGTAAAAAATGGAGCATCATCGGTTTGAGCACGTATGGTTGAATTAAAGGAGACGTAGTCAGAATCATTCCATTGAAAATACAACCCCAACCCTCCATTTATTTGAACTCTATCATTTCGAGGTATCAGCACAAGATAGTCTACCAAAACATCTCTTTCAGGAATCTCAAACAAAAAACTATTGCTTTCCCATTGTTGTAATTGATTATACGCCAAGTTGCCACGAATGGTCAATTTTTCATCAGAAAAGCTAGAAGTAAACCCGGAATAATTATTGAAATTCCTACGTGCAGATGCCGTCTCGGTTAAACTTCCCTGCAAACCTTTATTTGCTTGAGCCTTAAGAGTAATCAATAGCACCGCTCGACCCTCAGCTTCATATTTTGCAGATGGATTATTAATAAGTTCGATGGTTGCTATGCCATCCACTGACAATGCCCCGAACTCTTCCATAGAGATGCGTTGATTGTTCAAATAAATCAAAGGATTGCCCTTTCCTAAAATGGAAACTGACTCCCGGTCAGGAGACACCTGGACATTCGGAAGACGGGAGAGTAAATCTATCGGGTCTGGAATTGACGAAAAATAAGGATTTTGGACATCCACTTTTAGATTACCCCCTTTATACTCGATAGGGTTCTTGGTGGCAATGACTTCCACTCCCCTTAACGCTGTTGCATTTTCTTTTAAGGTTATAGAGAAACTCCGGTTTGCATCTAGAAAGAATTTTTCTTCATGCAATTCATATCCCAGAGCAGAAATCTGCAAGATATAATCCCCTTCTGGGACATCTTCTAAAACGAACTTGCCGTCCAATACTGTTGTGTATTTCTCCAAAGTATTGGATTCGCTTTGAAGCAGGAGAACATCGCAAATCGAGACAGCAATCTCATTTTCGTCAAAAACCTGTCCTTCCAACTTATGAAAATTTTGGGCATTGGCACTACAAACCAATAAAAGGAACAATACATCTAATCGCCTCAAAGTATTATGTTTTGGGGCAAAATAAAATCGGAAACTCCTTTGTTAAAGAATTTTAGGGTCTGAATTAGGTACTAGTACCTGTACCTTTTTGCAGTAATTCCTTTCTATTCACAACATTTAACTTCGCATAAATGTTGGTAATATGGGTTTTGACCGTGCTAAGGCTTATAAAAAGTTCACTGGCAATTTCTTTGTTGGTCTTACCCTTTAAAATCAGATTTCGAACCGTGACTTCTTGCCTACTTAATTCAGGTAGTGGTAAACTTTTGCGCTTAGTTCTGAAATAAATAGTCGAAAGGACCAAAGAACAACAGAGTATGATAAGCACCATATTTAGCCATTGACTTTGTGTAAGTTTTTGGTTTAGTATCTCTTGAGTAATTAATGCCATCTTCTCTTCTAAAAAAAGATATTCTTTTTGGGGAATTTTACTATCGCGAAGCTCTTCCAGAAGTTTTGCATAATATGTTGGGTTTTCGGCCATATCACGATTCAAAAGTTCTTTTTCATCCAATAATTTTACCGCCATTAGTTTTACACCCAGTATTTGGATGGAATCCCTGGTATACGCCCTGAATTGTTCTTCCTTTACAAGTTTTGTCTGTTCGGCTCGAGATAGTCTCTCTTCAAAATCTTTGAGTTTTTTCCATTCACTCAAGGAAAGTTCCTCAAGTCCTTTATTTAGAGTACTGTCTTTTTCTGAAGTGTGGTCACTAACTTCCTGTGAAAACACGCAGTTCGCACAGAGAATCAACAAAAAGAATACTATTTTTTGAATATTGAGCACCCGTAAAGTTTGAGATAAATTTCAACAAAAAAGAAAGAACAATCAAGGTGTCGATGTAATTTAATTCATTCCTGAGTCATTCTTCGTTGTTCAAAAATGGTAATAAACATGCGCACGCTGATATTTCGGGCACGTTGTTTGGCTTTTTCCGCATTATCTCCAACAAAGTTGGTGTCAATAGTATCTATCCAATATCGAAGCCAAATTCCGAAGTGCTCGTTGGTTATGGTTCGATTCATTTTTTGATCTACTTCCGCATGAACCATTAATGGGTTTCCCCTATATTTTTGCACAAAAAAAAGGTTGGTCTCCCAAAAGTTGGTCAATTTTTCAATATGCTCCGGCCAATCTTCAATTAAGTCATTGAAAAAGTGACCTATCTCAGCATCCTTTCTGACCTTTTCGTAAAACTTGGTCACCAAAAAATTTACATCTTCCCGGGTTTCTATCTGCTTTCTGGACATACTAGTACGAATTTATGATTAATACTAATGTACTGAGCAACACACTTATAATAAACAGGTTAAAAATCACTTTTGGCTTTTGCTGGGATAAAACAGCTGCGTTGAAACCCATGCAGGCTATAGTAACTAAAAACAATTGTACCATTTGAATTGGGGCCACCCCTTTAATTAAAATATAAAGAGCCGCAATAGATCCCAGGCAGCTCTGGGCAATAATAAAAATAGCGGCATATCCGCTCATATTCCTTTCAAATTCCAATAAACCTTTGTGATAGAGTTCCATGATATATGTCATTTGTCATATTATGAAACAAAATTAAGTGGGTCTTGAGGCTGTATTTTATGACTGAAATCATAAAACAATGCTTAGTTCAGTCTCTAGCGTAAAATTTTGTGCGATTGAAGTTGGACCATCTTCTTTTTTTCTAAAGACTTGATAGCTCGTATTACAGTTTCCACCCGTAAACCA
Organism: Flagellimonas rhodophyticola; assembly: GCF_049332665.1. Lineage (NCBI taxonomy): Bacteria > Pseudomonadati > Bacteroidota > Flavobacteriia > Flavobacteriales > Flavobacteriaceae > Flagellimonas > Flagellimonas rhodophyticola. The sequence goes on along the minus strand of NZ_CP186326.1, from coordinate 1,601,486 downwards.
GTGAGGTCAGCCATTTGTTGACGGGATAGTTCGACCAAATACTGTTCTTCTTTCGGAATGTTGTGGATATGTGTTTTGAAATAATCTATCAATTTCAGTAATCGATGCTCCGGACTTTCCGTCGAAATCTCAGCCACCATGGTGGCCTTATAATGCAATCGGCCCGCAAGGATCTTGGTCAACTCCAAATGTAACTCCGGGTTTTCTCTAAGTAATTTGAAGAAGTTTTCTTTTTCCAGTCTCCAAACGGAGCTTTGCTCAACAGCTTCGGCCTGAGCTGGATATTTCAATTCAGCAAATAAGGGAGGTTCGCCAAAACTTGAACCTGTTGAAAATAGGCCTTGTATAAACTCTTTCCCATCTTCATTGAAGTTGTTCATTTTGATCTTGCCGGAATTCACCTGATAATAATACCGGGCTTGGGTATCAACATTGAACAGCACTTCCTTTTTTTCTAGATGTATCTTCGAAGCACCGTACTTTTTCAAAACCTCTTCTGGAATCATAACTTTTCTTCAAATTCCACACAATCCAATCGAATATCGGTATGCTTCAATTGTTTTTCTAGAAGGTTACAGAAATGCGTATTGGCAGTCTTTTGATAGAATTTACATGCAAAGCAAGTGCGTTGTAACGTCAAAACCCCAATTTGATTCAGTTGATAAATCAATTTGCTCAACGTTTTGAAAAGGTTTTCCTTTTCTTTCGTATCAATAATTTCCAACTGTTCAGCTAAAGGATTGGCAAAATGTTCTGTGTCAGCCACAATCTTTTTTCCTTCGCCAGAAAGAAGAATAGAGTAGCTTCGGTTATCTGCTGAGGAATGGTCCTTGACCACTAATTTTTTTTTGACCAAAACACGTATGGCATCGCTTATTGTAGGTTTGGTCACATTAAACTCTTGGGCTAAAAAGCTAACGTTGTTGAATTCACTTTTGTGATATGCTACAAAAATCAAAATCTGAATTTGTATAGGGCTTAATCCCAATAATTTCGCTTTTTCCCATAACAGTACTTTGAAAGCCTGCGAGATACGCTCCAATCCAGCAATTATTTTGCTTGAAAGGTCCTCTTGCTGCTGCTCCGGGTCAAAAACGCTTCTTTTATCCATAGTAAACAATGCCCGCCGATAGTTTCGACAGGCAAAGTTAGTTATCCTAATTAAATTAGGAACAATTTTCCATTTCAATGATATGATATCCTTCTGTCTCGATGTTCTTCACTACATTTTCCGGCGCAGATTGCATATGACAGAAGCGGCATTCGTTGGTGGATAGTTTTCCGGTTTCAAAGGGCTTGGAGACCAAATATTCCTTTCCATATCCAAAAATAACTTCCGTATCATAGTGGTGGATGGGACCAGAATATCAAAATGCATTACTTTTCCATCACCTCTTGGCACATAAGTATCCCAAACAGAAACTTCCATCATTTAACAGTATAGGGTAGGGACAGATCACCACTGGCAATGCTAAAAACTTCATAAACACCCAGCATTGGTAAATTCTCTTTGCTGGTATTGACCTTCATAAAAGCTGAAACACCATCATAGTTGAAATCAGTTTTGTTATTGATTCTATAATTTGGCACAACAACTTTTATGCTGTTATTCTGGTTCATCACTGGATATCCAGGAGAATCCATATACATTGGCATCCCTGGGTTAGTAGGTGGCAGCACAACAGTTTTATCCGCTTTCTTGAACTGCTTCACAGAAAGTCCGCCCGCAACGCGCTTGTCTTCAGTAAGCACAACCCAATGCGGATGCCATATTACACCATCATTATCAAAAACGGAATCATTGTTCTCATCCCAAAGTGGCGTATCATCAAAATCGGGATGCGATGTTAGGGCCAATGCCACAATGCCTTCGGTATCTCCAAAACCAACATCAGTAGGTTTTAAGTTTGTGGGAAATACATATCCTAGAACCGGTGCCCCATCCAACTGTCCGGCCGGTATTGGAACGGTCGCACCGGCCTGTCCACCTACCGTAATCTCCCAAACGATAACTCCTAGATCCGGTTTGTTCGTAACTACTACCGTTTTAATTTCAAAATCAGCATTGTTATATGGGCTTTTCTGGGCACAGGAAGTAAAAAGGCCACTACCCAATAACAAAATCGACATAAGTAAATTTCTTTTTTTCATTTTACTATTAATAAGGATTCCTAACTTTATGAATTAAAAAAATATCAAGGCTTTAGATCTTCTATAGAAGCACCATAATTAATGTGCAATATATTACCATTTGGGGTTATTAAGGCTGGTACTGACTTTACTCCTTTACGCTCAGCCTCACTAACCTTTTCTTTGTTTTCTCCGACATGAACTATCGAAATATTCTCGGTGCCGATTAGGCTAACCAAGTCTTGTTCGGCGCTAACACACACAGGGCAACCTGCATGATAAAAAACTGATTTACTCATTTCATTTATTTTTTAGGTTTTTCATTATTGCTTTGCAAATATAGTAAGGATTCCTAATTAAATAAAATATTTATGTCATCAAGTTTGTTTTGCACTTTTGGATCAGTGCAATTAATTAAAATTGAAATCACCTTTTTTTCATTCGGATACACAAAAAAGTTAGAATATGCACCAACACTGTTGCCTATATGACCGACAAAACTTTTTCCATGGACGTCTTGACTAACTTGAAAGCCCAAACCATAATAGGTTGGATTCTCATCAACAGTTTGTGAGGTAAGAACTTCCTGAAGAATTCTGGATTCTACTATCTTGGGATTCAATATTTCACTACCCAACTTGGCGATATCATGACTAGTAGACAAATAGCCTCCTCCGGCCATTTTATAATGATTATTGACCACAACGGCTTTTTTAAACCCCGTAGCTGATCTGGTGTAAAACTCAGCAAGGTCATTTTCTCTGTCTGAAATATCACCATTTATGTCGGTTGGATAAGTATTTCCCATTCCCAAAGGGTCCAACACTTTTTTCCTGACATATTCCTCAAAGGAAATACCGCAAGCTTCTTGCATAGCCAGAGAAAGTAAAACAAAATCAAAGCTGTTGTACAAATACCCTTTACCAGGTTCAAAAACCAAAGGGTCATTCTTAAAAACTTCGATACTCTGTTGTATGGAAAATGGTTTGTTCAGTGCAAATTCTTTACCGCGATACCCTCGGATTCCTGCAGTGTGCCCAGCCAATTGCCGCAGTGTAAAATCATATTCCTTTTTAGGGTGGTATGGCACATATTCATAAAAGGATGCATCCAAATCGATAAGCCCTTCTTCCAGCATTTTGGCCAAAGCTATTCCTGTGATACATTTTGAAATACTTGCAATTCGAAATACGGTGTTTTGGGGATCAACAGGAACCTTTTCTTCAAGGTTGGCAAAACCATAACCTTTATCAAAAACGGTATCCCCGTCCTTTAGAACGGTAACCGCCATTCCTGGCACCTTACCTTGAACAGCAAGGTCGTAGAGCATTGCATTTGCTTTTTCCAATCCATACAACCCTTCCCAAGACTTTTCTGGTGGATCAAATAAATCTCTAAAAAAATTGACAAGTGATTTCAACTCCATGGGTTAATCAGCTCCTAATGTAGCAAGAAACTTAATTTAAGAATTGCTTTGCAAGAAATCAATCCCTAAAAATCAATTTCCCATTAAAAAGTTCTTCGACATTAACTTCTGGTGGGCGGTTGATACTAATTACATCTCCTGTTCCCCTTATCACCCCAGAAATACTTGATTGAGGGTTCACAATAATGTCGTTGGAACCACGATGGTTCATACTTACATTTTGCGCCGCGAGACCTTCAGCTTCTATCCGAGAATCACCCGCAGCTATAACGACATTCAAATTGGCTGATACTCCGGCAAGTTTGAGAAACGCAATTCCATTAACGGTTATTCTAACATTTTCTGCATTAAGCGTCAAATCAAAAGATCCATCTGTTGTCTCCGATTCTGAATTAATGAAGCTTTCTGAAATTAAATTAAGGTTAGGGTAATTTAGAACTCCATCGCTTGAAATCAATAATCCAGTGCTGCTCCTGACTTCTGTAATGTTAGGTGAGGTCACATAAATTGTGGTCAAACCATAGTCCCTGATAAAATTGCATCCATTTTCATTTCTTAGAATGAGTCGATTGTCTGCTACTGACGCGGTAACTTCATTTTGTAGAAACTCTCCGGTTTCAATTTCCACTTGTTGTTCTGCCCCTTCTTTTAGGACCAGATTGATATTCTCGAATACGGTGATTGTTGTAAAGTTTGGTACCTCTGTCGTAGTCCTTATCAAATCACCAGCATTTTGGAAGCAATCTGACGTATTCTCACCATTACAAGCTATCAAGATTAAAGTCAAGTATGAAATTATCCCTTTCTTCATAGTCTTACTCCTATTCCAAATTCAACGGTTTCAGCCTTTGCGCCATGTGATTTTAGGGTAATTGCTCCAAAAACTTTATCTCCAAAATATCGCTTCAATCCTACCCGGTTATATACTCTCCCTTCAAAATCAAAAGGATAGTACACGTAATATCCTAGTTGAGCAATAACACTCATTTTGTTGATAAACAATTCATGTCCAACAAATAATCCGACCCGCTTAAAATCAGTATCCGCCGCAACATCCAGTTCAGGAAATGCAATGGATTGAAATCGAATTAATTCCTTTAAAAAATTGGAAAAGAACACATCTGTTCCGAATTGAATAGCACTTTTTCTCCCCAAACGTTTGTCGGCATAGGCGGAAAATATCCAAAAACCATATCTCCCAGAATTGATGATATCACTTTCATTGGCTCCCGTTCTGAAGGCCAAATTATAACGAATGGGTTCAGTTGTTTTTTCCTTTGATTCTGAAGCGATAAATTCATGGGTATCCCCACCATCCAAATCATAGGTTAACCCAACATTCAATGCCATTGTGTTTGTGGAGGTATTGGGCGCTTTAAAATTGGCGTTGGAGTAATGAATCAACGAAAGTCCAGCCTTCAATCCTAATCCGGAGAACAAATTTTCTTTATGGTAGTTTATCATCACTACCGTTGATGCAAGCAGATGTGACCCGAAGGCGTTATTCCTGAAATTGTTGTTCTTATCGTATGGATTGGTATTGTAAGCAACTCCTTGGCCAATACGAAGTTGTAAATTCCGTTTTAAAAAATAAAAATTATAGTGAGCATACAATCCGAAGTTCTCTCCCAAAGTTGAATTGTTCATGTTTTGATAAATGAACGAAAACCCGGTATCGGGATATCCATAAAGGGATTCCCATTCTTCATTTCCAAACCGTTTCCGGTTAAGTCCAAGAATTATTCCCCCGGGGTGATTGGTTATCAAATGGGATATGTCCGTGTTATGCAACAGAATGGAACCATAAAACTGGCTGGCATCCAACACATACTTTTTAGGGATTTCTTTTTGTTGGGAGAATCCACTTAAAAAGCTAAAAAAAACACATAAATAAAGTAGGCGCTTCATGAAGCGCTAAAGTAGGAAATTAAAAAACCTCCTTGGCAATTGCTTTGATATTATCTGATTTTCCCATCGAATAATAATGCAAGACAGGCACACCCGCATCTTTGAGTTCTTTTGACTGTTCTATGCACCATTCTACGCCAACTTGCCTTACTTCTTTATTATTTTTACAACCTTCGACCGCTTCAATTAAATCTTCAGGAATATCTACTCGAAACACTTGTGGCAGTAAATGTAGATGTCGTCTAACCGCGATTGGTTTTATTCCAGGTATGATGGGTACAGTGATTCCCATTTTACGAGCTTCATCCACAAATTCAAAGTACTTTTTATTGTCAAAAAACATTTGGGTTACCACGTAATCGGCTCCCAAATCTACCTTATGTTTTAACCGCTTTAAATCGGATTTTAATGAAGGTGCTTCCATATGTTTCTCCGGATACCCTGCAACCCCAATACAGAAATCAGCGCAATTGTCCGTTTCGATAACCTCGTGCAGATAGTTTCCCTTGTTCAAATCCTGTATTTGACTGACCAAATCTGAAGCAAATTGATGTCCCCCATTTGTGGCAGAAAAATATTTCTCTTCCTTCATGGCATCACCCCTAAGTGCCATAACATTATCAATTCCCAAATAGTGACAATCCACCAAAAGATACTCGGTTTCCTCTTTGGTAAAACCACCGCATAATACATGTGGAACCGTGTCCACATTATATTTATGTGTGATAGAAGCACATATTCCCAAGGTTCCAGGACGCATTCGGGTTAATTTTTTGTCCAAAAGTCCATCACGATCTAGGTATACATACTCTTCCCGAGAGGTTGTAACATCGATAAAAGGAGGTTTAAATTCCATTAATGGATCTATACTGTCGTAGAGTTCCTGAATGCTTTTTCCTTTTACAGGTGGTATAATTTCAAAGCTGAAAAGTGTATTTCCTTTTGCTTGTTTTATGTGATCGGTTACTTTCATTTGTTATTCTTCAACAATGTTTGGAGCGAGCCATTTCTGGGCTTTCTCTAACTCAATTCCTTTTCTATTGGCAAAATCTTCTATCTGGTCCTGTTTTATTTTTCCCAGTCCAAAATACTTAGCCTCTGGATGTCCAAAATAATATCCGCTAACGCTGGCAGCTGGCCACATGGCCAAACCATCAGTAAGTTTTACCCCAATTTTTTCTTCTACCTCCAACACTTCCCAAATTGTAAGTTTTTCAAGATGGTCAGGGCATGCCGGGTATCCTGGAGCTGGACGTATTCCCCGATATTTTTCATCAATCAATTCATTATTGGAAAAACTTTCACATGAAGCATAGCCCCAGTGTTGTGTTCGGACTTCCCTATGCAGATATTCGGCAAAGGCTTCAGCCAACCGATCCGCCAGAGCTTTGACCATTATGGAGGAATAATCATCTAGGTTCTCTTCATACATCTTGGCCAATTCTTGAGTTCCAAATCCAGTGGACACGCAGAAACAGCCCATATAATCTTGTATTCCTGAAGATTTTGGAGCTACAAAATCCGCTAAAGCAATATTTGGCACTCCTGCCCTTTTTTTCAACTGCTGTCGGAGCGTTCTAAAAATAGCTTGTTGGTCTTTACCCAAAGTAATCTCGATATCATCTTCATTTTCCGAATTGGCTGGAAATAATCCAAAGACAGCTTTCGCTTTTAGTTGTTTTTTGCTCAAAATCTCTTTCAGCATTTTTTGGGCATCCTCAAAAAGTTCCAAAGCTTGTTTTCCAACAATCTCATCTTGCAAAATCGCAGGATATTTCCCGTGCAAATCCCAGCTTCTGAAAAACGGCGTCCAATCAATAAAATCTGTCAATTTCTTTAAATCGAAGTCCTCCCAAATTTGAATTCCCATTTTATTGGGCTTGATAACATCTTCGGGATTCCATCCAATTTGAAATTTGTTTTTTCGAGCTTCTTCCAAGGTCAGATATTCTTTTTGCTTGGTACGATTCAAGAATTTATCTCGAAAACTCTCATAGTCCAGCTTGACGGTTTTTTTATAGTTGTCAGAGGTTTCTTTTTGAAGCAAATCACCAACAACCGTCACCGCACGGGATGCATCGTTTACATGAACAACAGCTTGACTATATTGAGGGTCGATTTTCACAGCTGTGTGTGCCTTACTGGTGGTAGCTCCACCTATTAAAAGTGGTACAGTAAATTGTTGCCGTTCCATTTCTTTGGCCAAAAACACCATTTCATCCAACGAAGGGGTGATCAAACCGCTCAATCCAATAATATCAACCTGTTCTTCTTTGGCCTTGTTGATGATTTTTTCTGGAGGTACCATTACTCCCATATCAACAATTTCATAATTGTTGCAGGCCAATACCACACTCACAATATTTTTTCCAATATCGTGCACATCTCCTTTTACAGTGGCCATTAATATTTTACCAGCTGCGGAAGTTTTAGCATCCTTGGATTCTTCAATAAATGGAGTAAGATGGGCAACAGCTTTCTTCATCACACGAGCGGATTTGACTACTTGCGGAAGGAACATTTTTCCACTTCCAAACAAATCTCCGACCACATTCATCCCTGTCATCAAATTGCCTTCTATCACCTCTAATGGTCTAGAAGCCGCTAACCTAGCCTCTTCCACATCTTCAACGATATATTGATCAATTCCTTTGACCAAAGCACGGGTTATTCGGTTTTGCAGCGGTTCTTCCCTCCAGGATAAATCGACTTTACTTTCTTTGGCCGTACCGACAACAGTTTCCGCAAATTCCAATAATCGTTCCGTGGCATCCTCACGTCGGTTTAGAATCACATCTTCAACATGTTCCAAAAGATCTTTGGGGATGTCATCATAAATCTCCAGCAAAGCTGGGTTAACAATCCCCATGTTCATTCCAGCCTTTATGGCATGGTACAGAAATACAGAATGCATGGCCTCTCTTACGGGATTGTTTCCTCTAAAAGAAAAAGACACATTACTCACGCCTCCGCTAACGCTGCAATGGGGCAGATTTTCACGCACCCATTTGGTTCCTTGAATAAAATCAAGAGCGTTGAGTTTATGCTCATCCATTCCAGTGGCAACGGGAAAGATATTAAGGTCGAAAATGATATCTTCCGGTGCAAAATTGACCTCATCAACCAAAATACGGTACGAACGCTCCGCAATTTCAACCCGTCGCTCATAAGTATCTGCTTGGCCAACCTCATCAAATGCCATTACAATGACGGCAGCTCCATACCTTTTAATCAATTTAGCTTGTTGAATGAACTGCTCTTTTCCTTCTTTTAGACTAATGGAATTGACCACACATTTTCCCTGTACTACTTGTAGGCCCGCTTCTATGATATCCCATTTTGAACTGTCAATCATTATAGGAACTCTGGCAATATCAGGTTCGGCCACAATCAAGTTTAGGAACCTTACCATAGCCTCTTTTCCATCAATGAGGCCATCGTCCATGTTGATATCTATAATCTGCGCTCCTCCTTCTACCTGATGTCGTGCAACGTCTAAAGCTTCATCGTATTTTTCTTCCTTTATCAGACGAAGAAATTTTTTAGAACCGGCCACATTGGTCCGTTCCCCAACATTGACAAAATTACTGTCTAGGGTTACCACCAAGGGTTCCAGGCCCGATAGCTTTAAATATCTTGGTTTCTGGTCGCTCATACGGAAACGGCTAGTTTTCTTGGTTGATAATTAGCCACCAAATCTGCTATGGCCTTTATATGTTCTGGAGTTGTTCCACAGCATCCACCAACGATATTGACTAATCCTTTTTCCACATATTCCATGATTTGGGAGGCCATTTCCTCCGGGGATTCGTCATACTCGCCAAAAGCATTGGGCAAACCGGCATTGGGGTGTGCAGAAACGCCGTAATCTGTTTTGGCCGATGCCACTTCTAAATGAGGGACTAGTTGCTTTGCACCCAATGCGCAATTGAATCCTACAGAAAGAATGGGAATGTGTGAAATCGAAATTAGGAAAGCTTCCGCCGTCTGCCCAGAAAGTGTTCGTCCAGAAGCATCAGTGATGGTACCGCTCACCATAATTGGAACCTCAATATTACGTTCATCTTTCACCTCCTCTATTGCAAACAAGGCGGCCTTTGCATTGAGTGTGTCAAAAATGGTCTCCACCAAAAGGATGTCGGAACCACCATCTAAGAGCGCTTCTACCTGCAGTTTATATGCTTCTCTCAATTCATCAAAGGAGACAGCCCTATACCCTGGGTCATTAACATCCGGTGACATGCTTGCCGTCTTATTGGTAGGACCTATACTACCCGCAACAAATCGAGGTTTATGAGGTTCTTTGGCAGTAAATTCGTTGGCTACTTCCTTGGCTATTCGGGCAGATTCATAATTGAGCTCATATACCAGATCTTCCATGTAATAGTCTGCCATGGCAATTGTAGTTCCAGAAAAAGTGTTGGTTTCAACAATATCAGCTCCGGCTGCAAAATATTTTCTATGGATTTCTGCAATAGCTTCAGGTTGGGTGAGCGAAAGTAAGTCGTTATTGCCTTTTAAAGGATGTGCCCAATCCTTAAAACGTTCTCCTCTAAAATCTTCTTCTTCGAATTTGTACTGTTGTAACATGGTACCCATCGCCCCATCCAACACTAAAATCCTTTCCTGCACTATTTCTTCAATTCGTTTCATAACACAATTACCCTTTTTATGGGATATAAATTGTATCAAGAAAAGTGTGGAAAATACGTTGGAAAGTATTCTTCGTTATCCTTCCCAAATCGAATCTGCGATAAGGGTAGAATTTAGCACCTTCTTTATAAAGTTAAAGGGTTGCTAAGGTTTCATAGGGTCTAATCCCTCCACCTTTCTTGATAACAATTTCAGTTTTTAAATGAACTAGGGACAAAATAAGCACTCTTTATTATCAAAAGCAACTTAAATACCCCTTTTTTCTATGTTAAAACCTTCCAAAGTGAAACAAAGGAAGGTTTTTGACTAACTCAAAATAACCTAAACAAAACTTTAGATTATACTTTGCACCACTTCTTTTTTGGCTTCTTTTTTGGAACCATCAAATCCTTCTACTCCTCCAACCGTGGTATATTTCATTACAAATCGTTTATCAGGATTGATAATTTGATAAGCATATTGGCACATTACCGCAGCTTCATGAAATCCAGATAATATCAATTTCAACTTCCCTTCATAGGTATTGACATCCCCGATTGCAAAAACTCGAGGTATATTGGTCTGGTAATCCTTTGCATTATTGACCTTGATGGCATTTTTCTGGATTTCCAAGCCCCAATTTCCAATAGGTCCCAATTTTGGAGAAAGTCCAAAAAGAGGAATAAAGTGATCAGTTTCTAAATAAGTCTGTCCTTTTGCTTCGTCATTGTGCTTGATTACTACAGCTTTCAGCTCGTTTTCCCCATGTACTTCTTTTACTTCTGCCTCAGTATATAATTGGATTTTACCGAGTTTAGCCAATTCTGAAGCTTTTTCAACAGAGTCCAACGCACCCCTAAATTCATTTCTCCTATGTACAAGGGCCACTTCAGATGCTACATCGGCCAAAAATATAGCCCAATCCAGCGCAGAATCACCACCACCGGCAATTACCACTTTCTTATTTCGGTATACCTCTGGGTCTTTAATAATATAAGAAACTCCATTGTCTTCATAATCAGCAATGTTAGGAATAATTGGTTTTCTGGGTTCAAATGAGCCCAATCCACCCGCTATTACCACAACAGGAGCATGATGTTTGGTTCCTTTGTTTGTAGTAACAATGAAAGAACCATCTTCTTGCTTGTCCAAAGTTTCGGCACGCTCACCTAAGGTGAAACCGGGTTCAAAAGGCTTAATTTGTTCCATAAGTCTATCCACCAAATCGCCTGCCAAAATCTCGGGGTAGGCGGGGATATCGTAAATGGGTTTCTTTGGGTAGATTTCCGAACATTGTCCTCCAGGTTGAGGAAGGGCATCAATCAAATGCGTTTTCAACTTCAACAAACCCGCTTCAAAAACTGTAAACAATCCTGTTGGTCCAGCTCCTATAATTAAAATATCCGTTTTGATCATAATCTTAATTTAATACTCTCAGCAAGGCTGATATTTATACTTTTTCAAACAATTTTATTCCCTCTTCTTGATGGTTCTTTTGAATCTCAATGATTTTTTGACGATGTTTAACGACTTCGCCAATTACTATAATGGCCGGATTGGACAACTGCTGCTCCTTTGCCTTGTTCTCAATGGAAGCAACAGTACCAATCCCAATTTTTTCACTTTCTGTAGTGCCATTTTGGATAATGGCCACAGGTAGGTTTGATTTTCCTTCTTTTTTAAAGAGTTCCGTGATCTCCGGTAATTTTGACATACCCATTAGAATTACAACCGTGGCATTCGATTTTGCGGCCAAAGCTACATCTGAGGAAAGTTTGTGTTCTTTTGTGGTTCCCGTAATCACCCAAAAACTTTCAGAGGCTCCTCTCTTGGTTACCGGTATATTTTGAGCTGCAGGTACTGCAACAGAAGATGAAATTCCAGGAACAACTTCAACACTCAAACCATGCGACGCGGCGTATTCCATTTCTTCTGCACCTCTTCCAAAAACAAAAGGATCTCCACCTTTTAATCGCACTACATGCTTGTTACTACTTGCACGTTGCACTATCAACTCATTAATCTGCTCTTGTTGATAGGCATAGCAGCCTTTTCGCTTGCCTACAAAAATATGTTCTGCGTTTGGGGCATATTCCAATAACTCTGTGTCAACCAAAGCATCATACAATACAACGTCTGCATGCTGCAATGCCTTGATTCCTTTTAAAGTAATCAAATCCACATCCCCAGGGCCAGCCCCTACAACTGTCAATTTTCCGTTATACATGTGCCAATTCTAATTTTCTGAAGGATTCCAATCTGTCTAAAACCAACTTTGCATCATCCAAAAAGGATGTGGCAAATGCTTGGCTGGGTTCATTTTTGTTCAATTGGAGTGCCAAATTTTCGAAGTTTTCCGCGAAATCAACCTTTCCCGTCTCAACATATAGCCTATCGAAATCCTTGATGATTGCTGAATGGGTATTTACTTTGACCTTTTCAGATGTCAACAGTGCCTTGGCAGAGTTAACAATAGACTGGTAGGAATAATAGATGCTTGCTGCCCATTTTTCTTCAATCAACGCTTCTTCCGCTTTTTCAATCTTCTCTTGACTTTCAAAAAACAAGGTGGCGACCAAATCAACAATGACTCCGGCACACTCTCCTATTCCAATCTCTTTTTTATATTTCTCTTCGGTACCCCAGTCAATAAAATCATCTTGCGTAAGGTTTTCGATATCTGAAAGCGGTTTTAGAAACTCATAGAAGTAATGTTCTCCTTTAGCTTCATAATAATGAGCAAAGGAAGCCCCATTGCCATTTGCATTAAAATCGTCCAGAATCAATCGGAGGGCTTGGGGGCCTCTCTTACTTGGAATTTTTACCACTTTATCTGCAAACCTGGCTTTACCGTCTCCAAAGTTTCCACCTCCCAATAGCACCTGAAGTGCTGGAGCAACCAATTTATCCTTGGTTCGTATAGACATTCCTTGGAATCCTATGTTGGCCATATTATGTTGGCCACAAGCGTTCATACAACCACTTATTTTGATAACCACATCTGGGTTACTAATGTATTGTGGGTATTCTGCTTTGATTACTCGCTCTAATTCTTCGGCGATTCCAGTACTACTTGAGATACCTAGATTACAAGTATCCGTACCTGGGCAAGCTGTAATATCCAACGCTTTGTTGTACCCTGCTTCTACAAAACCTAATTTCTTCAGTTCTGAATAGAAAAATGGAACCAATTCTTCTTTTACGTAAGGAATAAGAATGTTTTGGCGAAGTGATAAACGGATTTCTCCAGCTGCATATTCTTGCACCAACTTGGCCAATTCCCTAGCTTTATCAGTATAAAAATCTCCCAATAGCACCTTGATTCCAATAGCTACGTAGCCTTCTTGTTTTTGAGGTACTAAATTGGTGGATTTCCATTGTTGGTATTCCTCGTTTTCCTCTATCTGAACTGATGGAACTTCAACATCTGCCACCTCAGGTTTTGGATAATTTTCAAAATCTATTGGATAGGTCTGAATTGGAATAGCAGTCTGTTCTTCTTCCAATAAAGTTTTAAATCCTTCTAGTCCAATGTCTTTCAACAAGAACTTCATACGGGCCTTGGCGCGACTCCTACGTTCTCCGTACCTATCAAAAACACGGATAACACCTTCCATCAATGGAACAATTTTATCAGTTGGAAGAAAGCTATAGAGTTCATCTGCATGGCGCGGTTGGGAACCTAATCCACCCGCCAACATTACTTTAAATCCTCTTTGTCCATTCTCAACCTTGGCAATAAAACCTAAATCGTGCATATAGGAAAGTCCGGTATCTGCATCGCTTGATGAGAAGGAAACCTTGAACTTTCTACCCATTTCTTGCCCTATGGGGTTTCGAAGGAAATATTGGAAAACAGCGTGGGCATATGGAGAAACATCAAAAGGTTCATCAACATCGATTCCGGCTGTTTCACTAGCAGTGACATTTCGAACGGTATTACCACAGGCTTCGCGAAGGGTTACATCATCACGTTCCAATTCGGACCAAAGTTCTGGTGTGCGTTCCAAGGCCACATAGTGGATTTGGATATCCTGGCGTGTAGTGATATGCAATCGACCTCTTGAATATTCATCGGAAACATCACAAATGCGAAGTAATTGATTGGAAGTTACCTTGCCATAAGGTAGTTTGATGCGTACCATTTGCACTCCTTGTTGACGCTGTCCGTAAACTCCACGTGCCAAGCGCAGACTTCTGAATTTTTCTTCATCCAATTCGCCTCCTTTAAACTGACGAATCTTCTGTTCTAATTCAATGATATCTTTTTCAACTACAGGGTTCTCTATTTCCGTTCTAAAGCTTCTCATTATTCTATTTTTCCTATCTATTTAATAGGTTTTATTCAAAACCATGTTATCTATTCACAGCGTCATTGGTCGCATTTAGTTTATGAAACCAACACCGGCTGTGGTATTTGTTCTACTATCTATGATGATAAAGGAACCGTTTGTACGATGGTCTTTGAACCGATCGTAAAAGATGGGTTTGTTCAATTTTAACCGCACCTTGGCGATGTCGTTCATCTGTAAGGAGGTTACATTTTCTTCGATACCGGAATAATCCGGATGAATCTTATGTTCTATAGCATCCACTTTGGCCAATACCTTATTCACTCCATGTTGAATCACATACTTTCCTCCAGTTGCAAGGTTATCGGAGTCCATCCAAGAAACAGTTGCGGTAAGTTGCTTATCTATCGTAGGCAAATCGCCATCCTTGACCAACATATCTCCCCTACTAACGTTTACCTCATCCTCCAAAGTAATGGTTACGGAAGATCTTCTTGGAGCAGTTTGATATTCTTCATCGTAGAAATAGATGCTCTTAATTTTGCTTCGTGTCATGGAAGGTAGTACAACAACATCGTCACCTACATTCAATTCTCCACCATATACTTTACCAGCAAATCCACGAAAATCATGAAAATCCTCAGTCTTTGGTCGGACCACATATTGTACAGGGAACCTCGGAGTTCCTACATTAGATACAGCCGCTAGGTCTAAACTTTCAAGGTGTTCTAATATAGTTTCACCGGTGTACCATGGTGTATTTTTGGATTTCTCAACAACATTATCTCCTTTTAATGCACTAACAGGAATAAATGTGATTTTTTGTCCAGCATAATCTCGTTTGCTCATCAATTCCTCGAAGTCCGCTTTAATTGAATTGTATTTCTCTTCGGAGAAATCTACCAAATCCATTTTATTGACAGCAACGATAACTTCTTTTACACGAAGTAAGTTGTTAATGAAAAAGTGACGATTTGTTTGTTCTATCACTCCTTTTCTAGCATCAATCAATATGATTGCCGCTTGGGATGTAGAAGCACCGGTCACCATATTTCGGGTATACTCCACATGCCCTGGGGTATCCGCTATAATATAACTTTTGTTAGCTGTAGAAAAGTAAATATGGGCTACATCAATAGTAATCCCCTGCTCTCTTTCTGCTACCAATCCATCTGTAGCTAATGAGAAATCAAGGTAATCGTACCCTTTTTGCTTACTGGTTTTTTCAATAGCCTCCAATTTATCGTCTGTCAACGATTTTGTGTCGTACAACAGTCGTCCAATCAAGGTGCTTTTTCCATCATCTACGCTACCTGCGGTAGCAATTTTCAATACTTCCATAATCTCTTAAAAATAACCTTGTTGTTTACGTTTTTCCATTGCCGCTTCGGAACGCTTGTCATCGATTCTAGCTCCACGTTCCGAAATTTTTGATTCCCTGATTTCAGCCACTACTTTTTCAATAGTATCGGCATACGACGCCACAGCTGCAGTACAGCTCATATCACCTATGGTTCTAAAACGCACCATGCGTTCCTCAACCACCTCATCCTCTGCTCTAAATACCACATCGTCCTCTGCGGACCATATCAATCCATCTCTTAAAAAGATGTTTCTTTTGTGTGCGAAGTAAATAGAGGGAATCTCAATATTTTCTTTTTCAATGTAGCTCCAAACATCTAGTTCAGTCCAATTGCTTATCGGGAAAACTCGAACGTTTTGACCCATTTCAATTTCACCATTCAGCATATCGAACAATTCAGGACGCTGGTTCTTTTCATCCCACTGTCCAAAATCGTCACGAACAGAAAAAATACGCTCTTTGGCTCTAGCTTTTTCTTCATCTCTTCGTGCCCCACCGATACAGGCATCAAATTTGAACTCTTCAATAGCATCCAACAAAGTCGTGGTCTGTAGCATATTTCTACTGGCATACTTTCCGGTTTCCTCAACTACTTTACCCTGATCTATGGAATCTTGAACATTTCTCACAATAAGCTCAACACCAAGCTCTTCAACCAATTTATCACGAAACTCAATCGTTTCAGGAAAATTGTGGCCGGTATCGATATGCATTAATGGAAATGGGATTTTTGCTGGCCAAAATGCTTTTTGCGCCAATCTTACCAGTGTTATTGAATCCTTTCCTCCTGAAAACAGCAAAACTGGTTTTTCAAATTGGGCGGCAACCTCACGTAGTACATAAATGGCCTCATGCTCTAGTGCATTGGCGTTTGGCCTTTTATCCAAATCCAATAGTTCTGGTTTTTGTATTTCTTCTAAAATTGTGCTCAAATCTTAATTTTTTGTTTGGGTTTCTGTTTCCACAGTAATGATGATATTTTATGTATGCAATCCACATTCACGGTTTTCCAACACCTTGGTAGGATCAAAATATTTATGTTCGTTGGGTAAATTTCGTTCTCTTAAATAGGCGTCTAATTGTGTGTCGCTCCAGTAATAGAACGGGCTGACTTTAAGCACCCCATCCTTGCTCAAGCTCAGCACATCCAGGGAATCTCGGTGCGCCGTTTGGCCCTGCCGCAGATTGGTAAACCATACATCTGGTTTGTGTTCCTTCATCGCTCTTCTAAAAGGTTCCAATTTTACTTGCTCTGTAAAAATTGCATGTCTTGGGTCATCTATCTGTGGAATTCCCATAACAGAATCTCGATGTGCAGCGGTCTGTTTTGGCACGTACAATTTAATATTCAAACCTAATCGGGATATGAGTTCCTCGGCATGTTTATAGGTATTGGGTGTATTGTAACCGGTATCGCACCAAACTACTGGAATGCTTTTATCAACATCAGTGACAGCATGAAGTATGGCTACTTCGTATGGACGAAAATTTGTGGTAACCACCGGGGTATTTCCATTGGCAATAGCCCATGAAATTATTTCCTGGGGATCAATCCCTTTAAAATGTCGATTTAGTTTTTCTATACTTTCTAGTGTAAATGCCATATCATTCTGATTTATCTACCCCAGCCAATCTTGTTCCAGATTCTCTCATGGAAAAAATAGAGAATCATTTTTGTGATAAAATCCGCCGAAGCAATGGAAGCAGCTACGACAACCTCATCCACAAAAAAATACGAAATTATCAAGGTATCCAAAGTACCAACCACCCTCCAGCTAACAGCTTTTGCGATGCTACGAATTGGTCTTTCCGAATTCTTATCTTCCTTAAAAGATGTCTTCTCTTTTTTAGTATTGAGTATGAGTTGGTCTGCTATCATAATATTATCCTATCGATTTACTAGGAATTACAA
The DNA here is from genome assembly GCF_049332665.1 of Flagellimonas rhodophyticola. Classification (NCBI taxonomy): domain Bacteria; kingdom Pseudomonadati; phylum Bacteroidota; class Flavobacteriia; order Flavobacteriales; family Flavobacteriaceae; genus Flagellimonas; species Flagellimonas rhodophyticola. The sequence continues at coordinate 1,583,823 of NZ_CP186326.1, read as the reverse complement.
ACATAGGTGTTTTATTTTATTGTAATCGTTAAAAGCTGCATAAAATTACTATTACCCTATCGTTTTTGTAGATTTATATGGATGTTGCGTTCAATTTTATGGATTTATTGATCCAAAAGAGAAAATACTATTGAATTTTAATCAGGAAATGAGGTCGGCCAAGGTGTTATTGCGGTATACCTCCAATGCGCTGTCCCTCACTTGAAGCATCAATTTGTTTACAGAGCATTTGTTTTCGTCAGGACAGTCTGCACACTTCTCGTAGAAGTTAAGGCTTACACAGGGCACCATAGCAATTGGGCCTTCTAGCACCCGCATTACAGCAGTCATTAAAATATCTTCCGGTTCTTTGATGAGATAATAGCCGCCACCTTTTCCCTTTTTTGATCCTAAAAAACCATTTCGTCTTAAGGTAAGTAGTATGCTTTCCAAAAACTTTTGTGAAATGTTTTCATGCTTCGCTATCTCCGCAATTTGAACGGGCTCACGAGTTTCCAGAGAGGCCAGGTAAGTCAATGCTTTTAAACCGTATTTTGTCTTCTTGGAGAGCATCCAACGAAGATAGCGAAAATTAACAATCGCCTGTTCTAATTTGGGTGAAAGTCAAGATTACCTAGCCCAACGCCTGCTCTATGTCGACGATGATATCTTCTATATGCTCAAGTCCCACAGATATTCGAACTGTTCCATCCGAAATTCCGACCGACTTTCGTTCTTCCAGAGTTAATTTACTATGTGTAGTTGACGCAGGATGTGTAACAATGCTTCTGGAATCTCCTAAATTGGCAGAAAGGGACAACATTTTTACCGAATCAAAGAATTTTCTTCCCGCAGCAAGACCTCCTTTTACCTCAAAGGCCACTACACAACCGCCAGCCTTCATCTGTTTTTTAGCCACCTCATATTTGGGATGGGATTTCAAAAAAGGATATTTGACCCACTCAATTCGTGGATGACTCTCCAAAAAAGTAGCCAATTTCAGTGCATTTGCACAATGTCTGTCCACCCGAAGTGCCAAAGTTTCCAGACTTTTGGACAAGATCCAAGCATTGAACGGAGAAAGTGACGGCCCAGTAATTCGAGAAAAGCGATAAATCTTATCAATAAGGTCATTGTTTCCAACGGTAATGCCCGCCAAAACCCTTCCTTGACCATCCATCAATTTAGTTCCTGAATGAATGACCAAATGCGCACCAAACTTAATGGGCTGCTGTAAATAAGGAGAAGCAAAACAATTATCAACGATAAAAATCAGATTGTGTTTTTTGGCCAAGTTTCCAAGAACTTCCAAATCCAAAACATCAACTCCGGGATTGGTCGGGGATTCTGCATAAATAATCTTGGTCTTGTCGGTTATTAAACCTTCAACAGCATCCAAGTCATTAATATTAAAATAACTGGTACTGATGCCCCATTTTGGGAAAAACTGGGTAAACAATGAATGGGTGGAGCCAAAAATGCTCCTACATGAAACAATATGGTCTCCACTTTCCAGCAGTGCTGCGAAAGTACCATAAACCGCAGCCATTCCGGATGCAAAGGCAAAACCACTTTCTGCACCTTCCATTTTACAAACCTTATCAATAAATTCCGAGGAGTTTGGGTTGGAATAACGGGAATAAATATTCCGGTCTTTTTCCTCAGCAAAAGAGGCGCGCATGTCTTCGGCATCTTCAAAAACAAAGCTGGAAGTCAAATACATGGGGCTGGAATGCTCCAGGAATTGTGTTCGTTCTATTTGCGTGCGAATCGCCTCTGTTTCAAATTGTTTTTTCTCCCTCATATTTTTTCTGCTATTCTTAAAATATCACCGAAAACACCACGTGCAGTAACTGCAGCTCCGGCGCCGGCACCTTGAATCACCAAAGGATTTTCACCGTAGGATTCCGTATAGATTTCGATAATCGAATCGGACCCGCTCACCTGGCCTAATGCACTTTCTTTGGGCACGGAAACCAGTTTCACATCCAAAATGCCCTTGTCTTGTTGTAAATCGCCATGCAAGTCTCCAATATATCGCAATACATGTCCCTCTTTTTGCGCCTCTTTGACCTTTCCAAACACCTCATCCATGGCTTCTATTTTTCCTTTGAACTCATCAAAACTTAGTGGTTGTAATTCTTTTGGAATCAAATTTTCAATCTGGATATCATCAAACTCATTATGTAAATCGAGCTCACGAGCCAAAATCAACAGTTTTCTTCCTACATCATTTCCTGAGAGATCTTCTCTTGGGTCTGGTTCGGTAAATCCTTTCTCCATTGCCTCTTTAACAATTCTGGAAAATGGAACCTCATTTTCAGAAAATGTATTGAAAATATAGCTCAGGGATCCTGAAAAAACGCCTTTAATCCTAGTTATGTTTTCTCCAGATAAATGTAATAGTTTTATAGTATCGATAAGTGGCAACCCCGCTCCAACATTAGTTTCGTAGAGGTATTGTTTTTGATTTTTTTCAAGGTGTTGGCGTATGGATTTATAGTAATCAAAGTCTAGCGTATTTGCTATTTTGTTAGAGGAAACCAAATCGAAACCATTTTCTATCAATGCTTCATAATGGGATACAAATGTCTTACTTGCTGTGTTGTCAACTGCTATCAGATTTTCCAAATGATTTGCTTTTGTAAATTCAATAACGTCCTCCACTTGATACGGAACACCCGCGGTCTCTAAATCCGTTTTCCAATTTTCGGTTATGCCTTCGGCATTCAACAGTACTTTTCTGGAATTGGAAACCGCAAACACACGAAGGTCAATATCTTTTCTGTTTTCAATACTGAATTTGGAATCCAATATTTGGTCGATTAAGGTGCCTCCCACATTACCATGCCCAAAAATGGCCAGGTTCACCTTTTTGGCTATTCCGAAAATCTGTCCGTGGACCACATTAATGGCCTTGTTCAAATCCGATTTCTTCAATACCAAACTCACATTTTTACCTGTCACGGTATTATTAAACAGGAGCGGAACTATCTGGTTTTTCACCAAGGCATTAAAAGGTTTGTGAAAAGTACTCAGGTCCATGCCCACAATGGAAATTACTGATACATTCTGGATTACTGTAATTTGATTGACATCTTGGGAACTATAATCTGTTTCGAACTCTGCATCTAGCACTTTTTTGGCTTTTTGCGCCTCTTTTGCATCAACCACCAAACCGATACCTCTTTCGGAAGAACCCTGAGATATAATCCCAACATTAATATTGTTTTGTCCAAGTGCTTTAAAAATACGGGCGTCAATTCCTACTTTTCCTAAAAGCCCCCTTCCTTCAAGATTAATCAAAGCGACATCTTCCAAAACCGATAGAGATTTAATTCCTCCATCGTCTTTTTTAGGGCCAATCAGTGTTCCTTTATTATCACCGTTGAAGGTATTGAGTATCCGCAGAGGAATGTTCTTCTCGATAAGGGGAATTATGGTTTTTGCATGTAAAATAGTAGCTCCAAAATTGGCTAATTCATTTGCTTCTGCATAGGAGATGGCATCAATCAGCTTTGCATCGGGCACCAAATCTGGATTGGCCGTATAAATTCCGTTTACATGGGTATAATTCAGTAACTCACTGGCGTCTAAAAAATTAGCAAGAAGTGCTGCAGAGTAATTTGTTCCATTTCTTCCCAAGGTTGTGGTTTCTCCTGAACCATTTGAAGCAATAAAACCGGTTACTATGGGCACAATATCCGCAGAGATATCTTTAAAACATCTGATGACATTTTCTTTGGAAAGGCCTTCATCCACTTCAGCATTGGTAAAGGTATCATCTGTTTTAATCAAAGTTCTCGAATCAATTAACTGTGCTTTGATTCCAGATTCTTTCAACAAGGAGGTAACTGTTTTTCCGGAAATCAGCTCTCCATAGGCCATAAGTTCATCCTGAGTTTTTGCACTGTAATCCCCAGTAAGTGAAACGCCTTTGAGAATTTTTTCCACCACCGCCAGTTCATCGCTGATGACAGCGGTATTGGACAACCCTTCTATTTGATAGCTGGAAAAATCTTTTAGCTCCCCTTCAAAATCTTTTCCTCTTGAGGCTTTCTTCAACATAGATTCCAACTGGTCAGTAGCTTTTCCTCTAGCAGATAGCACAACCGCAAAGTTTTCCTTTTCTCTTGCCTTTTCTGAAATAATCTTAAGGACTCTTTTAATGCCATCTCCGTTGGCCAAAGATTTTCCTCCAAACTTTAGAATCTTGATTCGTTCCGATTTCCCATTTTTTTGAAATACCGGTTCCAAAAGCTTTTCTAGCTGCTCAAACTCCATCAAAAAAGCATCATGACCATGTAGTGACTGCACTTCACCATAGGTGACATTCGTATTGACCAGTGCCAGTCGCCTAAAGGTTTCTTTATTTTCCTCTGCGGTAAAGAATAAGTCTGAATTAACCCCAATAATATGAATCTTGGTGTCACTTTCTTGAAGCGTCTTAAAGGCTTGGTCTCCTTCTCGGGTGATATCAATAGTCTTCAAAAGTTGGTTCATTAGCTTATATGCAGACAATTGAAATCGCTCTTGCAGTTTCTTCCCATGGTGCATCAACCAGCTTTCTACATTAAAAACCTGCAGTTCCTCATTTGTGCTGCGCTGGAATCGTTCTTTGAATGATTCTGGAGTCCGGTAACAGAGCATCGCATGCATACGGGCATCGTGCACTGGTTGTTTTGAATTGACTAAAAACTGTTCTTGAATCTGGCAATTCGCAATCAACCAATCCGTGGACTTCCAATCTGAAGCTACTGGAATCAAATGTTCGGTAATGTTCGGGTTTAAAGCAGTCATTTCCCAGGCAATGCCACCACCCAGAGAGCCTCCGATGATGGCATACAAGCGGTCAATTTTCAACTGCCTTAATCCTTCAAGAAAGATTTGGGCGATATCTCCTGCAACAAAATCCTTATAATTTTCAATTACAAAGCCATCGTATCCATTTCCAGGGATATTGAAAGCTAAAATGGTGTACTTACCTGTATCAATGCTTTTACCCTTTCCAATGATATCGGACCACCAACCGGATTCTCCCGTAACATTGGAATTTCCTGTCAATGCATGATTAACCAATATAATAGGAGCAGTATGTAATTCTCTTCCGAAAATTTGATACGACAATTTCAGGTCCTGAGAAGTACCGCTTATGGTTTTATAATTCTTTATTTCCGTTTTGTGGAGCATTTCTTAAAAATTGATATCGATTGGACAAATTACCTTTCGATGAACCTAGAATGGCTTTGCTTTATGCTATTTTAATATCAGAACTATTACTTAATGGCTGCAAAGGCTTGTTCCAAATCAGCTTTTAAATCCGATAGGTCTTCCAATCCAACAGAAAGACGAATCAAATCTTTGGTCACCCCGGCTGATTCTTGCTCTGCTTCATCTAATTGCTGGTGTGTTGTGCTGGAAGGGTGAATAATCAAAGATTTAGTGTCACCGATATTAGCCAATAATGAGAATACCTTAGTTGCATCGGTCAAAGCTTTGGCGGACTCAAATCCTCCTTTTACCCCAAAAGTGACCAAACCACTTTGTCCTTTAGGTAAATATTCTTGAGACAATTCATAATATTTATTCCCTTTTAGGCCAGGATAATTTACCCATGCAACTTCCTCCCTATTTTGCAACCATTCTGCCAAGGCCAGCGCATTTTCGCTATGTTGTTTAATTCGAACCGGCAAAGTTTCCAAGCCCTGAATTATTTGAAAAGCATTAAATGGACTTAATGCGCCACCAAAGTCGCGCAATCCTTCCAAAATCAGTTTGAAAGTAAATGCAGCAGCACCTAACGCTTCACTATATACCAAACCATGGTACCCAGCTGATGGTTCTGTAAATTCAGGGAAATTCCCGTTAGTCCAGTCAAATGTTCCTGCATCTATGATAGCACCTCCCAAGGCGGTACCATTACCATTGATATATTTCGTAAGTGAGTGAATTACAAGGTTTGCGCCATGTTCAATAGGATTTAATAGCCCCGGAGTGGCAACTGTGTTATCTACTATAAATGGAACTTTAGCAGCTTTGGCCTCTTTTGAAATTCCTTTTAAGTCCAGTACATCCAATTTTGGGTTACCCAAAGATTCTACGAAGAAAGCCCTGGTATTATCCTGCACGGCCTTACCAAAGTTGGATGGGTCAGATGCGTCCACAAAGGTGGTTGTGATGCCCAGACGCGGAAGTGTGACATTCAATAAATTATAGGTGCCTCCATATAAACTACTTGATGCAACAATGTGATCACCAGCTCTCAACAAGGTCAGCAATCCAGTCGAGATTGCTGCCGTTCCCGAAGCAAAAACAACTGCTCCTACCCCACCTTCGATAGCAGCCAATCTTTCTTGCAGAATTTGATTGGTAGGATTGTTTAATCGTGTATAAATAAAGCCAAGTTCGGCCAATGAAAACAAGTTTGCAGCATGATCCGTATCATTGAACACATAGGAAGTGGACTGATAAATGGGTACTGCTCTTGTTCCGCTAGTTTGGGTCGTGTCGTGACCCGCATGCAAAGCATTGGTTGAAAATTTTTGATCACTCATGATTTCTAGTTTTTTAAATTATTAATTGCGATAAATTAAAAAGCCAAACCCTGCTCGACCATTTGGCCGATAGGAAAAATCAAAAAGTTATAAGAAAGTGAAACCGAAAATATATCGGTCGTTGTTATCTATTCCCATATGGGATAGAATTTAGCACCTTCTTGACATTGGAAGTCAAGGGTTGCTAAGGCTTCATAGGGTCTATTCCCTCCACCTTTCTTGATAACTATTCAATACGTGTTTGAACTTGTGAGGACAAATATAAAGGCAGAATCTTTTAAAATCCTAATGATTTTGGGAAATTTTACGTATTCGGGTGATTTTAATGGAGTAAGTTACAGAGATTTCTCTCGCTCATGGTGTTCGGATTGGAAATGTTTTCATTCCTCGATGATGGACTCTATTTCATCAACCTTCCAATCCCCATTTTCATTTTTCAAATAAACAAGGGCTGTCATTCCACATTGCTGACCACACGACATTGTAAAGTCTAGTACTCCATTCTTCCTCTCTTTATCAAAATAAATTCTTGAAAAACCTACCAATCCCATCAAATAAAATTCTTTCTTCCTTTTCCATCGTATTTTTGAATCAGGAATTTCACTTAGATACTGATAATAGTAGTTTTTTGATTTTTTGATTTTTGAAATATCTAATTTATAACCCTTTGCAGAATTCAACTTTGCTAACTTTAAATCGTGATTTGAGAAATGAAGATTGATATATTTTTTATAAAATTTTTGATCAAACTCATACACAGAATCCAAAATTCCAATTATCGTATTAGCCGAAGTTTCCTTCCTCCAAACTGAAGAACCATCAACTGTTTTTTTCAACATAAAACCTTCCGAAGTATCAGGAAATTCAGAATCAATAATTTGGGGTACGATTTGATATAAGACCTTTTGTTCAAATTGCAAACCTGTTTGTCTACTTGAACAACCCAAAAAGACAATAATTGAAATTCCAAATAAACAATTTCTAAAATCCATATTAATTATAATTAACCGTCAAAGGAAAACCTCTCCAATACCCGTTACAAAACTCAAAACATTTTAAACAAGGTCGTTACCAATCTTCCATTATAATCTGGTGATTAAAGGGACAATAGCTGCTTTGCTTCCTTTACTCTTAAATAAAATGGTGCCGCTTGCAAATCCAAACCACTTTGTTTTTTTATTCGAATTCCCTGACCAGAAATGATATCGATATTGGGAGAGAAATCAACATGAGGCAAATGTTCAGTCAAAACCACATATCTAAAATCATATAGCTTATCTACGATATTCTTGATTTCCGCATTGGATACATGTTGCAGTACTTGTCTTAAAATGACACAATCTGCAAATGGAAGGTCATCTTTAGCTATATCCAAACAATGGAATTCCAAATTGGAGCTCTTGAATTTTGTTTTGTTGTAGTTTATCAGTTCTTCAACAATATCCAATGCAATGTACCTTTTCGTGTGCCCAACCAATTGTGCTCCCACATTGAAATCTCCACAACCTAAATCAAGAACAGTCAATGGATTTTTAAACGATTTTAAAAATGATTGCAGAACATACACATAGGGTTTAACCAATTCAGGATGATGTGACCCGTCACCGGAATAAAAATTAGAACCATTGTCCCCCCATAGCTTAGCCTCATAAATTTGCTCCATGGCCTTTTTAGTGGGCCATGGCTTTTTCATTTTTTTGGCTGAACTTATTTTCATTTTAAGACTGAAAACTCAATGCTAGAGTCTGTATAAACGGTATGGGTCTGGGTTTTAAAATCTGTCTCATCCGCCTTAAAGATATTTTCCACATAGGTTTGTGGATTCAAATCAATCAAAGGAAACCAGGTACTCTGTACCTGAATCTGCAGTTTATGCCCTTTTTTAATGGTATGGAAGACATCTTGCAATTTGATATTTACATCCGTTTTTTTGTTGGGTGTAAAAGGTTCCGGTTCGGAAAAACTGTTTCTAAACCGTCCACGTAACACCTCGCTACGGACCATCAAATGATAGTTTGACATCTTTAAATGGTCTTGCATTTCTTCATTGGTTTCAACATCACCTGGATGCACATCAATGACCTTGACAATCCAATCCGCAGCCGTACCGGTAGTTGCCACTTTTAAATTTGCCATAATATCCCCGGCCAAAGTCAGGTCTTCTTCCATGACCTCTGTTTCAAAAACCAACACATCTGACCTGCGAGCTGCAAATCGCTGATCATCTGTCATATATTTTCTGGGTGTAAAAACAGTTTTTACATCTTCTGAATATGGAACTGGTTTTTTGATATCACTTATAAATTTAATCCCTTCAACATCTTCGGAATCAGAGGTCAAATTTTGGTCTTTGGATAGAAACATAGTTTGCTTTTCAACTCCTGATGGAGGCCAGGAATCATATGTTTTCCAGGCTTTACGTCCAGAATCAAACACATAGGCTTCGGGGAGTCCGCTGTTATCCCCTCCATCACCTTTTAAAAAGTGATTGAAAAATTTCGTCTCTATGTTTTCCTGATAAAATTCTGAAATGGAATCTCCGAAATAGTAATTCCCCACTAAACTTCTTCCATTTCGTCTTGCCCATCGACCATGATCCCATGGGCCGAAGACCATAGTATTATAGCCATCGGTATGTTTTTCAATGTTTTTATAAGTTTCCAGCGGTCCATAAAGGTCCTCCGCATCAAACCACCCCCCAACGATCATTGTGGCCACATGTGACTTGGATTTATCCAAATGCTGAATCAATCCACGACTTTGCCAGAGTTCATCATAATTGGGATGCTCCTTTATTTCGTTCCAGAAATAATCATCGGTGACCCCCTCTGGTCTCATCGTAGGAGTGTCCACGGTTTCATATTCGAAAAAGGAGTTCAAATTTTTCAATGGTCCTGCATCCAAAAAGAACTGGTACTGGTCTTCCGTTTGTAAATCTGGAAAGGTATACCACGCTGTATCTATTGGTTGGTCATTGTTGGGTCTGGGTGTACCAAAAAGTGAAGTCACCCTAAAATAGCTCAACAAATAGGCTCCGTTATGATGGAAATCATCAAAAAAGAAATCTCCAATACAAGCCTGGGGTGAAGCCGCTTTCAATGCCGGGTGGGCATCAATAGTGGCATAAGTGGCATAATAGCCAGGATAGGATATGCCCCAAACACCTACCTTACCGCTGTTGTTGTCTACATTGTTCACCAACCATTCGATGGTATCATAGGTGTCTGAACTTTCATCTACATCTTGGTCCGAAGTTTTATTAGGAAGGTAGGCGCGCATATTTTCATAATGTCCTTCACTTAACCATCGTCCTCTAACATCTTGGTAAACAATAATGTTTCCTTCTTTCATTAAATGAATGTTAGGCCCAATCTGTTTTCTAAAATTTTCTTCTCCATAAGGTCTTGAACTATATGGGGTACGTTGCATTAAAATGGGATATTCTTTTGAGGTATCTTTCGGGGAATAAATGGTGGTGTGGAGTTTGGCTCCATCACGCATTTCAATATCTACTTCTTTTTTGGTGTAGTTATCCGAAACATAAGTGTCTTCTAGCTGGACTTCTTTTTTTGTATTCTTTTTACAGGAAGAGAAGGCCAATGCGAAAATGAACATCAGCAATAGCGAACGAAATACTCTTTTCATCGTATAGAAATTTTGATTGACGCCTAAAACTACAAAGAAATCTTAAGCTGATGTCACCTAGACAAAATGTAGTAAAAAATGGTACTGGGTTTATAGCCCGAAAGCTTCCTTTACAGCATCCACCCTATCCAATTTTTCCCAAGTGAAAAGCTCCACTTCTTTTTCAACTCTTCCATTATAGGGTGATTCGAAAACCTTAGTAAGTATTTGAGGTTGTTTCCCCATATGCCCATAAGCCGCGGTTTCCAGATAAATGGGATTTCTCAACTTCAAACGTTCTTCAATAGCAAATGGACGCATATCAAAAAGTGCTGCGACTTTTTTGGCAATTTCACTATCGGTCAATCCCAAATTACCCGTACCAAACGTATCCACAAAAATCGAGGTAGGTTCCACCACCCCAATAGCATAACTTACTTGAACCAAAATTTCATCAGCCACACCAGCAGCTACCAAATTTTTTGCTGCATGTCTTGCTGCATATGCAGCACTTCTATCCACTTTACTTGGGTCTTTCCCACTAAAAGCACCACCGCCATGTGCACCTTTTCCGCCATAGGTGTCCACGATGATTTTACGGCCTGTCAAGCCCGTGTCGCCATGAGGTCCGCCAATGACAAACTTTCCTGTTGGGTTAATATGATATTTGATATCATCATTAAACAATACTTGTATGGATTCTGGCAATAGTTTTTTAACTTCTGGAATCAAAATAGCTATAATATCCTCCTTGATTTTAGTCAGCATCTTTTCATCTGAATCAAAATCATCATGCTGAGTTGATACTACGATGGTATCAATGCGTTGTGGTACATTGTCATCTGAATACTCGATGGTCACCTGCGCTTTTGCATCGGGTCTTAAGTATGATATGCTATCGCCTTTCCTTCGTAATTCGGCTAGAACTTGAAGAATCTTGTGTGAGATATCCAATGCCAAAGGCATATAATTTTCAGTCTCTTTAGTAGCATAACCAAACATCATTCCCTGATCACCCGCTCCTTGCTCTTCCTTGCTTCCTCGGTCAACACCCTGGTTAATGTCCTGTGATTGCTCATGAATCAGGGAAATTACACCGCACGAGTCTCCGCTAAATTGATATTCTCCTTTGGTATACCCAATTTTGTTGATGACATCTCGAGCAATGTTTTGGACATCTAAATAGGTGTCACTTTTAACCTCTCCGGCCAAAACAACTTGTCCAGTGGTTACCAAAGTTTCACAGGCCACCTTGCTTTCTGGGTCAAAAGCCAAAAAGTTGTCTAAAAGTGCATCACTGATTTGGTCTGCTATTTTGTCTGGGTGTCCTTCACTTACTGATTCCGATGTAAACAGATATGGCATGTACATATATTTTAAATGGAGAGATTTGACGGTACAGCCCAAAAAAGTTTACACTCCTTTTTAGCATTTTTTAGCGAGGTTGCAAGCAGTCAAATCTTTCCTCAATAATCGGGTGCTAAAATATGAAAATGTTTTGGTCTTAAAAACCAAATATTTTTAAAAACCCAATACTAATAAATAGGAGGTTTATCCGTATTTTGCTATCTGACTAATTTAAAACTCATGAAAAACAAAGCTTTACTTTCCATTCTACTGTTCTCGTTTACTCTTATTGTGTTAGCTCAAGACAAAAAGGACGATAAGAAATGGGATGTTTCCAATCCTTATACCAATTGGAAAGTCAATGAAGTTGATTTATCGACCGATGAAGGCACCTGGATGAACCTTGATGTAAGCCCAGATGGAAAGCATATCGTTTTTGATATGCTTGGTGACATTTATACCATGCCCATTACGGGAGGAAAGGCAAAGGCTTTGCGCTCAGGACTTCCTTTTGAAGTGCAACCTCGTTTTAGCCCAGATGGCAAGAGAATTTCTTTCACCTCCGATGCTGGAGGAGGTGACAATATTTGGGTAATGGATATGGATGGCAACAATGCAGCACAAGTAACCAAAGAAAATTTCAGATTGTTGAACAATGCTGTTTGGACACCTGATGGCAACCATTTAATTGCCCGAAAACACTTTACTTCCCAACGATCACTGGGCGCTGGTGAAATGTGGCAATATCATATAACCGGTGGAAGCGGTCTAAAGCTAACTACACGTAAAAATGATCAGCAGGATGTTAACGAACCTTCGGTTTCAAGTGATGGCCAATATTTATATTACTGTGAGGATATGTATCCAGGAGGTTTCTTTCAATATAACAAGAACCCGAATGCACAGATTTATGCCATTAAACGTTACGATTTTGAAACAGGAAAAACCGTAACCGTTACAGGAGGACCAGGCAGTGCTTCAAGGCCAACGGTGTCTCCTGACAATAAAAAACTTGCATTCGTAAAACGCGTTCGAACTAAGTCAGTGTTATTTATTCATGATTTGGAAACTGGCGAAGAATGGCCAATCTATGACACCTTAAATAAGGATCAGATGGAAGCATGGGCCCTTTTTGGAACCTATCCCAACTTCAGTTGGATGCCAAATGGTGCTGAAATTGTTTTTTGGGCTGGAGGAAAAATTCAAAAAATCAATAGTAACACCCTTCAAGTTACGCCAATTCCGTTCCAAGTTGATACCAAAATTAAAATTGCAGAGACCCATCGAGTACAGCATCAGGTAGATTCGGATGAGTTTACAGCCAAGGTTATCCGACATGTAAAGACTTCTCCTGATGGAAAAAGAATCGTTTTTAGTGCTTTGGGGCACCTTTGGACCAAAACTCTACCCAATGGCAAGCCGAAGCGATTAACGGATAGCAAGGATTTGGAATTTGAGCCTTCTTTCTCTCCTGATGGAAAAGAGATAGTTTATGTGACTTGGGACGATGAGCATTTGGGAGCAATCCATAAAGTTTCATCAAGTGGTGGTAATTCAACCAAATTGACCTTGAAAAAAGGTATTTATCGCTTCCCTTCTTTTTCCAACAATGGAAATTACATTGTATATGGCAAACAAAGTGGCAGTAATGACCAGGGCCGCTCATTCACGAAAGAGCCCGGCATTTATACCATGGCAACCAATGGGAATTCTATTAAAAAACTTACTGAAAATGGTTTAACACCAACATTTAGCGCGGATGATCTTCGCATTTTCTTTCAAACTGGCGGAAAATTCTTTGGATCATTAACCAAGGAGCTCAAAAGTGTCGATTTGAATGGGAAAGATGAACGCACTCATTTCAAGTCTAAATATGCTAACCACATTGTACCATCCCCGGATAACAAATGGCTATTGTTTTCGAATTTGCACAAAGCCTATGTTGCACCGATGACCATGACAGGTCAAACTGTAGAGTTCGACCCGAAAAGTAAAGCTTTTCCGGTGACTCAAGTGGCCAAAGATGCTGGATACAGTCTTCATTGGTCCAAGGATAGCGAAAAACTTCATTGGACTTTAGGCAGTGAATATTTCTCCAATGATGTGGAACAACGATTCACTTTCCTCAAAAACTCTCCTGATAGCATTCCTCCAATAACAGAAAAAGGAATTGAGGTAGGATTAGTTGCTAAAACGGACAGACCCAAAGGTAGAATCGCATTTATCAATGCGAGAATCATCACCATGGAAAATGATGAAGTATTGGAAAATGCTACCATTATCATCAAGGATAACAAAATTGAAAGTATAGGTACCTCTTCGGAAATCACTATTCCATCAAATACCGAAATAATTGATGCGAAAGGTAAAACCATAATGCCCGGCATTGTAGATGCCCATGCCCATATTGGTGCCTTCAGATCAGGCTTGAACACCAAAAAGCATTGGCAATTGTATGCCAATCTTGCATTTGGTGTCACCACGGCTCATGACCCTTCGGCCAACAGTGAAACTGTTTTTGGTCTTTCGGAATTGGTAAAAAGCGGTGAAATGGTCGGACCAAGAATATACTCCACAGGATTCATTTTGTATGGTGCCGACGGAGATTTTAAAGCTGTGGTCAATAGCTTGGATGATGCTCGCTCAGCTATCCGAAGAACAAAGGCTTTTGGAGCTACTTCTGTAAAAAGTTATAATCAACCGCGACGCGAACAGCGTCAACAAGTAATGCAAGCCGCTAAAGAATTAGGGGTCAATGTGGTTCCTGAAGGCGGATCCACTTTTTTCCATAATATGAGTATGATCATGGATGGCCATACCGGAATTGAGCATAATATTCCTGTTGCACCTGTTTATAAGGACATCATTACGCTTTGGAGCAATAGCACAAGTGGTTACACCCCCACATTGATTGTAAACTATGGAGGTTTAAATGGAGAATATTTCTACTACGAACGTGACAATGTCTGGGAAAATGAGAAATTGCTAAAGTACACCCCAAGGCACATTATAGATTCGAGAAGTCGACATAGAACAAAAGCGCCGCAAGAAGAATATTCCAACGGACATATTTTAGTATCTGAAACCGTTACTTCGCTTTCCAATGCTGGGGTAAAAGCCAACCTTGGAGCCCATGGTCAATTGCAAGGTCTGGGCGCACATTGGGAACTTTGGATGCTCAAAGCTGGTGGAATGAGCAATATGGATGCGTTGAAAGCGGCTACTATTAATGGTGCTGAATATATCGGTATGGGAAGCGAAATTGGTTCCCTAAAAGTGGGCAAGTTGGCCGATTTGATTGTGCTGGACAAAAATCCGCTAGCGGATATCGAAAACACCAATTCTGTCAGATACACCATGATCAATGGACGCTTGTATGATACCGAAACCATGAATGAAATTGGTAATGAAACTAATACGCGCAGTAAGTTCTATTGGGAAAACAACAAGTATAACCAGGCTTTTCCGTGGCATGAACAAACACAAAGTTTTACAATTCCTGGCTGTAGTTGCCATGCACTAAAGCACTGATAATGGTTTTTCATCGAAAGGTTGATAAAAGCGTCAAGCTCGGTTTTAGCTTCCACAAGATTCGTTGTATATTGTATGCCTTTGCAACTAAACACTGTAAACTAGTAACCATTCAACATTATCACCCATGCACATTGCCGTAGCAGGAAACATTGGAGCAGGAAAGACCACATTGACCACCTTACTTGCCAAACATTACAGGTGGAACGCCCAATTTGAAGATGTAGTAGACAATCCGTATTTGGATGATTTTTATACCCAAATGGAACGTTGGAGCTTCAATCTTCAGATTTACTTCTTGAACAGTCGTTACAGACAAATTCTCAAAATCAGGGAAAGTGGGAAAAATGTGATCCAAGATCGAACCATATACGAGGATGCCCATATTTTCGCACCGAACTTGCACGCCATGGGATTAATGACCAACCGTGACTTTGAAAATTATAAAAGTCTTTTCGAGCTTATGGAAACTTTGGTGCAGCCACCGGACTTGTTGATTTACCTACGTAGTTCTATTCCCAATCTCGTAAATCAAATCCATAAACGGGGTCGAGAATATGAAAATAGCATATCCATTGATTATCTAAGTCGACTTAATGAACGTTACGAAGCATGGGTAAACACCTATGAAAAAGGCAAGCTTTTGGTTATTGATGTGGACAATATCAATTTTGTTGATGAGCCTGAAGATTTGGGCCAAGTAATCAATAAGATTGATGCTGAAATTCACGGGTTATTTTAAACCAAGAATATTGGTTTGTACCTATTCAACAATTGAAAAAAGACTTCCTAAATCTTAAAAAAGGTGCGATTGGTCGCAACTGCACATATTTGCAGTTCTATTGAACGAATTTCACAGAACCATACTAATCTGAGCAAAAATGTAAAATCATTAATTTTTACATTTGGCATTCCTAAATTCAGTAGACCGTGCTGTTCAATATTGAAGTTGCCATTCACTTTATCGTTATTCTTCTCGGTCTCTTTTTTATTTACAACTTGAATAAAACGGACAAGAGAAATAACCTATCAAACGATTACCTTTCCATTTTTGTCATTGCCAATATTATACTCATTTTTAGAGGCCTTAGATGGACTATAAATCCGCATTTCTCCGGTCATAGACTCTTTCATTTTTTAGATGCTTCCATTTTTTTCTATGGTGTTTACTTATTCGCATATATCAAGCAACTTACTACAAAGACAAGGTTTCATATACCAAAAATCCATTTTCTGCCTGTAGCTCTATTTATAGCTTTTAATTTGGTCATTGCATGCCTCTCATTAGAAGTTTATTGGTCACGCATAGATAGTTTTCTCGTGGTGTACGTAATCAATGAAGGTATTTCTTTAGTGCTATGTTTTACCTATTTGATATTGTCCTTTGCACATTTTAGGAAATACATCTTTGATGAAAAAAAACAACTTTCCTATGTTCAGAATACGTCAAAATACATCTACGCCTTCCTATGGTCAATTTTACTATTTATTTTAATTTGGGCCGTAAGCTATGTTGGGGACAGAATAATGCAAATTGGGCTGGACAAATCTATATATATAGCATTGGGCATAGCCTTATTAAGCAGCGTATGCGTTATAGCTTATTACAAACTACGGTTCCCCGAATTATTTCAGCTTGAAGAATTAAAGAGCACCCAAAGACTTTCTAAAAGTCAAGTTGGTGAATTAAAAAGCAAAATTGATGCATTAATGTCCAACCAAAAGACATATTTAGAACCAAGGCTGAATTTGATGGAATTTTCACAAAAACTAGACACTTCTCCCCACGATATTTCTTGGTTTCTAAACAACATTCTGAACAAGAGTTTTTATGATTTTATCAATGCCTACCGAATTAAGGAGTTTATTAAAAAATTGGAACAAGGTCAGCACCACACCCATACACTTCTAACGCTTTCCATCGAAGCCGGCTTCAATTCAAAATCAACCTTCAACAAAGCTTTTAAAGAACAGACTCAGCAAACTCCACGAGAATACATCAAAAAGAAAGCACTATAATCATTTAGTGCAATCTTACCTTCCTTGTTTCAATACAACATTGCACTTACTGACCAGTATGTGGTTTTGCAACCAAGCGGTCGACTGCTCTTTGATTATTGGTCAAATTTGACATGAACAAAAATCATATTACAGTTAAAATGAAACATTTGATTAAAAAAACAGTAGTTGCCAGCTTTTTGACATTATTCTTTGTTGGATGTAACAAAAGTGACGACTCGGATAGTCCAAAGGAGGAGAGTGCCAAAATTTTCAGTTTACAAGCGGGAAATTATACTGGACTTTGGAATTCCACAACCCCATCCGCAACATTCACAAACCTTCCAATCTCTGCTAGTATTGTAGAAACTTCTTCGGGTAATTTTGATGGCGAATTTTTTATTAGTGGAAATTTTGTAAGTTGCTGTAACAGTGGAGCAAATGATGGCACCATAAGTTTTAGCATAGACGAAAATGATCTAAGTAGCTTTCGTTGGGATGATATTATTCCAAACTGCACTGGAACCTTTACGGGAAATGGAAAGTTAACCAATGAAAATGCATTTAACGTGAGCTTTACTGGAACGGATTGTGATGGTAGTCATACAGGCACGATCAGGTTATCTAAAATATAAATTTCGTAGTTAGAATGTGGTTAGGTAAAAAGTACTTTTGGATATTTTTGACTGTTATTCTAGGATATTCTTGTTCGGAATCTGACAGGCCTAATATGGAGCTGTTTGAGGAAAATGGTGAAAATCCAAATGAATCTTCGCAATCTGAACCTACCACAATTAATATAGATACTTCTGATTTAAAAGATCTACCGGAAGATACCGGAGGTGTCCATATGGCGTATCCCTTGGGCGCTAACGAAGCGGTATTTGGTCATCATGTTTATACTCCTAGTGGTTATACGGAAGACGGTCCGGAATATCCGTTGTTGATTTTCTTACATGGATGGGATCCAAGTGGTTATACTGGATCTGATGAGGATGAACTTCATGAAGTGCTTATAGGAACCACCCCTCCCGGGCTGATAAAGAAAAACAAATGGAATCCTTCCTATCCTTTTATTGTCGTTTCTCCTAGGTTAAAAACAGCCTATTGGCCACATCAGCAGATACATGATTTCATAAAATACATCATTGATAACTATCAGGTAAATACAAGTAGAATTTACTTGACTGGTTTAAGTTTAGGTGGTGGCGGCACGTGGTATTATATAGGAGAAAGAGGCCTTGATAATTATGCAGCAGCAATTGTTCCCATAAGTGCGCGAGGTGAGGAAAGGATTATTGACAATCTGACCGACATCCCAATTTGGGCTTTTCACGGAGATAGTGATAATACCGTATTGGCTTTTCAAAATTATGGATCAGTTCCGCTGGTACAATTTATAAATAACAAAAATCCTAATGTAAAAGCCAGAGTTACTGTGTTTAGAAACACCGGGCATGATGCTTGGTCACGAACCTATTCGGATGCTTTTTCCAGTGATGTTATTTACAATCCTTTTGATGTTTCTATATACGATTGGATGCTTCAATTCAAGAAAGAATAACCCTAACCATTTAATTTTTCTTATAATTCATTACCCTCCTAAAGATATTTGGCAAAATTCCTTGCTGTCCAAATATATCAGGGGTTACAAAATGACGGGAAATACTATTTATACCAAGTGTTCAGAATAACATCTACCAATTCGTCATGTCTTGACCATGAGATATTATTTCTGTCAAAGACTCCAAATTCATCTCCTAATCCGTTATCCCACCAAATGGGCAACATTCCTCTGTCTTTGGCAAATTCGACAAAAGCCTCGGCATGATTTCTTCTGGCTGCGGCATTATTCTTGTCAACCGTTCCCCATTCTCCTAAAACCACAGGTCTTTTTTCTTGAACAACCCATTTATCAGCTATAAAATCAATTGCATTACGCAAATCAGTTCTGTCCTGTTGACTACCCCAATTAAAGGTGCCATTTGGTGTTTCATGCGTAAATTCAAATGGAAAATATTGGTGAATGGAAACAATGATGTTAGTGTCACTGTTGGGTATTACCAATGCATCCATGGTAACATCATAAGGGGCCGCTGAATATGGCGCTATCATAACATGCCTTTTTTCGTTGTTGCCACCAGTGGCCCGGATGGCATCCAATGATATTTTATGGTATTGATTTACTACATCCCTACCCTCCGCTGTACCACCAAGCCATTCTTGAGCGCTACCCTCATGCCTAGGCTCATTCATGGTCTCAAAAATGAGATAATCGCCGTACGATTTAAATCTAAGTGCAACTTGACTCCATAAACTTCCCAATCGCGTGCCTACCTCATCAGCCATGTCGTAAGTGGGAATCATCCATGGGTCATCATGATGTACGTTTATGATGGTATGCATGCCATTGGCAAGAGCGTAATCAACAATTTCTTGTATTTGATCTAAAAATTCTGTTTCCATAGTGTAATCAGGTGCAAGTCCTTGATGATAACCCCAGGTAACAGGAACCCTCAAAGTACCAAACCCCCTTTCGGCTATAGCATCTATCATTTCTTTTGTAGGCAATGGATTGCCCCAAAAAGTTTTGTCCCTATCCTCTACATCCATGCTATTGCCAAGATTCCATCCAATGCCCATTTCTTCAACCAGAGTTGCTGAGGTAATATCCCTTATAACACCTGATTGTGCTTGTTGCGGATTTAGACTGGGTATCTGCACTTCCTGTTCTTCGGATTCTTGCCCTTCCGTATCAGGCTCATTACTTACCTGTGCTTCTTCTGAACAAGAAAACATTAAAATGCAGGTACTTGCAAGTATTGAAAACCATAGATTCGTGATGATTCTTTTCAATTTCATTTCATTGAGGTTTTAAGTAAACCAATATTTCAATCTAATAATTTTTACGGAATATTATATTATTGCTCGTAATACTCACTATAAATGTCCCTAAGTGCATCGCCAGTACTGGATCTTGTACTAGCAAAATGATCCCCTTGATAGCTACTATGAATTATATTTAGACAAGATATATTCCTTGTAGCTAAATCCTCCGCATAGGGGTCCACAGATGATGAAAATCCGCTTTTCATACTTGTTATCACTAATGTTTTATTCAAAGGAACACCCGTGTTCAGCCTGTCATTGAGTAAGTTCTGTAAACTTGAGGTACTCTGAATGAAAGGGTCGAACGCAAGATGGTTTTTAAATATAGGTGGATTCTCTTGATCACTTAACATCATTGCCAATGAAGCCAGGCCAGAGGCAGACCCCCCTTGTATGGTACGATCTTCTGACAAAACTCGATATTTTGACTCCACCGTAGGAATAAACTCTTCCGTAAAAAAACGGTTATAAGTGCTTATCCCTGGAAATATATAATCGACCGCCCTGCGCCCGGCAGGACCCTCTTCAACTCCTACAACAATAACCGGAAGTTCATCAAAATCCACCACTTTAATAGGTTGCATTGCATTGGGTATACCCCAAAATTGAGCATCCAACCAATACAGCACTGGAAAACTTCTTTCCGGTTCCAATTCATACTCAGGTGGGAGGTACACGTGGTATCTATAGGTAATCCCAGTAATGGATGAGGTTATTTCCTGATGCGTTTCCAAGGCACCGTTCACCACAAAATTATCCAACCCAAAAAGACTTGGGTCCAATGGGAAAACAACGGCATCCTTTCTTTGGATGAATGCTTCTCCCTCACAATCAGCATTTGTTCGCTCTGGCAAGTCAATGGTTCCATTTGGAAGGTTACTTTCCCCTTCAATAGAATCATCCTGTGTACAGGAAAATACAATCATGCTGAAAAACGCAAAGAACAAAAAACTCTTGCCCATTTTTTGCAAAAAAGTCAATGTATCCATAATCGGAGTATGATTTAGATGGATGGAAATATACAATTAAAGCTTTCCTAAATCGTCTGAATGTAACCATTGCTACATATTTACATCTTGTTGCCTCAATTATTTTCAATTCTTTTGGCTGCATTTCCCCGTTTCTGGCTGAACTATTAAAAGCTTTGTGCTTTTTACTCAGCCAAATGACCAGTTCCCTCATTCCCGATTGTTCTTGCTCGATTTTGAACCTAGTTTTAGATTATGGTTAGCGCCCATTATTTCTAACTCGAAGCTCAGGCTTCACAAATTTTGAAAACATGGAATTAAAGAAAAATCCAAAATTGGAACTGAAAAAGAACAGCACCTTATATTTTTTAATAGGATTGACTGCTATTTTACTATTTGCATACGTCGCCATTGAATGGAAGACGTTTTATGAAACTCCTGAGTTCGTCCAGAACTTAAATACTCCGGATAGTCTAGATGAAGTAGTACCAATAACATTTCATACGCCACCACCTCCTCCACCAAAAATTCAAACTCCGCCAGTAATCGAAATTGCTCCTGATGATGAAGATATTGTTGAAACCGTAATTGAATCGAACGAACCTGATCAGAATACCGAGATTGCGGATATTGAGGATATCACTTTTGAGAAAGTTGAAGAAACAGTAACTGTCCCTTGGGTTCTTATCCAAGATGTCCCGGTTTTTCCCGGCTGTGAAAATGAAGAAGATAAAAGAGCTTGTTTTCAGGAAATGATGCAAAAACATATCCGTAAAAACTTTAAATATCCAGAAAATGCTGTTGATATGAATTTACAGGGAAAAGTCTTCACACAGTTCACCATTCAAAAAGATGGGAGTATTGGGGAAGTTCGAATGCGTGGACCGCATAAAATATTAGAAGGAGAAGCAGCCAGAATCATCTCCAAACTCCCCAAAATGACCCCTGGAAAGCAACGAGGCACTCCGGTTAAAGTTCCTTTTTCTATTCCAATAACTTTTAAACTGCAATAGGCGTCATAATGAACCAATCAGGTTGTCGGCAATGAGGCGTGGAAATGATTTACAGGTTGATCGTGTTCATGGTGACCGTCAGTGGTGTCCAATATTCAAATGGACATCACAAAAAAGGGCCGCACTAAAGTGCGGCCCTTTCGTATCTTAAAAAGCAACGAATTTATTCCTTCGTTTCTTTATATTCATTTACCAACTTTTCTACTTCTTCTTTAGTAGTGGCAGTGAATTCTTTTGCTTCCTCTGTAATTTCTCCATCAACTTCTGAAGTAGTCATTACAACAGCTTTGAAAGCACCATCTTCGGTATTGCTCATTTCAACATTAATATGCTGCTCCATTTGTCTTTCAACAACTTCTGTGGCAACGTTAGTTTCGTTATATGCCATCATTTTATCTGCACTTATTGCAATACTTGGAGCAATAACCAATGCCACAACTGACATCAATTTCAACAAAATGTTCAACGATGGACCTGAAGTATCTTTAAATGGATCACCAACGGTATCACCAACAACAGCAGCTTTATGAGCATCTGTTCCTTTACGACCATCAGACTCTATCATTTTCTTTGCATTGTCCCAAGCACCACCTGCATTAGATTGGAAGATTGCCATTAAAACACCTGCTGAAGTAACACCTGCCAATAAACCGCCCAACATTTCGGCTCCGCCAATAAATCCTACTGCAACAGGAACTGCAATTGCCAACAGACCTGGCAATACCATTTCTTTAATAGAGGCCTTTGTAGAAATGTCAACACATTTGTCATATTCGGCATAACCATCGGCAGCATCAAAAGTAGCACGCTGCTCTGGAGTCGCTTTAGACATATCTGTATCCACAGCTTTCATTACCTCCAAGGCCGCTTTCAATTGCGGAATATCTCTAAATTGACGACGTACTTCTTCAATCATTGCCATTGCGGCACGACCTACTGCATTCATAGAAAGTGCAGAGAATACAAAAGGTAGCATTGCACCTACAAGGAGTCCTGCCATTACCGTTGGTTTAGAAACGTCAATAGAAGTAACGTTTGCGACTTTCATAAAAGCAGAAAATAACGCTAAGGCTGTTAAAGCAGCAGAAGCGATAGCAAAACCTTTACCAATTGCAGCAGTAGTATTACCAACAGCATCCAATTTATCCGTACGCTCACGAACTTCTGGATCTAGTTCGGCCATTTCAGCAATACCACCAGCGTTATCAGAAATAGGTCCATAAGCATCAACTGCTAGTTGGATTCCTGTATTTGCCAACATTCCAACTGCAGCGATTGCAATACCGTAAAGACCAGCAAAATGGTGTGAAACCAAAATCGCAGCAGCAATTAAAAGAATAGGAATCATTGTTGACATCATACCAACACCTAAACCTGCAATAATATTTGTAGCGGCACCAGTTTCTGATTGTTTTACAATAGAATTTACTGGTTTTGTACCTGTACCTGTATAGTACTCTGTAATCTTACCAACACCCAAACCAGCAACAAGACCGGCCAAGGTTGCCCAAAAAATACCCATAGCTCCAAAAGGCAATCCATCGACTGTCTCAGGAATTAGAGCATTAATAATGAAATAAGAAGCAACTACCATTAAACCAGCTGATCCAAATTCACCAATATTTAAAGCTGTTTGTGGATTTCCACCATCCTTAACTCTTACAAAGAAGGTGCCAATAATTGACATTATTATACCTACCGCAGCTAATACCAATGGAAGGTAAACCGCACCTAAGCCAGCAAAATCGGGAGTAATAATAAATGCACCCAAAACCATTGTACCGATAATTGAACCTACGTATGATTCAAAAAGGTCAGCTCCCATACCTGCAACATCTCCAACATTGTCTCCAACGTTATCCGCAATTGTAGCAGGGTTTAATGGGTGATCTTCGGGAATACCTGCTTCAACCTTACCTACTAAATCCGCTCCAACATCGGCAGCTTTTGTATAGATACCACCACCAACACGGGCAAAAAGCGCAATAGATGATGCACCTAGTGAGAATCCAGATAATACATTTAATACTAAACCAAGATTATCAGCTCCAGGCCACATATTTTGATAGACCATAAACAATCCGCTTAGACCTAATACACCTAGGCCCACAACACCCAAGCCCATTACGGCACCGCCCGCAAAAGCAACTTCAAGAGCTTTTCCTAAAGACGTTTTAGCCGCTTGAGTAGTTCTTACGTTTGCTTTTGTAGCAACACGCATTCCAATAAATCCTGCTAATGCAGAACAAATTGCACCTACAATAAAGGATATGGCCACCATACCGTTGGAGCCAGTCTCACTACTGCCTTTGAAATAAAGCAATGCAGCAACGGCAATTACAAAAATTGATAGAATTTTATACTCGGCCTTTAAGAAAGACATAGCGCCATCTGCAATATTTTTAGCAATTCTTGCCATTTTTGCATCTCCTTCATCTTGCTTTCCAACCCACATATTCTTAATAAATACGAAGACAAGTGCCAAAACACCAAATACCGGTAAATAGTTTACGATCAGTTCCATTTTATTTGATTATTTATATTTTTTTTAACGGATGCTAAAGTAGTAAAATACGGACTAATAAAAAAAATGCGCTTTTGATTGTCAAAAGCGCATAAATCTTTATTTGGTTTTATCTTAAATGGTAAAAGTTCTTTTCTTTTTGTGCTCACTTTCATCGTAGCGGTTCACGCATTGATGATAGATTTCTATGGCCTCATTAACGTCTCCCCATCCACCGGTATCAACCTTCTTCTCTTCCAGATCTTTGTAAACCGCAAAAAAGTGTTCTATTTCCTTTTTTCTATGTGGATTGATATCGGTTATATCTTCCTTCTTGTTCCAAACGGGGTCACTCACAGGTACACAGATTATTTTTTCATCCGGCCCTTTTTCATCCGTCATATGGAAAACTCCAATAGGTTTCACCTCCATTACCACCATCGGGTAGGTTGGCTCTGTTCCTAAAACCAATACATCCAAGGGATCTTTATCCAAAGCAAGAGTTTCAGGTACAAACCCATAATCCCCAGGATACATCATCGACGAGAACAAGGTTCTATCGAATCGAATTTTATTTAGGGTAAAATCATATTCATATTTATTTCTACTTCCTTTTGGAATTTCAATCAGCACATCGAAGGTTACTTCTTTCTTTGACATTATGAGGTTTTAGATTTTTTGCAAAAATAGTGCTCCTTATGGGAATAAGGTCAACAAATCTCGACCTTTCTGTTAATTAAAAATTAAATCCGAAGGTACCCGTGACACCAAATGCGCGGGCATCTGGATTGTCTAGGTAGTTCCCCCTAAAATTGAAGTCAATCCGGAATATCTTGAATATGTTTCCTATTCCAAAGGAATATTCCCAGTAAATCTGGTCTTCCGGCGCTATCAACGGAATATTGGTAGGCGCGCTCAAAGCTTTGTTTTCATCTGAAAGTTGCCCCCATGCCCCTCTAAGACCAACAATTTCTCTAAGGTTCCAATTTCTTAGGATTGGGATTCTCGAGAATAATCGACCATTAAAATTATGTTCCAAATGCACTGCGGCATAGGTATCGGTCACAAACTCGTAAAAATCAAGATTTGGAAAAACATTATATAAGGAAAAAAGTGTCTGATTACCAGGTACAACACTCAATAGGCTCAATGGTACTTCTCCAAAGGTCTTACCCAGTTCAATGCTGCTTGTTAAACGTCCAAAACCACCAATTTGCCAGGGTTGACGATACGAGAACTGTAGTCTTTCGTAGTCAAAATCACTTTCTAAAAATCCACTGATTCCCTTGGTGTAATTTAATAATAGGGTGCTGTGATCGTCATTGATATTGGCACGTTCCACGCCATAACCAATTGTTCTTTTGCCTGGAGTATATATTAAGGTGGTATTTATGTCGAATTGTTTTACCTCTGAGGAAATCCCAGTAGGCGAATCAGGGTCCACATAATCCAAACTAAAGGCATTCGGCAGCGCAGAACTCAACGTTCGAAATGAACTTCCCAACCGGACCCTGAAATTTTTCACCGGTTCCACCTCTAAATTAAAAGTGGACAAATTGATATTGGTCAACCGATCGTTTGCCCCAACTGTCACTAAAGAAGAGGAGGCAATACTTCTTCCCAGCACATCATTTGTACTAGTCAAACTGAGTCCCAATTGCTCCACATCTCTTCGATTTCCTCCTGAGAGTATAAGCCTGCTCTTTCTATCTAATAAGAATTTACCAGAAAGTCCGTGCTTCGCTTTTTTATCCGTAAATCCGTACGCCATATAGCCTTCAAGGCGCCAAGTATCATTCTGTCCAAAATAGGTTCTAGCCCCAAGCCGAACCCTGGTTCCCTCTGCATCGTTAAAGCCGAGAACACTATAAATGTTACCGATATCTATGTTCCATTTGTCTATTTCTATGTAACCAGAGCCTAAGATGCTCACAATATCATAATACGTCCTGAATTTGGGCACTGTTTTTAAGGTATCCAACAGTTTGAATATACCAGATTCATCCTCATTGAGTTTTTCCAATCGTGCATTTTTCCAAAACGTGCTGTCTCTTGCAAACACTCTTGGGTCATATGGGTCTGATTCGGCCTTGTAAAATTCTTCCGGACGGTTTGTATCAAATTGATAGTTATCATAAACCGTTGTTCTTTTGCCATAGACTCCTCGTGACTTTTCTTTTTTGGAAAAACTAAAATCACTGAGCATGTAATCTCGCTGCAAGAGAAAAATGGAATCATTGACCACATCAAAATCCTGCTCAATGTAAATTTCCTTTACCCAGTTGATGTTGGCGCTTTTGGTAACCTGCAGATTGATTTTTTTGATGGCGTAGGTGGAATCATTCACCCAAAAATCTCCTTTAAAAGTCAATTCATTCTTCCGCCTTGGGTAGTAGATGATATTGTAACACCATTTATTGTCGATAAATGTACTATCGGAAAGGACATAATTATAGGTATCCACACCTGTTTTTGATAACGGACTGGTAAAGCTTTTGTCAAAAAACTTAAGGTAGTTTTCATAAATATCGTAATCGGAATACAGGTCTTCAACAAAGGCCGTAATCGCTTGGTTTCCACTAAAACCGGAATTTTTATTCCCTAGCACATCTTCCTTTTCCTCATTTAGCACATTATCACCATAAACTTTGGAGAAGCTTTCGTTCAAAAACATGGGCAAATAGGTTTTCCCTGTTATTCTGGAAGTGTCCAAATCCTCAAACATAAATTCCAGTCCCTTGAACATCTTGCTCTTTATAAGAGCACTGTCTATAGTATTTAGGTCAAATTCAACTTTTTCGTACTTATCGTACTGGTATTGTTTAAACTTTCGAACACCGTTTTCTCGTTTTTTAGCCCATATCTTCTTTAAAATATCTATAGCCGGATTGTTCTTCTTGGATTGTTTTCCTGTGTATACGATCACTTCTTTTAGTTGTTCGGTGGATTCGACCAACACAATCTCCATATTAAAGTTCACCTTTTGTTCCAACTGAATCTCTTTGGTTTCATATCCGATAAAAGAAACAAGAATAGTACTGTAGGTGTTATCAGATTCTATATAGAACCGCCCATTATCATTGGTTATGGTTCCTTCTGATGAATCTTTAAAAACAATGTTTGCAAAGGCAACAGGTGAACCAAGGTCGTCCACAACTATACCTCCTACTTTGGTCTGGGAAAAAGCTAAAACACTGAATAACGTCAGGGAAAAAACTAAAAGGAATTTCTTCATTTTTTGATATGTGCCACTTTAAAAATTCTTGGTAAGAATTTCAATAGTGTAATGGTCTGTTCGATTTAAAAGTAATTTCTTATCAAAAACTGTTCCTTAAAAAAGCCTCACCAACTTTTGTTGACGAGGCTAATATACCTTACAATTATAAGTTGACTACTTATATAACACTTTCTTAACAGCTTTGACAACATCTTTGGAATTCGGCAACCATTCCGCCAAAAGTACCGGAGAATAAGGAGCTGGCGTATCTGCAGTGTTTATTTTCACTATTGGCGCATCCAAATAATCAAATGCTTTGTCCTGAACATGGTAAATAATTTCAGTAGCAACATTTCCAAAGGGCCATGCTTCTTCCAAAATAACCATTCGGTTTGTTTTCTTTACTGAATTCAAAATAGCATCATGGTCCATTGGTCTAACCGTACGTAAATCAATGATTTCACAACTAATGCCTTCTTTCTCCAATTCGTCAGCAGCTATATAGGCCTCTTTAATGATTTTCCCGAAAGAAACAATCGTTACATCGGTACCTTCTCTTTTAATTTCAGCAACGCCTATTGGAATGGTGTACTCGCCTTCAGGCACTTCGCCTTTATCGCCATACATCTGCTCTGATTCCATAAAAATGACCGGGTCATCATCACGAATTGCTGATTTCAACAATCCTTTTGCATCTGCAGGGTTCGAAGGAACCACAACCTTTAACCCTGGGCAGTTAGCGTACCAGCTTTCAAACGCCTGAGAGTGTGTTGCAGCCAATTGACCTGCCGAAGCAGTTGGTCCTCTGAACACAATAGGACAGGCAAATTGCCCACCTGACATCTGTCTAATTTTGGCAGCGTTATTTATAATTTGATCGATTCCTACCAATGAAAAGTTAAACGTCATGAACTCTATAATAGGTCTGTTACCAATCATAGCAGACCCAACGCCGATACCGGAAAATCCCAATTCAGAAATTGGCGTATCCAAAACCCTTTCAGGTCCAAATTCATCCAACATCCCTTTTGAGGCTTTATAAGCGCCATTGTATTCGGCAACCTCTTCACCCATTAAATAAATGGTATCGTCCCTGCGCATCTCTTCGCTCATGGCCTCTTTGATGGCTTCCCTGAATTGTAGTGTTTTCATTAAGTAGTACTAAAAAGTTTCGTTCGTGTACATAAAAATGCACGCAAAAATAGCAAAATCTAAAAGAATAACCCTGAGGTATAATTTAAAAAAAGTATGAAATTTTATTATGCATGCATAATAAATATCGAATATTTATGGCTATCTTAGCGCCGTTAAATTCAAAGAGACTATGAAGATTTTAGTTTGCATCAGCAACGTACCCGATACCACTTCCAAAATCAATTTTACGGAAGGGGACACCAAGTTTGATACAAATGGTGTTCAATTTGTTATTAATCCCAACGATGAGTTCGGACTTACCCGTGCTATGTGGTTTAAGGAAAAGCAAGGGGCTTCTGTTCACGTTGCCACCGTTGGAGGTCCACAAACTGAGCCCACTATTCGCAAGGCTCTGGCCATTGGTGCGGATGAAGCCATTCGAATCAATGCAGAACCTACCGATGGTTTCTTTGTTGCTTCACAGCTAACGGAAATCATAAAAAGTGGAGGATATGACCTTGTTATTGCAGGAAGAGAATCCATCGACTATAATGGTGGAATGGTACCAGGTATTCTAGCTACTCTGCTAGACATGAATTTTGTAAATACCTGCATCGGTCTTGAAATTGAAGGAGATAAAGCGACGGCCACCCGTGAGATAGATGGTGGTAAAGAAACAATAAGCACCACGCTACCCCTGGTAGTTGGGGGACAAAAAGGACTGGTCGAGGAAAGTGACCTTCGTATCCCAAATATGAGGGGTATTATGATGGCTAGAAAAAAGGTGCTCAATGTAGTTGAGCCTGTTGATGCCTCAAAACATACCCAAGATCAAAAGTTTGAAAAGCCCGCAGCTAAAGGACCTGTTAAATTGGTAGATGCAGAAAATGTTGGGGAATTGGTCGAGCTATTGCACAATGAAGCTAAAGTGATTTAAGAACTAGAATCCACAAAATTATGTCAGTATTAGTCTATACCGAATCAGATAAAGGAAAATTTAAAAAGAATGCTTTGGAAGTGGCTTCCTATGCGCACAAAGTTGCCCAGGAAGTTGGTGGAAGTGTAACCGCTGTTACCATTAATGCCGAGGATGATGCCTCTTTGGGCAATTATGGAGTATCCAAAGTACTGAAAGTCTCCAATAACCAATTGGACACATTTAACGCCAAAGCGTATGCTAACGTTTTGACCCAAGCCGCCCAGGCTGAAGATGCAAAAGTCATTATTGTAAGTTCAAGTGCCGACACCAAATTTTTGGCACCAATTTTAGCGGCCAAGTTGGGTGCGGGTTATGTTCCCAATGTAGTGGCAGCGCCAGAAGGTACCTCTCCATTTACTGTAAAGAGAACCGCTTTTAGTAACAAAGGCTTTGCCTATACCGAAATCAGCTCAGATATTAAAATTGTTGGAGTATCGAATAATGCCTATGGAATCCATGAAAATGGAGGTTCAGCTTCTGTTGAGGATTTTAGTCCTTCACTTTCCGATGCCGATTTTGCTGTAAAATCAGTAGAAGTCGACAAAGTAGTTGGAAAGGCAACTATTGCCGATGCAGATATCGTAGTTTCCGGAGGTCGTGGCCTTAAAGGCCCAGAAAATTGGGGTATGGTCGAGGAATTGGCCGATATTTTAGGAGCGGCCACCGCTTGTTCCAAGCCCGTTTCCGATTTGGGATGGCGCCCACATGGTGAGCACGTTGGACAGACCGGAAAGCCCGTTGCAAGTAACCTTTACATTGCAATCGGTATTTCGGGAGCTATACAACATTTGGCTGGGGTAAGTTCCTCAAAAACCAAAGTAGTGATCAATAATGACCCAGAAGCTCCCTTCTTTAAGGCTGCGGATTATGGAATCGTTGGAGATGCCTTTGAAGTGGTCCCAAAACTCATCGAAAAATTAAAAGAATTTAAAGCCCAAAACGCTTAAATTTTGTTAATTTGCCCTTTGCAAGGGGCTGTTCAGATAACTGGTATCGCCACTTATTTGAACAGCTTTTTTGCGTTTTAGGAAGAACTTATGAGTTTAGTACGGTTAAAAATAAAGGGGATTTCATACAGCCAGACACAAAATGGTGCCTACGCCCTTATTTTGAATGAAGTTGAAGGAGACAGAAAACTTCCCATTGTAATAGGTGCCTTTGAGGCACAATCCATAGCCATTGCACTTGAAAAAGAGATAAAACCACCAAGGCCACTTACCCACGACTTGTTCAAAAACTTTTCGGACAGGTTCGAGATTGTGGTCAAGCAGGTCATCATCCATAAATTGGTTGATGGTGTTTTCTATTCCAGCATTATCTGCGAGCGGGATAAAGCGGAAGAAATTATCGATGCAAGAACCAGTGACGCCATTGCATTGGCGTTGCGTTTCAACGCACCTATTTTTACGTACAAAACTATCTTGGACAAAGCAGGTATCTTCTTAAAGTTTTCCAACAAAGAGGATGAGGAAAATGAAGACGATGATAGTATTGTAGTGGATGAAATTCTTCAAGAAGGGGAAACCGTGGAAATTGAGTCAGGAGCCTCGTCGCAAGGGTATCGAGAAATGACTTTGGAAGAACTCCATAAAGAATTGGACAAAGCAGTTGCCAACGAAGACTACGAAAAGGCTGCCAAACTACGGGACGAAATCTCCAAGCGTAAATAAACCAACTACATGCCGAACAAAACCAGAAGTTTACTCATACTTTTATTATTTACTTGTGCAGTCACTTTTGGTCAGAACGCACTTCCAACGGATTCGCTAAATCTTGCTGTTGAAACCTCGGTCATTGATGACATAGCACCTCAACAAACACCTGAGTTGATTCCAAATCAAGGATTCTCCATAAACAGTCTTTGGCGCGGGGCCTTGGGTATGGCAGTATTGATATTAATATCCTTTCTTTTCAGCTCAAACCGAAGAGCCATTAATTGGAGGACGGTTGGAATAGGACTTTCGCTGCAGCTACTAATTGCCATTGGAGTACTTAAGGTTCCTTTTATAAAATTGGTGTTTGAAAAAATTGGACAGGTCTTTGTCAGCATCCTGGATTTCACACGAGCTGGGAGTAAATTTTTATTTGAAGGCCTAGTCGTTGACATGGATACCTTTGGATTCATTTTTGCTTTTCAGGTATTGCCCACTATTATTTTCTTTTCTGCTTTGACATCCGTGCTCTTCTATATGGGAGTGATTCAAAAAGTGGTAAGAGCCCTGGCTTGGCTATTGACTAAATCTTTAGGCATTTCAGGAGCAGAAAGTCTTTCCATTGCGGGAAACATCTTTTTGGGGCAGACCGAAGCACCTCTTCTAATAAAGGCCTATTTGGAAAAGATGAACAAATCGGAAATCCTTTTGGTGATGATTGGGGGAATGGCCACCGTGGCCGGAGCTGTTTTGGCTGCCTATATTGGGTTTTTGGGAGGAGATGACCCTGCATTGCGTTTAGTTTTTGCAAAACATTTGTTGGCCGCATCCGTGATGGCCGCTCCGGGAGCCATCGTGATTTCTAAAATTTTGTACCCCCAAACCGAAAAAGTAAATACTGACGTAAAAGTATCCACAGAAAAAATTGGCTCCAATATTTTGGATGCCATTGCCAACGGAACCACTGAAGGACTCAAATTGGCAATGAACGTAGGGGCCATGCTTTTGGTTTTTGTTGCCTTTATTGCAATGATTAATGGAATTTTGGGTTGGGTTGGCGATGTCACAACTTTCAATGAATGGATTGCTATAAATTCTCCATATGATAGTTTTTCCCTTGAATCGATTCTTGGAACCGTCTTCGCTCCTTTGATGTGGTTGATCGGCGTTTCTGGTGACGATGTAATGCTAATGGGGCAACTTTTAGGTATTAAACTGGCCGCTAGCGAGTTTATCGGCTATATTCAGCTTGCCGAACTCAAAAACATGGGCAACAGTCTTCATTTCACCTATAATAAATCCGTGATTATGGCTACCTACATGCTCTGTGGATTTGCAAATTTTGCTTCTATCGGAATCCAAATCGGCGGTATCGGTTCTTTGGCGCCAGGACAACGTAAAACTTTATCTGAATTCGGCATGAAGGCCGTTTTAGGTGGATCTTTAGCTTCACTACTTTCAGCTACTATTGCCGGGATGATTTTAGGATAATAGGGTAAAAGGAGGAAGGTTAAAGTTTAACCTCCGAAATAAACTTATAAAATCAACCTCGAGATTTTAAAAGGTGTATACCATGAGAAATTTTCGAGAGTTGGAAATCTGGAAAGAGGCCAGAAAATTAGTAAAGGAAGTTTACTATGTCACCTCCAAACTACCTGAAACCGAAAAGTACGGACTAGTTTCACAAATCAACAGATGTGTTGTTTCCATTCCGGCTAATATTGCGGAAGGCTCTAGTAAGTTTTCGCAAAAGGATTTTGTTCGTTTTTTACAGATTAGCTTAGGTTCAGCATTTGAGCTTGAAACGCATATCATTTTATGTCAAGATTTGAAATTCATTTCCACCGAGCAATCCGTCCCACTACTTCAAAAAATTCAACGGCTGCAAAAACGAATCACTGCACTTATAAAGTATAACAAACAAAACCATTAAACTTTTACCCTTAACCTTTAATCTTTAACCCTCCACCCAAAAACCCTTCACCTCCATTTCGTTAATAAAATCTAATAAATCACAACCCTTCACCTTTTACCTTTCCCCCTTTACCTATTATCTTTAACCCCACTATGAAACAATACCACGACTTACTAAAACACGTATTGGAACACGGAAACCAAAAGGGCGATCGTACCGGAACTGGAACAAAAAGTGTCTTTGGCTACCAGATGCGCTTTGATCTTTCCGAAGGATTTCCCATGGTGACCACCAAAAAATTACACTTAAAATCCATTGTGCATGAACTGCTGTGGTTTTTAAAAGGTGATACCAATGTAGGCTACTTGCAGGAGAACGGCGTCCGTATTTGGAACGAATGGGCTGATGAAAATGGAGATTTGGGGCCAGTGTACGGACACCAATGGCGCAATTGGAACAGTGAGGAGATCGATCAGATAAAAGAAGTGATCGAAACTTTAAAAAACAACCCCAATAGTCGAAGAATGTTGGTTTCTGCCTGGAACCCCAGTGTACTGCCAGACACTTCCGTGTCTTTTGGTGAGAATGTGGCCAACGGAAAGGCGGCCTTACCCCCGTGCCATGCCTTTTTCCAGTTTTATGTGGCCGATGGTAAACTCTCTTGCCAGCTCTACCAACGTAGTGCTGACATATTTTTAGGTGTGCCCTTTAACATTGCCTCCTACGCCCTGTTTACGATGATGATGGCCCAGGTGTGCGGCTATCAGCCCGGGGATTTTATACACACCTTTGGTGATGCCCATATTTACGACAACCATATGGAACAGGTGGAGCTGCAACTGAGTCGTAACCCTCGCCCATTGCCCACCATGCGGTTAAACCCCAGCGTACAAAACATTTTTGACTTCACTTTTGATGATTTTGAGTTGTTAAACTACGACCCACACCCCCACATTAAAGGGGTTGTTGCCGTGTAATCACAAGATTGCGTATTTTATGCTGGCCAGTGTAGTTTCTAATTCCTCTAAAAATGGAAAACGAACTAGCACTTGATTAGATAGTTTTAACATAACGATTCGTTATCTCATGCAATACGCACCATCCAAATGTCTTTCAAAATATATCAAACACTATCTTTTATTTAATATCACATCTAGTAACCTGAAAAAGTATCGGCATTTTGCAAATGGTCACCATGGCTTGGTTTTTATTTTAAAAAATAGTGAACTAATTTTACTAAATTCAAAGATAGAATTGCCGGAAACGTTTATTTTGGGACAGTTGTCGGAGAATCAAGAATTTCAATTCAAAGGAGTTGTTTCCGTTTTGATTGTATTGTTCCAGCCATCCGGTTTTTATGAATTAACCGGTATTCCAGGAAGTAAGTACATAAATAGCTTTGAAAATTCCAGTTTAATTTATGGCAATGAAATTTTGGAGCTCAAAGAACGTCTACAAGCATGCTCCGATTCGAGCATTATGGTCAATTATTTGAATTCTTATTTTACCGAAAAAGCAAAAGGTCAGCAACATACCATGGCTGGTCTTGAAAATGCCATTGGCATAATTAATAATGAAAAGGGCAGGTTGTCAGTAAAAAAGCTTTGTGCTAAAACCGGAATCACCGAGAGAAAGATCCAGAGATTGTTTTTAGAACAAATCGGTATCTCACCAAAGAAATTCATTGGCAACATTAGATTCCATTCCTTTTTAAGACAATTAAGAAATGAAGGTAATTTCTCTTCATTGACCAAATTAAGTCTTGACGCCGGTTACTATGACCAAGCACATTTAATAAGGGAATTCAGAAAAATAGTCGGCATTGCTCCCACAGAATATCTGAAAACATCACGTCTTGCTGTAAATCTCTTTGAGATATAGCACATCCATGTCGGGTTTGTACAATTTTTATCCCTTAAGGATTGATAGTTTTATCTTTTATCACTTATATCATGGATGAACTAAATATAGCAGTAGCCCAATTTCAACCTAAAGATGGAGATAAGGCTTACAACCTAGCGGTAATCGAGAATTTAACAAGAAAAGCAAAAAGTAGAGGAGCTGATGTGATTAGTTTTCATGAAATGTCAATTACAGGTTACACTTTTACAAAAGATTTAAGTTATGACGAAATTGTCAATCTAGCCGAGTCAGTTCCTGCTGGGGAAAGCATTCAAGCACTCATTAGAATTTCAAAAGAAAACGATATTGCCATCTTGGCCGGTTTGGTAGAAAAAGAAAATAAGGCGGTATTTAACACTTATGTTTGTGTGAGTCTAGGAGAAGTAGTGGCTAAATTTAGAAAACTGCATCCCTTTATAAATAGGCACATGTCAGCAGGCAATAAGTATGAAGTATTCAATCTAAAGGGTTGGAAATGTGGAATATTAATTTGCTATGACAACAATGTTATAGAAAATGTAAGGGCAACTGCAATATTGGGAGCAGAATTAATTTTTGCCCCCCATGTGACAGGCTGCACTCCATCGGCAATGCCGGGAAGAGGTTATGTAGATGACAAATTTTGGAAAAACAGAGAAACAGATCCGGTTTCGCTGAGATTAGAATTTGAAGGTCCCAAAGGACGAGGATGGTTGATGCGTTGGTTGCCTGCAAGGGCATATGACAATGGTGTGTATTATGCATTTACCAATCCAATCGGATACGATGGCGAACACCTGAAAAATGGAAATTCGATGATTTTGGACCCATACGGAGAGGTTCTCACTGAAATAAAATCGTTTGAAGATGAAATCACAATAGCTAAAGTCACTAAGAATAAAATTCCGCTTGCCGGCGGGTTCCGATATATGAATGCCCGAAGACCAGACTTATATAGAGATATAATTGGTAAAGAACATACTTCAAACTTTAAACCCACTTGGATCAATGAAAAATAGTTTTCTGTTTTAACAACGATTGGGTATCTAGTTTTAACGGCCATCTAAAACATATCCTTTGTTCCTCAAAAACCTAGTGATATCTCTGATTGCCGTGACCACCTGCTGTATTTCCATTTGAGAAAAGGCACCTTCCTCTAATTAAAACAACATTTCCACCCCCAAATCCAGAACATTGGCCATTTCGGTTGGGGTGCTATAACCTTCTTCAATAAGTTCTGCTAAATTTTCTAGTTGTTCTTTGCTCACCGGGTTTTCTCCTTCTACCCTTAACCCTTCCCAATCGAATCCAAAGATAATTCTCTACTAATTGATAAGGGTCATAACAAATTGTGACTTTTGACTAACTTGCTGTAGTATAACTTTTAATCCTTCACCTTTTACCCAACTCATGAATCTCGATATCCTCCAACAACCCTTCACCCTCACCCAAACACAAATCGATTTTTACCAACAAAATGCCTTTATAAAAATCAAGGAGGTATTGCCACCAGATGTTGTAGCACATATCAACACGGTAATATCAACCAAAGTGGACGAACTGAACACCCAAACCACCGCCCTTGAAGAACGAGACACTTATGGCAAAGCCTTTTTACAGATTTTCAATCTCTGGACCCAAGATGAGCAGATTAAGGAAATTATGTTCAGTAAACGATTGGCACAATTGGCGGCAGATCTTATGAAAGTGGATGGAGTTCGTATGTATCACGATCAAGTCCCTTTTTAAAGAAGGTGGTGGGGGCATCACACCCTGGCATGCGGATCAATACTATTGGCCACTGTCCAGTGACAATGTTATTACGGCTTGGATTCCGTTACAGGCTGTTCCTTCGGAAATGGGTCCGCTTGAATTTGCATCCGGCAGTCAAAACATATTAACGGGAAGGGATTTATCCATCAGTGATGAAAGTGAAACCCTGATTGGTGAAAAATTACGACTGAGCGATTGCACTAAAGTTTCCGAACCTTTTGATATTGGAGAAATAAGTTTTCATTCCGGTTGGATTTTCCATAGGGCCGGTGCCAATACTACCAGCCAAACCCGAAAAGTGATGACCTGCATTTATATGGACAAGGACATCACCCTAAAAAAACCCGAAAACGATGGCCAGGTCAATGACTGGGAAACTTGGTGCCCCGGAGTCAAAATCGGTTCAGTCATCAATTCGCATTTAAATCCAATTCTTTTTGAGCGGTAGGCGATTTCTAATTTGTTTTGATTTCATACGTGCATAGGCTATCTTGACCACCAATAGCCCCCGACTTAACCAAACATCATTCATGAACAAACTTCTTTTATTGGGCTGTCTTCTTTGCTTTCAAATTTCGTTGGCACAGTCAAAAATCTATAAAAGCAATGAGGTAGATACTTATCCCATTATCAGCAACGATATCTGCAAAAACCTTGAAACCGAGTCTTGCTTTACGCTACAATTGATGTCTCATGTTTCCACTAACCTTAAATATCCTGAGGAGGCCTTGGAAAAGGGAACTACCGGTAAAGCTTACGTGCAATTCATAGTGGATTCGTTGGGAACGGTTTCGGATATAAAGGCTAGGTCTTTGGAGCAATCCTTTATCGAAGAAGCTATTCGCGTGGTAAACACACTCCCCAAAATGGTTCCTGCCCAAAAAGATGGAAGAGCAGTGTCTGTTTCACATAGCTTTCCCATGGTTTTTACCATTGATATTGAAACAGCACCAACAGAAGAACGGGAACCCCTTATTGCATGTGAAAAAGCGCCGTTTCCTGCAATCTTTTTGAAATGCAAAAGGGCTAAAGATCAAAAAAGATGTTTGGAGGACAAACTTTTTGAAATCATAACCAAATCCAAAAGGCTTCACTTAGGCGATGGGGAAAAATTTAGTGGCAGGGTCAGGGTCTATTTTGAAATCAGTACTGATGGAAGTATTTCTAACGCCGTAGCCGTGACCACTTTTCCCGAAGCCAAAACAGCTGTTGAAAAATACCTAATGGAAAATGAGGTGGTGCTCGAGCCAGCTAAGAACGAAAATAATGAACCCATACCGAGCCATTTTAAAGCGGAATTAAGTGTACTTGCCGTAGGCAGGGTAAGAAATTAATACTATAACAATGAGGATAATTATTTGTTTGTTTTGCCTTCTTTTTGTCGCCAATGGTTTTGCACAGTCCAAGATTGTGTATTTCCCTCAAGAGCAATTGATCCACCCTGATCTTCCAGAACAGAAAGACCCAAGTGTTTATCTGCATGAGATCGTTAAAAACAAAATGATTACCCTTTTGTCTCAAAAAAAGAGCTTGAATGCAATTAAAAAACACGGAAAAGACACTACAAATGTTGTCTTATCATTTCAAGTTGACCCTGAAGGATTTGTGATTCAAGACAAAGTCAATGTTAGTGTAAACTCCGGAAAATTATGGCAAAAATTTGATAAAAAGCTAAGCAAGGTGATATTCGGTCTTCCAAAATTCAAAGTTTCAAACAGGAAATCGGAAACCTATAACTCGATTCATTTTTTACCTTATCGCTTTGTTGTACAAGGAAAAAAGGAACTTGAAATAAAGTATGTTCCTAGTAAGGACACCTATGCTGGTGGGGTAATTCAAGAAATACCTGTTTTCCCTGGTTGTGAGAACTTGTCCCAAAAAGAAGCAATATTATGTTTTCAAGAAAAAATGCAAGATCATATCTCCAGTCATTTCATTTATCCTCCAGAAGCAGCAATCAACAACATATCAGGTAGGGTTAACATCGTCTTTATTATTTCAAAAGAGGGAAATATAACGAACATCGAAGCAAAGGGTCCTCACAAGCTATTGGAAAATGAAGCAATAAGAATTATCGAATTCTTGCCAAAAATGGAACCTGGAAAACAGAATGGAGAGCCTATCAAAATACCATATTCTATTCCAATTACCTTCTCAATATAAAAAAACACCCAAGCTGATCAACCTGGGTGTTTCTTAACAAACAATTAAACAATCTACCTACTCATTTTCTTTTTCATAGTCGGTTAGTGTGGTAGTTCTCTTTTCACTTTAATGGAGTTGGAAAGGTCATAAAATCCATCCAAATCGGACACATTGTTTCCAGCTGCCAATCCGTTAAGGCCTTCTTCATAGGTAATATGCCATATAAAGCAAATACCTACTCCCGCAGCATCAAAGTCTACGCCTTCAACAGCTTCCAGAGTTGGTGGCAAGCCTAAAATATTGTTGTATTCATCGGTAATTACCCAACCTTGCTTGCTTCCATTGAGTTCGCTATCATCCAAAGTGATTCCGTAGACCATATCTGGTGTTCCATCCACCTTAAAGGTAAATGGACCTCCACTGATGTATCCCGCATTCAATGGGCTTCTAACCACTTTTACGGAATTTGAAAGTGCATAGTATCCGCTTAAATCAGATACATTGTTACCGCCAGAAAGCCCGGTCAAACCATCTTCGTAGGTAAGGTGCCAGATAAAACAAGTTCCAGGTCCTGCGGCGTCAAAATCAACACCTTTTACTGCATCCAAAGTTGGAGGAAGGCCCAAAATATTGTTTTTGTCATCGGTAATCACCCACGTCTGATTGGAACCATTCAGTTCCGTATCATCCAAAGCTACTGCACTTACCATATCGGGTGTTCCATCTACTACAAAGTAGTAAGGTCCTCCGGAAAGATAGCCTGCATTCAAAGCATTCCTAGTAACCGTAAGTGAATTGGACAAGGCATAATAACCATTCAACCCAGATACATTATTTCCAGCTTCCAAGCCTGTAAGTCCTTCTTCATAGGTAATATGCCAAATCAAGCAAACTCCAGCTCCTGCACCATCAAAATCTACGCCTTCAACGGCGTCCAATGTTGGTGGCAAGCCCAAAATGTTATTTTTATCATCGGTGATAACCCAGCCTTGTTTAGAGCCGTTAAGGTTCGTGGCATCCAAATTAATTCCGCTTACCATATCTGACGTTCCATCAACAGTAAAGGTGAATGGGCCTCCACTGATGTATCCGGCATCCAAAGCATTTCTTGTCACGGTAATTGAATTGGAAAGTGCGTAAGGACCTTCTAAATCAGATACATTATTACCAGCTGTCAATCCAGTCAATCCCTCACCGTAGGTAATGTGCCAGATCAAGCAAACTCCGGCTCCGGCTCCATCAAAATCTACACCTTCAACTGCGTCCAACGTTGGTGGCAAGCCCAAAATGTTATTTTTATCATCTGTAATTACCCAACCTTGGTTCGGTCCTGTGACATTAGTGTCATCTAAAGTAATTCCGCTAACCATATCGGGTGTGCCATCAACCGTAAAGGTGAATGGTCCTCCAGAAATTTCGCCAGCAGTCACATCATTTCTAGTTACCGTAATCGAGTTGGAAAGTGCATAATCTCCTTTCAAATCGGAAACGTTATTGCCCGCTTCCAATCCAGTAAGTCCCTCCTCATACGTTAAATGCCAGATAAGACATACTCCTACTCCTGCACCGTCAAAGTCCACACCTTCAACCGCTTCAAGAGTTGGCGGTAATCCAAGAATATTGTTTTTATCATCCGTGATAACCCATCTTTGTTTTGAACCATTCAAATTGGTATCATCCAATTCTATTCCACTAACCATGTCAGGTGTTCCATCAACCGTAAAAGTGAAAGGTCCACCAGAAATTGTTCCAGCGTTAAGTCCATTTCTTGTAACGGTAATAGAGTTGGACAAGGCGTAGTTACCAGTAAAGTCAGAAACATTGTTACCTGCTTCCAATCCTGTAAGTCCATCCTCATACGTCAAGTGCCAGATAAGGCATACTCCAGCACCAGCTCCATCGAAATCTACCCCTTCAACAGCTTCCAAGGTTGGTGGAAGACCCAAAATGTTGTTCTGATCGTCAGTAATTACATAAGTTTGATTGGTTCCGTTAAGGTCAGTAGCATCCAATTCGATTCCACTTACCATATCGGGAGTTCCATCCACAGTAAACGTAAATGGTCCGCCAGAAAGCGTTCCTGCATTAAGACCGTTTCGGGTCACCATTATGGAATTGGATAATTCATACTCGCCTGATAAATCGGCTACATTGTTCCCAGCTTCCAAACCAGATAATCCTGCTTCATAAACAATATGCCAAATAAAGCATATTCCAGCTCCGGCTCCATCAAAGTCAACACCTTCAACGGCGTCCAGTGTTGGTGGGAGGCCTAAGATATTATCAGAATCATCCGTGATAATATAGCCTCTGTTAAGTCCGACCACATCAGATTCATCCAATGTAATCCCACTTACCATGTCAGGAGTGCCATCCACAGTAAAAGTAAAAGGTCCGCCAGAAAGCGTTCCTGCGTTTAATACCAATGGCGCATCAACCGAATCAGGGTCACATGACCCTAAAATCAATCCAATGCCCAATAATGCGATAATAGATTTTAAGTTGCTCATTTCGTGTTCTTTTAAATTGCCTTACAAATGAAAAGGGAAGTTGTTGCAGAAGTATCACGTAAAAGTCAAAATTCATTATTCACTGAATATCAATTAATTACAATTAAATATTCGATGAAGTGTAAAGATTTATCCAAAAAATAGACTGTTAAACGGGTATACCGCCAAAATTTTATACGGAATGGTGAACTTTCCGTGATATTTTACTTTTTACTTCGCTATATCATGAAAAAAGTATTGATTGTTGAGGATGACATTGAAATTATTCGTTTGTTAGAAATACATCTTAAAGATTTGGGCTGCAATGTTATCACCGCGAATCGAGGAGACATTGGACTTCAAAAGGCCGTTGCAGAAAATCCGGACTTGGTCATTTTAGATGTTATGCTTCCCGAAATGGATGGTATTGAAATATGTCAAAAGTTACGTGCGCGAGACATCAAAACACCCATCATGATGCTAACCGCACGTTCTGAAGAAATTGACAAAGTGCTCGGATTGGAAGTGGGCGCTGATGATTACCTTACCAAACCTTTTAGTGTCCGAGAGTTTATCGCCCGGGTAAAGGCAATTTTCCGTCGACAAAAAATGGACACCATCGAGCTTTCTTCTGATGAGAACCCAAAATTAATGGAGTTCGATATGCTGTCCATTGATGTTGATATGCGTAAAGTACTATTGGGAGGGCAAAAAGTGGAACTTTCTCCAAAGGAGTTCGAATTACTTGTACTCCTATCGTCCAATCCAGGAAAAAGTTATGATCGAACCAAACTTTTGAATATGATTTGGGGATACGATTTCAAAGGATATGAGCATACGGTAAACTCGCATATCAATCGACTTCGTTCCAAAATTGAACCCGATATGAGTAATCCAAAATTTATTTTAACCACATGGGGTGTTGGTTACAAATTTAACGAAGAGCTTATAGGGGCATGACCAAAAACCGACCAATGAAAAACAGTATTCTTTCTGGAAGATTTATATTAAAACTATCCCTTTCCTTTTTGGCCATTTTATTATTGGCGGGAATTGGGTACACGGTGACTTCCATATATCTTTCCAATAAATATTTTCACGAGACCACACAACGTCTGCATGCGAATCTAGCTCAAGACTTAATTGATGAAAAGTTTAAAAATGCCGACCCTTTTGATTCAGAGGGAACAGTAAACAAAGCTCTTTTTGGGGATATTATGCATGATATGATGGCCGTTAACCGTGCCATTGAAGTTTACCTTTTAGATAAAGAAGGGTATGTACAGTATTCTGTGGTCTTGGATCATGATGCTCCAGAAACCAAGCAAAAAAAGGTGGATTTGGCCCCGGTCAAAAAATTCATCAATGAAAAAGGCAGCAATTATACACTAGGTGACGATCCAAAAGATTTAACGAAACAGACCATATTTTCAGCAGCTAGTTTCAACAAGGACGGAAATGAAGGTTATGTATACATCATTTTGGCGGGAAAGGACTTTCTAACCACCCGAAGTGACCTTTTTAATAGCTACTTTATGCGCCTCGGATTGGGAGGCTCCTTATTGACGTTAATTTTCGCAACCCTTTTGGGTGTGCTTGCCATTTGGTATTTAACCCGAAGTCTGCGGAAAATCATCTATGCAGCAAAACGTTTTCAACAGGGTGACTTGCAGTATCGCATAGAAAATGCTGAAAAAACCGATTTGGCCAATGTGGCAAGTACGTATAACCATATGGCCGACACTATTCTATCTGATATTGAAAAAATAAAGTCCGTAGATCAATTACGACAGGAACTTATTGCCAACATTTCGCATGATCTACGCACTCCACTTTCCATAATTCAAGGTTATATTGAAACGTTGCACATGAAGGATAGTAAACTTACCGCTGAGGAAAGGGCAGAATATCTAAAGACCATTTCCCGAAGTAGTGAACGACTCTCCAAATTAATTTCTCAATTGTTCGAGTACTCCAAACTTGAGGCCAACCAAATTCAACCACAAAAAGAACCTTTTCTAATCAGTGAACTGGCTAATGACATCCATGGAAATTATAAGTTATTGGCCGAGCAAAAAAGTA
The DNA here is from genome assembly GCF_049332665.1 of Flagellimonas rhodophyticola. NCBI lineage: Bacteria > Pseudomonadati > Bacteroidota > Flavobacteriia > Flavobacteriales > Flavobacteriaceae > Flagellimonas > Flagellimonas rhodophyticola. Next base: position 1,540,150 of record NZ_CP186326.1, on the reverse strand, counting down.
TTGATCTAAAACTATCCATGGCCGATAGCGTGCCCTTAGTGTTTGCAGATATTTCCTTGGTGGAAAGGGCCATTCAAAATTTGATGGACAATGCACTTAAATTCACTCCAAAAGGAGGAAAAGTTACCGTAAAAATCGAAACTGAGGATGACCATGTCCAAGTGACCATCAAAGATTCCGGACCGGGAATAAAAAAGGATAATCAGGCTTTAATCTTCGAACGTTATCGACAAACCAAAGCTGGTCAACAAAAAGAAGGTGCCGGTTTGGGGCTGGCCATCGTAAAGAAGATTGTTGAGATTCATGATAGTAGCATCAAGGTACTCAGTAAGCCAGATGAAGGAACTTCCTTTAGTTTTAGCCTGCCTGTTTACGCTGTTGGCTAAACCATATTTGTTATCTTTAAAGGGTAAAATGCTGCTATGATTCTTACCGATTCCCTGTTGGATTTTTTTCTTGAAACCCGAAAACATTCCGAAACTATTTGTGAACCCTTGGAAATTGAAGACTATGTGGTTCAACCTATAGTGGATGTAAGTCCTCCTAAGTGGCACTTGGGTCATACCACCTGGTTTTTTGAAGAATTTATTCTGAAACCGCATTATGGTGGGTATGTTCAGTTTGATGCGGATTTTTCCTTTGTCTTTAATAGTTATTACGAAACTGTAGGTAAAAGGGTGATACGGTCGGATCGCGGGAATCTTTCAAGACCTTCGGTAAAAGAGGTTTATGCATATCGAAAATACATTACGGAAAACATTCAGAAATTTTTTGAAGCTCCTCAGAATGATACCCTAAATGCTCTTTTGGAAATAGGCATTCACCACGAAAAACAACACCAAGAGCTTTTACTTACCGATATCAAGTATATTTTAGGAAACAATCCTTTGCTACCCGTTTACTCGGAAAAATTTCAGGACCACCCCATCGAAGCGCATGAGCGGGAATGGATTTCGGTGGAAGAAGGTATACACGAAATTGGACACAACACAGAAAGTTTTTGCTACGATAATGAGCTGGGCAAACACAAAGTGTTCCTCCATGCTTACGAAATCTCCAATAAATTGGTAACCAATGGGGAATTCATAGAGTTCTTAAATGATGGAGGGTACCAACGTTTCGACATTTGGCATGCTGAAGGTTGGGATTGGGTACAGCAAAATCAAATTGCTTCTCCATTATATTGGCACCAAATAGAGGGTGAATGGTACCATTATACTTCCAAAGGACTTGAAAAAATAAATCCAGATACTCCATTAACCCATATCTGTTATTTTGAAGCTTTTGCTTATGCCCAATGGAAAGGTCAGCGACTGCCCACTGAATTTGAATGGGAGGTGGCCCAAGCTTATTTTCCTTGGGGGAAACGCTGGGAATGGACTGAGAGTGCCTATCTGCCCTACCCCAATTATCAAAAGGCTGATGGGGCTCTTGGCGAGTACAATGGCAAATTTATGGTCAATCAGAAAGTGCTTCGAGGAGGTTCCGTGGCAACACCTGAAAAACATACTAGACATACATACAGAAACTTTTTTCACCCCCAGTTACGTTGGCAGTTTACCGGATTAAGGTTGGCCAAATAATTTCGACATAGATTCCATGCAAAAAACACAAACTACCTCCTTCAAATCAACTTTTGAACAGGAAGTGTACGAAGGTCTTACTGCTTTTCCCAAGCATTTGTCCTCAAAGTATTTTTACGATGAAGTAGGCGATAAGCTTTTTCAGGACATTATGAATATGCCTGAGTACTACTTGACAGATTGTGAGTACGATATTCTAGATGCCAACAAGAAAGCCATAGGTGAGCTTTTTAAAAAGGATGGTGAACCTTTCAGCCTCTTTGAGCTGGGAGCAGGAGACGGTAAAAAAACCAAAATTCTACTAAAGCATTTTGTTGAAAATCAAATCCAATTTGATTATCGACCCATCGATATCAGCCAAAATGCGCTAAATCAACTAGAAGGATCCATCAAAAAAGAAATTCCTGAAGTTGAGGTAAATACGTTACAAGGCACTTATTTTGAAACACTCCGGGACATTGGCAAGGCAAATGGAAGAAGAAAAGTCATTTTATTTCTAGGGTCGAACATGGGTAATCTATTGCACCCACAAGCCATAGAATTTTTAAAGAATATGAGAAATTCGATAGCTGAAAATGATTTGATCTTTATGGGTCTGGATCAAAAAAAGAACCCTCAAACCATTTTGGATGCCTACAATGACAAAGCCGGTATAACGGAAGCCTTCAACAAAAATGTGCTTACACGAATCAATGGCGAAATGGATGCAAATTTTGACCTTGATAAATTTCTGCATTGGGAAGTCTACGATCCTGAAACTGGTACGGCCAAGAGTTATTTAGTATCCAAAGAGGAGCAAATGGTCAATATTGAAAGTTTAGAGCTGGAAATACGTCTTAATGCTTGGGAAACCATTCATACAGAAATTTCCCAAAAATATGATGATACCGTTGTTGCTTGGTTGGCCGAACAGGCTGACCTAAAGATTGTAACAAGTTTTACAGACGACAAACAATGGTTCAAAAACTATGTTTTTAAAAAATAGGATATGAAAGCAATTTGGAACAATACGGTGATAGCAGAAAGTGATGATACTGTGGTAATTGAAAACAACCACTACTTTCCTGCTGAAAGCATCAAAAAGGAATTTTTTAAGGCCAGTGATACCCATAGTACCTGTCCATGGAAAGGTGTTGCTTCGTATTACACTTTGGAAGTGGACGGAAAAGAAAATGCGGACGCAGCTTGGTACTATCCCGAAACCAGCGAATTGGCCAGATCCATTAAAGGTCGCGTGGCCTTTTGGAAAGGAGTCACCATTGAAGCTTAGTACTCCAATGGCGACTTTGATGGGTTAAAGTTCAAGTACCGCGTTCTCTGTTCCCGCGTAGTCGTTCCACTGGTAACGGTCGGCTTCAGCGTCGTTGATATAAGTGTCATCAACCAAATATCTGAACTCAAAAGAATTGTCTTTTGGTAAGTCAAAGATACCTTTAAACGTTCCGTTCTTTAGTTTTCTTAAGGTGCTTCCTTTAGGGTTCCAATCATTGAAATCGCCAACGACTGCTACTTTCTTTGCTTCTTCTGCAGGCACTGTAAATGTAACTTTACAAACAGGCTTGCTTTTTAGGTATTGCTTTTTTATTGCCATGGTATTTTATTTTCCAATTAAAAACTAGGACAAAACAATAGATAAAACCGCTTATGCACAATAAGTTAGGTACGATTTATCAAATTGATAAAATGCGCCTAACAATGAGATTACTTTTATAAAATGAAGGCCTCTTTTTTTTCAAAAAGTAATATTGACTATTAAGATTTGATGATATCAATAATCTTGTCAATTTCGTTTTCTGTGTTGTAGAAGTGAAAACCAAATCGAATTCCGCTTCCTCTGGGAATGCAGGTCACATTTTCATCCAACAACTTGTTAAAAAGATGCTTATCCCCCTTAATATTAAATATGGTGCTATGTTGTGGTCTATTAACAACCATATCCTCCAATAACCCAAGCGAAGAAAACCCCTCTTTTGCCCGATTCGATAGTTTCTGCAATTGGGTCCCAATATGATCCATTCCTATAGAATCCAGAAAATTCAACGAAAACTGTAAACTTCCAAAATTGAAGGAATCCAAATGGCCAGGTTCCAAATGTTTGCAAAACGGAATTGAGTTCCTTAAATCTATGTCTCGGTCCACTGAGCCATTTCCAATAAACTTGGGATCAAAACGTTCTTTGGCTCCTTCAGAAACCAAAACAAAGCCATTTCCGTATCCCGATAGTAACCATTTGTATCCACTGGCACCTAATACATCAATTCCAGACTCGGTAAAATTAAAATCTTCGGTTCCACAGAACTGGGTTCCATCGGCTATAATCAATAGGTCTGGAAAATCGTTCTTCAGTTTTTTGATAAAGTCAAGGTCTATTTTAACTCCATTAATCCATTGTACTACGCTAAAGGCCAAAACATCGACCTTGCCCGATGCTACTTCAGAATGGATTTGCTCTTCAAAATTTTCACTTATTTCGATATAACTACGATTGAAATCTCGGGTTTCAAAGGGCCAGTTTAGGGATGGATAGTCATTTTCCAGAAGTAGAATGCGACTGCTATTTGACAACCCTTCCAGCAGCATATTCAATCCTAATGTAAAATTGGGCACTAGGGAAACATTTTCAGAACTACAGCTAAAAAATCGCGCCACGGTATCCCTAATGGTATACATATTCTCAAAGTTCTTTCTTTTCGCTTCGCTGCCACCAATCAAATAATCCAAATCATGCTCTTGACGCCATTCCAACAAATCTTCATACAACAATCCGGTAGCTGGTGTGTTTGCATAAGTGCACTGCTTTAACACAGGAAATTTTTTTCGGAGATTCTGCATTGCAATAGTTTTGAGTCTAATTAAGTTATATTTGTCGATAAAGATAGCCATTCAATGTTATCCAAAAAGAAGCCAGAAAGTACCGTTGATATTGAACAGCATGAGTTGCTGGAGAATGCGCAAAAACGGGTTCGACAGAAAAAAAAGTTGTTCTCCCATTTTGTCATGTTTTTAATTGGAAGTGTTCTGCTGGTTCTCGCCAATAAAATCTTGAAATATGGTGAAGGGTACGACTGGTCGATGTGGGCTATTCTCTTATGGGCTTTCCTGTTGATACTGCACACTTTTAATGTTTTTGTTACCCATAGATTCATGGGAAAGGATTGGGAACGCCTTCAAAGGGAAAAATTGGTCCAAAAACAAAAGCGGCGTATTTCAGAAATACAAAAGGAAATTGAAACGGACTTCCCTATTTCCGGCGTCAATAAAAAAAAGATCAGTGAAACAATTGATCATCATTGCAGCAGCAGCCGAAAATAATGCGTTGGGCATCAACAATGACCTTCCATGGCATTTACCGGACGATTTTAAACGCTTTAAGACACTTACATCGGGGCATAAGATTATTATGGGTAGAAAAACCCTGGAGAGCTTCCCAAAGGCATTACCATACCGGGAGCATATTGCAATAACCCGAGATCAAAAATATTCACCAAAATTTCCGTGTACGGTGGTACATAATTTGGAAGATGCTATTGAACTTATAGGACCCGAGGAGCGTGCTTTTATCATTGGTGGAGGAGAAATTTACAGACAATCCCTGGATTTTGCTACTGATATTGAACTCACCCGAATACATCATACTTTTGAAGCAGATACTTTTTTTCCAGAAATAGATGATTCAATTTGGAAATTGGTCAAGGAAGAATATCATGCTAAAGATGAAAAGCATGCGTTTGATTTCACCTATCTGACCTATACCCGGAAATAAACTTTAAAAATCCAGATAACTTACTTGGATGTTAGGTCCCATCACAAAACTCTTCAATACTTCGAGCTCCCTATTGGTGTAAAATTGATGTTCTGAAAGGTTTTTTCGTGATATGGCCAATAGATTTTGTTGCTCCAATACCGCTCTGGTCTGTCGGGCAACTGCCTCTCCTGAGTCTATAATATTTAGGTCTGTAGGGACCATTTTTTGAATTTGGGGAATCAAATAAGGATAATGTGTACAGCCCAATACTAGGCAATCAATCCCGGCCTCCAACATTGGAGCAATATACTTCTGTAGCAAAAGGTAGGTTTCTTTAGCATTTACTTGTCCTCTCTCAATCAAATCGACCAAGCCTGTACCCTCCCGTTCAACGACTTCAATACCGGATGCATGCAATTTGGAAGTATTATGGAAAAGACTGCTGGACAATGTCCCCTTAGTGGCCAAAATTCCAACCTTCTTTGTTTTTGTCTTCAGCGCAGCAGGTTTAATCGCTGGTTCTATACCTACAAATGGAACTTCATAGGTGGTTCTTAAATAATCAATGGCGTTTGTTGTTGCTGTGTTGCACGCGACCACAATCAATTTACAGCCTTTTTCAAGTAGAAGTTCGGTATTCTTAATGCTTAACCTAAGTATTTCTTCTTTAGATTTTGTTCCATATGGGGCATTTTTACCGTCTGCCAGATATATTACGGATTCGTTAGGGAGCATTTTTTGGATCTCTTTCCAAATGGATGTGCCACCTACTCCTGAATCAAAAACGCCTATAGGCTGCTGCATATTCAAAAATAGATACTATTGAATCAATGGAATAAAAAAACCGCTTTTTTCTGTTGAAAGAAGCGGTTTAAAAATATTTTTAAATATGTTTTAGAAGCCCAATTCTTGTTTTACAGCAGGAAGTAAATCTTTTCCTTTTGATACAATTAGGCTAAGCCCTGGGCTAGCATCGATAACGTAATCGAAACCTTGCGCTGCGGCTACTTTTTCAATAGCGGCTTTTGCTTTATCGGAAATAGGAGCGAATAACTCTTGTTGCTTCTTTTGCATCTCCTGAACAGCAACTTGCTCTGCTTCCTGAATATTTTTCTCAAAGCCTTGAAGTTCTAGAGCTCTTTTTTCATTCTCTTCTCGAGATTTAGCACTAGACTCGTTTTGGTATTGTGTTACTTTATTTCTTAACTCGGTCATTGAACTCTCCAAGTCGGCTCTATATGTCTCTTGTAATTTCTTAAGCTCTGCTTGTGCTGATTTCATCTCCGGCATTTCAGACAATAACTGCTGCACATTGATGTGGGCAACCTTGCTCTGCGCATTTACAAAACCCGTAGCGGCAACAAATAAAACTATGGCTACAGCAATTTTCTTTACATTTTTCATGATTCTAAGTTACTATTTTGAATGTTAATTTTAGTGTTTCAATATTTACTGTTGTATTGAATCTTTTTCTTGTTCTTGCGCTTTTTCCCGTTCTTCCAGTTTCGCTTTTCGTTTGGCTTCACGCTCTTCCAATAATTTTTGTCTTCTAGCCTCGTACGCCTTCTTGCGTTCCTCCCTCAATTTTAATTGCTCTGCTCTGCGCTCATCTGCTGATTTTGTTTTGGCATCTCTAGCAGCATCGGCTTTCGCTTGACGCTCCTTTAAGGCTTCACTCACTTCTTTATCATCTTCGGCCTGCTCTTCCTTAAACTTATCCAATCTGCTTTTTTCATTAGCTTTTTTGTTGGATTTGCTCACCTTGCGAGTCCGTGCTATCTCCCTTAAAATCAAGTCACTGATATCGTGTCTTTTTTCGGAGTACAACATTACAACATCTGCCGATTTATCAAAAATAAAATCGTATCTTTTATTTCCGCCTATTTTTTGGACCTCATTGAATACTTGATCTTGTATAGGCTGAATCAAAAGTTGTTTCTGTAAGACCAAATCTCCCTGCGGTCCAAAGCGATCTTGCTGATAGTCGAGCATTTCTGCTTCCAAAATCTGGATTTCCTCTTCGCGTTCCGCAATGAGTTCATCCGTCAACAACACTTTTTCCGCCATCAGGTCCTTCTTCATTTGCTCAACAACACTTTGTTTAAGCTCAATTTCCTGTTTCCATTTGATGGCCTTGGCATCTAGTTGTTCCGTTGCTTCTCTATACTCCTCAACATTTTCAAGGATGTACTCCATATCTACATAACCAATTCGTACACCTCTTTGGGCAAAGCTATTTAGGGATAGCAGTAAAACAATCAATGACAAAAGAACTTTACTATTCATTTTTGATTCCGCTTTTACAAAGAAAATATCGTGCCAAAATAACTAATTAATTCAAAATGAGCTACTTATTAAATTACAAAGCTTGTATTTTCTTATAGTTAAAATTGCTGACCGATAATGAAGTGTGTTTGCCAGCCGCTTGGTCCAACAGAAGATGGATTGGCATCTGTATCAAATCCATACCCAAAATCAATACCCAAGAGACCAAATGCCGGCATAAAAATACGTAGCCCCACTCCGGCAGATCTTTTTAATTGAAACGGATTAAACTCATTAAAATTGTTAAAGGCATTCCCTGCCTCTAAAAAAGAGAGTGCATAGATGGAAGCTGAGGGTTTCAAGGTAAGCGGGTACCTTAACTCCAAAGAGAATTTATTGTAGATAGTACCACCATCCCTTTCATCTTGACCGGTAATCGCATTTCTACTGAACGGAGTCAATGAGCTATTCTCATAACCTCTAAGTTGAATTACATCCCTGCCGTCCAAGGTAAAGTTTCCAAGACCGTCCCCACCTACAAAAAAGCGTTCAAACGGTACGTCCCCTATATCATTGTTATAACTGCCAAGAAAACCAAATTCGGCATTGGTTCGTAGCACCAATTTATCCACCAGGTTCGTGTACCAATCTCCTTTGAACTTGATCTTGTAGAATTCCAACAGTTTAAAACGTTCTTCCTCTAAATTTTCAACCTCACCGCTTAGTTGCACAAATTCGGCTTGTTCTTCTACTGTTCCAATATTAGGCCCACCAATTTCAATCAGTCTGGCTGTTTTTTCATCGATTTGGGTTCGGATGTCCTTAAAGTCCTTATTTCCAAAAAGTGAATATGGAGGTGTAAACTTAGCCGTTAACTCAAAGTTTGAACCTCGAAGTGGAAATATTCTACTTGGTCCTTGAGAACTTCTTGAAATCCCCAAAGTATAGCTCAACGAATTGGAACTACCATTACCAAAGTTGAAAAGTCCGTTGTTGAAATTGTTAAAATCGTATAATTGATAAGCTAAGGAATGGGAGATGGTGAAGAAATCATCTGGCCACTGAACCCTTTTTGCCAACCCTGCCGAAATTCCTGTAATCGCAAAACCTCTACTCTTATCTACATCAAACCTGCCGCTGTTATTAAAACTAGTAGCAAATTGTTGGGTTCTCGATAGGGATAGATTAAATCGAACTGGTTTTTTGCCACCTAGCCATGGTTCCGAAAAATTCAGACTGTAGACCCTAAACGTTCTACTGGCCTGTAATCGAAGTGAAAAGGTCTGTCCATCACCCATAGGGACAGGTTTGTAAGCTTCACCGTTGAAAATATTTTTTAATGAGAAGTTGCTGAACGAAAGCCCCAGGGTTCCGATGAATCCACCTCCACCAAAACCACCTTGAAGTTCAATTTGGCTGGAACCTGATTCTACTAGACTATAATTTATATCAACAGTACCTGCATTTGGGTCCGGGTTTTGAATGTCTGGAGCAATTTGTTCCGCATCAAAAAATCCAAGTTGTCCCAATTCACGGATACTCCTTACAATGTTATCCTTGCTGTATTTTTGACCAGGTTTTGTGCGCAACTCCCTAAAGATTACGTGGTCATTGGTCTTGTCATTCCCAGTAACAGTTACGTGATCCAAAAAGGTTTCTTTACCTTCTATAATCCGGATTTCAAAGTTGATGGTATCATTAATTGCCGAAACTTCAACTGGGTTGATACTTGAGAATAGGTAGCCATTGTTCTGATATAGATTGGTAAGATCTTCTCCATCAGGCTTTGAATCATCTGCGATTCGTTTTTTGAGTAGTACTCCATTATAGGTTTGCCCTTTTCGAATACCTAAAACTTGGCTCAATATTCTGTCAGAATACACCGTGTTTCCAACGAAATTCACGTCTCCGAAATAGTATTTATTTCCTTCTTCAACATCAATCTTTAAATCGATGCTGTTTTCATCTACCTTGATAAAGGTGTCCGACAACACTCTTGCATCTCTATAACCTCTTTCGGCATAGGTATCTATAAGGCTGGATAAATCTTCCTTGTAGTCTTCTTCAATATATTTTGACTTTTTCCAAAAACGATAGAATTTTCGTTTTTTGGTCTTTTTCAAAGATTTTAATAGTCTTTTGTCAGGCAGTTGCTCATTGCCTCCAAAAACAATATTCCTGATTTTTACTTTATCTCCCTTTTTTACATTGATCACCATACTTTGGGAGTTAGCGCCCACGGTGTCATTCGCCGTTGCAATGGTTACCCTAGCATTAAGAAAACCCTGTTTTTTATATTTGTTCTGGAGATAGTTTTTGGTATTGGCAATTAAACTTTCCGTTATTTTCTTACCCTTTTTAAGGTCGGTATCGTTCAAAATGTCTTCTACCTTCCGCTTTTTTACGCCATAAACAGTAACATTGCTAAGTGTTGGCCTTTCAAGAATACTAAGTTCAAGGAATATTTGATCGCCTTCGATTTTGGTATAGTAGAACTCAACATTACTGAATAATTCTAAACTCCATAATTTCTTAATTACAGCACTTATTTCTTCACCCGGAATGGTAATCGGTTGCCCAACACGAAGTCCCGTATAGGTTTTTACGGTTTGTTCGTTATAGCTTTGAAGACCCGTTACAGTTAGTCCACCTAAAATATAATCCTTACCATTCTCAAAAGAGGTGTCCTGTGCAAAGCTTTGGCCCGTGTAAAGTAAAAGAAGGAGTAGTTTTAAGTATAGTTGGGTGGTATTTTTTATAACCTTAGTTAAGTTGTTCGCTTGTTTTTCCAAATCGTCGTTCTCTATTTTGGTAACTTAATATTGCCTCTACCAAATGATGTTCACTAAAATCGGGCCAAAATACGTCAATAAAATGTAATTCGGCGTATGCTATCTGCCAAAGTAAAAAATTGCTTATCCTTTGTTCACCACTGGTTCGGATAAGCAAGTCCACATCTGGCATGAAATGCGTGTAAAGATGAGTATTTATAACGGTTTCGTCAATATTTTCAGGTGAAATTATGCTATTTTTAACTTTGATACTGATTTCCTTAACTACTGATTTTAATTCCTCACGAGAGCCATAGCTTAGCGCTATCGTAAGTGTCATTCCAGTGTTATCCTTGGTTTTGGAAATTACTTCCGCCAGCTCTTTTTGTGCTTTCTTGGGCAAGGAATCAAGATTTCCAATAGTCCTAAGTCTGATATTATTCTTATGAAGCCTTTTCCATTCTTTTCGAAGTGAAGTCACCAAAAGTCGCATCAAAGTTTCGACCTCGAGTTTTGGTCTATTCCAATTTTCAGTTGAAAAGGCATAAAGCGTAAGAAATTCTATTTGGAGTTTTGCGCAATTTTCAACGGTCTTCCTGACCGCTTCTACCCCATTCTCATGTCCAAAAATCCTAAGTTTGCCGCGTTGTTTGGCCCACCTACCATTGCCGTCCATTATAACGGCAATATGTTTTGGAAGTTTGTCTTTGTCTACGTCCTCTAGTGTGTGCATTTTATTGAAAACAATCCTGGCAAGGTTTGCGCCCAAAGGTATACGTTAATGTTATACCTGAAAAGACGTACCAGTCATCGCTCAATATATTTCCGAATCTAAATTGCTCAAAATTGGATCCTTCCGGGTTACTTCCGTCCAAATTGTCCGTAAATGTGTACCTGGCCCCAATTTCTGCACCTAGAATCAAAAATTGATTCAAACGATACTTCGCCCCTACCGTCATTGGAATTGCAAAACTACCGTCTTTTTGGTTAATATCCTGCACTTGAAGGGCATCAAAATAATTAAAATCGTATCTAAAGTAGGTGAAACCCGTATAAAGATAGGGAGTAAAAGCTGGTCCAAGCTTATGAAGATTGTACTCTACAAAGTTAAATTCCAATCCCGCGGAGAATTCCAAGACGGAATTATCTATACTATACTGTCGTTGGCGTCGTGAAGATTTGCTGGATTTGGAGTCATCTGCGGTAAATGTTCCATAAAGCACACTTGCTCTCCACGCATACCTCTTGCTTTTATTCCATTTAAAAAGTCCTCCAAAGGCGGGGCCGGATGGCAAAATATAGTTTGTTCGCCCCACATCACCAATCATGTTGGTTCCTCCCGCAAAAAGACCAATCTCATAAGTCTGGGCGTTGACATTAAACACGCAGCAGAGTACAATAGCCAAAACTATCCGCATACAATCAAAAAATTAAACATATTAGAGGTAAAGGAAAGTCTATATGGTATACTGTTAGAATGTTCTCTTTTGATAAACAGTTTTTAGCTTCTTTTATTGTTTTTGTTAGACTCAATTCCGTCTATCTTCACCCCAAAGCAATTTATTCCGAAGTGTTTTCAAGAAGCTTTCTGAAGTATATTCAATCATTTTGATGGTGAAATTTGATTTTTTCACCTTGATTTCCTTACCATTCGGAATATCTGCTATCCTAGAATCCAAGGATACCAAATGGGTTTCTTCACGTCCAGAAACCTTTAATCTTATTTGGGTGTCATCTGATATTACCAAAGGACGAGCATTAAGATTATGGGGTGCAATAGGGGTCAAAACCAAAGATTTTGCTGTTGGTTCTATTACCGGTCCCCCACAACTCAAGGAATAACCAGTCGATCCTGTCGGTGTTGATACGATCAAGCCATCTGCCCAGTAAGAAGTTAAATATTCCCCATTCAGGTAGGTTTCCACATTGATCATCGAAGTGGTATCCTTTCGGCTTACTGTAACTTCATTTAGAGCAAAGTTGAGTTCACCTATCTCATCGAGATCGGAATTAACTTCTACCTCAACAAGGCTACGTTCTTCTATTTTATAATTGCCCGCAGTAAATTCCGTTACCACCTTGCGCACATCTTCTTTTTTGAAAGTGGATAAAAAACCCAATCGACCCGTGTTTACTCCCACAATAGGAATTCCCAAATCCTTTACATAGGTTACAGCCCTAAGCATGGTTCCGTCTCCTCCAAAACTTACAAATATGTCGAAGGATGAATCTAGGCCAGCATCCTGCGAAAAGGCTCCATAATCAAATTTTGGAATATACTTGGACACCAAGTCATCAAATCCCGTTTCCATAAAAACAGAGGCATTGACCTTCTTTAGTTCTTCCAATAACGCTATAATGTAGGCTTTGTCTTCTTCTTGAAAACTCTGGCCGAAGATGGCTACTTTCATGTTACACGTTAAGGTATTTTTCCAAGTAGTCTGACCGTTGTTTTAAATCTTCCAAAAACTGGTCGTCGCTATTGCCGAAAACAATGGTATAGTTGTATCTTCTAAAGGTCTGGGCCACGTCATTAAGATTTTCCGAACCGACTTTTAATGTTATTTCAACAATATCATTCTGTGAATCGGTAATAAAAGCGCCTAATAAGCGTGCATTGTTCCCTTCGACAATTTGTGCTATTTCACTAAATGAATAATCCTTTACCCCAATGGAAACTACCAGAATACCCCCTGGCTCCCTAAAAAAAGGCGTATTGATAAAGACTGACACCACATCTTCCAAATCATAATATCCAACAATGATTTCATTTTTATCAAGAACAGGTAGAATATTGGCCTCATTTCTAGAAAACATTTCCAAAACATCTAACCATGAGGTTTCTTTGGTCACAAAAAAAGTTTCAAGTTCAAATCGGAAATCCTCAATCTTTTTATCCGGCTCAAAGCAGGCCAAATCGTTCTCAGAAAGTAATCCTATAAAAGCCCCGTTCTCTGTCACAGCTACATGGGAAAAAGTTGTTTCCTCAAAAAACTGAATAATCTCTTTCAAAGTCTCAGAGACCTCAAAAATGGGGACAGTGGATATGATTTGACTTTGAATTTGCATAACAAATTTTTCAGGTGCAAAATACTAATTTTAAATCGCAAAAGGCGTGCCTAATTCTTATTTTTGACGTTCAAAATTGGAATACATGACAAAACTTAGTGTCAATATTAATAAACTCGCAACCCTAAGAAATTCACGAGGAGGCAACACGCCCAACCTTTTAAAGTCTGCCGCAGACATTGAATCCTATGGAGCACAGGGCATAACCATTCATCCAAGACCAGATGAACGGCACATACGATATAGTGACGCCTATGAGCTTAAAAAGGTAGTTACAACAGAATATAATATAGAGGGCAACCCCATTCCGAAGTTCATTGATTTGGTGTTGGAGGTCAAACCCACACAGGTCACTTTAGTACCAGATGCTGAGGATGCCATAACGTCCAATGCCGGTTGGGACACCATTAAACATCGGGATTTCCTAATCGATGTAATTAAGACTTTTAAGAACAATGACATCAGGACTTCAATTTTTGTAGACCCAAGCGTTGAAATGGTAAGAGGAGCAGCAGAAACGGGAACTGACCGGATTGAATTGTACACAGAGAGCTTCGCCCATGATTTTGCTCATGGCAAGAAGACAGAAGGAATCCAACCCTTTGTTAAAGCTGCCGAAATGGCAAGCGAAGTAGGGCTAGGCATCAATGCGGGACATGATCTTAACCTAGAAAATATTCAATTTTTCAAAAAAAATATCCCAAACCTCCTAGAAGTATCCATAGGACACGCGCTCATTTGCGAATCACTCTATTTAGGTTTGGAAAATGTAGTCAATATGTATTTACACCGATTGAAATAATGGAGTTATTACATTCAAAAATTATAGGCGAAGGAAAACCCATAATAATCCTACATGGTTTTTTGGGCATGTCAGATAATTGGAAAACGCTTGCCAACCAATATATACAACATGGGTTTCAGGTGCATCTGGTCGATCAACGCAATCATGGGAAAAGTTTTCATTCGGAAGATTTTGACTATGAATTTATGAGCGAAGACATCCTTAACTATATGGACTTTCACCACATAGGAGCAGCAAATATTATTGGACATTCCATGGGAGGCAAGACTGCAATGCAATTGGCAGTTTCAGTTCCCGAAAGAATACACAAACTGCTTGTGGCAGATATTGCCCCTAAATACTACCCTCCGCATCATCAACCCATAATAGATGCATTGGCCAAACTCGACTTGGCAACAATCGGAAGTAGGAAAGAAGCTGACGAAGTACTTTCCCAATATTTACCAGAGTTTGGCATACGCCAATTCCTATTAAAGAATTTACATTGGATAGAAGCGGGGAAATTGGGATTTCGCTTCAATTTTGAAGTTCTTAAGGATAAAATGGATGAAATCGGTGAAAACATAAGTTCCACATCCAAATTCGAAGGTCCTGCACTGTTTTTGCGCGGAGATCGTTCAGAATATATTCTTCAGAATGACCTTCTTGAGATAAAAAAACACTTTCCAAATGCCGAAATAGACACTGTATCCAATGCAGGTCATTGGTTGCATGCCGAAAACCCAAAACAGTTTTTCGAAAAATCACTACACTTTCTAAATTCCTAAAATTACTAGCTTTTTATTATGCATGCATAATTTTTTTACCCATTTTATTGTCTGTATAACAAATTTCACCTAGTTTTGGTAGCATTGGTTTGAACATAAAACTAACTTAAGCTAACACAAAACAGATTTGAATATGAAAAAGTTATATGCCCTGCTCCCCTTTTTAGGGATATTCCTGATTGCATGTGAAGATGATGAATCTCCGATAGTAACACAACCGGATCCCGATCCTATTGTTTACACTGCCGGTTCGGCAAATTTCTCGAATTATATTTCTGTCGGAAACTCACTGACAGCAGGTTTTTCTGATAATGCATTGTTCCGTGATGGACAATTAGCTTCTCTTCCCGTTATGCTGGCTTCAAATTTTGATTTGGTAGGCGGAGGAGAGTTTAATGTTCCCTTTATGGCGGACAATCTAGGCGGATTGACCCTTCAAGGAAATCCTATCAGCGGAAACAGACTGATTCTCGCATTTACCGCGGATGGTCCTGCGCCAACTCCTGTTACTGGGGCTGGAACTACTGAGGTTTCTACAAAGTTAACAGGCTCTTTCAACAATTTTGGAATTCCCGGTGCCAAAAGCTATGAATTATTGGCTCCTGGCTATGGAAGTGTTGCTGGAGTTGCATTAGGACTGGCCAACCCATATTTTGCTCGTTTTTCTTCAGCAGAAGATGCAACGGTAATTGGAGATGCAGCCGCTCAAGGAGCTACGTTTTTCTCTGCTTGGGTAGGTGCAAACGACATACTTTTATATGCCACCAATGGTGGTTCAGGAGTTGATCAAACAGGAAATCTGAATCCTGCTACGTACAATAGAAATGACATCACAGACCCAAATGTTTTTGCCGGTTCTTTAAATGGCATTCTAATGGCTATGACTGCCGGAGGAGCAGATGGAGTTATCGCAAACATTCCAAATGTTACGGATATTCCATTCTTTACTACAGTACCTTTCGCTCCATTGGATCCTACGAATCCCGCATTCGGACCTCAGATTCCCGTTTTAAACGCGCAGTTTGCCGGATTGAATCTAGTATTCCAAGCTTTAGGGGTTCCTGAAAGACAATTTACTTTCTCAGATTCAGCAGCAAGTGCTGTGATTATCAAAGATGAAGACTTGGCAGATTTGTCAGGAGCAATCACTACAGCTCTTGTTATGAATGGTGTAGATGTCGGAACTGCAGGTGTAACAGGTTTATTATACGGTCAGGCGCGTCAGGCTAATGAGAATGATTTATTGGTCCTTACGAGCAGCTCTGAAATTGCAACCTTAAATGAAGATGCTTTTGCCATGTTACAAGGCCTTGGTGTTGATCCAGCGACAGCCGGACAATTATCCGTAAACGGGGTTACTTTCCCACTAGAAGATCAATGGGTTCTGACCCCTGAAGAACAAACCGCAATTGAAGATGCTCGCACAGCATATAATGCTACCATAGCAGGATTGGCAACCCAATATGATTTGGCCCTTGTTGATGCTAGCACTTTACTTTCCGATTTGAATGCAAATGGAATAGCTTTAGCAGATGGAAGTACAGTAACATCAACTTTTGCAACCGGAGGAGGCTTCTCTTTGGATGGCGTTCATCCAGCTCCAAGAGGATATGCTATATTGGCCAATGCATTTATTGAGGCCATCAACACAAAATTTGGCTCCAACCTCCCCGGAGTAAATCCTTTGGATTTCACGGGACTTTATATCGATTAGAAAACACTACTCAAATTCACTATATTAAAGGCACCGTTTTGTGGTGCCTTTCTTTTTCAAAAATATTGAGCTTATGAAATTTATTTTAAGACTTCTCCTAAATGCATTAGCAGTGGTAATCCTATCTTATATCTTACCAGGAGTAGGTGTAGATTCGCCAACCACCGCAATAATTGTAGCTTTGGTTTTGGGTATACTGAATTTTTTGGTCAAACCTCTCTTAATAGTCCTTACACTCCCCATAACCATTGTCACTCTGGGTTTGTTTCTTTTAATTATAAATGCCATCATTATTCTTATTGCTGCTCATTTTATCTCTGGGTTTGAAGTATCAAGCATATGGTGGGCCATTCTTTTTAGTCTTCTGCTATCGTTTTTACAGTCTATTTTACACTCCATACTTAAAGAGGATAAAAAGAAATGATTTAGTTTGGGCCTCAATGTTTTAAAAACTTGCTGTCAATCAGAAAATGCATTACTTTTGCCACCCATTTTTGAATAGCAAATTAGGTAGGAGATGAATATCACAAAAGAGCAGATTGACGAGCTGAATGCAGTTGTAAAAGTTGCCATAAGCAAGGATGACTATCAAGACAAAGTAGAAAAAATCCTTAAGGACTACAGAAAACAAGCAAATATTCCTGGTTTTCGCAAGGGGCAAGTACCCATGGGACTTATTAAAAAGCAATATGGTAAGGCCGTATTGGTAGACGAGGTGAACAAATTGTTGCAGGATAACCTCAATAAATATCTTACTGAAGAAAAATTGGATGTTTTGGGCAATCCATTACCAAAACAACAAGAAGATTTTGATTGGGACAATGATAATCTTGATTTCGAATTTGAATTGGGTCTTGCGCCAAATTTTGAGGTAAAAGTAAAAACCAAAAAAGCAGTCACCCAATACAAAATTGTTGCAGATAAAAAGATGATCCAAGAACAAATGGATCGCATCCGGAAACAATATGGAAAATTAGTTTCAAAAACAGAAGCTGGAAAATCGGATGAAATTACCGGAGTCTTTGTAAATGAAGCTGAAGAGATTGAAAATAAAACCACAATAGAGTTAGATAAGGTCAAAGCGAAAAAAGCATTGGAAGCTCTTGTAGGGAAAAAAGTTGGAGATACCGTTCAACTAAAAACAAAGGGACTTTTCAAGGAAGACTATCTGTTGACCAGTGCACTAGGTATCAACAAGGAAAAATCTGAAAAATTAAATATCGAGGTTGCCTTCACTATTGAAGAAATCAATGAGCGCCAACCCGCTGACCTTGACCAAGAATTGTTCGATAAGTTATTTGGAAAGGACAATGTAAAATCGGAAAAGGAACTTCGCGAAAAAATTAAGGAAGATTCGGAAAAGCAATTTGAACAACAGTCCGATCAAAAACTGCTGAACGATATCACCGAAAAACTTATCGATGATACCAAGTTTGATCTTCCATCGGAGTTTTTACAAAAATGGATTCAGGTAAGTGGTGAAAATCCATTATCAGATGATCAGGCCAAAGAAGAGTTTGAAAAATCTGAAAAAGGACTTCGATATCAACTTATAGAAGGTAAAATCATTAAGGAAAATGACCTTCAAGTTCAATTCGACGAATTGAAAGAATTTTCCAAAGGTTTTATCAAATCACAGATGGCGCAATACGGTCATTTAGACCCCCAAGAAGAAGAGTTGGAGAATATTGCCAATCGCATTATGGGGAACCAAGATGAAGTCAAAAGGCTTTCTGAACAGTTGATGAGTCAAAAACTATTGACTTTCTACAAAGAACATGCAAACCTCAAAGTAAAAGAGGTTACGTATGATGACTTTGTTAAAGAAGCCTATAGCTAGATTGAGCTAAAAAGAAAATTAAGTATCTTTACGGTGCCGAAAGCTCAGTTTTCGGCACCTTTTTTTTAAGCAAAATCGAAGAAAATCCTATGGATTACGGAACAGAATTCAAAAAATACGCTACCAAACATCACGGAATAAACAGCATGTACTATGACCAAATCGTAAGTAGTATGCATCCCGTGGGCATGACCCCTAATATTATCGAGGAAAGACAATTGAATGCCATTGCCATGGATGTTTTTTCAAGGTTAATGATGGACAGAATCATCTTTTTGGGCACTGGAATCAATGATCAAGTGGCCAATATAGTTCAAGCACAGTTGCTCTTTTTGGAAAGTGCAGACGCCGTCAAGGATATTCAAATTTATATCAATTCACCAGGTGGGAGTGTTTATGCCGGTCTTGGAATCTATGATACCATGCAGTTTATCAAACCTGATGTTGCCACCATTTGCACAGGTATAGCTGCCTCCATGGCCGCAGTATTGTTATGTGCTGGTGAAAAAGGGAAACGAAGTGGGCTATCCCATTCAAGGGTTATGATCCATCAGCCTTTATCAGGTGCACAAGGACAGGCTAGTGATATTGAAATCGCTGCCAAGGAAGTTCTTAAAATAAAAGACGAATTATATCATATCATAGCTAATCACTCAGGACAATCATTCGATAAGGTCTATGAAGACAGTGATCGTGATTACTGGATGAGGGCTCCTGAAGCCAAAAAATATGGTATGATCGACGAAATATTGGTAAGGGATAAGTCCTAAAACCGTACTAAGAAGTCAAAAAAAGACCATCGACAACAAACAAAATCTATATTTTTTACGTTATTAGTGGTTGAACTTTAAATGTTTATATGGCAAAGGAAAACTTGGAATGTTCTTTTTGTGGTAGAAAAAAACCTGAGACCAATCTTCTTATAGCTGGTCTTGACGCACATATTTGCGACAGATGTATTGAACAGGCCCATAGTATTGTAGCGGAGGAATCTAAACAATCTAAAAACCAAGATCTGTCTTCAGAATTGGTCTTGAAAAAACCAATCGAGATCAGAGACTTTCTGGACACTTTTGTTATTGGACAAGAGCGCACCAAAAAGGTGATGTCCGTTGCCGTATATAACCATTACAAAAGACTTCTTCAGCCCAAAAGCTCAGAAGATGACGTAGAGATCCAAAAGAGTAACATCGTTATGGTAGGGCAAACAGGAACTGGAAAAACCCTGATTGCCAAAACTATAGCACGTATGCTCAACGTTCCATTAGCCATTGTTGATGCTACTGTATTAACAGAGGCGGGTTACGTAGGTGAAGATGTAGAAAGTATACTAACCAGATTACTGCAAGCCGCAGATTATAACCTGGAAAAGGCGGAAAGAGGCATCGTTTTTATCGATGAGATAGATAAAATTGCCCGTAAAAGTGATAATCCTTCCATTACTCGTGATGTTTCTGGCGAGGGTGTTCAGCAAGGGCTGCTAAAATTATTGGAAGGAACAGTAGTCAATGTTCCGCCTAAAGGTGGAAGAAAACATCCTGATCAGAAGTTCATTGAGGTCAATACAGAAAACATTCTTTTTGTTGCGGGAGGAGCCTTCGATGGTATTGAACGTATTATCACCAAACGCCTAAACATGCAAGCGGTGGGTTACAGTGCTTCAAAAGCGGAAGATCGTTTGGATAACGAAAATATCCTTCAATATATAATTCCAAAAGATTTAAAGGAATTTGGACTAATTCCTGAAATTATTGGTAGACTCCCAGTGCTTACACATATGAATCCTTTGGATTCAAAAACATTAAGAGCTATTCTGACCGAGCCAAAAAATGCCATTATCAAACAATATGAGAAATTGTTTCTGATGGATGGCATTACGTTTAGCATTACCGAACAGGCTTTAAACTATATTGTAGAAAAAGCGGTGGAATATAAACTAGGTGCCAGAGGCTTGCGTTCGCTATGCGAAGCCGTTTTCACGGATGCAATGTTTGCCTTGCCAAGTAGCGAAGAAAAAGAATTTAAAGTCACCAAGGCTTATGCGGAAGAAAAGCTCTCGCACGAGACCATTAAAAAATTAAAAGCGGTTTCCTAAACTACACTGCTTTTTTGGTCACTTTATCTAAAAGTTCCAAACAAACTTCAGCAATGATTTTTTCGTCGGAGTATAACTGATGCCCAAAATTGGGAACCACATGAAGTTCAGTTCCCATCTCATCTGCCCATTCATTTCCGGGGCGAAATTCGTCTTTGCCTCCATAAATTAAATTCGTGGGCACATCTGGCTTTTCATTTTCCAATCGTATTCTGGTAGGAGAAATTGCCGTCAGTGATTTCATAGGCAAACCTTTCAATGCGGCTTTCCATGCAATGGTACCTCCAGTACTGAATGCTAAATAATGACTCGCTTCATTTTCCTTTTTAAGCAAATGAGCAACTGCCGTATCAATTCCGCCGTCAACAAAAGCTTTGTGAATGTTTTCTTCCGTGGAAACAGGTGTATCTATATTGCCCAATTGTTGGCAATCATAAAATACGATATCATAATATTGTTGTAGGTACCCAAAATAAGAAGTAATCCAGAGTCCTTTTTTTACCCCCCACATATCGGAGATGATAACAAGTTTTTCAGCCATAACTTTACTAATATTCGGTTTATTAAGATGAGGGAACTCAAAATATCTGAACCAAACTTCAGTCATTAACGTTAAAAATCCTGATTTATTTGTCCAAAATTAAAGATTGTTCGATGAACGGCATTCATTTACGAAAACGTTTTCGTTAATTTCTTCGAATATTGGTTAAAAGTGTCATTGTTGTTCCAAACTATCAATACCCAAAGTCAATACCTCCCAAAGAAGGCCCTTCAATGATTAGATGAATTGTGCCAACTGTAATAACAGTAGCCACAGCCATTAAAAGACTTTTCCCTACTGAGAACTTTCGTTTTTTCACCTCCCAAACATCCTTGTAGGCTATTTGAATTTCTCTCCCATCTGAAAGACCAACAATGCCAGTTTCGGTTAATCCAGTTATTTTCACTTTAACATACTTGTCTTCGTCCCTATCTAATTTGAGTTTATATTTTTTGCCCACTACAAGCGGTTCTTTAGTGTTGTTTAAATTTTTATAGGAGTGACAACTTTGTAGTAATAGACAAAGCAAAAAAGCAATACTAATGGTTCGCATGATTAAATTGTTTTTTGGTTACATTCAAAACTATTGGACCATGAGAAAAGAGATGTCCTATAATCTCTCATTTGGAAAAATCCGGACGAATGCTACTTAGAAGATTAACCTCGGTACTGTGATGGTGTTTTACCCGTTATCTTTTTGAATGATTGGTAAAAAGTGGACTTTGAGTTGAAACCACATTCCAAACCTATGGCTACAATGGTGTAGGCTTCAAAGTCAGGGTCTTTTAATATTCTCTTTGATTCGTTTACCCTAAGCGTATTTATATAATCCGAAAAATGGAGTTGTTCTTCATTGATAACCTTGGATAAAGTACTCACACCAATTTGCAATGCTGATGCCACTGTATTCAAACTTAGATTGGGGTCTAGAAAAAGTTTGTTTTCAAGGATAAAAGAATCAAACTGATCAAAGGTGAACTTCCCACGGGTTTTTTTTGTCTCAGACGAAAATACATTCTCCCCCTTATTAGGAGCAAGAATCGCCCTCAACGCTACTCTATCTTTTAGCAACCTATATCTGAAGAACGCTTTATAAGCCACCCAATAAATCAATATCGAAGAAGTCAATCTTAAAGGATAATATGAATACGGAGGTTTTACTATGTGCAACACACTGTTAAGTAGGACTGCAATCCCCCAAAAAAGAAATACTAAAGCACCCCATCTTAAAAAGTGTACAATCCAAATAAGATTATCATAAACCAAAATTTCCGCATACTGCCCCCTATGTCTTTTAAGTAACAGAACACATTTAGTGTAGAGGTAAACGGAATAGACCAAGGTTAAGAAGTCCTCTAGAAGATTGTACTTATGCAGCAAATCTATCGGTGTAGTTTCTCCAATCACGGAAACTATCAAGTACCATCGAATTGAAGATGCTACCAAGAAAAAGGCAATCCCTTGTTTTATCAAGTTGGACTTTTTACTTTCCATCCCCAGATAATGTAGCAGAAATGTATAAAAGGCAGGTACGATAAGTATGTACCACGGTATTGTTAGGTAGGTTGATATATTGCCATACTCCAGAATGTTTTTATCAATCAACCAGGACTGGAGGTTGTTCAAGGAAAGAAATATGACAAAAAGATTAAGGTAAAATATAGGTTTTTCAATTTTCCTTCGCATTGCAAACGTTACAAATACGAAGACAAAGCCCTGAATAGCCCCTACTATGAGAAAAAGATTAAAAATCGCCCTGAAATCCATTGAGATCTCTTGAAAGTTAAGAAATCTCGTTCATTTGGAGTAATTCATCAATATAACCTCTTTCATTGGACAGTCTGGGAATCTTGTGCTGTCCGCCTAGTTTGTTCTTGGATTTTAACCAGTCATGAAACAGGTTTTGCCGTGCAACATGCACTTTGGGCATTCGAAGTGTAATATTATTATACCGTTTGGCCTCGTAGTCAGAATTCAGCGATTTTAGTGCATTGTCCAAAAACTCGGTAAAGTAGGCAACATCTTTTGGTGGTTTTCGAAACTCAATAATCCATTCATGGCCCCCTTTTTCGCTACCGTTCATAAAAATGGGCGCTGCAGTGTAATCCATGATCTGAGCATCAGTTTTTTGGCAAATCTGGTTCAAGGCCTCCTCTGCATTCTCAATAATGAGTTCTTCACCAAAAGCATTAATAAAGTGCTTGGTACGCCCTGTAATTCGAATTCTATAAGGGTTTGTTGAAGTAAAACGTACCGTATCGCCAATCTTGTAACGCCATAAACCAGCATTGGTGGTGATGACTATGGCATAATTTACTCCTGTTTTAACTTCCCAAAGTGGAATGGCTTTTTCTTCTTTTCCATAGGAATCCATGGGTATGAATTCATAAAAAATACCATAATCCAACATTAAGAGGAGGTCCTGGGAATTATTCCTATCCTGAATCCCAAAAAATCCCTCTGAGGCATTGTATGTTTCGTAGTAATTGAAGTTTTTCCTGGGCAATAATTTCTTATACTGATCTCTATAGGGTGCAAAACTCACTCCTCCATGAAAATATACTTCAAGGTTTTCCCAAATTTCAAACAAGTGGTTTTTACCCGTTTTTTCCAATACATCATTCAGTAATACCAACATCCATGAAGGAACACCTGCCAAGCTGGTCACATTTTCCTGAATACTCTCATCGATAATGGCTTTTAACTTGGGTTCCCAATCACTCATTAACGATACCTTGTTACCCGGAGTACTACTATATTCGGCCCAAAGCGGCATATTATCAATTAGAATAGCAGAAAGGTCGCCGAAAAACGTCCCATTATCTTCATACAACTTTTTGCTACCCCCAAGCCTCAAACTCTTTCCAGTAAAAAGTTGGGAATTCTCATTGTTGTTAAGATATAAGCAAAGTAAATCCTTACTGGATTTATAATGACAATCTTCCAGAGCTTCAGTGCTTACGGGAATAAACTTACTCTTCGCATTGGTCGTACCACTGCTTTTGGCAAACCATTTTATCGCCGTGGGCCAAAACAGATTTTGTTCTCCACGTCGACTTCGTTCAATCAAATCCGCTATACCCTCATAGTTTACAATGGGCACTCTGTTTGCAAAATCCTCATACTTTTCAATGTCATTAAACCCATACTGTTTTCCAAGCATGGTATCTTTTGAAAAATCAACCAAATGCTGTAAAACTTCACTTTGCACATCCAACGGGTATTTCAAAAAAAGCTCAATTTGGTGATAGCGCTTTTTAAGTAACCAAGAAGCTATGGAATTGAATAAAGGTATTGGCATTTTTAGGTATCTTTAACCTATAATGAGGTTGGGTCTTATAGCTAAAATAGGTCATCTTGCCTTCATTTTCAAATCAGTCTAAAAACATATCAATTCCGCCATGCTTTACGAAGGTGTTCTGCGCAAAATGCAAACCGAACTAGGGAGTCCTATCCAATATTATCTCGTTTTTGAAAACGATTTTTTAAACATGAACCAGCTTTTGGATAAGGAAATACAAATCGATTTTATTAAATATCAATGTCTGAATTGCGGAAGGGAAAGACCTATCTATCGACAAGGTTTTTGCAAATCCTGTTTTTATGAGTCTCCGGCTGCAGGGGATTGGATCATGAAGCCCGAATTGAGCACAGCCCATTTAGGCAAGGAAGATCGCGATTTGGAATATGAGAAAAAAGCGCAGCTACAACCACATATTGTATATCTGGCCAATAGCAGTAACGTAAAGGTGGGGGTAACCAGAAAATCCCAGGTCCCAACTCGGTGGATAGATCAAGGAGCTCATGAAGCCATTGAAATTGTTGAAGTCCCCAACAGATATCTCGCAGGCATCACCGAGGTTGCGCTAAAAGCACATGTGAGTGACAAGACCAGCTGGCGTAAAATGCTCACCAATAGTATAGAAGATGTTAATCTTGTGGAATGGAGAAATAAGCTCAAGTCCAGTGTTCCAGAAGAGGCATCTGATTATTTTATTGATTCGAACACCGAGACGCATATGGATTTTCCCGTATTGCAATATCCGGAAAAAGTCAAGAGTCTTAATCTGGACAAAACACCGAGTTACACCGGAGTCCTTAAAGGTGTAAAGGGTCAATATTTGATTTTTGAAGATAGCACTGTGTTCAACATCCGAGGGAGTGAAGGATACTATGTTGGTATTGGCATTAAGTAATTTCGTCTCTGTATATCACTATAAATGAAAAAAGCACGTTTCTTTTTCTCTTTTTGGGTCTTGTTGATTAGTTGTTCTTGTAAAAATAAGCAACCGGAACCGTATCAATCAGACGCCCTAAAAATCAAACCTCTAAACAACAATGTTTTTGCACATATCTCATACCTACAAACCAACGATTTTGGGAAGGTGGAGTGTAATGGCATGGTGTATTTCAATCAAGACGAGGCAGTAGTTTTTGATACTCCCAGTGATGATGTGACCTCCAAAGAACTCATTGAATGGATTGAAAAAGAACAGAAAAAGAAAATTGTCGCAGTAGTGGTCACACATTTCCATATTGACTGTTGGGGTGGGTTAAATCAGTTTCATAATAGTAACATAATGTCTTATGCCAGCCAAAAGACCATAGCTATAATGAATGAAAAAGGGTTGGAACTTTTACCTCAACATGAGTTCAATAATATGATTGAAATAAAAGTTGGAGATGCATTTACCCAAGTAAAGCATTTTGGTGCTGGCCATACCATAGATAATGTGGTTGGGTATGCTTCAGAAGAAAAGGCTCTTTTTGGTGGTTGTCTTATTAAATCAGTGAACGCCAGCAAGGGTAATCTTGAAGATGCAGACATTTCTGAATGGTCGACCACAGTTGAAAAAATAAAACAAGAGTTTCAAGATTTGGAAATTGTAATCCCTGGACATGGTAAAAGTGGAGGGACAGAACTTTTAGATTACACCATCCAATTGTTCGAGTGATATTAAGTTGAAAAAACCAAAATAAACAAACGTGAGAAAAGAGTTGATTCTTACCATTTTACTGTTGGTAGGCATAGGTCTAAATGCCCAAAAATCCATAATGACCTACAATATTCGCTATAACAATCCAGGAGATAAGGAAAATTGGTGGGAAAATCGCAAACAAGAAGTTGCAGATTTGATACAACACTATAACCCTGATATTTTAGGGATTCAAGAAGGTTTACATGACCAGGTGACCTATTTGGGCAACACCCTGGAAAATTTCAGTTTTGTTGGTGTAGGACGAGATGATGGAAAACAAAAAGGTGAATACGCAGCAATTTTCTTCAACAAGAAGAATTTGGAATTGGTCAACACCAAAACTTATTGGCTTTCTGAAACGCCGGATAGGATTTCTGTAGGATGGGATGCTTCTATGGAACGAATTGTAACCTATGCCAAATTCAAGGACAAAGGCACCAAAAAAATAACCCATGTGTTCAATTGTCACTATGACCATATTGGGAAGCTAGCAAGGGAAAATTCCTCAAAACTAGTCCTTGAGCTTATAAAAAAAATGGGAATTGCCAATGAGCGTGTTACCGTTATTGGGGATTTAAATAGTCATCCCGAAGAAAGTCCAATTCAAATCTTGAAAACACAACTACAAGATGGGTATGAAATCAGCGCAGCTTCAGCCTATGGCCCTGTTGGAACATTTAACGGCTTCAAACCAAATGAAAAGCTCACGAGAAGAATAGACTACATTCTAACCAAAAACTTGAAGGTTGAAACTTTTCGCACCATTGACGACCGGAGAAAGAATGGATTGTATCCTTCAGATCATCTTCCAGTCCTCGTTACTTTAGATTAGTTATTGACCGTATCCTTTTTCTTTTTGCCCAATAGACCACCCAAGATGGATTTTGCGGTATTTTTTACCGGATCTTCAGAATTGGTGGAATCTTTGGTCTGGGTACTGTCCTTTTTTCCTCCCAAAAGACTTCCAAGAGCTTCTTTGACACCTGAAGAACTTGTTTGGGTAGAATCCTTATCATCCTTGGCAAATACATCTGATAATAAATCCTTAGCCGTGTCCTTACCCTGGTTTAACAATTTCTGTTTTTGAATCTCCACCAACTGTTTTGTCAATTTGGAAATCCCAGAGCTCAAATCGGTACTTACCGTGGGATTTGCGTAGTTTCCTCCAATATTAGCCACCACAGGAATGGTCAAATCCTTTAAACTATCATCATCCATTTTAGCAATCAAATTGTTCACATCATTGCCCAAATATTTGGCCGGGACATCCAAGGTTGCTGAGTACTGCAACTGTTTATCAAACGTATGGCTTCCATCCACATTTACAGCTATATCCTTATACTTTAGAGCAAATGGTTTTACCTTTACAGAACCATTATCAAAACTCAATGCGGTTTTTAAATCGCTTAAATCTAAATCGTCAGTGTTTAAAAAGTTAAGTTTGGAACTCATTGCAGACAGCAAAGGTGCGTTTCCCGCTTTTACCTTGGTTGATAACAGTTCTGCCAAAACATCACCCGAAATAGAAGCCAAATTGGGTGTGAAATCTTCTTTTAAATTTCCTGATATCTTGATATCGGAATTGAGTTTTCCCTGAAGTGCATTCGCCAATGGAGCTAACACTTTAAACAACTCCAAAGAGGAAAAAGATTCTCCAATATTAAAATTGTTCATTCCTAAATCCATGTTGAAGGTCGATGTATCTTCTTTGGTAGAAACCGAACCAGATACCCCTAAAGTCCCTCCGAACAAATCGGATTTCAAATTTTGAACTGTTGCGGTTTCATCTTTAATGACCAATTTCCCCTGAACATTTTTCAGTTGGAGGTTATCATAGAGCACGGTTCCCGCAGAAGCATCAATGGTACAGTCCAAAAAAGATGGAATCTTAATACGTTCCTCTCCTTCTGAACCAGTATCGCTGGTCTCTTCTTCAGAACTTTCCTCCTCTACCATAAAATCGTTTAGGGCAAAAGTATTTGAGACGAGCGAAAAGTTCCCTTCAATATTTTCGTTATTGAACACAAAACCGAGCAGATTCGACAGAGTTCCTGTAGCATCAAAATCGGTTTGTCCTGTTTTACCTTTAAAAGAATTTAATGAAACCGTCTCCGGAGTAAAATCCACCGCTGCTGAGCTAATAGCCACTGGGTTTTTCAATTCCTCAGAGTTATACTCAAAATTAGAAACCGCTAAATTGCCATTGGTCTTCGTATTTTGATACTGATTGTTTTCCAAGCTGGCCATATCAAAAGAAGTAGTGACATCAGCTACCAAGATTCCTTTCAAATTATAGTCGGAAGGCATAGGATACGCTTTGGAAATGTTCTCCAGGTTCATTTTTCCATCCAAATGTGCATTCACCTTGGTATTGCCCATCAAATCATTGATTCTGGACTTTAAACTAAACTTATCCTGGTCAATGGTAAAAGTGGCATTCTTAATGTTGACATAGGTGTCCTCAGCAACCCCTGTTTGATTGTTGATTTCAGTGTCGATATATACATTTTGAACCGATTTTGGCAAATCGGGATACTTAAAAGAGGCGTTTTCCGAATTTATTTGAATGTTGAAAGTGGGAATGTGTTCTTCATCAACAATACCCTTGAACTGTCCAGCCACCTCAAAATTACCAGTGGTTTGTACATCTTCTATATTCTTGGAATAAACTTCCGGAATCACAGCCAAAAAGTTCTTGAAGTCGGAAGAAGGCGTTTTGAAGTTAATATCCACTTCCTGACTCTCATCATTTACCTGTACAAATCCATCAAAGACTAAAGACAATTGGTTGATCATTGCTTTATTTTCCAAAAATGAATATTTGTTTTGTGCCAAATCAATCCCTATTAAGGCATCCAAAAACAATTTGTTGTTGTTTAGGTATTTAACGCTATCCAGTTCAAAAGAGACCAAAGCATCCGTCATCGTTTTAAGCTCAGATTTCTCCAATGAAAGGTCACCCGTACCAGAATGATTTAGCTCCGAGATTGTCAAGTGCATTCCACTGACCAAATCAGCGTATGTGATTTCAGAATTGGTAATTTCATAAGCATCCATCGCCAAGGTGAAATTTGCACCTTCTTCACTTTCAGCAGTACTTGCGGTTTCATCGGAGGTTTTGCCAATGTCATAATTGGCATTTTCCGATTCGTCCACTTTAATATGAAGTTTTGCTCCATCCACTTTCAGGCTTTTGATGGTTAGCGGTTCTTCAGCCGTTTTGAACAATTCATTAATTGACATCTTTAATGCAATCTGGTCGGAGGCAAATAAGGTATCACCTTCAAAAGGAGCATTATTTACCAAGGATAATTGTTCCAATTCAACGTGGGCATTGGGAAAACTTTTAATCAAGCTCAAACTTGCATTTTCAAAATCCAAGGTGGCATTGATGTTATTGTTGACTTTATTTTTGATGATATCGGCTATCTTTCCCTCAAGTAGCATGGGTAAGGCAATTAGTAACGAAATCAAGACAAGTAGGGTTATGCCAATGATTTTTAAGGCTTTAGTTCTCATAATTTGGGCGTTTATAACGGCAAAATAAGTAAGAAGTACCTAATTAAGGGCTATTTCTTCCCCTAATTTTAGGTTAAATCTTCTGCGTATTAGATATACGAAAAGATAGAGCAAAGGGGTGTCGAGGAGGGCAATAAAAATCTTAAAAACAAATCCGCTAATGACTAGACCATAAAAAAGTTCCCATGGAATCTCACCAAAACTGCACAATAGCAAGACCACAGTAAAGGTGTCTATGAACTGGGAGGAAAAGGTTGAAAAGTTATTCCGAAGCCATAGGTATTTGCCTTTCGTAAGTCTTTTCCAGAAGTGGTAGAGTTGAATATCTACAAATTGAGCCAACAGATAAGCCATCATAGAGGCAAAAACGGCCACTATGGTATTTCCAAAAACCGAATTGAACATTTCGTTGGAGACCGGAGACCAATCGGTTGCTGAGGCAGCGGAAGCTGTGGACACGATCAACAAGGAAAAGAAAGAAGCAAAAATACCAGCTACCACAACTTGATTCGCCTTCTTTTTACCAAAAATCTCCGAAATTAAATCTGTTATCAAGAATGTGATAGGGTAAGGTAAAATCCCAACAGAAATCTCAAATAATGGTGCCCCAAAAATGGTTATTTCCCCAAAGGGGTTCCAATAAAAGAATTTCTGAAAAATAAGGTTGGACACCACTAAAGAAGTGATGAACAAAGCCCCTAAATAGAGGTAAATGGAAAACGCAACTCTCTTATCCTTTTGCGTCATTCGATTATTTGATATTTAGGCTAAATGGCATTTTGGCCTGGATTCCTTTTTGTTTGGTCAATTGTTTGAACTCTTTTAATATTTGATAGGCTTCATTTCCAATTTCTTCTTGAATCAAGGCTTCTCCCAATTTGGTCTTGGCGCCTCCAAAATTCTCCATGAAAATTTCAAAATCAGATTTGTATTTGGGGTATTTCCGAATTCCGTAGGTCTCCAATTCAGCCATTTCTGCCGCAGCGGCGATTGCATCTTCCAAATCCCCCAATTCATCTATCAAACCATTTTCTTTTGCATCCACGCCACTCCATACTCTACCTTGGGCCAATACATCCACTTCTTCAACACTCATATTTCTTCCAGCTGCCACGCGCTCTAAAAAAGTATTGTAGGTATCTTCAATTCCTTCTTGCACCACATCTCTGAACGAATTGCTCATCGGCTCAAATAATGAATAATCCACCGAGTTCTTATTGGTCCCAACTTGTTCTGCATTGATTCCGATATCTCCAGCCAATCCACTTACATTCGGAATTGTCCCAAAAACACCAATAGAACCGGTTATGGTGGTAGGTTCCGCAAAGATTTTATCCCCTCCTACCCCAATATAATATCCGCCTGAGGCAGCTACGTTTCCAAAGGAAACGACCACAGGCTTTTCTTTTTTGGCCAACTCCACTTCTCGCCATATAATATCCGAAACCAAGGCACTTCCGCCCGGTGAATCAACCCGCAAAACGATTGCCTTAACACTTTCACTTTTAGTAGCTTTTTGAAGTGCTCTTGTAATCAGGCCTTGTCCAATAAATTCCTTGGACCCCTCACCATAATAAATCTCTCCTTGGGCATAAATTACTGCTACTTTATTCTTGCCGACATTATATTTTGTTCCACTAGCCAATGGAATATAATCTTGAAAACTCACATAATTAAGGTCATCATCCTTGTCAACTCCAAGGCTTTCCTTCATTAAACTTTCATATTCATCAAAGTAAAGATTGCCGTCTATCAAACCCGAAGCAACGGCAAACTCAGGAGTGCGTCCACCCAATGTATCTGCCACAATATTCAGTCTATTTGTGCTTATACCTCGTGAAGCACCAATCTCACCGACCATTTCGTTCCATAAGGAGGTGATCAGTTCTTGAATTTGCTCACGATTCTCAGGACTCATGGTATCTGAAAGATAGGGTTCAACAGCGCTTTTGTATTTTCCATGCCGAATCACTTCCATTTTTATGCCCGTCTTTTCCTGCAAATCCTTAAAGTATAACACCTCTGTCGACAATCCTTTGAAATCCATGCCTCCAACCGGATTCAAATACAACTCATCTGCTACACTGGCCAGGTAATAGTCCTTTTGTGTGAAGAAATCGGAATGCGCATAAATGAACTTCCCGGTAGCTTTAAAGTCTTTCAGTGCTTTACGGATTTCTTGCACTTGGGCAAGACCGGCTTGCACAAAACTGGTGGTAAGGCTAATTCCCTTTATTTTTTCATCTCCCCCAGCCACTTTTATAGCATGAATTATCTCATCCAACCCTGCTTCATCGTTCCAATATCCACCGAAGGGGTCAGTTTCATCCTTACCCAAATAATCCCGGATGGGTTCCGTAAAGCTTATTTCCAAAATGGAATTTTTCTTAACCATCACTCCATCATCTGCACTGCTTACTATGGCCAAAAATATCATGAACATGCCGAACAGTATGCCAAATGCTACCAAACATCCCAAAATTGAGGCCAAAAGATTTCTCAAAAAATTCATTAAAAAAATTTTATTCTGCGTCAAATATAACCATTGTTATATTGTTTTGTTTACTTTGTTTTTTTGATTATGGGTCGAAAACAACAGGCATATCTTTCTTTGGGAAGCAACATGGGCAATCGCTTTCTTACACTGCAAAACGCCCTTTTCAGTATTCAAGAAAAAGCTGGGGAAATTCTGGCCGTATCTGCTGTTTATGAAAACCCGGCTGTTGGTTTTGACGGAGATGACTTTTTAAATGCATGTATCGCTGTTGAAACGGAACTTGTTCCATCAAAATTGCTCGAAACTATACTTCAGATAGAACGTGATTTTGGTCGGGAAAGAAGTGAGCATGAGGGCTACCAATCCAGAACATTGGATATTGACATCATCCTTTATGGTAACGATACCGTCAATTCGGCCAAGCTGACCATACCACATCCTAAGATGGTTGACCGAAATTTTGTCTTAAGACCTCTGGCCGATATTGCTCCCCAATATTACCATCCCATTCTGAATAAGGACATCCGTAATCTTTTGCAGCAATGCAAAGATCGAAGTCAATTGAAAAAGACGAAGCACAAACTGTTTAAAAATAGAACGGAGCTTTTTTCGCAACTTCAGTTCATAGCGATTGAAGGTAATATCGGGGCAGGAAAATCTACCTTATCCAAGATGATTGCTTCCGATTTTAACGCAAAGTTGGTATTGGAACGTTTTGCTGACAATGCCTTTCTTCCCAAGTTCTATGAGGACCAAGCTCGTTATGCTTTTCCTTTGGAAATGTCTTTTTTAGCAGACCGCTACCAACAATTTACCGATGATACTTCGCAATTTGACCTTTTTAAAAACTTTATGATCAGTGATTATGACATTTTTAAGTCGCTGATTTTTGCAAAAATCACCCTGCAAGAAGAGGAATTCGATTTGTACCGTAAAGTGTTCAATTTTATGTACAAAGAGGTAAAAAAACCCGATATCTATTTATACCTCTATCAAAATACGGAGCGCCTATTGGACAATATAAAAAAGAGAGGACGAGAATATGAACAAAATATAAGTCCTTCTTATTTGGAGCAGATAAATCGAGGGTATTTGGATTTTATTAAAGGTCATCCCAATCAGAACAGTATGATTTTGGATATCAGCGAGTTTGATTTTGTAGCCGACAAAAAGGATTATAACACCATTTTAAAGGCGCTTTCGGACCAAATTCTTTTATCAAAGTTTTAAGAGAATTTTCAGAAAAAGTTTGCATATAACGAATGGTTTTATTTTATTAGCCTTCTCTTTACAGAGGAACTAACTAACTCAAACTATATGTTTAGCCCTGATTTTTCAGGGCTTTTTTGTTTTTAGGGCATTCATTTTAGACCAAATATCCCAAACCACCACTCCAGCACTTACCGAGATATTCAAAGAATGTTTTGTACCAAATTGGGGAATCTCCAAAACCACATCACTTGCAGAAACTACCTCTTGTGAAACTCCTTTTACCTCATTGCCAAAAACCAGTGCCAATGTTTCTCCTTCCACAACATCAAAGTCATTGAGCATAGTGGAATCTTCTGCTTGTTCAACAGAAATTACCTTGATTTTTTCGCTTTGAAGTTCTTGAATAAGTTCTAAAGTGTCTTGTCTATACTCCCAATCCACACTTTCGGTCGCTCCTAAAGCAGTTTTTCTAATGTCTTTATGGGGTGGAGTGGCTGTAATTCCGCACAAATAGATTTTTTGAATTAGAAATGCATCCGCAGTGCGAAACACCGAACCTATGTTATTTAAGCTCCGGATGTTGTCTAAAATCAAAATTATAGGTGACTTCCGCTCATTTTTAAAGCCTTCGACATCCAATCGGCCCAATTCGCTGTTTTCTAGTTTACGGTTCATAGGTTTTCAACATCCATGTGAAAATATCAACAAAAATTTCTGATCTATAGGGAAAACGGTACTTTCGTTTTTACCCGGTTCAAAAATAACGGAAAATCCATCGCTTTGGCAGCATCTTCAAAAACAAAGAAAGTAACCCCCCTAATGCAGCAATACAATGCTATCAAGGTGAAACACCCTGATGCGCTGCTACTTTTTCGTGTTGGGGACTTTTATGAAACTTTTGGTGAAGATGCCATTAAAGCCAGTAAAATTCTTGGAATTATCCTTACCCACAGAAACAATGGGGGAGATAAAACGGAACTGGCAGGTTTTCCGCACCACTCGCTCAACACCTATTTGCCAAAATTGGTAAAAGCAGGTCAACGTGTGGCTATTTGTGACCAATTGGAGGATCCCAAGTTGACCAAGAGCATTGTAAAGCGGGGTGTTACCGAATTGGTTACTCCCGGCGTTGCGCTAAATGATGACATTTTATCTGCCAAGCAAAATAATTTTCTCTGCGCGGTGCACTTTGGACGCAATAAATTTGGCGTTTCCTTTTTGGATATCTCTACCGGTGAGTTTTTAACTGCGGAAGGTTCCGCGGAACAGGTCGATAAATTGTTGCAAAACTTTGGCCCAAACGAGGTTTTGGTTTCCAAAACACATAAAAAGGAATTCACAGAGCTTTTTGGAACACAATTCCATAGTTTTTATTTGGAGGACTGGATATTTCAGGAGGATTATGCCCAAGAAAGTCTGGCAAATCATTTCAAGACCAAAAATCTTAAGGGTTTTGGTATAGATCATTTGGGTTATGGAATAATCTCTTCTGGAGCCGTACTGCATTATCTGTCGGAAACCCAACACAGGCAGTTACAGCACATCAACAAAATTCAGCGTATAGCGGAAGAGGAATATGTGTGGATGGACCGTTTTACTATTCGTAATCTGGAATTATATCATTCTACCAACCTCAATGCGGTGACGCTGCTGGATATCATCGACAAGACTATTTCTCCCATGGGTGGTCGCCTTTTAAAGCGATGGCTGGCCCTTCCGCTGAAAAATATTGAAAAGATCCAACAACGCCATCAAGTGGTTTCGTATTTAAAAGAAGAAGAAACCCAGCTTGAAAAAATGCAACATTGGATCAAACAAATGGGCGATTTGGAGCGCTTGATCTCCAAACTGGCCACCGGGAAAATAAACCCGAAGGAGGTCATTCAGTTAAAAAATTCGCTTGAAGCTGTTGGTCCCATAAAACAATTGGCTACGGAAAGTTCCAATGCTTCACTCCAACTTATTGGGGAACAGTTGGATGATTGCGAGCGACTACGCACCAAAGTCAAGGAAACGCTCAATGAAGAAGCGCCTATCAACCTACAAAAACGAAATACGATTGCCACTGGTTACTCCGAAGAGCTGGATGAACTGCGCAATATTGCTTTTTCTGGCAAGGATTATCTCGATAAAATGTTGGCGCGGGAAACTGAGCTAACTGGTATTAATTCGCTCAAAATTGCCTCCAATAATGTTTTTGGCTACTATATCGAAGTGCGTAACACCCACAAGGATAAGGTGCCTGAATCTTGGATTCGAAAACAGACTTTGGTCAACGCAGAGCGCTATATTACCGAGGAGCTTAAAGAATACGAAGCCAAAATATTGGGTGCCGAAGAACGTATTTTGCAATTGGAGCAACAACTGTTTGACCAACTTTTGGTTTGGCTGCAAGAATACATAGTTCCGGTGCAAAAAAATGCTCAGTTGATTGCCCAACTGGATTGCCTTTCCGGATTTGCGCAACTATCCAAAGAACATGATTACATCTTACCCACTATAAATGACTCCACAAGTCTGGAGATTAAAGACGGGCGTCATCCAGTTATCGAAAAACAGTTACCTCTGGGAGAAAGTTATATTACCAATGATGTTTTCCTAAATCGTGATGAGCAGCAAATCATTATGATCACAGGACCCAATATGAGTGGTAAATCGGCCATACTCCGTCAAACCGCCCTAATCGTCCTTCTCGCCCAAATGGGAAGTTTTGTTCCTGCGTCTGAAGCAAAAATTGGTGTTGTGGACAAGATTTTCACGCGTGTGGGGGCAAGCGATAATATTTCGATGGGTGAATCTACCTTTATGGTAGAAATGAACGAAACAGCCTCCATTTTGAACAACCTTTCGGAACGGAGTCTGGTTTTATTGGATGAAATTGGCAGGGGAACCAGCACATATGATGGAATTTCCATTGCTTGGGCCATTTCGGAATATTTGCATGAGCATCCTTCCAGGGCAAAGACCCTTTTTGCCACGCATTATCACGAACTCAACGAAATGACCAATACTTTTGGCCGCATTAAAAACTACAATGTTTCGGTAAAAGAGTTAAAAGATAATGTGCTCTTCCTTCGGAAATTAATCCCGGGAGGTAGCGAACATAGTTTCGGAATCCATGTGGCCAAAATGGCGGGGATGCCGCAACAGGTGATTCAAAAAGCTAACAAAATCCTGAAAAAGCTCGAAAAATCGCATTCCAGTGAAGAAATAGCGGGTACCTTGGAGGCAACGCAACAAGAAATGCAGCTCAGTTTCTTTAATCTGGATGACCCTTTACTCGAAGAAATCAAAGAGGAAATTCTACATTTGGATATTGATACCCTTACTCCTGTGGAAGCATTGATGAAGCTTAACGAGATTAAACGTTTGTTGGGCAAAAAGAAAAAGGCCTCCTCCTAAAATATTTCTTTCTTTTTTGCGGAATTGTTTTAAATTTGCATCCGCATCGGCAGTAACTGATGCTGCAGATGTTCTTTAAAATGCGAAAATAGCTCAGTTGGTAGAGCATCACCTTGCCAAGGTGGAGGTCGCGGGTTCGAATCCCGTTTTTCGCTCAAAACGCTGTTTACAGCGTTTTTTTATTTAAGTCCTGCTCGAGTGGTGGAATTGGTAGACACGCCGGACTTAAAATCCTGTGGGCATTTGCCCGTGCGGGTTCAAGTCCCGCCTCGAGTACAGAAACCCTTCTTAATCAACTGATTTTGAAGGGTTTTCTTTTAAAAAAAGTGGCCAACCAATGCTATTGTGTATGTATAACTACTAATGATACTGCCACTATACCTTTTCACTACCAATATTTTTATAAAATCAGGAATTGACATAATATTCCAGCGGATTAATTTTGGACAAATAAGTAGTACATTTAGTACAAAATAGTAGGGATATGGGGAGTTTTCCTTATATCCAGTAGTTGTGCGCAAGCCTGAACATAATAACTCCAATTAAAAAATGAACAGAAATATATTCATTAATAAGTTCCAAAATAAAACTAACATGGAATTGGAATATATTTTAGAAAATCAAAAAAAATATACCGAAGAGGCTGTTAATGCCGCCATTCATATTTTAAATCTACGTAATGGAAAATTACCTGGATTAGATTCCGTTGACCAAGGAAAAATTGAAAAAGAAAATAGGGACAACGATCTAAAAAATATTGAAAAAAAAGAAAAAAAGAAAAGACGCAAAGATTATTATGCTAGGAGATTACTTTGGTTTGGAATTTCTTGCGTTGGTTGTGCTTTTTATTTTTTTGCTCCAACCTTATTTACAGGCCAAGAATCTTTGATTGAAAAAAGTGGAGAAATAGAGGTAGTAAAAACTTTATACTCCCAAGTGAGTTAAAGAGGGCATGAAAGCATTAAATCCGAATTGATTTTAAAACTTAAAAATGATAAACGAAAATATAAATTAGGTAAGAATATTGAACAAAGTAGGTATAATAAAAAATACGAACTAGTTAAGAATGAATTAAAAAAATCGGGGAAAGCGATTATTTGGATTAAGAAAACAGACATTTCAGAAATGGAACCCCAAGTATTTCAAATTGCAACAGGTGAAAGGAATATTCTCTATGATATGGAGGACGTAAAATCTGAATTGAAATTTCTATTTCCTCTTATGTTAATATTAGGATTCTTTGGAATTGGAGTCTATTTAAATCATAAGTATCCCGACAATGTGAATCGTATATTTGGAAAAAAGCCAGTTGCCAACAATGTATAACCGCAATTACGACGGATTCGACTACGTCCGAATCCACTCGGAATTGCTAAAGCCAGTGCTAAACCGAAAATTAACGCATATTAACCCGTAACTGACGGTTATACGGGACCGTTAGCGGCAAGCAGAAAAAAAGAAAAACAATGGCTGTCAAATTTGAAATTGAATCGGTGTTTAAAATAACGGAAAAAGGATATTTCGTTACAGCCAAATTAGTTGAAGAAGGAAAAGGATTTTGGCTTCCAGAAAATTCGAAATTGGGAAATATAGAAATTACTAATAGTTTAACTCAACCAAGAGCAATTGATGAAAATGGAAATGTAAGATTAGATTTGTGGGCATTTCAATTAAAAAATGATTCAGATTCCGAAAAATTTAAAGAAGGTGAAATCGTAGAATTATTTCCTGGAGATGAAATTAAATTTTTACCACCTTGGATGAAAATTGAATCAAAAGGAAACTTAGAAGATGAATTAAGAAAAGAAATTTCGAATGAACATCTATTATTTGGAAAAGTAGTGGAAGTAATTGCAAAAAGAGAAGATAATGATGATGTTCTTTTTAAAATTGGCGAACAAGAAATGGCGGTTGTGCATCTAACTTGGAAAGGAAGAAAAGAAAGTTCTTCCGAATTTCCGAAAACAAAGACATTTAATCATTGGACAGAAGTTTATGAAAGAGTAATTGTGACAGATAATAAAGAATATGAAATTTGAATAAAAAAGAAGCCAGCCGCTAAAAATGGCTAAAACGTCCATGCCCAGCAAAAGCTGGTCACGTCGTTTAGCCGAGACCGTTGGCAACAAGTTAAAAAAGAGAAGATGAAAATTAGAAATATATTACCATTTATATTATTAATGCTTGTCATATTAGCAAGCTGTAAAGAAAAGAATGAAGCAGAAACTAAGGTGGCAGCTATTGAGCAAATAAACCCTGAATTGGAAAAACAAGCCATTTTGGAAACATTGAACAACGAAACCAAAGATGCTTTTCAAAGAGATTACGAGGCTTGGACTAAAAATTGGGTTCATGACCCTGACATTTCAAAAGTTTACGTGGATTTTGCGGACAGTACTTTTACAGAATCAATCGGGTGGAAAAAAATAAGCCAGTTCGTCAAAACATTCATACAGGAACATCCTGAACCCGAACCAATTCCTGAACTGTTGGACGAAATCAATGTACGCCTCTATGGAAATGGGGCCTGGGTTACTTATGAACAACAGGATTCGATTCGAGGATTAAAACGTGAAACAAGACTTATGGAAAAGGTGAATGGCAAATGGAAAATTGCTGGAATGCAAACAACTATTTATGGATTTAAAAAGGACTGAAAAAATAAAACCAGTTGCCAACATTGTGTATAATTAATTGCGGTCGGATTTCCCAGAATGGAAATCCCTGCAATCAATCATCTTTACGTCAGGCGGACATTTTCCGTTGGAAAAGTCCGCAACTAATCATAGCCGAGACCGTTAGGTGCAAGCCGAAAAAGAATATGAGCAAACAAAAACTGATTAAAAGACTAAAGAGTTATTATCCTATGGAACGATTTCACGCTTTTGTGACCTTCCCTGCTATATTAGTTTATCTAATCTTTAATAACTCATTTGCAAATATATTTTTTCTACTGTATGGAATTTTAGTTTGTATAATAATACTAATTCAAGGTCAACACTATTGGAAATTAAAATTATATAGATTGATGAACAAACCTTTCAATCAAGAAAAAAACCTAAATATTTTCAGGAATTCTAAAAAAATAAATATGATATTAATTGGCTTGATTCCAATGATATTTACAATTCAATTGTATCAAAATGACTGGGGAATTATACCTGAAAACTTAATTTTGTGGGGGATATTAGCCAATTTTTTCGCAGTTCTTGAACATATAAATTATTACAACCGTCAGTTAATGATTGACAATTCAGCTGATTTGGAATATATAAAGCGGAATAAAAAATTAAAAATTTCAAGTTTAGCTAAGGATTTAAATGAGAATGAATTATAAAGCCAGCACCTAACAATGGCTATAATTCATAGCTTACCTCCTACCAAAAAAGAATATTTCCTACCTTCAATAAATTTCTAAAAAACAACTGATCATGAACGTCAAATTTCTTTTCCTACCCATTACTTTATTGATATTGATGTCCTGTAAACAAGAATCTTCTTCCGTTTCCTCCCTGATTGATTTCCAAGGAAATGAAACCTATTCTGTAATTTTTGGGAGCACCACAATAGGACACCTAAAAACACAAATTTCAGGAGACACGATCCAAATAGACTACGATTATAAAAACAATGGACGTGGACCTACCATGAACGAAACTATAGTACTAAACAAGGAAGGCTTTCCTGTTCAATGGAACATTGCCGGAAACACCACTTTTGGAAATGCCGTTGACGAACAGTATACATGGAACGGAACCGCAGCTTCATGGACGGATGCTACCGGAAGTGATAGCACTAACCTGGACAAAGCCAAATGGTATGTAAATCAGTCTGGGAGTCCGTATTCCGAAATTCTTATGGCTCGCAGCCTCCTCAAATCTCCTAATCAATCAGCCGATGTACTCCCAGGAGGCACACTTCGACTTACGGAGATGGAAAAAGCCAGTATTATGGTCGACTCCACTTCTCTGGACCTTACCACCTATGCCATGTCGGGAGCTGATATGAATCCTTCCTATTTTATTGCCGATAATGATCAACGGCTATTCGCTATTATAAGTCCTTCATTTGTTATTGTTCGCGAAGGGTTTGAAGCAAAAGAAAAACAACTTCGGGCCTATGCCGAAAAATATTCCACGGAACGATTTGAATCATTGCAAAAGAAGTACGCCCATAATTATGGAAAAAAAGTACGAATCGACAACGTAAGAATATTTAATCCCAAATCTTTGGCACTCACTCCACTTTCGTCCGTGTTGGTCGATGGTGACCGAATTGTAAGTATTGATGCGCCCAACACAACTGGTACCGATGAAGTTGTCATCGATGGAGCTGAAGGCACCTTGGTGGCCGGAATGTATGAAATGCATGCACATACGGGAGATGAAAGAGCTTTGTTGAATGTTTTAGCAGGAATTACTTCCTTTCGTGATATGGGAAATGACAATGCGGTATTGGATGAATTAATCAATAAAATAGATGCCGGGATTCTGGCCGGACCCAGAGTACATCGTCTGGGCTTTATTGAAGGAAAAAGTGAATACAGCGCAAACAATGGAATTTTGGTCTCCACTGAGGAAGAGGCCTTGGCAGCCGTGGATCGTTATCACGAAATGGGCTTTTATGGCGTGAAGTTATACAACTCAATGAATGGGGATTGGGCTCCGGCCATTGTTAAAAAAGCCCATGAATATGGCATGTTTGTATGTGGCCATGTTCCCGCTTTCTCCAATGCCAATGCTATGTTGCGAGCTGGTTTTGACGAAATGACACATATTAATCAAACCATGTTAGGCTGGGTATTGGAACCGCACGAAGATACACGCACCTTGCTTCGATTGACAGCCTTAAAAAGATTTCCAGGCCTAGACCTTAACAGTCCAAAGGTTCAGGAATCAATGAATTTATTTATAACCAACAAAACTGCAATGGATCCTACACTGGCCATTCATGAGGTTTTGATGAAGGCAAGAAACG
The DNA here is from genome assembly GCF_049332665.1 of Flagellimonas rhodophyticola. Classification (NCBI taxonomy): domain Bacteria; kingdom Pseudomonadati; phylum Bacteroidota; class Flavobacteriia; order Flavobacteriales; family Flavobacteriaceae; genus Flagellimonas; species Flagellimonas rhodophyticola. The sequence continues at coordinate 1,498,369 of NZ_CP186326.1, read as the reverse complement.
GTGAAATTTGGGAGGGCACCAAAGATTTCATTGATCATATGCCACCAAACTCCCAACGTGGATATAAAGTAGCTTTGGCCGACGTGGCTTCCCTAGAAGATGACAAAGCCTATCGGGAAGGTTTCGATAAAATTGTGGAAACCTTAAAAATGATGAAAGATAAAGGAATCACCATTATCCCAGGGACCGACTTGGGGGGAGCTTTCTTCTACCATCGTGAACTTGAACTATATCAGCAATTGGGGTATACCCCAGCCGAACTATTGAAATTGGCAACTTATGATATGGCCCAATATCTGGGGGATGATAATCTTGGCATAATTGAGCCCGATGCGTTGGCCGATTTCTTTTTAATCCCCGGGAATCCCGTTGAGGACATTAAAGCCATAAAAACAATATCACTGGTATCCCGAGCGGGCACTTTCTACTTTCCCAGTGAAGTGTACCCTGCTTTTGGCATCAAACCGTTCACCAAAGTACCAGATGTGAAAGAGTAACATAAGTTTCAATTAGGGTCATTGTCGAACATTTAAAAAACTAAAAATGAAGAAAATAACCACAACACTTTTTATGATAGCACTTGTTTTTGGGTGCAAATCGGAGAAAAAAGAAATAGAGATTGATAGCGATACGGATTCTAAAGAGATATTGAAAACCATTGATAATTGGAACGAAGGATGGGACGCAAAGGATGTGGAATTAGCTATAAAAGACTATTCCGAAAACACGGATTGGACCAACGCCTTCGGAGATAGAATGCAATCGAAATCTGAATTGCGACAACTTCTCACAAAAATTTTTGCGATGGATTTCGTTATGAATGGAGAAGATAGTTATGTTAATGATGATGTTCAATTCCTTACTGACAACATTGCAATATTGCGTTCAACTAATGTAAGAACGGGTCAAAAATGGAGTGATGGCACTTTAATGAATGACCGGTATATTAATCATTTGAGAGTATATGAAAAATCAAACAACGAATGGAAAATAATTAGCCATATGATCAGTCAAGCACAGGAGAAAAAATAAAACGTTTCGTAACGATTGCCATAATTCATTACGGATTCGTTCTGAAACAAAATCATAACCCAGACCGTTAGGGGCAAACCGAAAAACGAATAGTCAAGAATTGATTTATGAATATTTATTTTCTAATCGCCGGAATTCTATGTTTCGTATTGGGACTTGTTCACTCGATACTTGGAGAGTACATGATTTTTAACACCAAAAGAAACAAGGGAAATCTGGTTCCAACAAAAGTAGGCACTGAATTGAAAGAAAGGCATTTACGAATAATTTGGGCAACCTGGCATTTGGCTTCATTTTTTGGTTGGTGTATTGGAACATTTCTGGTTAAAATAGCATTAAACCAAGGTAAGTCAGGTGCCGAATTTGTTGATTTTATAATTAACTCAACTATCCTTACAATGCTTGCTGCTTCCCTATTGGTATTAGCTGGAACTAAAGGAAAACATCCAGGATGGATAGTACTCTTATTGATTGGGATATTGCTGATAATTGGGAAGTGATATATTACTAGGACAGAACAATGGTTCTAATTAATTACTTGTTCTCCACCACTTCAGAAAATCCTGAATCAAAAATAACAGTTGGCAACAATGCATAACCAAAAATAATAGCTGGTTTAATCCAAACTGATGGCTATATTAGAGAGTCAGAAACCTTAAATCAACATTCCAAGTAAAATGCGTTCCATACTTTTATTCCTATTCATACTTTTTGTCACCACTACCGTAGTGTCTCAAAATGCGTTTCAAAATGTTTTTAGTAATGACACCAGAGCTCACAGAGAGAACATTCGAATTGACTTCTCCGATCAATTGGGAAATTCGATATACCTGCCCATTTCCATCATCAAAGGCAAAACTGAAGGTCCAGTTTTTACCATAGTTGCAGGTGTTCATGGTTTTGAATATCCGCCAATAGTAGCTACCCAAAAAATAATTGAAGAAATCAACCCGGAACAACTTAAAGGAACACTAATTGTGATTCCGATTGCCAACTTAGCTTCCTTTTTTACGCGAACACCTTTTATTAATCCTCAAGACCAAAAAAATCTTAACAACGCCTTTCCAGGGAAAAGTGATGGTACTATTACTGAACAAATAGCTCATTTTATTACCACAAACATTATTCCCGAAAGTGATGTTTTTCTTGATGTGCATGGCGGGGATGCCTGTGAGGATTTAATTCCTTTTGTATGTTTCTACGACAACACGAAAAAACCAAATCAGACGGCATTGGCAAAAAAACTTTCGGAAAGTAGCGGATTTAATTATGTGGTTTCTTATCCCTATACCATTTCAGATACCGAGCCAGCAAAATATACGTTCAAGCAAGCTGTTCAGGATGGAAAAACGGCTCTTAGCATTGAATGCGGAAAATTGGGGAATGTGCAAGAGGATAATGTGGCTTTAATTACAACAGGCATTTACAATATGCTCGCCGAAATGGGTATGTACACAAAGGACAGGAAAAAAGACCATAACATAACGTATCTTAATAATCAAACCTATGTCGATGCTACTGTTGAAGGTATTTTTTATAGTGAATATAAGGCTGGGGACAAGATCAAAAAGGATGATGTTATTGGTTATACCACAGACGTATTTGGAACTATTCTTGAAACATACAAAGCGCCCAAGGATGGGATTATACTATACAAGTTAGCCACCCCACCAATTAACGTTGATGACACCGTAATGTGTATTAGTTCTTATGTGACCAAGTAGGGTAAGCAAAAGCTGTTGCAATTCTGGGTTGATTTATACTAAAAAAAACGAATACCAATGAATAAAATCGTACTGCTCTTATCGCTTTTCGCAATCGGATTTACATCCTGTAAAAATTCCGAAGAGGAAATTGATGAACTTAAAATTGCAAAAAGGTACTATGAGGCCCTTGACACTTCCGATACTTCTAAAATAGCCAGCTTGTTGACCGATAGCTTGCATACCAAAGAAACTGAATACGATTATGAACAGATATTTACAAAGAAAGAATACGTTGAATGGCTGAAATGGGATGCCATCTTTGAACCGACCTATGAAGTTCTTCAGATTGGGCAAGAAGAGGAAGTTGTAAAAGCTAAGATTTCAAAAGTGGACAAAAGAATCCTTTTTCTTCACGAAGGGCCCATCGTTACCAATCAAGTCATCCGGTTTGATGCTGATAAAATAATCAGTGTTGAAACTACCAAGTATGAAGTTTTCAATGATTCAGTATTTTCCAAAAACAGAGGCGAGCTTTTGAGTTGGGTTGATGAAAATCATCCTGATTTAAAAGGATTTATCTATGACCAAACAGAGGCAGGTGCTCAAAAGTATATGGAAATCATCCGATTATATCAGAATAGAGAAGACAAACCATAACAGCAATCCAAATGAGAATAACCGTCCTAACAATTTTGTTACTTTCCTTATGTGTTAGCTGTGGCAAGCAAAACAAAAAGGGCAAACATCCATCATCTGCTCAGGATACTGCTTTAAAAAGTAGTTGGCGTATCACTTCAACAACCGACTGGGTGAAAAACCAAGGTTTGCTTAATGTTGAAAGTATTGTTCACGATGCATCGAACCAAGTATTCTATGCCTCTAATGGAGAAAACTATGGTTTGGGAACAGACGGATTTATTTCCAAAATTTCAAAAGATGGAACGCTACAGGAATTGAAATGGATTGAAGGCCTCAATAGACCTACCGGAATGGCAATCCGTGATTCTTTGCTATACGTTGCGGATGTAAACACTTTGATTGTCATTAATACAAAAAAAGGAACTGTCGTTGAGCGATTTTTGGAGCCTGTGGCCAATTCCGGGCTAAACGATGTTGCAATCAATGACAAGGGCGAGGTTTATGTTTCCGCCTCATTTGTTCATTCTATTTTTACGCTAGAGGAAGGGGAGCTAAGATTATGGGCCAAAGACGAAGAAAGACTTAAATGGGCAAACGGTCTGGTCGCAACCAATAAAGAAGTAATTGTAGCAGGTTTGGACATGAGTACAATAGATTCCGATTCAAGGCGCATTGATTCCATTCAATTAAATCCATCCATTAAAGATTTTGATGGATTAATTCCAGATGGTAACGACGGCTTTTTTGTTACGACTGTTGAAAATAGTGGGTTTTACCATATAAATAAGCAAATGCAGGTGACCAAAATATTGGAAGATGCTGCATATTTTGGTGATTTGGAGTTTGATAGGGCCAATAAGACTATTTACATCCCACGAGGAAATAGAAAAACAAACGAATTTTATATAACCGTTTGTACCATGGAGGAATGGCCTGACACCAAAAACCGTTAACGTAGATATTAAAACTGCTCACATTGATTCTTATTCATGGAAAAAATAATTCAAATAAAGATTGACGAGTTAATCTTCGATTGCCGTAAAGAGGGTAATGAAGAAAACGCTCTCGTGATTTTATTGCACGGTTGGCCGGAAACTTCGCATATGTGGAAAAAACTGATGTCCAGTTTAGCAGGAAAGGGATATTACTGTGTTGCTCCTAATATGAGGGGGTATAGTGAAAATGCATGCCCTAAAGGTAAAAAACACTACAGTCTGGATAAATTGGTTAGGGACGTCATTGATATTTCAAAATTTCTGAATAAGCCTAAATTTCATCTTATTGGGCATGACTGGGGAGCGTTGATAGGTTGGAAATTAGTCCATGACCATCAAGATAAAATTCTGAGCTGGACAGGTATTTCAGTTCCACATCCTCAGGCATTCGGGAAAGCGATGATGACCAACGAGGAACAAATTAAGATGAGTCAATATGTAAAAAACTTTCAATTGCCATATCTCCCTGAAAAGGGGCTCAGAAAAGATGATTTTAAAATTCTTCGAAAGTTGTGGAAAAATTGTGAACCAGTTGAAATAGATGATTACTTGAAGGTTTTTGGCAACCCAAATCAACTGACCGCCTCTTTAAATTATTATCGCAGTAATTACAAACTTTTAAAACAAGCGGCAAAGGGTCAAATATTGGGAGACATAAACGTTCCAACTCTTTTTATCTGGGGAAACAAGGATATCGCGGTTGGCTCCCATTCCGTTAATGAAGGTCATGGGTTTATGAAAAAGGACTACGAATTCATTGAGTTGGATTCAGGACATTGGTTGATACAAACAGCATATACTGAATTGGAAAAAGCCATCTCCAAACATATTGTGAGAAACAAACTTGGTTAGCAGCAACTTGCTGAAGACAAAATCTATTGTATCAGTTGTTAACCACTCAGATGAAAATTGCTAACTTAAAACACCTAAGTGCAGGTCGCACAGCAACATTATCAGTATGAGATATCTAATTGAAAATATTATCAAGCAATATCAGGATGTTCAGAATAGTAAACTATGGATAGGCAGCACGTTTACTAGTAAATTGAATCAAGTTGATGAAAGTTTGGTTTTCACAAGACCGATAGAAGGTCTTCACAGTATTGCAGAAATTATTTCCCATCTCACGTTATGGCGAAAAGAAACTATTTTGAAGATTCAAACAGGGCAAGGCAGTAAAACTGATGATTGCGAAGAAAATTGGTTATCTAACGACAAACTTAAGCCTTTGGGGTGGCAGCATCTTAAATCAGAATACGATAAATCACTAACGGAATTGATTGATTTATTAAAATCAAAAGATGATCAATTCTTAAATGAACTTTACTACGACACCGATTTTAAAGGTGATTATCCATATAGTTTTGTGCTTTATGGAATGCTGCACCATGACCTTTATCACCTGGGGCAGCTTGGAATAATAATAAAATATTTAAGGGAAAAACCATAAATACAAAGGTGAGCTACAAGGAATTGTATCATCTTCATTTCTATCTTAGAAACTTCCCTTCCAAGAATTAAAACCAGTCATAATTTGATTTCAACCCTGCCAACCAAAATGGAAATGGTCAGCCCTACCAAAAACATATTACTATTTCATTTCCAAAATGGGCATTATGGTAATATCATTGAAATCAAGTAACGGGCATTCCTTGGAAATCTTAATGGCCCGTTCCAAATTTTCCGCTTCAAGGTGAATATATCCTGTCAGTAAATTAACACCTTCTAGAAAGTCACCTTCCATATGCACTTTATTTTCACCTTTTAAAAGAGCTCCATCCTTTTGGAAAGGACTTCCAGCTAAATAATTACCAGTTTCGGAATACTTCTGCATCCAAGGTCCATAGTTTTGTAACAATACCTGCATGTCTTGACGTGTTGGTTCCACACCTTTACTTTTTACAATTAAAATAAATTCCATAAGTTCTGTTTATATTGGTTTTGTTTTAAGAACAGTTCCAAATAAAAAAAGGGGACATTTTCTGTCCCCTTTATGGGATGATTGTTGTTTTTATAAAGTATATCAAAACCGATTAATCATCAACTAAAACGAAGAACATGCAAGAATTTCTTTTACTTATTCATGGAAGTGGTTATAAAGATGAGTCTCCCGAAATGCTCAAAAAGCATCTTGATCGTTATTTTAATTGGATGAACGGTCTTGTAGAAAAGGGTAATTTCGTCAAAGGTCACCGGTTGGACAATAGCGGAAATTTTCTGGTGGACAAAGATACCGTAGTAAGTGATGGCCCCTTTTTGGAACCCAAGGAAATTATTGGCGGATATATTCTTATCAAAGCCAATGACCTTGACATGGCCACCAAAATTGCTCAAAGTTGTCCTTTAAGTGATGAGTTCCAAATTTCGATAAGGCCAATGTACACAGGTCCAAATGAACATGAATTCCCAAAATGAACAGGTAAAGCTTGTTATTGAGACTCTTTTTCGTACTCAGTATGGTAAAATGGTCTCATACCTCACTTCGAAATTCGGATTGGGTTTCTTGGAGAATGCGGAAGATGTTGTTCAAGAAACACTTTTCACCGCCTTTCAAAAATGGGCATTTGATGGTATCCCTGAAAATCCTGAAGCTTGGATTTTTGTGGTAGCCAGAAACAAGGCTTATAATCTTGTAAAGAAGCAACAAAAAAATTCCGAAATCGAGCTTGCCCAGCTGGTCGCAGAATTTTCAGCAAGCGAAGATCAAATCTTCTTAAATAGGGAGATTGAAGACAATATGCTACGTATTATTCTTCTCTGTTGCAATCTTAGCCTTCCCATTGAAAGTAAGATTCTTTTTATTTTGAGTTGTTTATGTGGATTCAGCAGAAAGGAACTTTCACAAGCGCTACTGATGAAGCCAGAAACAGTCAAAAAACGATTGTTTAGAGCCAAAAAAACCATCCGCGAACAGGACTTGAAGGCAGCAGATTCCAGCGCAGAATCCTTAAAAGGGCAAATCGGCACTATCTGCAATATACTTTACATTCTTTTCAATAAAGGCTATAATTCCTCCAGTCATGAAAATGTGATTCGAAAAGATATTTGCTTTGAGGCAATGCGCTTGGTTAAATTACTCTTAGACCATTTCCATGATCATTCAAGAACACATGCGTTGTTCGCGCTCATGTGCTTTCATTCAGCACGATTTGAAAGCAGAATTGACGACAAGGGAGCTATTGTATTGTTCAAGAACCAAGACCGAAACCTTTGGAATCAGGACCTCATCAAATCTGGAATATACCATTTGTCCCAAGCATCCACCGGCAATGTGATAACCGTATATCATTTTGAGGCAGCTATTGCCGCAGAACATTGCACTGCTCCAAACTTTGAAAAAACCCGTTGGACCTTTATTTTACAGCAATATAAGCAGTTGTATAAACTCAAGCCCTCACCGATAATTCTGCTCAATATTGCAATCGTAAAAAACATGTTGGGTAGAACCACAGAATCCATAAATGAACTACAGCTGTTAAAAGAGCATCCACATTTACAATCCTACTATTTGTTGCATGCAACTTTAGGTGAACTGTTTGGAGCTCAGAAGAAGTATGCTCAGTCAATTCAGGCACTAGATACTGCCTTACGGTTAACAGGGTCAATCCAGGAAAAGAACTTATTGTTAAAGAAAAGGCTTGAAATGGAGTCAAAATTAAATTCTTAAAAAGATATTTTCCGGATTTCGTCCCCATTTACGCCTTAGGTATGTCTTCATTGTAAACTCTACAATGAAATCTATTTTCTTATGTATGGCAATGGTCTTTACTGTTGTCACATTTTCTCAAAAACAGGAGGTTCATCTTGGAAATCTGAAAGTTAACCATCATGTTAAAGATACCTTGGAAGTCCGCAAATTTTACAAAGATGTGTTAGGCATGAAATTGATTACCCCTAAATCTCCCGTACCAAGGGATTACGTGGAATTTTCAAATGGTTTTCGAATAAACATCATTTATTTAAAGGAAAATGTCCCTTCAATTGCAGATTTCCATGAGGGTCTTTGGATTCGAATTCACACTGCGGATTTTAAAAATGTTGCCGAGCGCGTCAGACAATCAGGAGTAAAAATTATTCGTGATAAAGTAGAAAAAAATGAAATCTATTTTCAAGCTCCCGGTGGACAGATTTTCCGGATGGGAGAAATACTATATAAATAAATATCAATATGAAAAAAACACTTTTAATTCTTTTAGTAACTATGGGAACGAGCAATGTATTAACCGCCCAAGACAAGGCATTGGACAAAACATTGGCTTTAGACCTTCTCCATCGGACATGGGAAGAGCTTGAAAAAACCGTTTCTTCCCTACAGGATACCGACTTGAACTATACTCCAAAAAGCGGAGGTTGGTCCGTCATGAATAACCTAGAACACCTCACATTGGTAGAGCCCGTACTTATTATGGAAATCAAAAAAATTATTAATGGCAACGCTTTGGACACAAATAAAGACCTAAGTTCAGAAGATGGTTTGATCATTACCCAAATCACTGATAGAACCAGAAAGGTAGATACTCCGAAGCCTTTTAAGCCAATGCAAAAAAATAAACATAAAAGTAAAGATGATTTTTTACAGGAAATCAAAAGCACGCGAATGGATTTAATCGCACTATTGGAAAACACCGAGGCTGATCTTCGCCATCTGTTTGGGCCTTACCCCTATGGGGAAGCGGATGCCTATCAGCAATTTATTATCGCAGCGGCTCATTCTTATCGTCATGTAATGCAAATACAAGAAGTATTAAACGAACTAAAACCTGATAAGAAAGCCAAATAATTAGGTAGTTTCTTTTCTAAGACCGCTCTATAAGAGCGGTTTTTTTATGTTAACCTAGATATTATTCTACCCAAAACTCAGGGACTTCTTCTGAACCAAGTTCTCGGCAATCTCCACATACTATAGGTACCACAACAAAAGGCCCACCATCAATATCACCATCGTTTTTTGTCACATAGCTTACAAGTCCTTCCTCCATGAATACTCTAAGGACACAACCTTCAGAAGAACTAGCAAATGGTGGAGCAATCTCCACACAACGATCTACATACTGGGGTAAACCTCTATCTGGAAATAAATCTGAGTAATTAAAAAAAACACGCTTTTCTGATTCCGAGTTTATATCGAAGAAACCTATTACCTTTTCGCTTCTGTCATATGTGTTGGCTATGTTTCCCTGAATAAATCCTGGTTGGTTTTCTGAAAACACTGACTCGCTGCTCGAAAGTTCATTTAAAACTTTGTAAAAATTAAAGCTCTGGTCTGACTGCACATACTGCCTTACAAGAATGCTATAACGATGCGAAATAATGTAGTTGTCGGTTGGAATAAACCTAACCATAAATTGGTCTACACGATCTTCAGACAAATCTTTTGTTGAAGTCTGTAGAATATTGACAGATTTATTTTGTTTGAAACAAACCTCCTTATATTCAGTGTCAGGGGACTCCTCCATGGCACAGCGAGTACCTTCAATAGGAACTAAGGTTTTGGGCCTCCATTTTGGAGCAATAATTTTATAGGTCTCTTCATACTCATATCGATAATTCTTTGGTGATCCATCTGCGTCAAAACTGTTTGCAAGGATAGCCACTCCTTCTTCTCCCAAATCATTAGTAATCACTTTTATCGAAACACTATCCAATGGGTTTCGTTCGGGCAATACTTCCTTGCTAGATTCATATATCGACCCATTTTGAGTTGTTATTAAAAGTTGGTATTCTACCCCTTCTTTAGCCGCAAATTCATTCTCGGAGGTATAAATGCCATTCTGCATGTCAATAAATTTGAACTTATGGCCTTCACTGTTACATAAGGAAATTTCCGCACCGGCAAGAGGGTTTAACCCTCCTTCAAATTCAAAGGTTCGGGAGAGGTAAATATTTTGGTGTTTCAATTTATCAGTAAGCGTTGCTTGCACAACCAATAAGTCCTCAAAATCAACAAATGCTGGACTAATTTCTTCAATACAACTTGAGATAGTCCCTATACCAAGTAATAATACCTTAAGATAAAACCATTTAACAACGACTTTGATACGCATAAAAAAGAGGAATGATAAAGGCCGGTATCCCGGCCTTTATTCTAGCTAATTCATTAATCTTAAACGAGAACAAAACTTTCTCTATAGATTATATGTTTAAAAATAGACAAGGAAATGTCCAGGCCACGAAGAATTGTTTTGAACGACCATGGTTTTGTTGCGAACGGACGTATAAAAAGTCTATTATATTTAATAGTTTCACCTGGTTTTCACAAATAAAAAAAACCGCTCCCAAAGGAGCGGTTCTTAGAAAACTCTAAACCCAAAAAAGGTTGGTTATTCACAGATATTCAGTACAATTTCACCTGGAGTTGGGCCAGGGCCGCCAGCAGCGGCGACAGACCCATTGGGTGCAATCAACTCATAGGTGTGTTCTTCTTCAAAATTTCCCGGCGTATATTCCCAAAGAAGTTCGGAGGTACCGCCAGGCACATTGATTACAAAGGAAGATGCTGTTCCATCAGCAACGGATACTGTATAATCAGTGCTAGACCCATCTATAGTCACTGTAATAAATGCTCCATCCCAGCCATCTCCAAAACTATCATCCATATCTAAGGTATAATCGCCAGTAAAAGGAGTGACAGGAATGCATTTAATACCTGCCCTATACGCATATGGAGAAGAAAAGAAAGATCCCCCAGATACATTTCCTGATGCATTTATATCGGTAAAAGACCGTCCATCAGTCAGATTCAAAACCAATCTGACATTTATTTCATCTCCTCCGGTAACATTTGCTGGTGTATTAGTCACACCAATAGTGCTCAAGGCTTCACTCAACGTAATGGAAAAGCTAGTTCTAGGAAGACCGTTTGGCCCAGGACTGAAATCAGAAGCTTGCAAACTCATAAGTAGTTGCTCTTGCGAAGTGGTGATTCCATTGGATTCGGTATTATCCACAAAATCCAAATAGATTTCCACATCTCGAAAAAGATCCCCATCTTCCAAATCCTGTTCTTCAATGGTCATTGCAAAAATAGACTCTGGATCAAATACGTTAAAGCTTGTACTTTCAAATGATATTGTCCGGATAACGGCTCCGCGTTCCACTGTCTCCTGAATTTTCAGACTTAACTTGTCATCCTCACTACATGAAACTGTCACCAATGCTAGGATCACTAGACTTAGCTGTAATTTTAGTTTAAATAAATTGTTTTTCATTGTAAGTACTTTTTAGTTAGCTATCGGAGAATTGTTAGTATCCCAGAACACTGGTTCTGTATGGCTTGCTTTCTGACTTATACTAGAATTGTTGTTCACAGCGTCGGAAGGATAGTATAAGGAACGTATTACACTTCCAGGATCGGGCTCAAGATTGGGCTGAAGTGTAGTTGGATACCCGGTTCTTCGATAAAAATTATAAGTTTCCACACCATTTCCGAAATGGGCAATAAAAAACTGCTCTCCCAAAATATCCCATTTCCCCTCGGTATCCGCGTTCTGAAAATTGCTTTGCAAAGCACCACGGTACGCAGTGATATCTGCCGGTGATGGCTCAAAGGAAGTGTCGGCTCCCGCCTCCCTTCCTACAAGAAAGTTTTGCACTTTAGCCACAGATTTATCAAAAGCAGCTAATAAAAATCCTTCCGCGGCAGTTTCATCTCCATTAACCATTGCTATCTCCGCTCTCATGAAATCCACACCAAAAGCAGTCAGCAAATTAGTAATCCCATTTCCTCCAGAACCGGCAGTTGCGGAGACAGCCTCAAAGGAGTCGTCATCAAACCTACCACCAACTGGATAAGAACCGTAAACAGCTCTCCTTAACCCATCTGGTGGAATACCATCAGTATCACCATGATCACGGCCCCAATAGCCATTATCCAACCAGCAGAATGTGAAATTACCATCTATGTAATGTTGTGGTGGGCTTTCCAATGAACAGCTCAAAAGTTCTTCATCTGGCGAAATTTCCGCTCCCGGCACATTAGTGTTTTGCCTATAAAAGTAGTATCGAGTCCTAGGATCATTCGTTGTATCCAAAAGGTTCATCAACCATGTGGACATATATTCATTTGCACCTCCCGCAGTATAGTTAAGTCCATATCTTGGATGCCTTACATCGGGTTGAGAAGCATTGGTCCCTGGCCAGTTCCATTGGAAATCATCTGCAGTGTCCTGAATGTAGTTGCCTCCTGAAATTATACTATTAAAGGAAGTAATTGCATTCGAATCAACCAACCTACGTTGTAAATAGATTTTCATCTTCAAAGTGTTCGCTGCTGTTATCCATTTATCATAGTCATTTCCATAATAAAAATCCACATCGGGATCGTTCAAAGCATCAGCATTAAAGCTTGCAATCGCTTCATCGATAAGACTCAACGCGGCATCGTAGACATCTGCTCCGGCATCCAATCCCGGGTTAAAAATCCCTTCCCTGGCTTGAATAATTTCAGAATAAGGTACGTCCCCGAAAAAGTCTACCATCGTAATCATGAGGTACGCTTCAATGAATTGGGCAATACCTATATGATGAATTTGCCCAGACTCCTCGGCCAATGGGGTCATTGCTCTAATATCCGCTATTATACCCCTGTAACAATTGTCCCATTCATCATCTACATCACTGGCTTGATATACACTGGCATAATTCCTTCCATTCATATTTACGATTCTGGTAATTTCCATACCTAGTTCGTTTAATCCGTCTCCATCGGTGTTACCTCCTGAGTCCCAATTATCATTTATGTCATTGTCCGCATCCCCCTCAAATTGTCGCACAAAATCCTCTTGGATTGAGTTAATAAAAAAGTCGACATTTGCTTGTTCTGGAACAAGATCGTTGGGGTTATTGGTTAAATCTAAATCTGTTGTTTCGCATGATGACAGCATCAAAATTCCCGACATCAAGGCTCCTAGTATATTTCTATATAATTTCATGCTTCTTTTTTTTAGAATGATGCTTTAATACTAAATCCATATCTCCTAGAACTGGGTCCGTTGATAAAATCAAAACCAAAGCCATTACCAACACCGGTACCCGACGTATTGGGGTCCAGATTAGCTCCTTTAGGCGTATTAACAGCTCTAAACCAAAGGTTTTGTCCTGATAGTGTAAAGACGAGTTGTCCGAATGGGGTTTTATCCAAGAATTTTTTCGGGAGAGCATAACTTAACGAGGCTTCTTGCAAACGGATTGCCGTAGCATCATAAACCTGTGCCTCACTCTGTCCAAACAGTAAATTATTGAAGAAATACTGCGAGTTGTTTAGCTGCACTCGGTTTGGGCTACCGTTGACATCCACTCCTTCCAAAATATAAGTATCTTCTCTATTAAGTGTTTCTGGAATCAAACCTCTTCCCAATAATGTAGAAATGGTTTGCGAATAAATATCTCCACCTTGGGTATAATTCCATTGGAAACCTAGGCTAAAATTCTTATAGGATATGGTATTGCGCATGTTCATCACCCAATCTGGGTTAGGGTCACCTATCACTCCATCTGTAGGATTCGGCAGATAGTTTCCATCTTGGCCGACCACCAAGTTTCCTGAATCATCACGAAGAATCCTTGTTCCAAAAAGTACTCCGAAGGATTCTCCCTCGATCGCGGCGTTTCCAAGGTTACCAAAACCACTAAAAACAACCTGATCAGTATCCAACCCTAAATCAGCCACGGTGGTTTCATAAGCCGTAAAGTTTACATTAGTAGTCCATGAAAATCCATCATTGGCTTTTGACCGTATCCAATTGACCCCTAAATCTGCCTCAACACCCTCTGATTCAATTTTACCGATATTAGTAGAAGTAATTGTAAAGCCAGTTGCGGGGTCTAATGGTCTATCCAAAATCAGGTTATTGGTGTTTCTTTTATAAATAGAAGCTTCTAGGGTGATTCGTCCATCCCACCATCTACTTTCAATTCCCAATTCAATCTCTTCCAATGTTTCTGGTTCCAAGTTCGGATTACCCAAGCGAGAGCCGGTACTATTGGAAACAATATTGGTTCCAGTATTATCCTGAGTGTCCTGTGTATCCAAAAACAATGTATTGGCAATAGGATATGGTGAAATGGTTTCAAAATTCGCTGAAACTCCAATACCGGCCCTTATTTTTAAATAGTTCAAAATCTTTTCTGATTTTAATCCATCTATAGCCTTTGTCGGAATAAAGGATACACTGGCGCTTGGATAGAATTGAGACCTGTTATCTCTAGAAAAATTGGAAACCCAGTCGTTTCGAGCAGCCAAAGTTAGATAAACCATGCTGTCATAGTCGAAGTCCGTCTGTGCGTAAACACCAACAAGATTTCTCTCCCTAAACGTCTGAATCTCATTTTGATTGAGGAAATTGAAGTGACGAAGCACCCCAAAAACCTGCTGCCCATCACTAGCTACTCCATTTTGGTCGAAAATCGTTCTTCTGGAAGTTGCTCCAAGGTTAAAAGTCGATCCAATTTTATCCGTTATATCGAAACTCCCATTTAGCGCTAAATTATGATCCCAAATGGTACTCGTGTTGTTCCATGTCTCGTAAATACCGCTAGCCAATCGGATATCATTACTCTGACTATTGATTCCTCCTTTGTTTTGAAAATTGGCATTGTTCTCCGAATAAATATCAATACCAGCTCTGTATAAAATATTCAAGTTATCCGTCAAGTCATATTGCAATGAAGCTTGTCCAAAAACTCGATTGGTTTCTTGGTTGAACTCCGCATTGAAAACTGTCCAAAGTGGATGTTGAATCGTATTATCCTGTCGGTAATAAACACTTCCTCCGGTAAGTGGGTCCTGATAAGGAAGCCCTTGGATATCGATGCTTCTTGGAGTAAACCAGATATCCCCAAAAACTGAGGAACCTGTACCTGTCGCCCCACTTCCTGAGCTATATGCAACTGGGGGAGTGACAAATTTGGTCCTCGAAAAATTAAGAGTACCTGTCGCGGTAAATTTATTGGACAATTGAGCTTTTCCTCCAATGGACAAATTGTTTCGGGTCAAACCATTGTTCGGAGTAAAGCCATTATCTTTCAAATGGCCGAAACTCACATTGTAGCCTATTTTCCCATCTTCAGAACTACCTCTTACCCCAATAGAAGTATTTGTCACAGTTCCTGTCCTGAAAAAATCCTTAACACTATCATAAGGTCTCCACTCGTAACGAGCCCCTTGAAACTCCGGAAAAGCGGCTTGGATAGCAGCAGTGGATGTTGAATACGGATGCGCTAATGTTCCATTATCATCAATTTGAGATTGGGCTCCCCAACCGGCAGCACCTTCCCGTGAAAAAGATGGACCCCAGTTACTAAAAAACCAACCAAAGTTTTGATCAAAACCATTTCCATATTCATTTTGATAATCTGGTACTGAAGCAACCTTATTAAAAAAGAATGACGAATTGACTGTAATCTCCGTCTTTTTCGGGCCTGTCCCTGCTGAACCGGATTTTGTGGTAATCAAAATTACTCCGTTCCTCCCTTGCGAACCATAAAGCGTAGCTGCAGCCAGTCCTTTAAGGACATTGACGCTTTCGATATTGTTTGGATCTAAGTCCAAGAATCGACTGGAACCATTGTTACCATTGATAAAGTCATCACGGTCCCCAATTCTACCGGAAGCATTTGTATCCGTACTAAAAGGAACTCCATCTACAATAAACAGGGCCTGGTTACTAGAACTGAAAGTGCTATAGCCTCTAATTATCACATTGGTTCCTGAACCGGAAAGTCCATTTTGCTGCAAAATTTGAACTCCAGAGGCTTTTCCTTGCAAAACCCTTCCTACGTCTCCTTCAGGCCTGGATTCCAATTGTTCATTTCCTACTTCGGTGACCGCGTAGCCCAGAGCTTGTTTCTCCCTTTTAATTCCTAAGGCAGTAACTACTACTTCCTGGAGCGCTTGAGCATCCTCATTCATGGTCACATTTATGGTATCCGAAGTACCCACTGAGACACGCACATCTTTTTGACCAATGTAAGTGAACAGCAATACCTGGCCTTCACTGGCTTGGATGATATAATTACCATCAAAATCTGTTTGTGTTCCAATTGAGGTTCCTTCAATAACGATGTTGACTCCAGGCAATGTAAGCCCAGATTGGTCTACCACCGTACCAGAAATAGTCTTCTGTTGGGCATTAATAACTACCGCCAACAGCAGTAGTAATGCCATAAGCAAACGTTTCTTCATAAGTTAATTTTATTTGAGTTATGGCGCCAAATTATCTGTTTTTATAGGCTGATGTCCCCATTTTGTGGTGAACGATTGTCATTATGTTTTAAAGGGTGTAAAAACAATTCTGAATGGACGTATATACCAATAATGTAGATGACAAGGGTAGATTTGCATCTCAAATCATGAGTACTTTTGATAGTTTTAATAGAGCTCTTGTGGAACGTATGGACTTTACATGCTTAATTATCGATGACGAGGCACTTGCAAGAAAAAGGGTGAGAAGATTGCTGGCCGAGGCGGAAAATGTGAAACTTTTGGATGAATGCTCCAATGGCGAGAGCGCTATTCAGAAAATCAATGCGCTAAATCCTGATTTCATTTTTTTGGATATTAAAATGAAAGATATGACGGGTTTTGATGTTCTAAAGCAACTTGACCAAACAAAGATTCCATTACCAATCTTAATAAGTGCCTACGATGACTTTGCCATTAGAGCTTTTGATTTTAAGGCTTTTGATTTTCTGTTGAAACCGTTCAACAAAGTACGCTTCTATGAGTGTCTAAACCGGGTACAGGGACATCTCAAGATTTTGAAGTATCGGAATAATGCTATCCACTTTAACCAAATCATCACGGAGATTGATTCAAAAATTGAACGATTAAACGTAAAACCTTTAGACAAAATCCCGGTAAAACTTGGCAACAAGACCATTTTTGTACCCACCAATGACATACTTTACTTTTTAGCCAGCGGTAGTTACTCTGAATTGTATCAAAAAGACAAAAAGGTGGTTCTTAGAGATTCCTTAACAAATATTTTCAGATCCTTAGACAAAACCAAATTCATACGCATACACCGCTCCACAATTATAAATCGGGATTATATTATTGAAATCCAAGCTTCCAGTTATTACGAAATCGATGTTATTATGCCCAAAAACAGAAAGTTCAGGGTGAGTAAATCTTATAGAAATGCAACCATGCAAAAGCTAGGACTATGAAAAAAAAGAATCTGGCTTTTAACAAAAGTGAATATTACAAACTGGTGCTTATTCTTTCCATATTTTATACCGTCTGGAAAATCATTAAGCACCTTAACTTCATATGGCTATATAAAAATAATATTCCAACCTTTGGAGAGGTACAAAACCCAGCGGATTACCTTGACGCTATCATTATAGATTGGTTTGTAGTAATCTTATTCATGTCCGTTGTTGCTTATGCAATGGGTAAATGGTCCGGCACCAATAGAATTACATTAATTAAACTTTTACCCCTTCACTTACTTTTATCTTTCCTTTTAAATTTTTTCATTTTTCCCTTGCAGTTTTTATCGTATAGATTACAAGATAAAATTCATTTTAAAGAAGGTTATTTTCGGGTTTTGTTAGATAGGGTCATTAAATACATGGACCTAAATTTTCTTACTTACTTCTCGATGCTAGGCATCATTCTGTTGTTCTATTATTTTAAAAGCAAAAGGGATGAGGAGTCGATAAAGCTCACTTTAGAAGCTCAGCTTATGGAGGCCAAGTTATCTGCTTTAAATTCCCAACTGCAACCACATTTCATATTCAATACCCTAAACAGCATATCCACACTCATTGATGAAAATCAAGAAAAGGCTCAAAATATGATTGCGCATTTAGGAGCCATGCTCAGAAATACTTTTGATAAGAAAAAATCTCTTATTGTTAATCTTGAGATCGAGTTACAAAACCTGAACAATTATATTCAAATATTAAAAATCCGGTTTGATGAGGATTTGGAGGTCAATTTTATAGTTGAGGAAAATATAGGTAAAATCAAAGTGCCAAATATGTTTCTTCAACCTATTGTAGAGAATTCAATAAAGCATGGGTACGGATTCCACAGAAAAAACTTATCCATTCAAATTTGCATTGCCCAAAAGGGAAATTATCTGTCCTCAACTGTTATAAACAATGGCACTCCCTTAGATCTCAAGGGTATAAATAAAAAGGGTTTCAGCGGTAATGGATTAAGGATTTTAAGGGAAAGGTTCCAAGCGCAATATGGAAATGATTACTTGTTTGCACTCAAAAACTTAGATAATGATAAAGGAGTGGTCACCCAAATAGATTTTCCGATTTTATGAATCAAAAACGTCTATCACTCTCCAATTAAATCGTAATTTGATATACTAACTTTATTCATGGATTATTATGAAAAAAAAGCATTATACCATTTTCATGTTTTTGTCTTTTTTAATTGGTTTTTCCCAAGTTGAAAGTGAGCAAAAACAACAAACCCGGTCTCCTTTTTTGTTCAATCCTCAAAACCTAGACCAAAATTCCAAGGATCTATCAGCTATATATAAAGTTATGGCAGACTATTACAAAGGAGTGGAGAAAGCAAACACAACCCTTTTGGATAAAGTTTTTCATACGGACTGGTTTATGAGAGATACCGAAACCCAACATATAGGTTCACTTCATATAGAAAGTAAACAAAAATTTATACAGCGTGTAGCTGATCATGGTCCGTATCATGGTTACGCAAAAGATAGAAAATTTGCATCAATTGGACTGGCAAATGATAACATTGCATTTGTTAGAGTGAATAAAACGGGAGCCACCAGTTTTTTTCTCTACAAATTGGATGGTGAATGGATTCTTATGGATAAGTTATGGGCCACTATAGACCTTGATAACACCCAACGGAATGGCTACGAGTATTCCAATGTTCATGAACTTCTGCATTCCTATTTTGAAGCGGTTCAAAACTCGAACCAAAAGATGTTGAATCAACTACTACACTCTGCATGGGACAAAAAAATATTGAATCATCAAAATAACTATAGTATTATCGATAAAAAAACATGGTTAAAAAATTTAAAGACAAACCCTTATCCATCTGACCCTATAAAGTTAGTTTCGACTGATCTTTATAATGGAAAATTGGCCATAGTAAGGGTCGATTTTACAGAAGAATCCACCACTACTTTTTTCATTTGTTTTAAGATGAATGGGCAATGGACAATCGCTGGAGAACGAACCACGATAGGTAGCTAATACTTTGCCTTATTCTTGAGACACAACTGACAAATCAGTTGTCATTGGCCTTAAGCCAATAATCTCTTCCAGAAACTTTTCAGTTTCCTTTTGTACAGATTTCAAATCCTTAGAAGTAATTGAGCAGGTCATTACATGATCACCGGTTTCAGGAAAGGCCTTTTTTCTTTTCAAATCCGGCGCGGTTCCCAACATATCATACATTTCAAGCATGGCTGGCACAGAAACCACATTATCCTGAATGGAATCATTTTTAAAGAAATACCCCAAAAAAGTGGGTTGTGTTACTTGTTGAAATGTTTCGGGAATCATCGTATTATCAACCAACGTTTGTAGTTGAGTTAGCGCTTCCATCCGATACTTGGTAGTCCAGTATTTTTTCTTTTCCTCAGTGGCTTCAAACTCATAATAATCACTATCCTTCACAGCTTTCGCCAATTGAATTCCCCAAGGCCCGGCCAATAGTTTAGCACTTTGATCATAGATTTCAATATTTGGTGAATACAACAATAATCCAGCAATATCAGGGTCATTGCCAGCAAGGTGAAGTGCCAATGTACCACCTGTGGAGGTCGCCATTATAATTACTTTATTTCCTAATTGTTTTGCAATGGCAATAGCTTCCTTTGCAGAATCCAACACCTCATCGGCGGTTAAATCCAGCATGCCTTCTTTTTCCTTCAATCCATGCCCGGCCAAGCGCGGAAGGTAGAGGTTACATCCATAGCGCCTTGCCGTTTGCTTGTGAATGGGGTCTCCTTCTTTACTGCTCGCAGACCATCCATGGATATATACTAGACTATATTCGGTTTTGGTCGGAATACTGTCAAACCAAACAATTCGTGCTTCATTTTCCGGTTTGATATTGGGTATTTCTCTTTCTTTTTGATTTATCCACTTTTCCAACTGAACCAAATCAGCTGGAACTTCAGGAAGAGCTTTATTCAAATTTGGCTCATCCACTTTCGGACCTAACAAATAGGTGACGACTATAAGGATAACAATCAATAAAAGGCCTTTAAATATCTTTAGAAGTAATCTCATGGAAATGGGCTTAAGTAGACTTGACGAAAACGATTTTTATGGAGTTATATAAATATACTATTTTAGACAGACGTACTTTTAGCTTTCATGTCAAAACTTAAAATTCTACTTAAAAACCTTGGCCCGGGATTGTTATTTGCCAGCATGGCCATTGGAACTTCTCATTTAGTGCTATCAACAAAAGCTGGTGCCCAATACGGTTGGATTATGATAGTGCCCATTATTTTGGCCAATATTCTAAAGTATCCCTTTTTTGAATTTGGGATTCGATATACAACGGTAACCGAAAAAAGTTTGATTCAGGGCTACCTCAATCTGGGCAAAAAATACCTGTGGATCTATGCACTGGTGACTATAGTTTCCATTTTTACCCTATTGGCAGCACTATATGTGGTCACTGCCGGTTTGTTCATGAACCTATTTAACATTACCACCGTTGGCATAGGAACGATAGCATTTTGTTTGTTTGTTTTTATAGGTGCTCTGTTGATAGTTGGAAAATATCGCTTCCTGGAAAATTCGCTGAAAGCTGTAATCTCCATTCTGTTTATCGCACTGATCATTACAACCGTTGTTGTTCTCAATAAGGGTGGTGTGCCAGGTGCGGAAACTTATCAAAGACCTGAAATTTTCAATGAAATTGGAATTTTGTTTTTAATAAGCCTTATGGGATGGATGCCAACTGCTGTTGAAGCCTCGGGCTGGGTAAGTTTATGGAGCATAGAAAATATGAAGACCATGAAACAAAAGCCATCGCTCAAGGAAGCACTGCAAGAATTTGGTTTGGGTTATTTTATGACCGCACTTTTAGCCATTTTCTTTTTGATCATTGGTTGGATGACGCTATACGGAACAGGCACAGAATTAAGTGGTAGTGCAATTGTTTTTGCTGACCAAGTAGTGAGTCTATTCACCACTAATATTGGAAGCTGGGCCTATATCTTAATTGCTGTGGCTGCTTTTGCCACAATGTTTAGCACATGTATGACTGCCCACGATGCCATATCTAGGGTAAGCTTGGACGTTCTCCAGAAACTCTTCCCAAAAACAACCTCCTTTTCCGGTAAACAGGCATTTCCCATTACCGTGATATTAATGGCCATTATCAATTGGATAGTAATTGTTGGTTTTGGCGCCAATATGGGTAATTTGGTCGCCGTTGCAACCTTTGTTTCCTTTGTAATGGCTCCACTAATCGGATGGATGAAT
Source organism: Flagellimonas rhodophyticola (assembly GCF_049332665.1). Classification (NCBI taxonomy): domain Bacteria; kingdom Pseudomonadati; phylum Bacteroidota; class Flavobacteriia; order Flavobacteriales; family Flavobacteriaceae; genus Flagellimonas; species Flagellimonas rhodophyticola. Next base: position 1,476,546 of record NZ_CP186326.1, on the reverse strand, counting down.
TTAAAAACTGTAATGGGTAATGATATGCCTATGGAATATCGTCCGAAAAAGAGATTACAATGGCTTACTTATATCGGAATGATATTCCTTGCACTTTTCGCTTTGTATTATTGCTGGATTTTGCTCTCCAACTAGTTGAAAAGTACATTGTCGTTGAGCACCACAATCAGTGACCGTTGATTTTGCTTGTGCAGCATCTCCAAGCAATAGACTCCGTTTGTGCAGTTGTTCAAGATTTTGTCCTCACCATATCCAATCGAATAGATGATATTGGTTGAAGGGACTCCTTTTTTTATCAAATATTCCTTTATAGCATCTGAGCGACCTTGAGTTAGTCTGAAATTGGTACTGCTTCCTCCTCTGCTGTCCGTATAGGTTTCTATACGTAATTGAACCACGGGAAACGCTTTAACAAATTCGATTGCCTTATCTAATTCTGTTTCTATCTCTGGGGTTATTTGGGTAGAACTTCTGCCGAAAAAGAAGTTCTTCATTTTCACAACCATTTGACCTTCCTTTTCTTCGACCAAGTCGTTGTATGAAGCCAATTCAATATTATACGAGTCGCTTCCCAATGCTTCCAATTCTTCCTGACTCAGTTGCTTACTCAGTGTCGAAAATCGTTCTTTCCCTGCTTCCAAAACAACATGTTCTTTCCAGGGAATCTCCAATCGATAATTTCCCTCCTCATCGGAAAAAGTTTCTGCAAACAAGGTGCCATCATCTCCCAAAAGACGCACAGTAGTTTTTTCAATTCCATCAGATTTCCTGCTTGACTTCACCACTTTTCCTTTTAGAGCTATTGTCCTTAATCCCGGTTTTTTATCAACCTTAAAACCGTAGAGATCATCCTGTCCTTTTCCTCCTGCCCTATTTGAAGCAAAATACCCCAAAAGTCCATCACCTTCGTTTCGCATCACCAGTCCAAAATCATCTTCATTTGAATTGATTCCAATTCCTAAATTAACGGGAATACTAAAACTTTCACCTTCGATATTCGACTTATAGACATCCATACCACCAAGACCGTAAAAAACATCTGATGAAAAATAAAAACTGTTTTCAAAAATGAAAGGAGCAATCTCATTACCCGAGGAATTGATTCGCGGACCTAGATTGATCGGGGCAGACATGATTTGCCCATTATTGGTATAGACAAAATAGATATCGGTACCGCCATAACCATCTTCAAAATCGGCTGAGAAATAGAGTTTTCCGCTTTTGTGATCATAGAAAGGATAATAGAAAGAGGTACTCAAATCCTTAAGTAGCAACCTTAATGTTCCGCTTTGTGGTTGCATGGCAATGGCCAAGGCATTTTTGCCATTCTCATCAAAAGCCATTTCTCCATCTTCTGTATTGGACATTACATAAAATATGCTCTTTAATTCCTTTGAATAACTTGGTGTGGCTCTATGAAAATCAGAATCTGCTATTCCCGAAAACGGAACGGCGGACGAGATTTGACCGTCTTGTAGTACCGAGGCCTCATAGATATTGAGGTAACCAGTTTGTCCATTCTTCTTTTTATCTAAAATTCTTCCGCTTGAAAACAAGAGTTTGTTATCATAAAAACTTGGAGAAAAATCCAACTGTGAACTATTACTTGTAAGGTTAAAAACCTGAAAATCCAAATTTCCTCCGAGCGTTTCCCCATTCAACAACTGTGTATTAAAATCCAGGTTTTCTAAAAATTCTTTAGGAAACTTTGCAGACATGGTGGTCAAAAAAGCATCCTTACGTTCTTTTTTTGAACTCCTAGAAATGCTTTGCAACATTTTATTCAAATGGTGATTGCTCTCCAATTTATCCTTTTCATATAATTCAATGTATGCCTTGGACGCTTTTTCGAAATTATTGGTTTTGAAATATGAATCGGCCAAATTAAGGTATTGCTGCTCCGTCAAAGCTCCATTAGCTAAATCAGACTCATATGCTACTACGGCATTTCTGTAATCGTACTGAAAAAAATAAGTATCTCCCTTTGATTTTTTGGATTGAGACAAACCGGCCATCATACCAAAAATGAAAAGAGATAGCGCAAGGGATATTTTTTTTGTTTGTACCATATTAAAAGAATCTTGGGGAATCTATTTGTTTGGGTTTGCCCTTTTGGTTTTTGCCTTTGTTTTTATTTCTGGAACCTCTGTTTCCAGACCCTTCACGACCTATATAAAACTTCAATATGGCTTCATGACTACCTCCTGAGTATTCTCCAAGCCCATTGGTGTTGTAATCGTAAGTATACCCAATGAACATGGTATTGGAAATTTGAATTCCTGCCAATCCGCTTACTGCATTGTCAAATCTATAAGATGCGCCTATGGTAAGCGCATCTATAAATTGAAAGTTAGCGGATAAATTTATATTGACCGGCGAACCTGATAAATAATTTACTAGAAAAGCGGGTTTGAATTTGGTTCTATCGGAAACCTGAAAAACATATCCGCCTATGGCATTGAACTGCATGTTATCTTCAACAATGGTGGCAACTTCGTCATTGTAAAGTCCATTGGTCAAGAAATTCGGTACGGAAAGCCCCAAATACCATTCTTCTTCACCGTACATAAACAACCCCGCACCTACGGTAGGGTAAAAATTGCTTTGATTTTCACCAACAAGTGTTGGGTCTGATGGATTGACAAAGGTTCCCTCGGAATAATCCAAATTTAAAAAAGAACCTCCAGCGACCATTCCAAAAGAGAGTTTGGTGTCATCAGAAAGGTTTACTTCATACGAATAGGAGAGGTTGGCATAGGTTTGTTTTGAAGGACCTAGTTCATCTTGAACCACATTCAGACCCAATCCACTTTTCTCATTTGTGAATGGAACATTTACTCCAAAGCGAATTGTAGTTGGAGCTCCAGGAATATCTACCCATTGTGCTCTATACAAACCAGCAATTTCAGGACTCTCAACGGTTCCAACATACGCCGGGTTAAAACTCCCAATGTTATACATATATTGAGTGTACAGCGGCTCTTTCTGCGCTTGGATACTTGAACCAAGAACCATTAATAGCACCAATATTGCTCCCTTATATGAGTCTAAACCAATTTTTTTGGGCATATTCATGTTATCTTAAGATTTGGATCCAGCCTTTAACCACTTCACTTCCATCGCCATTTAAATCCAGTATATAAAAATAGGTTCCCTTGGGTAAATCACCATTACTTCCTGTTCCATCCCACGAACTATCATATGCGTCCATCTGAAATACACTGTTACCGTACCGATCAAAAATTTCTATGGTATTATTGGGGTAATCCCCATTGGGATCAATAAAAACCAATGTGTCGTTGATACCATCACCGTTGGGTGAAAATATATTACAAATAGTACCAGGGTCACTACAAGGACTCTGACTTACCCTAACATCAACCGTTGCTGAATTATTCGAGTCAACCCCGTCCACAGGAAAAGATGATGTTATGTTTACCGTATTCTGAAGCAGTCCTGCTGAAGAAACGGTTGCCGTAATTTCCAAAGTAACCGTCTCCTCGGAGGTCAATTCATCAATGGACCATTCACCTGTTGTTTGGTCGTATGTCCCTTTTGAAGTTGTGTGTGAAACATAGTCAAATCCAGTACTCCCACCCAACAAATCAGTTACAACAACATCAAGAACCCTATCCATCGTAGTATTTTCAAGAGTAATGGTAAATGTGATATTGCTATTTAATAGGGGTGCGTCATTATCTACTTCTTTGGTAACCGCTAAATCAATAGGATCCGGATTACAATCTGGTGTTAGGAAAGGGTCACAAGAATCCAAAGGATCAGATGCATTTTCCGGAACTGCGGTTGTGCTTGGGTCATCTATTACTAATACCTCTTCACCATCAGTAAGACCATCGCCATCGGTATCTGCAAGATTTGGATCTGTTCCCAAATCCATTTCTTCCCCATCAGTCAAACCATCACCATCGGTATCTACCACACAATCACTAACTGAAATTGTGACTTGGACAGTTGTATTTGTACAAGGAGCTGCTGCTCCATCTGTTGTATATTCGAAAACATAACTTCCATCTGGCAGACCCTCAAAATCCACATTGTTATCTGTACCGATGGAGAGTGTACCACTTGAAGGGTCAGTTATGATTGCCCACGTTCCAGAATCTGCACCGGTAAGAGTAGTGTCTAAATCTATTACTGTTAGACCTCCATTTCCGACGGTACTGCATACTTCAGTATTAGAAGGTGTTCCCGCCGATGGTGTTTGGTTTACTGTGGCCACAACTTCGACACGAGTCGTACTACATCCATTAGCTGTAGCGTCAACATAAAATGAGGTTGTCGTTGAAAGTGTTGGTGTCTCAAAAGATGGGCCTGTACCTAAAATAGTTCCTCCGGTTGGCAAATCATACCAATTTAAGAAGCTTCCATCGCTTACGACGGCAGTTAATGTCAATGTACCATCGCCGCATCTGGTATCTCCAGAGGTACTGTCGATTATGGGTGTATCAAAACGCTGTAGAGTAATTGTTAAAACAGGACTGGCACAATTATTTGTTGAATCATAAAAGAAACCGAAATAGGACCCTGGAGCATTTACCAAACTATTCCTGTGCGCTATAGTTTCCAAAGGATCTGGATTTGTGCTCCAAGTTAGTGCACTACCTGCAGGAGCGGTATCCGTTACATAATCATCTAAATCTGCCAATACAGTATCGCAGAACTCAGTGGGTTCATTGACATCTAAAGAAGGTGCATTGATTCCTGCATTGCAAGGAATTGCGCAATCTTGAACAGTTACCACCAAATCGACGGATTGGTCAACACAAGGTGCAACTGCCCCGGAAGTTGTATAGGTAAATGTGTAATCCCCTAGAGGTTGTCCGTTAAAATTAACAATATTGCTGGCATTTATGGTAATCGATGCTCCTCCAGGTGCATCTGATAATATCCAATTTCCCGTATCAGCACCTGTTAACTGGTCATCCAGGTCTATTACACTGTCCCCTTCATTGGAATCATCACAGGTTGCCACATTCGAAGTGGTTCCTGGGGAGGGGGTAAAATTTTGAGTAATTGTGACACTTAAAGTAGGACTTGCACAGTCGTTTAATGCGTCATAGAAAAATCCAAAATAGGTGTCAGGAGTGCTTACCGTACTTGTTGCTAGATAGTCTCCTGTAATATCTGTATCAGAATTGGTGCTCCATCTTAAATCTGAACCTGGAGGAATTGCAATGTTGTTATAGGCATCAAGATCTTGGGTAAAGGCGTCACAGAAATCCCTAACTACTGAATTATCAATTATTGGCGGTGCATTACCTGCAGCACAAGAATCATCATTATCGAAGGTAATCGTTGCCGTATCTGAAATATTGATGGGCAAAGTGGTACTCAAATTCCCCATTGAGACCGTAATTGTCTCATTGACTTCAATGACACTATCTGCATTTGGAGTAACCTCAAAAGTTTCCGATTCTCCCGCCGTGCCTGCAAATGTTAGGGTTTGGTTTAATATGCCTGTATAATCATTATCAGCAATGGTAGCCGTGCCATCGTTGGTCGAAACCTGAACGGTAAATCCTCCGTCCACCGGATTATCAAGCGTCGCGGTTACCGTAATCGCACCATCATCCTCATCACCGCTTGCATCGGCAATAGTTACAGTAGCATTGTCATCATTGTTTATTCTGTATCCGGTTGTAGTCTGAGCAGCTAGGGTGGCATCACCCGTGGGAGCACTCAATACTAGATTTATAACCTCATTGTCCTCAACTTCAATGTCTCCATTTATGGAAAGTGTAGGTATCGTAACAGCTGTTCCAACCGTGCCATCATAAGTTGCAGCAGGTATATTTACCACCTGGGGACTGTTGAAGATATAATCTACACCTGAAGTTGCATTGCCTGTGCCAGCATCCGTAACTGTAACCGTGGTTGCATTGGTCACCGTACCAGTCACCAAAAGTACCGCAAGGTTACCGCCACTATTCTCTGCGTCCACTCCCGTCACTTGAGAAAACTCAACCGTTACACTGTCATCGTTAGTAATGGTACCTAAGCCAGTACCATCGTTTATTACTGCATTGACAGGTGCACTCAACACTACAGTGAAATTTTCATTGCCCTCCACATTAGTATCTCCGTTGACCTGTACCGTTACCGTAGTGCTCGGGTTGCCAGCCGTTATCGTTCCGCTGCCACCGATTATCTGCACGTAGTCACTATTGGCAAGGGTAGCCGTGCCATCCGCGGTGTTGACCGTGAAGTCTATATTGTTGGCAGCGTTTCTACCATCGTCCACGCTCACCGTGAACACAAAGTTCGTCGTCCCGGCATCGCCCTCCGCCAGGGTAACGTCCGAGATGCTTATCGCATCAACCACTGCAACATCGTCATTGGTGATCGTTCCAAGGCCCGTGCCATCGGTTATCGTCGCGTTGACCGGTGCGCTCAATACCACCGTGAAGTCCTCGTCAGTTTCAATATCGGTGTCCCCGTTGACCTGTACCGTTACCGTAGTGCTCGGGTTGCCAGCAGTTATCGTTCCGCTGCCACCGATTATCTGCACGTAGTCACTATTGGCAAGGGTAGCCGTGCCGTCAGCGGTATTGACCGTGAAGTCTATGTTGGCCGCAGCGTTCCCGCCGCCATCAACGCTAACCGTGAACTGGAAGTTCGTCGTCCCGGCATCGCCCTCCGCCAGGGTAACGTCCGAGATGCTTATCGCATCAACCACTGCAACATCGTCATTGGTGATCGTTCCAAGGCCCGTGCCATCGGTTATCGTCGCGTTGACCGGTGCGCTCAATACCACCGTGAAGTCCTCGTCAGTTTCAATATCGGTGTCCCCGTTGACCTGTACCGTTACCGTAGTGCTCGGGTTGCCAGCAGTTATCGTTCCGCTGCCACCGATTATCTGCACGTAGTCACTATTGGCAAGGGTAGCCGTGCCATCAGCGGTATTGACCGTGAAGTCTATGTTGGCCGCAGCGTTCCCGCCGCCATCAACGCTAACCGTGAACTGGAAGTTCGTGGTCCCGGCATCGCCCTCCGCCAGGGTAACGTCCGAGATGCTTATCGCATCAACCACTGCAACATCGTCATTGGTGATCGTTCCAAGGCCCGTGCCATCGGTTATCGTCGCGTTGACCGGTGCGCTCAATACCACCGTGAAGTCCTCGTCAGTTTCAATATCGGTGTCCCCGTTGACCTGTACCGTTACCGTAGTGCTCGGGTTGCCAGCAGTTATCGTTCCGCTGCCACCGATTATCTGCACGTAGTCACTATTGGCAAGGGTAGCCGTGCCGTCAGCGGTATTGACCGTGAAGTCTATGTTGGCCGCAGCGTTCCCGCCGCCATCAACGCTAACCGTGAACTGGAAGTTCGTGGTCCCGGCATCGCCCTCCGCCAGGGTAACGTCCGAGATGCTTATCGCATCAACCACTGCAACATCGTCATTGGTGATTGTTCCAAGGCCCGTGCCATCGGTTATCGTCGCGTTGACCGGTGCGCTCAATACCACCGTGAAGTCCTCGTCAGTTTCAATATCGGTGTCCCCGTTGACCTGTACCGTTACCGTAGTGCTCGGGTTGCCAGCAGTTATCGTTCCGCTGCCACCGATTATCTGCACGTAGTCACTATTGGCAAGGGTAGCCGTGCCATCAGCGGTATTGACCGTGAAGTCTATGTTGGCCGCAGCGTTCCCGCCGCCATCAACGCTAACCGTGAACTGGAAGTTCGTGGTCCCGGCATCGCCCTCCGCCAGGGTAACGTCCGAGATGCTTATCGCATCAACCACTGCAACATCGTCATTGGTGATCGTTCCAAGGCCCGTGCCATCGGTTATCGTCGCGTTGACCGGTGCGCTCAATACCACCGTGAAGTCCTCGTCAGTTTCAATATCGGTGTCCCCGTTGACCTGTACCGTTACCGTAGTGCTCGGGTTGCCAGCAGTTATCGTTCCGCTGCCACCGATTATCTGCACGTAGTCACTATTGGCAAGGGTAGCCGTGCCGTCAGCGGTATTGACCGTGAAGTCTATGTTGGCCGCAGCGTTCCCGCCGCCATCAACGCTAACCGTGAACTGGAAGTTCGTCGTCCCGGCATCGCCCTCCGCCAGGGTAACGTCCGAGATGCTTATCGCATCAACCACTGCAACATCGTCATTGGTGATCGTTCCAAGGCCCGTGCCATCGGTTATCGTCGCGTTGACCGGTGCGCTCAATACCACCGTGAAGTCCTCGTCAGTTTCAATATCGGTGTCCCCGTTGACCTGTACCGTTACCGTAGTGCTCGGGTTGCCAGCAGTTATCGTTCCGCTGCCACCGATTATCTGCACGTAGTCACTATTGGCAAGGGTAGCCGTGCCATCAGCGGTATTGACCGTGAAGTCTATGTTGGCCGCAGCGTTCCCGCCGCCATCAACGCTAACCGTGAACTGGAAGTTCGTGGTCCCGGCATCGCCCTCCGCCAGGGTAACGTCCGAGATGCTTATCGCATCAACCACTGCAACATCGTCATTGGTGATCGTTCCAAGGCCCGTGCCATCGGTTATCGTCGCGTTGACCGGTGCGCTCAATACCACCGTGAAGTCCTCGTCAGTTTCAATATCGGTGTCCCCGTTGACCTGTACCGTTACCGTAGTGCTCGGGTTGCCAGCAGTTATCGTTCCGCTGCCACCGATTATCTGCACGTAGTCACTATTGGCAAGGGTAGCCGTGCCGTCAGCGGTATTGACCGTGAAGTCTATGTTGGCCGCAGCGTTCCCGCCGCCATCAACGCTAACCGTGAACTGGAAGTTCGTCGTCCCGGCATCGCCCTCCGCCAGGGTAACGTCCGAGATGCTTATGAAATCTTGTCCGAATCCAAAACTAAAAGTAAAAAAGGTAAATGCTATAAACAGTAGCTTACTACATACATAGCTAGAAAACTGTCTTGCTGAGGCTTTTTTCATGAAGGGTAACATTACCTATTCAAATAAGTTTGAGTATCGTTCTTTATTCCATTTAGGTTGGTGATTTGGGAAGAATCAATATTACTAAAAATTAAAGGAATGCCAACAACTTAACAGATTAAATCTAAGTTTCTTGGGTGAACGGTTATCGCCGTCGGAAAAATCTTTATTTTAGAGTATTGCAGATGAAGTTTCTGAGGTCGAATCAATCTTTCTTACGAGTCCCTGAAGTACTTTTCCCGGCCCAACCTCAACAAAGGATTTTGCTCCATCATTGACCATCTGTTGCACACTTTGTGTCCACTTTACGGGAGCAGTCAATTGGAGTATAAGATTGTTCTTAATCTCACCTGAATCAGTTACTGCTGTGGTGGTTACATTTTGATATATTGGACAACTTGGTTCATTGAAATTAGTGGCCTCAATTGCAGCAGCCAATTCTTCTCTAGCCGGCTCCATCAAAGGTGAATGGAAAGCTCCTCCAACAGGGAGTAATAGCGCCCTTCTAGCACCAGCTTCTTTGAGTTTTTCGCAAGCGAGATTAACCGCTTCTACATCTCCAGAAATGACCAACTGACCTGGGCAGTTGTAATTGGCAGGAACTACTATTCCATCGGTCTCAGCACAAATCTTTTCGACAACAGCGTCTTCCAATCCCAATACTGCTGCCATAGTACTTGATTGCATTTCGCAAGCTTTTTGCATTGCCATTGCTCTTTGAGCAACTAGTTTTAATCCGTCTGCAAAATTAAGGGTTCCATTCGCAACCAATGCCGAAAGCTCTCCCAGGGAATGTCCTGCCACCATATCTGGCTTAAAATTCTCCCCCAAAACCTTACTCAAAATCACCGAATGCAAAAAAATTGCCGGTTGGGTAACCTTTGTCTGTTTCAGGTCTTCTGCCGTTCCTTCAAACATAATATCAGTGATGGAAAACCCAAGAATATCATTTGCCTCTTCAAATAATTCTTGTGCTAATGGTTGGTTTTCATATAAATCAAGACCCATTCCTACAAATTGGGCCCCTTGTCCTGGGAAAATATAAGCGTTCATCGGTTTAGTTTTTAGTGGTGCAAAAATAAGGATTATTTGGAGGTCAGAGGTCAGTGACAGAAGTTGTTACAGACATTTTTCTTATTCTTCTTTAAACCAGGATGCATACTTAACATACGCATTGGCTATCCTGTCTATTTCACCAGCGCTTAATTCTGGACTTACTTCTTTTATTTTTTTTGCCGGCATTCCAGCATATATGCTTCCTGCTTCTACATGCGTGCCTTGGGTTACAACTGCTCCGGCTGCAATAATTGAATTACTCTCTACTACGCAATCGTCCATCAGAATAGCACCCATTCCGACAAGGACATTGTCTTTTACGGTACAACCATGCACTATAGCATTATGACCTATTGAAACATTATTCCCAATTGTTGTAGGTGATTTTTTATAGGTACAATGAATAACAGCACCATCTTGCACATTGACCTTATTTCCCATTTTTATATAATGGACGTCTCCCCGTAAAACTGCATTGAACCATATGCTGCAATGGTCTCCCATGGTCACTTCCCCTACAATAGTCGCATTTTCCGCAATAAAGCAATCTTCACCTATACTAGGTGATTTCCCTCTTACTGGTTGAATAATCATGTTTTTTTAATTATTGAAAATAGGATAGCAAGGTAGCTTTTTTTGAGGCAGAAACCGATAGTTCTTTTCCATTGGACAACACTACACTTCCGCCTTTTCCTCTTTTGTATTTGGTTACCTTTCCCACATGTACCAAATACGATTTGTGTATTCTGGCAAATGCATATTCGGAAAGAGCGTTTTCAAAATACTTCAGAGTTTTGCTCACCACAATCTTTTTGTGTTCTAAATAGATTTCCGTGTAATTATCGTCCGCTTTGCAAAAGAAAATATCATCAACGTCCAATACCTGAAAACCATCTTGTTGTGGCAAGGTAATCTTCCCTTCTGTCTTGGAGGTTTTGGCCACTAAAACCTGTCCTTCCAAAGCACTCTCTTTTTCCTTTATTTCTTTTACATATTCCACCGCTTTTACCAATTCATCAATATTTATGGGTTTCATAAGGTAATAGGCTGCATGGTTATTCAAGGCATCTATGGCATATTGGTTATAGGCTGTGACAAATACAGTTTCAAATGTGCGATCCGGAATTTTATCCAATAGGTCAAACGCGTTTCCGAACGGCATTTCCACATCTAAAAACACCAGATCAGGCTTGTGCTCCTGAATCAAATTTTGTCCTTCCTCTATATTGGCGGCCTCCCCCAACAACTTGATACCTGCACAGTATTTGGATAGATAATTCCTAAGAATCTCCCTACTATTTGCCTCGTCCTCTACTATGATTGTTTTTAACTCCATCAATCTTTTTTAAGTTTTAGCGATACTTTAGTTCCTGTTTCATCATCATAAAGATCTGTAATGGACACATCAACCTTGTTCTTGTACATATCGTTCAAGATTTGGATTCGCTTTTTAATGTTACCCATTCCTTTGGATTTCTGTTTCTTTTGATTTGAAGTCTTCAATGCGGCCGACTTTTTCCTTCCAATACCGTTATCCATGATATTAATTTCAAGCATATCATTGTCCAGCTGTTCTGCAGTTATTTTAAGAAACCCCTTTTCCTCTCGATATCGTAATCCATGCCAAATCGCATTTTCGATATAGGGTTGAAGGAGCATTGGTGGAATTTCGAAGGCCTCAATATCAATTTTCTCATCAATATCAATTTCAAAATCGAATTTATCTGCAAAACGGGAATGCTCAAGCTTGACATACAGTTCCAATAGTTCCAATTCCCTTGAAAGCGGAATAAAATCTTCTTCCGAATTTTCAAGAACACTGCGCATGAGCACCGAAAATTCACTTAAAAAACGATTTGCACTTCGTTCATCACTTTTTGCAATGTAAGTATTGACCGAATTCAGGGCATTAAAGATAAAATGAGGGTTCATTTGCGTGCGCAGTGACTTTAATGCCAATAGATTATTGGCCAGCTTTTGTTGCCTGTTGCTTCGATAATATAAAAACGTGGTCAAGGTCAGTAGGATAATTCCAATAGCCAATGAATAAATGATCCATTCCTGTTTCTTGGTCGCGGCCCTAGAAAGTTGTTGCTCAGCAAGTGCCAAGCTATACTTACTCTGCGATAGTTGACGTTCTTGTTCTAAACTGGAGATGCGATTCTGTTTGGTGGCAATCTCACGATTGAACCTTGCTGCTCGAGAGATTTCCTGTTCTTTCCGCACATAAAGACTATCAACAACCGCCACATAGTTTTGATATGACTCCAGAGCTTTGGAAAAATCCCCTTTATATCGATAGACTTCTGATAGTTTTCTTGTAGCATCCTTTTGCACCACCAAATCGTCTTCGCTGTCCGCCTCAACAATGCTGCGCTCCAAATATGGAATGGCTTCATCAAGCTTGTCTTGGGCGATATAAGCATTGGCAATTTTGTAGTTGATACGTTGTGATGTTATAGAGTCCGGATTTAAAAGACCAGCACTAGGTTTCGGAACAGCTTGCTGGGGCAGTTGTTTTAATTCGGTTAAGCTCTTTTTCCGTAATCGTATTTCATCATCATATCTATTTTTGTCACTATAGAAATCTGCAACCTTTTCATTCTCCTCAATCAGTCTTTCCGGGGCCACTTGTTTTGAAAGACTCAATGAATTCGTATAGAATCCTTCGGCCTCAATAATTCGGTTTTCACCTGCATAGGCATCGGCTATCTTTGAATTTAAATCGATGACCTTTGGTGATATCTGATTCTTTTGAGCCACTTCTAGACCTTCTTGATAAAAATCCAATGCCTTTTCCAGTTTTGATGATGCCTTATTGATGTCTCCCAAAGCTTCATAAAGTTCGATACGCTGATATGGAATCATATTTTTTGATTCCAACAAGGGCAAAAGTGTATTCTCGGCATTCTGAAATTCTCCGTTCCGCAAATAGGCCTTCCCAAGTAGTAAACTTGTTTTTGAAGATAGTCTGTTGGACAAGGCATCTTTAAAATTGGTAATGGCAAGGTCATATTGTTGGTGAAACAAGTATATATCTCCCAAAGCGGTCAATGCTGTGGATAGCTCCCTTTTATTGCCTCTTTTCCCTAACTGTGAAATTGATTTAGCGATGAAATCAATACTTTTTTCGAGATCTGTTTTTTTATAGAAATTAGCCGAATCCAGAAACCGTTCATGATTCGTGGTACTCCGTGCTGCTTCTTTTTTCTTCTTTTGGTCAACACTATAAGGGTCATAACCCTCAACGCGAACGTCAATATCCTCATCTGAAGTTATGCGATGTCTGACGGTTTCAAACTCCGGGCTTTCTACGATAAGAATATCATTAATAGATGCCCTTATTTTAAATTCGCCCAAAGCGTTGGTGCGTGCATACCTTCCCGAACTTGTGGACACATCAACGTCTGAAATAGGCTCAAAGTTCTCCATTCCTTTGACCGTTCCCTTGATTTCCATTACAGCATTGTCACCGTTTACCTGTGAAAATCCAGTAAATACGGCCATCAAAAAAAGGAGTATAAAGTGCTTTACTTTAGTCATATATACGTTCAAAACTTAAGTAAACTTAGTATATCTGAAGCGTACTAAAAAATGGTCCTTAGGCAAAAATGGGCTTTAGGCATGTGCATTTTACCCCTTTACAAACCAAGAAGGTCAGCTTACTCATTACAACAGTCCATTCCCTCATTTTTAGTTTTTATTGAAAAAAGGTAGAGATACATTTAGCCCATCTTTTAAAAATATTGAATCATGAAAAATGTAAAATATGTATTGGGTTTGGCCATGGCCACATTGACCCTTGGAAACATCTACGGATGCAACATAAATCAAAAACAACATCAAAACACGGCATTGGTTACCAAATCAATCGTTGAAAAACCATCAAAACAGTATGTGAAAATTGCATTACTGTTGGATACCAGCAACAGTATGGATGGGCTTATCAACCAGGCTAAAGCACAGCTTTGGGATATAGTAAATGAGTTTACCCATGCTAAATGTGAAAACGCAACAAGACCTTTATTACAGATTGCCCTTTATGAATATGGTAATGACAACCTGAGCGCAAATGAGGGTTACATTAGACAAGTAATTGGTTTTAGTAATGACCTTGATGAAATTTCAGAAAAATTGTTTTCCCTGACCACAAATGGCGGTGAAGAATATTGTGGACAAGTCATTCAAACTTCATTAAAGCAATTGGAATGGGGTAAAAATGCAGATGATCTTAAAATGATATTCATTGCAGGCAACGAACCATTTACTCAAGGGAAACTGAACTATCAAGATGCTGCATACAATGCCAAAGAAAATGATGTAATCGTTAACACCATTTTTTGCGGAAATTACAATCAGGGTATTTCAACAAAGTGGAAAAATGGTGCACTAATGACCGGTGGAGAGTACATGGCCATTGACCATAATAGACAAGTGGTGCATATTGACACCCCATATGACGACATCATCATCAAATTGAATGGTCAACTAAACAATACTTATATTTCTTATGGTTCTATAGGAAGAGAAAAGAAAGCAGCACAAGCTATGCAAGATAGTAATGCCGCTGAATTGGAAGAAGCGGTCGCCGTTAAAAGAGCTGTTAGTAAAAGTTCCAGGCTTTACAAAAACTCAAAATGGGATTTGGTGGATGCCATTGAAGATGATGAAGCGGTTGTTTCTGAGCTAAAACAGGACGATTTACCTTCAGAATTAAAGGGAAAATCAGAAAAGGAAATAAAAGAATATATAATCGCTAAAAAGAGCGAGCGGGTAAAAATTCAAAAACAAATTCAGGAGCTCAACAAAAAGCGTGAGGCCTATATCGCCAAAAATCAAAAGGAAGAAGCTGGAGAGCTTGAGAACGCAATGCTTTCAGCCATAAAGGCCCAGGCCTCAAAGAAAAATTATAAGTGGGATAACTAGTTCCGTAAATTACAGGTGAAAAAATGGTCTATCCCTATTGGATAGGCCTTTTTTAATTATTAGCAGCGGGACAATAACAATCGTAACGTTTGCCCTGATCATTCTGACCAAAATCATAGCCCAATGTAATCTGATGGAATCCACCATTGTCAAAACGGATATCCCCAGATTGATACGAATAATTATAAGAGAATAAAAAGTTATTTACGTTAACACCAACAATAGGCGTAAAAAGTTGCAGGCGTTGTTCTCCAAAACCACCATTGGTCTGAAATTGCGCTCCATCAAAACTTCTGCGGTATGATAATCCACCCCAAACGGTTCCAAAGCTTACATCTCTATATACTTTAGCATTAAAATCGATTGTTTTTTCCTTGGTAAAATCTGTCAATTGAAAAAGAACAGAAGGCTCAATTCTCGTTTTTCTTCCAAAAACATATCCTGCAGAAAGCAAATACCTTCTTAAATTATCAAATTCTGCGGCTGTATATAAGTCACGCCCGGTTCCCAAAATATTCAAAACAGCTGCATGGGCATAAAACTCCATAAAATTATAAGAAGCACCCAAATCAACATTAAAATAACTTGCTGTATTCTTGACACCAGTAACGACTGGGTCAGGGACAACCGATCTAAACTCTGTTTCATCCAAACTACTCAAAATAACCCCAGCACTTAATCCGAACGATAATTGGTTCAATGTCCTAAAATCACCCGCAAGTTGTAAATGGTGCGCATAGGTCGCTTTAAATCCCGTTTGGGAATGATATCCGTTGGAATCATTGAATAAAATTGCACCAACACCGCTTCGCTGACCTACCCTGGAATTGACATTTAATGTCTGAAGACTCGGAGCTTCATCCACGCTAAACCATTGTTTACGTGCCGTAAGCCTAATTTTGGTTCCTTCGGCAATTCCTGCCATCGAAGGATACACCAAATAATAGTTATCCGATAAATAGTCAAAATAAATAGGAATACCCTCCTGAGCCTTAGAAGTAAGCCCAAATAACAGGGTTATGATTAATGAGGTTAAATAGCGTCTCATGCAACGATTTTGGGCTATAGTTGTGGTTTAAAGGTAATCAAACATTTAGATAACGGTCGAAGTAGTACATTATTATATATTTTGACCCTCTTATTTACTTTGGTACTTTTGCAACAAATAGTTGCCATGAAAGAATTTAATATCACGGTGGTTGCCACCAACAACGCAAAAATCTTAAAATTTGAGGCCAATCATTTCCTTGTAAAGGGAAACTACGAGTATAAAAACATTGACGAAGCAAAGGATTCACCACTAGCGCAACAGTTGTTTTACCTACCTTTTATCAAAACTGTATATATCTCCGGAAATTTTATCGCTCTGGAACGATTTGACATTGTAGAATGGGAAGATGTAAAAGATGAAGTAGCACAGCAATTGGTGGAGTATTTAAATGCCGGAGAGCCCATTGTGAATGAGGAAGAAACGAAAAAGAAACAACCCATAACCGTTTATGCAGAAGTTACTCCGAACCCTGCGGTAATGAAGTTTGTATCCAATAAAAAAATAGTCCCTTCAACCTACGAGTTTAAGAACATTGATGAGGCCAAAGATTCCCAATTGGCACAAGAACTCTTCCATTTTCCTTTTGTAAAAGAAGTCTTCTTGGATGAAAACTATGTTTCTGTCTCCAAATTTGATGTTGCTGAATGGGAGGAAGTAACCATGGAAGTTCGGGAGTTCATAAGAGACTTTTTGGCTGATGGCAAAGAGGTCGTATCTCAAATTGCTATTGAAAAAGCCAAAGAAACTGCTGAGCAACAGGTAAGTCAAGTTCAATATGACGACACCTCCCAGCAAATTGTGGACATTTTGGAGGAGTATGTAAAACCTGCCGTTGCTAGCGACGGTGGAAATATTCTATTCCAATCCTATGAAAAGGAAAGCAAGACTGTAAATGTCGTTTTGCAAGGAGCATGTAGTGGGTGTCCTTCTTCCTCTTTTACATTAAAAAATGGGATTGAGACCATGCTCAAGAATATGATGGGCGACAAAGTAAATGAGGTGGTTGCCATTAACGGTTAATTTCCCCAGGGTATACTGCAGGTTATGCCTAATTTTTCCTAAATTGGATAAATTTAAAATCATTAACTATTATGGCAGTATTAAAAGTAATCGAGGTATTGGCCAACTCAGATGAGAGTTGGGAACAAGCCGCAAAAAATGCATTGGACCAAGCGTCCAGATCAGTTAAAAACATCCGCTCGGTTTATATCAATGAACAAAGCGCATCTGTTAAGGATGGTAAAATTGATGACTACAGAGTAAACGTAAAGATTACCTTTGAGGTAAAATAATCAAAGGGCATTATAAGGCGCCCATTTAGGGCGCTTTTTTTGTGTCCAAAATATTGTTATGATCAAAAGAATTGCACTTTTATCGGTTCTGTTTTCCTTGACACAGGGATGCACCCAAAAAACAACCAAAGTGGACCATAAATACACCAATGCCCTAATCAACGAGACAAGTCCTTACCTGCTTCAACATGCTCATAATCCAGTGAACTGGGAGGCATGGAGTCCTGAGGTGCTAGAACGTGCCAAGAAAGAAGACAAACCACTTTTGATAAGTATTGGATATGCCGCATGTCATTGGTGCCATGTCATGGAAAAGGAATGTTTTGAAGATGAAGAAGTGGCCAAAATGATGAATGAAAATTTCATCAACATTAAAATTGATAGGGAAGAAAGACCGGATGTTGACCAAATATATATGGATGCCATTCAAATGATGTCCGGAAACGGTGGTTGGCCCTTAAACATTGTTGCCCTGCCCGATGGAAGGCCATTTTGGGGTGCAACATATGTACCAAAAGACAATTGGGTCAAATCTCTAGATCAACTCATTAATCTATACAAAAAAGATAAGCAAAGAATTGTACAGGTTGCTACCGACCTTGCAAATGGAATAAATGCCATCAACCTAGTAGAAAACAAGGCTGATGCAGATACTTATTCTCTAGATCAGTTGGACAACGCAGTTTCAAACTGGTCCAGACATTTTGACAATTACCTAGGAGGATATAAAAGGGCACCGAAATTCATGATGCCCAATAATTGGGATTTTCTGTTACATTACGCAACTGCCAATAACAAGCCTGAATTGATGGAGCAGGTCGATGTTACATTAACCCGAATGGCCTACGGGGGCATCTACGATCATGTGGGAGGTGGTTTTTCGCGATATGCGGTTGATACCAAATGGCATGTACCACATTTTGAAAAAATGCTGTATGACAACGGGCAATTGACCAGTCTTTATGCCAAAGCCTACGCTGCAACCGGAAACGAACTCTATAAGAACATAGTCCAAGAAACTATTGATTTTGTAAAAGAGGAGTTATCAGATGAAAATGGTGGTTTCTATTCTTCTTTAGATGCGGATAGCCTTGATGACCACGGTGAATTGGAAGAAGGTGCATATTATGTTTGGTCCAAGGAAGAGCTGACCCAATTAATTGGTTCTGATTATGAAATCTTTAAAGATTATTTCAACATCAACTCCTATGGACTTTGGGAAAAGGGTAATTATGTGTTGATTCGTGATAAAGATGATACCGAAATTGCCGAAAAGCATGGTATCTCTGTACCTGGTCTTGGGCAAAAGATGAAGAAGGCGCTAAACATTTTAAAACAAGAAAGAGCGAAACGGGACAAGCCTAGATTGGATGATAAAATTCTTACCTCATGGAACGGCTTGATGTTGAAAGGCCTTGTTGATGCCTACCGTTATTTAGGAAATGAAGAATACCTTGAATTAGCCCTAAAAAATGCAGCATTCATTGAAAAGGAAATGATAAAAGACAATTTTTCCCTGTTCCGAAACCATAAAAAGGGTGAAAGTAACATCAATGCCTTTTTAGATGATTACGCCGCAGTAATTGAGGCTTATATCGCTTTATATGAGGTTACTTTTGACCAAAAATGGTTAGAGCATGGCAAAAAATTGCTGGATTATACCAAACTTCACTTTTTTGACAGTACATCTGGTATGTTTTTCTATACTTCTGATGAGGATGAATCCTTAATTCGAAGATCTGTCGAAACAAGTGATAATGTAATTTCCGCTTCCAATTCAATCATGGCCAAAAACCTGCTCAAATATCACAAATTGTTTTCTGAGGAAGGTTACGGAGAAACCGCTGAACAAATGGTTAAAAATGTACAGACAGATTTTGATGAGAGTGCCCAAGGTTTTGCCAATTGGTTGCATTTGGTACTCTATGAAAATCAGAATTTCTATGAAATTGCTGTCGTTGGTGAGAATTACAAGGATTTGGGAAAACAAATAGCAAGTAGTTATATCCCCAATAGCATCTTGGTCGGTTCTCCAAAAGAAGGTACTATCGAACTATTGAAAAGTAGGTACAATGAAGGCCAAACCTTGGTTTATGTGTGTATTGAAGGGACGTGCAAACTACCTGTTACCTCGGCAGAAAAAGCACTAGGTCAATTGCGGAATTAAACAAAGTTTAATATCTATACATTGTAAAAAATTGTAACATCATTTTTCTTTGTTTTTTATTTGAATACTATGGAAGAGTTTTGGAATCTTGAACAACAGTTGGAAGGAGCATTAAAGTTAGTCTTGGCATATCTTCCAAAACTGTTTTGGGCCATCATAATCTTTGTTGTCGGTTTGTGGATCATACGACTAATCAATAAGCTAGTCCATAAATTCTTCGAACGGAAGGATTATGATGAAACATTGGAAAGTTTTTTACAAAGCTTTATCAGTATAGCCCTTAAAGTACTTTTAATTGTTGCGGTAGTTACCGAACTTGGAGTACAGTCTTCATCGCTAATTGCCATGGTCGGTGCGGCAGGTTTGGCAATTGGTTTGGCACTGCAAGGATCTTTGGCCAATTTTGCGGGTGGTGTTCTAATTCTCCTTTTTAAACCCTTCAAAGTTGGTGATTGGATTTCTGCACAAGGTGTCGATGGCACGGTAAAACAGATTACCATCTTTAGCACCAAGCTCAATACTTTTGGAAACCAAGTCGCCATTATTCCAAACGGACAGCTTTCCAACGGAAGTATTGTCAATTATAACATGGAAAATACGCGAAGAGATAAGTTCGATGTTGGCATTGGATATGGTTCAAATATTAAGGCCGCAAAAGAAATTTTGCTCCAGGTTTGTGCAGATAGTACTGATATATTAAATGAACCTGCACCTGAAGTTTATGTTGGAGAATTGGGTGATAGTTCCGTAAACCTTACTTTACGCTTTTGGGCTAAAAACGATGTGTTTTGGCCAGCCCACTTTTACGTCATCGAAGAAACCAAATCCCGTTTTGATGAGGCCGGAATTGAAATTCCATTCCCACAACGTGTGGTTCACGGAGCTTCGGAGTAAGTTGCTAATTCTTCTTTTTAGTCTGCATTACAAAATCCTTTAGATAATAAGGCTCAAAATAAGCGACGTCTTCTAAGGTGTTCTCTTGGAATTTCTTAAATGAAATTGAGGCCATTTCCTTAGCAGAAGGGACTATGGATGTATCAAATTGAAAATTCCCTTGCTTAAGAATCTCTTTGCATTTTTCTGCCCCACTGCCGACAATGTACACTTTCTGAAAAGAGGCGTAGTCGCCAAAAGAATCTTCGGTAATAATCTCAGCCTTGGTCTCCCTTACTTCCTTAAAATCAGCGTCAAAAACCGAGGAATACACTTCCATGCGTCGTGCATCAAGCACTGGAATAACAACTTCATCCTCCTTCAGCAAAACCTGAGATGCCATACTTTGCAAGGTTGGCACCGAAATCAATGGTAAATCAAGTGAAAAACATAATCCCTTGGCGGCAGACACTCCAATTCGGAGACCCGTATAAGATCCTGGACCTTTACTTACAGCTATTGCATCCAAGTCGGAAAAAGAGAAGGAGGCCTCATCTAAAGCCTCCTTTATAAATACATGCAATTGTTCTGAATGGGAGTAGTTTGTTGCATTGTTTTCTTTTAAACAAACAATGTCATTACCTTCCGAAATGCTTACGGAACAATTTGTAGTTGCTGTTTCTAAGTTTAGTATTCTGGCCATAGCGGCCACAAAGATACTAGTTTAGTGAAATCGGAATACCAAAATAGAACTCCAATATCTTCAATCTAAAAATATAATCGTACTTGGTTCGGATTACATCGGCCTCAGCGTTATCCAATCTTGATTGGGCCTGGCTAAAATCGAATGCATTCATCAATCCAACATCAAAGCGCTCTCTGGCATAATCATAAGCCAATCTTCGTGCATCCAACGTCTTTTCGGCAGCTTCGTATGCTTTAAAGAAAGAAGTTACATCTACATAAGCTTGATTGATATTGGTCTCCAATTCAAGTTTTTGTTGCTCCAGTTGAACTTTAGAGATATCCACATTAATTTTTGCTCGTTTTACATTGTTTCTAGCACTCCAACCATTAAAAATGGGAACATTTAGTTGTGCTCCATAGGAGATACCATCAAAAATGTACAATTGGTCAAAAAAGTTTCCAAAAATCGCATTCTGATCTGAATATCTTGTGTTATAGTTGAAAAAACCAGTAAGCGTAGGATATTTGGCACCTTTTGCTATTTCCAAATCCTTCTCAGAAAGCTCAACATTGCTTTCAGAAAACTTAATATCATTTCTAAAAGTCAACGCCTTATCGAAAATGACTTTGGGTGAGTTGTTGAGAATATCAGAAATAGGTATTTCAAAAGACTCTTCGGCGATATCAAAATTTTCGTAATCCGTTATTTGCAACAGTTGGGCAAGGCTTATTTTAGAAATCAGCACCAAGCTCTCTCCATTTACAACTTGTTGTTCTTGATTGGCAGCTGTAGCTTCGATTTCCAATAAATCCCCCCGAGGAGAAACACCGGATTCCACAAGTTCCTTCGTTCTTTTTAAATCTTGCTCAGTAACGGCAAGCTGCGCCCTGAATGTCTTTAATGTTTCTTTATTGGATAAGACTTGAAGATATGAATTGGCCACATTTAATCTAATATCATCTTTAATGTCATCAACCCGATATTGATTTGCAATCCCGTTCAATCTTGCCCTTTGGATTCTTTTAAAGTTTCGAAGTCCATCAAATAAAACTACATTGGATGAAAGGTTCGCGCTGACATTCAAAATCGTATTCGTAGTTGGTTCATTGGTTGCCGGGTTAAAGGATAAACCTGTATTCGATGATATGGTCGATGAACCATTCAAATTAGGAATAAGTGCCCCGATTGCATCTGACTCATCTATCTTGGCATTTTCCAAGTCCAGCTCAAACTGCTCAATGGTCAAGTTATTTTCTACGGCGTATTCTACACATTCTTGTAGTGTCCATTTCCGCATCTGTGCGTTTGAAATTGTAACGGCGCACAACAGTACCAGTAGTGTTATTAATCTACTTTTCATTCGTTTTTTGATTTAATTCTTTATTAAGCTAATTGATTAGGAATCTTCGTCATCATCACTCTTCTGCTCCAATTTATTCCAAACCTTGATTTTGGCATCTTCTTCTATTCCTGAAATAACCTCAACATCAATTCCATCGCTAACACCCAATTCCAATTCCTTTTTCTCAAACTCGTTCTCGGCTATTTCCACTTCTACATAGGGCTGCTCGGAATCTTTATCAAATTGCAACAATGCTTCCTTGATGGCAAGTACGTCCTTCTTCTCTTCCAAAACAATTGAGGCATTAGCGCTATAACCAGCGCGCACATAGGTACTATCGTTCATTTCCAAATCGCCTTCTATCTTAAACTGAACAGCACCTTCTTCTTCTACTCCCTTTGGAGCAATGAATTTAAGTTTTGCTTCAAATTTGTTCTTTTCCAGAGCCCCCAAACTAATCTCCAAAGGCATGCCTTCATGTAGTTTTCCAACCTCAGCTTCGTCCACTTCCCCTTCAAAAATCATTTTGGTCATATCAGCAATGGTAGCAATCGTTGTACCATCGTTGAAGTTATTACTTTGAATTACTTGATCTCCTTCTTCTACCGGAATCTCAAGAATTGTCCCTGAAACAGTAGCCCTAATGTTAGTGTTAGCGCTTGCTGAACCTCCTGCGGAACCTCTTCTGATAATTTGGTAATCCGCTCTTGAGTTCTTCAATTCTTGTTGAGCCTGATCAAAGGTCAACTGCTGATTGTTGAAATCTTGGCTTGAGATTACTCCCTTGTCAAACAAAGCCTTGTTTCGATCATACTCTACTTTGGCATTGTTTAAGGCCAATTCCGCATTTCTAACCCTTCCAGCCGCCTGGTTCAACGACTGCTCGTTTGGAACTACCTTAATTACGGCAATCAAATCCCCAGCTTTGACTTCGACTCCTTCCTCCAAGTAAATCTTTTCAATGATTCCAGAAATTTGTGGTTTAATATTGATTTCATCTTCTGGAATAACCTTTCCGGTTACGATTACCTTGTTGGTGATATCTTTACGTTCCACCGTTTCGGTTTTATACAGTTGTTTAGGGGTGCTATTCTGTTTTAGAAAATAGACAATGGCAGCCAAAATACCTATTACGGCCAACCCTATCAATCCATATTTTACATATTTGTTCATTGTTATTCTAATTTATTCTGATTGATTATTCTTCTCTTAATGCTTCTATTGGTCTTACTCGAATGGCCTTGTTTGCAGGCAATAATCCTATCAATACACTAAAGGTTACCATGAGCAAAAATGAAATTCCAAACTGAGGTATATTGACCATCGGGTTAACAAACGGAAAATCTTCTCCACTACCCCAAAGGGAATTCAGTCCTGCTAAAATGCCTACGGAAATGGCAAAACCAATAAGTCCTGCAAATGCTGTTAAAACAATGGCTTCAACAACTATCTGACGTTTTACCACAACCGGTGTGGCCCCAAGGGCCCGTCGGACACCAATCTCTTTAGTTCTTTCCTTTACTGTAATTAACAAAATGTTGCTGATAGCAATAATACCGGCCAAAAGGGTGAATATGCCAATAAAGAATGAGAACCCTTTTAACACGTTTGTAAAGGCGCTGATGTTGTTGAAAATTTCCGACATGTCAAAACTTCCAATAGCCCTTTCATCATTGGGATGAATATCGTACTTAGCCTTAAGGATTCTTTTTATTTGGTTTTCAACAACGGCAACCTTTGTATTCGGTTCTACGGCTATCGCCATCCAACCCATACGTTCTCCGCTATTAAATGCTTTCTGGAAGGTGGTAAATGGTATAAAGACCGCGTTTTCACCATCGATATTAATGTTGTTATTTGGTTTGTATATACCTACTACGGAAAAGAACACTCCATTAATTCGGATATCTTCCCCTATTGCATTTTCTCCTTTTTCAAAAAGTAATTTATAGGTTTCCTCTCCTATGACACAAACCTTTTTTGAGTCTTTGATGTCATTGTTATTGAGGAATCTTCCTTCCACCAACTTCTTCTTGGTAATATTGTCGATTTCTGGAAAATCACCATATACTGCAGATCCACTGGTCTGGCCTTTTCGATACACGGTGGTCACGTTGCGATGGTTCCCCAATTCAATTCGTGGTGCCAAAACCTCAATTTCGGGGATTTGTTCTTTTAAAATTCGAGCGTCATCAATCTTATATCGGATTCTACGCCCTCTTTCAAAACCTTTATATGGTTCCGAAGTACTCTGTCCCCAGACAAAAAGGCTATTTGAAGCGGTTCCGGCGAAAATTTTATCAAATCCGTTGCTCATTCCGTTGGCAGAACCTAAAAGAAGGACCAATATGAGCATGGCAAATATAACTCCCAGCATGGTCAAGAATGTCCGGAACATGTTCTTTCCAAGCGTATGAAAAATTTCTGACCATAAATCTCTATCAAATAACCACATACTACTTATCTCTTAATGCAACAATGGGTTTTACGTTTGCAGCTTTTATTGCTGGTATTAAACCGGCCATCACACCCGCTACGATCAATACGATAGTGGCTGTGACTACGGTAGAACCACTGACATTAGGGTTGCTAAAAGCTGGTGTTTCTATAGTAGGACCTATTGCAGCCAAAATCATCCAGGCAAACAATAGTCCAATAAACCCAGATAGGGTAGTGATAAAAATAGATTCTAGAAGTACCAGGTTTACAATCTGTTTGGGTCTCGCACCCAACGCTTTTCTAACACCGATTTCTTTGGTGCGTTCTTTAATGGTAAAAACCATGATGTTTCCAATGCCTACTATTCCTGCTATCAGGATCAAGAATCCAACTCCAATTCCGATGGCCCTCAAAACTGCTGAGAAACTACTGATATCATCAAAAGCCTCGGCGTAGTTCCAAACAAACAATCCAGATTGGTCTTTGGGAGATACCTTATGTCTTCGTTTCAATAGATCTTCTAAACGTCCGGAAAACTCCAATGCCTTTGTCAAATCATAGGTAGGATTGTATGTAAGGGCAATAGCACTTATATCGTTTGTATTTCCGTAAATTCTTTGATATGTACTAATTGGCGCGTATATTCTTCGTTCTGCATTGTCATCACCTTCGTCAATGAATATGCCGATAATACGAAAGGGGAGCCCATTGAATTCGGCAAAATTACCGACTGGATCCTCATCTTTAAATAAATCTTCAGCTACTTTATTTCCAATTACGGCAACTTTGGCCTTATTGGTGAGGTCCGCTTCATTGAAAAATCTTCCATCTGTAATGATAAGCTTTTCAATAATCTGGAATTCAGGATGCACTGCTTGTATCGGATATGATCCTGTTTCACTTTTATACCTTGCAGTTGTATTAGAAAAATATCTGGCGCTGATATACTCGACATCATCGGCGAAACTCTGTTTGATATATTCTACGTCGTCACTTTTAAATTGAATGCGTCTTCCGGCTTCAAAACCGGCATACGCCTTTGCTGTAGTACCCGGACGAACAAAAATAGAGTTAGTGGCGTCGTCATTAAATTGACCAACAAATCCATTTTGCATACCATTGACTGAAGCCAAAAGCATCACCAAAATAAATATAGCCCAACCAACGGAAAAGCCTGTTAAGAAAGTACGAAGCTTGTTCTTTTTAAGGGTGTTGAATATTTCTTGCCAAATATCTCTATCAAACATATTGTTCGGCCCTAACTTGTTTTACCTTTTTGTCTTCTACAATTACTCCATCTTTTAAATGGACAATTCGTTTGCACATATGGGCAATATCTTCCTCGTGGGTAACAACCAAAATGGTGTTTCCTTCGTCGTTGATTTTTTGGATAAGATCCATGACCTCATACGAAGTGGTACTATCCAAAGCTCCTGTTGGCTCATCGGCCAAAAGAACTTTAGGCTCTGCTGCCATAGCCCGAGCAATTGCCACACGTTGTTTTTGTCCTCCGGACAACTCACTTGGTAGATGGGTAGCCCATTCCCTTAATCCTACTCTCTCCAAATATTTAAGTGCTTTTTCTTGTCGTTCTTTTCTTGGCACGCCTTGGTAATATAGCGGTAAGGCTACATTCTCCATTGCACTCTTATAATTGATCAGGTTGAAGGATTGGAAAACAAAGCCCAAGAATTTGTTTCTGTATTGCGCAGCTTTTGTTTCGCTCAAATCTTTGATCGGGACACCATCTAAGATGTATTCACCACTATCAGCTCCATCGAGCATTCCTAAAATATTCAGTAAAGTAGATTTTCCAGAACCTGAAGACCCCATAATGGCCACTAGCTCACCGGCTTCTGCATTAAAATTGATTCCTTTTAATACATGAAGTGAATTACTGCCCATTTTATAGGACTTATTAAGGTCTTTGATTTCTATCATGGTTGAGAATATTAGCTATCTGGTAGTTTAACTACTGTAATATGACTTACAAGTCGTTAAAATGTTACAAGATTATTTGATTTTTTTTATTAAATGACTAGTCTGTGTTTTCGTCTTCCTCTATGGCATTCCAAACCTTGACCTTGTCTTCGAGCACAAGTCCTGATTTTACCTCCACAAAAATACCATCACTTACCCCTAACTCTATATCCCTGCGCTCAAATTGTTGTTCCGAGGTCTCTACTTCAACAAATGGTTTTTTGGTATCATCGTCAAACTGAACCAAGGCCTCTTTTAAAGCCAAAACGCTATCTGCTCTCGCTAAGATAATGGAAGCATTGGCACTAAGACCTGCTCTAATAAAAACAGAGTCTTGCTTTTTAAGTGTTCCCTTAATCTCAAACTGGATGGCTCCGTTCTCTTCCTTGCCTTTTGGTGCGATGTAATCCAGCACGGCATCAAAAACTTTGTTTTCAATTGCACCAACTGTTATTTCCAAGGGTAGTTCTTCTTTTATTCTCCCTACATCTGATTCATCCACTTTTCCTTCAAAAATCATCTTTTCCACATCGGCAACCGCGGCAATTGTGGTTCCTTCGTTAAAATTGTTGCTCTCTATCACTTGATTTCCTACCTCTACCGGCACTTCCAAAACCATTCCACTAACAGTTGATTTAATCAATGTATTAGCCGAATTGCTAAATCCCGAAGTAGTTCCCGTTCTTACAATATCGTAGCGTTTGTTCGCTGCTCTGTGCGATTGCCTTGCCTGATCATAGGCCACCTGGGCACGCTCTAAATCCGCCTTGGAAATTACACCTTTATCAAAAAGTGATGCTTGTCTTTCATAATTTCGCTTTTGATCATCCAAATCAATCTTGGCTTCGTCAATCGCATTCTTGGCGTCATTCAGCGCATTTAAATTGGGGACTACTTTTATCTTGGCCAACAAGTCGCCCGATTTTACGTAATCACCACCTTCAACATAAATCTCCTCAATTACTCCTGAGATGTTAGGCTTGATCAATACTTCTTCGAGGGGAAGAATACTACCGGTGGCTACCGCTTTTTTAACAATATTCTTTTTTGAAAGTTCTTCTATTTCGTAAACTACTGGGTTTTCAGAATTTTTTTGATAGAGATAATACATAGATCCCCCAAAAACAATTATGATGAGCAATAGAATGATAATGGTTACTGACTTTTTCATTGTAATTAATATGGTTTATTTTGATTGATGATTCTTTTATTCTGTTCGTAAAGCTTCAATTGGACGCACACGAATGGCACTGTTCGCTGGTATGAAACCAGCCAATAATCCTGATATCATTAATATCATCATGGCTCCACTCACAACACCTACGCTTACATTCGGATTGATAAACATATCTACTGGGCCGACACTGTCCAACAGCGAATTAATGCCATAAATGACCAACGACCCGAAAATAATTCCAACCATGCCTGATATTATCGTCAGGAAAATAGATTCCATAAGAATCTGTTTTTTAATGGACCATGGCTGCTCGCCCAATGCCCTACGAATTCCAATTTCTTTGGTGCGCTCTTTGACCACAATTAACATTATATTGCTCACACCAATAATACCGGACAACAATACCATGATACCTACGATATAAGCGATGGCTTTTAGCCCTGCAAAAAGACTTTCTACCCGATTAAACTGTTCGTAAAGGTCAAAATATCCTATTGCTCTATTGTCCTCTGGGTGTACTTTATGCCTTTCCCGTACTACTTCAATAATATTTTCTTTTAATGCGGATATGGAGTTTCCGTCATGTGCAGTAATTGCCATCCAGCCTACGTCTTCTCCTCGATTGAATGCTTGAGAGAAAGCCGTAAACGGAACAAATATTTCTTTTTGAGCTTCTTCTCCATTACCATCATTGTTGTTCTTCTTGTATGTACCAATCACTAGAAAATTTACTCCTTGTATTTTGATATAAGTACCCAAATACTCTTCATCTTTTTCATAAAGATCCTTGACTACTCCCCTTCCGATTATAGCAACTTTACGTTTTTCGTTGATGTCATTGTAATTCAGAAACCGACCTGACGTTATCGTCATGGGGTCCTGGTTTATTATTTCCGGATAATCTCCATAAACACTATACGCGCCCGTTCTAATGCCTCTTACTACATTATTTCCTCCTCCGGTTCCTCCAGTATGATTTCTGGGAGAAACAAAACGAAGGTTGGGCACATTATCCCAAATGGCCTGAACATCGCTCACTTTAAATTCAAAACTTCTATCCTTTGGCAATCCTTCATATGGTTTGGTGGTCCTCCGTGTCCACATGAACATTGTGTTGGTAGCTATATCGCCAAAATCTGCTCGAATCCCATTCTCAAAACCCTTTCCGGCTGCCAACAACACAATCAGAATGAAGATTCCCCAACATACGCCAAAAGCAGTGAGTATGGTACGGCCCACATTGCTTGTGAGCACTTCCAATATTTCCCTCCATCTATCCTTATTGAACATCTTTATGTACGCTTTTGGTTAGCAATTATTCTTCTCGCAATGATTCTATGACCTGGACCTTCGCTGCTCTTAGCGCTGGTATCAGTCCTGCAAGTGCTCCAGCAAAAACAAGAACCAAAACCGTAGAAAAGGCCACATTAAAATTTACTGATGGATTTTTTACATAATCTATTTGCACATGTGGGCCCAATATTTCTAAAAGGGTCATACTAAAAATTAAACCGGAAAATCCAGAAATGGCCGTAACAAAAATAGCTTCATGTAAAATCATCCCAACAATAGACCATGGCTTGGCACCGAGGGCTTTGCGAATACCTATTTCACGTGTACGTTCTTTCACAACAATGAGCATAATATTGCTCACTCCCACTACTCCCGCAATTATGGTACATCCACCCACAAACCAAAAAAACAGTTTCATGTTGTTCGTAATACCATAGTATCGCTTTGCTTCCTCCATGGCACTCCATACATCAATGGCGGCCTCGTCATCGGGCGCAACGGTATGGGATTGTTGTAAATAGGACCTTAGATCGGCTTTGAACTTCACCGCTTGTGCCACGGCTTGATCAAAGTTTTCCACTTCAGGAAGTGTATAGGATAAATTGTTCACTCTATCTCCCCCATTAAAAACGCGCTGCGCTGTTGTGATAGGAATATAGATACGCTCCTCTTCACGATCCTGCATTTCTCCAAAAACTCCGACTATTTTAAAAGGAATTCCAGAAATATCTATGAATTCCCCAACAGGAGAATCAACTTCGGTAAAGACGTCTTTTTTTATTTTATTACCTATTACGGCCACTTTACCGGTGGAGTTTTCGTCTTGGAAATTTATAAAGCGCCCTTCCCTCATTTTAGGACCTTCAATGAACTGAAAATCTGCACCAACCCCTTGAACACTGTACACAAGGGATTCTTTGCCGTAATTCACGGTAATGTTTCGAACAAATATTCGTGGAGATTTATATTCGACGGTCTCTTTGAACATGGAAGCTGTGTTCTCGAAGTTGTCGTTATTAAAACGGATACGTCTTCCTGGATTAAGACCTTTGAATTCTTTTGAAGTTACTCCTGGCCAAGCCCATACACTGGTTGTGGCATCTTGCTTGAATTCGTGCTCAATACCATTTCTCATTCCCTGGCCAAAACCTAATAGAATTACAAGAATGAAAATACCGGAAGCTACCGAAAGTCCGGTTAAAAATGTGCGTAGCTTGTTCTTCCTTATGGTGTCAAAGATTTCTTGCCACCTTTCAATGTCGAACATAGTGGTTGGTGTTTGATGATTGATGAAATACGTTACCGTACCCCAATATGACAAAAATTCCGCCAGAATGTTACACTTTAAAGGTAAAAAAAGTGTTAAAACTTTAAAAATATGTCAGTTACGAAGCTTTTTATACACGAAATAGAAGAGACCTCCGATCAAAATATAAGGAATTGCCATTAGGTAAACGATTCCATTATTGATTCCTTCAGCCGTCTCACCTCCGACTTCACTTTCTACAACTGCACGACACATGGCACATTGTGCCTCGGCAATTTCAGGCAGTAATACAAAAACCAATAGGAGTATGAAAAATCTAGTCTTCACTGTTCAGGTCAATATTGATAATAAGGTGAAATCATAAGGTACACAATAACACCCGTTACGGCCACGTACAACCAAATAGGAAAAGTATACTTTGCCCACTTCCTATGCGCTACATAATTCTCCAAGTATCCCTTTGAATAGGTAATCAAAACCAAAGGAATTACCGCAATTGAAAGTAAGATGTGCGTAAGCAGAATAAAGAAATAAATATATCTCATCGTACCTTCTCCACCATAAGGTGTGCTTTGGGAGGTCATATGATAGGCAACATACATAACCAAAAACAATGCAGAAAGTATAATACAGGTCGTCATTAACTTTTGATGTATACTTCTTTTACCATTTTTAATAGCTATCACAGCTGCTATAAGTAAAATAGCTGTAAGCCCATTTATTGATGCATAGATCGGAGGTAAAAATGTTAACGGTTTGGCATCAGGTATCTTGTACATAAAAAGTAGCGCCACAAGCAAGGGAACAGCTATAGA
The DNA here is from genome assembly GCF_049332665.1 of Flagellimonas rhodophyticola. NCBI lineage: Bacteria > Pseudomonadati > Bacteroidota > Flavobacteriia > Flavobacteriales > Flavobacteriaceae > Flagellimonas > Flagellimonas rhodophyticola. The sequence goes on along the minus strand of NZ_CP186326.1, from coordinate 1,445,266 downwards.
AACGGCAGTTATCCACTTTTTGAATTGCTTTTCATTGGCTGAAATGGCTTCCTTCATTCTTCTAAAAGTAATTTTTTAATATCCTCTTTTAACATTGTTATCTGCTGTGCCTCGCCCTCGGCATTAACTCCTTGTTTTTCTGTAATGGTACCGCGGTAATATATCAAAGGATTACCGTATTCATCATTTCTGGAACGAATGTAACCTTGTTTATCTACCAAAGCGAACATTCCTGAGTGCTCAAATCCACCAGGAGCATCTTCAACTTCATTGGCAACAATATAGAATCCTTCTTGTGCCAGTTTATAAATAGTATCTCGGTCCCCGGTTAAAAGATGCCAATCCTCATCATGAATTCCATACTTCTGTGTATATTTTTTTAAAATGGATGGAGTGTCGTAACGCGGATTTATAGTGAATGAAGCAACTCCAAAATCCTCATAATCTTTAAAGGTATCTTGAAGCTCTACCAAGTTTTTGGTCATTATTGGACAAATGGTGGGGCATGTGGTAAAAAAAAACTCGACCACATATACTTTGCCCAAATAGTCCTTGTTGGAAACCAGAACGCTATCTTGATTCAAAAATGAAAAGGCGGGTACTTTCCTTTTTTGTCCATTCCCAACAATAAAACCTAATTCTTTTTGCGGAGCTTGAACACTCATTCTGTCATTTTCCACAATATCACCTTCCTTGAGCTTTTTGGTCATTTCGTAGACAGCAAAGACTCCAAATACCAGGATAACGGCAGATATCCATACGTAGTTATATTTCTTTTTCTTATTCGCTCCTGTCGGCATTATTTTTCTTTAGGGCAAGACGATATTCGGCTAAAATAATCTTAACATCATCTTCCATTTTATTGTTTAATTCGGCAACTGAAGTTGTATTAAATCCGTATTTGACCCCTTCATCTTCGTCATCATTTCTGCCTCTAAGGCTCAAATCTTTATCGATGATAAAAACGTACGGACTCCCCATATCCTCCTCTAATTGAATTCCCGTCTTCAAGCTATCAAAAAAGGAAGCAATTTCCGTGTGGGTTCCAAAAGCGAAATGCCATTTGGTAACATCAGAAAACTCTCCAAGTTCCTTTTTTAAAGCAGCGGTCTCATCTTCCGTTCCCTCAGATGCGATCATAACCAACTGCAAATCTTTAAACTTCCCAAATCGCTTGTAGATTTTTTGATTTAGGTTGAAGGCATTGCCTTTTCTCTTTTCGATATCATTACCCAAAAACCCAAGTATGGTAATCTTGTCTCTTAGTTTAACATTGCCTTTGAAATCCGATAATTCTTGAAGATTTGAGGTAAGAATGGGCAATTTTCCAAAGTTGTTCACTCCCGATGCAAAGAATAAATAAGCCACCAAAGGAAGTATAAATAGAACAACTAAAACAAAAGTCTTTTTCATTGGAATTTGGATTGTACAAAAATAAAAAAGACGGTTATAAAACCGCCTTTTTCATTTGTTAATACTTTTCTAGAAATTCCAGGATAAAAATCCATCCTTGAATATATTGTAAATGTAATCTGCTTCAAATAACAGAATGAACACTAGATAACATATAAGGAAGATTGGTGTCCAGACAATAGCTCTTCGCAACGAGCTTCTCTCATCACGCAAGTGCATAAAGTCCCAAGCAATGTAGTATGCTTTTACCAAAGTCAGAATGATGAATATCCAGTTAAGGAGTTTCATTCCTATAAAATAGTTTTGGGTTAAAACCTCAGGTTTAAAAATCCCTAAAACAACCTCTACCGCCGTAACGATGGAAAGAAAAATCAATACTCCCCAAATCTTTTGGATGTTGTTCTTAAACTTTACTAGTCCTCTAAAAATTTCTAGTTTATGTTCGTGTGCCATTATACTGTAATTGATTGGATCCCTACTCTTGCAGGAATAACATAAAATTTATACCAAATAAAAGAATGTAAATACAAAAACCCATACTAAATCTACAAAGTGCCAGTACAGTCCAACTTTTTCTACCATTTCATAATGTCCGCGACGCTCATATGTGCCTAGGATGATATTGAAGAAAATGATAATATTTATAAGTACTCCTGAGAATACGTGGAATCCGTGGAATCCTGTAATGAAAAAGAAAAAGTCTGCAAACAGTCGACTTCCGTATTCATTATGAATTAGGTTTGCACCTTCGACAACTTGGGTTACATTGTTGAGTTTAGCTAATGCAACCTCTCTTTTAAAAATTGCTTTTTCGCCTGTTTTGTCAAGATTAATGTAGTTTCTTTCTAAATCTTCAAGCTCTGCTATATCTGAAGGTTCATCAGATCCCCTCAATTTTTCAACATTGGGAATAATTTTTTCCGCCCGCATCATTATACCAGGATTAGACTTAAATCCTGCAACCACCTCATTGACAGAATATGAAGTTTTGTAGCCTTCATCCATAAACCATACACCCTCACTCTTTTCATGCTTGATTCTATCTTCTGGTAAAGCTTTTGAAAAATCCGCCAATGCAGCTCTTTCTCCGGTTTCGGCATCTACGAACTGAAGTATTCTTCCACCTTTGGTCTCTACAGCTCCATAATCACCTTTTATAAAGGTTGCCCACTCCCAAGCCTGGGAACCAACAAATATGGCACCCCCAATAATTGTAGCGAACATGTACCAAATAACCTTATTCTTTTTCATCTTATGTCCAGCATCTACAGCAAGTACCATAGTCACAGATGACATAATCAAAATAAAGGTCATGAAGGCAACATAGATCATCGGGTAGTTTCCATGGAAAAAAGGAACGTGGGTAAATACCTCATCGGCAATGGGCCAAGTTTCAATGAACTTGAACCTTGAAAAGCCGTAGGAAACCAAGAAACCAGAAAAGGTCAAGGCATCCGAAACAATAAAAAACCACATCATCATTTTTCCGTAGCTAGCGTTCAGTGGTTGATTTCCACCTCCCCAAACGCTTTCTTCTGTACCGGTAGTCACGGTTGTACTCATATTAAAAAGGTCGTTTTAATAAAACTTTCACAAAAATACATCTTTTGACGTATTCGAAAAGATAAAGTTGAATGAAAACTGAATGGATTCAAATTTATTTTACGAAATACATAAATAGTATTAGATACACCCAGAGAAAATCCAAAAAATGCCAGAATGTGGCTCCAAGTTCTAATCCCAACATATTTCCGGGCATATATTTTCCCCTCAACTGCTGCACCAATACAACCAAAAGTGAAATAATACCCGCCACCAAATGCACAATATGTATGGCGGCAATCAAAAACACATAGGACATTTTAATGTTACTGGTTGGTCCAGTAAAATAATATCCGTTATCCAACATTTGGGAGAACCCCATAAACTGGAGGATTATGAATGTGATTCCCAAGACCAGGGTTATCACCAATAGCAATGTTCCTTTGGATTGGTCATTTCTGCCTACTGCCAATTTAGCCAAATAGTAGGTAATGCTACTCAAAACTATAATGGCCGTGCTGATAAAAAAAGCTTGCGGCAATTCTAAGTCGCTTATCCAATCTTCACGTTTACTGCTCACAATATAGGCACTGGTCCAACCGGCAAAGCCCATAATCAAACTTCCAATACCGAACCACAGCATCATTTTTTTGGCTCGGCGTTTCTTTACTTCTATATCTACTTCGGTTAAATCCATAGTCTAGCTGACAAACTTGTCTATTACGTATACAATTTGAATAAGAGAAATGTAGGTAACACTGGCCAACATTAGCCTTCGTGCTGATGCATTATCTCGATTTTCATATAATTTAAATGCAAATATCAGCATTACCAACCCCGAAAGCAACACTATTACCGCTGCGGGAATGGATAAATGTAATCTTCCTGTAAAACCAAATGCCGGCATGATTGAAATCACAATCATCCAGATGGTATATAAAATTATCTGAAGTGCAGTTCCAGCGTCTTTTTTGCCCGTAGGTAACATTTTAAATCCGCCGCGTTTGTAATCGTCATCCAACATCCATCCTAAAGCCCAAAAATGTGGAAATTGCCAAAAAAATTGAATCATGAACAAGGTTCCAGGCTCAATACCAAACTCATTGGTTGCTGCCACCCAACCCAGCATAAATGGAATAGCTCCGGGAAAGGCACCTACAAAGACCGAAAGTGGTGTCTTAGTCTTTAAAGGGGTATAGACACTGGTATACAAAAAAATAGAAATAGCCCCAAACAGTGCCGTTTTGGGATTAAGCATATAAAGCGCAATCACCCCTATCAAGGTCAAGGAAACAGCAATAAACATTGCCCTTTGAGCCGTCATTCTTCCAGAAGGAATAGGGCGGTTCTTAGTACGGTTCATTAACGCATCCAAATCCTTTTCAATAACCTGGTTGTAGGCATTGGAGGCCCCAACCATACAATAGCCACCAAAGGCAAGCAATAAAACTGACATTAAATCAATCTGTGAAGCACCTAAAAAATAGCCGGCAATGGATGAAAAAACCACACTGACAGCCAGTCTGGCTTTAGTGATTTCCTTAAAATCGGCAAAAGTCAAAGACAATGAAATATTTTTTACGGAACTTACGGTGGGTTTCATCCACAAATTCAATTGGCTGGCAAAGATAACCTCGCTCTATCTCATTTCCAACCTATTGTCTGTCTTTATGTTATTTTTGAAAAAGCTATACGTCTTATTACTTAAAATCAAACCTAAAACCATAGCCATGCGTGCATTAACATTCTCCCTGATATTTCTTTTCACATTTTCAATATACAGTCAAGAGGTCACCATTTCGATTGATACCTTAAACCAAAACACCTTTATGTTAACTGGTAGAGGAGGAAATATTGGAGTTTACGTTGGAAATAATCATGTTTTTATGATAGATGACCAGTTTGCTCCATTGAGTGATAAAATCAAAACTGCCATCTCCACATTGACCAGTAAGCCCATTACATATTTGGTAAACACCCATATGCACGGTGACCATACTGGCGGGAATATCAATTTCAATACTGAAAACACCACACTGGTTGCACATGATAATGTTCGTAAAAAACTTGAGACCAAAGGCCTGAAAAATGTTTCGGAAAAGAAAATGAGTCAAGAGGATTATGAAAAAAGTCTACCAGAAATCACATTTTCGGAGGGTATGACATTTTATGATGACAATGAAACCATCATGGCTCTCCATGTTCACAATGCGCATACCGATGGGGATACCATGATTTATTTTGTGAACGAGAATATCTTGCACATGGGTGACACCTATTTTTCTGGACGCTACCCGTATATTGACCTAAACAATGGTGGTAGTATAGAAGGTTATATCGCAGCCCATAAAAAAGCACTAATGGTCATCGACGAAAACACCAAGATTATACCTGGTCATGGAAGGCCTTCGAATAAAAAAGAATTGAAGAATTATGTGATGATGTTGTCGGAAATACAGGCCATTGTTCAAAAGGAAATCGATGCAGGAAAAACTTTGGATCAAGTTAAAAGTAATACCTCACTTTTGTCCCAATACGACGCCACGCATGGCAATGGTTATATAGACCCTGAAAAAATGAGGGTGACCCTTTATAAGAGTTTGAAAAAGTAATAATACGTCTCAAGCATTCTATTCGCTAATTATAGTGTAGAGTGATGGATTAGCTTTAAGTCCTTCCGTAGGAAGAACTTCCAGTTCTTTTGCCATTTTCCGACTTGCTTCAGTAAATGCTTTTGGACTTTCCCAGACCGCTACATTGATAAGCTCAAATTTGGCATCATCCTTTATCGATTTATGTAATTTAGTAGAAATGTAACCAGGTTGTTTTTTAAGAAAATCTCTGCAAGCTTCCCAATATGCTACCGATTCTTCCAATTTTCCACTAGGCACTTCAAATGGGTTTATTAGTATAATGTATTCTGAATTTTTGACATCCATGGACGATTTGTTTTTAGGTTTTCCCTCGCTAATACAAGAGGATAAATTGATTAACAAGAATGCTATGAAAAATGATCGCAAAATATTTATTGTTGTATACATAATTTAAGTTTTAAGACATTCTTTTTAAAGTGTTTTCTTTGGTCAAGATGTAATGTTTTACAACTCCCAAAACATGAAGTACTAACAATATCATCATAATGTTAGCTAATAATCCATGGGCTTTAAGTGGCGCAATATTCTCTCTTTGCAAAATCAATTCGGATGTACCAGATTTTAGAGCATCCATATAACCGCCAACGGACATAGCAACTAGTCCAGCTATTGATATCGCAACCAACAGAAAATAAAACGTATTGTGAATCCAAATGGTTAATCTATCATTGAATTTTGAACCAGTTTTCAAGTCTTCAGGGCGTTCTGATTTAAAGAATAAATAGCTTCTAACAAGTGTCAATACCAAAACGATGATTCCTAATATTGCATGAATCTTTACAAAACCCATTTTATCCGAAGCTGAAAGACTTTCCATGTATTTTCCTAGAGGAAACAAGCTTATAATTAGTATTGTAGTCAACCAATGTACTGCGATGGTTCCCCTACTGTACTTCTTTGTAAAATCATTGTTGATCTTTACAACCTCCATGTGATTTAATATAATTTGCCTTAGCAATATTTGTTATGACAAATATATAGAAAAAATTTATTTAGTTAAGTTTTCTAAGATTTTTTTAGAAGTATCATTAAATTCCACAACTTCCTTATCACTTAACCCTTTTGTTGCTTTCTGCAGAATCTTAACAGCCAGAGGCTCTACCAAATCACGTATCGCCGTTCCTTCTTTTGTTATGGAAATTTTCCAAGTTCTTCTGTCATTGGAATCTGCTTGTCTAACTGCCAACCCTTTACTTTCAAGCTTATCAACTATTCTTGTAATGTTAGCATTGTCTTTAAATGTCAATTTCGCAACCTCTTTCTGAGTTAAACCGGAATTCTCATTTAATCTGTTCAAAATTGCCCATTGCTCAGGGGTAACATCAATGTCGTTGTTTTTTATAGCGGTATTTAATTCTCTTTTTAGTAAAAGAGCCGTCATGTTAATTAAATATCCCGCAGATTGATCTAAAAATGAATCCATGTTATTTGTTACGTAATTAGTTAACATGACAAATATAAAGTCAATCATTATAAGTATACTACAAAATTTTAGCAAGGTTGCTTGGTTGCTCTTTTTGCATAACCATTCACCTACTCTCGCACTTATACACGCTTTTACCTTAACATAAAACGCTAAAAGGGAAATACATAACAGCATTCGGGAAAAATCTGCAATCTAAAAGGCTAGTCCTCCGATTACTTTTGTTTAAACAAATTATTAATCTTAAATATTCTATTATGGAAACTACAATACAAGAACAAGAATTATTGACAAAAGCAAACCAAGTAACCGATCTATTGGCGGAAGGAAAATTTATTGAAGCAATGGAAAGCTACCTAGCTGATGATGTACAACTTTTTGAAGGAAACAATCCTCCAAAGGTGGGTAAGGAATTTTGTCTTGTTGAGGAACAAAAACTACTGGACACGGTAACTGCCTTTCATGGCTACAATGTAATCAGTGGTCCAGCGGTAAAAGGAGATACTACTTTTTATGAAGCCGTAATGGAATTTGATACCAGCGATGGTACAAAACATCGATTTGAGCAGGTTGTGCGCACACAATGGAAAGATGGTAAAATCATAAATGAGCGCTACTATCACGCTTAATCCGATAGGTACCCATATAACAAAAAAAGCCCTAGTTTTTCAACTAGGGCTTTTCCTATTCCTGCCGCAACAGGAACATGAAATATTTTACTGAAGCTTAAAAGTAATTGGAATACTAAAAGGAACTTTTACCGCTCTACCTCTTTGTTTACCAGGTGTCATTTTTGGTAACTTCTGAATAATACGAAGTGCTTCTTTTTCCAAGTTTTTGTCCGGTCCACGCATTCTAATATTTCCGATACTTCCATCTTTCTGGATTACAAAGATTACGTTTACCCTTCCTTGAACTCCCATTTCTTGGGCAATTTCTGGGTAACGGAAGTTTTTACGGATATGCTTCTGCATCATCTCCTGGAAACATGCTTTCTTATTACTTGATCTTTCACAACCAGGAAAAACCGGTACATCTTCAATTACTGCAAATGGAACTGAAATATCTTCATCAACTTCTTCCACTTCTACGTCCTCAACCTCCATAACTTCTTCTTCCTGACTAGTTTCGGTAGATTCGATAACTGTTTCTTCAACTTCTTCCTCATCTTCAACAACTTCAATTATCTCAGGGGCAGCTGGCGGTGGTGGTGGTGGTGGTGTCTTGATTTGCTCCGTCATTGGCACCTCTTCGTCCAACTGATCCTCAACATTCATCGAGATATCATAATCATTGCTCTTATCATATTTCTTCCACTCCATGGCTCCATAAACCAACCCCAAAACAGCTGCTAACCCTATCACAAAATAGAGCGAACTGTTTTTTCCTACATCTGCTTTTGGATTCTTTTTTAGTTCCATCGTTTTGATTTTAGTATTTGCTAATTTAATATTTAATTGGTTAAATAAACAATTAAAATTTCCATTTTAACGGCCTTTCTTTAGAAAAATACCATTTAATTAAGCCAACTCCTACAATTGCCCCAAAGGTATTGGCCAGAACGTCACCAAATTCTGCCATTCGATCGCTGGTTAAAGTGTACTGTAAAACTTCCATAAACATACCATAGAAAACTGCAATAAAACCCATTAAAACCATTGCTGTTCCCAGTCTCATACTTCCCTGTGTGCGTTCCCTTAAGAATAAACAACCCAAAATGGCAAAAACCATATAAAACGTAAAATGGATAACCTTATCGGCATAAGGAATTCTCAATTTGCCGGCATCAAAATCCAGTCCTGAAAAAGAAAATAAGCTGAGCATTGTAATAAACAATATCCAGCTTATAAATAAAATGGTGTAAATATTAGTTTTAAGCACCAATCAATGCCTTATAATCTTCGTCACTCATCAACCCATCGACCTCAGAGGGGTCACTCATTTTAATCTTGATCATCCATCCTTCTCCGTAAGGGTCTGAATTTACCTTTTCAGGTTCATCTTCAAGCGCCTCATTAAATTCAATTATTTCTCCACTCAAAGGCAAAAACAAATCAGAAACCGTTTTTACGGCTTCAACGGTACCAAATACCTCTTCTTTATCTAAAGTCTCATCCAAAGTTTCCACCTCAACATAAACAATATCACCCAATTCGCCTTGGGCAAAATCGGTAATCCCAACTGTGGCAACATCGCCATCAATCTTTACCCACTCGTGATCTTTGGTATATTTTAATTCTGCTGGTAAATTCATAGTTCCATTTTGTTTAAGTACGCTGACAAATGTAACAGATATAGCATAGCTTTTCAAGTAAATTATTCAACAAAATTATGGTCTTTAAAAAGAGGGTAATCCTAACTCAGGGGATTAATTCCCAAAGTTATATCGGAAGGTAAAGCCTGCATTGATAGTAGTCTGCGGAAAGGCTGTGGATACCGCAAATTGTGAAAAGGAGTGGTCGTAAAAGAACAGGGCATTCAAATTTTTGCTCAATGCATAATCCGCCGTGAACTTAATCGACATTAATTTCTGACCCGAAGTGATCTGGTTATTGTCAATATCCAAATTTCGAATTATGGTAAGGTTATCCCGTAGGGATAAATCAGCCTTTAAGTTCAAATCTCCTTTGAATCTTGTTTTTTCGCCACCAATATTGGCAACAAATTTTACATCCTTAAATCTGTATCCCAAGCCCAACGTATATTCTTTACCGTTGATTTCGGTCAACAAATTATTATCAAAACTCAATGAAAGTGTTCTATCGGTGCGCACCTCAGCTAAGAAGCTAAAGGAGTTTTTCATCTCAAAATCCATCCGTACCAGAGGATTAAACTGATCCGTCAACACCACATTGTTTATGATGTTTTCAGGCAGAAAATCTCCCGTTTCTGGGTCTGTTGTAGAGTTTTGACGTTCTAAATTAGTTTGAAATGAATTGATGCTATAAGCCGCTCGATACCCATGACTCACTGAGAAACGCTTGAATTTCTTTTTGAACCATCTGTTCTTCATCAAGCCGGTATACTTTATATTCCAATTTGGGATTGGAATTTCACGGAAAGCATCAAGGTTTACCCGATCTACATCCTGTCCTGTATATGCAGCAAAAAATGCAGGTAGTAACACCTCTTGTTGCGTCTTGCCATATTGTTCTGGAAATCCATCAGCATCCAAAGTTCCAGGATTCTGTCCTCGATCAGAAACCAATCTATTTGCTATGGTTATCCTGTTCTCTTTGAATTGCTCAAAAGTTTTGGAATCGAACTCATCGCTCTTGTTGAAAACCGTTCCAATCATCACCGTTGAAATACTGAAATTTCCATAAGTGTTTGGAGTGAGAGATTTATAGGGTTCATCCAAATCGGTTATATCAATTTCAAAATTCTCTTGAAGACTACTAGAGAATTGTCTGTCCGCTGTAAAATCTATGGTCAAATCCTGTGTCGGCTGCGCCGTTGCTGTAATATTCAACTGTCGATTTACATTCTGCATAAATTGAGAGTTAAATTCAGAGAAAGTGGTCAACCAACCGTTTCTGGCAGCTTGAAAACGAATATCAGCTTGACTTCCAAAAACAAAGCCCAAAGTGGGGCGGGTAGTTCCTATGAATCCAATGGATTGTGTATATCCCGGAAGCACAGTACCTCTATTCTCGCTATAGTTTACATTAATCCGCTTTACCATGGTCAAAATATCGACCAAGGTGTTGAAGGTTTTACTCGTTTTCTTAGGTGGTTTTTGGTCTTCTGCACCTGACGCCGGGTTCCCTGCTTTATCCCTTCGTATAGCAGCTTGGCCCGCAGTAACTTTACCCGTTCTCTTTTTCAATCCCAAAAAGTCGTAGAATCGCTGCATGGTCAAATTACCCGTTAGGTTATGCGTACTTGCATTTTGGACAGTATTTATTTGAGCATTCGGGTCATTTAATTCTATTTGGGCAACTTCTGTTAAGGCATCACCACCACGCTGCCAATCAAAATTACTGGTGTAGGTATATTGTGCGTTGATGAAATTCAAAAATGGAATTTTCTCGAAAGGAAGCTCATAGTTCAACTGCATTTGCTGCGAATGTCGGTTAGGTTCGCCCACATCGAAAAACCCATCCCATAAATCCAATTCTTGATTGATTCCGGAATCGGAATCTCCATCGAGATTAAAATAGTTTCGGACAATGTTATTGTTGGATCCTGTCAGATTCAATCGAAGTGATTTGGTAAGATTGTAGTTGAGTGCATATTGCCAATTGAACAGGTAGTTTCGTTGTTGCAATAAAGGCAAAGCCAATGCATCAACCCCTGGCTCCAAAACATCTCTAAAACGTTGCTGATTGAATGATCTATTGATATTCGCGTTTACCGATAAACTGGTCGGCAACACATTAAAGTTAAGTTCTTTAAGCCATTGCCAATATTTTCCCATCAAAAGGGAATCATTTTTAACAAATGGGGCAACTGTTGCAGGCTTAAAATTGTGATTGTAAACAAATCCGGTATTCACATTCTGATCCCGTAGGTCTGCCACTTCAAAATCCCTATGGTTGGTTTCATTATAGGAGTAATTAAAGGTGAAATTTTCCACATCAAAGAAGTTCTCTTTAGCCTCTTCACCTCTATTCTTTCTAACCCCAATAAGGTTTACGCTTGTTCTTTTGGTATAATCTTCTGCTTGCTTACGAATAGTTTCCGCATCTTCCGGTGTAGTTGCGGCAGCAATACGATCATCCAATTTAAGGTCATCATAAACAGGATCAAATTCTGGAGTAATCAAGGTTTCAGAAATTCCATAGTTAAACGGAATTTGTATTCCCCATTTTTTTGGCAGCAATTGACCTACATTGACATTGGTCACAACATCATATGCAATTGCGTCCTCCCGAGAACGTTCGTTGGGCATTTGATCAATGGATCCGAAACCGGAAGTACTTCTGCTTCCAGTGGCCGTTACATTGGCAAAATCTGCCATATTTGCATCTAAAGCAGCTATTGCGGCCCAACCTCCGTTGTTGTCCAAACCAGCCAAACGCAATTCGTTGAACCAAACTTCTCCACGAGCCGGAAGGTCGTCAATATTCTTTATACCCACCATCATTCCTCTTAGACTTCCCAATGAGGGATTTCCTCGAATTCCAATACGTAGTCTCCCCAAGGTCCTTGGATCAAACTCATTAACGGGAACGGCTTCACCATCCACAATTTCGTAATAATTGATTTGGTCAAGACTTTGTTCTGCAATACCTCTTGACTTCACTTTGTTCAAATCATTTAAATCAATATCGATTTGATTGACATCGGGCCAAATCTCATCAGCAGAAGTTACATTGAAAGAAGTAAACTGCAACGGAAGTTCTATTTGATAGAAGTTTTCCGAGAAATCGGTACCTATTCGAAGGAATCCGACCAAAGGAGTATCATCATCAGAATAATCTCCATTTAATATTTTTTCGGCATGCATGAACATTTTGATTCGCTCATACTGCCTTACATCCATATTCACATTTTTGAACACACCACGGGAATCCTGAGACTCAAGATTCTCAACCACAAAAGATAATGACTGCTCATTCTGACGAATAATGGTATTGTTATTATTCAATTGTTCCCTGATTACCCCTGGAGGCAAAACGTAGGGTATGGGTTGTCTACCAAAATTCTCTTCAATATTGACGGTATTTACATCGGTTACAGTACCATCATCAGAAGGATCGTTATCAACATCGGGTTGTAATGAGTTGGTATAGGTTCTCCAATCGCCACGCACCAAATCCAACGTTGCAAAACGAAGTGCCACATCATTGGAGAAACCTGTGAGGTACATTCGCATAAAACTCACAGAGCGGAAGTCGGTAATACCACCAACAGCATCAGAGAAATCACTCAATGGAATTTTATATTGAATCCATCTTCGGTTCAGCTGGGTACCATTCGGAAGTGTTGGTGTTAAACCTTCGCGAATATCTGTCACATACTGATCATCAATGGTTGTGTTTGGTCTGATTTGAATTCGATATTCAAAGTAACTGTTTACCGTGTTCATTGTTAAATCCCTATCAATATCCTCTACATCAGGTAAAGTGGTGGATCCCCGATTGGTATTGGTAACCGCGACTGGTGAATTCCCGTCCGGGTTGTTGAAGTCAAGATAACGCTCCAAGATGCTTCCCTCACGGTTTAGATAGTATTGATAGTTGTCCAATGCCGGATCTTCGGCAGGACCATTATATATAGCGGCTTCTTCAGTATCATCCAATCCGTCGAAGCCAATATCCTGTTGGCTACGGTTGGTTTCATCAGCATCAAAAGCATACACCAGAGATTGTGTGGAAGGCACTTCTCCCCATATGGTTTCTCTTGGTATTTCATTGTTGGTACTGGCCGGAAGTCCGTTTTCATACTGCTTACGTCCATCTCTTAATACGTCCTCAGAGATATTTCCAAGGTTCAATACCAGTTCACCAACATTGCCATCGGTGGTTTCGCCATCAATGTAAGGATCTAACACCCAAAATTGAACAAATTCTACATTGGATTGCTCAAAGTTTGTACTGCTCAACGGACGCATAATCCCAGCCCATTTGTCTTGAGGCGTTTCCCCCGCAAAGTCTGGATTGGCATTGTATGGTCCTTTTTGATTTGGGTAGTATACTAAATCCAAGGTCCCTTGAACTTGAGTTTGTCCTTGAGCAATATCAGTCTCCGTAAATATTTCATTGATAAATACCCTACGGGTAGAGTTCAAGGAGATATCATTATCGGACAATCCAGTTGGTCTTTGGTTGGTGTAAAAAATCGGGTCGATTGTATACCACGCCATTTTTGCACGTTCAAAACCTACATCAATATCGGTTCTATCCTCTAAAAACTCAACTGGCGGACTTGCCAATGTCCATCCCAGCGATGAACGGATATCAATCAATGCCTGGGCACCTTCAAAATCATCTATATAGGTCGTAGTTTCTCCTTGAAAGTCGGCATTCTTCGGAGAATTGGGCTTTAAAACAGCAACTTCACCTCGAATAGAAAGGTTGGAAGGAACATCTGTATCAATGTTAGGCAGTTTATTGGCCAAACGGGTCAAAAACGGAATTTCGGTGCTAAAGTTCCCATTTAATCCAAAAATAGTATTGTTTACCGGCTCAACTCCAAAGTTTGATTTTTGGGTCAACGGTCGCTCGTTCAAATTCAATAGGGTTCCTCCTAAAACAAAGTTTTCATTGAATTTATGTTCTACGTTAATTCCTGTAAATCTTCTTGTTTGCTGGCCAAAAACAGCATTGTTTTCAACAGAGATATTTATTGGTGTATTTGAGGCTTGCAAACTCGGGTCCAAAATCTGAACTGTTCCTGCTTGGTAGTTCACAGTATAATCAATTCCTTCTTGCAGTTGTCTCCCACCTGCTGTAACTCGCACAGATCCTCTAGGAACATTGAAAGCTCCTATGGGAATACCATTATTTCCTTCGGATTTATATCGTCCTTTTAATTGAAAGCGATTCTTTTCCGCATCTTGTAAAGAGGCGGCCTTAGTCTTGGCATACATATTTCTGAACACATACCGCTGTTGGTTTGCGTCATATCCCTGGTCATTTTCCACATCATAAGTTCCTCCTCCAAGGAGATTAAAAAGATATTCGCCAAAAGGTTCTACTTTGGTGAAAATAATTCGCCCAGATTGGGTATCAACAGTAATACCAGGAACATAATCGAAGAAACCATCCCCTCCAGGCTGCACATCGTTATAAACATTCAAACGGTCCAGGTTGAAGACCTCCAAAAGTATCCGTTCCTCTAATGGTTTTCCTGTTGCCGAAATAGCAGAAATAGGAAAGGGCACTTCATTTCCTTGATCATCACGGGCAGGGGTAATATAGTTTCGAGGAGTAGGGTCTGAGTATAAAATATTCAACTTGAAATCTTCTTGACTCAACTGAAATGCCCCAGTAGAATAGATGTTTTTCATCATCAAATCCCAAATAGGATCTTCTACATTGGTAATGTTACTCTTTAGCAATTTCAGAATCAAAGTATTGTTCTCGATAATTGGGTTTACGCCTCCTGAAACGGTTGTAGCATCAATTCCCCCATTTGCAAATTCACCCACTTGAAATACCTGTCCATCAATAGTATACTGAAATGCCACACCCAATACCTCATCATTACTCAATCTTTGGTTTAATGAGATATAACCTAATTGGGCATCGAACTGATAATCTCTTCCAATCTCAAGTTTTCGGGCATTTTCTAAAATGGCATAATCGAATCCCTGGTTGACTTGATATCCGGGAATGTTAAACCCTTGTTCTACGGTAGCAATATCCCGTATTGATTGGGTAAGGGCTCCGGCACCAACCTGATTTGGGTCAAAGTCGTTTGCTTCATTTTGAGGATATCCTGCTGCAATGGCTGCTGGGTTAAAAAAACCAGCTGGAGCTCCGCCATTGATTCCGATTCGGGTTCTACTTTCAACGGTTTCACCCAAATCTTGGATAGCAACGACATTTCTGACATTCAAGGTTTGCTGGTTTCGGTTGGTCACCCAAACCTCAAGCCTGGTTATCTGGACCTGACTTCTAATAAAGGGATAGTTTTGCAATGCTTGGTCATAGTTATCCCTAAAGTATTGTGCTAAGAAAAAGTGCTTGTCCTCATCATAATCCAAGGCTGTCAATGAAAACTCATTTAATGTTCCCCCACCTTGGGCAACAACCGTATTGTTCTGTGATCTTTGTTCTGAAAACACTGCAGTAACGGTGGTCCTTCCAAATTGCAATTGCGTTTTTACACCAAAAAGACTTTGCGCACCTGAAATCAATGAACTGTTGAGGGGCATGTTCACATTACCGATTTCTATTTTACGCAATATATCGTCTTCATCAGGGGTATAATCCAATTTCACCAGATTCTGAAAATCGAACGTGGCTTCGGTATCGTAGTTGGCAGTTACCTGTAAACGCTCTCCCACTTTCCCCAATAAACTCAAACTGATTCGTTGGTCAAAATCAAGTGAGCGATTAACACGGTTTCGAGGTGATAGCGCCGGATTGTCATTTTTTTGCCATAAAAAACCTAAATCCATGGCAACAGAACCTTGCGGAATTACTTCAATGCTATTCCCGCCGAAAACAGATTCAAAGAAATTGTTGTTCACATAAAAGTTCGGCAGTAAATTTTTTCGTGCTTCTTCCGAACCTTGCTTCTTACCTACAAAAGCGTCTATCTTTTGTTTGAAATAAGATTTCATTTGCTCTTTCTGAACAAGGTCGTAATACTGTGCTGGAGTAAGTATTGTTGGATAGGTAATATTAAAATCTCCAACGCTTTCGGTGTAAATATAGCGATTCAACTGAGGGTCGTAAGTGTACTTTGCTATAATACTATTGGGGTTCTCCAAAACCAATCGCCCAAGTGCAACACCCGTTTTCACAGAATCTTGTTCTTGAACATCAGTCTCCTGCCCTATGCCTGTGATAGTGGTCAAGAAACATATAACAAAGAAAAAGTGCCTAAATCTTATTGATCTAAGTATTGGTTTTGCCCCTCTTTTCAAACTAGTTACAAATTTTTCAGCGCCAATTTAATAATGTCCTCAACGCTTAATGTAGGATCTTCGGATAACACCTTGTCCACAACCTTTTCAGATTGTCTTCGGACAAAACCAAGAACCTCTAAAGCAGATAACGCTTCTTCTTTGCTTGTATTGTTTGATTGTAGGGAAACTTCACCCATATCGTAGACTTTCAAAATCTTGTCTTTTAAATCAAGGATTACCCGTTGTGCCGTCTTGGCTCCTATCCCCTTGACTGACTGTATAATAGGCACATCTCCATTAGCAATTGCATCTCGAACTTGAACTGGAGATAAAGATGACAACATTGTACGAGCGGTACTTGCACCCACGCCAGAAACCGAAATCAATAATCGGAAAATCTCGCGTTCGGTTTTTTCAACAAATCCAAACAGCGTATGCGAGTCTTCTTTAACCTGCAAATGGGTGAACAATTGAATATTCTCTTGGTCCTTTACCTGTGAAAATGTGTGTAATGAAATATTTAAGAAATATCCAACGCCATTACATTCCACAATAACATATGTTGGGTTTTTTTCGACTAATTTTCCTTTGAGATGGGTAATCATTTTGGGCTATCTATTCTGTTTCCATTTTTGCTTTCTTTCTCTTTTCCCGCTCCTGGGCATCAATGACTGCTACGGCGGCCATATTCACCATCTCATCCACACTTGCTCCCAGTTGAAGTATATGAGCAGACCTTCTCAGCCCCACCATAACTGGGCCAATGGACTCTGCTTTATGCAAACCTTTGAGTAATTTATAGGTAATATTGGCTGATTCCAAATTCGGAAATATCAAGGTATTCACTTTTTTCCCGGCTAGTTTGGAAAATGGGAAATTGTTGTGACATAACTCTTGGTCCAAAGCGAAGTCGGTTTGAATTTCGCCATCCACTACCAATTCTGGATTGGTTTTGTGTAAAATTTCAACTGCCTGTCTTACTTTTTGCGCATTGGGGTGGTTTGAAGAACCATAGTTCGCGTAAGAAAGCATGGCCATCACCGGATTAAAACCAAAAGTACTAGCCACACTTGCGGTCATCTGGGCAATTTCAGCCAAATCTTCGGCATTGGGGTCAACATTGATTGAAGTATCTGCCAAAAACAGTGGACCTCTATCCGTAATCATAATATTTACCGTAGAAGCATTTTTTACTCCCTTGGATCTTCCCAATACTTCAAAAACAGGTTTTAATACTTTTGGATAAGACCTTGAATATCCTGAAATCATCCCATCAGCATCTCCTTCTAAAAGCATCATGGCTCCAAAATAATTTCGCTTGCCCATATTGATTCGGGCGCTGTATTGGGTTTCTCCTTTACGCTTACGAGACTCCCAAAGTCTCATGGCATATCTTGTTCGAATCTCTTTTGATTCGTCGGATCTAGGATCAATAATAGTTACATCGGCGTCAAAATCCAGTTCTTTCATCAATTCTTCAATGACCTCTCGATTACCCAATAAAATAGGAATTGCAATACCTTCATCGTAAACAATTTGCGCTGCTTTCATTACATCCAATAGCTCCGCTTCCGCGAATACAATTCGTTTTGGATTAAGTCTCGCACGATTGTGCATCAGGCGCATTACTTTATTATCGTTCCCAGATCTTTGGTAAAGCTCTTCTTCATATTTCTTCCAATCTTTAATAGGTGCCTTCGCCACTCCACTTTCCATTGCAGCTTTAGCAACTGCCGGAGGAATCTTGGTAATCAAACGCGGATCAAATGGCTTTGGAATTATATAATCCTTTCCAAATGCAAGTCGCGTTGTGTCATAGGCAATATTCACCTGTTCTGGAACAGGCTCTCTGGTGAGGTCAGCAAGTGCCATTACTGCCGCCATTTTCATTTCCTCGTTTATCTTGGTTGCCCGAACATCTAAAGCTCCCCTAAAAATAAATGGGAATCCCAAAACATTATTCACCTGATTAGGGTGATCAGAACGGCCAGTAGCCATAATTATGTCATCCCTAGTTTTACAGGCCAAGCTGTATTCAATTTCCGGATCCGGATTGGCCATGGCAAAAACTATAGGGTCTTTGGCCATGGATTTTAGCATTTCCGGGTTAAGGATATTTGCAATAGAAAGGCCGATAAAGACGTCCGAATCTTTCATAGCCTCTTCCAGCGTATCTATTTTTCTATCACTAGCAAATTCCTTTTTCTCTGGCGTAAGATTCTCCCTGTCACTTCTTATTACACCTTTACTATCCAACATCACTATGTTTTCTGCCTTTGCGCCAAAAGCTTTGTATAGTCTTGTGCAAGAAACGGCTGCCGCACCTGCCCCGCTTACCACAATTTTGACCTCATCCATTTTCTTATTGGCCAATTCAACAGCATTTAACAAGGCTGCTGCTGAAATTATAGCGGTTCCGTGTTGATCATCATGCATAACAGGAATGTCCAACTCTTCCTTCAATCGGCGTTCAATTTCGAAAGCTTCTGGTGCCTTAATATCTTCCAGGTTGATCCCTCCGAAGGTTGGAGAAATAATCTTGACCGTTTCGATGAATTTGTCAACGTCGGTAGTATCCAATTCAATATCAATTCCATCGATATCCGCAAAAATCTTGAACAACAAGCTCTTTCCTTCCATCACCGGTTTGGAAGCTTCTGGTCCAATATTTCCTAATCCCAAAACGGCAGTTCCATTAGAAATAATTGCTACAATATTTCCTTTGGCGGTGTATTTGTATACATCTTCAGGATTTTTTTCAATCTCTAAGCAAGGTTCAGCAACACCGGGCGAATATGCCAATGCCAAATCGCGTTGCGTTGCATATGGCTTGGTGGGAACGACCTTGATTTTTCCTGGCTGGGGTTTGGCATGATAGAGTAATGCTTCCCTTCTTTGGTTTTCTTTGCTCATACCTAAATTTTAGAACAGCTTGTTTATTTTACAAGCTTCAAAGGTATTTAAAAATAAAGGCACCAAAACATTTTGGTGCCATTTATTAAACTTAAACTACTTCAAACAATTCTCTTATTAACTATTCTCTTTTTTCACATTTAAGCGCAGTGCTAAAATTGATGCTATTGCAAAACAGGTTCCAGCAAACAACATCGCATTTACCGAGTTTCCACCCAGCAAATTTTTAAAAATAGGACCGAAGGACAATGTTTGTATTCCCATGGGAATAACAATCATCATATTTAAAATACCCATATAAACTCCCCTTCTCTCCTGCGGGACAATCTTGGAAACCATACTGTACGGAATTCCCATCATAGCCGCCCATCCTATTCCAAACAAAACCATCGGGAACAAAACATAAACGGGGTCGGCAATATGAGGAATTGCAAATAAGGCCAATGCAGTTCCAAATAGACTTATGGCATATACCTTTTTACCTCCAAATTTCATGGTCAATGGCACTAATATTAACGCTACCACAGCAGTCACCACATTATATGTAGTACTCATTTTGGCTGCTTGGGCTGCAGCCTCAGAGGTATCGAATCCCATAGAAGCTCTAAACAAAGGTGTTATGAACTGCCAATAAACAAACAAGGCATACCATTGGAATAGATAGACCGCAGAAAGCTTCCACATAAACTTTGGCATATCTTTAACGGCATGCGATATTTCAATAAACGGCATTTTAAAACGCTCTATGAACGGTAAGGATTTATGTCGATTGATTTCTTCTAATTCTTCATCGCTTGGAGGAATTTCCGGAGTTTTCAACACCGACCATAATATTGTTGCTATGGATAGAAATGACCCTATGAAAAAAGAATAGTATAGCCATTTAGGAATAGTCCCCTCCACTTCTTGACCACCACCGAACCAATCTTGAAATAAAAATATGGATGCATTGGCCAAAAGAATCCCGGCGCCAACAAACAAACTCTGCATTTGATATCCTATACTTAACTGGCTATCGGGTAATTTATCTCCAACAAACGCACGGTAAGGTTCCATAGCCATATTATTACCTACGTCCAAAATCCAAAGTAGACCAACAGCAAACCAAAGGGCGGGGCTCAATGGAAAAGCGAACAAACACAAACTACCCATAATTGCCCCAATCAGGAAAAAGGGTTTTCGACGCCCCCACTTGGGAGACCATGTTTTATCGGAAACAGCTCCTATTATGGGTTGAACAATGAGACCCGTTACGGGTCCTGCAATATTCAAAATAGGCAATAACTCTTCCTCTGCACCTAAAAAAAGGAAAATAGGGTTAATGGCACTTTGTTGAAGTCCGAAACTATATTGGATTCCTAGGAATCCCACATTCATGTTGAATATTTGCCAAAAATTCAGTTTCGGTTTGGTTAGCTTCATAATTCAGGTGGCGCTTTTCAGGTTAAAAAATAACGTGCCAAGTCTACTGAGCATCTGATGAAGATACAGTTTTCTTTAGTGTTTCAATAAAATCAGAGTGATAAAGTGGCGATATCCTCAACGAAAACGATTGAGATTTCACAAAATCTCATTTCAAGAAATTAATATTGCGCTCAAGTCCGGAGAATTTGGTTCGTTTAACAGCAGATTTTTTAAAGATTTTCCTAAAAACATCTTCTGTAATTTCCTCCCAGTCTTTTTTTGACATTGAAAGTAATTCAGGGTTGGGATTAAACAAGGGCTCGTTATGGGATTTGGAAAATCGATTCCATGGACATACATCTTGACAAACATCACATCCGAACATCCAATCATCAAATTTTCCTTGGAAATCTGTTGGTATTTCATTTTTCAGCTCGATGGTGAAATATGAGATGCATTTACTACCATCCACTACATAAGGTTCTACAATGGCCTCCGTGGGGCATGCATCTATGCAAGCTGTGCAGGTACCGCAATGGTCGGTCACAGGAGAATCATATTCCAATTCCAAATCAATAATCAGTTCTGCTATAAAGTAAAACGACCCTACTTGTTGGGTTAGCAAGTTGCTGTGTTTACCAATCCAGCCCAATCCACTGCGAGCTGCCCATGCTTTATCTAAAACAGGAGCGGAATCCACGAAGGCTCTACCATCAACCTCACCTATTTCCTCTTGAATGAAATTTAGGAGGTGCTTGAGTTTATCCATTATCACAAAGTGATAGTCGGTTCCATAGGCATATTTGGAAATCTTATAGGCATCCGGGTTTTGTATTTCGGAAGGATAGTAGTTCAATAAGAGCGAAACAACCGATTTAGAACCTTCCACCAATTTTGTGGGATCCAATCGTTTGTCAAAATGATTCTCCATATACTGCATTTCACCATGCATATTTTGGTTGAGCCATTTTTCCAATCGGGGTGCTTCTTCTTCCAAAAATTCAGCTTTGGAAACACCGCAAGACAAAAAACCGAGGCGCTTGGCTTCGGTTTTTATAAGAGCTGTATGTTTTTGTTTAGAAATCAGTTTACAGTAAACTATAAAACTAAATTACAATTATTTAAGCAAGAATTTGTCCATTTTAATCTTTCGCCGTTTTAGGGCCAATCTCATTTTCCACCTCGCTAATTGAATTTGCCGGAAATCCGCCTTTTTCAGCATGCTCAAGAATTAGTTCTTCATTTTTTGCTTTATACAAACAATAAACTTTTTGATTTGCAACATAGCTATGAAGCCATTCAATTTCAGTGCCCATTTCCGATAGGACCTGATTTGATTTTTGAGATATCCCTCTGAGTTGTTCTTGAGTTAATTCTCCCGCATTGGGAATTTCACGTTCGATTATAAAAGTCTTCATGGTTTCTTGTTTATTCTTGTTTGAATTTATCTGGGCATAACTGATTAACGCCATCAATAAGGTTGCTAAAATGATAGTTGTCCTGAGGATTTTCATATTACATTGTTTTAAAGTTTTTACATTTCAAAACTAAAAAGTCTCCTTAGTGGAGACCGTAACAAAACGTTCTAATACTATAAAAAATAGCGCTACTTATTCAGGATTTTTAAGGTATGACATAGGACTCAACCCAAACCGTTGCTGAAAACATTTGGTGAAATATGAAGGGCTGCCAAATCCACAATCGAAAGTAGTTTGGGTGATATTTCGATCAGTGGTAAGCAATTCCAAAGATTTTTGGAGGCGATACTCTCTAATTAACTCATTCGGAGACATCTCGGCCAACGAGGTACATTTTCGATATAACTTTGATTTGCTCATAGATAATTCTTGACAAAAATCGGATACTCCTAAATCAGGATTCATCCAGTTTTGTGATAGAAAATCCATTAATAGTTGAATAAAATTTTCATCCTTGGGGTCCACCCATTTAAATAGGTTTTTATCATCCAAACTTTTTTGGCCGTCGTCCTTGTAAATCTCTTTTATTATCGATGCCATAACAATTTGGTTTTGATTGGCAAATGCACCCAAATATTTTGCCATCTTAATGGTATCTCCAAATAACTCTTTGCTCTTTTCTACCGGCATGCCCGCATTGACGCCCATTCTTAAGTTTATTAATTCCCCAGCAACATGCATTCTCTTTTGGACCGCAGCTGCGCACCCCAATGCTTGACTTACTGAGACGAATGAAATAACAAAATTA
The DNA here is from genome assembly GCF_049332665.1 of Flagellimonas rhodophyticola. Classification (NCBI taxonomy): domain Bacteria; kingdom Pseudomonadati; phylum Bacteroidota; class Flavobacteriia; order Flavobacteriales; family Flavobacteriaceae; genus Flagellimonas; species Flagellimonas rhodophyticola. The sequence continues at coordinate 1,422,165 of NZ_CP186326.1, read as the reverse complement.
TGGCCCTTTAGCTCTACTTCTCTACCTTCATGATTAGCCAATTCATTTCTCATAATTTCATAATACAAGGTCATTAGGCGATTGGCCTTATCTTTCCCTAAATCATGCTGCAGCAAACGGACATTTGAGGTTTCGGCCATCAGAATAATTCGGAATGCAGGGTCATTGAAAACTTTTAAGTTTTCAGATAGTGTCGAAGTATCTTTTGGATCGGCAATTCGGCCTAAAAAGGCTTCTACAATATTGCTGTTGACCTGCAAAATTTCATGAGGCATCAATCCATGAGCCTTATTGTGCATTTTCCTTACCGCCTCTTCATTAGGAGCATCTATAAGGCAAAATGCACTACCTCTTTCCTCGTCGACCCAGTAAGTCATGCAACGACATCCATATTCATCTTGAATCTTCAAGTCTTCACGATGAGCTTCGGCCGCATGTTTTGCTTCGATTCCGGGCACAATATGTCTGTCCATGAAAATTGGCATAATTCATATTTAACAGCTAACCATCGGTTAGAAATACCACGGATGGTTCAAACAATTACTTCTAGAAGTAAAGAAATACCTCTTTATGCTTTTAAAATAGCAAAAATGGTTCAACTTCATGTAGAAATCGTTCATTACCAGCATTGGGAAAATCTCTAATTTGCAAGTTTTAGAAAATTGTCCGCAGCATAATTACCGATTTTGGCTCCAAGTTTATACCCTTCTTCAGAATCATAACGAAAATGAATTCCCAAATAAACCCTTGACATGGAAGCTTCCATCCCAGCTTCTGAAAAGCTATTGAAAGAACGTGTAGACGGATTCATTTTCATTTTTCCTGAAAAAAATCCAGCACTATCAACTTCTTTTTGAACCATGGTAAAAGCATAATCATCACCTTTTCCCAATGTATTTGCCAAAACCGTCATTGCCGATGTACTTGCTGTACCATGTGCCGATGGGTACGATGGAAAAGGGTATGTATGTTTATGCAAATTGTTCCACTCTAAATCTGGTTCCGTATCCGGATTCTCGTCATTTGCAGCCCATCGAATTGCTGTATAAGGTCGCCAATGGTTATAATGAAATTTATTATCGAATACATTGATATAGCCGTCATAAATAGCCATATTCATAAGTGCAAAGGTTCTAGAAGCATCCCATAGATTCATATTCTCTTTTATGATTAGAGCCCGTAACAATCTATTGTGCGATCTTTCGCTAAACTCTTTCCACCACATGGCCAAATGGGTTTGGTCGACTGTTCTTGATTTACTGCCAGAACTTCCCATTTTCTTAACCTCATTAAACGCTTTAGTATATTCATTGCTAGTAATCTTTGGCGGAGGTGGCACTATAAAATGATTGGGATTGGGCAGCATAAAGGGCTGTGCTGCTGCCCACCCAGCACCAAAAACAAAACCTTCAGGTGTACCACTATGTTCGTTGAACTCAGCATAAACACCTGGCCCCATAGGATGCCATGTATAATCGGCTTCTGAGTCGAAACCATCTTTGGAACGTTGTTTCAATATTGCATTTGCTACAGCACTACCAAGGCTTTTTGCAATGGTTTTCTCATCGTCGCTAATATCAATTATCCATCTATTCAGTAGTATTTCCAACTCCCCCTTCTTATCAGGATATTGATCCACGCTCACAAAATAGGCAGCGTAAGCAACTGCCGCAATTGGATCAGTATTGACATATTCACCTTTATAAACGTATCGTTCGTATTTATGGTCAATGGTATTGAGTACATCATGCATAGCAAGATGAACCATAGTGATTGTTCTCAAACCTTTTAATGTAAGTAGGTTATCCTCAGCTACGGCAATTGCGATAATCTTTTTATTCCATTCAGATGCAACCGTTGCCTTAGATGAATTAATATTGGCTTTTTTCGGTGAACAGCTCAGAACAGTTACAAAAAACAAAGTTATGGTGACGAGTACATAAGTGTAGTTTTTCATGTTTTCCCTTTTTAGTTTTTACTTCAGCAAGCTAACAGAGAATTAAAAAAAAGTATTTGCTCTAAAATTCAAAAAGTATGCTAAAAAACTCAGCCGCGTTTATGTAATTGCTTTCCCATTAACTGTTTCTTGAATCTCAATGGTGAACTTTGATATTGCGCTTTAAAAGATTTTATAAAATGGGAAGTGTTTTCAAAGCCAATATCCAAAGCCACTTCATTTACATTCAAATCCGTAGTCTCTAGCAAAAATCGCCCATATTCCAATCTTTTATGTTTTAGCCACTTCCCTGGAGTGGTTTTATAAAGCTTTAGAAAATCCCTATTGAAAGTAGCAAGACTTCTGCCGCTTAATTTGGCAAATTCTTTAAGTTTTAAATTGAAAAGATAATGTTCGTCCATAATTGGCTTCAATGCTTTTTTACGACTGGAACTAATTTCTTTAAAATAATCTGTGGCCTTTGGGTTATTTCCCCCTGTGGCCACATTAACAATAAGTTCTTTGAATTTTATTTTGAGTAAACTTTTTGAAGGAGACTTGGGTAATCTGAAATAATGAAGTAGTGTCTCAAAATAATCATTAAGTGTTTCATCCAAATTCAATGGTATAACACAATCAGTATTTTGAATGTTTGAAGCGGTAAATTCTAAGTCGCAATCATTTTTAATTACGGAAGCAATAAATTCATCCGGAACAAAAATTAATAGGGCACAAAAGTCACCATTCAAGATTTTATAAACCCGATGTGGACCCTTTTTAAGAAAAGCAGCATCGCCTGCCTTGAGCGTATATTCCTCCGTAGGTGTTTTCCATCTCCCCCCTCCCACATAGATGTAACAGAAATAATTCTTTTTTGCATAATAATCTACCGGAGACCCTACCAATGGGCAATCATAGTTGGTAAACAACAAATCATCCACACTTAGTTGTTTAAAAAGAAAATTATGTTCTACAAATTCATAAAAGTGAACCATGTCTTTTCGCTTCATACTGCAGAAGTTTTGGTATGTTAAATAGCGGGAGAGTTGAAATCAAGATACAAAAAAGAAGATAGTTTCCTTAAAAAGGGTCTTTTATCAAGTTTGATTGGGGTCAAAATCCCATTAAGACTTACGCATTTCAAAATTTAGCCGAATCTGCTCCGGCTTTAAAGTAATCAATGGATTGATCTCAACCTCTGTCATACCTGTAGAAACTTGAAATCTTTTTACGATTTCCACAACTGTAATAATCATCTCATATGTGGCCATCGCATTTCCAATGCACATTCGTGGCCCAGCTCCAAAAGGATAGTAAAAATCACCATGGGTCTTGGGAGGCATTTCCAAAAAACGATCAGCCTTGAATTCCAACGGATTCTTCCAAAACTCCTTATTCCTGTGCAGTTCAAAAATAGATAACAGCACCATAGTACCTTTATTAAAGTGTGCACCATTGATCTCCACAGGCTCTGAGGCCACTCGATCTATAAAATAGGCGGGAGGATACAATCGCATTGCTTCTTTAATGCAAGAAGAAGTTAAACGTAATTTATTAAAATCTTCCAAATCATATACTTCATTGTTAAGTTCTTGGGCCTCAAAAAACAACTTCTCTTGTAATTGGGGGTTTTTGGCCAAAAAATACAACGTAAATGAAAGTGCGGTAGCAGTAGTTTCGAAGCCAGCTGTAAACAAGATCATCAATTCATCCAACAACTGCTTTCTCGGCATATGTGTTCCATCCTCGTAAGTAGCATGAAGCAGCATATCCAAAAGATCATCTCCCTGTGATGCTTCCTGCAATCTAGTTTCTACCAGTTGATCAAGTATTTGTCTGGCCCGATCGCTTTTTTTCAAATGTTTATTGATTTCACCGGTTAGGTTATACCACCATTTAAAATAGGGTTTACGCATTTCCTTAACAAGCATATTCTGATTGACCTCAGTAATATGCTTCAGTTCCATCATGGGCTCCCTGATATCATTCGTACTGAACAAGGTCTTTGCCACAACTTGAAAGGCCAAATCACCCATACGTGGAAGCATATCAATTGCAGAACCAGTTGGAATAAGGTCTAATTCTTTTGAAATGGCCATTTGCATGATTTCAAAAAGCCCTTTGAGTTTTTTCTGATGAAAAGCCGGTTGTATAAGTCTTCGATGGGTTCTCCAATGATCGCCATTAGAGGTTAAAAGACCATGACCTATATATTTAGCAAGATCTTCGGTTTGCAGTTTAGACTTTTCAAAACTGCGATGTTTTGTTTGCAGTACCTGCTTGACCATCACTGGGTCTCTTGAAAAGACAACATTTCCTTCTGCTGGAATTGAAATACGAAAAGTATCTCCTAGCTTTTCAAAGTTCTCATGATGGAAGGGCAAAGGGTTTTTCTGTATTCTTTTCCGGTTGGCAATGACCTTAAGAGTAGAAATATGAGGCAATTTATCCATTAAAAAAGTCCTTCCTGAGTGCCGCTCTTTAACTTCCCTAAATGTTTATAGGCCAATTCGGTAACTTCGCGGCCTCTTGGGGTACGCATAATGAATCCTTGCTGTATTAAAAAAGGCTCGTACACTTCCTCTATCGTCTCGGCACTTTCGGAAACTGCCGTGGCCAGCGTTGTAATACCTACCGGACCACCCTTGAATTTATCAATAATGGTACTTAATATTTTATTATCCATTTCGTCTAAGCCATGGGCGTCGACATTTAGCGCCTTCAGTCCAAATTTGGAAATATCCAAGTCTATATTTCCATCACCTTTAATCTGCGCGAAGTCCCTTACCCTCCGTAATAAGGCATTGCAGATTCTTGGAGTCCCTCTGCTGCGCCCGGCTATCTCAATAGCGGCATTCGTGGTAATGGGTACTTTTAAAATTTCCGCACTTCTTTCCACAATGGTTGAAAGTAGTTCTGTGTTATAATATTGCAATCTGCTTTGAATGCCAAATCTTGCACGCATCGGAGCCGTTAGTAAACCGGAACGTGTTGTAGCTCCTATCAAGGTGAAGGGGTTTAAATTGATTTGAACGGTCCGAGCATTCGGACCCGTTTCAATCATGATATCAATTTTGTAATCTTCCATGGCTGAATACAGGTATTCTTCCACAATCGGACTAAGGCGATGAATCTCGTCAATAAACAGGACATCCCGTTCTTCCAAATTGGTCAAAAGTCCGGCTAAATCTCCTGGCTTATCCAGAACAGGACCAGAGGTGATTTTGATACCAACACCCAACTCATTGGCTAGAATATGTGCCAAGGTGGTTTTTCCTAACCCTGGGGGGCCATGAAACAAGGTATGGTCAAGTGCTTCATCTCTAAGGTTGGCGGCTTGTACAAAAATCTTAAGGTTTTCCAATACCTGTTCCTGTCCCGTAAAGTCATCGAAAGTAATCGGTCGTAACGCCCTTTCAATGTCCAGTTCTTCTGATGAAAAATTCTCGGATGTTGGGTCCAGGTTTTCGTTCATATCCTAACAAATATAGTTGAAACCTGATGCACTTGAAACCAATTTGATTAAAATAACCCAAGGTTTGATTTCCAAACTAAGCCTTAAAAATCTATGACTTAAATTAGATACTTGAAAATATAATTCCTCAATATAAAATATCATGGTAACACCCAGTTATTCTAATGGCATAATACAGTACATCCCATTTTTCTATGTAATCTGGTCGGACGATTTGCTTTCTGCTTCTGAAATTTCCGTGGTTAAAAAAACCATTGAGGATGATTCTACATTAGATGTGGGTGAAAAAAAGCAGCTACTGAAATGGCTCAATAGGGAACAACCACCATCGGACAATGAATTTAAACAATGGAAACAGACCATCAACAATTCCAAAATCAAACTAATTGAAAGTGATACATATCCACTAGCTTCATTAAGTCAGCGATTGGGCGACTTTCATTGTTCGCAATGCGATTTTAACGAGCATTTGAAACATATTGAAATTAACTTAGGGATACAGCCCAATCATTACAATCATTTATTTGATGTTGAAGTTGTGCATGAAAAGACTTCAAATCAATACAATGCCCGAAGTCTGGATACACTGCTCAAGGGACCTCATGTATCTGAGGTCGATGCGTTTCGTTCTTTTCTTGATCAAGATGTTTTTAAATGGACCGTCCTCCGAGATAAAAACGACTTTCGAAATCACGTTTTAAAACAGGTTTCCCTTTTGGGTGAAATGGGATATGGCGCCATGGCATATCCGGAAGCATTTGGTGGCACTGGTAACATGCCTGCCTATGCTGCCATATTTGAACATTTGATGTATGTGGATGGAAGTCTGGCCGTGAAATTTGGGGTTCAATTTGGTCTTTTCGGTGGAAGTATCCAAAAACTGGGCACTAAAAAACATCATGACAGGTATCTAACTAATGCTGGAAAGGCTACCCTACTGGGATGTTTTGCCATGACCGAAACGGGTCACGGTTCTAACGTGAGAGGTATTAAAACAACAGCAACCTATGACAAGAAAACCGATTCTATTGTAATACACACTCCAGGTGAAAATGACAATAAAGAATATATTGGTAACGCATTGCATTCAAAGATAGCCTCCGTTTTCGCTCAACTTATTGTAGATGGAAAAAATCAAGGGGTACACGCTATTCTGGTTCCTCTTAGGGATAAGGATCGTAACCTATTTAAAGGAATCACTGTTGAAGACAACGGTTACAAACTTGGATTGAATGGCGTTGACAACGGGAAAATCTGGTTTGACCAAGTACGTGTTCCAAGAGAGAATCTATTGGATAAGTATGGGGAAATCAAAGATGATGGCTCCTATTATTCCACAATCAAAAATCCGAACAAAAGATTCTTTACCATGCTGGGCACCCTAGTAGGAGGACGTATTTGTGTGGCCAAAGGTGCATTGGGCGGAGCTAAAATGGCATTGACCATTGCCGTGAAACATGCATTGAACCGAAGGCAATTTAATGATACCGTGAAAATCCAGGAAGATTTAATCATGGATTATCCAACACACCAGCTTCGTTTGACACCGGCAATTGCAAGTGCCTATGTATATCATTTCACCCTAGAGGAAATGATGAAAAGGTATAGCGACGATACCCAACCAGATAAAAGAAAGGTGGAAACACAGGTCGCTGGCTTAAAGTCTGTTATCACTTGGTTTGCCAATACCACGATTCAAGAATGTCGGGAAGCTTGTGGGGGAAAAGGGTATTTGTTAGAAAATCGGATTGCCGACCTCAAAGGTGATGTTGATATATTCACCACTTTTGAAGGGGACAACAACGTTCTGCTACAACTTGCCGCCAAGGGCATATTATCAGATTTTAAGTCAGAGTTCAATAGTGCAGGGTTCGCCTCAGTATTAAAATTATTGCGCTCGCAGTTGTCAGATAAACTTGCTGTTATCAATCCTATTTATTCCAATAAAGTAGATTCGGAACATTTATACAATCCAAAATTCCACAAACATGCATTTAATTATCGTACTCGCAGATTGACATACACCTTGGCCATGCGCATTCGGAATTATATCAAAAAGGGTGTTCCTTCCTATCAAGCTTTTCTAAAGGTTCAGACCCATTTGTTGGCATTGGGAAAAGCCTATAGTGTTGAATTGGCTTATCAGGTCTTTGAAGAGCATCACCGCACCATCACAGATGAAAAGTACAGAGACCTAATGGCTAAATTGGGAACTCTTTATGCACTGAACCAGTTGCATGAAGATTCAAGGTGGTATTTGGAACAAGGATATTTTGGTGGAACTAAGTCAAAAGCCATACGGCAGCGTGTAGAGCGTTTGTCCACGGAATTTCGCCCACATATTGAGGTATTGGTCGATGGTTTTGGAATACCCGAGCATTGTCTTTCGGCTCCCATTGCAACATAGGATTATTCTAATTTCTTGATCAACTGGGAGGTATCCATAAATTCCAGAATGGTTATCTGCGGATTTCCATAAAGATAGGTTTTGGTGTTTCCCTTTGCACGAAGTTCCAAATCCCTAAACGCGTAGACTCTAGCACTTGCTGTATTTTCCACATTGACATTGAATGAACCAGCTTCCATTTTCTCGCCCTTGAATCTAGAGTTACCTAAAAAATTTCCTTGGATTCTATCGGATGTGCCCTCAAAGGTCAACATTCCATTTTCATCCAATTCAACAAGACTTGTTTCATTAACCGCATAAATATAGGCCTCCGCCCTGTTGCTAATACTTACGTTGAGGGAATCAACGTCAACATTAAAATCCCCTTTGCTAATTCCTTCCATATTAATATCCATTACGGCGGCACTAGCTTTCAGGTTTAATCTCGTATTTTCAAAGGCATCTACAAATAATTCATCACTACTGATAACGTCATCAACGGTAATGCTCCCCCTTTTTAAGGTGATTGCTTTGAGCTCGGTGTAGTTAATGGTGATGTCGAATTGTTTTTTAGCAGTAACATTATAAAAAGAGCTAATGATAAGGGTACTGTCCTCCACCCGAAACTTTAAAATATCAATCAGATTATCATCAGCGACAATATCATAACCCGGACCAAAAGACTTTTTTAAAAGGATATCTAAGTCGTCATTAAGCTGAATGGCATTGAAAGCCGGAAGTTCATCATTGACTTGAGTCACAATACGGCTTCCCTTAATTTTTGGCTTGCGTTGGGCCATAGCTGTAATATGACACAACAATAACAGTAGTAAGGCTAAATGTTTCACAAGTGTTCGTTTTAAAGGGTTATTAAAGATATTACAATTAGAGCTAACAATTGCCGTACCAAACTCTTTAAACAAAAAAGCCCATCCGGATGGATGGGCGTGTATTTTAAATGGAAGTTACTAGTGATTCAGCTCTTCCTCGTTGTCTTGTAAAGGAACCGTTTGTGGCACAAAATCTTGACCTGGGAGTATATATTCCCCATTTTCATACGTTTTACTATAGTCATATGCCCAACGGTGTACATGTGGAATTGCACCTGGCCAGTTACCATGCATATGTTCTTGCGGGGCTGTCCATTCCAAAGTTGTTGCTTTCCATGGATTCAAAGGTCCTCTCTTTCCGTAGAAAATACTTCTAACAAAGTTGAAAGCGAACACTAATTGAACACCAGCTGTAATAATGGCAAATACTGTCATTAAAACCTGTACGTTCGTTAATTCATCAAACATTGGGAAAGCTGTATTCTCATAATATCTACGCGGAACTCCGGCCATACCCACAAAGTGCATAGGGAAGAAAATTCCATAGGAACCAATAGCTGTTACCCAAAAGTGGACATATCCCAAATTCTTGTTCATCATTCTACCTTGGAACATTTTAGGGAACCAATGATATACTCCTGCAAAAAGACCATATAAGGCTGATATACCCATCACCAGGTGGAAGTGAGCCACAACGAAATAGGTGTCATGCACATTGATATCCAAGGTACTATCACCAAGAATAATTCCCGTTAGACCTCCTGTTATGAAGGTGGAAACCATCCCTATTGAAAAGAGCATTCCTGGATTGAGCTGTAGATTTCCTTTCCATATAGTTGTTATCCAGTTAAAGGCTTTAACCGCTGAAGGAATAGCAATCAATAATGTTGTAAATGTAAATACGGATCCCAAGAATGGATTCATTCCGGAGATAAACATATGGTGACCCCATACAATTGTTGATAGGAACGCAATTGCCAAAATGGAAGCAATCATCGCACGATAACCAAAAATAGGTTTACGTGCATTTACGGCCATCACTTCGGATACAATACCCATCGCTGGAAGAATCACAATATATACCTCAGGGTGACCCAAGAACCAGAACAAGTGCTCAAACAATACGGGAGATCCTCCTTGATAATGTAATACTTCACCTTGAATGAAAATATCAGACAAAAAGAAAGAGGTTCCAAAACTTCTATCCATAATCAGCAACAACGCTGCAGAAAGTAGTACAGGGAAAGAAATCACACCGATTACGGCCGTTACAAAGAATGCCCAGATTGTCAACGGCAAACGTGTCATTGACATTCCTTTTGTTCTTAGATTCAATACGGTTACGATATAATTCAAAGATCCTAGAAGTGATGATGCGATGAATATCGCCATCGACACCAACCAAAGCGTCATACCCGCTCCAGAACCTGGTTGAGCAGAAGGTAATGCACTCAATGGTGGATAGATTGTCCATCCAGCTGCTGCTGGACCCGCTTCAACAAATAATGAAATAACCATGATTACGGCTGATACAAAGAACATCCAAAACGAAAGCATGTTCAAGAAACCAGAAGCCATATCACGAGCTCCAATTTGCAATGGAATCAATAAGTTACTAAAGGTACCACTCAATCCAGCGGTAAGTACAAAGAATACCATAATGGTTCCGTGCATGGTTATCAATGCCAAATACATGTCAGCATCCATAACCCCGTCAGGAGCCCATTTACCCAAAAACATCTCAAATACGGCAAAAGATTCTCCTGGCCATGCCAATTGCATTCTAAAGAACAAAGACATCGCAATTCCAATGAATCCCATAATCAAGACACCTGTAATAAGATATTGCTTGGCAATCATCTTATGGTCTTGACTAAAGATATACTTGGTTACAAAAGTTTCTTTATGATGATGTCCATGATCTTCGTGTCCGTGTTCGTGTCCAGTAGCTGACATAATCTCTTCTAAGTTTTATTAAGGTTCTTTTCCTTTCTTATTATTATTCTACGGGTGCAACAGTTTCTTTGAAAGTGGTCTGTTCTGCCATCCACTTATTGAACTCCTCTTCAGTCTCTACAATAATCTTCATCTGCATGTTGTAGTGTGACTTCCCGCAAATCTTGTTACATAGTAATACGTAATCAAATTCCCATGGATCGGAGTTAGGCTCGCCTGCCGCAGCACGTTTTGCTCTTATGGCATTTGTTCTTTTTACCTTATCGATCACATCGGGATCCAATCTGACTTCTTCTGTAGTTTTTGTAGGCGTAAATGAGAACTGGGTAATCATACCTGGAACACAGTTCATTTGCGCTCTAAAGTGAGGCATGTAAGCGGAATGCAATACATCTTGTGAACGCATCATGAAGTTGACCTTACGTCCAACAGGCAAGTGCAGTTCTTTTACAATCACATCATCTGAGGAATTCGGGTCTGATTCATCCAAACCAAGCACATTGGCACGATCAATATCAATTAAACGTACACTAGCATCTCCCAAAACGTTGTCTTCACCACCGTATCGAGCGCTCCAGTTAAATTGCTGTGCATAGAGTTCAACGATAAGAGGATCATCTTCATCATTGATATCCATAATGTTGGTCCAGGTGTATAATCCCCAAAGAATCAATCCCGCCAAAACAATAACAGGAATAATTGTCCAGATGAATTCCAAACGGTCATTATCAGCAAAGAAAAGTGCTTTCTGTCCTTCTTTTCCACGATACTTGTATCCGAAGTAGTGCAACAATGCCTGTGTAATAAATTGCACAAAGAAGATAATGGCAAAGGACACCCACATTAGCTGATCATACTCTCCACCATGGGCCGATGATGCCTCCGGCAACAGCATCTTGGAATATTTTGCAAAACTGAATATGGTAATTCCGTAGATAAAAATCAGGAATGCGAACATTAGATAACCGTTGTAATTGTTATCCGAATCGTTGGCTACCTCTGAATAGTCTGATTTTAGCTGCGACAATTCAAAAATCTTGGTCATTTGCCAGATTGCGATTGCTACCAGAACTAAAACAGTCAATGTTAATAATGCAGTCATTGTATCTCTTTCTAAGACTTAATCGTATTAATAATGAAATTGTCTACTTTCTTCAATAAATGGGTTGCGTTTTGGCTGTAATGGTGCTTTGGTAAGTGTATTGAACACCCAGAACACGAACAATCCGCCAAAGAACAATATTCCTCCTATTTCAGGTACACCAAAATGCCATTGGTCACCAACGGTTGCCGGCATCACCATATTGAATACATCCAAATAGTGACCGAACAATACTACGATACCAGCCATTATCACAAACCAATTAATCCGTTTGTAATCACTGTTCATCAACACCAATATGGGAAAGATGAAGTTCATGGCCAACATGGTAAAGAAAGGCACTTTATAATCCTGGAACCTAGCTATGTAGTAGGTTACTTCTTCTGGAATATTTGCGTACCAAATCAACATAAACTGTGAAAACCATAAATAGGTCCAGAATATACTGATTGCAAACATAAACTTGGCCAAATCATGAATGTGGCTGTCGTTTACATTTTCTAAATATCCTTTGGATTTAAGGTAGATGGCTATTATTGCAGTAACTGTTATTCCTGAAACGAACATACTGGCAAATACATACCATCCAAACAAGGTACTGAACCAGTGAGGGTCTAAACTCATAATCCAATCCCATGACATCATTGATTCTGTTATTAGATAGAATACCAAGAACCCGGCAGACCATCTAAAATTCTTAACAAAGTTGGAATTGTCATCAGATTCGTCTTGAGCTAGTGACAATCTTCTTGATATTTCTCTATACCCAATCCATCCTCCTAAGAAAATAGCAGCTCGTACTAAAAAGAATGTAGGGTTAAGGTACCCAGCTTTTCCTTGAAGTAATTTATCATGGGCTACGGTATCAGCATCCATCCATACAAACATATGATTCATATGCAGTACAGAAAGCACCAAGATCACAAACACAATAATTCCACCAGGAACCAAATATGCGGTAATCCCTTCCATAACACGGAACAACATGGGTGACCATCCTGCTTGCGCAGCACGCTGAATGGCATAAAAGGCCAAAACACCCAAAGCAATCATAAAGAAAAAGAAAGCTCCGACATACAATGCTGCCCAAGGCCTATTTTGTAATTGGTGCAACAAATGCTCATCATGTGAGGCATCGTGCTCTTCGCCATGTGCGTCATCTGCAACGTGTGCAGCTTCTTCTGCATGTCCACTTCCATGTCCATCATCATGCGCAGCTGCCACCATTTCCTTGGCTTCTTCCACGGTGCTGGGAGCATTTAAAAATCCAGTTGCTAAACAAATCAATCCCAACGCCATAGCGATGAAAGATCCCATTTTTAGCTTGTTTGAAAATGTATACATAGTATGCTCTTATCCAATTATTTTGTTAGGTCTTCCTTTAACTTCATTACGTATTCGGATACTTGCCACATCTCTTCTTCATTAGCCAATTGTGCGGCATAGGATCCCATGGAATTCAATCCATAATATACGGTGTGGTATGTTGTTCCCACTGTAATGTTGCGTGCAACATGGTCATAACTAGGAACCCCCAATATTTTTTCGCGCTTTACCAAAGTACCCTGACCTTTTCCTTTTGGTCCATGGCAGATAGCGCAGTAAATGTCATACAACTCTTTTCCTTTGGCCAAATTAGCTTCGCTTTGCAATGAATCCAATGGACTAGGTTCCAATCTTGCCAATTCTTTTCCTTCCGGAGTGTTTTCAAACTTGTACGGCAAATATCCTCTTGGGATTGTGTTTTCAGCAGGAAGCATAGCCTCAGTTCCCTGTGGAAACAATCCATTGTCAACGCCCTGATAGGTTTCATAACCGACAGGTTCGTACATGTTTGGCATATATTGGTAGTTTGGATGATTCTTATCGGCACAAGCCGCAAAAGAAAGGACCAAAACCAAAACAACACTTATTTTACCTAAATGCTTCATATTTTTAAGACTCCTTTTCTGTAACATTTATTTCTACAGCTCCTGTTTCCCAAAGTAGTGCTGTCAATTCTTTTTCATTGTCCCCCAATCCAATTTCCATTAAAAAATGGTCGTCAGTGGTTCTTACATCGGGATTTTCTGCTTTCTTGAATGGCCACATCCTACTTCTGAGATAAAATGTAATCACCATTAAGTGGGCTGCAAAGAATACGGTCATCTCAAACATGATTGGAACAAAAGCCGGCATATTTGCCAAATAGCTAAAACTTGGTTTACCTCCAATGTCCTGTGGCCAGTCTTCAATCATGATATAGTTCATCATAACAATAGCCACTGTCAATCCCAAACAACCGTACATAAAAGACGTAATCGCAATTCGGGTATCTTCCAAGCCCATTGCCTTGTCCAAACCGTGCACTGGAAAAGGTGTGTACACCTCTTCAATATGATGGTGCTCTGCCCTAACCTTTTTTACGGCATGCATCAACACATCATCATCATTATAAAGTGCCTGTATAACTTTTGATGCCATAATTACTTTTTATCGTTTAATGTTTTCGCTTGTCCAGCCCAATCATCTCGTTGTGCCCTTCCAGGGAACGAACCAGTGATTGAATCCAACAAATCATATTCTTTTTCCGTCATTTTACTTACCTGTGCGAAAGTAAAAATCCCTATTTGGTTCAAGGTCTGCTCCATTTGTGGACCAATTCCTTTTACTTTTTTCAAATCGTCTGCAGTTTCTGTAGCTGCGTCGAAGGTTCCGATAGAATCCAACAAGGAAGAAACTTTAGCCGTATCAGCTTCGGGACTTTCTTCTTTTGGAGCTGCCTTTTCAACAGTTGCACTTCCCTTGGAAGGTGTTTGATACAAAGGCTTTCCTGCATCGCGTAGATTTTTGAATCGTTCTCCTGAAGATTTCAAAATAGATTTCACTTCTGCCTGAGCAATTACAGGGAATGTTCTTGAGTACAACAGGAATAGTACAAAGAAGAAACCAATGGTTCCGATGAATATTCCAATATCCACGAAGGTTGGAGAGAACATAGTCCATGAAGATGGAAGGTAATCTCTATGCAATGATGTAACGATAATTACGAAACGCTCAAACCACATTCCAATGTTTACCACGATGGAAATGAAGAAAGAGAACATAATACTGGTACGTAATTTTTTAAACCACATAAACTGTGGTGAGAATACGTTGCAGGTCATCATGGACCAATAAGCCCACCAGTAAGGTCCTGTAGCCCTGTTCAAAAAGGCATATTGTTCGTATTCCACTCCTGAATACCATGCGATGAACAACTCAGTGATATAGGCACATCCAACAATAGAACCTGTAATCATGATTACAATGTTCATCAATTCAATATGCTGAACAGTGATATATGCTTCCAAACTACACACCTTTCTCATAATGATCAAAAGGGTGTTCACCATGGCAAATCCAGAGAAAATCGCTCCCGCAACGAAATACGGAGGGAAAATGGTGGTGTGCCATCCTGGAATTACCGAAGTGGCAAAGTCAAAGGATACAATGGTGTGTACAGAAAGTACCAGTGGTGTTGCCAAACCTGCCAAAACCAATGAAACTTCTTCAAAACGTTGCCAGTCTTTTGCTCTACCTGTCCATCCAAAGCTTAATAGACTGTAAATCTTCTTTTGGAAAGGCTTTACCGCTCTGTCACGAATCATTGCAAAATCAGGTAATAATCCCGTCCACCAGAAAACCAAGGAAACAGATAGATATGTTGAAATCGCAAATACATCCCAAAGTAGCGGTGAGTTAAAGTTTACCCACAATGAGCCAAATTGGTTAGGAATTGGAAGTACCCAATACGCCAACCATGGACGTCCCATGTGTATAATTGGGAAAAGACCTGCCTGAATTACCGAGAATATGGTCATCGCCTCTGCAGAACGATTAATCGCCATTCTCCATTTTTGACGGAACAACAATAATACCGCTGATATCAGGGTTCCTGCGTGACCAATACCTACCCACCAAACAAAGTTTGTAATATCCCAAGCCCAGTTAACAGTCTTGTTCAGACCCCAAACTCCGATACCGGTAGAAATGGTATAAATGATACATCCTATACCCCAAAGAAATGCTACCAAGGCAATGGTGAAAACAATCCACCAATGCTTATTGGCTTTTCCTTCCACAGGAGCGGCGATATCCACGGTAACATCGTGGTATCCTTTGTCTCCAAGTACTAAGGGCTTTCGAATAGGTGCTTCGTAATGCGACGCCATAATTTATCTTCTTGTTACTTCTTTATTTATTGATTAAGCCTCGTTGGTGTTCCTCACTTTAACATGGTAGAACACATTGGGTTTTGTGCCTACATGCTCCAATAAATGGTACATTCTATCATCTTCCTTCAACTCGGCAACCTTACTTTCTTTATCATTGATGTCTCCAAATACCATAGCTCCGCTGCTACAGGCTGCAGAACATGCTGTTTGGAACTCTCCATCCTTGATGACTCTACCTTCACGCTTAGCATCCAAAATAGTTTTCTGTGTCATTTGGATACACATTGAGCATTTTTCCATAACACCTCTAGATCGAACATTGACATCAGGATTAATAACCATTTTACCAAGGTCATTATTCATGTTGAAGTCAAACTCATCATTATCGGCATATAGGAACCAGTTGAATCGACGTACTTTATAAGGACAGTTATTGGCACAATATCTAGTACCTACACAACGATTGTAAGCCATTTGGTTTTGACCTTGTCTACCGTGTGATGTTGCAGCAACTGGACAAACCGTTTCGCAAGGTGCGTGGTTACAGTGCTGACACATTACAGGCTGAAATGCTACTTGAGGATTAACAGAAGGGTCTTCCATTTCTCCAAATCCTCCCAAAGAACCATTGTCGCCCCAAAGACCATCCATTGATTCTTTCTTCTCATCATCTTGCTCAAAAGTGTCTTCGGAAGAATAATATCTATCAATACGCAACCAGTGCATATCTCTTGATTTTCGAACCTCCTGTTTACCTACAACAGGAACATTGTTCTCAGCATGACATGCAATCACACAGGCACCGCATCCGGTACATGCATTTAGGTCGATTGACAAGTTAAAGTGATGTCCTATGGAACGATCAAATTCTTCCCAAAGGTCTGCATCTGGAGAAGTCACAGGAATCTCTTGATGATTCAATGTAACCTGAGGCATATGGTTCCACTCGTGATGGTCTTTGGTATTGAAAATCTCCAAGGTGGTTTCCTTGATGATATCTCCACGCCCCATCAACGTATTATGCAACTGCACACATGCAAATTCATGCTCTCCAGCCGTTTTTTCTATACTGACCGATTGCACATCGGAAAAGTTCTTATATAAGGTATAAGCATTTACTCCTGTCGCCAATTCCTCCTGCATACCAGCTTGTTTCCCATATCCAAAGGAAAGACCAACTGTTCCATTGGCTTGACCTGGTTGAATGATTACCGGGACATTTTCAAGCACAGTGCCATCAACAGTAAGCTTAACGTAGCTTCCATTTAATCCACCATTCGCAACATTATGATTTTTCAATCCTAATTTTTCAGCATCTGCTTTGGAAACAGTAACATAGTTATCCCATGACGCTCTTGAAATTGGATCAGGGAATTCTTGTAGCCATGGGTTGTTGGCCTGACGACCATCTCCCATCCCCACTTTGGAGTACAATACCAATTCAGTTCCTTGACTGGTGGCGCCGACCAAAGCTCTTATCGAAGATGCGATTGGAGCGATTTCCCACTGTTCTTCTTCAGCTTCAACTGGAGCAGCTACCGGCTCTTCTGCAACTTCTGCACTTGCCGAAGCCACAAAAACACCATCTTGCAACGCCTGATTCCAATCGGAACCTTGTAAAATAGCAGTGTCCCAATTTTCTTTAATGTATTCGTAATAGGTCTTATCACTACCCATCCAAGTCAATAAAGCAGACTGAAATTGTCTGGTATCGAACAACTCACGGATAGCAGGTTGCATAAGACTATATTGTCCTTTTTTCAATTGGGCATCTCCCCAAGATTCTAAATAGTGCGAAGCAGCTGCTACATATCCAACAGATTGGGCAGTTTCATCATTATTGAAAGCAAAACTTACAGAAACATCAACTTTCTCTAATCCAGCAACAAAGTCCTCAGCATTTGGTAATGAATATACCGGATTAACTCCGTCAATAATCAAAGCCCCTACTCTGCCAGAATTCATATCGGAAACCAATTTGTTCACCTTGGCAACATCACCTTGACGAACATATTTTGGGTTTTCCGTATCAAAAGCTTCACTTGAAAGCAACTTATTGATAGCCAGAACAACCGTTTGCGCGTTAACATCGTTTAGACCTGTAACCACAACAGCTTTACTTCCAGCTTTTCTGATTTCTGCAGCAATTTTATCAACGGCTTCGTCCACATCAGAAGTTCCTCCACCTACATTGGTTCCGTTTAGCTTACCATACAATTTGGCCAACGCAATTTTCTGCTGTGCAGCCGTCATCGGGTAACGCTTATCCGCATTAGCTCCAGACAGTGACATATTGGATTCCAAATGAATGTGCTTGGACATTTTTCCATTTTTTGGAACACGTCCTTTAGCGTATCCGCCATCATATCCTCCGCCTTGCCAATCTCCTAAGAAATCAGCTCCGAAGGACACAATTACATCCGCTTTCTCAAAATCGTAGTCCACTAATGCTCTTTCTCCATAGGCCGCATTGAAAGCATTCAAGGCAGCATCTTCAGAAATGGCATCGTACGTTACATGGTTTACATTGTCCCCAAATTCAGCTTTGAATTCGGCAATCAACTTTTCAGTAGATGGACTGGCGTAGGTTTGGGTCAATAAGGCAATCTGTCTGTTCGAACCTTTCAAGCTCCCCAGTTTTGCTCTTACTGTAGCATCCAACACCTTCCATTCGATAGGTTCTCCATTAGCCATCGGCCCTTGAACCCTTTTGCTATCATATAAAGTCAACACAGATGCTTGAACACGTGCATTTGCACTACCATTCACCTTGGCATCGGTATTATTTTCAATCTTGATAGGTCTTCCTTCTCGGGTTTTTACCAAAATACTGGCAAAATCAAATCCATCTGCTATGGTTGTCGCATAGTAGTTTGCAACTCCTGGCACAATAGTATCCGGTTGCACAACATATGGGATGGATTTGTGAACAGGACCTTCACAGGCAGCAACAGTTGCAGCCGCGGTACTGAATCCAACATATTTTAGAAAATCCCTTCTATTGGTTGTTGAAGCTGATAGGTTTTCTTTATCTCCTAAAAACTCATCAACCGGGATTTCTTCCGAAAATTCATTTTGTCTTAGCGTCTCAACAATGGAATCGTTCGGATTTAACTCCGCTTCGCTTTTCCAATATTTTTTGTTTGATGCCATACGATATATCTGAGATTATCTTCTTTTAATTCTTAATAGTGACACTTACCACATTCCAAACCACCCATCATTGCGGCAGTCAATTCTTCCACTTCATATTTCTTGGAAAGTTCTGCATGGATAGCTTCGTAGTATTCATTACCCTCCATTTTCACATTTGTTTCCCTGTGACAGTTAATACACCATCCCATGGTCAATGGTGCAAACTGCTCCATTATCTCCATTTCTTCTACTGGACCATGACATGTCTGACATTCGATTCCAGCAACGGAAACGTGCTGTGAGTGATTGAAATATGCAAAATCAGGCAAATTGTGTACTCTAACCCATTCTACTGGCTGTGTCTCACCTGTATATTGTTGATTCTCTTCATCCCATCCAACGGCTTTGTACAACTTCTTGATTTCGCCGGTATAGAATTCATTGGTATATCCATTTGCCAAATCTTCCGCACTAGGTCCCTCAGGATTTCCTTTGTACTCGTAAATTGATTTGTGACAATTCATACAAACGTTCAAAGATGGTATTCCTGAATGTTTAGAAACTCTAGCGGAAGAGTGACAATACTTGCATTCAATTTTATTGTCTCCTGCGTGGATTTTATGTGAATAGTGAATTGGCTGTACCGGCGCATAACCTTGGTCAACACCAACCTGCATCATCCATCCGTAGGCAAAATATCCACTGGCCAACAACAAGAAAATAGCAGTAACCAAAACCAAAAACTGATTTTGAGCAAAAGCTTTCCATATTGGGATTCTCTTTTCAGCTTTTTCTTTTTCCAACACCACTCCATTGGCCTCGGCTATTCTTCGCAATGTCTTATTAACCAAAAGCAACATGATGACCAACAGGCCAAAAACCAATGCCAGTGCACCTAATATTAATTCGTTAGAGATACCTGGTTCAGATGGAGTCAACGGCGTTTCAGGACCTTCAGGACCCTTAACAGCTGTTT
The DNA here is from genome assembly GCF_049332665.1 of Flagellimonas rhodophyticola. Classification (NCBI taxonomy): domain Bacteria; kingdom Pseudomonadati; phylum Bacteroidota; class Flavobacteriia; order Flavobacteriales; family Flavobacteriaceae; genus Flagellimonas; species Flagellimonas rhodophyticola. The sequence continues at coordinate 1,402,173 of NZ_CP186326.1, read as the reverse complement.
TAGGTGGAGCCGCAGTATATGCCAAAATATCATCGATATCTTGATTTGACAAAGTCGGGAATGCCGTCATCGCCGCTTGATTGTATTCAGCATAAATCTTGTTGGCGTAGGAGTCACCTGACTTAATCATCCCTGGACTATTCTTAATCCAAGTATAAAGCCATTCTTTATCCAGTCCTTCGTCTTCTAACAATCTCGCTTCTACATTTGCCAATGCAGGTCCCGTCATTTTTCTGTCCAAAGAGTGACAGGCTGCACAGTTCTGGTTAAAGAGCTGCTTTCCCTTGGCAGCATCACCACCAGAAGCTTCAGCTGCTTCTTCTTGCGCAAAAATTGAAACGGAAAAAAATAGGAGGGATAAACCTAAAACTTTAGAAAATAGATGGCGGTATAAAACCTTTTTCATATTAACGAAATTTCTGTCGAAATCTTTGGCACGGTTATTTCCATTGATACTGAGAACAATAGCTTTTCTCGGCCTAAAATTGGTCACAAAAGTACGACATAGTCACATTTTTTAAAATGTTAAGGTATTTATAATATATAATTTATAAACATTCTAAATAATATGCATTTCCTTGGTTTAAAACTGAATAAATTACATTTGTATAATCACAATTTGGAAAAGCGGTCGAAAATTATGAAAACCCTTGTATCTATAGCCCTTTTTGCTGGTTTTGCACTACACGTTTCTGCACAGGAAGGTAACATTACCATTGAACAAGATCCACGTATAGACGAGTTACTGAAATTGTATACTCAAGTCAATTCCAAGTCTGATTTTTATCAGATTCAAGTAGGTTTTGGGAGCTATCAGAAGGCTCAAAATTTAAAAACAAAAGTAGATATCGATTTTGCTGGTTGGTATTCTAAAATTGAATTTGAATCACCGACCTATCGTGTGCGTTTAGGGAAATTTAAGACAAAACTTGAAGCAGAACGTAAATACATGGAAGTGAGAAAAAAATATCCGGAGGCAATTCTTTTAAAACCAGAAGGAAAATAAATCCAATAAAAAAATCCCGCTTAGGCGGGATTTTTTATTCTTTGTTAATAAAGGTTACAGTTTTTTCTTGACCGCCACCTCTTGGAAGGCTTCAACAATATCACCTTCTTTTATATCATTATAGTTCTTAATCTGTAATCCACAGTCATATCCTTTGGATACTTCCTTAACATCATCCTTGAATCGTTTAAGAGACGTCAATTCTCCAGTGAATATGACAACTCCATCACGAATCAGACGAATCTGCGAATTCCTAAAGATCTTACCAGTTGTTACCATACAACCTGCAATGGTTCCGATTTTGGAAATCTTAAAGGTCTCCCTAATCTCGGCATTACCTGTAATCTCCTCTTTCATTTCAGGAGACAACATACCTTCCATCGCATCTTTAAGATCATTGATAGCGTCGTAGATAATGGAGTACATTCTGATATCGATTTCCTCCTTATCGGCCACTGCTCGAGCATTACCCATTGGTCTTACATTAAATCCGATAATAATCGCATCGGAGGCACTTGCCAACAATACGTCAGATTCTGTAATAGCTCCTACGCCTTTATGAATGATATTCACTTGAATCTCATCGGTAGACAATTTCTGGAAAGAATCCGTCAATGCTTCAACAGATCCATCAACATCACCTTTAAGAATAATGTTCAGTTCCTGGAAGTCACCAAGCGCAATCCTTCTTCCGATTTCATCGAGTGTAATATGACGCTGTGTCCTAACAGATTGTTCACGTTGTAGTTGCGAACGCTTGGTAGCAATTTGTTTTGCTTCACGCTCATCCTCCAACACATTGAATCGATCACCGGCCTGCGGAGCTCCATCCAATCCCAAAATAGAAATAGGAGTTGCTGGACCGGCCTTTTTGATGTTCTTTCCTCTTTCATCCTGCATGGCTTTTACTTTACCACTACAGGTTCCTGCCAAAACATAATCACCAATTTCCAAGGTTCCTGTTTGCACCAAAATTGTGGAAACATATCCTCGCCCTTTATCCAAGAACGCCTCAACCACGGTTCCCGTTGCTAATCGGTCAGGGTTTGCTTTCAACTCCAATAATTCAGCTTCAAGCAACACCTTTTCCAAAAGTTCTTTTACACCATCTCCTGTCTTCGCAGATATATCATGTGATTGGATTTTACCACCCCAATCTTCCACCAATAAATTCATCCCGGCAAGACCTTCTTTAATCTTATCTGGATTTGCTGTTGGTCTATCAATCTTATTGATCGCAAAAATAATAGGAACATTGGCCGCTTGGGCATGGCTAATTGCTTCCTTGGTTTGCGGCATGATATCATCATCAGCAGCGATTACAATAATTGCAATATCGGTAACTTGTGCACCCCTTGCCCGCATAGCGGTAAACGCCTCGTGACCTGGAGTATCCAAGAATGTTATTTTTTGTCCATCTTCCAGGGTAACTCCATATGCGCCAATGTGCTGGGTAATACCACCACTTTCTCCGGCAATCACATTTTCTTCCCTAACATAATCTAAAAGGGATGTTTTACCATGGTCAACGTGACCCATTACAGTAACAATAGGTGCTCTTGGTTTCAAGTCTTCCGGAGCATCAACTTCTTCCTCAATGGATTCTTCAATTTCTGCGGTTACAAACTCCACTTCATATCCAAATTCCTCAGCGACAATAGAAAGTGTTTCTGCATCCAATCTTTGGTTCAGGGTCACCATGATTCCTAGTGACATACATGCAGAAATAATTTGCGTAGTGGTCACATCCATCATGGTTGCCACCTCGTTCACGGTCACAAATTCTGTAACCTTTAAGATTTTACTCTCTAATTCTTGTTGTTCAAGATCTTTCTCAGTCTGCTGACGATGCTGATCTCTTTTCTCTCTTCGGTACTTGGCACCTTTTCCTTTACTGGATTTACCTTGAAGTTTTTCAAGGGTCTCCCTTACCTGTTTTTGTACTTCTTCTTCGGTAGGCTCTACCTTGGGAACAGCTCGCTGGTTTCCTTTTCTAACTGGACCATTATTTCTGGGTCGATTACCACCCTGCTGAGGAGCATTCTTGCTAACAATACGTTTTCTACGTTTCTTCCTATCGTTATCACTTGCAGTTCTCCCAGATGTTTTAGCTGGCTCCTCTTTCTTTTTCTTTGGCTTGTTAAATTGAGACAAGTCAATTTTATCACCAGTTATCTTAGGACCACTAAGTTTTTTGTATTGGGTTTGAATTGCCTCCGGCTCTTTGGCTGGGGCTTCCTCTTCTTCTTTTTTGGCCTCAACTGGTTTTGCAACCTCTTTAACCTCAACCTCTTCTTTGGGCTTTTCAGCCTTCACAGGTTTAGGTTCCTCCACAGCTACCTCCTTAGGTTTTTCTTCTACTGGAGTCTCAGGCTTTTTATCCAGGTCTATCTTACCCACTGTTTTCGGACCAGAAAGTTCCGCTTTTGCCTTTATGACTTGCTCAGCGTTCCTTTTCTCCCTAGCAAGTCGACGTTCTTCCTGTTCTTGTTCCAACTGAACTCTGAGCGCTTCCTTTTCCTTTCTCTTTTCCTCACCAACCTCTTTGGAAGCAACTTTTTTACTCTTGTCCGTTTGGAACTCATCCAACAGTACTTGATACACCTCATCCGTGATTTTGGTAGTAGGACGCGCCTCTACGTCATGACCTACTGACAAAAGGTAGTCCACTGCCCTATCCAGTGAAATGTTCAATTCTCTTAGAACTTTGTTGAGTCGTATTGTTGGGTTTCCTGCCATAAATTGTTTTACTTGCCCTAAAATTCGCTGCTAATATATAGTTTAATCTTCAAATTCCTCTTTGAGGATGCGCACTACCTCTTGAACAGTTTCTTCTTCTAAATCAGTTCTTTTGATAAGGTCTTTCACATCTTGCTCAAGAACACTTCGGGCTGTGTCCAGTCCAATCTTTTTGAACTCTTCAATGACCCATGCTTCTATTTCATCTGAGAATTCCGTCAATTCCACATCCTCTTCTACACCTTCGCGGAACACATCAATCTCATAACCAGTTAATTGACCAGCTAAACGGATGTTATGACCACCTCTACCAATAGCCTTGGAAACTTCCTCCGGCTTTAGATATACTTGAGCTGTTTTCTTTTCATCGTTCAACTTTACAGAGGATACTCTTGCTGGGCTTAATGCTCTTGTGACCATCAACTGTGAGTTGTTGGTCCAATTGATTACATCGATATTTTCATTACCCAATTCACGAACAATTCCATGAATTCGAGATCCTTTCATTCCAACACAAGCTCCTACTGGATCAATTCTGTCATCGTAAGAGTCCACGGCAACTTTTGCTTTTTCACCTGGAATCCTAACAGCTTTCTTTATTGTTATCAATCCATCAAACACCTCAGGAATTTCCTGGAAGAATAATTGTTCCAAGAAAATTGGTGATGTTCTGGACATGATAATTGCCGGCTTGTTTCCTTTAAGTTCAACACTTTCGATTACGCCGCGGACATTATCTCCTTTGCGGAAAAAGTCAGATGGAATTTGTTTTTCCTTTGGAAGGATAATCTCATTGCCTTCGTCATCCAACAAAATGATTGCTTTGTGACGAATATGGTGCACCTCAGCCGTGTATATTTCTCCTTCTAGATCCTTGAATTGCTTATAAATGGTAGTGTTATCGTGCTCATGAATCTTAGAAATCAGGTTCTGGCGCAATGCTAAGATTGCACGACGACCTAAGTCCATTAGTTTCACCTCTTCCGAAACATCCTCGCCCACTTCAAAATCTGGTTCAATTTTTCTGGCCTCGGACAAAGAGATCTCCTCATTGGGCTCTTCAACTTCTCCATCCTTTACAACGATTCGGTTTCTCCAAATTTCCAAATCACCCTTATCTGGGTTGATAATGATGTCAAAGTTTTCATCAGAACCAAACTTTTTCTTGAGTGCATTTCGGAACACATCTTCCAAAATTGCCATAAGGGTTACCCTATCTATAAACTTATCGTCCTTAAATTCCGAAAAGGATTCGATGAGCGCTAGGTTTTCCATTTTTGAATTACAATTAAAATTTTAATATCACTTTTGCTTCATGGATTTCAGAAAAGGGAATGTCCCGTTTTTTCTGAACTGTAACTTTTCCTTTACCTACAGGCTTTGGCTCACGGGCCTTCCACTCCAAGGTAATACTTTCTTCTGAGGCTTGGGTCAGGTTTCCCTCCAATTCTTCTTCACCTGTCCTTACCTTTAATTTTCTACCAATATTCTTTTTGTACTGACGTGGCAATTCTAATGGGGAAGCTGCTCCTGCCGAGGTGACTTCCAAAGAGAAGTCTTCCTCTTCCCTATCCAAATTGTGCTCGATGGCCCTGCTTATGTTCATACAATCTTGAAGATTGACACCCTCATCACCATCTAAAACCACACGGATCGTATTATCATTTGTTATCATAAAATCAATCAAAAACAAGGATGGATTTTCTTCCAAAGCCTTGCTCAATAATGATTTTACTTTCTCCCTTAACATAAAATCAAGTAATAAAAGAGGGGACCAGAAGTCCCCTCATGAATACATTTATATCCGTTCAGTGGCGCAAATATACAATAAATATTACATGATGCAATTGCAAGAGATATAAATTAAAGTATGCTTTTCAAGTAGCTTCTTCTTGATTCTTTTAGAATTAAAACCATGCTCTGAAAAGATGGCGCCCAAGATTATCTTTCTTGCATTTAATCCATATCTGCATTATTTTGTCTCAAATTGCCACAATGAATCTCTTCATAATCTTTTCCATTGCTTGTATTACATTGTTTGGATTGTTGGCAATTTACCTTTTTGTTTCAAAAAAGGGGGTTCCTTCTTCAAATTGGCTGTTGGGAGGCTTCTTTCTTTTATGGGCGCTGGACTTTTTGGATGCCGTAGCTTTTGTGATGGGGTTCTACGAAACATTTCCGCGATTGGCCCTCTGGATAGATTCCACTTCATTACTTTATGGCCCTTTGCTCTTTTTTTACACTAAAAGGATACTAGGGGGCATTCTTAAAAAAAATGATCTAGTACACCTTTTACCATTTATCTGCCTACTTTTTATCATCATGGCCACCTATCACTCACTTCCTTTAGAAAACAAACTAGAAGTACTACATTCCATATCGACTTCGAACCAGCCTATTGGCTCTTTCATCGGAGCACTATTGATATATGCCCACGTTTTTGCCTATGTTTTCCATGCAAAGGGTATGGTTTCAAAAACTGTTAAAAATCTGAATGCATTTTATTCGGAATATGATATCAATTGGCTAAAAGACATCCTAAATGCGGTAGTTGTAATATTGGTTATTTCATTACTGGCAACCCTTTTTTATTACAATCCAAATGTTTACTTTAAAATTGGATTACCATTGCTGGCCCTTTGCATGGGCCTCATTCTTATCCGGATAATTGTAAAGGCATTGGATCATCCTTTTGTTGTAGAAAGAGTCAAATTCACAAGCACCGCTAAGAATAAACTTGAGCAGGAAGAAGCTGACATGATTTCTGAAAAAGTGCTTTCCGCCTTAGAGCAAAATTCCATCCATTTTCAACCTGACTTAACCTTGGAGCAGCTATCGCTTTCCATAAATGAGAATACACGAAAGGTTTCCATGGCAATCAATGAAGTTTTCAAAAAATCATTTTTTGACTTAATTAATGGGTATCGCGTAGAAGCCGCCAAAAAAATCCTTAAGGAGAGTCAAGACGATAAATTGACCATTTTAGAAGTAATGTACCTTGTAGGTTACAATTCCAAATCCTCTTTCAACACACAATTTAAAAACAGGACTGGCCTTACACCAACGGAATACAGAAGACTAAAAACCTAAGTTCGACTTCTGATTTCCTGAAATCCAACCCATTAAATTGGTTCGACTTCGTAAAGTCGGTCGCACAGGTCCGATTTTCAATTCAATTTAGCTCCATGAATCTTAAAACAGACCTCATGGGAAACACCTTCGATATTTATCAGGATCAAATCACTTTAAAAAAACAATTATGGTACCACTTCTATATGGGAATCATTTTTCTGGCTGTATATATCCTTATAAGCGGACATCTGGTCGATATGGGATACCCTGGACTTGCACCTTTGCTATTGGTTGAACTATTGGTTCTAACACCTTTGGCGACCACACATTTACTCCGCAAAGGAAAAGAGCTAAACGGACGTTACACCCTTAAAAACGTCATAGCATACACAGAAAAGTTGTCCGTTGGTCAATATATAAAATGGTCACTTATCGGAATGTTGGCATGTTTGGTTGTTTTCATTCCTTTATACCCGATTGGCTTGTGGATCAAAGAAAACATTTTCTTCTGGTTGCCCGAATGGTATTTCGACCCTGGCTTTGGAAGCGCAAATTTATCCCTTATCGCCAAAGTATTTTTCTTGGGAATATTCATTGATGGTATTATTGGACCACTTGTTGAAGAACTGTTTTTTAGGGGGTATTTATTACCACGAATGGCCTACCTAAAAAAATGGGCTCCTATTTTAAACGGTGCACTCTTTGGTTTGTACCATTTTTGGCAGCCACATAATTATATGGCTACAGTTTTAATCGGAATTATTTTAAGTTGGATAGTTTGGAAAAAGAAAAATGTCTATTTGGGAATTATTATTCATTGCACATTGAATACTCTCGGGGCTCTTGCCGGTTTTTTGGCCGCATCTGAGGGGTTACCAATGTTCCGTTAGAAAAGATGTTTACAACTCATGGTGTTTCCAATAAATCTTGGATAAATCCCATTAAAAAGCCATATGTCTGTGGCGGACAGCTCTCAATAAAATTGAGGCAATAAAAAAATCCTCTAAAATTAAGAGGATTTTTTGTTGGCCCACTAGGACTCGAACCTAGAACGACTGGACCAAAACCAGCTGTGTTGCCAATTACACCATGGGCCATTTACCATTAAGAGGGTGCAAATTTAAAACAAACTTTCGTTTCAACAAATAATTTGATAAGATTCCAAGCTTTATTTTTTGCAAGTGCCCTTGTTAAAGGTTTTCCAAAATTCAATAGTCTTCTCTACTATATTTACTAAATTCGCCTCAACTTGGTAAACACCAACTTTTATGTTTGCAAAAGACTTCAAAAAATGGGATACCATATTGGGATGGGTCTCTTTTACCATTGCATTTATCGTTTATTCCCTTACCGTTGAACCTACTGGAAGTTTTTGGGATGCAGGTGAATATATCACCACCTCCTCCAAATTGCAGGTAGGTCACCCACCAGGTGCTCCTCTTTTGCAAATGATCGGTGCATTCTTTTCGATATTCGCTTTTGGTGATTCCTCCAAGATTGCTTTGATGGTCAATGCCGTTTCCATTGTTTCAAGTGCTTTTGCAGTATTGTTCACATTTTGGACAATCACGAATTTGACCCGCAAAATGATTTCAAAAAAGAAACCGTTGAGTAATAGTAAGACCATCGCCATTTTTGGAAGTGGTTTGGTAGGCGCACTGGCATTTACCTTTTCCGATAGTTTTTGGTTCAATGCGGTAGAAACAGAAGTTTACGCCATGGCCAGTTTAATCATGGCCCTTTTACTTTGGCTGGGACTAAAATGGGTAGACAATCTTGACGACCCTCGAGGTCATCGATGGCTATTACTCATTTGCTTTGTAATCGGCCTTACTTTCGGAATACAATTTATGGGCTTTTTGGCCATCCCATCCATAGGCCTGTTATACTATTTCAAAACATACAAAACAACAACAATAAAGAACTTTTTGTTGGCCAATATTATAGTTGTGACCCTACTAATGTTGGTTTACAAATTTTCCTTGACCTATGTATTAAAATTATTCGGTTGGAGTGAAGTTTTCTTCATAAACAGCATTGGACTGCCATTTAATTCGGGGACAATCATAATGGGGTTGTTGTTTATCTCAGCCTTTTATTTTGCCCTGCGTTACACAAGAAAAAATGGCTTCCATTCAGGAAATATCATAGTGTTGTGCTTGATGTTTCTTTTGCTCGGTTTTTCATCTTGGTTGATGTTGCCCATAAGAGCTAATGCCAATACCGTGGTCAATGAAAATGACCCTTCAGATGCTCGATCACTTCTTGCGTACTACAACAGAGAGCAATACCCAGGGGTAGAAAGTCCATTTTATGGGGCATATTACTCCAATACTTTCGCACCAGCTGGAGAAGACCAGGACGACCGTCCAAAATACGAGAAAGATGAAAAGTTGGGCAAGTATGTGATTGTCAATAATTATAAAAATGCCATTCAAGGTCCGCATGAGAAGCATGTAGGTTTTTTACCAAGACTTTGGAGTGAGCAACATGCGGAAAATTACATGCGCCATTTTGGTGTATTAGAGTTTAAGATCAAGTCGGAATATATATCAAACAACGACCTGCGGGAGGCCGTCGCCAAATTTAAAGATGCCTATGCCCGAGGAGAGCTTGACGGCGAACAATACATTCGTTTTTTACGCGAGTTTAGTGAATATATCGAAGTCGAACCCCCCACCGTTTGGCAAAATATTAAGTACATGTTCGAGTTCCAATTTGGATACATGTACATGCGTTACTTTATGTGGAATTTTGTTGGCCGACAGAATGATGTTCAGGGTAGATATGATGAAAATGGACATTGGCTAAGTGGTATCGGTTTTGTGGATAGCCTTAGACTCGGGAGTCAAAATAACCTGCCCAGCGACTGGGAAAACAACAAAGGCAGAAACACCTATTTCTTTTTACCGCTACTCCTTGGGATTATCGGTATTGTCTTTCAAGTTTCCAAAAATCCAAAACACTTTTGGGCACTCTTTGTCTTTTTTATGTTTACCGGATTGGCCATTCAATTCTATACCAATCCTTACATTTTCCAACCCAGGGAAAGAGATTATTCCCTAGTGGGGTCATTCTATATCTTTTGTATTTGGATAGGTATGGGTGTATATGGCCTATTTGATGAATTCAGGAAGTTTTTATCAGCTAAGATAGCCGCCCCAGCGATTACGGTAATATGCCTTTTGGCAGTTCCCTTGCTGATGGCCTTTCAGAACTGGGATGATCATGACCGTTCAGGTAGAGCTACTGCAAATTCAACGGCAAAGGCGTACTTAAATTCGTGTCAAGAAGATGCAGGAGCTATTTTGTTTACTATTGGGGATAACGACACTTTCCCTCTCTGGTATGTGCAGGAAATTGAAGACTACCGAACCGATGTTCGTGTAGTTAACACTAGCCTTTTTGCCACAGATTGGTATATAGACCAGATGAAACGAAAAGCCTATGAAAGTGACCCAATTCCTTCACAACTGACCCATGATAAATATCGTTATGGCTCACGAGATGCTGTTTATTATCAAGGTATAACAGAAAATAGGTGGAGTATCAAAGATTTTGTGAATTGGATTGGAAGTGATAAACCTCAGACCAGATATAAGTATTTGTTGGAAAAGCAAGGTGTTGATGTTAGTGAGGTTCCCGAAGGCACTTTAAATATCATTTATTATCCTACCAATAAAATCAGGATTCCTGTCAACAAAAAGAATGTTTTAGAAAGCGGATTGGTCAAGGAGAAAGATGCTGATCTCATCGTAGATTATATAGATATTGACCTTCCAAAGAGTGCGCTTCCAAAAAATAGGATTTTAATGTTAGACCTTATCGCCAACAACGATTGGAAAAGGCCCATCTATTTTTCCGGTGGAAGCTTTGATAGTGCAGAGTACATTTGGATGAAGGATTATTTGCAGTTGGATGGTTTGACCTACAAATTGGTTCCCATTAAGACCGAAAACAGAAGTTCCTTTGAAATGGGTCGAATAGATAGTGACCTAATGTATGATATCGTCAAAAAGTGGGATTGGGGAAATTCAAGCGGAGACATTTACCACGACCCCCAAACACGTTCACAAGGTCTGTCTTTCAGAAGTAATCTTGCCCGTTTGATGGAGACATTGATTGCCGAAAACAAGATAGATAAGGCCAAAGATATCATTGATATGGCCATGACAAATATGCCTGTTGAACGATATGGGTTTTATGCATTTGTGGAGCCTTTTGTAGACGGATATTACAAAGTCGGTGAAACCGATAAGGCACGTGAGCTTTTTGAAAAACTGAAAAAGGTCTATCAAGAACGATTGGAGTACTATTCCGGTATTCCATTGGATGAGCAGTACGACAAAATTGATGACATCCTAACCGAAATGCAGGCGTACAGGAGAAACATTGACATCCTTATCGAAAATCAGGATAGGGAACTGGCTGAATCTGAAACCTTGATTTTCAATGAGTACATAGACAAATTCTCCCAGTTTGTTGGAGAAGATGAAGATGCTTTTGAAGAACCCACCATGCCCGATCCGGACATTGAAGATTCTATTCCATTGGACACCATAGAAGCCATATCGGATTCAGCAGCCGCTGTCCAATAGGTTGAAAATAAAATAAATCGGCTTAGATATATTCATTTAGGATTCCAATAAGGGTATTGGCATCCTGTTCACCGCTTTGTCGCCAGACCATTTCTCCTTTTTTGTAGATCATCAAAGTAGGTAACCCTTTGATGCGGAGTGCTTGTGAAAGCTCTTTGTTTTTGTCGACATCGATTTTAATCACTTTTCCTTTATCTCCTAAGGCAGCTGCTACATCGCGCAACACAGGATGCATAGAGGTGGATTGATCATTCCATTCTGCGTAAAAGTCCAGCAACACTGGCACTTTTACATCAATAAGTTCACCAAATTTAGACATGTATACTTACTCGGTTTACCAACCAAAAGTAAGAAAATTTGTTAAAATTTTACTGAAGTCCGTTTTTATAAGGAAAGGAACGGCGTTAAATTTAGGTTAAACCTTTCTTTTTAAGGGTAATCACAGTGATTTCAGGCCAAATCCCGACACGACCTGGATAACCTATAAATCCAAAGCCACGATTTACATTAATGAACTGCCCCAGCTCTTCATAAACGCCCGCCCAATACTTGTAACGCCATTTTACCGGACTCCATTTTACCCATCCAGGAATCTCTACTCCGAACTGCATGCCATGGGTATGTCCACTTAGGGTAAGCTGGAAGTGATAGTCATCTTTGATAACAACATCTTCCCAATGCGATGGATCATGGCTCATCAATATTTTAAAATCATCCTTGGAAATGCCGGTTTTTGCTTTTTCAAGATCTCCAGCTTTTTTAAATCCACCTCTACCCCAATTCTCAACACCCAACAAAACAATTCGTTGTCCATCTTTTTCTAAGTAGCGATGTGTATCCAGCAAGAGATCAAAGCCCATTTCTTTTTGCAAATTCTTTAGGTCAACTAGGTTTTCAGCTTTGGCTTCATCCGATTCCCATTGAGTATAATCTCCATAATCATGGTTTCCTAGTATCGAGTACTTCCCATCCTTAGCTTCAAGGGTTCCAAATAAATCCGCCCATGGTTTCATTTCCTCAGCCTTATCATTTACCATATCTCCGGTAAAAAGAATAACATCGCTTTGTTGTTCATTAATCAAATCAATGCCATAAGACACTTTTTTTCGATTATCAAAGCTACCGCTGTGCACATCTGAAATCTGGGTGATTTTATAACCATCAAAAGCATCGGGCAAATCGTCAAACTCAAGTTGATACTTCAATACCTTGTAGTTGTATTTACCCCTGTACATTCCATAGAGCAAGGCACCGAATGGCAATGCAGCAATCCCAAGAGCAATTCCACTGATAAATTTTCGACGAGAAGGGAAAAATTGGGTCTGGGTTTCTGATAGCCCAGCTATTTTGTTGTATCCAAATACAAACAATCGAACGATATCTTCAAGCAATAGAAAGATTCCAAATACCAATCCAAGCAACAAAAACGAAAAGAAAATCCCACCCGCATTGGCAATCTGTCCCCTTATACCATCTCCTGGGGTGTAGTTAAGCACACGAATTAAGAAATTGGCCAAAGCTCCTAAAAAGAGCAATCCATAGGCCCAATGAAGCCATACATTTTTAAAAAGGGTTTTAAACCCCTGAAAACCATAAATGGCTGAAACAATATAAATTATGGACAGAATAATTAAAAATCGGGGCATGCAATTGCTTTTTTACAAAGATATTTCTTTAGTTCTGGAACTGAATTATTTAGCGATTATTTAACGCTGCGTACAATTTGACGAACCTTGTCCAAGTTTGTTACAGCTACTTGATATTCCTGCAAATGAGTTTCCGAATTCATTGGAACTTTACCCGAAATGGTTACTTCATTTCCAAAGGATGTTCCAGAAAGGTGAATGGCCCGCAGTCCGGCTGCCTTAAATTTTTCGCAATTATCAAGTCGTACACCTCCACCTGCCATTACAATCGTACCTTTTGATAAATCATTTAACTCTTTTAGCAAACTCAAACCCTTTGTGCCAGAAGATTCCTGACCAGAAGTCAAAACATAATCAGCTCCAATTGTATTTAATTGTTCCAATGTTTCTATAGGTTTTCTAACCCAATCGAATGCTCGGTGAAAAGTAAATTTCATGGAGCCTGATGCTTCGAGCAAAACCGATGTTCGGTCCATATCCAAGCTAAAATCAGGTTTGAGTATTCCAGAAACAATTCCATCCACCCCCATTTGTTTGCATAAAGCGATATTCTTTTGCATTACTTCAAACTCAAAATCAGAATAAGTGAAATGGCCACTGCGGGGTCTAATCAGCACATGTACAGGAATACTGAGTTGATTTCGAACCGCTTCAATCAATCCATAGGACGGAGTAATTCCACCTACCCCCAACTCGCTGCAAAGCTCAATACGGTCAGCTCCAGCTTCTTGGGCAACAAGGGCAGATTCAAGTGAGTTGGCACAAACTTCTACAAGCATATTGCTATCTTTAGCAGGACTAAAAATAAACATCCAAACCATGCAAAGACGCAAATTTCTTAAAAAATCAGGGCTTACTACTGCAGGACTCATGTCAGCACCTGTTTTAGCCTCATGCAAGACCGAAAGCAAACCCGAAAATGTAGCAGTAGTGACGGCAGCTACAAAACCGATTGCCATTTGTACTTGGAACTTTATGAATGCTACGGCAAAAGCATGGGATGTGCTGAAAAATGATGGTAATGCACTGGACGCTGTTGAACAAGGTGTCATGGTTGAAGAGTCTGATGTCACCAATGAAACTGTTGGAAAAGGTGGACGTCCTGATCGGGATGGCAATGTAACTTTGGATGCCTGTATTATGGACAAAGATGGTAATTGCGGCTCGGTTGTGTATTTACAGAATATTGAACATCCGGTCTCGGTGGCCAGGAAAGTAATGGAAGAAACTCCCCATATTATTCTAGCTGGAAGGGGTGCGGAAAAGTTTGCCTATGAAAAGGGGTTTAAAAAAACCGACTTATTAACGGAAAGCACACGGAAACAATATGAAGAGTGGAGGAAAACATCCAACTATGAAACTACCATCAACATAGAAAACCATGACACCATCGGAATGTTGGCCATTGACAAAAACGGAAACATTGCCGGAGCTTGTACTACTAGCGGAATGGCATACAAGGTTGCAGGTCGTGTTGGCGATTCACCCATAATTGGGGCTGGATTGTATGTAGACAATGAAGTCGGAGGTGCCACGGCAACTGGAGTGGGTGAAGAAGTCATCCGTACAGTTGGCAGTTTTTTGATTGTTGAATTGATGCGTCAAGGAAAAAGCCCGCAAGAAGCCTGTGAGGAAGGTGTAAAGCGCATCATGAAAAAGAATGAGGGACGCAAGGATTTCCAGATAGGTTTTTTGGCTATTAACAAGCAAGGTGAAACTGGAGGCTATTGCGTGCATCCAGGGTTTACCTATCGCGAATATTCCGAAAAAGGTCATGAAAACAAACAGGTACATAGTTTTTATCAAAAAGAATAAAATGTATCCTTTTTAAACCCATATCAACTTGATTCTTTTTTCTACTTTTAAGATTCTTCAATCGAAAATTTTTAATTGACTACAATATTATGTCTGACCAAAAACGACTTTTTCTCCTTGATGCCTACGCTTTGATTTTTAGGGGATATTACGCCTTAATAAAGAATCCTCGAATCAATTCCAAAGGAATGGACACCTCAGCAATCATGGGGTTTGTAAATTCTTTGTTTGATGTGATCAAACGTGAAAAGCCAGACCATTTAGCAGTATGCTTTGATAAAGGGGGTAGCGTTGAGCGCACAGAACTATTTGAAGACTACAAAGCCAACCGAGATGAAACTCCGGATGCCATCCGAATTGCTGTGCCTTATATTCAAAATATTCTAAAGGCCATGCAGATTCCAGTGGTAGAGCTTGCAGGATACGAAGCCGATGACATCATAGGCACCTTGGCCAAACAAGCCGAAAAAGAAGATTATAAAGTTTTTATGGTTACCCCGGATAAGGATTTTGGCCAATTGGTATCGGAAAACATTTTTATGTACCGACCTGCCAGGATGGGAAATGGAATCGAAATTTGGGGAATCCCGGAAGTACAAAAGCGCTTTGGAGTAGAACGCCCAGAGCAGGTTATTGACTATTTGGGAATGATGGGGGACGCCAGTGATAACATTCCCGGTCTTCCCGGTGTCGGTGACAAAACGGCAAAAAAATTCCTGGCAGATTTTGGAGATATGGAAGGGCTTTTAGCCAATACAGACCAATTGAAGGGCAAGATGAAGGAGAAAGTGGAGCAAAATGCTGAGTTGGGTCGACTCTCAAGAAAGTTGGCAGAAATCAAAATTGATTGTGATGTTACCTTCAATGCCGATGATTATGAAATGTCCGAACCAGATGGGACGAAAGTGCAGCAAATTTTTGAGGAGCTTGAGTTTAGGAGATTAAAAGAACAGTTCATTAAAATCTTCTCCGAAGAGCCCGCCGAACCGGAATCTAGCCCACAAGTTCAAAAGACCCCTGAAAAGCCTCAAGCTGCAGGCAGTGGACAGTTTAGTCTCTTTGGTGGAAACCCGGCCGATGCCCCTGCGACCATCAAAGATGTGTCTAGTCGAAATACCGTTTCAGATGTCTCACACTTATACCAGAGTATTCTACCTGGCCTAGGACTAAAACTATTCATAAAAAAACTGATGCAACAAACTTCGGTTTGTTTTGACACAGAGACCACCTCCATAAATCCATTGGAAGCAGAACTTGTAGGCATTGCATTTAGTTGGGAAGCCAAAAAAGGGTTTTATGTTCCCATTCCAGAGGAAAAAGAGGCAGCATCGGAAATTTTGGAACAGCTTCGGCCTTTCTTTGAATCGGAGGGCATTGAAAAAATTGGTCAGAACTTGAAGTATGACATCAAGGTGATGAAAAACTACGGTATTGAAGTAAAAGGGCAACTTTTTGACACCATGTTGGCCCACTACCTCATCAATCCAGATATGCGGCATAATATGGATGTATTGGCCGAAACCTATTTGAATTATACTCCAGTTTCCATTACAGAACTCATTGGCAAAAAAGGTAAAAATCAGCTGAGCATGCGACAGGTTCCTTTGGAAAAACAAAAGGAATATGCTTCTGAAGATGCTGACATTACCTTGCAATTGGCCCAACATTTTAGGCCAGAGCTTGCCGATGCCAAGACTGATGAGCTTTTTCAAAACATAGAAGTTCCGTTACTGCGGGTTTTGGCAGATATGGAAACCGAAGGTATTAATCTGGACCAAGACTTTTTAAATAACCTTTCCACAGAGCTTAACCAGGATATCAAATCCTTGGAGCAAAAAATCTATGATGCAGCTGGTCAAGAATTCAATATTGCATCACCAAAACAATTGGGAGAAATTTTGTTTGACAAGCTAAAACTAGTTGACAAACCTAAAAAGACGAAAACAGGTCAATATTCAACTGCTGAGGATGTACTTTCCTATTTGGCCAAAGACCATGAAATCATTCAAAACGTTTTGGATTTTAGGGGATTAAGCAAACTTAAGAGCACCTATGTCGATGCGTTGCCCAATGAAGTGCAGCAACACAGTGGTCGGGTGCACACTGATTATATGCAAACGGTGGCAGCGACAGGTAGGCTAAGTAGCAATAATCCCAACTTGCAAAACATTCCGATACGAACTGAACGAGGACGTCAAGTACGCAAAGCTTTTATTCCACGAGACGAAAATTACACCTTACTTGCGGCGGATTACTCTCAAATTGAGCTTCGTATCATTGCAGCGCTAAGTGAGGAGGACACGATGATTGAAGCTTTTAAAAATGGTGAGGACATTCATGCTTCGACAGCATCTAGAGTATTTAATGTTCCGATAGATGAGGTGACTCGAGAGCAGCGAGGAAATGCCAAAACAGTGAATTTCGGAATCATATATGGTGTATCAGCTTTTGGATTGAGCAATCAGACTGATTTGAGCCGTTCCGAGGCCAAAGAGCTCATTGAAACCTATTACAAAACGTATCCAAAACTGCGTAACTATATGGGTGAACAGGTCGATTTTGCGAGAGACAATGGCTACGTACAAACTGTTTTGGGTAGACGTAGATATCTGAAGGATATCAATGCAGGTAACCAAGTAGTGCGGGGAGCTGCTGAGCGAAATGCAGTGAATGCACCGATTCAAGGTAGTGCAGCAGATATTATTAAAATAGCCATGATCAACATTCACAAAAAACTTTCCGAAGGTGAGTACAAAACCAAAATGTTGCTTCAAGTGCATGATGAATTGGTATTCGATGCCTATAAACCGGAATTGGAAGAGGTTAAGGCCTTAATCAAAACGGAAATGGAAAATGCCTATACATTGGCGGTGCCCTTGGATGTTGAAGTAGGCATGGGAGATAATTGGTTGGAGGCACATTAAATTCTTAGGCATGAAGTTAAGCAGATTGATTATAATCGTTTTAGGCTTATGCCTTGCTAATTGTCAGACCAAACGCTCATCCGAACCTGAGAAACTTGCAATCTCCATTGAAAAATTCAATACGGCTTTTGCTGAAGGAAATCTTGAGGTTTTAGATGCTATGACTACAGAAAATTATCTTCATACCAATAGTAGTTCGAGGGTCATTGGTAAAACAGATTGGTTCAATTATTTGAAAAAGAGAAACAAGGATTTAAAATCAGGAGCCATTGAAGTTTTACAGTACGAATTGGATGAAACCAAGATTGAACACCATGGCAATTCGGCCTTGGTAACAGGCAGAGTAACTGTTGTTGCTAGGGATAGCATGGGAACTAAAAAAAATCAATATCGCATCACCAACATTTGGGTTTATGAAAATGGAACATGGAAACGAGCCGGTTTTCATGACGGAAGGATAGAGTAAAAATCAAAAAAGGCGCCATATGGCGCCTTTTAACAGTTTATTCAATTTGAGTTACCAGCCAAAAGCTAGCTTTAGCTTTGACTTTCTTTCCTTTTTTACCCGTTTTTTGTCTACACTTTTTTCACTTTCTTGACGACGGGCCTCTTTCTCAAAATGTGCAAACATATCCATTGAAAAAGGATACGCCTGCCATACATGAGGGTAATGAACTAACTTTTTCATATTGAAACAGTTTTTTAATTTAATACTGCAAAATTCAGTTCATTTCCAAAACCAAAAATGGTTTGGATTGTCCATTAGCTATGCTATTTTACCCATATTCAACTACACTCCTCTTTTTCTATGGTAAAATGTCATAATAGAGAAGAAAACTACTGTCGAAATCAACCATTATAATTCTCCCCTATTTGGTCCAAGACCCGTAAAAAGATTTCAAACTCTTTGGTATCCAATCCTTTAATTGCTTGTTTACGCAACAGATTAGCATGCGGCTCAACAGTCCCTATCACTTCCCTTCCTTTGGAGGTCAATTCCAGCTTAAAACGTTTCAGGTCCCCTTCAAATCGGGTTTTAGTTATCCATCCTTTTCGTTCCAACCCGCCAATAACCCGTGATGTAGTGGCCCGATTTCTAAAATTGGATTTTACAATGTCTGACTGGGAAACATCATTGCTCAGTTGATGGATGCGATAAAGAATTACCCATTGCTCAATGGTTAGATCAATGTTCAATTCCTTGAACTTCTTCAAATAGGCATCTTGCACCTTCCGGAGCACCAAATCTAGGTGTAAACCAATTCCTGATATTTCATCAATATGATTGAGCATACATACTTTTCTATCGTGCTAAACTTGTTGAGGGGGAAGGCACATAATTATAGCTAAACTGGACTTAACAAGCTTACGATAAGTTTCGAAGGACAATTTTAACAATAATTTGCCCTAACCCACCCTAAAATCATTTCAAAATTACTATTTTTGTTGCATCAACAACAATATTATAATTAAATTTTAAATACACAGCACCTATGGAAACATCTACATTACCCAAATTGCACGATGCAGCCAAAGATTTTATGCCCATAAACGGAACCGATTATTTGGAACTATATGTTGGCAATTCCAAACAGGCTGCACATTTTTATAAAACCGCTTTCGGATTTCAATCGATGGCTTATGCTGGATTGGAAACTGGTTTAAAAGACAGGGAAAGCTATGTGGTGGTTCAAGACAAGATTCGCTTGGTTTTAACTTCACCTCTAAAAAGCGGTACCGACATTGGTCGTCATATTGATCAACACGGCGATGGTGTTAAAGTAGTTGCTTTATGGGTAGATGATGCCACATATGCATATAACACCGCCATGGAAAAGGGAGCCAAATCCTACATGGAACCTATTACCGAAGAAGACGAAACCGGAAAAGTTGTACGATCCGGGATTTACACCTATGGAGAGACCGTTCATGTTTTTGTAGAACGTAAAGATTATAATGGGGTTTTCATGCCGGGATTCAAGAAATGGGAGACGCCAGATTACAATCCTGAACCAATAGGTCTAAAGTATGTAGATCATATGGTAGGAAACGTTGATTGGAACCAAATGAACCATTGGGTGGAGTTCTACGAAAATGTCATGGGATTTGTGAATATCCTTTCTTTTGATGATGATGACATTTCAACAGAGTACACTGCGCTTATGAGCAAAGTAATGAGCAACGGGAATGGTCGTATCAAATTTCCGATAAACGAACCCGCCGAAGGAAAGAAAAAGTCGCAGGTGGAAGAATACCTCGATTTTTATGAAGGCGAAGGCGTACAGCATATCGCAGTTGCCACCGACGACATTATATCAACAGTAAGACAACTAAAAAGTAGAGGCGTTGAGTTCTTGCGCGTTCCAGATACCTATTATGATGCCGTTACCGACCGAGTCGGTAAAATTGATGAAGATATTGCTCCATTAAAAGAGTTGGGTATATTGGTAGACCGGGATGATGAGGGCTATTTGCTTCAGATTTTCACACGTCCGGTTGAACCAAGACCAACAATGTTCTTTGAAATTATCCAAAGAAAGGGCGCACAATCATTTGGAAAAGGTAACTTTAAGGCACTGTTCGAAGCTATTGAGCGTGAACAAGAGGTAAGGGGTACGCTCCACTAAAGCATACTTCAAAGTTCCACATATATTGAACTTATTTTTTAAGCTTGAGTTTAAACTTAAAAAACGACTATGCCCATTTATCATAAACTCGGAAAAATTCCGCAGAAAAGACATACCCAATTTACAAAGCCCGATGGAGGTCTATATTATGAACAGTTGTTCGGTACCATTGGTTTTGACGGGATGTCCTCTTTGCTTTACCAAAATCATAGACCTACACAGGTCAAAGAAATTGGAAAAGCCGTTGATGTAAGGCCCAAAATAGCGGTTGAGAAAAATATCACCTCAAGAAAACTCATTGGGTTTGATGTAGCTCCAAAGGATGATTTCTTGGAAGCCCGGGAACCACTTTTGGTAAATAGTGATGTTCATATTGGACTTGCTGCTCCTAGAAAATCATTGACATCTTATTTCTACAAAAATGCAGATGCAGATGAAATGTTATTTATTCATAAAGGGTCCGGAACATTGCGAACCTTTGTAGGGAACATTCCTTTTGAATATGGAGATTATCTCATCATTCCAAGGGGTATGATTTATCAAATAGAATTTGATACTGAAGACAATCGAATCTTGTATTCAGAATCTTTTCGTCCAATTTACACTCCTAAACGCTATCGAAATTGGTTTGGTCAACTATTAGAGCACTCTCCCTTTTGCGAGCGTGATTATAAGTTGCCTCAAGATTTGGAAACTTATGACGAAAAAGGAGATTTCCTGATTAAGGTTAAAAAGCAAGGTATGTTGCACAACTTGGTTTACGCAACACACCCTTTTGATGTTGTAGGTTGGGATGGATACAATTATCCTTACGGATTTTCCATCCATAATTTTGAGCCGATAACAGGTCGCGTACATCAACCGCCACCAGTGCATCAAACTTTTGAGACGGATGCTTTTGTAATATGCTCATTCTGTCCTAGGTTATATGATTATCATCCAAAGGCTATTCCTGCTCCTTACAATCACTCCAATATTGACTCTGATGAAGTGTTATACTATGTGGATGGAGATTTTATGAGCAGGACCAATATTGACAAAGGTCATATTTCGTTGCATCCAGCTGGAATTCCACATGGCCCCCACCCTGGAACATATGAAGCAAGCATTGGTAAAAAGGAAACTTTGGAATTAGCTGTAATGATTGACACCTTTAAACCATTACAAGTAACGGAGAATGCATTAAATATTGATGATGGCAGTTACTATAAATCTTGGGTAGAATAGTCTAAAACACAAATTGTCATTCCCATGAAGATGGGAATCCTTCAATAAAAAACAGATTCCTGTCTTCGCAGGAAGGACATAAAATATAATATGATCATAAACATACCTGAAAACTCAGATTTTTCAATTCACAATATTCCCTTCGGGATTTTCTCCACCTCAGATAGAAACCCTAGAGCCGGGGTTGCCGTAGGTGAGCATATTTTGGATTTGGCCGCTTTGGCCGAGCTGGATGTATTCGACTTCAATACAGCAGTCCTTGAAAAAGAGGTCCTTAACGATTTCATTTCCCTTGGTAAGGAAATAACCAATAGAGTTCGAAAAAATATTCAGCATTGGCTACAAGAAGAAGACTCTGTATTAGCTGGAAAACCTGAGCTTTTTGTGCTTCAATCCGAAGCTCAAATGCATATGCCTGTATATATTGGTGACTATACGGACTTCTATTCCAGTATTGAACATGCCACCAACGTGGGCACCATGTTTCGCGACCCTGCAAAAGCACTAATGCCCAACTGGAAACACATTCCTGTCGGATATCACGGTAGGACAAGTTCTATTGTAGCTAGCGGGGAACCAATTCACAGACCAAAAGGACAAACATTGCCCAAAGATTCTGAAACACCAGTTTTTGGACCTTCACAACGCTTGGATTTTGAACTTGAAATGGGTTTTATCACTGGAAAAAACACCAACCTAGGTGACTCTATTTCCACCACTGATGCCGAGGACTATATCTTCGGAATGGTGTTGCTCAACGATTGGTCTGCCCGAGATATTCAAAAATGGGAATATGTTCCATTGGGACCCTTTTTGGCTAAAAACTTTGCATCGCATATTTCACCATGGATTGTTACTTTGGAGGCTCTTAATCCATTCCGCGTTTCTGGACCTGAACAGAATCCAGCAGTTCTTCCTTATTTAGAATTTGAAGGAACAAAAAATTACGACATCAACCTTGAAGTGGGTATAACTCCCGAGGGAAGTGAAGAAGCTGTGGTCTGTCACTCCAACTTTAAATATATGTATTGGAACATGGCCCAGCAATTGGCTCATCACACGGTTAACGGATGCAACATAAATATTGGTGATCTCTACGGTTCCGGCACTATTTCTGGAAAAGATGAGAAATCATACGGCTCCATGTTGGAATTGGCTTGGATGGGGACCAAACCATTACAAATGAAGGATGGCTCTGAGCGCAAGTTCATATTGGATGGAGACACGGTAACCATGAGAGGTTATGCTGAAAAGGATGGAAAACGCGTTGGTTTTGGTGAAGTTTCCGCTAAAGTATTTCCTGCGAAATAGGTTTTATCTTAGCATAATCAAAGAACACTAAATGTCCACAATAAAAACCATAGATCCAACAGCCATTCCACAACCGGATTTACATGCGTATTTGCTATCAGCAGTTGCACCTAGACCTATTTGTTTTGCGAGCACTATTGATGCTGAAGGCAACGTGAATCTTAGTCCTTTCAGTTTTTTCAATGTATTCAGCTCCAATCCACCTATGATGATTTTCTCCCCTTCGCGAAGCGGAAGGGATAATTCATTAAAGCATTCGCACCAAAATGTGAAAGAAGTTCCTGAAGTGGTCATCAATATTGTTGATTTTCCATTGGTTGAGCAAATGTCTTTGGCAAGTACTGCTTATGAAAAAGGAGTAAATGAATTTGTAAAATCCGGATTGACTGAGATTGCCAGTGAAAAGGTTCGTCCACCACGTGTGGCAGAAGCACCGGTGTCTTTTGAATGTAGTGTTACTGAAGTCATTGAATTGGCAGATACTCCAGGAGCGGGTAATTTGATATTAGCCAAGGTAGAGCTTATTCATATCAATTCAGATTTCTTGGATGACGATGGCAACTTAGACCCTTTAAAACTGGATTTGGTGGGCAGAATGGGCGGCAGTTGGTATACCAGAGCAAGTGGAGATTCACTCTTCGAAATTCCAAAACCCATACGCACCAAAGGTATTGGCGTTGATCAATTGCCAGAAGGAATTCGTAATAGTGACGTCCTAACAGGAAATAACCTTGGTCGTCTCGGAAATATGGAGCAGCTTCCTTCCAATGGTGAGATAGCGGAAATCGCAAAAGATGATGAAATTAGAATGCTCTCCAAAAAATTAAAAGACAATCCAAAAAAGCTTACAAACGAACTGCATTGGGTAGCGCAACAGGTATTGCATGAAAACGACACCAAAAAAGCACTGGCCATCTTAATTTATGCCGAACAACTACGTTAATGAGTAAGGAAATCGAATCTATTTTTAAATCCTATTTGCAACCCAAAAAGGCCTACGAAGGAGGCAAGGGCATTCCATCCAATAGTGGACAGAAAATCTATAAGCTTTCTTCCAATGAAAATCCGCTTGGGCAATCACCCAAAGCCACGGAAGCCTTGATAGAAGCAGCTAAAAATGTTCATGTTTATCCTGATCAGACTGATATTCGGTTGCGAAAAGCCTTAGTTAAGGACTTTAATGGACAACTTTCGGAAGATCAGTTCATTTGTGGAAATAGCGGCTCCGAAATTATTGATATGATTCTGAGAGCTTTCATCAATGAAGGTGATGAGGTTATTTTTTCCAATCCTTGTTTTCTACCCTATTCTGTTTTTTCAAGATGGTATGGTGCCAAACAAGTGGATATTCCCTTAAAGGAATCAGATTATGCGTTGGATGTTGAAGAAATGCTGGCAGCTATTACCGACCGAACAAAAATTATCTTTCTGACTAGTCCCAATAATCCAACGGGAACTTACATCCCAAAAGATGTACTTGATGCCTTTTTATCTAGCATTCCAAAAAACATTGTTGTGGTTCTAGATGAGGTTTATCGTCATTTTGCAGACGCAGAGGATTATATTTCAGGTTTACCTTATGTGAAAGAAGGGCATAACCTAATTGCAATCAACAGTTTTTCAAAAACCTACGGTTTGGCCGGACAACGGATTGGATATTGCTATACCACAACAACAATTGCTCAATATATCAGACAAATACACAAACCTTTTTTACTTCCACATACTTCGACTGAGGCCGCTATTGGAGCACTAAATGATCATGAATTCATAGATAGCACTGTTACAACCGTTTTGGAGGGACGCGACTTTCTTTCCAAAGCTTTTGATAGGCTAGAAATAAAGTACTGGCCCACCCAAGCAAATTTCTTTTTGGTAGACCCACCAATTCCTGAGTTTGAATTTGCAGATTTTCTAATGGAAAAAGGAGTTATGGTACGTCCCGTATCACAATTTGGCGCACCTGGAAAAGTAAGAATTACCATTGGTGATTCAGAAGCCAACGAGGCCTTAGTATCTGCCTTGGAAAAATTGCTTTCATCCTAAAAGCTAAAGAATAAACCTATAGGTGGCTTTAATTAAAAAGGTATTGTCAGCCTGTTGTCCAAAAATCTGATTGTCAAGGTTACTTCCCAACGAATCCATTGGGTCTCCTGACCCAGTTAGCCCCTGCGACCATACCAAAAACAATTCGGAACCTGGAATGTATTCCCATCGAAATACCAAATTGGAACGAAACTGTACAAAGGCAAAGTCTGGGTCGTCAAATTCATAATCCGTCTGGGTATCTAAATCCTCATCCACAAAAAAAGTTTCACCATCTGTGGATCTCGAAAGCTGATTTTGATTGTAAAGACTTACTCTTTCGGAGAGTGATTCCGCAATAGGGTTATTTACAAAATTGAAGTTATTGTAGGTTCCCCTTGAGATAAATGGCTGGCCATAATATTGAATGCTCATGTTCGGGTTGATACTATAATTAAACCGCAGCGAAGTAAAAAAAGTTCGCTGGTCAATATTTCCTAGAATATATCTTGGAGTACCATTAAAATCAACTTCATCAACATATTGCGTTTTGTTGGGATTTTTACGATACTCTGTCACCAAAGATAAATTGAGTGCGTTAAAGGGTTGATATCGCATTCGAACTACGTAGCGATTAAATTGGAAATTGTTTTCACGTGCCCGACTTAACACATAACCAAGGGTCATGTTGAATTTCTTTCGCTGGTCGGTACCCGAAAATGCATA
The DNA here is from genome assembly GCF_049332665.1 of Flagellimonas rhodophyticola. Lineage (NCBI taxonomy): Bacteria > Pseudomonadati > Bacteroidota > Flavobacteriia > Flavobacteriales > Flavobacteriaceae > Flagellimonas > Flagellimonas rhodophyticola. The sequence goes on along the minus strand of NZ_CP186326.1, from coordinate 1,376,457 downwards.
ATAAAAATTCTCATTGGACCATCTCCATCGAGGTCCACCTCGGAGGACGGTGTTCGAAAAAATATGAGGTTTATGCCCCATTCCAACCTCGGTCCACCAATTATTTTTATAGTTGATGAATCCCTCGAACTGATACTGAATGCGATTATAGTTCCCGTCAAAATCATATGTAGAGAACTGCTCAAGACTTAAATTCACCCTCCTGTAAAAGTCAGTGGGCTTTAAAAACAAATATCTAAGATTGGAATATTGTATAATCTCATCGGCCTGTCTTAAAAAACCAACATCATTTAACTCCAGTTCCGGGGAACGCCAAATGCCCCCCAAATTATAACGCCAGTTACCACCTCCTGCTTTTCCAATTTCCAACTTACCTCCTGTGCCGGACAAGGATGTTCGATTTTCATCTACACTTACATGACCTGCATCCGTTCTTTGAAACAAATGGGTTATACTCTCCTGGGTTTCGGTTATAGCTTCTGGACTACCTTCGATATGACTAAGTACCATATTGCCCTCGACATAATAATTTCGTTCTTTCCAGTTATGTTTAAAGTCCATGCCACCTGTATAAGCTGACTTATGCAGGAAATCAAGATTTCCTTCCAATCTTCGATTGGTCATTGTGAAAATTCCGCCGATATATGAATTACGATTGTTGAAGTCTTTCTGTAATCTTCCGACCAAATAATTGGTTAGGGGCTCCACAAGTTCTTCTCGTCGTTCGCCGTTATTATCGATTTCGGCATACATTTTTCCGGTGACGCTTTCCAAGAGACCTATAGACCATCCATTTTTGGTTTTCCCAGAAAACTTTGCAGCTCCCCAAATTGTTGTATTGGTAGGCTGGTCTAAAAACTCATCATCTTCTATATCAGGCGATCCTTGCGGACTTCTGCCGATTCGTCTGCTATAAAAAACATTATCGTTACCATTGGCAAATTGGTAATCGAAAATATTCTTATTCTCCACAAAAAATGGCCGTTGTTCTTGAAAGAAAATCTGGAATCCATCCAGAGCAATAGCACTCGGGTCAGCTTCCACTTGTCCGAAATCAGGGTTCACGGTTAAATCCAATGTAAGATCATTGGTTATCCCAATTTTGGCATCCAAACCTCCATTGAGTTTAAAATCGTTACCATCACGGAAAGGATTGCTATCCTCTGCCGGATAATTATCCGATTGATTCACCATAAAGGGTTGTATTTCCAATTGTTGTTGAGATTCCAAGTTTTTAAGTCCATGCAATTCTCCAAACTCACTTACCCAACCGGGGGAATCCACGGGGTTACGTTGCCACAGGGAACGCTCTTCCTCTCTAAAAAACCTTCGAGTCGACTGCAATCCCCAAACCTGATTTTCCGAGTTTCCAAATTTTAACTGACTTAAGGGAATTTTCAACTCAGCTGTCCAACCTTCTTCATCAATATTGGTTTTGGTGTACCAGATAGGATTCCAGCTCGGGTCCCAATTGTTGCCATTCTGGGATATAAATTCGTCTCCCTTTACTCCAGCTGCGGTTACTGTAAATGAGAAAGCAGTTCTTTTATCATGATAGCTATCAATATTAAACTCAACCCAATCCCCATCAAAACCATCCCTTCTGGAAAGTCGTTTTTCAATTTCATCAGGTTTGGCATCAAAACAGCGGACACCTATATATAAGTAATTGATATCATATAGTATTTTGAAACGGGTCTGATAGCTAGGTGGAGTATTTTCGTCCGGTTGAAGTTCAATATAATCCCCGGTCCACTCTACAAGGTTCCAGGAGCTATCATTTAACAGCCCATCTATAACTGGGGGTGCTTCTTGAGCAATTGTTTTGGTAACGTATATTTTTTTAGGAACTACGTTGGTGCTATCCTGAGCTTTTATTACTGATGAAATTAAAAGCAATGCGATTAGGATGGACAATCTTTTCACACTGTTCGTTTTTGGATGTTGGTTGATGTAAAGACCAATAAAAAACAAAAGCGTTACACTTCTTTATCGTTTTTGTTTTTTTTAACTTAAATCCTTGTAATTTTAACAACTTAGCTTTGATAATTACATTCTTCCAGGAAAAGCAAAAAAATTCCAAATCAACCATTTGTAATTCAATCTAATAATTGTACATTTGCAGCCCGTTTATCGGGATAGGTTTTTAATTCAATACTATTATAGAAGTGGACACATTAAGTTATAAGACTATTTCTGCCAATAAATCTACCGTTGACAAACAATGGTTGTTGGTTGACGCTGAGGGACAAACGTTAGGAAGGTTGGCATCAAAAGTAGCGAAGTTACTTAGAGGAAAGCATAAGCCAAATTTTACTCCCCATGTAGATTGTGGTGACAACATTATTGTTATCAATGCGGAGAAAATCAATTTATCTGGCAACAAATGGGAGGATAAGGAGTATCTAAGATACACTGGATACCCAGGAGGACAACGCTCTACTTCAGCCAAAGAATTGTTGAGCAAGCAACCGGAACGTATTATTGAAAAATCCGTTAAAGGAATGCTTCCAAAAAACAAATTGGGAGCTGATTTGTTCAGAAACCTAAAGGTGTACGCCGGTGCTGAGCACGGTCAAGAAGCGCAAAAACCAAAAGCAATAAACTTAAACGACTACAAATAATGGAAGTGGTTCATAAGATTGGCAGAAGAAAAACTGCTGTAGCAAGGGTATATGTTTCCGAAGGAAAAGGCAACATTACCATCAATAAAAAGGATTTAAACGAATACTTTACAACGGCTACATTGCAATATAAAGTAAAGCAACCTTTTGCCTTAACGGATACTGAAGATACTTACGATGTTAAAGTAAATGTATATGGTGGAGGAATCACTGGTCAGGCAGAAGCAGTTCGTTTGGCATTGTCAAGAGCAATGTGTGAAATAGATGAAGAGAATAGAACAGTTCTTAAACCTGAAGGTCTTCTAACTAGAGACCCAAGAATGGTGGAAAGAAAGAAATTCGGTCAGAAGAAAGCCCGTAAGAAATTCCAGTTCTCTAAACGTTAATATTATACCGAATTTGTTTTCGGTATCTATTATAAAACATCCTAGACCTGTTTTAGGATTAAGTTCATTGAAAACCCTGAAAATTTTCAGGGTTATATTTTTAACCAAGTTGTCGTTGTTCCAAAGAGCAAAGAATCGACTTTTTGGAATTTAGTTTAGCATCTAAATGGGTAGGGCGCGCAAAGTTTGCAACCACCAATCCATTGCTAATACAACGGAACGTAAACTAATTACAAAAAAATGGCAAGTAAAATTGAAGTCAAAGACTTACTCGAAGCTGGTGTGCATTTTGGACACCTAACAAGAAAGTGGAATCCAAACATGTCTCCTTACATCTATATGGAGCGTAACGGAATCCACGTTATCAATCTCTACAAAACCGTAGCTAAAATTGAAGAGGCCAACGAGGCACTTAGAAAAATAGCTGCGTCCGGAAGAAAAATTCTTTTTGTAGCTACTAAGAAACAAGCAAAGGATATTGTTGCAGAAAAAGTATCCAATGTAAACATGCCCTACATCACTGAGAGATGGCCCGGTGGTATGTTGACCAACTTTGTTACCATCCGTAAAGCCGTTAAGAAAATGGCCGCTATCGATCGCATGAAGAAAGATGGAACATTTAATACACTTTCTAAAAAAGAAAGATTACAAGTTGATCGTTTGCGTGCAAAATTAGAAAAGAACTTAGGTTCCATCGCCGACATGACTCGTTTACCTGGTGCAATTTTCATTGTAGATACCATGCGTGAACACATTGCGGTCAAAGAAGCTCAAAAATTGAATATTCCAATTTTTGCAATGGTGGATACCAACTCTGACCCTAGGCCAATTGACTATGTGATTCCAGCAAATGACGATGCAGGTAAGTCTATCGAAGCCGTTATGACTGAAGTTACCAAAGCGGTAGCAGAAGGTTTGGCTGAACGTAAAAACGAAAAGCAAGAGGAAAAAGGTACTGAAGCCAAAGAAGCTCCTGCAAAGGAAGCACCCAAAGCAAAAGCTGAACCTGCAAAAGAAGAAGCTCCAGTAGAGGAAAAACCAAAAGCGGAGGTTAAAGAAGAGGTAGTTGCTGCCAAAGAAGAAGTTGCTGAAGAGGTAAAGGAAGAACCAAAAAAGGAAACTCCAAAGCCAGCTAAAGCTAAAACTGCAGCCAAAGCTGACGATTTAACCAAAATTGAAGGTGCTGGACCTAAAGCTGCAGAAGCATTGGTGAGCAGTGGGATAGACACTTTTGCAAAATTGGCAAAAGCTGACCCTGAAAAAATCAAGGAAATCTTGACAGAAGCCAGTTCTAGAATGGCACATTTAGATCCTACTTCATGGCCTAAGCAAGCCCAAATGGCTGCTGATGGAAAATGGGACGAACTAAAAGAATGGCAAGATAATGCTAAAGGGGGAGTTGAATAAACCAACCTTCATTTAATATTGACCTAAAACAAAACACTTAATAAGTGTTTTACTTGATACAAATTTTTAAATAGAGAAAAAATGGCTAAGATTACCGCCGCAGAAGTAAATAAATTAAGAAAGAGTACCGGAGCCGGTATGATGGATTGTAAAAATGCTTTGGTCGAAGCAGATGGTGATTTTGATAAAGCAATAGAAATCCTTAGAAAAAAAGGTCAGAAAGTAGCTGCCAAAAGAGCGGATAGAGATTCCTCTGAAGGTGCTGCTATCGCTAAAGTAAGTTCTGATAACTCTACCGGAGTAATCATTTCTTTGAACTGCGAGACAGACTTTGTTGCAAAAAACGAAACGTTTGTAACTCTTGCAAACGAATTGGCTGCCTTAGCTTTGGATTTTGATTCCAAAGATGTATTTCTAGCTGCTTCTTACAATGGAATGTCAGTTGCAGAAAAACTGACCGAGCAAACAGGTGTAATTGGTGAGAAAATTGAAATCGGTGGATTTGAAAAATTGAGTGCTCCGTTTGTAGGTTCTTACATTCATGCTGGTAACAAAATTGCCACTTTGGTTGGTTTGTCAGCTGCCGTTGATGGTGCCGCTGCCGCTGCTAAGGATGTTGCAATGCAAGCTGCTGCAATGAATCCTGTAGCTTTGAACGAAGAAGGAGTTGATCAGTCAGTTATTGACAAGGAGATTGAGATTGCTAAAGATCAATTACGTCAAGAAGGCAAACCAGAAGCTATGCTCGACAATATTGCCAAAGGAAAACTAAAGCGTTTCTTTAAAGACAACACTTTGGTGAACCAAGCTTTCATTAAAGATAGCAAGCAAAGTGTAGCTCAATATGTAAAATCTGTAGATTCTAGTTTAGAAGTTACTGGATTTTCAAGAGTTGCTTTGGGATAAGCCAAAGGCATATAAAATAAAAAAACCGCTACAGTAAGTAGCGGTTTTTTTATGCCGTCAAGTAATCCTATTTTGATTTAATCAAGATATCCCCATTAAATGTTTTGAACAACATTTCAGGTCCGCCTCCATTTATCTTACCCCTCACCCACTGCTCTATCTTAACCTTATAAGTTCCTGAAGAGTCATTCTTATTGACTTCAGGTTTATTGGCTGAAACTTGCATATCAAAGTCAGTATAGATCTCACCCATATCCGATTTCGCCTTCACATCTGCCTTCAATGTATTCGGAAAAGTGATATCCAAATCCCCGTTCAAGCTACTAAAAGCCATATTCGCATCATTTGAGATACTATTAAAATCAGCTTTGATATCTCCATTTACAGTGTCAGTCGAAGCAGAACCGCTGACCGACTTCAATGTAATCTCACCATTCACATTGGTAATTTCCATTTCACCGCTAACCCCTTCCACATAGATGTTACCATCATTTACGGTGGATAGTTTAAGAGAAAAATTCTTAGGAACTTTTACTTCTAAATTCGTAACCTTATTCCATTGTTCGTTAACCACCCGAACCACATTGTTGTTTTCCTCAGCACTAATATCCAAAGATGAGTTTTCAATTCTTTTCATCCCATCTCGTTTGTGTTCCTTACCGTAATGTTCCTTTTTGTTTTTGAAAGAAGCCTTTATCACTACTTCTTTCCCGTTATATGCCACAACATCGATTGACCCAGATAATTGGCTTATAATTAATTTTCCCGGGGCAGATGAATCACTCAAAGGGATTGAAAACAAATCGACACTGGTTTCCTGCGCTGACAGCGTACTTGTTAAAAATATCGCTATCAATACTATATTTAATTTGAAGTTTTTCATGACTTTATATTTTTTTGATGAATACATTTCCGTTTAGTGTTTCAAAATCGAAATCCACCTGACCGTTTCCAATTTGAACCACTGGTCTGGCTTCATACTTGTATTTGGGTTTGTTCACTTCACCCGACTTTTTCTGGGTTTTCATAAACTGTTTATTGATATCAAAATCCGTGAACATTTCGCCATTCATGCTTTTAAAAGAAATGTTGGCCGATAATGCTTTTTGATAGGAAATGTTGATGTCTCCGTTTAGTGAATAGTACTCGGAAGCGCTTGTTGGATTATTCGCATAGGAGATGTTCACAGGGCCATTGATACAATTGACCATTGTTTTCCCAGTAATGTTTGTCAATGTAATTCCACCGTTTATATTTCGAGCCTTCACCGAATTTCCTCTAGTATTCTTCACCAGAACCTCTCCATTATTTACCGTACCCACATCAACTTGAGTGTCGTACGGGACTTTGACGGTAAATGTCAAGCTGTGCTCATAGGGCAATTCTTCACTATTGTTACACCACCTATAACTCAGATTAGTTGCATCAAACTCCATGTATGGTGCATCCGGATGCAAAATAACACCATTATTATCTTCAATAATCTTAAGTTGCAGCTCCTGTTTACCCAACTCCAAACCTTGAGTGTTATCGGAAGTGATTGTTTTTTCAACTTCTACCAAAACCTTATTTCCACTATGTCCCTCAACGGAAATAGACCCAAAAACGTTTCTTATGATCAAAGCCCTACCTACATTCTCAGAGAACGAAATTTCTTTTTTAATCCTTTCCGTAGATTTCTTCTGTTGGGCTTTCGCATTCGGTGCCCCCACTAAAAAGGCAAAAATTGCCATTGTAATTAACTGTTTCATCTTTTTAAAATTTGACTGTTCGTGATTTGATTGATTCCCGAAGGAATGATTGATTTAAATAATTGATTCTATAGATTTTTTGATTTTTTTCTGCACCGTCGTATCCAATTCCATTTTTTGCAACAATTGCTTAAATGGTTCAATAGAGGCTTTCTCTTGCAAGGCCACCATTAAATTGGCTAGGGTTATTTGTAATATAGGCGACTCTTGAAACGGGATAGATTGAACCAATCCTTGTCTGACCAATGGATTACCAACATAATTGGTCAAAGACTCCACAGCAGCCAACCTCACATTTACATTGGAATCCCGATTTAATGTTTGAAGCAACGCCTTGATCACTGTCTCATCAACATCATTAAACTTGTTCGCTTCGCTTACACCTTGCAACCTCTGGTTTGCAGAAGGCTGTTCCAAAAGTGTCAACACCAGTTTTTGCCTTACGTCCTCTGTCTCTTCATTTACCACTATAGCCGTTGTTCTATCTGAATCATTAGCCGAGTTTATATAAAAGCCAAGCCCAAAACCAATTCCCAACAATAGAACTCCATATGCGAGTTGTGGTTTTAAGATGGTTGATATCCATTTCATTAAAACTTCAGAAGAGTTTTTCCTTTTGGTCCGCCCTGCTTCTTCCTTGAGCATGGAAAAGAAGGTTTCATCCATTTCCTCGGATGGTCTTGGCGCGTCTAATGCATCAATTTCTTTCCAAGTATCTGACAACTCCATAAATTCCGTTTTATATTCCGGATTAGAATCAAGGAAGTTTTCAAATTCTCTTTTTTCATTTTCGGACATATTGCCGGATATAAAATCCATTGCCTGTATTTCAAACTGCTCTTTGTTCATTATTTCATGCTATTTCCAATTGTGAAAAAATTATTCTCAGGTCTTTTAGGGCCCTATGCACCCTAACTTTGGCTGCTCCCTCCGAACATCCAATAACCTTGGCAATCTCACTAAATTTCATCTCTCTGTATTTGCTCAAAATGAGCACCTCTCTTTTTTCATGGGGCAACAAGGACAACGCATGTTTCAAAAGTGCCTTATTCCCTTCATTATGATACTCCTCATTCAAATGGTCCTCTGTCTCACCTTTTATGTCATCTGCTGATACTCCATGCGAAATGCTTTCCTTAGCACTCCTTTTATGATGGTCATAATGAACATTCCTTGCCATGCTAAACAACCACGCCGCAAACGAACCTTCACCAGAGTACGACTTCCGATATTTCAATACGCGCATAAAAACATTCTGAACCAAGTCTTCACTGATCGATGGGTTATTTCCAAGGTTATAGAAAAACCCAAAGAGTCTTTTTTTATGCCTTTCATATAGCAACCCCAACTTATCCAAGTCTCCATTTTTAACTTTCAGCATTAATGTATTGTCGGTTAGGCTATGCAATTGGATACTATTTTTGGCTGTTTGAAGGATATACTTTCATTTTTTAAAAAGGTTACAGAATGTATGATTTTTTTATTCAAATTATTCTTGAACTATCTATTTTTACAGTAGTTCGCCATAAATTATTTTGATTATTTTTGTCCGGACTTCAAGATACCCTCAATGCAATACAAAAGAATTTTACTAAAATTAAGCGGAGAAGCCCTAATGGGCGAACAACAATATGGAATTGATGCCCAACGGCTTGCAGAATATGCCGAGGACATTAAGGCCGTAGTGGCAAAGGGAGTTGAAGTTGCCATTGTAATAGGTGGAGGCAACATTTTTAGGGGACTTTCCGGAGCTAGCCAGGGAATGGATAGAGTTCAGGGGGATCATATGGGAATGTTGGCAACCGTAATCAACGGTTTAGCATTGCAAAGCGCTTTGGAAATACAAGGAGTTGAGACAAGACTTCAATCCGCAGTAAAAATTAATGAAGTTGCAGAACCGTTTATCCGTCGAAGGGCCATTCGCCATTTGGAAAAAGGTAGGGTTGTAATTTTCGGTGGTGGAACTGGAAATCCATACTTCACTACAGATTCTGCAGCTGTTTTAAGAGCTATTGAGGTAAAGGCAGATGTTATACTAAAGGGCACAAGAGTGGATGGAATCTATACCTCTGACCCCGAAAAAGATAAAACCGCAACTAAATTTGATAGTATTTCCTTTAACGAAGTGCTTTCCAAAGGACTTAAAGTAATGGACACCACTGCTTTTACACTAAGTCAGGAAAATGAGCTTCCTATTGTTGTGTTCGACATGAATACACGAGGGAACCTTATGAAAATCGTTTTAGGAGAAAATATAGGAACCGTAGTGAATATTTAATTGGCATGCAGTTTGATTGCAGCAAATAAAGTTCTAAAATTATGGAAGAAGAAGTAAGCTTTATACTAGATAGCACCAAGGAGAGTATGGATGGCAGTATTTCCCATTTGGAAAAGGCTTTGGTTAAAATTCGTGCTGGGAAGGCAAGCCCGGTGATGTTATCCACGGTGATGGTCGAATATTATGGCTCCCAAACACCACTTTCCCAAGTTTCAAACATCAACACCCCGGATGCAAGGACAATTTCTGTGCAGCCATGGGAGAAAAGTATGCTTCCCGAAATAGAAACTGCTATAATGAATTCAAACCTAGGCTTTAATCCTATGAACAATGGTGAAATGATCATCATTAATGTTCCTCCTCTTACCGAGGAACGCAGGGTTCAATTGGTGAAACAAGCAAAATCAGAAGCAGAAGACGCCAAGGTTAGTATTAGAAGTGCTCGACAAGAAGCAAATAAAGAACTTAAATCCTTGGATATTTCTGAAGACCGATTAAAAAATGCTGAAGTCGATGTCCAAGAACTGACGGATACTTATGGTAAAAAAGTCGATGCCATTTTAGAGGTTAAGGAAACTGAAATCATGAAGGTCTAACCTTGTGACATATCCCTCTCCATTCCCTAGGAACACAACCGATCATTTTCTACCTTTGCGCCCAATAAAACCGGTATGGTAGCTAAGCTTACTAAAGGATTTTGGCCAAAGGTCGCCCGTATCATTCTAAGAAACAGAATTCTGATTCTGCTCTGTGTTATTGCATGTACGGTTTTTTTAGCACTGCAGTGGAAGCATATGAGGTTTTCAAATACCGAGGCCAATATACTTCCTGATGATCATCCCGCCACCGTTCAATACAATAAGTTCAAAAGCATATTTGGCGAAGAAGGCAATGCTATAGTTCTTGGAGTACGAGATTCGTCCTTGTTCACCCCTAGTAAATTCAATCGTTGGAACAAATTAAGCAAACAATTTGAGGCATTTCCCGAAATTGATTTTGTAGTATCCACAGACAATCTTAAGGTCCTTATAAAGGATAATGAAAAGCAAGCTTTCGTGATGGAGCCTTTTATTAAAGAAGCGCCAAAAACCAAAAGAGAGGTGGATGAGCTTAAGGACCATCTTTTTAACCAGCTCCCATTTTACGACAACCTTATCTATAATGCAGAAAGTGGCACTATACAGACCATAGTGTATTTGGATAAGGACATTATGAACACCACAGTTCGAAATGAGTTTATCTTAAACGATTTGGCCGATTTGGTCGAGAACTTCGAAGAAGAAACCAACCTCGATGTTCGAGTTTCCGGTATGCCCTACATTCGAACATGGAATGCCAAGGCCATTGTAGATGAAATTGGGCTGTTTGTTGGAGCTGCTCTTCTGGTGACCTCAATTATTTTCTTTTTCTTTTTTAGGAGTTTCCGAGCCACACTGATTTCCATGTGTGTAGTGATTATTGGAGTGATGTGGGCTTTGGGTATTTTGGGCCTGTTCCAGTTTGAAATTACCATCCTAACAGCCTTGATTCCACCATTGATTATTGTCATCGGAATCCCCAACTGTATCTTTTTGATTAATAAATATCAGCAAGAGGTCAAAAAACACGGAAACCAAGCACTTTCCTTGCAAAGGGTTATTTCCAAGATAGGAAATGCCACATTAATGACCAATATTACCACGGCTTCTGGTTTTGCCACCTTTATCATTTTGGACAGTGAACTATTAAGGGAGTTTGGTATCGTAGCTTCGATTAATATCCTATGCATTTTCGTTCTTTCTCTATTGATTATTCCCATACTTTACAGTTTCATGCCGCTTCCCAAAAACAAGCACTTGAAACATTTGAATAAAAAATGGATTGACCTTTTTGTCAATTGGATGGAGCGTATGGTAAGACATCATCGTATCGCAGTTTACATTACCACCGTTATTGTCCTCATCCTAAGTATCATTGGAATTTATCAAATCGAAATCACGGGAAGTCGTATTGAAGACTTACCGAAGGATACACATTATTTTAAGGATATACGATTCTTTGAAGAAGAATTTGATGGCATTATGCCTATGGAAATTGTGGTGGATACCAAACGAAAGAATGGCGCATCAAAACCTGCAACCTTAAAACGAATGGATCGTTTGGGCACTGTAATCGAAGAAACTCCAGAGCTATCAAAACCCATATCACTGGTCAACTTGGTAAAATATTCAAAACAGGCCTTTTATAGTGGTATTCCAAAATATTATCAACTACCTACCTCCCAAGAGAACACCTTTATTATGGATGTTGCCCGGAAATCGGAAAACAACGGGGACCTTTTGGAAAGTTTTGTGGACAGTACTGGTCAAACAGCTCGGGTAACCACTTTTATGCGTGATGTTAAGATTGACCGTATGGAAGAAATTGAGAAAGACATGCAACAGGCCATTGCTAAAATTTTCCCTTCCGACCGGTTTAATGTATTCATGACAGGAAAGGCACTGTTATTCTTAAAAGGCACCAAATACCTGGTAAAAAACCTTATGCTCTCCTTAGCCCTTGCTATTGGTTTGATTTCATTATTTATGGCCTATCTATTCCGTTCGGTCAGAATGATTGTCATTTCCCTTGTGCCCAATCTTTTACCATTGGTAATTACCGCCGGACTCATGGGGTATTTAGGCGTTCCCATAAAACCTTCGACTATACTTGTATTTAGCATCGCCTTTGGAATTTCCGTGGATGACACCATACACTTCTTGGCAAAATACCGACAAGAACTGGCTGCCCATAAATGGCATATAAAAAGGTCGGTGTATGCAGCCCTTCGTGAGACAGGGGTAAGTATGTTCTATACATCCATAGTTCTGTTCTTCGGATTCTCCGTTTTTATTATTTCCAGTTTCGGGGGTACCAAGGCTTTAGGTGGATTGGTCTCAGCAACATTACTTTTTGCTATGTTAGCAAATTTGATTCTACTTCCATCTTTGCTTCTTTCCTTGGAACGAAATATTGCCAACAAACAGGTACTCAAAAAACCTCAGATTGATATTTTACCGAAGGAAGAAGACACTATCAAAGATAAATAGGGCTTTTTCCACCTATAAATATACCTGTGGTATTGCCTGCATTTTTACTCAAAAAGCTATCTTTACCGCTTAATTTTACGATAAGTCGAAATGAACTCTTATTCCATAAAAGAATTGCTGAAAAAGCAACCTGTAGGAGAAAATGTAGAAGTAAACGGATGGGTAAAAACTTTCCGAAGCAACCGCTTTATAGCATTAAATGATGGTTCCACCATTCACAATTTGCAATGTGTTGTTGACTTTGAAAATTTCGATGAGGATTTGTTAAGGCAAGTTTCAACAGGCGCTGCTATTAAAGTAGCAGGTACTTTGGTAGAAAGCCAAGGAAGAGGTCAGACTGTCGAAATACAGGCTTCGGACATTTTTGTTCATGGTACCGCCGATCCGGAAGAGGTTAAATTGACTATCCTATCCCCCAAAAGACATTCTTTGGAGTTTTTAAGAGAACAGGCTCATTTGCGAGTTAGGACAAATACCTTTGGTGCCATAATGAGGGTAAGATCAGTTTTGTCTTTCGCTATCCACAGTTATTTTCAGAAGAATGGGTTTTACTACATGCATCCACCTATCATTACAGGCTCCGATGCAGAGGGAGCAGGAGAAATGTTTAGGGTAACCACATTGGACCCAAAAAATCCAGACTTAACGGACAATGGAGAGGTCGATTACACCAAAGATTTCTTTGGAAAGGAGTCAAACCTAACGGTTTCTGGTCAACTTGAAGCTGAAACCTATGCCATGGGCTTGGGTAAAGTGTACACATTCGGCCCTACCTTTAGGGCAGAGAACTCCAATACTTCAAGGCATTTAGCCGAATTTTGGATGATAGAACCCGAGGTGGCATTCAATGATTTGGATGCTAATATGGATTTAGCGGAGGATTTCATCAAATCAATTCTTCAGTACGTTTTGGATAATTGTGAAGATGACCTTCAGTTTTTGGAGAAACGACTGTTGGATGAAGAAAAGACCAAGCCTCAGAACGAGCGTTCAGAAATGCCTCTTATAGAGAAATTGAAATTTATTGTTGATAATAACTTTAAAAGGGTTACCTATACTGAGGCCGTTGAAATTTTAAAGAACAGTAAACCGAATAAGAAGAAAAAGTTTCAATTTCCAATTGACGAATGGGGAGCTGACCTGCAAAGTGAGCACGAACGCTACTTAGTCGAAAAACATTTTAAATGCCCTGTAATTCTCTTTGATTATCCAGCGAACATCAAGGCATTTTATATGCGATTAAACGAAGATGGAAAAACTGTTAGAGCTATGGACGTTTTATTTCCAGGTATTGGGGAAATCGTTGGCGGATCTCAACGTGAAGAACGTCTCGATGTACTGCAGCAAAAAATTAAGGAGCTCAACATAGATGAAAAAGAACTTTGGTGGTATTTAGATCTAAGACGTTTTGGTACAGCCGTGCATAGTGGATTTGGACTTGGCTTCGAGCGAATGGTTCAATTTGCAACAGGAATGGGCAATATTAGAGATGTAATACCCTATCCAAGATTTCCACAGAATGCAGAGTTTTAAATTGAATCCTTAAATTTATAAGAAGGAAGATTGTAAATAATCCTCATGCTAAAACAACACTTACAGTTTAAGCTTTCCCAAAAACTGTCTCCACAGCAGATTCAGTTGATGAAACTTATTCAATTGCCCACCCAGGCTTTTGAACAGCGACTTAAACAAGAGTTGGAGGAAAATCCTGCCCTAGAAAGTGGAAAGGCGGAAAATGACACCTTGGAAGACGGGTACGAGGACAGCTATGATGATTCTGCAGATAGTGAGAGTATTTCTGCTGAAGAAATCAACATCGATGATTATCTAAGCGATGATGAGATTCCTGATTATCGCACACAGACGAGCAATTATAGCCCGGATGATGACGAAAAAAGCATTCCTTATGCAGCCGGAATTTCTTTTAACCAATACCTAATCAACCAACTCAATACCGTCTATTTGGATGATGAGGAATGGGCTATTGCGGAGTTTTTAGTAGGCAGTGTGGATGAAAGCGGGTACATCAGAAGACCTTTGAGCGATATTATGGATGATTTGGCTTTCACCCAGAATATTTACGCAGAGGAAGCTAAAATTAAAAGCGTTCTCAACACAGTTCAGGAATTAGATCCACCTGGGGTTGCCGCACGTTCGTTGGATGAATGTCTTATACTTCAACTCAAACGAAAAGAAAAAACACCTTCTATCGAATTGGCCATTTCAATATTGGAGAAGTCCTTTGATCAATTTACCAAAAAGCACTACTCCAAGTTATTACAGAAGCACCATATCGGGGAAGAGGACCTAAAGGATGCTATTTCTGAAATTGAACGATTGAATCCCAAGCCTGGGGGTTCCTATGCTGGTAATACTCGAATCATAGAGCATATTGTCCCTGATTTCTCTATCAAAATTGTAGAAGGTGAACTGGAGCTCACACTAAACGGACGGAACGCCCCTGAACTCCATGTCTCCAAGGAATACAACAATATGTTACAAGGTTACAAGAACTCCAAGGAGAAATCAAAGTCGCAAAAGGATACTGTTTTGTTCATAAAGCAGAAGTTGGATGCTGCTAAATGGTTCATAGATGCTATCAAACAACGACAGCAGACATTATTCATCACCATGAATGCCATCATGAATTACCAAAAAGATTACTTTTTAAGTGGTGATGAGCGGATGTTGAGGCCGATGATTTTAAAAGATATTGCTGACCAAATTCAAATGGATGTCTCGACGGTATCCAGGGTAGCCAATAGCAAATATGTGGATACTCCTTATGGTACAAAACTCATTAAGGAATACTTCTCAGAATCGATGAAAAATGAGCAAGGAGAAGATGTTTCCACCAAGGAAATCAAAAAAATACTGGAAACCGTAATCGGCGAGGAAGAAAAGAAAAAACCGCTTACTGATGATAAGCTTGCTAAAATATTGAAGGAACGTGGATATCCAATTGCACGACGAACCGTAGCAAAGTATAGGGAGCAACTTGGAATACCGGTTGCCAGGCTCCGAAAGCAAATCTGATGCGTCACTTCCTCAATATTACCTCCTATATTTTCCACCCTTTGTTCATTCCCATTGGCGGAACTGTATTTTACTTTTTGGTTACCCCAAAGGCCAGTTCATTGGAAATTCAAAGTGGCAATGTTTTGCCCATCTTCATTCTTACCGTAATTATTCCAATTATATTTTTCTTAATTCTCAAGAACCTTGGAGTAATCAATTCTATATTTTTACCCACAATTAAGGAAAGAAAGTATCCTTTATATATCAGTTGTGTTCTATTACTGATGATTTTATATAAAGTAATCCCCAACAATTACGTGCACGAATTGTTCTACTATTTCACAGGTCTTTTGACTGCTACCGGAGCGGCGTTGATACTTTTATTTTTGAAGTTTAAAACGAGTATGCACCTTTTAGGAATGGGCAGCTTACTCATGTTCATGATTGGATTGAGCATTCATTTTGAAATCAACATTACCTTAGCCATTAGCGTTTTCACCCTACTTACCGGCTTGGTAGCCACATCAAGATTATTTTTGAAAGCTCATAGCAGAGCGGAGCTTTTGATTGGGTTTTTGATTGGGTTTTGTTCGCAATTGCTAACCTTTAAATATTGGCTATAAAATATAGAAAATAACCCCTATTCGAAGTACACGCAGGTCAATAACCTCTCCTCCATTGACCATGATTCCATCTTTCAGGAGTGGATTTAAACTGTAGTAGGCGTGTATATTCCAAGTATTATATCCAAAGCTAAGTGTTAATCCATACTGTAGTTTTTCTATATTATCATTCGTAAAGCTTGTTTTATCATCATCGGTCACCAATCTGGATTTTCCTGAGAAGACATAACCCAGTTTTGCTCCGGTGTATATTCGCCAAAATTTATAATCGCTTGCATTGGAAGTCCGCCATCGAAACTCAAAAGGCACTTCAACGGCATGTGTTTCAAACTTACTCCTCCTGAAACCATCCACCCCTCCAACCTGATATGTAATGGTGTTGTTTTCTTGTACCGCGACTATGTTACTGTAGTATGAATTAGTGGCATAACCAACTCCTAACCCAATTCCAAAATTGCGTTGAACATTAAGGGGGATATCCTTTATAAACCCTGTTTGCAGATTATAGGACAAGCTAGTTTGCGCCACATCGGTTGGTTTGTCCAATAACAGATTGAAACCAAGACCAATGTAAAATTGATCTTCCAGATATTTAGCCCCGTACTGTTTTTGGGCGGCATTATCTTGGGAATGACCTAAATAAAAGAACAGGACAATGGTTAAAACGCAATAATGCTTCATGCGGAAATACGTTGATACTAAAAACAATCCAAATTACACATTTGGATTGTTTTTTTACCTACCCTGCAGAGTTATTGTGAAATTCCTTTTGTGACACCCTCATATGTAGTGTAGTTTACCTTAAGTAAATTCACTTTCCTGAGTTCCCGTTTGATATCCGAAACAATCCCAACATTGACATTTTTGTCCACTTTTAATGATACCGTCACTAAATTTCTGATTGCATCCGGTTTTTTATCCAATTCAGAAAGGACATACGGACCTACTTCATTAATCTGGGCCAATCTGTCGTCCAGCTGTATTTTAGGTTCAGTTCCTAAAACACCCATAAGATGAGGGGCAGGCTTACCGATAAAAATTTCTATTATCCTATCTTTTTTGGTTAATTCCTTAACCTGATCGGCTGTAGGAAGATCATTGTCTACTAACAATGTATTGTCATTGATTGTTGTTACTGTCATAAAAAAGAACAATAGCATGAATACAATATCAGGTAAGGATGCCGTCGAAACTGCGGGGAGTCTATTTGTAGTTTTCTTTGAAATTTTCATTACGAATACGTTTACAAGTTAAATTTGGTTTCTGCTTCGGATAACTTCATCGGATACATGTTTCGTATCTGGGTTATTTCTGCTTTCAGTTTTTCCTTCACTTTTGCCGATGTTTTAGCATCAAAATATCTCCTTTCCATATCCTCAAAACCCATATTAAATAGTCTTTTGGCTTCACGGTTTCTAAGTTCTGTATATGCAGCAGTAAGCTCGTTTTGCACTCTTACATACATCCCATAGCTTGCTGCTCGGTCACTATTAAAGGCAATTATCGCCTCCTGTGGGCTATCCGAGGATTTTGCATTGTGTTCACCCTTGCAATAATCACAATACTTAGCATCGCCTGGAGCGCTTCCACCATTGTCCAAGAAATTAATGGTTCTTGTTCTTAATTCTTCAATGGACAAAATATCTCCTTCTATGAGGAGTTTGTCGTTTTTGTTAAGGCTTACCCTAAAAATATTTTTTTCGGGTATCTTAATGGGAGGGGTTGTATCCTTCGGTGGTAATTTTCGGTCAATGCCGACATCGGTCTGGATGGTGGTGGTTACCAGAAAGAAAATCAACAGTAGAAAGGCAATATCAGCCATTGATCCAGCATTCACTTCTGGAATCTCATTATTTCTAGCCATAATACATTGTTTTGTTGGATTAATGATTCGATTTTATCCCAAATGGGATACTTATATATCACAACAATTATTCCAAACAGGCCTACATTTTATGGCATAAAAAAACGCTCCAAGTATACTTGGAGCGTTTTTCACTAAATCTAAGTAATTGTCTACTGCAAATTGTTGAAAGCATCTCCATCATAGGTCGTATAGTTGACCTTTAGAGCATTTACCTCTCTCAATTGTTGTTTGATATCGGCGATAAGACCCATATTGGCTTCTTTATCTACCTTTAAAGCAGTAGTTAAAACATTTTGTATTTCCTGTGGTTTTTTAGCACGCTCTGCCAAAATATAAGAACCGACCTCATCTACACTTGCAAACTTATCATTCAATTGAATCTTTGGTTCAGTACCAAAAACTTTTGCATATTCTTGTGTAGGCTTACCTACATAAATATAGATTACACGGTCCTTTTTCTCCAACTTCTTAATTTCAGTTGCGTTTGGAAGCGTATTCTCAACCAACAAAGAACTATCTTTCATAGTAGTTACCGTCATGAAAAAGAACAGTAACATGAATACGATATCTGGCAACGATGCGGTTGAAACCGCAGGCAAATCGCCATCCTTCTTTTTTGCAAACTTTGCCATACGTTATTTACTTTAGTTACTTGTTGTTTCTGCTTCCGATAACTTCTGAGGAAACATATCTTGAATTCGCTTTACTTTGTCTTTAAGGTCATCCCTAACACTTGATGCGGTTTCCGGATTCAAATATTCTGCTTCCATATCCGTAAAATCACGACCAAAGATTCGTTGTGATTCTCTATCTCTCAAATCATTGTAAGCTCCAACCAATTCATTCTGCACTGTAATATAAGTACTGTACTTGGTTTCGCGGTCATTCTTTAAAGAGATAATAGCCTTAGTAGGGTTATCTGACGAGGCAGGATCTTTTCTGCCCTTACAGTAATTACAAGTACCATCAGCTCCGTTTTCAAGAAATGCAATAGCTGCATCTCTTAAACCAGTAAGCTGCATCAACTCATCCTCCACCAACAATTGTCCATTTTTATTGATGTTTACCGTAAAAATGTTCTTTTGCTTAATTACCACATCTTCCTCTGGCGGCTCCATAGGAGGCAACATACGATCCAGTCCTGCATCAGTTTCAATGGTTGTAGTAACCAAGAAAAAGATAAGTAGTAGGAAAGCTATGTCTGCCATGGAACCAGCATTAACTTCTGGTGCTCCTTTTCTTCTTGGCATAACTTTAGTTTTTTACTTAACAAACATTTTTTTCAAACCTGGCAATACCATAAGTGCAACTGCGGCAGCTGTTAGGATAAAGAAAACATTCAATCCCATCCCTATATTCTTCACTGTGCTTTCAGTTGCTCCTTTATCAGCCATTGCGTCGGCTACAGCTTTTGCCTCATCTCCAGAAGAAAGTCCGTAAGAAATAGCAACTACGATTGCCAAACCACCTATAGCGAATAAAGCCTTTTTAAGACTACCCGGAGTGGAAAGCAATTTTTTAAGTCCAAAAAATACTGTTGCGACAACGGCAATAGCCAACAGAAGATACATGATAATGAACATAAAGTTCATAGAACCACTGTTTATCGCATCTGGATCATCACTCGATGGCATACCAAACCACAAGGCAGTAGCTACCAGTCCGATGACAATAAGTACTATTTTAATTATTTTATTCATGATTCTCGATAGTTTTTAGTTTCGCAATTATTTCTTGTGAGCAGCCAACATATCTATTAAGGATATGGAGGAGTCTTCCATGTCATTTACGATGCTATCGATTTTTGCAATGATATAGTTGTAAAAAATCTGAAGGATAATCGCTGTAATCAAACCAAATACAGTTGTCAATAATGCCACCTGGATATCACCTGCAATCAAAGAGGCACTCAAGTTACCTACTGCAGCAATTTTCTGGAAGGCCGCGATCATACCGATTACTGTACCCATGAACCCAAGCATCGGGGCAATAGCGATAAATAGAGACAACCAAGATACATTCTTTTCTAACTGTCCCATTTGTACACCTCCATAGGCAACAACAGCTTTCTCAGCTGATTCCAATCCTTCACCTGCTCTATCCAATCCTTGGTAGAAAATAGATGCAACAGGTCCTTTTGTGTTTCTGCACACTTCTTTGGCCGCTTCAACACCACCAGATGCCAATGCATCTTCTACTTGTTGCTTAAGCTTAGCTGAATTTGTGCTAGCAAGATTCAAATAAATAATTCTTTCAATTGCAACTGCCAATCCCAAGATTAAACATAATAGTACAATTCCCATGAAGGCTGGTCCACCTTGAATGAACTGTTCTTTTAATACTTGAGTGAAACCTTTGCTGGCTTCAGCCGCAGCTTCGTCTTGTAGTATAGCCGCTGATGCATTTGTAGTTCCCAAAACAAACATTCCGGCAGCAGCCAGAGTAAAGGATATTTTTTTCATTTCTTTCAAACTTAAATTTAGTTAGTTAATAATGTTAAAGATATAAAAATTTTATAATTGAAAAATTAAAATACCTAGCAGAGAGGAAGGGATTCGAACCCTCGATACACTTTTGGTGTATACACACTTTCCAGGCGTGCGCCTTCGACCACTCGGCCACCTCTCTATTGTTATAGTTAGGCCGAGCAATAAACAAAAAAATAATTAGTTAATAAAATTTCAGCAGTTAATTTTAGTGCATTTCGCCACGAAGTGAGGTCTCAAAAATTGTCTTGAAGAGATCATCAGAAATTTTACTGCCCAATAAGTACATAGCTTTTGTTATAGCCGCCTCGGTCGTAATGTCCTTTCCGTTAACCAATTGCATCTCTCTTAACTTCTCGCTTGTTTCATAATGACCCATGGCAACACCACCACCTGAACACTGGGTAACATTAATAATATGTAACCCTTCTGAAGCGGCCTTTTTTAATTCCGCCAAAAACCATTGGTCCGTTGGGGCATTACCCGCACCATAGGTTTCAAGAATCAACGCTTTTAGACCAGGTATTCCCAAAATTGATCTTAATACGGCTTTATTCAATCCAGGAAATAGTTTTAGCACAGTTATATTGTCATCCATAATTTTATGGACCTTCAACTGTTTGTTTTGATCTGATCTTTTAAAAAGATTGGAATGGTGCACATTCAAATGTACTCCAGACTCCACCAATGGTGGATGGTTTAGAGATGCAAACGCTTCAAAATGTTCCGCATTGATTTTTGTAGTCCTGTTTGCCCGGTAGAGCTTATATTCAAAATACAATCCAACTTCTTGTACAACGGGTTTACCCTTTTCTTGCAGGGCGGCGATTTGAATGGAGGTAATCAGGTTTTCTTTCGCGTCAGTTCTCAAATCACCAATCGGCAATTGTGATCCGGTAAAGATCACGGGTTTATCCAGATTTTCCAACATGAAACTCAACGCCGAAGCTGAATAGCTCATGGTATCACTACCATGAAGCACCACAAACCCATCACAATTATCGTAATTTTCCTCAATGATAGTGGCAATAGTGACCCAATACTTTGGATTCATGTTTGAAGAATCAATAGGCTCTTCAAAAGAGATTCCTTTTAGTTTGCAATCAAGTTGGTTCAATTCGGGCAAGTTTGATATCAACTCCTTGAAATTGAAAGCTTTTAACGCCCCGGTTTCGTAATCCTTTACCATACCAATGGTTCCACCGGTATAGATGAGTAATATGTTGGTCTTTTCTTTCATATCTATATACCAAAAACTTGTTTGGAATTCTCTGTGGTTATTGCCGCTATTTCTTCAATTGACAGTCCATAAATCGAGGATAGCTTTTCCAATACCTTTACGATATAGGAACTCTCGTTTCGTTTGCCCCGAAATGGAACCGGTGCCAGATAGGGAGAGTCGGTCTCAAGTACAATATGTTTTAAATCTATTTCATTTAGAAATTGGTCGATTTTGCCATTCTTGAATGTAGCAACTCCACCAATTCCCAATTTCATATTGTAACCTATTGCTTGATGAGCCTGCTCCTGCGTTCCAGTGAAACAATGAAAGATTCCGTGGAGATCATCACCTTTTTCCTGCTCCAAAATCTCAAAAATCTCATTAAAAGAGTCGCGGCTATGGATAACAATGGGAAGCTTATGCTTCTTCGCCAATTGAATCTGATATACAAAAGCATCCTGCTGTTGTCTTAAAAATGTTTTGTCCCAATAAAGATCGATACCAATTTCACCGACTGCGTAAAAATTTCTTTCCGAAAACAACTGGTCCACATGAGACAATTCTTCTTTGTAGTTTTCCTTTACGTGCGTTGGATGCAATCCCATCATTAGGAATACATTCTCCGGATATTTTGATTCCAGATCCAACATGGCATCTGTATAGGTGGAATCAATCGCCGGAATAAAGAAACGTTGCACCCCTGAATCCAATGCTTTTTGGATCACCGCGTCGCGGTCTTCGTCAAAGGCCTCACTGTACAAATGGGTATGTGTATCTGTAATTATCATATAAAATAGCCAATGAATTTATAAATCATATCGTGGTTTCATATCCTGATGTTCCATTAGGATTTTCTTTCCATTCCTATAAACCCTTAAAATCCTAAATCGCGTTGAATCCCTAGTGGTCCTAAACCCAACCGTCCATCTTCGCAAACCTTTTGAATAGAAGGTCGCTTTAGGCTCTAATGTGTTTTTCCTTAACTCAATTGCCGTTTCTTTGCTTACTATTCTTTCGGTAATGTCTAACTGTATCATATCTGAATCCATTCGGATTTCTTGGTCAGTATAGCCATTTTCGAACACATATTTTTCTGCCAACCCGATCACTTCCTTTTCCGAAAGTTTGGATGTCCCACAACCTTCTAGAAATATAATTGCTGTAAACAGTAATATTTGTTTCCTCATTTCAAACTCCATGTCAACACAAAAATAGGTTTATCTTTAGGAAAAATAGTTGATGAAATCCCTCAAAAAGTATTTATCCTCCAAAAGTTACATTAGCATTCCTTTGGTACTTACAGAAACCAATCATTTCGAGCTAACTGCAAAGATCAATGGAATTTCTGGGCGATTTATACTAGACACCGGTGCTTCCAATACCTGTGTTGGAATGGACAAAATTGACTTTTTTAAAATGATTTCGGAGGTTTCGGAAATCAAGGCCGCTGGGGCCGGAGCAACAGAAATGGAAACCTTGGTCTCTTCCAAAAACAAAATCCAGATTGGAGCCTGGAAAAAGAAGAAGCAAAAAATTGTGCTTTTTGATTTGGTCCATGTAAATCAAGCTCTGACCTCCCATAATTCACTTCCTGTGGATGGTATTATCGGAGCGGATGTGTTCAAAAAAGGAAAAGCTGTTATTGACTACGAGAAAAAAAGCCTTTACTTAAAAAAGTAAAGGCCATTATAATTCAAGAAGTTTGGTTTTTAAAGCTCCAATGCTTTTTTCACATTGCCATCCATCAATAATTCTTCTGGACTTTCAAGGGCTTCTTTTACAGCAACCAAAAATCCTACGGATTCTTTTCCATCGATAATTCTATGATCGTAAGAAAGTGCTACGTACATAATAGGTGCAATCACTACTTGACCATCTTTGGCAATAGGACGCTCTACAATATTATGCATACCTAAAATCGCACTTTGCGGTGGATTTATAATCGGAGTGGACAACATGGAGCCAAATACACCTCCGTTGGTAATGGTAAAGGTACCTCCAGTCATTTCATCAACGGTAATCTCACCTTCCCTAGCACGAATCGCTAAACGTTTTACTTCGGCTTCAACCCCTCTAAAAGTAAGATTTTCCGCATTCCTAATAACCGGAACCATCAATCCTTTAGGGCCGGAAACAGCTATGCTGATATCACAGAAATCATAGGATAACATTTCCTTCCCGTCAATCATTGAATTTACTGCAGGATACATTTCCAACGCTCTAACAACCGCTTTGGTGAAAAAGGACATAAAACCTAGACTTACACCATGCTTTTCTTTGAAAGTTTCTTTGTATTGTTTACGCAAAGCGAAAATTGGAGACATGTCCACTTCGTTGAAAGTGGTCAACATCGCAGTTTCGTTCTTGGCAGCAACCAATCGCTCCGCCACTTTTCTTCTAAGCATAGAAAGTTTGGAACGGGATTCTCCTCTTTTCCCTCCGGTGGGAGTACCCATGGACGGAACTGCTTTTACCGCATCTTCTTTGGTAATGCGCCCATCTCTGCCGGATCCAGATACAGAATCAGCATCGATTCCCTTTTCATCTAAAATCTTTTTGGCAGCAGGAGATGGTGTTCCTGAAGCGTATGTTTCCTTTTTAGTTTCTACTGGCTTAGGAGTTTCAGCCTTAACAGGCTCTTCTTTAGTTTCTTTAGCCTCTACTGCAGGTGCGGCACCTCCTTCGGGTTTGACCGCACTAGTGTCGATCAAACAAACAACCTCACCAACGGCAACAGCATCGCCTTCTTCTGCTTTCAGCGTAATAATTCCACTTTCCTCCGCAGGAAGCTCTAAAGTTGCCTTATCCGAATCTACCTCGGCAATTGCCTGGTCTTTCTCTACGTAATCCCCATCTTGCACCAACCATTCTGCAATTTCCACCTCAGTAATCGATTCCCCTGGTGAAGGGACTTTCATTTCTAAAACCATTGTATTCTAGTTTTACACTTTTGTAATTTATCTTCTTACCATGTTGTCCTTGCTCTTATCAAAGACATATTCTAAAACTTGGGCATGCCTTCTTTGCGAGCGAACTGCGCTACCAGCTGCCGGTGCACCATAAAACCTTCTGGATGCTACCCTAAACTGTTTTGCTTCGTCCAAATGCATTAACAAATGACCCCAAGCCCCCATGTTTCTGGGTTCTTCTTGCGCCCAGACAATATCATCGGCATTTTTATATTTCTTGATGATGCTTCGTATTTCTTTGGCAGGTAATGGAAACAATTGTTCCAATCGAACCAAGGCAACATCATCTCGCTTCAGTTTTTCTTTTTTGTCCAACAAATCATAATAGAACTTACCAGTACAGAAAACCAGGGTTTTTACCTTGTTTGCTGTAGCCTCTGCATCATCAATAACCATTTGGAAACTTCCCTTGGCCATTTCTTCTTTTGTTGATAACACTTTTGGGTGTCTCAGCAAACTCTTCGGTGTGAAAACCACCAATGGTTTTCTAAACCCTGCCTTCATTTGTCTGCGCAACAAATGGAACATGTTAGCCGGAGTGGTCACATCAGCGACATACATATTATCTTTTGCACATAATTGAAGGTACCGTTCCATACGTGCTGAGGAATGTTCAGCTCCCTGTCCTTCATATCCATGCGGAAGTAAGAGCACCAATCCATTTTGTAATTTCCACTTGTCCTCTGCAGAGGATAGGTATTGATCTATTACAATTTGAGCGCCATTACTGAAATCTCCAAATTGCGCTTCCCATATCGTCAACGTTTTTGGACTTGCCATGGCATAACCATAATCAAAGCCCATCACTGCATATTCAGAAAGCAATGAATTATAGATATGGAATTTCCCATTTTGATTGGCACCCAATTCATTAAGCAGGGTTACTTCCTCTTCATGCATTTCTGTTTTGATCACAGCATGTCGGTGTGAGAATGTTCCTCGTTCCACATCTTGTCCCGTCATTCGAACATCATAACCTTCTTCAATCAGAGAACCATAGGCCAACAATTCTCCCATGGCCCAATCGAGTTGGTTATCTTCAAAATACATTTTATTCCTAGCACCAACTAAACGCTCCAACTTCCGCAAGAATTTCTTCCCTTCAGGAAGGGCGGTAATACTCTTGGCAATGGCATCTAGCTTTTTTTGTGGATAGGCCGTTTTAATTTCACCTAACATGGCATCTTCAACAACCTGTCCAAATCCTTCCCATTCATCTTGCATAAATGGGGTGATTACCGTCTTTTCTACTTTACGTGAATCCAATAGATTCTCCTCAAGGTTTTTCTTATACTCTGCTTCAAGGCCTTTGACATAATCCTTATCGATTACACCCTCTGCAATCAATCTTTCTGCATAAATATCTCTAGGATTCTTATGTTTAGATATGGATTTGTATAGTAACGGTTGGGTGAATTTTGGTTCATCACCCTCATTATGACCGTACTTTCGATATCCCAATAAATCCAAAAAGACATCTCTTCTGTACCGCATTCGATATTCCAAAGCAAATGTTGCCGCATGCACAACAGCCTCAGCATCATCTGCATTTACGTGGAGTACGGGAGATAAGGTTACCTTGCCTACATCGGTGCAGTAGGTAGATGATCGGGCATCCAAATAATTGGTGGTAAATCCTATTTGATTATTTACTACTATATGAATGGTACCACCCGTATGGTAACCATCCAAACGAGCCATTTGAATAATTTCGTACACAATTCCCTGTCCGGCAAAGGCCGCATCTCCATGCACCAAAATAGGAAGTACTTCGGAAACATTTTCTTGGTGGTGACGGTCTTGTTTTGCTCTGGCAATGCCTTCAACAATACCATTTACGGTCTCCAAATGCGAGGGATTAGGTGCAATGTTCATATTGACCACTTTCCCTGAATCAGTTTCTCTTCTGGATGTCCAGCCCAAGTGATACTTTACATCACCGTCAAAAATCGTCTCTTCATAATCTTTTCCATCGAACTCACTGAAAATATCTTTAGGAGATTTTCCAAAGATATTGGTAAGCACATTCAAGCGTCCACGGTGTGCCATTCCCATTACAAATTGTTTGACACCAGCATCCGCAGCTTTTTCAATAATTACATCCAAGGCAGGAATCAAAGATTCTCCACCTTCAAGTGAAAAGCGTTTTTGACCTACGTATTTCGTATGCAAGAAACCTTCGAAAGAAACTGCTTCGTTAAGCTTTCTAAGGATATTCTTTTTTTCTTCGGACGTAAAGTTTGGATGGTTGTCATTCACATTCAACCAATCCTGAATCCACTGTATACGCTCCGGTGTACGAATGTACATGTACTCCACACCGATGGCATCGCAATAAATTCGTTCTAAGTGAGCGATTATTTCTTTTAGGGAACTTGGTCCTTTTCCAATTACTTTTCCCGCATCAAATACCGTATCTAAGTCTGCATCGGAAAGTCCAAAATTGGATAAAGCCAATGAAGGCTCATACTTTCTCCGTTCACGAACTGGGTTTGTTTGGGTAAACAAATGTCCTCGGGTTCGATAACTATCTATCAGTTTTATAACCTGAAACTCCTTCTGAAGGGATTGTGGAATTTCCACCTTTTGGCCATTGGACAAAGCCAAAGTTCCATTCGCCCCAGCTATATCAAGTTCATCCAATGAGCTTTCAAGACCAAAATCGAATCCTTGAAAAAAAGCCCTCCAACTGGGCTCAAGGCTATCGGGACTAGTAAGGTATTTATCGTATAACTCCGCAAAAAATGATGTATGCGCAGCATTTAAAAATGAATATTTATCCATTGACAGTTTTTAGCTAAAACCTATCCAAAAATTTAACCAAAAATACAACAAATACTATAGTTAGGTCAACAAACTTGGCCATATTTGACAAAATCGACCTAGGAGTTATATTTATGTTTAAACCAAACCTTTTGCCACTCTCTTTTTAAGATTAAAAAACAAACTTCCACTGAGGCGTCTGC
Source organism: Flagellimonas rhodophyticola (assembly GCF_049332665.1). Taxonomy (NCBI): domain Bacteria; kingdom Pseudomonadati; phylum Bacteroidota; class Flavobacteriia; order Flavobacteriales; family Flavobacteriaceae; genus Flagellimonas; species Flagellimonas rhodophyticola. Next base: position 1,348,886 of record NZ_CP186326.1, on the reverse strand, counting down.
AGCATCCAACGTATTTAGTTTTTTAATTTCGCTCTCGGGAATGTCAACCACGTACAGCAGATTCAAATATTCTGAAAACTTCTCCAACAACAGGAAATATATTTTCTCACGAACAATATCCCTAAGTTGTTTGGGTTCTAAATCTTCAGGAATTTTTACATCGACATTGGCCAGCACAAAATCTTTGGCAGTTTGTTGCAGCAGTTTATCATACAACGCTCTTTGTTGTGCTGACTGCAGTATTTCAAGGCTTGAATTGAAATTGGCTTCCATCTTTTTACCTACGTCCAATTTCTGGAATAAGACTTACTCTGACTTATAAATTTTTCCTTCTTTCATAACAAAATTTACACTTTCCAAGGTCTTAACATTACTCATCGGGTTTTCATCAACAGCAACAATATCCGCGATAAAACCTGTTTTTAATTGCCCTAATTCATTTTTCATACCTAAGAGTTCTGCGTTGGTTATTGTAGCGGAACGCAACGCATCAATCACTGGCATACCCGCTTCATGCATATAGGTAAATTCTTTTCCGTTATCACCATGGGGTGATACACCAGCATCAGTACCAAAAGCAATAGGCACTCCTTTTTCATAGGCCTTTTTGAAGGTTTTCTCACTTACCGGACCTATTTCCTTAGCCTTCTTTGCTACAACAGGAGGTAAAAAGCCTGGGATTTCTGCCATTTGGGCGGCTGCTTTGCCTGCAGAGATAGTTGGCACAAGATAAGTGTTGTGCTTTACCATTAAATCCATGGTTGGCTCTTTCATCAATGTACCATGTTCTATTGTTTTTATACCTGCTTTAATAGCTCTTTGCATACCTTCATCACCATGTGCATGAGCAGCTGTTAGCATTCCGTAATCTTTTGCTGTTTCAACAATAGCTTCGATTTCTTCGACTGTAAATTGAGGATTCTGTCCGCTTTTGGCTACACTCAAAACTCCACCAGTAGCTGTTATTTTAATAACATCAGCCCCATCTTTATAGCGCTGTCGAACTGCTTTTCGAGCATCTTCTGGAGAATTAACCACTCCTTCTTTTGGTCCCGGATCACCCATAAAGGACTTTTTCATTCCATTGGTTGGGTCGGCATGTCCACCAGTTGTACCTATGGCTTTCCCTGCGGTAAAAATTCTCGGACCTACTATACTCCCTCTGGCAATGGCTTTTCTAAGTGCGATATTCACACCGCTTCCGCCTAAATCCCTTACCGTAGTAAAGCCGGCCATTAACGTTCGTTTTGCATACACTGTGGACTGAAAAGCCACATCAGCTTCGTTTTTAGTGAAACGATCTAGGTAACGAGTTGGGCTTGACTCTCCTTCAATATGCACATGCATATCAATAAAACCAGGGAGTACCGTCTTGTCCTTCAAGTCTACAATAATATCATCCGTCTTTCCTACTTGATATCCATTTTGAATGGATTTTATGGTTTTTCCGGAAACAACAATGGTTTTTTCAGCGAGTACTTTTCCAGAATTTACATCTACGATATTGCCACAATGCAAATATGTATCCTGAGCAAATATCACGGAACAGCATAATGAAATTGAAATTAAAAGAAAGTTTTTCATCTGTTTGAGTTTTACAGTTTACCGTAGCGAAAAGAAAATTCCTTCGCATTCAGTTATTCATATTATTCGAGTTAGCTATTTACAGTTCTAAATGTAAGCATACATTTTGTGATAACCATGAAGTCAATACCAAGCTGTAGACAATAAAAAAACCCATCTTTTAGATGGGCCTTGATTCGTTTTCTATTTGCGGATTTTTTGTTCCCAATCCCATGCAGATTTCATGGAATCATCCAAAGTGGAATGTGCTTTCCATCCCAAGACATTATTTGCTTTCTGTGTATCGGCATAAGCTTGAACCACATCGCCAGGTCTTCTATCGACAATTTTATAATTTAACTTACCTCCTGACGCCCTTTCAAAACTCTGAATTACTTCCAATACGGAACTTCCTTTTCCGGTTCCCAAATTGAAGACTTCATAATTGGAGTCATTTTTTTGATTCAGTAAGCGTTGTAATGCAACCACATGTGCCTTGGCTACATCGACGACGTGGATATAATCGCGAATGCATGTACCATCTTCCGTTGGATAATCATCTCCAAATACAGAAAGTTGTTCTCTTAACCCAACACCTGTTTGTGTAATAAAGGGTACCAGGTTCTGAGGCACTCCAATTGGCAATTCCCCAATTTCAACTGTTGGATGCGCACCTACAGGATTGAAATAACGCAACGCAATTGCCGACAAATTTGGATTCACATTACAGGTATCCCTAATGATTTCCTCCCCTACTTGTTTCGTATTGCCATACGGAGATTCCGCAGGTTTAACAGGGGCGTCCTCAGTAATTGGCAGTTCATCTGCCTGCCCATATACCGTACAGGAGGAGCTAAATATAAACTTGCCATTAGTTTTCTTGGTAAGTTCTTGGAGCATATACACCAATACCCCAAGATTATTTTCGTAATACAATAAGGGTTCTGCCACGCTCTCACCGACGGCTTTTGAAGCCGCAAAGTGAATCACTCCTTCAATATCATTATGTCGAGAGAAGAAGTCCTGAACTTTGGATTTTTCACGAAGATCAAACTGCTCAAAAATGGGTTTTTTTCCAGTTATTGCTACTATTCCATCAATAACATCTTCCGAAGAATTTGATAGATTATCGACAACAACAACTTCAAAACCTTCATTTTGAAGCTCAACAACGGTATGGGAGCCTATAAATCCCAATCCTCCGGTTACTAGTATTTTCATGGTTAACTATTTACAAAGTCTATGACCAGGCTGGTAATAAATTCTATTTGTTCATCGTCCAACTCTGTATGCATTGGAAGCGAAATCACTTCCTTGACCAATTGATTGGTCACTGGAAAGTCTGCTTCTTTGTAGCGATCATCTACATAAGCCTTTTGCAGGTGCAGTGGAATTGGATAATACACACCACAAGGAACGCCATTATCGTTTAAATGTTGCGCTAAACTGTCTCTTTTTTCGTTCAAAATTCGAAGTGTATACTGATGGAATACGTGACAGTCACAAGACTCACAAATTTCATTACCACAATTTGTCATTTTAGGAGGAACAATATTGGGTTGCCCTTCAAATGCTCTTGAGTACTTTCTGGCCGCTTCCCTTCGTTTTTTGTTATAGCTATCCAAATTAGGAAGCTTTGCTCTCAAAACTGCAGCCTGTATAGAGTCTAAACGAGAATTCACGCCCACTACATCGTGGTGATACCTTTTATACATTCCATGGTTTACCATTCCTCGAATGATATGAGCCAAATCATCGTCATTCGTAAAAATTGCCCCTCCATCTCCATAACAGCCTAAATTCTTTGACGGGAAAAAAGAGGTGGATGCCATATGCCCTATGGTACCCGCTTTTTGTTTTTTTCCATTTTGAAAAGTATGGGTTGCCCCAATAGCCTGTGCATTATCCTCAATTACATAAAGGCTATGCTTTTCGGCAAGTTCCATAATCGCATCCATATTCGCACATTGCCCGAATAAATGCACTGGAACAATGGCTTTTGTTTTTGGTGTAATTGCCCTTTCAATTGCTTCTACGTCAATATTAAAGGTATCTGGCTCAACATCCACTAAAACTGGGGTCAGATTCAACAATCCTATCACCTCAACGGTAGCAGCAAATGTAAAGTCAGCTGTAATCACCTCATCTCCTGGTTTCAACCCAAGTCCCATCATGCAAATTTGAAGGGCGTCAGTACCATTTGCACATGGAATTACATGCTTAACTCCCAAATAGTCTTCCAATTCTTTTTGAAAGGCATGAACGTGCGGACCATTAATAAAAGCTGTTGAATCGAGGACCTCGGCAATTGAAGTATTTACCTGATCTTTTATGCCCTCAAATTGACCTTTAAGGTCAACCATTTGAATTTTTTTCATCCGGAAAATATATGAGTTAACAAAGTTAAGAAATAAAGCTACCATCGTCTATTGCCGAAAGAATGTATTTTAGCGGAAAATGATTCCATTGCGAGGACTTTACAACATCTTGTCTCACATATCCTGGATGGTATTGCAGCTTATTGCACTATTCAATCCGAAAATCAACCTTTTTATACAGGGTCGAAAGCGAACAAAAGCGATTTTAAATTCAAAGTCAACAGATGGCAAGAAGGTCATTTGGATGCATGTTGCCTCTTTAGGGGAATATGAACAGGGAATTCCAATTTTAGAAAAACTCCGAACCCATTATCCATCTTATAAAATAGTGCTTACTTTCTTTTCACCTTCAGGGTATGAGATCAAAAAAGATACACCTTATGCTAATATGGTGGTTTACCTACCCATGGACACCAAATCCAATGCAAAAAGATTTCTGGATTCCATAAATCCGGAAATGGCCATTTTTGTGAAGTACGAAATCTGGCCAAATTATTTGCATGAGCTGAAGAAAAGAAACATTTCAATCTTATTGGTATCCGCGATTTTTTCCAATAGACAGATTTTCTTCAAGTGGTATGGTGGTTTCATGCGAAATAGCCTTAAAGCTTTCGCTCACTTTTTTGTTCAAGATGAGAACTCTAAAAAACTTCTCAATTCCATTGGGCACAACAATGTCAGCATTAGTGGAGATACTCGCTTCGATAGGGTTTCAAAAATTAAGGAGCAGGACAACATGTTAGACTTTATGGATGATTTTAAAAACAATCGATTTTGTTTTGTTGGAGGCAGCACATGGCCAGAAGGTGAGAAATTATTGGTGGAATATATAAACACTACTGATCATGAGGTGAAATTTGCCATCGCCCCGCACAATATCAAAGAAGGACATATCAACGATCTAAAGAATAACCTTCATAAAAAATCCATATGCTTCTCCGAATTGGGAGAAAAGAGCTTAGCGGATTTTGAAGTGTTGATTGTGGATACCATTGGGTTATTGACCAAAATTTATAGCTACGCCGACCTTGCCTATGTTGGAGGAGGCTTTGCAACAGGCCTCCATAATACACTTGAACCTGCAACTTTCGGTGTTCCCATAATTATTGGCCCCAAGTTCGATGGATTCAAGGAGGCAGAAGATTTGGTAGATAAAAATGGGATTCACGTGGTTACCGTTCAGTCAGAGTTTAATGACCTGATGGATAAATTTATAACCGATATCGATTTTAGACGGAAAACCGGAGCTATAAATTCTTCATATGTAGACATCAACAAAGGAGCTACTGCAATAATCTTCGATCGTCTCAAAACTTTTCTCTAACTTTTACCTGCATTAGCAAACCAACCCAATCATGAAAGATCGCATTTTTAGAATTTCACTAACCGCTGCTTTAGCGGGTTTTTTATTTGGTTTTGATACCGTAGTTATTAGTGGGGCCAACTTACCCATTAAGGAACTTTGGAACACAAGTCCATTATTCCATGGTACATTTATTATGAGCATGGCATTATGGGGCACTGTTCTTGGGGCCTTGCTTGGTGGGATTCCAACAAAAATATTGGGCAGAAAAAAAACCTTGTTTTGGGTGGGGGTGCTCTTTTTTGTTTCGGCCTTAGGGTGTGCCTTTGCTCCTGAACCCTACTTGTTTTCCTTCTTTCGTTTCGTAGGAGGTGTTGGCGTTGGGGTATCTTCAGTGGCAGCTCCTATTTATATCTCAGAAATTACCACAAGCAGTAATCGTGGGAAGTTGGGTGGATTATATCAATTTTGGCTTGTTTTCGGAATTTTAGTTGCATTTATTTCCAATTGGGCGCTCAAGGGAGTCGATGGTGCAAACGACTGGCGCTGGATGCTTGGAATTGAAGCACTTCCTGCTTTACTCTATACGCTCATGGTTTTAAGGATTCCAAATAGCCCAAGATGGTTGATATCACAAAAAAAGGATACCGATTCAGCACTTGAAGTGTTTAAAAGTATTTATTCCCAGGAAGAGGCTGAAAAACAAATCCAAGAAATCCAATCCAACCTTGAAGAAACCTCAAGCAATGACGGGCTTTTCCAAAAAAAATATTCCAATATTCTTTGGCTAGGGTTTTTAATTGCATTTTTCAATCAGTTATCAGGCATAAACTTCGTGCTTTATTATGCTCCAGAAATATTGGAACAAGCTGGATTGGGTGGAAAAGAATCCCTCTTCAACTCGATTGCTATAGGTATTGTAAACCTGATTTTCACCATTATCGGAGTGCGACTGCTCGATAAATTAGGTCGTCGTCAGTTGATTATTATCGGCTCCATCGGGTATATATTTAGTTTAATAATGGTGGGCATATGTTTTCAGCAACAACTTGCCTCATCATTTACTCTTTTATTCATATGTCTTTTTGTAGCATCGCATGCCATAGGGCAAGGTGCTGTAATATGGGTGTTCATTTCCGAGATATTTCCGAATCGTGTTAGGGCGTATGGACAATCTTGGGGCACAAGCACACATTGGGTCTTTGCCGCATTGATTACTTTGGTGACCCCAATTTTTCTTGATGGGCAAGAAGGTTATATGAAGGACACCGTATGGTATATCTATTACTTTTTTGCCGGCATGATGGTATTACAACTCCTATGGGCCATCTTTAAAATGCCGGAAACAAAAGGAGTTTCATTAGAGGAATTGGCAAAGAAATTAATCAATAAACCCTGAGATTTTAGCGTGATTATAACAGGACATACTTAAAAATTGTCCTTTAATCGAATAACCGTCAGGAATTTATAATTCATAATTGAATAATTCCGTACATTGAAGGAAATTACACTATTATGACTGATGAGGTTTCTTTTGGCGACAAAATGCTTGTTGGCTTTTTACGACTTATGGTATTCGTACTTGTGCTCATTTTAGTAGCGATCCCAATTTGTATCTTATTAAATTTTTTGAATGTTATTTAGATACTCAAGTAACCAAAATATCTAAAAAAGCACTTCTTGCTCCTGCATTTTTTCTGCAATTAGTTTGATGTATGCATCAATGGTCTTATCCATGTTCACAGGTTCGGAGACATCTATATTTCCTCTCCATATCAATTCCCTTTCTTTATCCACGCAAATGCAGTATAAAGAAGTTTCTGTCTGATAAATATTGAAGGTTTCATAATATCCAGAATCGTAATAAATGTCTTGATGGTCTAGGTAATCGTAGCTGAAATTAGTGTACATACTGTTTAAATTTCGCATACGTTCACGAAAAGTTCTTTTATTCTCTGTACCGACCACTTTCGTAAATAAAATAGCATCGAATCCTTTATCTAGAAGTTGTTCTTCCACAGCCGACAATTCTTCCTCCGATTTCTTGGAAGAAGTAAACTGTACATCAAAAAGGTCAACACTTCGCATCGCTTCAATTCCTTTATTGTTCAATCTTTCTTTTAATCGAGTTTCAAACTCGACCCGCACGTTTTCATCTTGAGCCATTCCAACCACAAGCACTTTATAGGCATCGAACAAAACAATATCTGGATTTTTCCATGTGCTTACCAGTCTAGTGGATGAGCAACCGGACAAAATCAATACACATACGATAATCAATTTAGTTTTCATTGTAAAGCGTTTTAAATAAATCCGTTTTAGGCACTGGTAACCTATAGTCAATGCGCTATAAACATACTCTGTCTTTTCTCCAATTGTTTTTTGAGTTCGTCCACGGTTTCGGCCATGGCCTTCTCAAAATTGTTTGTTTTGGACTTAGCAAAAAGACGTGGCCCGGGAGCACTTAGTTCAATTTCACAAACCTTATCCTCCCCTGTTCTATCATTTTCAATTTTAAAAAGCACATTGGCTTTGATCAACCAACTATATTTACTTCCTACTCTATTGAGTTTTTTTAGTAAAAGTTGGTTCAACGACTCACTGGCTTTCATCTTCTGATACTGAATATTTACTACCATGACAATTTGCATTTATGTTTACACCAAATTACCTACTTGGGCATAGGAAAAAAATGACATTTGTCACAGTTTGAAAAAGGAGTCGGCTATTTTAGAGAGAAGGGTTGACCTGAACTTTGCAGTACCGAGAACCAGAAATCACTTTCGAGATCAATCTTTTTTCGCTTTTTGGTCACCTCCGAGATAGGAATGTATACAAATTTGTTATTGACCTTACTTACTACAAATCTTGTTTTGCCAGCCATTGCACCATGCACGGCATGGTAAGCCAATCTTCCGCAGTATACACTATCGCTCGAATTCGCGGGAGCACTTCGAACAATATAGCTCGGGTCGATGTATTTTATGGTGACCGGGATATCTGTAAAATATTCTTTTATTTTTTCTTTTAGGTAAAGACCGATATCTGCATGTTTAACATTACCGGAAGCATCTTTGATTACATCTTTTTGTTGAAATAAATGCTGCCCTGCTCCTTCGGCCACTACTATAACAGCATGTTTTTTATGCTTCAATCGTTTTCTAAGTGCTTCTAAAAACCCGTTTTTGCCCTCCAGTTCAAAATCCATTTCGGGCACCAATACAAAATTCACTACGGGCATTGCCAATGATGCTGACGCGGCAATAAATCCACTATCCCTTCCCATTAATTTTACAATGGAAATACCATTAAAAGCTCCCGCCGCTTCGTTGTGGGCATCTCTTAATATGGGACTAGCCACATCGAAAGCAGTTTCAAAACCAAAAGATTTATCAATTAGGTCGATATCGTTATCAATGGTCTTTGGAATTCCAACCACGCTTATTTTTGCATTTCTTTTCTTGATTTCCTCACCAATGGCATCCACTCCTTTTAAGGTTCCATCTCCACCTATTGCAAATAAAATATCTATGTTATTTTCAACAAGGGTATCTACCATGACCGAAACACTTTGTCCACCTCTAGATGAACCCAAAAAAGTCCCTCCAAATTGATGAATGTCTTTTACCTTATCAGGATTCAGTTCTATCAATTCATGTCCGAAAGCTGGGTTTAAACCTTCATAACCATAGGGTATTCCTAAAGTTCGTTTTATACCATAGAAATAATGAAGTGCCATCACCACTCCGCGAATGACATTGTTAATTCCAGGGCAAAGCCCTCCACAGGTAACAATTGCTGCTGTGGTTTCGGAGGGTTCGAAAAAAACCTGCTGACGAGGACCTGCTTTTTCAAGACATAAAGGTTCATCTTGATTGGAAACACATTGTTGATAATGCTCCATAGAAAGGTCAAATACCATTCTATCGGTTTCCCCTATAAAATTAAAAATACTATCTCCCCTAACAGTGCTTAACTGTAGGGGAGATTTATATTTGGGTTCTCCTAAAACAGAGATATCGAATGTAATACTATCGTCCACTTGTGTTTTGATTAAAAATGCTCGTCCAAACCATGGTGGGAATCAATCAGAGGCCCCCCGCCAAGTATATCTTCAGAAGCTTCACTAGCAAACTTATCAAAATTTATATGAAATGAGTGCGCCAATTGTATCGCTTTGCTCACATACGCCCCTTTTTGTAGCCATGTGTTCATGGGATCTAATATTTCGGTAGGCACGCCCGGACAATATTTTGGCATATGCAATCCGAAAATTGGGTGCACTTCCAGTTCTACTTCCTCCAATTTACCTTGTAGAATAGCAGAAATCATGGCTCTAGTATATTTTAATTTTATTCTTGACCCTACGCCATAAGGGCCACCACTCCATCCGGTATTGATCAACCAAACATTTACTCCTGCTTCGGTCATTTTTTTGCTCAACATTTCGGCATAAGCCGTTGGATGCAAAGGCATAAATGGTTCCCCGAAACATGCTGAGAAAGAAGGAACTGGCTCATTAATTCCAGCTTCCGTACCGGCTACTTTAGCAGTGTACCCTGAAATAAAATGGTATGCTGCTTGACCAGGAGTCAATTTGGAAACTGGAGGCAGTACTCCAAAGGCATCACAGGTTAAGAAAAAGATATTCTTAGGGTTAGCTGCATAGGAAGGCACTTGAATGTTGTCTATATGATCAATCGGATAGCTCACCCTTGTATTCTGGGTAATTGCACTATCAAAGTAATCAACCTCCTTGGCTCCTTCCTTGAATACTATATTTTCAAGCAAGGCCCCTGGTCTGATTGCACGATAAATGTCCGGTTCTTTTTCTTCAGTTAAGTCAATAACCTTTGCGTAACATCCTCCTTCAAAATTGAAAATGGTATTTTCCTTGGTCCATCCATGTTCGTCATCACCAATAAGTTTACGGTCTGGGTCAGCGGACAAAGTTGTTTTTCCGGTTCCGGAAAGTCCAAAGAAAATTGCAGTATCTCCATCTTCCCCCACATTAGCGGAGCAATGCATGGGCAATACATTTTTCTCAACTGGCAGTATCAGGTTCAAGGCTGAAAAAATCCCTTTTTTCATCTCTCCAGTATACGCGGAACCACCAACCAATGCGATTTTCTTGGTAAAATTGAGAATAGAAAAATTACCCGCGATGATACCATAATCGGATGGATTTGGCGCTTCATAACCTGGAGCACAAAGTACCAACCACTCTTCTTCAAAATTCTTCAGTTCGTCTTCATTCAGCCTTAAGAACATGTTTTTGATGAAATAATTGGACCAAGGGTATTCAGTAATCGTCCTAACATTCATTCGGTAACTTGGGTCGGCACAAACTGCAGCATCTCTTACATAAACTTCTTTTCCGCTTAGATAATTCACCACTTCGGCTTGAAGTTTATCAAAATTCTCTGGCGAGATTGGCTTATTTATCCGTCCCCACCAAACTTTGTCTTTAGTGTAATCGTCTTTTACCAAAAAACGGTCTTTTGGGGAACGCCCGGTAAACTTCCCTGTTTTAATGGAAAGCGTACCATTTTCAGTTTCTTCTCCCATACCCTTTTTTAGGGTTATCTGTTGTAAGTCCTCAGCACTAAGATTCCAAAATGCATCGACATTCTTTAAGCCATATTTGCTTAAATCTTTCGTTTTTTCTACTACTTCGTTCATAATCCAAGTTTAAAAGGTTAAAAGCTCCATATAATAGGAACCAATACTAGTGTTGTTATAAAGAACAGGAGAAGCAATGGCCCTCCCACCTTTACATAATCAATAAATCGATATCCACCTGAGGAAAGTACCATGGCATTGGTGGTTGTTCCTACAGGGGTCAAAAATGCGGTTGAAGCACTTACGGCCACCGCGATCATAAATGGTTTTGGGGATACCCCAAGTGTTGTTGAAGCCATAATGGCAATGGGAGCCATAAGCACTGCGGTAGCTGAATTATTAATGGTCTGACTAAACGTTGTAGTCAACAAGAATATCCCTGCCAACATTGCAGTTGGGTGAATACTACCTAGTGCGTCTACCAAACTGTTTGCGGCCAACTGGGCAGCTCCAGTTTTTTGAAGTGCCAAACCCATTGGAATCATAGCGGCAATCATTATTACACTTGTCCAACTAATCCCTTTGTATGCTTTGGTAATGGGAACACAGCCTGTAAGCATCATAATTCCCGCACATATCAATGCTGCAATAGCTCCTGGCAGTATCTTGAGCACCAAAAGCAAAATCATCAGAATCAAAGTTGTCAAAGCAATATAGCTTCGAGCTGTGAGGACATCGACATTTTTTGAAAGTGCTTCGGGGCTTCCCGAAATCACCAAGTTCTCGTAGACAGCGGTCAAGGCATCAATGTTTTCCCATTGACCTCTTATAACAAATGCGTCACCGGCCTTGATCTTTATTTTTCCGGTCAACGGTGTGTTGTTTCGTGATGCGGCCAACAGCTGAACTCCTGTTTGCTTTAAATAATGGCCCAGTGGCACTGTCTTTCCTACAAATACTGATTTAGGGGTTATTATCATTTCGGCCATGCCAACTTCTTGATTGATCAGTTCATTTTTTAAGCTTTCTTTCTCTGGTTTCAACGGAATCACCCCTAAATGAAATTTCAAAATGAATTTGTCCACATCCTCAACTTCTCCTTTAATAGTGATAATATCGTGATATCGCATTTCGGTATCGTGTTCGGGCATCTCCACAAACTCATGCACTCTTTGCAATGGATTGGGGTGTCTGCGCTTTAAGCGCATCAACGAAACTTTGTGTGTCTCTTCAAAGTTCCAATCGCCTACTTTGGTATTTATAAAAGGTGACATGGAACGTATCCGAAGTCGATAAAGGTTATCTCCAATACTATAGTTTTCCATCCATTTGTGCATTTCTTGGTCGATGGCCATTGGTTTGTTCTTAGTGCTATGACTTGGCAACAAACGATACCCAACATAGCGGAAATAGATTATGGAAATCAAAAGCAATGGTAGACCAATAAGAGCAAATTCAAAGAACGAGAAGCCTTCCAATCCGTTTTCCATCAGGGCATTGCTTGCGATAATATTCGGAGGTGTTCCAGTTAAAGTAAGCAACCCCCCGGTATTGGAACCAAAAGCAACGGGCATCAATAATTTAGAAGGTAGGGTTCCAGCACTCCAAGCTGCCGTGACCGTAACAGGCAGCAAGGCTGCTACGGTACCAGTATTGCTGACAAATCCCGACAACAAACTAGAACCCAAAGTTACTATCACCAACAAACGCGGAATACTATTCTTAGCCCATTTTACAAAGTAGCGCCCGGCGATAGCTGTCCAACCTGTCCTCGATAAACCTTCACCAATAATAAACAAGGCTGCAATCATGATTACCGTGGTGTTGCTAAACCCTGACAAAGTCTCGGTAATATCCAATATTCCAGAAAGGTAAAGTGACAACATGGACATTAGTGCAACAACATCGGGCGGAAATTTGCCCCATATAAAAAGTGCAATTGTAATACCTAGTATTACCAACAATGTGAGCATAACTTTTTTGTTACGATGAATTAATCCAAGGTCAAAACCGGAATTTCTGAGTGTAGGGTCAAAAGCTTTGTCAATCGTCCTTCCGACGGTGTGCTCATTCTTGTATGGTTTCGAGGTAAAATGGCCAGAAGGTCAATGTTTTTCTTGTTGATATAGTCCAAAATCCCCGCTTCCACATCTTGGTTTTTTGTAAATGCGTGCTCCTCATAAAAATGTTCCAGATAATACTCCAACAGATTTTCAGTGCTTTCCACTACAGATTCTTCAGCGTAGACGGACTTTTTATATATGGTAAGTGCGTGCACTCTCGAATTAAACGTGCGGGATATATCCAATAAAGTTTTTAACACCTTCTTGTCATCAATCTCCTCTTTCCCCATTACCAAGGCAATATCCTTGGGTTCTTTTATTTCACAGCCAAAAGGAATGGATATTACCGGGCAATTCGCTTCCAGAACAAGTCTGGATGTATTGGTAATGGCTTCATCTGTTACCTGATCTCCCATAGTTCCCATCATTATCAAATTGGCATAATATTCTTCCCTAGCCAATAAAATGGATTCTATTACTTCGCCGGTTTTACTTATAAAGACCGGTGCTTTTTTTACCTTTTTTTTAAATGAACCAAGGATTTTTCCAAAATCAGTTTTAAGCGCATCCATCTCTGATTTTGATATTGGCATTGTGGACACATAAAGTGCATTTATATCGACCCCTCGATTGGGCCCGACAAAATTTACTACATATTGTAAAGCGTTTATGGAAGCTTCAGAAAAATCGAATGGAACTAAAATTTTATCTATACTACTCATACCTAAAATATTAAATTGAACAAATCTTCAGTTCAAAAGTAGAGTTGGCCCTCGATTTAAAATATGACGGAAGTCATGTTTCGACATTGTCGCAACAAACTATCCACACCTTGGTCCCATTATAATATAGTATTATGTGTTAAAATCATTTATTGAGCTAAGCAGCTCTGAATTCCAACGATTTAGCTGATTATTATCATGTTTTTTGCTCTTGGTGTTATCTAACTTTATCTCTAACAAATAAGATGAGTCATGAAACCAAAAAAGAATCCAAACGCAGATATTGGCCGCAATAGCAGTCTTTATTTTATGATTGGTCTTACCTCGGTACTTTTTGTCACTTGGCAGTCGTTAGAGGTGAAGACATACGACAAAGAATCCATGGCTTTGAATACCATCGAAGTCATTGATGACCTAAAAGAGGATGTTCCTATAACGGAAATGGTTAGAACCACACCTCCGCCTCCGCCACCTTCTGCTCCTGATTTAATAGAAATTGTAGAAGACGTGGAGGATATACAAGAAACCGTCATTGAAAGCACGGAAAGTAGCCAGGACCTATATATTGAAGATGCGGTGGTCCGAGTAGACGATGTGGATGTTGAAGAAGTCGAGGAAGATATTGTGGTCCCTTTTGCCATGGTAGAATATGTTCCTGTGTTTCCAGGATGTGAAATTTATGAGACCCAGGAGGAACGTAAAGAATGTTTCAACCAAAAGGTACAGCAACATATTATTGCCAATTTCAAATACCCACAGGCTGCATTGGAAATGCGTATTTCAGGAAAGGTTTTTCTACAATTTGAGATAAATACCGAAGGTTATGTGAGTAATATCCAGAAACGTGGACCTGATAGACTTTTAGAGCGGGAGGCCGTTCGAATAATTGCCTCTTTACCTCAAGTAAAGCCTGGAATACAAAGAGGAAAACCCGCTAAAGTAAAGTATGCTATACCTATTAACTTCTCCATACAATAGAAACGGCAATGGTACAGAGGCCCTTTAGTGTGGGCCTCTTTTTTTATTCTTGAACCATTTAGTCTCGGCATAATCTTCCCTTTTCGATACTATCTCCCTGCTTTTGATTACCATATATCTACGGTCGTATTGCCTAGCTCGATAACCCAACAAATGAAAAAATGACTTGGCCATGAATCTGGCAATTTTTTGATTCACCATCATGTTTCCCTTCTCTTTGGATTTCCAAGTAATTCCTGGCAATTGTACCAAAAGATGGTCAATTTTAAATCGTCTGAGTCCTTTCGAAAACCAAAGAAGCACTTTGGGAATAGATCGGATAAAATAAAACCCCTCGCTTCCCTGGTCCTGATATAACGGCATAAAAATTTGTCTTTTACGAAGGGTTTCATTGACAGTTCCATTGTAGTATGCAATACTAGTTCCCTTAGGAATATGCTGAAAATTCACAAAGCCAGGAAGCATTCTAAATTCGCTTTTTGATTCTATTAGGTGCTGGTAATAAATTTCATAAAAGATTGGCAAAGAATTATATGCTGGATAATTTTTGTTCATCAAAACTGGTTTTTGATGTTCTTTTAAATCCACAGTTTCCGTTAAACAAAGTGTATATCGGATAAAATTCTTGCAATTTTCGACAGCCTTTGGATCATCATGTTGACCACTCTCGTAGCCCAACGAAACATATCCCATATCGTTGATATAACTTAAAAGCGCACCTTCCAGATATTCCTCTATTCCAAGAATAATGGGCAAGGGATAGTTGGAAGCAAATTTTCGGTTGAGCAAACTATCATTTAAAACAACAAACGGTATGGTATCACTCGAAGTGGTATGTAAATCGATAAAGTAAAAAGGCGGCTTTCCGTTTGCTAAAATATTTAGCAGTAAATTATTCAACTGCAATAGTTCTTCTTCCTCTGGACCGCATTCACCATTCTTTGATTGGATTTCCTCAATTCTTTTTGGAATCCATATCCTGTTCAAATCCTCCGTTTGGAATCTTACATTTTTGGCAAGGGCCTTAAGGTTTCCGGCAATGGCATAGATTTCCCCTTTTATAAGGCTGCGATCCCGTTCCAGTTCTTTTAAAACAGAATTTAGTGCTAAAACTCCCGCATGTTCGTTTCCATGGATTCCAGCAAAGAAAACAAGTGTTGGTCCCTTCCCTTTACCTATAACATGCCCAATCAGTCGTTGGGCACAAACGGGTTCTTTAACTGAAGCTTGCAGTATTGACATATTATATATCAACTTTGCTGATTATGCCAACTAAACTAGAGCCTGAACACACCGGCAAACATCCAATTTGATAGTCTTTCATAAGTTTTTTTGCCACATCTATCTTGGTTCTAGGCCTTACTGTCACCACTTTTTTGATCATAATGTCAGCAACTTTGGCATGATTGTCTTGCATATTACCCAACTTTTCTATGTGGCTCCAAGTTAAAAGGCCGACCAATTCTCCTTTGCTATTTTCTACGGGTAAATGGTGTATATTATTCCATTGCATTATGGATATGGCCAAATTCGCAAAATCATCTTCATAGAGTTTCATTAGCTTAGTTGACATTATTTGTTCTACCCATTGAAAAGTTTTATTCGCCTTTACCACCTTCTCAATGTTTGGCCATAAGTGGACAGGTAGATTATCCTTTTGATTTTTGTACATGGCACTGGTCAATTCCACTAGGGCGGTGTCAGGTTTCATTTGTTTTCGGAGTCTTCTGAAATTCCTAACCTGCCATTCCGCTCCTGTGCCTCCTTTTGTTCTGGCCTCAATAATTCCCAAAAGGTGATTTATGTCTTTCTCCTCAACATTATACTTTTTTAATCCACTATACGCTATTGGCAAAAGTTCCTCCCTAATCAACTTTTTTAGAGTCATAGGTTTACCTAGCCATGAAAGTATCGTCTGTCTGCCATTTGTGGCAGATTTCATAAAATTCAACTTGGCTTCCCTGAAATCCATAATGGAAGAAATACTGTCATACTTCTCAGGTCTACCGACCATTAAACCGACCCAAAATGCAAAATTTGCCATTTGGTCTATTACAGAAGGCCCTGAAGGAATGTACCTATTCTCAATACGCAAGTGAGGTTTGCCATTTCCAACTCCATAGCAAGGTCGATTCCATCTATAAACTGTTCCATTAAAAAGGTTCAATGCCTCCAACTTGGGAATCGCTCCATTTTCGAGTACTAAAAGTGAATTTTGTTTTATTGGTTTGGTCAAAAGAATGCGATGGGTTGAGATATCTTCTTTAAAAATTTCAACAACGGATTTTTTTTGCCAATGTTCTCCAAAACTTACCCTTGCAACCTGCTCTTTAGGCAAATGACTCCATTTTCGGGTATCCAAACTTTGCTGAAAAAGGGCAATACGTGTCTCTTTCCAAAGTTCTCTACCCATCAACAAAGGTGAATTACATGAAATACCAAGAACAGGCCCCGCAATTGCTTGGGCCCAATTGTAGCTTTTTACAAAATCATCGGATGCAACCTGAAGGTGTAGTTGAAAACTAGTATTGCAGGCCTCGAAGAGCACCGAATCATGATGTAATGACAGTTCATCAACTCCTTTTATTTTAAGCGTGAAATGATCGCCTCTCCACGCGGTCAAAACATCATTTATTTTATAATACCGTGGGATTGGGGTCATAAAATCTATCCCAAGTTCATTTTTGCTTATAGTAGGCAGTATTCCGGTCAATACCACCTTAGCATCCATTTTTTTCGCCTTAGATGCTGCTTTTCCCAGCAACTCCCTGAGTTGTTTCTCTACTTTGGGGAAACAATTTTTGTCCAACTCAAAAGGGTCAAGATTAGCTTCCAAGTTGTAGCTTGCCAATTCCGTTGTAAAATGGGGGTCACCAATTTTTTCAATAAGGTCAAGTGATATTGCCGAAGGTCTAAAATCTGAATTGACGAGACACATTTCTTGTTCAGCCCCAATTCTAACCATATCGTTTTCTATCAATCCCTGTTTCACAATAATTTCCAGGGCTTTGACATCATCAATTAAATGTTGAACAAAAGCTTTGCGTTCGGCTAGGTCAAATTTACCTTGTATAATATGCTCTCCCATATCAGTGAATTGACTCCAATTTGATATGGACTAAACTACAAAGCCCTCAGGCCTTAAAATATGATACATGTCATGCGAAAGATTGCCCGAGACTGACAATTATCATGTTTTTTGACTGCTTGCAAAACTACTTTTGAACTATTATAGAAATCAATTATGTGCCAATTAGTTCAAAAATATAATGTCCCGGGTCCTCGCTATACCAGTTACCCCACAGTGCCCTATTGGGATTTGGAAAACTTCTCGGGAAAATTATGGAAATCAAGTGTACTCAAGGCTTATAAAGAAAGTCCTGAAGAAGGTATAAGCCTGTATATCCACCTCCCCTTCTGCGAGAGTATGTGCACTTTTTGTGGGTGCCATAAGCGCATTACCAAGCGTCATGAACTAGAATTACCATATATCAAAACTGTTTTAAAAGAGTGGAGTTTATATGTTGAACTTCTGGGCGCAAAACCAATTATAAAAGAGCTGCATTTAGGAGGAGGAACTCCAACCTTCTTTTCCCCAGAAAACCTGACATTACTTATTGAGGGAATCCTTCGCAATAGCAAAAAAGCATCGGATGCCCAGTTTAGTTTTGAAGGGCATCCCAACAATACGACCAAAGAACATTTACAAGCTCTTTTCAATGTTGGATTCAAAAGGGTATGTCTAGGTGTTCAAGATTATAGCATCGTCGTACAAAAGGCAATAAACAGGATTCAACCTTTCGAAAATGTCAAAAAAGTAACTGAATGGGCACGGGAAATCGGGTATACCTCTGTTGGACATGATATTATATACGGATTACCTTTTCAAACCTTGGAAGATGTAAAACATACTATCGCCAAGACCAATGCCCTAAAGCCTGACCGCATTGCTTTTTATAGCTATGCTCATGTTCCGTGGCTAAAAGGAAATGGGCAACGTGGTTTTAAGGAAGAAAACCTTCCCTCATCCCACGAAAAGAAAATGCAATATGAACTCGGTAAAAAAATGCTTACTGAGGCAGGGTACAAAGACATAGGGATGGATCATTTTGCCTTACCCTCCGATGGTCTGTATTCGGCTTTACTACAAGGAACACTGCATAGAAATTTTATGGGTTATACCCCTTCGAAAACCAAGTTAATGCTAGGGTTGGGAGTATCCAGCATAGGGGACAGTTGGTATGGATTCGCCCAAAATGTAAAAAGTTTAGAAGAATACGAACATTTGGTTGAACATGGGGTATTGCCCATTTTCAGAGGGCATTGCTTAACAAAAGAGGATGAAATTATAAGAACACACATTCTTAATCTAATGTGTCAATTCAAAACTGAATTGACCTATGAAGAGAGAGAAACCATTGATTTTGATAAAGTAATCGAAAACTTATCTGAACTCCAGTCGGATGGCCTGGTAACTATTGAGGCCAATACTGTTAGCGTTACCAAAAAGGGAAGACCTTTCATTCGAAACATTAGCATGGCCTTTGATTTAAAATTACACCGAAAAAAACCTGAAACCAGGTTGTTTTCCATGACCGTTTAATCTTAAAACCCAAGTCCAATGAAAAGTATTATCGTACCCGTAGATTTTTCAGAACAATCAGAAAAAGCACTAAAAGTAGCTGCAAATTTGGCAAAAGATCATGATGCCGAACTCTTGGTACTTCATATGCTCGAACTCTCTCCTAGCATCATGGGCGATACAGGGTATGTATCCCAGGAGCAAGTTGTACATCTCATTAAAGTTGGAGAAAAACGATTCACTGAATTTTTGGACAAACCTTATATGAAGGATGTAAAGGTTATACCCGTCATTAAACATTATAAAGTTTTCAGTGAGGTGAACGAGTTGGCGGAAAAACATAATGCCGATCTTATTGTAATGGGTTCTCATGGCACAGATGGACTCAAAGAGGTTTTTATTGGTTCCAACACCGAGCGTGTAGTTCGAACTTCCGATATCCCAGTACTCGTTATTAAGGGTGAAAATGGACGATTCAAAGTAGAACGTTTTGTCTTTGCCTGTGATTTTAAGGAAGAAAATGTCCAAGCACTTAAAAAGGCTGTTGAGATTGCCAAACTATTTAAAGCCGAACTGCATTTGGTCTATATCAACACCCCCGGAGATGAATTTTTGAGTACCGAAGATGCTTATAACAGAATATCAAAATTCCTCAACATAGCTACATTAGGATTTAATGTTGAAATCTATAATGATTATACCGTTGAAAAAGGGGTTCTTAACTATAGTGAATCAGTCGCGGCTGATCTTATAGGAATACCAACCCACGGAAGAAGAGGACTATCACATTTTTTCATGGGAAGTATTGGTGAGGATATTGCCAATCATTCTCAAACGCCTGTGATAACTTTTAAAATTTAGCTTTGGTTTAGTTGTAGGTTGTTGTGTACAATCTGAGAAAAGGAGGCCGAATGGCCTCCTTTTTTTATATAACCAATCGCTAACCCTTGAACCTATCAAAAGCAGCTCTTTCCAAACTTTCTTGATGGTCTGGGTGTGCAATGGATATCAATGCTTTGGCACGTTGTTGCAGGTTTTTGCCATATAAGTTAACTACTCCGTACTCAGTTGCCACATGGTGCACATGGGCCCGGGTCGTAGTGACTCCGGCTCCCTCCTTTAAAAAAGGAACTAGTTTCGAAACCCCTTTTTTAGTAGTGGATGATATCGCAAAAATTGGTTTTCCTCCTTCGGACAGTGATGCTCCTCGAATAAAATCCATTTGGCCACCAACACCTGAAAATTGATAACTCCCAATAGTATCAGCACAAACTTGCCCCGTTAAATCTATTTCAATGGCGCTGTTAATGGCAGTAACCTTTGGGTTTCTTCTAATTCTTGCGGTATCATTCGTATAGCCGGAATCTCTAAAATCGCAAATTGGATTATCATCTATGAAATCATACAATTTTCGAGAACCTACAGCAAAACAACTAACAATCTTTCCGTTTTTGACTACTTTATCTTCTCCTGTAATTATCCCATTTTCTATTAATGGCAATACTCCATCAGAAAACATTTCAGTATGAATTCCTAAACGTTTATGATTGTTTAAATTGGCCAATACTGCATTGGGTATATTTCCTATTCCCATTTGCAAGGTTGCCCCATCTTCAATCAATGAAGCGACATTGATACCGATTTTTTCTTCTATCAAGGATATATCTCCCGGTTCGTGTTCGTGAATAGGCCTATTTACCTCAGCCGCCAATTCTATTTGATCAATATGGATTATTCCTGTTCCATGTGTCCTGGGAACATTGGGGTTTATCTGTGCAACTATTTTTTTAGCTGTTCGAATTGCGGGAAGTGCCACATCGACAGAAACTCCAAGGGAACAATATCCATGCTTATCTGGACTTGAAACTTGAATAAAAGCAACATCCAGCGGTAAAATATTTCGTTTAAAAAGCCATGGTATTTCACTTAGGAATATGGGAATATATCCGGCATGCGGTGTATTCACACTTTGCCTTACATTTCCACCAACAAAACAAGAGTTTAATGTAAATGCATCGCTATAGGGCTCTTGAACGTATTTTGCTCCTCCTTCGGTGTGGATTGAGATAACCTCAACATTTTTCAGCTCTTTGTAACGATTACAAAGAGCATCTATAAGTTCATTTGGGGTCATTGCGGCTCCTTGGAAAAAGACCCGATCACCGGATTTGACCACACTTACTGCTTCCTCTAATGATGTAATTCTCATTTGCTATGTTTTATCTTATTTTATGGCTAGGAATTCGCCTATGGCTGATGGCATTCTATGCCTGAAGATACCGAATCTGTTGAAACTTGTTTTGGAGATACATACGGGATTCCCAGCCCCAATCCTCTTATAATAAATAGAGCTCCAATAAGAACCACAAACACAGGAATTAATTTCCGCAATCCAGTCTTTACAGGGTTATTGAATAGTGTTTTGGAAAATACCACTGCTGTCATTAATGGAATAGTGCCCGCACCGAATAAAACCATATATAGTCCGCCTTCAAACGCATTACCGTAGGCAATCGCACCTAAAACGGCCATGTAAACCAAACCGCAGGGTAAAAATCCATTCAAAAATCCTATTGTGAGGAACGTGTCCGGTGTTTTCTTCTTAAGCTCAGACCCTAATCTAGATTTGATTTTGGTAAGGATGGTATAAATGGGTTTTGATAATTTATTCCCCATAAAATACCTACTTGGGAGCACTACCAAAAGAATCATTATTATGCCAATAGCAATAGATAGTTTTTGTTGGATTCCAAATAAAGAGAGCCCCTTACCTAAAAGACCAAATAGGATTCCTATAATACCGTAGGCCAAAAGTCGCCCGGAATGATAAATAAAAATCTGGCCTAACTTTTTACTATTGTTTTTATGATCAAGCGGCAATAAAAAGGCAATGGGGCCGCACATGCCCAAGCAATGCAGACTTCCCAAAAAACCTAATATGAATGCTGATGCCAACATATTCTAATATGTCAATCGTTCTTTAAACAAAAATTTGTTCCCTTCGTATTCCCATTTTACAGTAATGTCCCAGCGACCGTCCACCAAGCTATTGTCAGGTATGAGCAAATGTGTTTTGGACAAACTTAAAGGAAAGTCTACATCCAAATGCTTGTTAGACGGTCTATAAAGGGACACTATTCCCTTGATTTTTTTAGGGTCAAATTTTTCTGGAAAGAAGATGGTTATCCCCTCTTCCGATTTTTCAAGTTTAAGCTCCGCATCCAATTCTATTGCTGATTTGGATGCATCAATTTCTTTCTGATAGGCCAACTCCTGTTTATAGTATTCCTCAGTGACCAAATCGTGATTTGCATGATTATCAGTGCTCATACGAATTACGAAATAGAGAATAAATGCTATAAAAGCGATGAATGCTATAACTATACCTGTTCCCCAGTTTATTTTCATCTTATTATTTTTTAATTATAACTTCTAGGAGCCAAAAATTGGGTCACTGTGGTCTCTATAAGTTTATCACCACTGTAAACTCCAATTTTCAATTTATCCTTATCTTTTGTAAGTGCTGAATTATTAATCTCAATAAATAATGTTCCCTCGGAAATTTCTTCTGGTGGCACCTTGAACTCTTCCTTTGATACAATTCGTATTGTTCCCTTATGGGATAATAGCTTAAAGCTTACACCATCAATTTCGTTTGAGGTCTTATTTACCAACTTATAGGTATATACATTACTAATTATATTATCCGCTTTTCGCTCATACAATTGTCCTGGCAATCTTAAAATATTTGCTTCCACATCATTTCTTAGGAATAACATCCCAATTAAAATACCGGTCAATACAAATAATACAGCGGTGTATCCCTTCATCCTGGCTGTAAACTTGAATTTCGACTTCTTGTTTATCTCATCTTCACTCGCATAACGAATCAGCCCGCGTGGCTTTTTAATACTGTCCATAATGTGATCGCACTCGTCGATACAAGCAGTGCAGTTCACGCATTCTAACTGGGTTCCATTTCTTATGTCTATTCCGGTTGGGCAGACATTTACACATTGAAAACAATCAATACAGTCGCCATTGCCCAATGCATCCCGGTCTTCGTTCTTACGAAACTTTTTACGTCCATTATCTCCTTCTCCTCTTTTGTGGTCGTAGGCCACAACAATAGATTTATCATCCAACAAAACTCCTTGAAGTCTTCCATATGGACAGGCTATTATACAGACTTGTTCACGAAACCATGCAAAGACAAAATAAAAGACCGCGGTAAAAATCAATAAGGGAACCATGGTCTCCAAGTGCGCCATTGGACCATCGAACACGTATTGTATCAATTCATCACTTCCAATCAAGTAGGCCAGAAAAATGTTAGCTATTAAAAATGAAATGATGAAAAAGATGGTCCATTTCAATAGTCTTTTTCGAATTTTTCTTGCGTTCCAAGGCGATTTATCCAATCGTATCTGTGCTCCTCTATCTCCGTCAATCCAAAATTCTATCCTTCGGAAAACCATTTCCATAAAAATGGTCTGGGGGCACATCCATCCACAAAAAATACGTCCGTAGGCAACCGTAAATAGAGCAACAAAAATTATTCCGGCTATCATGGAAACTACAACCAAATGAAAGTCTTGTGGCCAGAAAGGGAATCCAAAGATGTTAAACCGTCGCTCCAACACGTTGAACAGCAAAAACTGGTGTCCATTGATCTTTACAAACGGAGCTGCAAACAGAAACAATAGAAGTCCATAGCTCACATATTTGCGGTACTTAAAAAAGCGTCCGCTTGGTTTTTTAGGAAAAATCCACGCACGTTTGCCTTCTTCTGTTATCGTTCCTATGGTATCCCTAAAATTTTCTTCCATTATTCTCCTTCTAAGTTAAGGTCGTGACATTGCTCGACCTGACAACTTCAATACATGGTTATGCCTATTCCTGAGAATCTTCTTGGTTTTCAGGATTGGTCCAAACATCTCCTTCAGGAGCTTTTGGATTTGCTGGCGTGGTACCTTCCATGGTCATAATATAACTTGACACTTGCGCAATTTCCAGTGGTTTTAAGCTTTGCTTCCAGGCAATCATTCCTTTACCATCACGTCCACCTTCGGAAACGGTGCTGAAGATATTTTTGATTCCTCCACCTAAAATCCAGTATTTATCGGTTAAGTTGGGACCAATACCTCCACCTCCATCGGCCATATGACAAGCCACACAATTCGTGGTAAATATTTTTTCACCTGCACTAAGGTCTGCAGCTTCGGACAGAAACTCGACGGTATTGGCATCTACCAAATCCTTAGCCGTCTTCTTATATTCTTCTATAGCCAATCTGGCTTCGGCAACTTCTTGCTCATATTCTTCATCTTGGGTATAATCTCCGGCAACATGAAACCTGACCATATAGACTACACCAAATATGATTGTACCATAAAATAGATATACCCACCAAGGTGGTAATACGTTATCCAACTCCCGTATTCCATCATAATCATGATCCATTATAATTTCGCCCTCACGCTCAATAGACCTACTCTTTGTCAGGTTCTTATAAACTCTTTTGGCCCATTTCCATTCCAATTTCTTGGTTTTAGAAGCCAAATATTTTGCTTTTCCTTCTTCGGAAAGTGTTTGATACATTACATTTTCGATGGAATGTAATATCAGTTCAATAGCAATTAAAATCATCAATACCAATAGCAGGAACAACTGCGTGATTGGATATTCGATAATTGCCGGTTTGTCTCCAGAATCTATGAAGTATTCCATCAATCCAAAAATCAAGAAGAATAGGAATGGAATACGGATCCACCATGGTGTTCTTGTGTTCATAATTTTATAGTTTGTTGTGTTGATCGTTATCTAAAGGCAATTCTCCCATCTCTTTGATGTGTGCTTTGGAAGCAGTAAAAACCCACCAAAACAGCAAAACAAAAAACACGAAGAAGATCAAAAGTGAGATCATAGGGTAACTAGCGATACCCTCAATACTTTCCATATGGTTTTTTACAAATTTCAACATGGCTTATTTGTTTTGAGATAATAATTCTTCTGTTTCCTGAACCTTAATATCTGTACCCAATCGTTGCAGGTATGCAATTAAGGATACGATTTCACGATTGCGCATCTCCACAAAATCCTCACCGTTTTCTTGTGCATACTTTTTGTCCGCTTCGTAAGTCTTGGCGAATTCTGGGTCGGCATACAAATTCTTCTCAATCTGTTCAGCCTGATTTGCCATGGATTGCGGTGCACTTTCAATATCTTCATCGGTATAAGGCACTCCCAATTTCACCATAGCTTCCATTTTACTTTGGACTCCGCTTCTATCGTGTTCATTTTGAACCAACCATTGATACGCCGGCATAATGGAACCCGGTGAAGTTATTTGTGGGTCATACATATGGCTTAAGTGCCAATTGTCTGAATATTTTCCACCTATACGAAGTAAATCGGGGCCTGTTCGTTTACTTCCCCAAAGGAATGGGTGGTCATAAACAAATTCGCCCGCTTTGGCATATTCCCCGTAGCGCTCAACTTCACTTCTAAAAGGTCTTATCATTTGGGAGTGACAACCCACACATCCTTCTCGAATGTATAGGTCACGCCCTTCTAACTCCAAAGGTGTATATGGTTTTACACTTGTGATGGTTGGGATATTAGATTTCACCAAAATTGTTGGTACAATCTGAATTATCCCCCCGATCAGAATAGCTACTGTTGCCAAAATGGTCAACTGTACCGGTTTTCTTTCCAACCAGTTGTGAAATGTTTCCCCGGCAACACGTCTTTTTGAAACCTTGGTCAAAGCAGGAGCTTCTGCCAATTCATCTTCAACCTTGCTTCCTTTTTTGATGGTTACAACCACATTGTATATCATGATAAGCATACCCACAATGAACATGGTTCCTCCAATAGCCCTCATCCAATACATTGGAATGATTTGGGTTACTGTTTCCAAGAAGTTTCCATAAACCAAAGTACCGTCTGGATTAAACTCTTTCCACATCAAAGCTTGGGTAAACCCAGCAACGTACATAGGCAAGGCATACAGAATGATTCCTAAGGTTCCTATCCAGAAGTGAAGGTTCGCCAAACTCTTGGAGTGCAAAGTTGTTTTGAACATTTTGGGCACTAACCAATAAATCATCCCAAATGTGAGGAAGCCATTCCAAGCCAATGCCCCAACATGCACGTGTGCAATAATCCAATCGCTAAAGTGTGCTATGGCATTTACATTTTTCAAGGATAACATAGGGCCTTCAAAAGTGGCCATACCGTAACCGGTGATAGCTACCACCATAAATTTCAATGTGGCATCACTACGTACTTTATCCCACACCCCACGAAGTGTCAATAAACCATTGATCATACCACCCCAGGAGGGTGCAATCAACATAACAGAAAAGGCCACACCTAAATTTTGTGCCCAGTCCGGTAATGATGAATACAACAAATGGTGGGGACCAGCCCAGATATAGATAAATATCAATGACCAAAAGTGAACAATGGACAAACGATAGGAATAGATAGGTCTATTGGCTGCTTTAGGAACAAAATAATACATCAGTCCCAGGAACGGAGTGGTTAAAAAGAAGGCTACCGCATTGTGTCCGTACCACCACTGCACCAAAGCATCCTGAACCCCAGCATAAACCGAGTAACTTTTTAATGCAGAAACCGGTAATTCCAAACTGTTGAAAATATGCAGCACAGCTACGGTCACAAAAGTGGCGAGGTAAAACCAAATGGCCACATACAGGTGACGTTGTCTTCTTTTTAGGATTGTTCCAATGAGGTTCCAGCCAAAAGCTACCCA
The DNA here is from genome assembly GCF_049332665.1 of Flagellimonas rhodophyticola. Taxonomy (NCBI): domain Bacteria; kingdom Pseudomonadati; phylum Bacteroidota; class Flavobacteriia; order Flavobacteriales; family Flavobacteriaceae; genus Flagellimonas; species Flagellimonas rhodophyticola. The sequence continues at coordinate 1,321,955 of NZ_CP186326.1, read as the reverse complement.
AACCACTGCGATGGCCAAATCTATAGGCCATTCCAATTCTGCGTACTCTTTTGAGGTAGTGTATCCTAAAGGCAAAGTAATGGCGGCAGCCACAATGATCAGTTGCCATCCCCAAAAATTAAAATTGCTTAAACCATCGCTGAACATCCTTGTTTTAAGCAATCGTTGTGTCGAATAGTAGACTCCCGCAAAAATTGCATTTCCAACAAAGGCAAAAATCACCGCATTGGTGTGAAGGGGACGCAAACGTCCAAAACTTAGCCATGAAATGCCGTCCGTTATGTTGGGAAACAAAAACATAAAGGCCAACAAGAGCCCAACCAGCATTCCAACAACGCCCCATAGCATAGTGGCGTATAAAAACTTTTGTACGATCTTGTTATCGTAGCGAAATTGTTGTATTTCCATATTTATTGGTTTGTACTTTCAGTTTGTTTGATTTCTTGTTTATCCAGAGTGTCTTCATCCGTATCAGTCAAAAGTTCATCTTCGAAAAGCATTCTTACCGAAGGAGTATATGCGTCATCATATTGTCCATTCTTTACGGAAAGGACAAATGCTGCAAAAAAGATAATTGCGACACTAATACTTATGGCCAACAACACATATATAACACTCATACCTATTCTAATCTGGGGTAAAACTACTTTGATGGTTTCTCGAAAAAAATGACATATATCAGCTTTTGTTTTTTATTGTCATCGTTGTCAAAGATTGCTTTTGCATCAGACTCAAAAGAGCAGCAACAATGATGAAATTCTTTCCTATATATTGCCCTAAAAGGGTAGGCACCAAAGGTGGTTCTTGAAAAGACTCGGCAGGAAACAATAGCAATGGCGCGAAGGTCAATGCCATATGGAATAGCGCAACTATGACCACCTGCTTTTTGCAGATGTTCAGAAGTAGACATGCACCAATACCCACTTCCATAATTGCCAATAGCATAATGGAAAGTGAATCTGGCAAGAATCCAAAGGTTAGCTCATGAATAGTATTTTTAGCCAAATCTTCAGCTGGGCTAAGGGTCGGAAAAAACTTTAAGCTCCCAAACCATACATATACCACTCCAATGCTTATTGCCAATATGTTTGACTCTACTTTTTCCTTTATTTTTTCGAGCTTATTCCTCATCGTCATTGTTTTGAATTGGGTTGAGACTCCTGCCCAGTACATTCGTCATTAGGGTAGTAAACACCACGATACTTATGGAACTTAATGGCATCAAAATAGCAGCCACAACAGGTTGTAACTGACCTGTGACCGCAAAGTATAGTCCAACAAGGTTGTAACAGAGTGAAAGGATGAAGCTCATTTTAATAATTGTGATGGCCTTTTGGGAAAACCGAACAAAAATGGGCAGTTTATCAAAATTTGACGCATCCAAAATTCCATCACAGGCAGGAGAAAAAACATTGATATCTTCAGATATGGCTATACCCACATCACTCTGCGCCAATGCGCCCGCATCATTTAACCCATCACCAACCATTAACACTTTATTGGTTTCTTGGAGTCGAGCAATGTATTCTAGTTTGTCCTTTGGTTTTTGATCAAAAAGTAATCTGGTTTTTCCGGGTAGTAATTTTTGAAGCCGTTTTTTTTCTCCATCATTATCTCCTGAGAGGATTCCAATGTCCATCGTTCTTCCAAGTTCATCAAATATCTCTTTGACACCATCGCGATACTTATTTTTAAATACAAACCGTCCTTTGTAATCTTCATCTGCGCTGATATAGACTGCTGTATTCGCATGGGAAGCAATAGTTTCTCTACCGATATACCGAGCAGAACCCACCTTAATACTATGTTCTTTGCTTCGACCTTCTATACCCAAACCGGTTTGTTCCTGGAATTCATGCAAAGTTTCAATATCATTGGTCTTTAGAATATTGTAAAGTGATCTGCTCAGTGGGTGATTGGATGCGCGCAAGGTGGTCTTCAGCAGAGCTTTCTCTTCATCTGTTAACTCTATTCCCTCGTAATTGACAACATCTTTATTAGAAGTGGTAATCGTCCCGGTTTTATCAAAAATGGCCGTATCGACCTTGGCAAGTCTCTCAATTACATTGGTGTTTTTAAGATAAAATCCGCGTTTTCCAAATATGCGAAGCATATTACCCAATGTAAAGGGAGCCGCCAACGCGATAGCACAAGGGCAAGCAATTATCAAAACCGCTGTAAATACGTTGAGCACCATACTGGGCTGATAGAACATCCAAAATATGCTTGCCACTATGGCAATGCTTAAAACCGCAGTGGTAAAACGTTTGCCAATGCTATCAGTTAGTGATTGAAAATTTGACACTTTGTCTTTCTGAAAGATTGAATTCCCCCACAGTTCCGTTAGGTAGCTTTGTGATACGGACTTTAGCACCTCAACTTCAAGAACACCCGAAAGTTGTTTACCTCCCGCAAACAGTTTATCTCCAGATTCCTTAAAAATGGCTTGAGATTCTCCCGTCACGAAGCTGTAATCAATTTCAGCTCCGCCCTTGATCAAAACACAATCAACAGGAATAATTTCCTGGTTCCGTATCAGCAAGCGATCTCCAACTTTTACTTTGTAAACCTGCACACTCTCTTCTTTTCCGTCAGCATTCAATCGCGTAACCGCAATCGGGAAATACGACTTGTAATCTCTTTCAAAAGAGAGAAATGAGTACGTTTTTTGCTGAAAGAACTTCCCTAGTAACAAGAAGAACACCAAACCGGTAAGGCTATCAAAAAAACCGGAACCTAAATCAAAAATGATATCAACAGTACTTCGCAGGAACAGGGTCAATACCCCTAATGCAATGGGCACATCGATGTTTAAAAGTTTGGAACGCAATCCCTTTAGCGCCGACAGGAAATAATCTTGGGCGGCATAAAACACAACAGGAAGCGAAAAGATGAACATCAACCATCTAAACACCTGTTTATATTGATCCAACCAAAACTCTTGTACCTCAAAATACTCTGGAAATGAAAGCAACATTACATTTCCAAAGGCAAAACCGGCCACACCCAACTTGTAGATGAGCGACCTATTCTTTTTTTGACTTTTCTTATTGAATTCTTCCAATGAAATATAAGGTTCATACCCTATGCTACTAAGTAGCATAACCAATGCCTTCAATGAAAAATCCGTAATATCATACGTGACCCGTATAGTCTTTTTCGGAAAATCGACCTGAGAGTTTTTAATGGAAGGGTGTAATCGGGTTAAATTTTCCAAAACCCAAATACAAGAGCTACAATGTATGCTAGGTGTACTTAAGTTAACTACTTGAATATCCTCTTCGTCAAACTCAACAAGTTGTTTTACAATCTCCTGATTATCTAAAAAATCATATTTTTTGGGAGCATGGTTTGGGGTGGTGCCTGCCCTTGCTTCCAAATCATAGAACTTGGAAAGTCCATTCGAAGTGAATATCTCATAAACTGTCTTACAGCCATTGCAGCAGAATTCTTTTTCATCAAAACAAACCCCATCCTTACCACATTGATCCCCACAATGGTAACATATCTTGTTTGTCATCTACATTTGCTTTACCTGTTGCAAATTTGAAGTGCATTTTGATGAAAAAACATGACATTTATCAGTTCTTGTTCAACACTTTAGGCCTAATTTTGTGACATCAGGTAAATTAAAGTGTTATGGAGAGCAGATGTGAAAATTGTATCATTAGACAGTTCAACTCTCTTAGAGCCATGAGCAAAGAGGAGTTAAAGAAGGTATCCGACACAAAGACCACCAAAAAAATCAAAAAGGGCGAACCTCTTTTTGAGGAAGGTGATAAATTAAATGGGGTCTATTGCGTTCGCGAAGGAGTTTCTAAACTTTCAAAACTGAGTGCAAACGGAAAAGATCAAATTGTTAAGCTCGCCACCAAAGGCGAGGTAATTGGTCAACGTTCGGTAATCGCTGAAGAATGCACCAACTTATCCGCAATCGCAGTAAATGATATGGAAGTTTGCTTTATCCCAAAAGAAAGCATCGTTCATACCTTGCAAAAGAATCCAAACTTTACTTTAGAAGTATTGCGTCATATGGCTCATGATCTTAAGGAAGCTGATGATGTTATTGTCAATATTTCGCAAAAAACGGTAAAGCAACGTATTGCCGAAGCTTTTCTGTATCTCAAAAACAATTTTGGGGAGGATGATGAGGGTTTTTTAGCGCTTACGCTTTCACGCGAGGATATATCCAATGTGGTAGGAACGGCGACGGAATCCGCCATCCGAATTATTTCCGAATTCAAGAAAAAAGGGTTGATTCATACTTCGGGCAAAAGAATTGCCATCAAAGATGAACGTAAACTCAATGACATGGTCGAAGGGTTTTAGGTCTGATTATTCCAAAAGCTGACATTTGTCATAGTATACCCTCGTACATCGACTTAATTTTATTCCATCTTTTATTTTTGATGGAATGCAAAAAATTTTAATACCTACCGATTTTTCAGAGAACGCATGGAACGCTATTGATTATGCCATGCAACTGTTTCGCAAAAAGACCTGTACCTTTTATTTACTTAACACCTATACTCCGGTTATTCCAAGCAGTCGCTTTATGGCCAAAATGATTGACGGTGTCCGAATCGTAGATGCAGTTCGAAACTCCTCTGAGGAAGGTTTACAGAAAACAGTGGACCGGATAAGGCGTAAATACCGGAATACGAAACATCAGTTCGAAACTGTTTCTTCCTTTAATTTGTTGGTAGATGAGGTTACAGATATTGCAGACTCTGAGGGAATTCAATTAATTGTTACCGGAACCAAGGGCGCGTCAGGAATTGATGAAGTCTTTATGGGAAGTAATACGGTTAGAATTATTAAAAGCACTAAGAAATGTCCCGTTTTGGCCATTCCACAGCACTTTTCTTTCGTAACTCCATCTGAAATTGCTTTTGCAACAGATTTTAACCGCTTTTATACCTCATCAGAGTTGAATCCGCTATTGGAGTTGGCCCAAATGTTTCAGGCAACCATACGAATTGTCCATGTACAATATGGTATCAAAGCGTTATCCGAACTTCAGCAGTTCAATCTTAATATGCTAAGACGCTATTTGGATGGTACCGAACATTATGTGCATACGGTTTCTGAACTCAATTCGGTATCCCAAACTCTGGAGATTTTTTCTGAAGAACTCGATATCCATCTGTTAGCCCTATTAAATTATCAGCACAGTTATCTGGAAAAAATGACCCGGGAACCTGTGGTTAAACGTACAGCTTTTCACACGCAAATTCCATTATTGGTAATACCTGAATTAGGCATGGAGGGTGTATCCCAAAATATGGAAATACATAAGAGTACGGTTTCCAACTAGTCATCCTTTTTATCATATTGGGTTTATTTTTGAATAATTCAGATGAATCTTTCTATCATCATTATCTTTATGCATCAATGCATTTAGATGGACAAACAACAACTTATTCAGTGTCATGAACGGATAAAACCGTTTATCCATAATACCCCAGTACTTACTTCAAGACTTATTAATGAATTCGTAAATGCCCAAGTGTTTTTTAAGTGTGAGAATTTCCAAAGAATGGGGGCTTTTAAAATGAGAGGGGCAACTAATGCCATCCTACAACTTTCAGAGGGGCAACGAAAAAACGGGGTAGTGACACATTCTTCCGGAAATTTTGCACAAGCACTTTCATTGGCCGCCCAAAGTTTAGGGGTAAAAGCATTCATTGTGATGCCAGACAGTGCTCCCCAGGTCAAAAAAGAAGCTGTTAAAGGATATGGCGGTATCATTACGGAATGTGAATCCACGCTGGAGGCAAGGGAAAACACCACAAAAGAAATTGAACAGCGAGAAAGAGCGACATTTATTCATCCCTCCAATGATGACGATGTTATTTTAGGGCAAGGAACTGCTGGAAAGGAATTACTGGAAGTACAGCCAGATTTAAATTATATCGTCACTCCAGTTGGCGGAGGAGGATTGATTGCGGGAAATGCCCTAGCGGCAAGTTTCTTTGGTAACAATTGTAGAACCATTGGAGGAGAACCTTTTGAGGTTGACGATGCTTACCGTTCCATGCAAAGCGGAACCATTGAAACCAACTCGAGCACAAATACTATCGCAGATGGACTTAAAACTCAATTGGGCGATAGAAACTTTCCCATTATTCAACGGCATGTAGATCAAATCATTCGCGTAACAGAGCAAGAAATTGTTGCATCCATGAAACTAATTTGGGAACGCTTGAAAATTGTTTGCGAGCCCTCTAGTGCTGTCGCCCTAGCAGCTGTTTTGCGTGACAAAAAGCTTTTTACTGGAAAAAAAATAGGTGTAATCATATCCGGAGGAAATGTGGATTTGGAAAAACTACCTTTTTAAACCATAAAAATGGAAGTCCAGCTTATGTTGGACTTTGAAAATCACATCACAATATCATTCTTCCATTCATAGGCCGCTGGAATATTGTCATCATCTATCAATTGACGGATATCAATTTCAATTCCTCTGCTTAAATCGGTAATGGGCACATCATTAGGCCCTCCTTCAAAGGGATTTTCGGTATTCTCCCCAATGGCTTCCATAGTATGAAAAACCCAAGATATCAAAGCACTGAATGGTATCGAAAACCAAACGAAATGCTTTCCTATAAAAAGTTGCAGGTTTTGGGTAATCTCAAAATAAGCAGGACTGACCTCCAAATATTGAATAATCTTGTTTCCGATATCCTCAAACTCTTCCATTATACCAAAAGGTAACAAAAGGATGAAAATCCAAACAAAAACATAGTTTAGTGTTGCGAATTGCCTGGGGTATGGAAAATTCTTTATTCGCTCACTTTTTCCTTGCAGCGTGTAAAACTCCGTGAGCATCGACATCATTTCCATATGCCTGAAATCTTCTATTAGCCCTTCGTTCATCAGTTCACCCAATCGTCTGGATTGAATACCCAATAATTGCGAGGCTTGGTTTCCTTTGGCAAAAACCTCATCCACTTCTTGTTTTGGAATATATGGGGAAATCGCTTCTTCAATAGGTATAGTATCTTCGCAAACTGTGTATTGAGTTGCTCTAAACTCGCTGTTCGATTTTGAATTTTTCAGGTGCATTTCCCAAGGTTTGTCCTTCCGTAATTGATACCTCAATGCGGTTAACCATGCAACATGTCGATGCACCAATTCCCGTTTTATGGTCTTGAGTTCTTCATCGCTTTTTGAGCTCTTTGCGTGTTCGTTGGTAATAAAATCCTTGACCATGATAGTCCACGAACGTGAAGCGTTTACAATACCTCCCCATATTTTGCGGGCTTCCCAAAGTCTATCATATGACGCATTGTTCTTAAAACTGACAATGAACGCCACTGCTGTACCTAAAACTCCTAAGGGAAGCCATGGCACATGTAACCATTTCCATCTAAGGATATCGAACAAAAAAACAGGAACTGTGGCTAAAAGAAGAAAAAGAAAAATGTGTCTCCGCGTCCATCTGATTACTCCCTTGACCGGGAATATGCGTCTTGTATACATAGGTTGTGATTCATATTGTTGGTTCTTCTAAAAATAGGGATTTTCTCTAAAGTAATTTGTACGGATGGTTTTGACCGATTTAAAACCAACCTACTTTCTATCAACAAAACCTTGGTCCTATCCTCTAAAAAGCAAAATGTTCGAATTAAAGTCTATTACTGTATCTTTATTCAGAAGTTACATCAAGAAACCAATCTTTTTATCAATCATTAAATCAAACTAAAATGAAAGCCAATATTATCCTTTGTACCCTTGCTACTATAGTCTTTCTCGGGAGTTGTCAGCAGCATGGATCAGCAGAAACTTCCAAAGCTAAAAAGAGCATGATCAAGGTAACCATACTATATCCCAACAGTGAAGGAAAAACCTTTGATATGGACTATTACTCCAAAAAACACATGCCTATGGTTGCAAATTTATTGGGCGATTCCTTGAAACTGCTGGAAATCGATAGAGGCATTTCCGGTAGAACTCCTGACGAGCCCATACCCTATTTGGCCATTGGGTATTTATATTTTGACAAACTTTCGGCCTATCAAAATTCTTTTGGACCAAATGCCAAACAGATTGTGGGTGACATTCCTAATTACACCAATATTCAACCAGTTATACAAATTAGCGAGGTACTAGAATAACACTTAACACGAAAACTTCTGAATAAACCAAAGACAATGAATCGAATTTTAATTATTGTTTTAATGGGCCTTGCCATGAGTTGTGGTACCCAATCGAAGGAACCTGAGCAGGAAATCCAAAAAGCTGACCCAATAATTTCAGAGTCCAGCGATAAAATCAAAGTGTTGAACTTTGCTACGTTTCACATGGGCTCCACCTCCGATGAAACCAGTGTAGAATTTGATGAAGAAGACAAAAAGAATCAGCAAGATGCAAAAGAAATAGCCAAAATGATATCGCGTTTTCAGCCGAGTGTCATTTGTGTTGAAGTACCACTGGATGAAAACGATGAGTTGAACACTAAATACCATGCATATTTAAAAAACCCTGAAAAAGCATCAACCTATTATGGAGAAGTGGGCTTAGTTGCTTTTGAGGTGGGACGAGTCAACAATATTCAAAACCTTCATGGTATTGACCATAGAATGAGCTATAACTATAACATCAACGAAGAATTGAAGAATGTTTTGGATTCGGTCACCTTTGGTAATTTCAAATCCAATCCCTTTGCGTCCATTCCTGAATTGAATGTGTTTGAAGAAGGTCTGTCCTTGATGGAAAAACTGGAGCGAATGAACCATCCCAAGTTTTTGGATTTTTTGATTACCGCCAACGCGGACATATTGACCTACATTGGAACCGAAAACGGTTTTGAGGGTGCTGATGAAGCAGCAAAGTATTATCAACGTAACCTAAGAATTTACTCCAACCTAAATAGGCTTCCTCTTAAAAAAACTGATCGGGTTTTTATTCTTTCTGGAGGAAGTCACACTGCATTCTTGAATGGATTTTTAAAAAGAAGTCTCAAGTACGAAGTCGTAAATACGTTTGACTACTTGAAATAATTCTTCACAAACAAGAAGCAATACAACTCATAGAGACTACTTAATCTGTGAATCACAAAAATTTTCATATAATTGATATATCAATTATATTCGCATCAATGATACATTCACAAATAGCACCCCGTTTAGAGCATGTTCTCTTTTATATCCTCGAGAAATCGATTAAGTCATATCGCCAATTTGCGCAACGCAATCTCAAGAAAGTAAATAAAGACATCACCATTGATCAATGGCTCATTCTTAAGACGATTCATGATAACCCCAATATTAGCCAGCGTGAAATAGCCGAAGCTATTTTTAAGGATGTAGCTTCTGTGACGCGAATGATCGAGTTATTAGTATCCAAGGGATTTTTATTACGATCTTCTCATTCCGAGGATAGGCGCAGACATGGCTTGAAGCTCACACCCATGGGAAATATAACTCAGGAAGACCTTATGCCCGTAATCATTCAAAACAGGAGTATCGCCCTTGAAGGGTTAAGCGAAAAAGAAATAGAGACCTTGAGGAACCTCTTGCAAAAAATTATCCTCAACTGTACAAATTCTCAAAATCAAAAATCGAAATAATCATGAAAAAAATCTTTATCCCATTAATTTTATTGGCAGTTGGAATCTTCTGCCAATCCCTTACTCAAAGCTCAACCGACAAATTATCTGGAAAAGAGCAGAAAGAGGTTATTGACTCCGTAACCACAATTCTAGAGGCCAACTATATTTTCCCTGATGTAGCCTCAAAAATGAACGATCTTTTGCAAAATAACTACAAAAAAGGTTCGTACAAAAAAATTGATGATCCCATCCAATTTGCCCAAGTTCTGACCGAAGATCTTCAATCGGTCAGCAAAGATTTGCATTTACGTGTGCGCTTTGACCCTAATGGTATTTCGCAAATGAGAAATGCTGCCGTTTCGACCGAGGATAGTATCGCTTTTGCAAAAAGTAGATTGATGGCAAGAAGAGCTGGCAATTACGGTTTTAGAGAAGTTCGAATTCTTGATGGTAACATTGGGTATCTTAATCTAACTGGATTTTCAAATGTAGATGAAGAAGCCGGCGCTGCTGCGCAGGCCGCTATGAACTTTTTGAGCAATGCTGATGCCTTGATCATAGATCTTCGCCAAAATGGAGGTGGTAGTCCTTCCATGATACAGCTAATCACCAGTTATCTATATGATGAACATCCTGTGCACTTAAATAATTTTTACAGTAGACCGGACGATTCACACTCTCAAACTTGGACCCTACCCTATGTTCCCGGTAAGCGCAGGCCAGATATGGACGTGTATGTCTTGACCAGTGGAAATACTTTTTCCGCTGCAGAAGAATTTAGCTATAACCTTCGAAATCTTGAAAGAGCCACTTTGATAGGTGAAACCACCGGTGGAGGTGCACATCCTGGGGGCACACAAATTGCTACGGAAAGATTTACTGTTTGGGTGCCAACAGGTAGAGCGATCAATCCCATTACAAACACCAACTGGGAAGGAGTAGGCGTTAAACCTCATATGGAAGTATCTGCAAGCGAGGCCCTTCAAGTAGCAAAGGTCACTGCATTGGAAACTCTAATTGCACGTTCAGGAACTGAAAATAACTTTCATCTGCAATGGGCGCTTGATGGATATAAAGCGGAAGAAGGTCCAATAACAATTGATGCCGCCACTTTGAAGTCCTACGCGGGGAGTTACGGCCCTAGAAAACTACGCTTTGAAAATGGCAAACTATACTACCAACGTGAAGGTAATCCAGAGCATGAACTGATTCCGATGAGTTCCAACATGTTTATGATAGAAGCGGTTCCCTATTTTAGAATTCGAATGATGGAGGAGAACAGTAAAATAGTCGGGCTTCGGGGATTGTACAGCAATGGTAGAACCGATGAAAACATGAGGTCAGAAAATTAACCTGGGTATCCGGTCTTATTGTATGTTGATATCCTGAGCTTGTGAAAAGTATTCCGAAGGAGATAAACCGATTAAATTCTTAAACGATTTATTAAAGGTCGTTTTTGAGTTAAAACCGACTTCTTGTGCAAGTCCAAAAAAGGTTAGATTCTGTGCTTTATCGGCCCGGGCCAAGACAATAAACTCTTTGATGCGGTAATAGTTGACAAAGTCAAAAAAGTTCATTCCAATTCGTTCATTTAACAAACGTGCTAATTCAGGATTATTGATTCCAAGCATTTCGGCAAGTTCTGCTTTTAAAAGCTTTCGATTCAGATAGGGCTTTTTTGACACCATGATGTTTTCCAGCTTCACTTTGAGCTGGTCTAAATCGGCATTGGTAAGTTTTGATTGACTATATTTTTGGGAAAGTTGTAACGATTTAATTCGAAACAAATCAGGTGCTATCATTCCATAATAGGCAATGAAAAGAATGATAAAGGCAATGCTCAACCATATCAACTGTCGTGCATCGCGTTCCAAAGTTTGTAAACCCAATAGACTAATTACATAAATAATCGTCCATACCAATAGACAAACCCCGATAGCGATCAAAAAATAGAGGAAAAATTGGGTTTTTATTGTATAACTCAGTTCATTCTTCAAGGTTCTTCGAAATTGGAAAAACTGTCTTAGACTCAAAATCCAATATGTGCTATTTATGAAGAGACCAATCCCAACAAAAACACTGACCATTCGGTATAGCTCCCCTGTTTTGATTCGTTCCACAATCACCTTATCCGAGGGCGCCATAAAATAAAAAATCACAAAGAGGATGTAAAACAAGGCTGGTACGTAGTGCACCAAATCTTGTCTCACAAAATACCTGTTCATTAATGAAGACCTAGTAAATAGGTAAATAGTGGAGCCAAACAAGAGGATAGCAAATTCAGAAAATGAAATTAACCTGAAATTTGTGCCAAATACTTCTGAAATATATAGCACCCGACCACTTAGACCAATGAATAGAACAAAAATCAAAAAAGCAATATAGCCATTGACATGTTCTCTATTCTTTTTGGAAAACAAATAAACAGACAACAGGAAAAAGCTCTGAAAAAAAGCAAAATACACAAGCTGATTTACAAATGTTTGCATAGGCATATAAAACCGATAAGTGATTCTCCCTATCGGTTTTATGTTTTTTAAATTATTGAATAACGAACTGGTTCACATTTTCAATACCCACATCTCCCATTTCCTCATTTTCCTTTAGGAAGTTGTCAAAGGCACTCCTGTCTCTCCATTCAATCAATGCTACATAATCCGGTTTGTACATGTAACCAACGGATGACTTTGCATCGGTTAGTTCTAAAATAACCTTACCCTTATTGTCCTTAACTTTTTTCAACCATTCTTTTTTAAAAGTATTGAATTCGGTAGTACCGTCTTGCCAATAAGCAGTTGCCACATAAACTTTATTTTCATCGATTTCCAGAGAAACATCTTTTTGCATTTCATAGTAAGCCAAATAAAAAGACGACCACATGGCTCTGCGCTGTTCATGGAAATCAGGCACCTCTTTTAAAATTTCGTTCAGAAACTTTTTCCTGCTAGATAAATTTGTCCATTTACCAAAAACAAATGTGCTGGGTTGGTAACCTCCTTGGGTCGTTTCCAATACGGATAAAAGGGGCTGTGGCTGATATCCTGTTTTTAGGGCAAAGGCAAACGCTGTTTCCTTATATTTTGGGAAAAACTTTGGAAGCTCTGGTTTCCCTTCAAACAATAAAATATCCAAAACTTCTCCTTTTTTAAATGCCAGTTTCTTTACTTTTCCTTGGCCGATAGCCATAAAAGTTCCAAGAAAAAGGACACTGACCAACATTACCAATTTTTGCTTTCTCATTGTAATAATTTTAAGATTAAAGATTATGTCGCTAATCTATGCTGGTCAGGATTCTGGCCAAAGTAAATACAGTTTGAATGGGTACGCATACAGTATGCGGTCTTGTTTTAAGGCTTTTCCATGATTCTCAACCATTACTTTGAAGAAGAGAGGTCTTTTAAATAGATTCCAAAAAGGGAAGCAAATTATTTTTGTAATTGTTGCCGATGGGAATTTCTATGCGACCCACTTCAACATCATTTTTTGTAAAAGCAGTAATTTTTTCACTGTTAACTATATAGGAACGATGCAATCGGATAAATCGGTCATCCAATCTTTTTTCAAAACTGGAAATACTTTCTTTAATGGTCAGGCTTTCTTCTTGCAGATGAATATTGATGTAGTCTTTGAAGCTCTCCACATATAAAATAGAATCAAATATAACTTTGATTTGTTTTTTTGCTTTGTTCACGAAAAGATAGTCTCCCTTACCCCCTTTTGATGGAATAACAATCTCTTTTTTGTCAGTGTTTTGCGATTTTAAAAATTTTTGGATGGCCAAAAAAAAGCGATCAAAGAAAATCGGTTTCAGTAGATAGTCCAAGGCATTCATATCAAAGCCATCCACCGCATAGTCACGATAGGCCGTGGTAAAAACAACCTGGGGTTTATGTGCCAGGCTTTTAAAAAAATCAGTGCCTTTTAGTACAGGCATTTCAATATCTAAAAACAGTAGGTCTATCTTTTGACCACTTACAACACCCACCGCTTCAATGGCACTTGAACAAGAGGCTACCAATTCAAATCCGGGTATTTTCTGCAGGTACCCTTCCAATAATTCCCTAGCTAGCGGTTCGTCATCAATAATTACACATTGATACTTCATAGTTTCGCCAGTTTCAGATTCGCTGAAAATGTATTTTTCCCATTTTCAATAATTAAATCGTAGGCTTTCGGGTAGAGTAATTCGAGCTGTTTTTTAATATTTTGTAGTCCTATGGATTTTTTATCCACAGCAGATAGCGACCCCGTGGGCTTTGTATTTTCGACCTTGAATAGCAATTGTCCTTCTTTTTTTGAAATATTGATATCAATTCGCGCCTGCTCTATTTCGTTTGACACACCATGTTTAAAAGCATTTTCAACAAAGGTGAGCAGCAACAGAGGTGCTATTTTTTCTTGACCCGTCACATTTTTACTGAATGAAATATTAACCCTTTCCGCGTATCTTATTTTTTCAAGCGATAAATAGTTTTCAATCAGTTCAATTTCTTTTTCCAGAGCTACATAGGGTTCATTGCAACGATAGAGAATGTAGTCCAAAATCTCAGAAAGCTTTTGAATCACCTTCGGAGCATCATCCGACTTTTTAAGCGTTAGCGCATATAGGTTGTTCAAGGTATTGAATAGAAAATGTGGGTTCAGTTGATTCTTCAATGCTACAAGTTCTGCTGTTTTCTTTTGCTCATTCAGCTTTAACAATCGTTGCTTTTCAACATATAGTTTTAAAACGGATAACAAAATAGTAGGGTAAAGCAGATAAAGACTTTTGACCACAAATTCGTTGAAGTTGGTCAGTCTTCCCACGAAAGAAGGATCACTAAATCGTTTCACATAATTCACATATGTGGCCGAATAGTTCGGCTCAAAATACTGCATGTATATCAAAGTGCAGATGATATAAAAACCCAATAAGGTAATGGTAATTGCAATTGCAAAAAATACCGTTCTCCCTTTATTGAGAAGAAAGGGAACCAATATTTCAAGAATAATAAATGCCATGGCTATCTGCAGCCCAGCCCGAATGCTATAGGTGATGACCAATTCTTGTGTGGTGCTATAGTACCATCCGGAAGTTGATGCGGAAAACGCAAAGACCAACAATCCAAATACTAAATATTTGAACTTGGAAACTTCTAAAAAGTGCTGAACTCGCTGCCACATACGCAAAACTATTGGAGATAAAGGTACAAATCTATTCAGGCGCTTTTTTGGATATCGGCGAACAACAACTTATGGATGTCAAAAAATCGCTTTTCGTCGATAAAACTATTGGGCACTGTTTTTCTTCTATCCGACAACGCTCCAACGCTCTATATCTACGGTAACATTTTCAAAAACAGAGTCTTTCTAAATTCGGCGAAAACACAATTTTATCCAGCATGAATTCAAGAGTTTCAGTATTTAAACCTATCCTCCAGCACTTTTCGTTACTAATTTTCGTCTTATCCGGTATTTGCAGCTATAGCCAGGGAAGTATCAAAGGAACCATCTTGGACAAAACTTCTCAAGAACCTATTCCTTATGCCAATGTAGTTCTTAAATCAGGCGAAACCATTGAAACAGGAGGTATCACTGATAGCAATGGTGTTTTTAATGTTGCAAGTATAGCGTTTGGCAATTACGATTTGGAAGTACAGTTTATAGGTTACAAGACCATATCCCTACCCATAACTTTGAGCAAGAATGAGAAAAAACTAAGTCTTGGAAGTCTTTATATTGAAGAGGATGCTGTGGCATTGGAGTCGGTGGAAGTAGTTGCTGAGCGTTCTACCATTGAACAAAAAATTGATAGAAAAGTCATCAATGTGGGTAAAGACCTGACGACCGTAGGAGCATCTGCAAGTGACATTATGGGGAATATACCCTCAGTAAGTGTTGACCAAGACGGTCAAATTTCCTTTAGAGGTAATGAGAATGTCCGCATTTTAGTGGATGGAAAGCCCACAAATATCGATTCGAGTGACCTATTGCAGCAGATACCATCAACATCCATCAAAACCATCGAATTGATTACTAATCCATCAGCAAAATATAACCCTGAGGGCATGAGTGGCATCATCAATATTACCCTCAAAAAAAATGCTTCATTGGGTTTTAACGGATCATTGAACTCAGGTATCACATTTGGTCGAAGAACACGCTACAACAATGCATTAAATTTAAATTACCGGATAGGTAAAATCAATTTATTTGGCAGCTATGGCAACCGTTTAGGCAAAAATGTCACCAATGGAGAAATTGTCCGATTCAGGGATGGCACAGGTCAATTCATTAAAAGTATTGCTGACCGCTCCTCTCATCTTTTCAAACTAGGCTTGGATTTTTTTATCAATGACAAAAACACATTCTCGTTTTATACCAATCAAAATAAATTCGACGTCTTTTTAGATGCCACAAGAAACATCCTTTTCTTCGATACTCCAGAAATAGATTTCAATCAATTTGACCTGGTAAATCGAGATAATACTAACGCCACTTACAATTTTGATTTAAAACATGAATTTGCCAAAGAAGGCCATTCATTGGAATTGGAAGTGGATTACAACACTTTGAAAAGCAACACCAATAACGATTTTGATTTTAACGGGAACAGTCCTCTAGCAAACTACGATGAATTCATTGATGATACACGTACCAACACTACCATAAATCTTGATTATGTTAATCCCGTTTCAGAAAATGCGACCTTAGAAATTGGTTTGGAAACCCGTCTTCGTCGGATTGAGAACACCTATAATACTAACCGCATGGATTTCAATAATTCTGATTTTTCCTATGATAGAGATATCCACTCCTTCTACACTACTTTCAGTCAAAGCTTACAAAAGTGGCAATACAATATTGGTGTTCGATTGGAAGATTATACTGTTGAAACCGAGTTCGACGAAGTTGGTCAATCCCAGTTTACTTTTACCGATGAATTGTTTAATGTGTATCCGTCTGGATTTTTGAAGTATACCCCAGATGCCGAACAAAAAAATTCCTATCAATTAAGCTTTGGTCGTCGGATTGACCGTCCATCATTGAACCAAATCAATCCCATACGGCAGTTGAGCACACCGCAAATCATTATTACGGGTAATCCAAGTCTGGTTCCCCAGTTCACCAACTCATT
Source organism: Flagellimonas rhodophyticola (assembly GCF_049332665.1). Classification (NCBI taxonomy): domain Bacteria; kingdom Pseudomonadati; phylum Bacteroidota; class Flavobacteriia; order Flavobacteriales; family Flavobacteriaceae; genus Flagellimonas; species Flagellimonas rhodophyticola. The sequence goes on along the minus strand of NZ_CP186326.1, from coordinate 1,305,282 downwards.
GGAATTAAACTACAGCAGAAAATTGGAAAAGGGAAGTTTCACCGTAGGAGGTTTTTACAGAAGAATCAAAGATGAAATTAATAGGAGAGGTTTTTTCGATGAAGACAATCCAACTGTGTTGATTATCGATTATGACAATTTTGACAGCAATAACGCCTATGGTTTTGAATTCTCACTGAACTATCGACCAACAAATTGGTGGAATTTTAACGGTAGTTTTGATGCTTATTCCCGAACACAGAAAGGAGTTATAGAAGGTGAGAACGTGCAGGTGAACAATAACTTAATGAACGCCAAGATCAATAATACCTTCAAAGTATCAAAAACCCTTACGTTTCAATGGTTCACATTTTATAGTGGTCCTCAAGAAATTCTGCAGTACGAGTTAAAAGACAATTTTTTTATGAATCTAGGCGCTCGTTATAGTTTTGCACAAGGCAAAGGAACTTTTAGTTTAAACTTCAATGATATCTTCAGAACCCAACGCTTTGCTTTTGAAACGTTTAGAACCGTTTTTCAAAGGGGGGAATTTCGACCTGATAGCAAAACGCTTTATTTAGGATTAGCATATCGTTTTGGAAGTTCAAAAAACAAAAGCGTCAAACGCAAAAAACGTGATAAAAATGAAAAAGCGGACAAACTGCTGTAAAAAGTCCATTCTCAAACGTTCACAGAGTCCGAACCATAGTTAACAGAATAAAGTTTGTACCCTTTTGATGACATGGCATATTTGAATCATAATATTCATATATGGTTCGGTTCTTTTTTTGCACATTGTTTTTATGCGCCTGCACTTTCACCTATTCCCAAAGTACCAAAGTCTTCAGCGGGACGGTCAAGGATGCTGAAACCAATGCAAACATTCCCTTTGCAACTGTGGCTCTCTTAAAAAGTCAAGATTTATTGGATGGAACATCAACAGACGAAAATGGAAACTTTACAATTCAGAATAGCCCACGAACCACCCACATTGAATTCAGTTTTATAGGATATGAAATTTTCCTCTTACCAATATCTAATATTGAAAATTCAGAAAATCTAATGATCCGTCTGCAACCATCACATGTTGTATTAAATGAGGTGGTCGTGGCCGCGGAGCAAACCACTACAACCTTAAAAATAGACCGAAAAGTAATCAATTTGGGAGCCGATTTGCAGCAAGCCGGTGCAACCGTCCTAGAAGCTTTTGACCAAATTTCTGAAATTCAGACCGATTTAGGTACCGGCACACTATCCCTTCGAGGAAGTGGCAATGTTCGCTTGCTGGTGAATGGAAAGCCTTCAGGTTTAAGTGCAGGGGAGCTCTTGGGGCAACTACCAGCTGCATCGGTGCATAAGGTGGAAATCATAACCTCTCCATCAGCTAAAAATCAGGCGGATGGACTCACAGGAATCATCAATATCGTTCTAAAAAAGAACAGGTCACGAGGTCTAAACTTGAATCTAAACACCGGTGTCGGAACAAAACGCTATAGCTATGGCTTGGATGGAAATTACAATTATTCATGGGTCAACTTTAGGTTCAATCTCTCACAGGCTGGTAGAGAAATGGATAGTCATCAAACCATAGCCCAACAATATACTAATGGTGACACCAGGGACTTTAACGCCCCTCATGACTTCAATGGTCTTGTACGAAAAGTAACTGTTGGACTTGACTTTTTCATAAATGACAACAACGAACTTTCCTTTGGATTTGACTACACCAATGACTACCACAGTTTTTTTAATAACACCTTCTATTCCAACGTAACAAACAGAGATGATTTTATTTATACCCGAAATTCATCACATACCCATAAGACCACAGAGATCAACACAAACTATCGGAAAAATTTTGCCAAAGAAGGCCATTTTATTGAACTGGATTATCATATTTCACTAAACGACAACCTCCTCCCTGCAATAGATTTTGAGGATGCTATTTTTTTATTTGAGGAAGAGCGGCGCAATGAAAATACCTTACAGCAATTTGCTCTTGACTATACATTACCTGTCAATGCGAAAGTAATTGTTGAAAGCGGGCTTTTATGGAACGACCGAAAACTTGAAAGTTTTAACTACTTCCAACCGAACAATGGGGTTACTCTAAATGAGATGTTCGATTACAGAGAACAAGTGCTGGGGATTTATGGTATGACAACGCTGCAACTAGGGGATTTTAATACACAGGCAGGATTGCGTTATGAATATTTTACATCTAATTCTGCTAATACATTAAATAGTGAAACAACAGATTTGGTATTCAAAAACTTGTTTCCATCAGTACATCTTTCATATACGATAGATGAGGCAAATACTATAAACGTTGGGTATAGTAAAAGAGTTTCACGTCCGAATTTTCATCATATCAATCCATTCCAAATGGGAAATCAATATTTCCAGTGGGAAGCTAATCCAGGGCTTAAACCAGAGTTCAGTGATAACCTCGATTTGAATGTACAGCACAACGGTAATCTTTTTAATTGGTCCCTTTCCACCTTTTATAGAAACCGTACCGATGTCATCATATGGTTGCAAGACATTGATTCTGATGGAATTCAAACTATCAGCTTTGACAATTTGGGCAAAAAGCAATCGTACGGTATTGAAACGAATCTTCGATATACCTTAAAGTCCTATTGGAATACTCAATTCTCCGCCAACTACTACTATACCAAAGTTGACCAACAAGCTCCAATAACCTTCGACAATCTTCATGCTTCGAGCATCATCTTTAAAAACACTTTTAAGATCAACAAGAACATTAGCACCGACATTACTTTCAGACATACCCCAAAAAACCAGAACGAGTTTCGAGTTATTCAACCTAGAAATCGATTGGATTGGGCCATACGAGCAAAGTTTTTCGAAAACAGACTCACCGCAAATCTTAGAATTATAGATGTACTCGATAACAATTTACGAGAAGGAACTCTTATTACGGAACAAGTCATCCAAAACGAAATCTGGCGATTTCAATCGCAAACCTTCGGAGTCTTGTTCAGTTTGAATTATAAACTCTTTCAAAATCAAGGTAAAACCAGAAACAGAAAACAACGTGATTATGACCATGGTGGTTCGCGTGATTAGTAAATAAACCTAAAATGAAGAAAAAAGTAAGATTAATGCTCAGCATGGTATTGGCAGGCACGCTGTACAATTGCGCACAGACCAATCCTAATCGAGAACTAATAACCCCGGAACAACTGTCCAAATGGCAAACCTTTGACAAAGGTAAAAGCACCGTTAACGGTAACGAGCTGATTGTTGAAGAAACAAAAGGCTCCGATGGTTACTTTTTGATAAGCCCCAATATCCTTAAAAAAGATTTTATACTTAAGTATATGGTTAAAGCATTATCCGAATCTACGGTGTTAATTAACCTGTTTTCCGTAACCCAAAATCAAGGTGATCAAACTTTTGAGTTGCCTCCAAACACATCAACACCTCAAGAGGTTTGGCAATGGCGCACTGAAATGAAACATTACAACCTTACTTTTAACAATCGTTCCCACGGTATAAAACCCTTTTTCTTCAAAAACAATTCTCCATACTCCCGTGGGTTTCATGAAAATCTACCAGGAAACATTATGGAGACCGGTGAATGGAATTCGATTGAGATAGGTAAAAAAGAGAACCGGCTCTGGTTTAAATTGAACGACAAAATTTATTTTAATGTTGAAGATTGTGAACCCTTGGGTGAAGGACGGTTAATTTTCAGAATTAGCGGCACCACAGGTGAAAATGTAATTCTTGCGAAGGCAGCATTTAAAGATATTGTGATTTCATACGAATAGCCCGTAACTTACCTTAGTGAAAAGTCGACATACATATCAAAAATTTTTGCGAATAGAACCCTGGATACACATTTTCCTATGGGTCATTGTATTGTTCTACCCTTATCTTAAATACTCTGAAAGAGAAGGCGGATATATGATGTCATTTGCCCACGAATTGAATTCTTTGGTCTTTAAAATGGCGATTTCATACTTCCTTTTTTTCTGGTTTTTTCCAAAAAGCAACAAAAGGAAGCTTTTCCCGGTGGCCATGTTGGCATTGGTGGTCAATGCCATGCTATATGAATTAACCGATAGGTATTTTCACACCAGTGACCCGCATTATTGGATGCACTTTTTCACTAATGCATTGACTTATACAAGTTTTGGAATTGTCTTTTTTGCTCTGTATTCTATCAAAAATATATACTATCAGCAGATGCAGGTCGAAGCTTTATCCCAAGATAAAGTGCAGGCTGAAATAAATGCGCTGAAAGCCCAAATCAATCCGCATTTTTTGTTCAATACGTTGAATACCATTTATGCCCATTCCTTAAAAAAGGATGATAAAACCCCAGAACTAATTTTGAAGTTGTCCAACGGATTTCGTTATCTATTCCATGAAGGACAGCAAGAGTTTGCCTCTTTGGAGCAAGAAATACAGCATATTACGGAGTATATTGATTTACAGCAGGAAAGATTGGTGGATAAAGTAATTGTTAAGTTTTCAACCACCGTTACCGATTCAAAACTACGAATAGCTCCGTTGTTATTGATTCCTTTTGTAGAAAATGCCTTTAAGTATACCAGCGTATTAAAAGGTGAAAAACACCCCATTACTATCACTATGACAAACGAAGACAATGATTTTTTCTTTTCGTGCACTAATCCGTTCAACACCAAAGCCAAAACGGCCATTGATACCGGTTGGTCAGAAAGTGGTATCGGTATTAGCAACGTCAAAAAAAGATTGCAACTTTTGTATCCTGAAAAACATGACTTAAGAATTACTGAGCAAGATCATATTTTTCGCGTCAATCTATCCATAGCCCTATGAAGTGTATAATCCTTGAAGACGAAAAAGCTGCTCAGGAGATTTTGGAAGGTTACCTAGAAAAGACTCCCTTTTTAATTCATTTAGGTACTTATGAAAGCGGTTTGGACATCCCTTTAGAAGAAATGCAATCGGCGGATGTATTATTTTTGGACGTGCAGTTACCTGAATTGAATGGCCTTCAATTTTTAAAAACGATTGCAAACCCTCCTAAAATCATTCTAACCACGGCATTCACGGAATATGCTGTTGAAGCATTTGAGGAATCTGTCGTTGATTATCTGGTAAAACCTTTTTCGTACGAACGCTTTTTTAAGGCAATAACACGGGTACATTCCCTTTTACCCACCCAAGATAATAAGCAACTGTTTCTCTATTCAGACAAGACCATTTACTCCATTTTGGCTCATGACATTCTATACATTAAAGCAGAAGTGGATTACGTAAAGATCGTAACCAATAAAAAAGAATTTTTAGTCTTGGATAGTCTGCGCAACTGGAATGAAAAACTACAAGGATTACGATTTGTTCAGGTTCATCGTTCATACCTTATTAATTTAAACCACATTTCCAAAGTTTATGGCAACCAGGTTTTTATTAAAACAGCTGCAATACCCCTTGGAAAAACCTTTAAAGAAAATTTTATACGAAAGTTGAAATAATACCCACTTCGTTATAGATAATTACTGGAGGTAAGCTGAAAATTTTCACTCATTGCAAAGGAAAAACAAATAATACCCGCAAAACCACTACCACGCCAAAAAAGAAAAAAACGATGTTTTTTGAATTCGCCCAACTCCATTTGGACGAATGGGAAGGTTTGAACAAATGTAGTTGGCTTAATGGGATTGCAAAATGTCCGTTACATTGCCAAAATCGACTATCTTCAAACACCCAATTGAAAATGGGCAGATATATTCCAAGGTCAACCTTATTACCATGGAAGCACCGTTATTGAAGGTGCCGTAGAATAATAAATTATAGTATGAAGCTACAGTTCTTAGATAGGAGCATTATTGAAAACAATTCGTTTGCAATAAAAGAAAACAGCTATCCCTATTTTTTAAGAATATGGCATTATCATCCTGAATTGGAGCTTGTTTATATTCATAAAAGTACAGGAACAAGGTTTATAGGCGACAGTATTGAACGATTCTCCGAGGGTGAGGTTATTCTAATTGGCCCAAATCTACCACATATGTGGTTAAATGATAAAAAATATTTTTCCGATTCTTCCAATTTAGTTGCCGAGGCATATGCGATTCATTTCAAAAAAGATTTCTTGGGAAAAGAATTTCTAAATGCGCCAGAGCTAAAAAATGTATCCGATTTGATTGAAACCTCTATTTTGGGGATAAAGTTTGTAGGCCTGGACCACAAAGTTATTGCGCTGATCAAAGAGTTGCCAAAAAAAGATCTTTTGAAAAGTTGATACAATTTTTGGAGATACTAAACAGCCTTGCTAATCATACCGAAAGGGTTCTTTTGTCAAGCAAAGGTTATTTAAGCTCTTTTAAAAAGAGCTACAACATAAATAGGGATAGGGTATTGCAATACATCTTCAATAATTTTAATAGATCGATAACATTGGTGGAAGTTGCTGCCATTGCAAATATGAACCCTACCGCTTTTAGCAGGTATTTCAAAAAAACACATAGAAAAACCTTTAAGGAATACCTAAATGAAATAAGGGTTGGTTATGCCTGCAAATTGTTAACAGAAAATGATTATAATATTACACGGATTTGCTATGAATCCGGATACAATAGTGTTTCGAATTTCAATCGCCAATTTAAAAAGATAATGGGAATTCCACCTTCCGAATATCTAAGACAACATAAGACAATCTGACTTTCTTGGCAAAAAAAATATTAGTAGGCGCAATATAATGCATGGTGGGATACATGCCCGACAATAACTTTGTCAAGTAAAGTGATCCTATGCTGAATATTTCAATAACCAATATAAAAGTAAAGGACATTCGTTTCCCCACAAGTATGAATTTGGACGGATCGGATGCAATGAATCCAGACCCAGATTATTCAGCAGCTTATGTAATACTAGAAACGGATCATATAAAAGGTCTTGAAGGTCATGGCCTTACTTTTACCATAGGTAGAGGTAACGAAATCTGTGTAAGCGCCATAAAATCTATGTCCCACCTTGTTGTGGGTAAGACCTTGGAAAGTTTTACCAGCGATATGGCGGGATTCTGGAAAATGATAACTAGTGATAGCCAATTACGTTGGCTGGGGCCAGAGAAAGGGGTTATTCACCTGGCTACCGGCGCCTTGGTCAATGCCGTTTGGGATCTATATGCAAAAGTAGAAGGTAAACCACTTTGGCGGCTTTTGGCAGAAATGACAGCAGAAGAACTGGTTTCCTGTGTTGACTTTACCTATATAACCGATGTAATTACCCCAGAAGAGGCATTACTGCTATTAAAAAAGCAGGAGGAAAATAAAAAAGAACGAATAGAATACCTCCTTCAAAATGGATATCCTGCCTACACAACTTCTGCCGGTTGGCTAGGCTATTCCGATGAAAAAATGAGGCGTTTGTGCCAAGAGGCTAAATCAGCGGGCTTTAAACATTTGAAGATGAAGGTAGGCGCAGACTTGGCAGACGATATGCGCAGAGCGGCAATTATTAGGGAAGAAATTGGTGACGATCTTAAATTAATGATGGATGCCAATCAAAAATGGGATGTTCAGGAAGCCATTCAAAATATGGCTCAACTGAAAAAATTCAACCCTTGGTGGATTGAAGAACCCACTAGTCCAGATGATATTTTAGGACATGCAAAAATAGCGGAAGCTGTAGCGCCCATAAAAGTTGCCACTGGCGAACATTGCCAGAACAGGGTTATTTTTAAGCAGTTGATGCAAGCAAAAGCTTTAGAGGTTTGTCAGATTGATAGCTGCAGGGTTGGTGGTGTAAATGAAATATTGGCCATTCTACTAATGGCGGCAAAATTTGAAATACCTGTTTGTCCCCATGCGGGTGGAGTTGGCCTCTGTGAATACGTTCAGCACCTTTCCATGGTCGATTTTATCTGTATAAGCGGTACCATGAAAGACAGGGTCATTGAATACGTTGATCATTTACATGAACATTTTATTGACCCCGTTGTCATTGAAAATGGCGCATATATGCCTCCAAGCCTTCCGGGTTATAGTATTGAAATGAAGCCCGATTCAATGGAGCAATACACCTTTCCAGAAGGAGAAGTCTGGAGAAAAATGTCAAAACCAGAACTGTTATGAAAACTCACCTTAAGTTTCTTTTTATTTTGTTGCTTTCCGGTACTATGACCTTTGGTCAAGGACAGGAAAATTATACTCCATCGCAATCAAATTTAGAAGCCAGGCAATGGTTTCAGAATGCCAAGTTTGGTATGTTTATTCACTGGGGGGTTTATAGCATATTGGGAGATGGTGAATGGGTTATGCAAACCCAAAAGATTCCTATAAAGGCCTATGAGAAACTGCCCACATTCTTTAACCCTATTGAATATGATGCTAAGGAATGGGTGAAAATGGCAAAAGATGCCGGAATGAAATACATTACCATTACAAGTAGGCACCATGACGGCTTTTCAATGTTTGATACTAAGGCTACTGATTATGACATTGTGGATAGGACACCTTATGGGAAAGATGTATTGAAAGATTTGGCTGATGCATGCAGGGCTGAGGGCATAAAACTATTTTTTTACTATTCACTGTTAGATTGGCGCGATGATAATTACTTTCCAAGGGGAAGAACGGGTGCTGAAATACCCGGAAGGTCAGAAACTGGGGAATGGGATAAGTACATAGCTTTTATGAAAGTTCAACTCACAGAGTTGTTGACCAATTATGGTGAAATAGCAGGTATTTGGTTTGATGGACACTGGGACCAGAAAGACTGGGATGGAAAAAAATTCGGTAAATTAAATGTTAATTGGCATTATGATGAAATCTACAAATTGATTCATGACCTACAACCGCAATGTTTGATTGGTAACAATCATCACTTGGCACCAATTGAAGGTGAGGATTTTCAAATGTTTGAAAAGGATTTGCCAGGAAAAAATACCACAGGCTGGGGCACCGATGCTTCCGATGTAGGAAATCTGCCTTTTGAAGTTTGTGAAACCATCAACGGTTCATGGGGTTTTAATCTGCAGGACAGAAAGCATAAATCAAAAAAAGAGTTGGTTCAGTATGTTATCAAAGCTGCGGGACATGGAAGTAATCTTTTATTGAATGTTGGCCCAATGCCCAATGGTAAGATTCAAGAAGAACATAAGGAATCCCTAAAAAAAGTTGGAGAATGGATGCGGGTAAATGGGGAAACAATCTATGGAACCACGCAAGGGCCAATTCCTCCTTCGGATAAAATGGCCTCTACCCAAAAGGGTAAGATAGTATTCCTTCATCTTTTGGATGCAAGTGAAACGGAGGTATTCCTAAAAGATTTCAATAAAAAGATAAAAGGAATAAAGTTTTATAAGGATAAAATCCCTGTAAACTATAAAAAGAATAAGAGCGGTTTATCAATCCAAATCCCTGAGTCCAGATTGGATTCCATAGACACTATAATAGAAATTACCCTTAAATAATGGCATCTTATAATTATAAAGACAAAACGGTAATAATTACTGGTGGAGGCAGTGGCATTGGAGAGTCCTTGTCCAAGAAGTTTGCTTCTTCCGGAGCTAGCGTCCATATTTTGGATTTTCAATTGGAGAAAACCCAAGAGGTGGTCGATGAAATTCTGGAAAGGGGAGGTCAGGCACAAGTATATGAATGCGATGTTGCCAATCAAAGCCAAGTAAAGGAGACTGTTCAAGGTATAGCAGCTAAAAATTCTTTGGACATATTGATCAACAATGCCGGGATTGCGCATGTGGGCAATATTGAAGCAACTACTGAAAATGACCTAGACAGGCTATATCAAGTAAACATTAAGGGAGTCTATAACTGCATCTATGCATGTATTCCAAAAATGAAAAAACAGGGAACGGGGATTATTCTTAATATGGCGTCCATAGCTTCCACGGTTGGTATTTCAGATAGGTTTGCCTACTCCATGACTAAAGGAGCAGTATTGACAATGACATACTCCATTGCAATGGATTATATAGGTCACGGTATTCGCTGCAATAGTATTTCACCTGCTAGGGTACATACCCCTTTTGTAGATAATTTTATAGCTAAAAATTATCCAGGAGAAGAAAAAGAAATGTTTGAAAAACTTTCAAAGACACAACCCATTGGTCGAATGGCCAAACCAGATGAGGTAGCCTCTTTAGCGCTTTATCTGTGTTCTGAAGAAGCATCCTTTATCACTGGGACAGATTTCCCAATTGATGGAGGTTTTATAAAACTAAACGGCTAAGAATAAAATAATACCTATATGAAACTCATACGATTTGGTGCTAAGGACAATGAAAAACCGGGTGTTGAGCTTAATGATAAAACCAGACTGGATGTAAGCGGTTTTGTTAATGACTACGATGAAGATTTTTTTGGAGGCAACGGTCTGACTCAACTTGAAGCTTGGCTGGGTAAAAATGGACATGAATGTCCTATTGTAAAAGAGGATGTAAGACTAGGCCCACCTATAAAAAGACCATCCAAAATTGTTTGTGTCGGACTTAACTACGCGCAACATGCAGCCGAAAGTGGTATGGATGTGCCCAAAGAACCCGTTTTATTTTTCAAGGCCACTTCTGCTATTGCTGGGCCAAATGATGATGTGATCATTCCAAAAGGAAGTCAAAAAACCGATTGGGAAGTGGAGCTGGCCTTTGTTATTGGTAAAAAAGCATCTTATGTGGATGAAGAAAATGCGATGGCCCATATAGCTGGTTACGTATTGCACAACGATTATAGTGAGAGGGAATACCAATTGGAGCGCGAAGGACAGTGGGTAAAAGGAAAGAGCTGTGATACTTTTGCTCCCCTAGGTCCATATTTGGTCACAAAAGATGAAATAGAAGATCCCCATAACCTTGATCTATGGTTAAAATTGAATGGTGAGACCATGCAAGACAGCAATACCTCTGATTTTGTATTTAATATTCCAGAACTGGTGAGCTATATCAGCCAGTTTATGACGCTATTGCCAGGCGATATGGTATCCACCGGCACCCCTTTTGGTGTAGGATTGGGGTTGAACCCTCCTAAATATCTTAACCCAGGGGATGTAGTGGAACTGGGAATAGATGGGCTAGGAACTTCAAAACAACATATAATAGCATTTGAATGATATGAGAATTGATAGCCACCAGCACTTTTGGAATTATGATCCGGTTACCCATGCTTGGATCAATCCGCAAATGGAGGTTATCAAAAAAGACTTTTTACCTTCAAATCTGGCTCCAATACTTAAACATGCCCAGATGGATGGTTGTGTAGCGGTCCAAGCCGACCAATCTGAAAAAGAAACCGACTTCCTGCTACAATGTGCAAAAGAAAATCCTTTTGTTTTAGGCGTGGTTGGTTGGTTGGATTTATGCTCCCAAGATATCGAGCAGAAACTCGACAGCTATTCAAAATACCCTAAATTAAAAGGGTTGCGACATATTGTGCAGGATGAGGCCGATGACCATTTCATGCTTAAGCCAAATTTCTTACGGGGAATATCTAAACTTGAGACTTATGGATTCACCTATGACATTTTAATATATCCAAAACAACTGCCCGCTGCAGTTGAATTGGTCAAAATGTTTCCCAAACAACGTTTTGTACTTGATCACATTGCAAAACCTGTTATCAATGGAAATATTGATAGCAAGTGGGAGCATCGCATCCAGCAACTTGGTTCCTTTAAGAATGTCTATTGCAAAGTATCAGGTATGGTAACCGAGACTAGCCAGAATGCCTTTGAAAATGAGGATTTTCATCCATATCTCGATGTCGTCTTCAAATCCTTCGCTACAAATAGAATCATGTTTGGATCCGATTGGCCCGTTTGTTTGCTTTCTGCTTCGTACCCAAGGGTATTGTCCATTCTCGATGCCTATTTAAAACAATTTTCAGAAGAGGTTCAAAACCAGGTTATGGGTCTGAATGCACAAGAATTCTATAATTTATAACATGGGAAACCTCATTCAGATAGTCAAAAAAATTAAGAACGTACGCACTCTAATTGCCGGTTTGATTATACTCGCATGCAGCAATGCGTTAGTTCGGGCCCAAGATGCCGAAGATTCCCAAAATGTACTTTGGTATTCAGAACCCGCAAAAGAATGGATGCAAGCCTTGCCCGTTGGAAATGGTCGTTTGGGAGCCATGGTGTTTGGCGACCCTCATAACGAGAGGATTCAACTGAATGAAGATTCTATGTGGGCCGGTGGTCCCGATTGGGAAAGCAGTAAGGGAAACAGCGCTGATCTTACCCTTTTGAGACAATTGTTGGAAGAGGGAAAAACAGAGCAAGTTGATAGCCTTATTGTAGAAAAATTCTCAAACAAAACTATTCTACGTTCCCATCAGACTATGGGAGATCTATATATTGATTTTGAAGGGGAGAGCGACATTTCCAATTATCGGCGAGAACTTGACCTTAACAAAGCACTGGTCACCATTTCATATAGGCTGAACCAAGCACAATACACTCAAAAAGTATTCGCATCACATCCAGATGATGCTTTGGTAATTGAATTGACCACAACCGCTAAAGATGGATTGAATCTTGAATTGAGATTGGATCGACCTAAAGACCATGACCAGCCTACGGTCAAAATGGTCAACCCAACCCCTAGTGAAATTAGTATGAAGGGTATGGTAACCCAAAATGGTGGAAAAAGATTCTCAAAACCATTATCGATAGACTATGGGGTGCGTTTTGAAACGCGATTGAAAGTAATAAATAATTCAGGGACGGTTCTGGCCAAGGATGGCAAAATAGTACTGAAGGGAGTGAAAAAAGCACTGCTTTTTATAGTCGCCAACACCTCTTTTTATAATGGTGAAAACTATGTGAAAAAGAATGACGAAACCCTATCGAAAATTCTGAGAAAACCCTTCGAATCGCTTTTGTCTGATCATATAGTGGATTATCAGGAACTGTATAAAAGGGTTTCTTTTGATTTGGGAGGCCATGAATTGGACAAAATACCAACTAACCAGCGATTGGAACGAATAAAAAAAGGAGAAAATGATAATGCGCTTGCAGCTACTCTTTTTCAATTTGGACGCTATCTTTTAATTGCCTGCTCACGCCCAAATACCAACCCTGCCAATCTACAGGGACTCTGGAACGATCATATTGAAGCTCCTTGGAATGCTGATTATCACCTGAACATCAACTTACAGATGAATTATTGGCCGGCAGAGGTCACCAATCTGAGTGAATTGCACCAACCATTTTTCGATTTGATTGACCGGGTGTTGGAAAGAGGAAAAACTACAGCTAAAGTACAATACGGAATCAATCGAGGAACAATGGCCCATCATACAACCGATCTTTGGGCCACCCCTTTTATGCGGGCAGAAAGAGCCTATTGGGGCTCATGGATTCATGGGGGAGGATGGTGTGCACAACATTATTGGGAGCATTATCAATTTACGAAGGATGCTGTTTTTCTTAAGGAACGAGCTTATCCGGTGCTTAAAGATTTGGCAGCTTTCTATTTGGATTGGTTGATATGGGATAAGAAGAGCAAAAAATGGGTGTCAGCTCCGGAAACATCTCCGGAAAATTCATATATCGCACCCAACGGAAAATCTGCAGCAGTTTCCTATGGAAGTGCTATGGGACATCAAATAACAGGAGAGGTATTTGATAACTTTTTGGAAGCTTCAAAAATTTTGGGAATCCAAGATTCGCTTGTAAAAGAAGTGAGGGAAAAAAGACGAAACTTACATCCAGGTGTGCTAATAGGAGAGGATGGACGTATTTTGGAATGGAATGAACCCTATGACGAGCCGGAAAAAGGTCATCGTCATATTTCTCATCTATATGCACTGCATCCAGGTGATGATATTGTGGAAAGTAATCCCAAGGCATTTACTGCCGCACAAAAAACAATAGATTATCGCCTTGAGCATGGAGGTGCAGGCACTGGTTGGAGCCGAGCTTGGATAATCAATATGAACGGCCGCTTGCTCGATGCAGTCTCGGCTCAAGAAAATATTGATAAATTCTTACAAATTTCGTTGGCAGATAATTTGTTTGACATGCACCCACCCTTCCAAATTGATGGGAATTTTGGGTATACTGCTGGAGTGGTAGAATTACTGCTTCAATCCCACGAAGGATTTATAAGGTTATTGCCCGCACTACCCCAAAAATGGAAGAATGGGTCGATAACCGGTCTTAAAGCAAGAGGGAATATTACAGTCGATTTGGAATGGAAAGATGGTGAATTGACACAAGTGACACTTAAAGCGAATGAAAAAAAGGAGATTGCCATTCAATATGGTAACCAAAAAATATTGGTCAAAATACCCAAGAGCAAACAAATACAATTGAACAAAAACCTCAAATTAATTCCTTGAGTATGCAAAGCAGCCAAATACCTATAAGGGTTTTATTTACGATTATCTTGTCATCATTGTTCATGGTAACTGCCTTGAAAGCTCAAGAAAGTGATACCTCTAAGGTTAACCATGAAAAAATGCAATGGTTTCAAGATGCAAAACTGGGCATTTTTATCCATTGGGGGCTATACGCTGTAAATGGGATTGATGAATCTTGGTCATTTTACAATGGCTACATCTCACATGATGATTATTTGAAACAAACCAAAGGATTCACCGCCAAAAATTATAATCCCGAAGCTTGGGCTAAGCTTATCAAAAAAAGTGGGGCTAAATATTCAGTGATTACATCAAAACATCATGATGGATTTGCACTATGGAACTCTAAGTATGGGGATTTCAACGCTGTCAAGAGTTCAGCTGCCAAAAAAGACGTATTGAGTCCATTTGTAAAAGCCCTTCGCAAAAACAACCTAAAGGTTGGAATATATTACTCCCTTCCAGATTGGTCTTATGGAGATTATACTCACTTTTTAAGGGATTCTCTTAGATACAAAACAAAGGAAGATCCAAAACGATGGAATACATTCTTAAAATACTACCAAGGACAATTAAAGGAAATAGCAAACCTATATGACCCTGATCTATATTGGTTTGATGGAGATTGGGAACATAGTTCTGAAGAATGGGAAGTGCCTAAAGTAAGAAATATGCTCTTTGAGAAAAATCCCAATACAATTTTGAATTCCCGATTACAAGGAAATGGGGATTATGCAACACCAGAGCAAGGAATGCCCATTACCAGACCTAAGGACAAATACTGGGAGTTGTGTATGACCATAAACAATTCATGGGGTTTTCAGAAAAACGACCATGATTACAAAACCCCAGATCAAATTATTGGAATTTTCTCCGATGTTATTTCCAATGGTGGAAATCTGTTATTGGATATAGGCCCTAAAGCCGACGGAACCATTCCAAAAGAACAGGTAAATATCCTTAGTGAGTTGGGAGACTGGACCGCTAAACACAAAGAGGCTATTTATGGATCAAGGGCGGGCATTCCCAAAGAGCACTTCTATGGACCTACAACCTTATCAAAAGATAAAAAAACATTGTACCTTTTTGTTAAGGGCAATCCCAATGGTGAAATTGTGGTTCGCGGACTTAAAAATAAGATCAATCGGATTTGGGTGGTGGGCAATGGAACAAAACTGTCCCATAAAGTAGTTGGTAAAGTGTATTGGAGCCATTACCCAGGAATCACCTATATAGATATTCCAGAACATGTTTTGGATGACCACATGACCGTACTTGCCTTATTATTGGACAAGGAGGTGGATTTATATCGTGAAGATGGAGCTGTAATAGAAAGTAATTGAATACTTAAAGATGAATCTCAAAAAAGAATCACTTGTTTTTATGCTCCTTGTTTTTGGCAGCGTTTTATGTTGTATTGGTCAAGAACAAGCAAAACCTTTGGCGAATCATGTAATATTGATCGGGTCTGATGGTTTTGGGGCTTATGCCTTCAAAAAAGCTAAGGTTCCCAATTTAAGAAAGATGATGGAAAATGGATCATATACCCTTGAGGCACGATCAGTTCTGCCGTCATCCAGTGCCGTAAATTGGGCATCCATGATCATGGGGTCTGGACCTGAGCTACATGGGTATACGGAATGGGGAAGTAAAACGCCAGAATTACCCTCAAAGATTATTGGCGATGGGAACATATACCCCACTATTTTTAGCTTGGTGCACCAACAACTACCAGAAACAAAAAAAGGAGTTTCCTACTCTTGGGGAGGTATTGGATATCTTTTTGAAAAGAACATGGTCGACATCGATTTCAATGGGAAAACCGATGAAGAAACTATGCAAAAGGCCATTGAATTTATCTTAAAAGAAAAACCTTCACTAACCTTTATACATTTTGACCAACCAGATGGAGCAGGGCATAATATTGGACATGATACCCCAGAGTATTATAAGGAAGTGGAAAAAATTGATGCCTTGGTCGGAAAAATTTTAAGCGCTCTTGAAGAAAATAACTTGATGGAGAACACTGTGATACTATTTAGTTCCGATCACGGAGGTGTAGGGAAAGGACATGGAGGTAAAACCTTGTTGGAAGTTGAAATTCCATGGATAATCTATGGGAAGAATATAAGTTCCAAAGGAAAATTGGAGAGCAGTGTTGTCACTTATGACACGGCAGCTACAATAGCGTATATACTAGGTTTAAAAACACCAGAATTTTGGAGAGGAAAACCAATCTTAGAAGCAATAAAAAATGCGGAGCAGTAATTTTTCTGGATTCTTATGCTTGTTGATTACACTCTGCTCGTGCGGAGAAGTTGAAAAGCAAATTCCACAACAACCAAACATTATTCTTTTTTTGGTAGATGATATGGGTTGGCAGGATACCTCCGTTCCTTTTTGGAGCCAAAGAACCGAATATAATGACTTATATCATACCCCAAACATGGAACGTTTGGCGGCAGAAGGCATGAAGTTCACCCAGGCCTATGCAACTCCTGTATGCTCTCCTACAAGGGTGAGCCTTATGACAGGAATGAATGCAGCTAGGCATAGAGTTACCAATTGGACGCTTATGAAGGATGCTCTTCAACCCATGGAGACAAATCATCCTACGCTAAGTTTTCCAGAATGGAATGTTAATGGAATGAGCCCCGTTGAAGGTGACCCCAAAGCGGTTCACGCAACTCCATTACCCAAATTACTTCGGGAAGCAGGGTACTACACCATACATACAGGCAAGGCCCATTTTGGGGCTATTGGGACACCGGGGGATAATCCGTTAAACCTGGGTTTTGATGTGAACATAGCTGGACATGCAGCTGGTGCACCGGAAAGTTATCTTGGTACAGAGAATTTTGGGAATGGTAAAGAAGACAAAGAAGTTTGGGCTGTTCCCGGGCTCGAAAAATATCATGGAAAGGATATCTACCTGACCGAGGCACTTACACAAGAATCTTTAAATGTTTTGGATTCCGTTAAAGGCAAGAAACCCTTTTTCCTGTATATGTCGCATTATGCGGTTCACACTCCAATTATGGGGGATAAAAGATATTTTCAAAAGTATGTGGATGCAGGATTAGATTCTACAGAAGCAAAATATGCTTCCATGGTCGAAGGAATGGACAAAAGTTTGGGCGACATCATGGATTATCTAGAAAAAAATCAGCTAGAGGACAATACAATCATCCTTTTCATGTCAGATAATGGTGGATTGAGCGCTGTTGCCCGAGGTGGTGAACCGCACACCCATAATAGGCCTCTGGCCAGTGGAAAAGGTTCCATCTATGAAGGAGGCATAAGGGAACCAATGCTGGTCAAATGGCCAGGAACCATAAAACCAGGGGCATCAACTGATGACTATGTGATTATTGAAGATTTTTATCCCACCATTTTAGAAATGGCAGGAATTTCAGATAGCAATAAAGTTCAAACCATTGATGGAAAAAGCTTTACCTCAATCTTAAAAGGTGAAGTGGCCAATGAAGAAGAGCGACCATTGTTTTGGCACTACCCTAACGAATGGGGACCTGAAGGTCCTGGTATTGGAGCTTTTAGCGCCATAAGATCGGGAGATTGGAAGTTGATTTATTTTCACCAAGATCAACATATGGAGTTGTATAATATCACCAACGATATTGGAGAAACCGAAAACATGGCACCAACTCAAGCGGAAAAGACAAGGGAAATGGCACAAATACTATCAGAATACCTCATTAAGGTAAACGCACAAATGCCTTCCGATAAGGAATCCGGACAAATAATCCCATTACCCAACCAAAAAATAAACATAGGTAAGCAGTAGTTATGAAAAAAATACTCCAATTTGTTATAGCAGGAGCAATAATCTTATCCGTATCGTGTAACAGTCAAATTCCTCCCGAGCCTGTTGGTCCTGTTCCTTCGGAACGTCAATTGGCGTGGCATGAGCTGGAGTATTATGCTTTTATCCACTTTAACATGAATACTTTTACCGACATGGAATGGGGTACAGGAGGGGAGACACCAGCACAGTTTAATCCAACACAATTAGATACGCGTCAATGGGCCAAAGTGGCCAAAGAAGCTGGAATGAAAGGTATTATCCTTACCGCCAAACATCATGACGGTTTCTGCTTATGGCCAACCAAAACCACAGAACATTCCGTTAAAAATTCACCCTGGAAAAACGGTCAGGGTGATTTGGTTCAAGATTTGGCAGATGCCTGTAAAGAGTATGGCCTTAAATTGGGGCTTTACCTTTCTCCATGGGACCGCAATAATGAACATTACGGCAAACCTGAATATGTGCAACTATTTCACGAACAACTGAGAGAGCTTTTGACCAATTATGGTGAATTGTTTGAAGTTTGGTTTGATGGTGCCAATGGAGGGTCGGGGTATTATGGAGGAGCAAATGAAACCCGTAAAATTGATAATAAAACCTATTACGAGTGGCCCAAAACCACCAAAATGGTTCGGGAATTACAGCCTAATGCCGTCATATTTAGTGATGGTGGGCCAGATGTTAGATGGGTAGGAAATGAAGAAGGTTGGGCAAATGAAACCAACTGGAGTGTTATGCGTAGGGATGAGATACATCCGGGTTGGCCTAGATATGTAGAATTGCGATCAGGGCATGAAGATGGCACGCATTGGCTTCCAGCTGAAGTAAATACTTCAATTCGTCCAGGTTGGTATTACCATCCTCGTGAAGACCACCAAGTAAAGACGTTACCACGATTGGTGCAGACTTTTTATGAGTCCGTAGGAAGGAACGGCAATTTCTTATTAAACCTACCGGTAGATGATAGAGGCCTTGTTCATGAAAAGGACGTTGAGCAATTATTGGCTTTGAAACAACAAATTGACAAAGATTTTGCAAATGAATTGGAACAGGGACAGACTATTGTTGCTTCAGATGTACGTGGCAATGACTCCGCTTTTTCCGCGAAAAATGCTATTGATGGTGATAAGGAAAGCTATTGGGCCACCAATGATGGTGTAACCCAAGCATCCATTACTGTTTCTTTTGAAGAACCTACAGAGGTCAATCGTATTGTTTTGCAGGAATATATTCCTTTGGGACAACGAGTTAAAAAATTTAAGGTTAGCGCAGAGGTGAGTGGTGAATTGAAAACCATTGATGAGCAGACCACCATTGGCAATAAGCGTATTCTTCAATTTGAAACTGTAAAAGCAGATAAAATACAGGTAGAAATACTTGATTCGAAAGGACCTGTAACTCTTTCAAATCTGGAACTATACAGAGCCCCGGTACTTTTGGTTGAACCGGTCTTTTCAAGAAATCGAGATGGAATGGTTTCCATTAGCGTGCCAGATGATAAGGTTGATATTTATTTTACAACGAATGGCAGTGACCCAACAACATCATCTTCAAAATATACAAAGCCCTTTTCTTTGAAAGAACCAGCTACTATAAAGGCGATAGCTGTAGATACAGATAGCGGACAACAAACCCAACCGGCAAACCAATATTTTGATATTGCTAAAAAGGAATGGCACGTAATAGCTGCTTCTTCAGGGAATTTGGAAGATGCAGAAAAACTAATGGATGGAAACCCCCATACATTTTGGGCAACGGACAAAGAAGACCAAAAGACACCGGAAATTACAATAGATTTGGGTAAATCCTTCGAGTTGAGGGGCTTTACATATTGGCCCATACAAATACGCTATCCATTTGGCATAATAACCCATTATGAGTTTTTGGTCAGTGTGGATAACAAGAATTGGAAAACAGCTGCAAAAGGTGAGTTTGGGAATGTGGTCAACAATAGAATTGAACAAAAGGTATCTTTTGAAGCATTGTCAGGGAGATATATTAAATTAAAGGCACTCAAAATTCATGGAGAAGACCCAAGGGTTTCTTTTGGCGAAATAGGAGTATTGACCAAATAAGTATTATGAATTTAGGATTACAGAATAAAGTAATAGTGGTTACAGGAGGAGACAAGGGCATTGGAAATGGTATTTGTAACGTGCTTGCAGATGAAGGAGCTGTCCCTGTAATTATTGGCCGAAAAGAACATGATGTACAAAAAGCCGTTGATGCAATTATACAAAAAGGAGGAAAGGCCTTTTATGCCCTAGCAGAGCTCACAAATCCTGAACAATGCAGGAACGCAATTGAAAAAGTAGTGAAAGAATTTGGGAGAATAGATGGGCTTGTCAACAATGCAGGTGTTAATGATGGGGTTGGATTGGAGCATGGCAATTATGAAGATTTTAAACGCTCTTTGGAGCGTAATGTAGGGCACTATTACTTGATGGCCCATCACGCCCTTCCAGAATTGAAAAAAAGTGGTGGAAGTATTGTAAATATTGGCTCTAAAACCTCGGTTACCGGTCAGGGAGGCACTTCTGGATATGCAGCTGCCAACGGAGCAAGAAACTCCCTTACCCGTGAGTGGGCAGTAGAATTACTTCCGTACGCAATTAGGGTGAATGCGGTGATTGTTGCTGAGTGCTATACCCCATTATATGAAAGATGGGTCAAAACATTCGAAAATCCTGAGGAAAAATTGAAGGAAATTACAGATAAAATACCCTTGGAAAACCGGATGACCTCTGCGGAGGAGATTGCCAATGCAGTGGTTTTTTTGCTTTCGGAAAAATCAAGCCATACAACAGGGCAGCTCATTTATGTTGATGGCGGCTACACCCATTTGGATAGAGCATTAACCAAACCAAGCAATTAAAATTATGAGTAGACCAAAAATAGTATCCAAAGAAGTACTTTTTCCATTTATCCTAGTCACCTCCCTTTTTGCGCTTTGGGGTTTTGCAAATGCGGTCACTGATCCCATGGTACAAGCGTTCAAGAAGGTGCTGGAGCTCTCAAATTCACAAGCCGCTTGGGTGCAAATGGCCTTTTACGGGGGATATTTCTGTATGGCATTACCGGCTGCACTCTTTATGAGAAAGTATTCTTATAAAGTTGGCATTCTTATAGGTTTGGGTTTATACGCTGTTGGTGCACTTATGTTTTATCCAGCAGCCATAACCGAAAAATTCTGGTTTTTCTGTTTAGGTCTTTACATACTGACTTTTGGGTTGGCATTTTTGGAAACCGCTGCAAACCCATACGCATTGGCCATGGGAGCCAAAGAAACCGCTACGCAACGCTTAAACCTTGCACAGGCATTTAACCCTGTAGGTTTGATAGGGGGGCTCTTTGTTGCCCAGCAATTTGTGCTCAAAAATCTACAATCCGATGATATAGAAGATTTTAGTGCGCTGGATGAGGCAGCCAAAACTTTAGTGAGAACCTCGGACTTATTGGTCATTCGGGATCCATATGTGATTTTGGGATTGGTCATATCTATAATTTTTGTTGTTTTTCTTGTTAGTAAAATGCCGCAAGCCAGAGACAAGGATGGTATACCAAGTATTGGGATGATTTTTAAAACATTATCCAAAAACAAGAAATATGTAATGGGTGTATTGGCCCAAATTTTATATGTAGGGGCACAAATCATGTGCTGGACATACATCTACCAATATGCAGAAGCCATAGGAATGGATAGTGTAACCGCTGGATATTATCAAATGGCTGCTTTTATTGTATTTGTAGTAGGCCGAGCTATAGGAACCTATCTATTAAGGTTTATGAGTCCAGGTAAATTGCTGAAATTATTTGCCATCATGGCTTTGTTGTGTACCCTTGGAGCTATTCTTGTAAAAGGAATCGTAGGGCTGTATTGCATTGTTGGAATTTCCATGTTCATGTCCCTCATGTTTCCCACCATTTACGGTATTGCTCTGGGTAATCTTACTGAAGATCAGTCCAAAGTAGGTTCTGCCGGTTTGATTATGGCCATCGTTGGTGGTGCTTTAATGCCTAAACTTCAGGGAATGATTATTGATCTTGGAGGAAATGGTGTTGCCGATATCAAAATTTTAGGGGTCTCAGAGGTAAACTTCTCTTTTATATTACCCATGCTTTGCTTTATATATATTAGTTGGTATGGTCACCATGTCTTTAAAAAATATGAATAGCTAATGAAAGACAATAAAAGATACTGCTTGGCCGTGGATTTAGTGGATGATGATAATCTTATCCATGAATATGAAGAACATCATAAAAAAGTCTGGCCGGAAATAATACAAAGTATCAAAGATTCTGGAATCCAAAACATGGAAATCTATAGAATAGCGAATAGACTGTTTATGATTATGGAGGTGGATTCTTCTTTTACTTTTGAGAGAAAACAACAAATGGATTCAAAAAATCCAAAAGTTAAAGAATGGGAAGATTTAATGTGGACCTATCAAAAAGCGTTACCAATGGCAAAGCCCAACGAAAAATGGGTGTTAATGAAGGAGGTTTTTCGATTAGAATCAGGTGCATAAGAAATAAAGTGATAAAGATTGATGAAATAACATTAACCGAATTAATTAAAACATGAAGCGAAGAAATTTTATGAACTTGATTGGTCCAGTATCGGCCGGGTCTTTTCTCATGCCGACGCTTTTATCATTTAAACCATCAATTAAAGAGAATAACAAACCACTTAGGTTTGGTATTGTGGCCGATGTACACAAAGATTTGATGCCGGATGCTGATGCACGCTTGGAGAAATTTATTTCCGAAGCTATTGATAGACAAGTCGATTTTATTATCCAAATGGGCGATTTTTGTATGGCGGATCCAAGAAACCAAGAATTTCTAAAAATATGGGAAACCTTTAAAGGGCCTAAATATCATGTTTTGGGCAATCATGATATGGATAGAAATTCCAAGCAGGAAATGTTAGATTTCTGGGGCATGCCTAAAACGTATTACTCTTTTGATTTTAATAATTACCACTTCATTGTTCTTGATGCGAATTTTTTGTATCAAGATGGAAAATTTATTGATTATGAAAAATCGAATTTCTATGTAAACAGTGATTACAGAACCTACATTAACAATGAACAAATAGAATGGTTTAAGGCAGATCTTGAAGCTACCCAATTACCGACCATTGTATTTTCGCATCAAAGTTTGTGGCATTACCAGTGGGGTGTAAAAAACCGATTGACCCTTCAGAAAATAATGGAAGTCCATAAAGAAAAGATTATTTGCTGTATGAACGGCCATAATCACTTAGATTTCCATCATCATCAAAATGGAATTGATTATGTTGAAATCAACAGCATGTCATATCAATGGATGGAAGATAAATATAAGAATACTGAGCGCTATCCCAAAGAGATGTACGAGCAATACAAATGGCTGCCTAATATGGCCACTTACAAAGATCCATTATATGCCTTTGCTGATATGCAACCTGAGGGAACATTGGTCATTGAAGGTGTCAAAAGTGAATGGACTGCACCATCTCCTTATGATGATGGGTTACCTAAGGGTGTGTATGGAAACGAGTATTCAGCAAAAATTTCAGACTATACACTACGGTTTTAGTATTTAAAGTATAGATCGAGTTATTGGAATCAAATAAATAAGAATTTGGAATACAATACTAAATATCCTACCATTGACGACTTAAGGAATAGGGCTAAAAAACGAATTCCTAGGTTTGCTTTTGAGTATTTGGATGGTGGATGTAATGAAGAGGTAAACTTAAAAAAAAACACAACTGAAATTAGAAAGGTTGAATTACTTCCGCGTTATTTAGAAAAATTTAATGGCGCCAGTTTAACCACTCAACTTTTTGGAAAGAATTACAATGCTCCTTTTGGGGTTGCTCCTGTAGGACTTCAAGGACTAATGTGGCCCAATTCATCCGAAATATTGGCCAAAGCAGCATTTGAAAACAACATTCCCTTTATTCTTAGTACGGTTACCACTTCAAGCATTGAACGAATCTCCGAAGTAACAGAGGGTAACGCTTGGTTCCAATTATACCACCCAACCGAAGAAGAGGTACGTAACGATTTAATCAAACGCGCGGAGGCTGCAGGTTGTCCGGTTATGGTTTTGCTATGCGATACACCAACATTTGGGTTTCGTCCCAAGGAAATCAAAAATGGGCTTTCCATGCCACCTAAAATGTCAGTGGCCAATATTCTTCAAATATTAGGCAAACCACAATGGGCTTTTAATACGTTGCGTTATGGTCAGCCTAATTTTGAAGTTCTCAAACCCTATATGCCCAAAGACCTCAACTTGAAGCAGCTCGGTGAGTTTATGAACCAGACCTTCAGTAAACGTATGAATGTAGATAAAATAGCCGCAATCAGAGATCTTTGGAAAGGCAAATTAGTGCTTAAAGGAGTTGCTACAGAAGACGATGCAGAAAAAGCGATTGAATTGGGTCTTGATGGCATTATTGTCTCAAACCATGGGGGGCGACAACTGGATGCAGGTGAGTCATCCATTCGACCCTTGACTAGGATTGCTGGCAAGTATGGTGATAAAATCACGGTGATGATGGACAGCGGCATCCGTTCAGGGCCGGATATTGCACGGTGTATGGCCAGTGGGGCGGCATTTACCTTTATGGGTCGCTCGTTTATGTATGGCGTGGCAGCTCTTGGTAAAAATGGTGGCAATCATACCATTTCCATTCTTAAAACACAGTTGCAACAGATAATGGAACAGATTAGTTGTGAAAGCACATCAGATTTTCCAAGGTATTTAGTAGAAAAACAATAGTAACTATCAGGCAAGCTTTATCCATACAGAAGTTGACCAGACTTTGGATAGCCATATCAATTTTTAATAAAAACATCTTATAGCTTATTCAAACTTTAACAGTATTGTACTTGAAAATATGACCATTTATAGTGTTGTACCATATTCAATTCTAAAAGTTTCCAATCAACTTGATTTTATATGAAATAAATGCAAAGACCCGGACATCAAAATTTGTATATTTAAAAAGGATATGGAAACGGTTTATTGCGGTTTTAGGTGAAGATTTTCCGTACTCTATTTTTAGTCAAGTAAACACCAAAACTAGTAGACCATGAACCTAATAAGAAAAAACTTTGTCATCCTTTTTCTTTTATCAATATTCTCATTTTGTGAAGTTTATTGTCAGTTTACCGTAGACGCTGATTTAAGAGCTCGTTTTGAATATCGTCATGGATTCAACAATTTATTTCCAAATGATGCTGATCCTGCAGCCTTTGTAGCTCAGCGTTCCAGACTTAACATAGGATATCAAGAAGAGCTGTTTAAAATATTCCTCAGTGTTCAAGATGTAAGTACTTGGGGAGATACACGGCAAATCTTGCCAGTCGATGGCAATGATTCGTTTTCTTTGTTTCAGGCTTGGGGTCAGGTGTTTTTAAATGATGAGTGGTCCTTGAAAGCGGGGAGGCAGGTAATTTCCTATGATGATCAACGAATTTTTGGAGGTTTGGACTGGGCTATGCAGGGCAGGTTTCATGATGCCGCATTATTGAAATTCACGGATGACGGATTTGATATGGACCTTGGTTTTGCCTTTAACCAAGAGGGTCAAGTTAATGATGGTACTGCGTTTAATATTCAGGGCTTTTTTACGTATAAGGCAATGCAATATGCATACCTTAAAAAGACTTGGGAAAGAAATTCAGTCAGCTTCTTGTTCTTGAATACAGGCTTTCAAAAATTTACTGGAGTCAATGAAGATGAACCTGATGGTGTATTTTATAGACATACAGCAGGCTCTTATTTCAAATTTCCAATTGATAATGTGAACCTTAGCGGTAGTTTATACTATCAGTTTGGAAATGCAAATGCCACTACAGATTTAAGTGCTTACCAATTTCTGCTTGAAGCAAGTTACAAATCTGAAAATACCTTATACGGGATTGGGCTGGAGCTATTGAGTGGTACTGACCAGAACGGAGATAGTAAAAATAAATCCTTTTTCCCTCTCTATGGAACCAACCACAAATTCAACGGTTTTATGGATTACTTCTATGTTGGCAATCATGCCAATAATGTAGGTCTAAACGATTTTTATGGGAAAGTGGTTTTTACGACCGGGGAAAAATCAACTATTCTGCTTAAGGCACATTATTTTTTATCAAATGCCAACTTATTGAACGATGCAGACAAATATCTGGGCACCGAAGTGGATGTTGTCTATACAGGAGTGATATCCAAAGCACTGAAGTTCAATGTAGGGTATTCCCATATGTTCGCTTCTGAAAGTATGAGTTTGATAAAGGGTGGCAGGCCAAATGACAATACCAATAATTGGGCTTGGGCACAACTGATTATAGCACCTAGATTGCTCAAGGTGGATTTGAAGAATTCAAACTGATAGATAAGAAATAGACAAAAAAAAGTCACAACCGTTCAATGTAAATTTCTTTGCCATCAAAAGAATATAATATTCTTTCAATCTCGTCAATAATAAGTTTATTGTTCCCAGAGTCAATTTTTTTCAGGAGCTCTTCAGCCCCAGTATCGATTTGAAAATTGATAATCTGTATTTTCCCTTCATCGGGTACTGCTATAATCATACTGTCATCATTTTTTCTGCTTTTACGCATTCTTTTAAAGACGTACTCCAGGTTAGAACCCAAATCTATATCGAAATTTGTCAAGCTGTTTATGCCCCGGCTATACGAATGATACGTTCCGTATATACCCGAAACCCCTGTGCCAAAAACACCTAAATTATTGGAAACGATGGTATTTTTGAGTGCTCTGTTTGCCTGGGTTGGAGCGAATAGCAATGTGGCGGATGTAATTTGAAAACCTCTTTTGAGCCAGTAGAAAGAGTCACGAAAAGACCTACGAACAAAGGAGCCAGATTTAATGGCCGGGTATTCCTTTTTATAAATCAGGTTTCCTGAGAAATCGAAAAGGTAGAACGTATTGCTTTCGAACAAAAGGTAGGTGTTTTCCCTAATTTTAAGTTCCGGGAATTTTCTTCCGAAATCAACCTCTTGCAACGATTGTGGTGCCACGCTGTCTCGATTATTGAAAAGATAGAAGCTGTTTTCGCTATATACCGGAAACTGTCCGGTTTCGGGATTGAACCATACGCGATGATAGGGCAATTGAAGTTTTAAATTTCTATTGACGAAATCGGCATCAAATAGGGTAAGGTCTTCTTTCCATATTTTTTGTCCAGATTCAATTTCTACCCTATTTGCTCTTGATGGTGTTATATATAGCGCATATGGGTCATCGTCAAAAATATACACCGGATTTTCATTACTGGAATATGTAATCTTCAATGGGGCATCCCACGTGTTATAACCAAACTGGTCGATTCGCGTTAAAAGGTTTTCCTGAACTACCAAATAGCTATCGGAAGTAGGGACGATTTTTTTTATCAAGGGTAGAGGGTCCGATTTACCCCATTTTTTCTTTCCATTTTCAGGGTTGATGATATTAAAACCTTTGGAGGTAATTACCACTAATTGGTTTTTATCCAAAGTAGTTTCTAAAATGTTGCCAACGACTCGTACTTGTGGTCCTGACCACAAACTATCCATTGTTTTAGGGTCTATTGCGATTATGGTAGTTTCCTGATTAAGTTTTTTGCCATTTATGAAGTTTGAGGATATATAGAGTTTGTTTGCTTCATCATTAAATAAAATACTGGTGATTCCCTTTTTATCGTATGCAATACTTCCCGTTTTAAAATCTATTTTCAGCAAGTGTCTGTTTTTCAACCAAAAAATGTTCTGATCGGCATCTAAAAGGACTTTCTCCTCGTTTAGGATGGCACCTTTTGTTCTGGTAAAAAAATCACTCGTTACATTGGTCATCCATATTTGATTCCCCGTTTCGAAATCGAACAAACCAATGCCGAACCCTTCTTCTGTCTTGCCATCTACCAAAACCGCTTTCTGTTCTGGCAATAGCAGTGTGTTGAAAACGGCCTGAAATCCGTTCTCGCTAGAATCGAAAATAATTTTCCCAGTCGTTACATCCACAATAGCACGTGAAATACCTTTTGTATTAAGAGCCTTGGAAAGAATTTTGGAATTGATCAAGGGCTTATCTTCAAAAAAAACATATGGTGTAAGCGGAATCTCGTAATACCGGCTAAAGTCGAATTCTCCTATTCTTTCATTCTCCCAGATAACAGTTTGCCTTTCCGGGCCAATTCCATAGACGGCCCCAGACGTTTTGACCAGCACAATTCCTGTATTACTATTAAGTATCTTTTCCTGAACCCTATTTTTTAGTGTAATTTTTTGTTGAGCAAATAGGGTACATGAGTGTACTACCGCAATGGATAGAAATAAGCTTCTCTTGATTCCCATGATGTTGGTGTTTTTAATTTAGTACAGACATAAAATCCCAAATGTCATTATTTGGTCGAGATTGGAGATTTGTCAATCTATTTTTTTAAATAACAGCAGCACTTTTCCATTTGAGTCCATTAGGGTCAGATTCAGCTTGGTTATTTTGTACTGATTTGTTTCACGGAGTAAGGTCAGGAATGTGCTGGAGAGCTTCATCTCTTTACAGGCCATTCTAGTTTCATTTATGGTAGCAAACTGCAAATCGGTATTTGTCAGTCCCTTTAGATTTCCCATAATTTGATTACAGCCATTATTGCCGGAAAATGAATTCAAATAGTTGCGTCGTACGAATTCCATGAAAGGAATACTCTTTTTTAAAATACGGAAAACTAATTTAATTAAAAGGAATAAAAATATTTAGTAACCCATTAACAATCACCCCAAATACCCAATACAAATTTAATGATCAAGGGTGATAGGCCGCACATGGTAGAATTTACCTATTCCATTCTTTGATCGTTTTTTCCACAGTCGGACAAAACAACCTCTATTTCTTTGTTGAATCCGGCAAAATCAATTTCCTCTTCAGTGAGTGATAAGGCCCTTGTGCTGATATTCTCAATACAATTTGGTTCAAACCCTATTGCCCTTCCTACCCTAGTAAGCCACCTTTTTTGGTCAGCACCCGTAATCCTTTCATCGGCGTTTAAAATTCTTCCCAACTCAAAAAGGGCTTTAATTCGTTCATCATGTAAATAAGGAGCAGTTATAGGATATTTCATGTAGTTCTGCATGATAAACTCATATTCTGTTTCATCCAAGCTTAATTTATACATCAAATGCTCTAAGAAAATAATTTCGCTTTCGGAAGCATCTCCGTCCCTCATTGTAATTTTGACCATCGATGCAAACGCATCGTGATATTGGCTTTTAGAAGAATAATTCATTCTTACCTTGATTAAATAATTGCATTGAATATTTCTATTTTGCAGCCTCCTCCAATGAATAAACATTGATTGCAGCATTTTTTCCCCTTAGTTGCATTTTACCCATAAGGGTAGATTTAAACTCTTTCTTTAAATCTAAACTCCCTAAAAGGCTTTCAGAAATTAACAGATTTACATTCAATCTATTACACTCACCTTGAAGTCTTGCAGCGGTGTTTATGGTGTCACCATGATATGCAATATCCCGTTTTAACTCCCCAACTTCAGTCATAGATATAACTCCACCGTGCATTCCAGCCTTAAAGTCAGGAACTGCGCCATAAGTTGATAGATAATGTTCTGATCTATCATGTAATCGCTTTTGAAAGGCAAAAAAAGCTTTAATTCCATTATTCAAACGAACTGCATTGTCCACATCCCAAGTAAGCACAGCTTCATCACCAACATATTGGTAAATCTCAGCGTGATAATTATGTACGACCACCAAATCACTGAAACAGTCTTGGATTAGCTTACTATAGGCAATATGTCCTAATCTTTCTGCCAATTGAGTTGAGCCCCTAAGATCAATAAACATAAAAACCTTTTCAGTTACCAAAGGCGTATAAAATTTTCCTGAAAGGATTTTTTTGAGATTTTCTTTTCCAACTATTGAACTAATGTACATAACAAAGCCAATGCAAAAATTGATGATCAAAATATAGATGCAAGCAACAAACAGCGATAGGCTGTTCAATATTCCCCATGTAGAATCCGGAAATTCGACATCCAAAAGAACCCTTAGTAAATTGATTAGGGCTATCATGATACCAATAAAAACAGTCAATTGTAGAAATATCCTGAAAAGTACCAACTGATAATATTTGACCCTTCCAACTACAAATTTGGTCATGGCTATATGTATTAAACCAAAGAGCAATCCCATTGTCAGCCAAAGTGCAATGAATATGAAGAAGCTTTCCAAAGTGAACAGTTGGGTAAAGCGTTCAGTGCTCAAATCTGTATCCCTAAATAATCTCCATAAGAGGCTTGCTATAAGCCAGCCTATGAGATAGGATTTAATGGTGTTTAGTTCTTTAACTCTTGCCAAGGAATATAATATTGATTGTTCAATTAAGAAGCATGAAGGTAAGTAATCTATAATATCCCTTATTTTCTTTATAATGTAAGCAAGATTATGTCGTGTGGTCCAAAGGATCAATCATGAACAACTCCTAGTAAGCTTTACCAAATAATAACTAAACCATATACCAATAAACAATTTATCGATGCCTCAGCAGGATAGGGCAAACGAGGATTTCCTAGATTCCAAAGTTTTTGAAAATGATAATGTTTTGCTCCACACTTTCTACTCAAAAATCAATATATTTAGAGTGGTATGAGTGTGTTGGGATTTTTTAAAAAATTACTACCAGGAAGAAATTCGAAATGGAGGGTAACTGCCACTGTTTTGATCGGGAGCATCATTGGTTTAGGATTGTTCTTGATGAAAGAAGGTGAGGTGGTTTCATACATGTCGGATAATCCGCAAGCCTGCGTCAACTGTCACGTTATGACCCCTGTCTATAATAGCTGGATGCACAGTTCACATCGTGAATGGGTTTCTTGCAACGGTTGCCATGTACCCCAAGACAATATTGTAAACGCCTATTACTTCAAAGCTATGGATGGGCTTTACCATGCTTCAATTTTTACTGCAAGGGCAGAACCAGAGGTTATTTTTATGCGTGAAGGTTCACAAGAAGTGGTACAGAACAATTGTATACGCTGCCATGTACAGCAGGTAACCCAAACAAAATATAACGGCTTCATAGAAAATCATGAGCAGAACCGGACATCCCGTCAATGTTGGAGTTGCCATAAAGAGGTGCCTCATGGCCGTATTCATGGAATGTCCACGGTCAAGTATAACATTGCTCCTTTACCCACAGATCAAGAAGAAATGGTAATTCCGGACTGGTTACAAAAAGAAATGGAAACACGATAATCCGAACAGTATGAAAAATAAAGTCTTATTTATTGTTACAATTGTAGTGGTTTTTCTATTAGGCTTGCTTGCTTCAAGCGTGATCAATAGGAAGAGTGAGGCCAAATACCAATATGTACCGCAGGTAGATATTGGTGAGAATGAACCTCGAAATGAAGAGTGGGGAAAAAACTACCCAAGGGAATACCAATCGTGGTTGCAAACATCTGAAACTTCTTTTGCTTCCTTCCAAGGCGGTTCCGCCATGCGCGATGTCCTTGAAGAAGATCCGCGATTAGTCGTATTATTTGCTGGATATGGTTTTTCTAAAGACTATAATCAAGGGCGTGGTCACTACTACGCCATAGATGATATCCGAAATACATTGCGTACAGGAGGACCAAAAGGCCCAGGAGATGGACCAATGCCAGCTACCTGTTGGACCTGTAAAAGTCCTGATGTTCCTCGTTTGATGAACGAAAAAGGTATTGCAGAATTCTATGAAGGAAAATGGGCGGATAAGGGAGCAGAAATTGTAAACCCAATTGGCTGTGCCGATTGCCATGACCCTAATAGTATGAAGTTACGTATTACAAGACCTGCACTTGTAGAGGCTTTTGATTCAATGGGCAAGGATATTAATAAGGCCACCCACCAGGAAATGCGTTCTTTAGTTTGTGCTCAATGTCATGTAGAGTATTATTTCGATAAGAAAAAACCTGGAGCGGAAGGCACACCATACCTAACTTTCCCCTGGAAGAATGGGATGAACGTGGAAGCCATGGAGGAATATTATGATGAAATGGAATTTTCGGATTGGACACATAAAATCAGCAAGGCACCGATGTTAAAAGCACAACATCCAGGTTACGAAACCTATCTTACCGGTGTACATGCTGACCGTGGTGTTTCCTGTGCAGATTGCCATATGCCCTATAAAAGCGAAGGTGGACAGAAGTTTACCGACCACCATTTACAATCCCCTTTAAACAATATTGCGAATTCCTGTCAAGTGTGTCACAGGCAAGAAGCAGATAAATTGAGAGCCAATGTTTACGAAAGACAGCAAAAGGCAACTGAAAATAGATTGAAATTGGAAGATCTTTTGGTAAAGTCGCATATTGAAGCGGCAAAAGCATGGGAATTAGGTGCAACAGACGAACAAATGAAAGATATTCTCACAGATATTCGTCACGCGCAATGGCGTTGGGACTATGCTGCCGCAGCTCATGGAGCATCATTCCATTCTCCCGTAGAAACGGCAAGAGTCTTGGGTGGTGGACTCAATATAGCGCAAGAAGCTAGAGTCAAGTTAGCGCGCTTATTGGCGACCTTAGGTTTTAATCAAGAAGTGCCAATGCCGGATATTGCATCTAAAGAAAAGGCTCAGGAATTCATCGGTTTGGATATGGAAAAACTCATCGAAGAAAAAGAGGAGTTTAAAACCAATTTACTGCCCAAATGGCTAGAGGAAGCCAAAGCCCGTGAGGATAAAATGGATTCCAAAGCAGTAAGCATGACCAATAAGTAGTCGATTTTAAACCTTTTCTCTAAAGGCTATTTGGCCGAACACTTTTCATGAAAATATTCTATCGTATTTTTTCTTCGCCCGTATTGGCACTTATTTTAATGTTGGTTTTCGCCATAGCCATGGGCACAGCCACTTTTATCGAAAACGACTTTGGTACCGCTACAGCATGGATTAAGGTATACGACGCCAGTTGGTTTGAGCTGGTCATGCTGGGTTTAGGGCTTTGTTTTGCTGCCAATATTTATAAATACAAACTTTGGCGCAAAGAAAAATGGGCCATCCTTCTTTTTCACATAGCCTTTATCATCATCCTAATTGGGGCGGCGATTACGAGGTATGATTCCTACGGAGGCATCATGCGTATCAGAGAAGGAGCTTCCTCAAATACCATCATTTCCGATAAGAATTATTTGCAAGTCCATCTATCCAGCGGGAGGCAAACCAAACATTTGGAACGGGAACTTTACTTTTCTCCTTTGACGGATAATAATTTTTCTATTCAAACCGATTTAGAATCCATCCCAATTACCATTTCACATAAGCAATTTGTAGCCGATGCTATCCCCGAAATTGTCGATGATCCTGAAAATGGAGTTCCCTTATTGCAAATGGTGGTTACTTCAGGAAATGGCAGGGAAACCTTATTCTTGAAAAAAGGAGAAATTGAAGAAATAGGAAGTCATAAACATAAGATAGGCTTTGAGGCAGAAGGAGAAGATGTTATAAATCTTATAGAAAATGATGGCCAATTCCAGATGTTAACACCACATCAGCTCGACTTTTTTATCATGGCCGACCAAACTGCAGGTATTATCAAAGGTGATACTTTGCAGCCGATGACTTTAAGAACCTTGTATCGTTCAGGTGATTTATCTTTTGTGCCACTATCCTTTCATGAATCTGGAAAAATTGACATCGTAAGCTCGGCTGAAAAACCAAAAGACAATGATAAGGTTAAGGACGATGCTTTAGTTCTGAATGTAGGCGTAGATAACGAGATAGAAGAAGTAACCTTACTCTATCGTGACGGCTTTTTACCTACTACACATGAAGTTATGGTAAATGGCACTAACGTGAGTTTATCGTATGGAGCCAAACCTCTTGAAACACCTTTTTCAGTACAGTTGAATGATTTTCAATTGGAACGATACCCAGGTTCTGAGAGTCCATCCGCCTATGCCAGCGAGGTTACCGTTTTGGATGGAGATACCAAGATGCCTTTCCGAATTTTCATGAACAATGTTTTGGATTATGGTGGATTTCGTTTCTACCAAGCCAGCTACGACACCGACGAAAAAGGAACGGTTTTATCCGTTAACCATGATGTTTTGGGCACCAACGTTACCTATGCGGGTTATTTTCTAATGATGATTGGCATGTTCTTTACGCTATTTGGAAAGAGTTCCCATTTTATGGCCATCAACAAAAAGTTGAAAAAATTAAAAACGAAAAAGGTGGTCACCACCCTATTCCTGATTGGAATGATGAGCACAAATCTTCAGGCGCAACAGTCGAATGATACCATTTCGATTTCTGAATTAGTCGCACATCAAGTCATTGAAAAACAGCATGCGGCGCTCTTTGGCCGATTGATGGTACAAGATTTAGATGGAAGGATAAAACCAATCAATACCTTGGCTTCTGAGTTTTTGCGAAAAGTTTCCCGTAAACC
Source organism: Flagellimonas rhodophyticola (assembly GCF_049332665.1). NCBI lineage: Bacteria > Pseudomonadati > Bacteroidota > Flavobacteriia > Flavobacteriales > Flavobacteriaceae > Flagellimonas > Flagellimonas rhodophyticola. The sequence goes on along the minus strand of NZ_CP186326.1, from coordinate 1,270,688 downwards.
CTATTTCAAATACAACGGCGCTAGCGAAGAGATTCGTTTGGATGCCAATCAGGTATTTCTTGCCATGCATGTTGCTCCGGGAGCTTGGCAACAGATTCCCATCATAAAAATAGATAAGAAAAAAGGCGGAAGTTTTTTTGATTCTCTAAAGATTACCGATGAAGGTTTAATTGCCTTTGATGATTTAATAAATCCTAGTGGCGATTATGTACTTACCAAAGTGGCGGAAGAGGCAAACGCTAAAAAGCCGGCAGAGCATAACGAGTTTGATAAAGAGATACTCAAGGTAGATGAACGTTTTAATATTCTGTTCAACATTTTTTCGGGCAACTATTTAAAAATTTATCCCAACAGTCTAGATGAAAAGGATACGTGGTATAGTTATACCCATCATTTTAGGGACTTTCCTGCTGAGGACGCTCGTTTTGTACAAACCATAACTCCTTCTTATTTTAATGATTTGGCAGCCAAAAAATGGGCAACGGCAACAGAGAAGTTGTCCTATATTGATACCTATCAAAGCACCTTGGGCAAGGATATTATTCCTAACGATCAGCGAGTGGAAGCCGAGTTGTGGTATAATGAAATGAATCTCAATTTTTGGTTGTTCCAAGTCTTTTTTACATTGGGATTTGTACTGCTGGTATTGGCCTTGGCCAAAATATTCGTGCAAAAACGTTTTGTGGATGTTCTGTGGAATATTCTAGTTATCCTTTCCCTAATCAGCTTTCTCGTATTTACAGGAAATATATTGCTGCGTTGGTATGTAGCTCAACATGCTCCCTGGAGCAATGGTTACGAAATGCTGGTCTTTGTAGCATGGGTTTTAATGCTATGTGGATTAATGACCTTCCGAAAATCAGATTTCTCATTGCCTTTGGCAACACTATTTACAGGCTCTCTGTTATTCGTTAGTTATTTGGACTGGCTAAGTCCGGAGATTACAAACTTGATGCCTGTATTAAAATCCTTCTGGCTGAAAGTGCATGTAGCAACTATTGTTAGTAGTTATGCTCCTTTGGCCTTATCTGCAGTCTTAGGCTTTATGGTCTTGATTCTAATGATCATTGAAACCAAAAAATCTAAAGATGCTATCAGCATTCGAATCAAAGAATTAACCTATATCAACGAAATATCAATGACGATTGGTTTGTTCGTTTTGGCCGTCGGTACTTTCCTTGGAGGTATTTGGGCCAATGAATCTTGGGGTCGCTACTGGGCTTGGGACCCAAAGGAGACTTGGGCCTTGATTTCTATTATTGTTTATGCGGTGGTTTTGCACCTCCGTTTTGTTCCTGCATTAAAAAGCAGGTATGTCTTAAATGTAGCTAGTGTTTTTGCATTTGGATCTATCATTATGACCTCTTTTGGAGTAAATTATTATTTATCTGGATTGCACAGTTACGCAGCAGGAGACCCTTTACCTGTTCCTAAATTTGTTTATGTCCTAGTCGGGATTGTCGTGCTCGTAGCCTTATTGGCTTTTATCAAGAATCGGACATCAACTGAAAAGGCCACGTTGTTATTGAACGATTAGGCAATCTAGATGAGAATCCACTACGCGCCAATGGAAACTCCAAATAAATACGTATTTTCATTCTTCAATGCTAATAAACACAAATACATTATGATCAACCTTAAAACTCCTTTTTTAATGATTACGGCTGCGATTGTATTGAACTCATGTGGTTCTTCATCCAAAGTGGTCAAGAATTACACCCCATACAACGATATATCTGGCCTTACCTTGGACACCAAAGATGCACCAACCCTAGTTTACATACGACCCGGAGCACCCGGTCTTGATGCGTATGATACTTTTATGGTAGGTGATATAATTCTAGATGAACGAGACTCCAGACTTATCGATATCGATACTGAAGACCTTGTGCGCATTCGTACTTACTTTGGGGAAAGTCTGGAAAAACATTTGATGGAAAAAGGCTATGAGATAGGCAGCGGACCATCGAACCAAACCTTGGAAATGTCATTTGTTCTATCCGGAATAAAAGCTCCCAATGCTTCTGCCAATGTTACCAGTGTAATTTTACCAATAGCTCTGAAAGTAGGCGGAATCACTGTTGAGGGCTCTTTTAAAAAATCCTCTTCTGACCGTACAGATGCTGTTGTGATAAGCACCTCAAAAGGCAGTCGCTTTGCGAATGCATCTCCATGGTCGACTTGGGCGGACGTGGAATCTGCCTTAGATCAATGGGCACAGGGCATTGCGAATGCTGTGGATAAGGCACATGGAAAGTAAAATATGACAAGTGTTTTTGCTTTTGGATCTATCATTATGACTTCTTTCAGCGTAAACTACTATTTATCAGGATAACACAGCTACACAGCAGGAGGTCCCGTACCTGTTCCTAAATTTATCTATGTTTTGATTGCAGTGGTAATAACTGTGTCCTTAATTGCTTTTTAAAGTTCATAAATCAAAATTGAAGACTTCTTTAAATTAATAATGCAATAAGAAGTTGATTTTCATGATTCTGGACTTGACTTACTTATCAGTATTTTTAGAATATTAGGTCAGCACATAGGAATGGATACTACTCGATTTTATATAGATTTCTTAACGCTGACGCGGATGTCATTGCAATTACCGGTTTAAAATGGTATACATATGGAGGTAGAAGAGGAAAAAAGAAAAGAAGGTAAAATAGAGAAGTTAATTGCAAAAATTGAACTCATTGTAGCAGCCATAAAGTCAAATGAGGAGGAGGCGAAGCATATTTTAAGCAACATACACCCCATATACCAAGAAAGTGCGCGCAACCTAATTCACTATACAACCTTCAGGCAGTTTGACCTGAGGAGCGTTCAGAAAAAGCTACAGAATTTAGGGTTTACCAGACTTGCCAATGCAGAAGGTCACGTAATGTTCAGTTTGGCAAAAACGAGATTTAACTTGTATAGCTTGTTAAATGATATGCCTTTGGAAACCATGAAACCCGGATTGACCATAAAGACCAAAAAGAAGTTGGTGGCAGGCCACACCAAAGAACTTTTTGGTAAACGCAAGGGTCGTAGAGTCCGTATTATGGTAACGCAACCCACCGAAGCTGCTTACAATTATCAAATGGTTTTGGACATGGTGAAGAATGGTATGAACTGCGCAAGAGTCAATTGTGCCCATGATGGCCCAGAAATTTGGAAAAAAATCATCTTACATGTAAAACAGGCCTCGAAGGAATTGGAAAAGGATGTAAAGATTGCCATGGACCTTGCAGGCCCGAAAATCCGGACTGGAAATATAACCCCAGGACCAAAGGTTAAAAAGTTTAGCCCAAGAAGAGATGTTTTGGGAAATGTGGTAAAACCTGCTCTATTGATTCTTGTTTCCAGTATTGAAAAAGACTCTCCATCGAATAGCCTACCCTTACCTATGGAATGGTTACAAAAATTATCTACGGGAGATAAATTAACGTTAAGAGACACACGAAACAAACGAAGGAAGTTGGAGGTAGTACATATAGCTCAAGACGAAGTGCATGTGCATTGTTATAAAACGGTCTATATAAGCACAGGAACGGTGATACAACATGAAGATGAGGGATTGGAAGAGGCTGTCGTTGGGGAACTTCCTACTATTGAACAATCTATCTTACTCAAGACGAACGATGTCCTTATAATTACCAAAGAAAATACTTTGGGAAATCCTGCAGTATTCGATGAAGAGGGGAATCTTATTGAGAGGGCAAGTATATCATGTCAGGTCCCCGCCATTTTTGAGAGTATAAAGGAAGGGGATACCATTTTATTTGATGATGGTAAGATTGAAGGTCGGATAGAATCAATATTCCCTGACCATCTTGAAGTACGGATAACAAGAGCTTCGCTTAAAGGTTTAAAGTTAAAGGCCGAAAAAGGTATAAATTTTCCCAAGACTGCTTTGGGAATCAGTGGCCTTACTGCCAAAGATAAGCTTGATCTTGAATTTGTGTCAAAGCATGCGGACGTCGTAAACTTCTCATTTGTAAACTCTAGGAAGGATGTCGAGGAGCTGTTGACAGAATTGGAAAAGTGGGATGCTGTCAATAAATTAAGTATTATTCTTAAAATAGAAACCCGATTTGCCTTTGATAACTTGGTAGAGATATTATTGGCGGCCATGAAAGTGAAGTATATAGGTGTTATGATTGCAAGAGGGGATTTAGCAGTTGAAACAGGGTGGGATTCCATAGGAAAAGCGCAAGAAGGTATTTTGAACTTGTGCGGTGCTGCACACATACCTGTAGTTTGGGCCACCCAAGTTCTTGAAAACTTCGCCAAAAATGGGTTGCCCTCCAGGTCTGAAATAACGGATACAGTAAACTCACTTCATGCTGAATGTGTAATGCTGAACAAAGGACCTTATATTAATGAGGCACTACAATTGCTAAATAAAATCCTGTCTCAAATGGAGCAGTTTCATGACAAAAAAGAATTGATGCTTCCAAAAATCGGCAAATTATAGGGTCATTGGTCAAAAACGTGCTGTAACACCAAGTCGGTTCGGAGAAAAACTTAGGTTCCAACTTACTTTTTTCTCCTGCTCGTTATATTTCTCACTATATCTGCCGTCAAGATAACGGTCAATGGATTCGACCGTAAAAATACTGATGGCAATACCTAAGGCAACATCTGTTAGCCAGTGTTGTCCATCCCATAATCTAGAAATACCAGGAATCAAACCAGCGGTATAAATACCGGTTTTAACCCAAGGGTTTTTGAACTGCTTTGCAATTGCATATGCATTGGTGAAAGCGAGCATGGCGTGACCTGATGGGAAAGAATGGTAATTTCTGCTTGAGTTGAATGGGTCAAAAGTATCCTTGGTTTTCCCACTTACTGGACGAGCTCTTCCCACAAGAGATTTGGTCAATTGTTGCAATAATCCTACAGAGGTAGCGGAGGCCACCAATAAAACTCCTGTACGCCTTAATTTTGGGTTTTTAATTAATAAGCCTGTCAAGTAAACTCCTCCTGTAAACATATAATTGTATTGTGGGCTTCCAAATTCGCTTCCGTAATCTCTAATGAACATAGGAATCCCTTCTTTTTGTCTAATCGAAAATTCGGAGGTCTCCTCATCAAAAATGTACAATAGACCAGTCCCCGCAGTGATGGCCCCAAATATTCCCCACTGTTTTCCTTGCCAATGTATTGGTCTTGTATAAGAATAGCCTATGCCTCCAAAAATACTGCCAACATCATATTTAAATAACTGCCAGTTAGTTTGAGCAACATCATAAGTATTCTGTGTTTGGGAAGAAACGGGTTTTTGACCATGCACTCTGACTAAGCCCATAAGAGAAAAAAGCAAAATAAGAATCATCTTACTTTTCTTGCGAAAAATTTGATTTTGCACATACCTATCCATAATGTAATAATGGTGTTAAAACTGGTAAATTAGCATTTTTTTTATAATTTCTAAAGCCCTTAATACCATTGTGTTCTACTTTTCCCAACCAGAATTACATGGTGATTCAAAAGAATACATTTCGAAGTAAAAGATTCTAATTTTTGGCAGCCCATGAAAAGATTTAAACGAATGTCTATTGTGCAGAGCGTCTTTTTCAAAACAGGTGATTGAGATGGTCTGTAAATTTTTAGTTTGAGATTAAATTGAACAACTATTAAGCACTTTTAGTGTCCAATATTCAGTTGAAATCTGTATCCCTACTCTTTCGAGAATTGGAAATTTAATTTCGCAATAAGATTACTCTTCCATCCCTTAGAATTTCCAGAGCGATAGGGTCGCTAGGTTTCAATGTATTTGCAAAATCGCCTAATTTGGTCAAAGTTTCATCAGTAAATTCAAAACGAATTCCGTTAACTGCAAGAATAATATCTCCCCCTAGTAATAAGGTTTGTTCCTCTATGGTTGCTTCAACAGTTCCACCGCGCAGACCCATTTTGCCAAAAGGGGAATTCGAAACTACACGTTGCACTAATAAAGCGTCGTTCTGAGGTACGTTAAGCATTTTAGCACTTTCGCCAGATAATGGGACAACCTCTGCTCCAGTCCAAAGTATTTTCTTGTCCAACAGCAGTTTTTTTGCAATATTCGACGTGGCGGCAAAACCAATTCCTTGAAAACCTCCCGTAATTGTTTTAATATGACTAACAATTCCAATAACCTCTCCTTTTAGGTTAAACATTGGACCACCGGAATTGCCGGTATTTATGGCTGCATCTGTTTGAATATATTCAGCATTGGTAAAAGGATTTTTATCTTCATTATTTTTAATTAAACCACTGATATAGCCTGATGAAAGCGAATGTCTTAGCCCAAAAGGGGCGCCTACAATAACTACCCGTTCCCCTATCTTACTTTTATCAGAATCCCCTAGGGTAGCAGTAATAGCATTTTTCTTTGGTGCAGTTAAGGATATTAATGCGATATCGGAATTTTTAAATGAAGACACAACCTTGGCTTCAATGATTTCTCCATCTAAAAACTGAACTAAAAGTTGTTCGGCTACATCAACCACATGTGCAGCCGTCAAAATTTCAGTATCCGAAATTAAAAATCCAGAGCCTAAGCTTTGGGAACTAACCATTTTAAGGGAGGCTCCCTGTTTTTCAAGTTTTTTTTCTTCTGAAAAAATAACAACCACCGAAGGCCGTACTGTTTCATATAGTTTAGATAAATCCTGTGCTTTAGAGGATGTATAGAGCAATATGGTAATACCCAATAGTAGATAACGCATGTTTGGTTTATTTAAGGGCTTACTAGCCCATCCTTCTATAATTTCTTTTAAATATACTGATGTCATTCAAACCCTTACTAGTTGAATTTACGCATTTACTGGGTTAGGGAAAAAGTACCATCTTCTGTAATATTAAATTTTGAAAATATATCTGTACAAACCTAGAAGTTACTATGATAAATTGTAATATTAACACACTTCTTGAACAAGAAAACTAAATGAAGTCAAAATTCATCAGCATTACCAAAAGTTATCTCCTTGGTTGGTTTGTTGCTAACGTAGTTTGGTTTTTGGGCACCAGTGTCAACAGCAATCAATCGGACACATTTAGCAGTGGACCAGGGAGTCTAGTTCTTTTTTTTATTCTCACATGGATTTTCCAAGGTTTGTTTTATGGAATTCTTTTTGGATTAATTGACAAATTCATAAAAGGCAGAGTACCCTTTTTAAAGCTTCAGTTTATTGTGCTTTTGACACAGACCGTCATGGCGATTTTTCTTGTATTAATTCTTTTTCAAGTGTTCAAGGCTTTTGAGCTTGTAAAAGATATTGTTACAATACAAGATTTTTTCACATCTCTCCCAGAAGTATGGCTTGGCTTTATTTATGCTTTAATTGTAAACTTCACAATTAACCTATTTATTCATATTGATTGGATTTTAGGAAAAGGCAATCTGTTGAATTTGATAAAAGGTCGGTTTTATTACCCCAAAGAGGACAAACAGATATTCATGTTTTTAGATCTTAAAGGATCAACAACTTTGGCGGAAAAATTAGGGAATGTAAGGTATAGTGAATTGATTCAGGATTGCTTTTATGATTTAGCGGTAGTTGCCAAATTTGGAGCAAAGGTATATCAATACGTAGGCGACGAAGCAGTATTGACATGGAGCTTGGAAGACGGACTTAAACACAACAATTGTGTTAAAGCCTTTTACGCCTTTAAAGACGAACTTAAAAGAAAAGAAGATTACTATATTTCAAAATACAATGAAATGCCTGTTTTTAAAGCGGGATTAAACTCAGGAATCATCACAGTTACTGAAGTTGGAGAAATTAAACGAGAGATTGCCTACCATGGTGACACCATAAACACTGCGGCAAGACTTCAGGGAGAATGCAATAAGCTAGGAGCAGATTTTATTATATCAGAGACATTGCTGCATAGTTTAGAAAAGGATTCTTCGATTAACACAAAATTTGAAGGAGAAGTTGTTTTGCGAGGAAGGTTAGGACAAATTAATATGTTCTCTATTTGGAGAAACAACTGATTACGTTTTGGACTTATTAATAAATTTCCCCACTACTACAGCGGTAATAATAACGAGATAAAACTGCCCCATTAATCCAATTAAAATAGCTGCTTTTTGTGCAAGGGGTGTTACTGGCAATATATCTCCATAGCCGATGGTCATCATGGTAATAAAGCTAAAGTACATGAGCTGCTCTGTAAGCGTATGTGGTAGAGTCTCTTGCATGGCCAATAGTCCTCCTCTAAATGACTCAGGATTGGCCAGTTCAATACTCATGCAAATAAAGAAACCTATGAGACCCAGTGATATAAATCCACTTATCAGACCATAAATTACCGTTTTGTTTACTTCACGGGTTTGCCATACCTGTTTTATGATTTCGAAGGTGACTACCAAGTAAAAAGAGAAATAAATACCAAACTGAATATAACTGGTAGTCAATGACATTTCATTGGTTGCCGTTGCAATGCCAATAATTGTTCCTCCAATTAGTAATAAAACAAGAAAGAACCAAAACACCTCTTTTTGTTTGTATATTAAAATAATACCAGCAAGTAGGTTCAATTGAAAGAGAATCGGGGCCAAGGTATCCTCAAAAAAAGCTCCAGGAATGAATAGCGACCCAAATAAAATAGCCATTTGGGTGATAAAGAAAAACTCAAAACGATATGAATATAGCTTTTTGAACATTTCTTAATCCAGAAGTTGTTTGTTAAAATGATAATCCCTATAATCTACCTTATATAAAACACTATAAAAAGCTGGAATAAACAATAAGGTGATAACCGTGCCAAACAATAAACCTACCATAATGGTCACTGCCATGGGCTCCCACATTTCACCTCCACCAAGGTATAATGGAATCAAACCCAAAACGGTTGTGAAAGTTGCCAATAAAATTGGTCTGAACCTTTGAAGACAGGCTGCAATAATGGCATCCTGAGGCTTACGTTTTATTTCATTTTCCTCTATCTCAATTCTATCCACCAGAACGATGGCATTGTTAATGACAATTCCAGCCAAAGAAATCACACCTAAAAAGGCCATAAATCCAAAGGGAACATTAAAAATCAATAAGCCCAATACCATTCCTATAATTCCCAATGGTATGGTACAAACAATCATAACCATTTTCCTAAAAGAGTTGAATTGAATAATCAATAGCATCACAATAATAAAAGCAGACAAAGGCAAATAACTGGCAACCGCTCCCATATTCTCAGCAGTGCTTTCAGCATCTCCACCAAGCTTATAACTATATCCAGAACCCCAGATTGCCACCTGCTCCTCTAGCCAAGGTGTAATTTCAGCTGTAATTGCCGAGGCATTACCACCTTCGGTCAATTCACTTGAAATATTTATTGTACGCGTAAGATTCAAACGTTTGATACGAGTGTACTGCCATTGTGGAATTATGGATGCGACTTGCAATAAGGGAACACTTTTACCTGAACTTTGGGCATAAATGTTCAATGTTTCCAAAGAGGCTAAAGATTGTTGTTTGTTTTGGTCGCTTAACATTACAATGGGAATGGATTTATCCTCTTCGCGATACTCCCCTGTCGTAAATCCATCCAATACGGTTTGCAAAGAAGTCGCAATATCTTGATTGGTCACACCTGCAAGCTGTGCCTTATTTTGGTCGATGTCAATGATGAATTTTTTTCCTTTTGGTCCCCAATCATCTTTGATATTCTTGGTGCCAGAAATTCCGAACAACTTGGTTTTTATGGTTTGGGATATTTCTGCCAATTTATCTGGATCATCACCTGAAACTTTAATTTCAATTGGTGTTCCACCACCACCTGAACCCAGAAGGCCTACTTTAATATCCGCATTGGGAAAAGTATTGAAACTAAAGGAATCCAGTTTTTTGACCATCTCATTATTTACCAAAAAATTGGAGGTATTTATTAAGATATGTGCGTAGTTTGAGTTCGCTTCATCAGGGTTATATCCTAAATCATAGGTAGATGGTCCTTCACCTATATAAGCTGACCAATCAACAATCCCGTCTGGGTTGTTATCAGAAACTTGGAGTGTACTTTTCATGAACGTTTCAATGGCAGTAACCATTTCTTGTGTGCGTTCAATCTTTGTGCCTTCGGGAAGATTCACGTCTGCAGTGATCATATTACGGTCACTGTCAGGAAAGAATACAAAGGCCAACAATCCAAAACCTAAAATCGATAGCACAAAAAGTCCAACAATACCAAAAAGTACCGTTCGCTTCCAGTTGAGCGCAACTAATATTAAATCTTTGTATTTGGCTTTCAAACCATTTATCAAACGGTCCAAAAAACCCTCTTTTCCTTCTTCCTTCTTTTTAATCTTCAAAAAGAACACGCAGAATAAGGTAATAATGCTCAAAGCTATAATCCATGAGGAGAGCAACGCTATGGTAATTACCACAAAAATTGGCCCCATGATATCACCCATAACGGATTCTGCCATATAAAAGGATAAAAAGGCTGCTGATGTTGTCAGTGTCGAAATTAATAAGGGTGTGAAGAGTTCAGAACAGGAATCTATTGCGGCTTTTTTTACGTCCGCGCCATTTTCCATCTTGACCATAATCGATTCCGCAACCACAATTCCATTGTCCACCATCATTCCCAAGGCCATAATCAAGGCGGCCAAAGTGATTTGGTTAAGACCAACATCGATCAAGCCCATGATGAAAAGCGTAGTTATGGTCACAATGGGGATTAAACTGGCGATAACCAGACCTGTTCGCAGCCCAAGGAAAAAAAGCATGACCGCCAGTACTATACCTATGGATTGTAAAAGGTTTCCAATAAAATCACTAATCTTTAAGTCGATATAAGAATCTATGGACGCCAACCTGTTCAACTCCAGTCCTACAGGCAGTTTTCCCCTCCAAATATCAAGTACACCATCCAATTCTTCTCCAAGCTTTATAATGTTTGCGCCAGATTTTAAAGAAACATGAAGTGACAGGGCTTCTTTACCATTGATTCGTACTATTTGTGTCGGTGGGTTAATGTATCCTTTTCGAACATTGGTAATATCCTTAAGAGGAACGACTTGACCTCCTTCCCCAACAGGGATTAACATTTCTTCAATGTCAGTAACATTATCAAAGTTTCCTGTTGGTTCGAGAATAATGCGTTCGTCTTCTACATTAATTTGCCCTCCAGAGCTTAAAATATTGGTATTGCTGATCAGTTGCTGCAGACGGCTGGAAGTCAACCCATAACTTTTGAGTTTTACATTGTCAAATTCCACAAAAACGCGTTCTTCCTGATCTCCATTTATTTCAACTTTTGCTGCATCTTCAAGTTTGATTAAATCATCCCTGATATCATCAGCATATGTTTTCATATCGGCAAATGAATATCCGTCACTTGTTAGGCCCACTGCGATACCAAAAACTTCTCCGATACCATCATCCTTTAATTGAGGCTGGACCCCACTGGGAAGACCTTCAATACTGTTTAACTTTCTTCGAAGCCTGTCCCAAACGGGTTGCAGATCCTGAGGCTCAACCTGCATGACCAGTTCTACTTGAACCACTGAAAGGCCAGTTCTAGAAGTACTTGTGACCTTTTTTAGTTCGGGAAGTTCTTGGGCCACTTTTTCAATTTTATCGGTGACCAGTTCTTCAACACGTTCAGGACTTGCACCTGGAAAAGAAGAAACCACTGAAGCGACGCGAATGGTATATGGTGGCATACTATCTCGTGAAAGGCTTTGATAGCCGACCAACCCCATAAGCAAAACAACTCCTAGAATACTTAATACAACCCTGTTGTTATTGATGGAAAATTTGGTAAGATTCATAATTTGTATCGTTTAAGGTGGCTATTGTAATCTTACTTTTTGACCGTCCAATAAAGTTTGTAATCCCGCGGTAGCTATTTTTTCCCCTCCATCTAGTCCACTACTGATTTTAAAACCATCGCTGGTTATTTCTCCTACTTCTATCGTTTGTTTTTTGACCACGCCAACCTTATCATCATCCGTCTCAATAATAAACACGTAGTTTCCATTACTATCTTCTCCGACTGCTTTTACGGGAACTACCAAGGAATTGTCTGTGGTTGCATCACTTGAACCAAAATCGAATGTGACATTTGCGGCCATACCCGGTTTAATATCAGCGGAGGGATTTACGATACCTATAGCTGTTATGTAGGTAGAGGAATTCTGATCAATTGCTGGAGAAACTTCAATGACCGTACCTTTGAAAGAACCTTGTTCGATTGCAGAAAATTCTAAATCCGTTTCCATTCCGACATTTACTCTATTGACCAGGGATTCAGGCAATCCTACCTCAATTTTTAAATCATCACCGGCATTTAAAAGTGCAAATTGATGTCCTGAAGACACGCGTTCATCCACCGCTCCATCGGTCCAGGCGATTACCCCATCTTTGGGCGCCCTAATTATGCCATAACTTACTTGAGTGGCCTGTATGCTTTTGTTTCGCTTTGCTGACTCATATTGATCCAAAGCAGATTGGTAGGAGTTTTTGGCTGCTTCATAATCACTTAGCGATTGGCTTCCGCTTTCATACAATGACTTTACACGTTCTAGAGCGGATTTGGCTGTTTTCATTGCCGAATTTGCACTGTTGAGAGCAGACGCGGACTGTTCATAAGCTAAATTTGCCTCCACATTGTCCAGCCTTGCAACCACATCTCCTTTCTTTACTTTGGCGCCCTTCCAATGATTCACTTTGGTAATCACACCACCACTCCTAAAGCTCAGTCCAATCTCATCACTGGCCTTGGCCGTTCCACTAAAAGAGCGCACTTTGCTGGCATCTGAAGTACTCACCACTTGAAAACTAACAGGACGAAGTACTTCTTCCTTCTTTTTCTCTTCTTTTTTACAGGAACTAAATGCCAAAATTGTTGTGATCAGCAACAGGCTATGACGGAAATATTTCATGGTCGGTATCTTTTAATTGTTAGTTTCTACTTAGGATAAATGCTCTGGCCCTTTGAATAAAGTCTTGGTTATTTTCTTCAGAATTCATCAAAAAGAAATATCCAATGGCTCGTTCCAATTGCATGGAGGCCAACAGGTAATTATAGTTTGCTGTTGCGCTTGCCAATTGTGACTGCAAATAATTGGTTTGGGCATCAATAAGTTGAATTAAAGGCACTGCCCCTTCGCTATATGCAACCTGTGTCAAATCCAGACTTTCTTTGGCGGCCTCCTCTGCAATCTTTGAAATTTGGATATTGGCAATCTCATTGGTCAAATCCAGTACAAGTGCATTGACATTGGTTTCGATATTTAAATCGATATTGCCCTTTTGGATATTTAACTGATCTTCCTGGATTTTAGCCGTCTGTCTATTGATATTCTGTTGGTTTTGACGGAAAATAGGAAGCGAGAGATTCAATCCCAAATTGTAGGTGCCATCAGGAGCAACCGGCACTCCCTGTGCTACTGTAGAGCCCTTCCCAGATTGGGATATTGCCAAATTGTAATTTCCTTGAAGCGCAAGGGTAGGCACAAATCTACCTGATGCATTAAGCCGATAGGTCCGTTGCACGGCATCTAGGTTGTAGCTAAGGTTCTTCAGTTCAGGAGCGTTCTTTTTGGCTTCCTGAATCAAAAACTCAACAAGATTGGGTCTCAGCTTTGGATTATCCAAAATTTCTAAAAAATCTTGATAGCGATAATTGGAAAATATACCTTCAGAGATAACCGCATCCTTTATATCGATCTCCATAGTTATTGGATTATTCATCAATTGGTTGATCGTATAGTAAGCTTGGCTTAATTGATTTCCAGCCTCTATCAGCGTCTGCATGTTCTGTGCCATTTGACTTCGAAACCTCAATACATCGGACTTTCCAGAAGCACCGGCTTCAAAATTTTGCTCTGAAATTTGAAGGTTTTCTTTGGTCACTCCAAGGTTTTGTGCTTGAATTTGGGCGTTTGTTTTTAAAATCAAAGCATTGAAATATGCCACAGAGCCATTCAAAAGTGCATCTAACTCCGCTGCATTGTACGTTTCTTGTTGTGCTTTCTGCAAGTTATCTTGAATAGTGATTCCTGCCGCTGCACCTTCGGAATAAATGAGTTGCTGCAGGCCTACCGTTCCAGAAGTCGAAAATTCGGGACTAGCCCCACCTGATATTTCAGCAACACGGGGATCGACATATGCTGCCGTCGTCGAAGCAGATACATCTGGCAGAAAATTACTCTTAGCGGTTTTTACATCCTGAGTGCTCAAATCAATATTTTTCCTTTCTGCCTCAAGCCCTAAGTTGCGACCTATTACACCATTCATGATATCTAATAAGGAATAGGCGTCCTCAGCAATGTAATTATTCTCCCCACCCACAATATCAACAGTACCCAACATACTATATCGCAACGGGAACTTTATTTCTTTGGCAGTATTAAAATTTAACGACAACCTGTTTTTGTACTCCAATAACATTGGAAGCTCAGAAGGATTGGTTCCGTTTACTATCGATTCCACATCCAAGGCAATACGTCTAAAAAGTTGATCAATAGTTGTTTCCGGTTGATTGGTGGCAAGGATACCTTTTTCCACATCTCGTTTTCTATTGGCGGAAAAAGAAGGCAATTGATTTTCGTTAATAGTAGAAACCAAATTTCTGAAGGCTACTTCTGATAAATCAAAGCCTCCAGCTAAATAAACGGCGTCCACATCACCAAGAAGGCCCAACACATTACCATCTTCAGGAAGATTAATTAAGGTGTAGGCAGCATCTTTGTCCGCAAAATAGGTATCAAAGAGTTCTTTTATGGGCAGCGCTTCAGGAAGATAATCATCTACTAAAATACCTACCTTTTTATATTCGTAAATGGAGTTAAAGGCATCAAGGTCTTTTGCATAGGAAAGTGGAGCTATGATATAAGCAATATTATTGATCCCAGATGTTTTTTGGTCTTTAGGCAAATCGATAAAGTCGCTATTTACGGAACCAAAGACGATTACCGGTTTGGCATAAACTTTTTGTTGATACAACGCTATGTTATTGATAACCCCAAAAGCGAGGATGATATCAACGTCGCTGGCTTCCATAGCCAGATAATTTGATCTTGCGGTATCTAAATCGAATCCGTTTTCAATAGGATCTTTGAAAACTACTTTGGCATCTTGCCCTACAACGGCAGTAATCTCATTTTGAAGTTTTTCAAGCAAAGGAGCATTTTCAACTGAAGTTTCATCAGCCAAAATTCCAATGGTAACAGTTTTGGTATTTTGAGCAAAAGAAATTGATACTCCCACAAGGAGTAAGACTACTAGCAATCGTTTTTTCATAATTTTAGATTATTTCCAACCTTTTCTTTCAAAAACACCTTTCAATAACTTTTCATATGTATTAAGGTAATACGTATATTGTTCATCATCTAAAATGGCTTTTATTTCTTTATGTTGCTTTTGCAATAGGCCATCAAACTTTGTGCGAATCTCTTCAGGGGTGTAGCCTTTATCTTTTTTTTCCAAACCCTTCATCTTATAGCTGTGATAAAGAATAATATTGTAGTACTCATCCCTTATTTCATTTGATAACCCCATTGCAGTAGCACGATTGTAGAACCACACTTGCATACTATCTCGTTCTTTAGAGGTGAACAAAGTTGATTTGGGATTAACATTTGCATTATTATCTTTTTGTGCAAAAACACTACTACTTGATAATACAGATATAACCAAACAAAAGGTTAAACAAATTTTCATGATTGGGTTTTGACCTAAAATATGAAATTAATTGTTAACATTTTAGTATTAATCCATGAATTCGAAAGTAGTGAATTTAGCATAACAAACTAATAATCAATACTTTATCAAAAAAAAGAATGGTTCTATCAGAAATGGTAACAAGCTCAACCAATATTCAATACATAAAACAAGCAAATTAAGAAGGTGACGAATTGATTTTGTTTAACTAAAGATGTTAAGTGGAGTAGAAATGGATAGTATTATCACTAGATGTTTGGATTGGTGAATTTAACCAAAACTGAAAGTTAGTGCCCACTGACAGGTCAAATGAGTGCAAATCGATTCAATTGATATTGTTTTCAGGAAATTTTTGAGTCAGTTGTTAAACTTTGTTGTACTAATGTTGTACCTAAACAAAAAAAGCCGACTCCTAAAAGTCGGCTTTTCCTTTGCTGTGCGGGCGGAGAGACTCGAACTCTCACACCTCGCGGCACTAGATCCTAAGTCTAGCGTGTCTACCAATTCCACCACGCCCGCAAAAAGGTCTGCAAATATAAATCAATTTTCCGATTCGTAAACACACTCTATTTAAAAACTTGTTTTTCGTATTTTTAGTGTCTGTTTAAACAAATTCATGGAACACATAAAAGACTACATTACCTCTAACAAGGACCGGTTTATTTCCGAATTGGTCGAACTTCTAAAAATACCTTCAATAAGTGCCGATACTGCTTTTTCACAAGATGTTCTTCAAACCGCAAGAGCAGTGGAAAAATCGCTTGTAGAAGCCGGCTGTGAAAACACCGAAATTTGCGAAACCAAAGGATATCCTGTGGTTTACGGCGATAAAATAATAGATCCAAACCTCCCCACTATCTTAGTTTATGGTCATTACGATGTACAACCACCAGACCCTATGGATTTGTGGGACTCTCCGCCTTTTGAACCAGTCATAAAAAAAACAGAATTACATCCAGATGGGGCCATATACGCCCGTGGAGCATGTGACGACAAAGGTCAGATGTTTATGCATGTAAAAGCAGTTGAGTTTATGATCAAAAACAACCAGCTGCCCTGCAATGTCAAGTTTATGATTGAGGGGGAAGAAGAAGTTGGTAGTGATAGTTTGGCAGATTTTCTGGAAGATCATAAAGAAAAACTCTCCAATGATATTATTTTGATTTCCGATACCGGTATGATGGCCAACGACGTTCCATCTATAACGACAGGGCTGAGGGGATTGAGTTATGTGGAAGTGGAGGTGACCGGACCCAATCGTGATTTACATTCCGGTATTTACGGAGGAGCTGTGCCCAATCCAATCAATGTCTTAAATAAGATGATTGCCTCACTTCATGATGAAAACAATCATATTACAATTCCTGGTTTTTATGATAAGGTAGAAGAAGTCTCCCCCGAAGAACGAGCCGAAATGGCCAAAGCACCTTTTAGTCTCGATGCTTACAAGAGTGCTCTTGACATTGGAGATGTTTATGGCGAAAAAGGATTTACGACTTCCGAGAGGTATTCCATTAGACCGACACTGGACGTGAATGGTATATGGGGCGGATATACCGGCGAAGGTGCCAAAACCGTAATAGCTAGTAAGGCCTATGCTAAGATTTCTATGCGATTGGTTCCTGACCAAGACCCGGAGGAAATCACAGAACTGTTCACAAAACACTTTGAGTCTATTGCTCCCAAAAGTGTAAAAGTAAAGGTGACCCCACATCATGGTGGATTGCCTTACGTTACCAAAACGGATAGTGTAGGATACAAAGCTGCTGCTAGAGCCTACGAAACTACCTTTGGAAAAACCCCTATTCCCGAAAGGACCGGTGGAAGCATTCCCATTGTTGCTCTTTTTGAACAAGTTTTACAAAGCAAGACTATTTTAATGGGCTTCGGATTGGATAGTGACGCTATCCATTCACCCAACGAGCATTTTGGTGTTTGGAACTACCTAAAAGGCATTGAGACTATCCCCTACTTTTATAAGTATTTTACAGAGATGACAAGGTAAATCCAGCCGTTTTACGGACAATTTAGACTCTACATTTGTAGAATTTAAATTTTTATTCTATGTTTGTAGAGTTAATTCTAACTTTATAGAGCATGTCTTTGTCAAAATCCGAAGAAGAACTAATGAACATCATCTGGAAACAGCGAAAAGCTTTCATGAAAGATCTTCTTGATGCCTACCCTGATCCAAAACCCGCGACCACAACGGTAGCTACCCTATTAAAAAGAATGATTGACAAAGGCTACGTGGCCTACAAAAGCTTTGGCCGTTCACGGGAATACTATCCATTGGTTAAAAAACAGGATTATTTCTCCAAGCAAGTAAAAGGACTCATCAAGAATTTTTTCAATGATAGTCCGAGTCAGTTTGCATCGTTTTTCACTAAAGAAACTAACCTGAGCAAAGAGGAATTGGAGTCTCTAAGAAGGCTTATAGATGATCAAATAAAAGGAAAGTAGTTATGCTAGTGTACATTCTTAAATCCGCCGCCTGCTTGGTCATCTTGCTTCTGTTCTACAAGTTCTTTTTGGAGAATGAGCGCATGCACACCTTTAAAAGGTTTTATTTATTGGGTTCTCTAATCTTATCATTAGTCATTCCATTATTAACTTTTGTGGAATACGCGACTGTACCCTCACCGGAAGAGATACGTATACTTGGCGCTTTTGAAACCCAAGAAGCTGCATCAACACAAAATACACATGTGCTACCTTTCAATTTAACTACCATAATATGGCCCATCTATTGGTTAGGTATGATTGTATTTGGACTTAGGTTTGTACATAACCTTGTTCAATTACTGCAGCGCATTCGCAAAAATCCTAAGCATCGACAAGAGCGATGCACCCACGTGCACATTCATGAAAAGCTACCTCCACATACTTTTTTAAAGTTCATTTTTTTAAACAAGCAAAAGTTAGAAAACAATGAGATTCCGAAAGAGGTTTTGGTTCATGAAGAAACCCATGTGATTCAAAAGCATAGCTGGGATGTGATTTTCATAGAACTTCTTCAAGTTGCATTTTGGTTCAATCCGCTCATGGTCTTGTTTAAAAAAGCCATCAAATTAAACCACGAGTTTTTGGCAGACCAAGCTGTGCTGTCCAAAGATGTGGATGCATTTACCTATCAAAACACACTTTTGGTTTTTTCAACTTCAGATCAAAACAAACAATTTCAACCCGCATTACTTAATGCCATCAATTATTCATCAATCAAAAAACGTTTAATCGTCATGAAAACAGAAACATCACAAAAATCAATGCTAATTAGGAGTTTGGTATTATTACCTCTAGTCTCTCTGCTACTTTACAGTTTCAGCACTAAAAAAGTCGTTGAAAAAACCGATCCGATCCAATCGGACATTGAAGGAGCTTGGTTATCACCAGAAGAAGTTCAACAAAGCGCAACCAGAAAGCAAATGGCCGAGTACGAAAAATTGGCCAAGTACTACAACGACATGCCAAAAAACCATATGAAGATTAAATCGCAGGATGTTGATAGACTCACCTATATCTACAGTATAATGTCGGAAAAACAACGGAACGATGCCGAGCCATTCCCGGATTTTCCAGAACCACCAACCCCTCCAAAAGCTCCTATGGGTGAAGAAGTTGGAGAATCTCTTCCTCCCCCACCTCCGCCAAATGCTGAAATCATGGAAGTTCCGGCTCCTCCCACACCAGCGGATCACGTTAAAAAAATGGCAAAACTAGGGGCGGTTTTCTACTATGAAGGGAAACAAATAGATGCTGAGAAAGCCATACATCTAGTTACCACAAATCATAGTTTGAATATTGATTCACGAAATGACTCAAAAAGTGGCAAACCGATGGTGAAAATTTCCAAAGACCCCATTATCATTAAAAGATAAAATCCAAAAAACATACATTAAAGCCCTGAAATCAGGGCTTTTTTGTAACATTTCAACCAAAACTGCGTTCTAATAGTCTATCAATCAAAATAGAACACTATCATGTTACAACGCTTTTTTATCTTCTGCTCAGGAGCGGATACCCAAATTTTAGAGACTTGTTCCAACGGAGAACGCAACAAATATGCCGGTATCGGCGCCACGGTTTTCTTTACTGCGGTAATGGCATTTATTGCCAGCGGTTATGCGCTTTATACCGTTTTTGACAACATCTACACTTCCATTTTCTTTGGTTTGATTTGGGGTATGTTGATTTTCAATTTGGACCGCTACATTGTTTCCACAATTAAAAAGCGTGACAATTTTAAAAGTGAATTGCTACAAGCTGCTCCACGGATCATCTTAGCCCTAATCATAGCCGTTGTGATTTCCAAACCGCTTGAAATGAAGATTTTTGAGAAGGAAATCAATCAAGTTTTGCTGGAGGAAAAGAATGCAATGACCTTGGCCAACAAAGAGCAATTGGCATTGCAGTACACCCCTAAAATCGAAAGTCTAAATCAGGATATTGCAAACCTAAAAAACGAAATAGCTGCAAAAGAAACTGAAACCAATGCGCTATACGACACCTATATTTCGGAGGCGGAAGGTACTGCCGGTACAGGTTTACTGGGCAAGGGTCCTGTTTATAAAGAAAAACGAGAAAAACATGATGCATACTTGGCCGAGTTGCAACAGCTAAAAGAAGCCAATTCAGCTAAAATCGCAGGTATAGAAACGCAAATTGCTGCTTTAAACACAGAATATGCTGAAGTAGTCGCCGGTTCACAACCCATTATTGATGGTTTTGATGGCCTTATGGCGAGAATCAATGCATTGGGCAAACTGCCATGGTTTCCATCCTTTTTTATCTTTTTATTGTTTTTGGCCATAGAAACTGCTCCCATTATTGCCAAACTTTTGGCTCCTAAAGGAGAATACGACTATAAGTTTGAAGAGCAAGAAAGTGTGGTCGCCACCTGGGTCACCCAAAAAGTGGCGCAGCGCAAATTGTTGTTTTCTACCGATGGTGAACTCAACCAAAAAATCTACGAGGACATCAAAAATGAGGAGGAACTATATCGGTACAAAAAGGAAAAAGCAGAAGAATTGCTCAAACTCCAAGCAGATTCTTTTCATAAGGTACAGATAAAGGGTCTGTAAATTGACCATGAGTTCAAAAAATTCATGAAACTTGACCTCTCCATAGATTGGTCAATCCAAAATTTGCTCACACCAATTAGTCCTTGAATCTTAAGTGAATTTTCCCGAACTTCACATATCGTTGGATATTAATCATTAAAACGATTCAGATTCTTTTATTTAGATAACATTTCCAAAATGCGTTTACCAATTTTTCTATTAATCCTTTTCTTGTGGTCTTGTAAGCCAGGGTCAGAAAATAATATTAATGGGAAAACAGAACTTGGAAAAGCAGTTGAATTTGAATCGAACAATGAGATAGTGGATTTCAAAAAACTGATTGGCAAATGGACAGAAGGGCTATGGTTGGGAGTTGAGCACAAAAATTTACCACCCCCTCCACCTGCAATTATTTCTGAACACGACTCGATATGGCCTCCATATTATGAGATTGACGAAAATCAAATCAAGCATTTTTTCTTAGGAATTGATTCAACAAAATATAAACTCGACAAATCTGGTGAACTTCTAATTCTCGAAGGCTTAAGGACAGACGTTATTGGATTTCAAAAAAGATGGAGGATTTTGGAAATTACGGATAGCACAATGATGGTGGAAAGAAAATATAGCAAGCTATACTCGTCGGCCCAAAATCATGTAGACGGAACTGATACTGTGATGTTTTATAAAAAACGTTAGCTAACATTGGTTATAATCTATTAATGTATTTTTCATAACTCTAACTCATAAAATTTAAATCGGCCGATAAGTGCAATCTTTCCGATTTGGCACATCCATCTTTCTCAACATTTGTATGCCGGGTAACATATAATCAAATATTAATTTTGGAATACGCCTTTAAGGCAACGGCAAGACTATCTTTCCAATGTGGAATTTGAAGACCAAAGGTGTTTTTGATTTTGGACTTGTCCAATACGCTAAATTTTGGTCGTTCTGCCGGGGTAGGGTATTCTTCAGAACGGATAGGTTTTAAATCAATATCAATTTTATACTGATTGAATATTTCTTTTGCAAAATCATACCAGCTCCCTACGCCTTCATTACTATAATTGTACACCCCATATTCAATGCTATGTGCTTTGATGATATGCAAAATCACATTCGCCAAATCCAAGGCATAAGTTGGGGTACCTATTTGATCATATACCACGGAAAGTTCGTCCCTTTCCGCACCCAATTTTAGCATGGTTTTCATAAAGTTGTGTCCGTGCTCAGAATACAACCATGAAGTCCTAAGAATAAAATACTCTTCAAGATTATTAATAATAGCCCGCTCTCCTTTGAATTTGGTATCGC
Organism: Flagellimonas rhodophyticola; assembly: GCF_049332665.1. Lineage (NCBI taxonomy): Bacteria > Pseudomonadati > Bacteroidota > Flavobacteriia > Flavobacteriales > Flavobacteriaceae > Flagellimonas > Flagellimonas rhodophyticola. The sequence continues at coordinate 1,248,658 of NZ_CP186326.1, read as the reverse complement.
CATAAAACCCAATAGGCCTTGCAATATCTTCTTCTATATATGGAGTGTTTAAAAAGCCATCAAAAACAAAATCGGTTGAAATATGAATTAGCACCGTGCTACTTTCGTTACAATTCATGGCTAAATTTCGAGCTCCGGTCACATTAATCCGATAGGCCAAATCGTTCTCCTCTTCTGCTTGATCTACATTGGTATAGGCCGCACAATTGATACAATAGGCGTAATCTGAAGAAATCAATTCAGCATTGACAGCATCAAAATCAGTGATGTCCAATTCTGACGACGACTTGAATATAAAATCAAGATCGGCTGTTTTTCCTTCGGAAACCAACGATTTAAATGTACTTCCCAATTGCCCGGATGCGCCGGTAACCAATATTTTCATACCATTATCTTTTACAAAACAGTTATTAAAGGTAATACTTCAAATATGTTTACTTACGTTCATTTTGTCTTGACACAAAACGAACCAAAAAATCAAGATGATTTCAAGGAAATTTTTGTGTCATGATCACAAAACCGTTGATAGATTAATCGCTACATGCTTTTTTTCGCCCCAGCGAAACGCACTTTCGCTCAATCTTCACCTATTTCTGCGAAATCCTCATCTCGTTTACATTCTATCCCTTTGCCTTTCACAAATTGATTAATGCGGAACTGCCTCTTTAAAGACAGGTAAAATTTTATCTTTTTCTGAAATGATTAAATCTTCATGATTCAATTTCCAATCGATATTGAAAGTTGGGTCGTTATAAATGATTCCCCCTTCAGAAGAAGCATTATAGAAGTTATCACATTTGTATGAAAATTTTGCCGTTTCACTCAGAGTTACAAAACCATGTGCGCATCCTCGAGGAACAAACATTTGCTTTTTATTATCTGACGATAGTATCGTAGAAACTACCTTTCCAAAAGTGTTGGAATTTGGTCTAATATCCACAGCAACATCCAAAACCTCGCCTTCCAAAACTCGAACCAGTTTGGCCTGAGCATGTTCTCCCTTCTGAAAATGAAGTCCCCTAAGAACCCCTCTTGTGGACATGGACTCATTGTCCTGAACAAAAAATGGCTTCGCACCGGTCAACAATTCGAATTGTTCCTGATTATAACTTTCAAAGAAATATCCTCTTTTATCCTCAAAGATTTTGGGCTCTATGATAAAACAGCCCTCTATTTCTGTTTTGTGTACTTCCATTTTCTAGGTTAAAACTTCTAACAATCGTTTGCTATAACCACTCTTTAAAAAAGGTTCGGTAAGCTTTTTAAATTGGTTTTTGGTAATGAATCCCATTTTGTAAGCTGAGGATTCAATAGCTCCAATTTTTAGCCCTTGACGTTCTTCAATGACCTGTACAAATTGGGAGGCCTGCATTAAAGATTGAAAGGTTCCGGTATCTAACCATGCCGTACCCCTATCCATGATGCTCACTTTTAATTTACCTCTTTTTAAATATTCTTGGTTGATGTCGGTTATCTCTAACTCTCCTCTTGCACTAGGCTGAATGTTTTTTGCAATTTCAACTACGTCATTGTCATAAAAGTAAATTCCGGGAACCGCAAAATTGGATTTTGGACTTTTGGGTTTTTCTTCTATGGAAATCACTTTTCCATCATCATCAAATTCCACTACTCCATATCGCTCTGGGTCGTTAACATGATAAGCGTAAATAATTCCTCCATCAGGGTTGTTGTTGGACTGCAATAATTCTTCCAATCCAGTTCCGTAAAAAATATTATCCCCGAGAATCAAAGCTACCTTATCGTCTCCGATAAACTTTTCTCCAATGATAAAAGCTTCGGCCAATCCATTGGGCTCATCTTGCACTGCATATTCAAATCTGCAACCATATTTTCTCCCATCGCCCAATAGACGTTGGAACATAGGTAAATCGTGTGGTGTCGAAATGATCAATATTTCCCAAATTCCCGATTCAATCAGGGTAGATAGTGGGTAATAAATCATGGGTTTATCGTAAACGGGCATCAGTTGTTTGCTCACAGCCAAAGTAATGGGGTGTAAACGTGTTCCTGATCCGCCTGCCAAAATTATTCCTTTCATCGTATCCGTTTTAAGCCAAACTTTTGGAATTGTTATGGATGAATTTGTTCAAATACCAATCAATGGTCTTATCAATACCGCTCTCAAAATTTTCATCAGCTTCCCATCCCAAATCATTTTCAATTTTTGAAGCGTCAATAGCATATCTAAAATCGTGCCCAGCCCTATCTTTTACGTAGGTAATCAAATCCTTGTAAGAGCCTTCAGACCTTGGATGTTTCTTGTCCAAGATTTCGCAAACGGTTTGGGCGATATATAGATTGTTTCTTTCGTTTCTTCCCCCAATATTATAAGTCTCTCCGGAAACTCCTTTATCATAGGCCAAAGCAATTCCCTTACAATGGTCTAGAACGTATAACCAATCCCGAATATTGGACCCATCTCCGTAAATAGGGATTGACTCTCCGGCTAGTGCCTTTCGGATAATCGTCGGAATCAATTTTTCGTCATGCTGTTTTGGTCCATAATTATTGGAGCAATTGGTAGTAACCACATTCATACCATAGGTATGGTGATAACTCCGAACAATAAAATCTGATGACGCCTTGGATGCACTATACGGACTGTTAGGAGCATAAGGTGTTGTTTCCATAAACAAACCTTCCTTGCCCAAAGTGCCATAAACCTCATCTGTTGACACATGATGAAATCTTGAGTTTTTATATGCCTCCTTGTACAATCCTGGACTAACCATCCAGTGTTTTTTTGCCACATCAATTAGATTGAATGTCCCCAAAATATTGGTCTGCATAAAAGCATCCGGGTTGGTAATGGAATTGTCTACATGCGACTCTGCCGCAAAGTGAATAACTCCATGGATATCGTATTTTTCAAATAGCTTTTCAATGAGTTTTCTATCACAGATGTCACCTTTGATAAAAGTATATCGTCCGTGACTCTCAACCTCTGTTAGATTCTTTAAATCGCCAGCATAGGTCAGCGCGTCGATATTAATCAAATGGACATCTTGATTTGTCTCCAAAAAATAGGGCACAAAGTTGGATCCTATGAATCCTGCTCCTCCCGTAACTAAAATATTTGTCATGCAGATTGTACTTTCGTATTACTTACTTTGTAAATATAATCCTACTTTTTATGCTCGTTCAATTATTGTTGTGAATGGCTGGTTTTTGTTGGTGGAACAGTTTAATATAGCTTTTAAAGCTACATAAACCTATTTATATCACTCTAATATTCTGTTTCTGACAGGTTATACTGAAAAACCTAAAATCTTTTTCCTACTTTAGTAATAGACTCTTTTATACCTTAAATGGAAAACCAAGTTACGGAAAAACCTTATATCCTGGCTGTGGATGATGAACAGCTAAACCTTGAACTTTTACGATTTATCTTAGAGCGGAATAACTGTCAATTCGAAGGGACCAGTGATGACGACTACTTTTTTAAACTTTTAAAGGAACGTAAGCCGGATCTTATATTATTGGATGTAATCATGCCGAGAATTGAAGGTTTTGAACTTTGCGAACAGATCAAAGAGAAAAAAGAGTACAAAGACATCCCTATTATTTTTCTTACTGGCAAGGTAAATGTCAAAGACAAGGTCAAGGGTTTTGAAGTTGGTGGGGTTGATTATGTGACCAAGCCCTTTAATGAGCAAGAATTGATTGCTCGAATAGAGACACATGTTGAATTGATTCGTGCAAAAAATCAGATTGAAGAACAGGCCCAGAACCTAAAACAATCCAACGACCTTAAAGACAGAATGTTTTCCATTATCGGACATGACCTTCGTTCCCCACTTAGTGCCGCCAAGTTAAAAATGGACTTTATAATGCGTGGTATCATTGACCCCAAGGACGATAAATTCTTGGATGAAACTGTTTACGATTTGCTGAAAACCATGGACGAAGCTTTGAATTTGCTCCAAAATCTTTTGGGATGGGCCAAATCTGAAAGTGACCAAATCCAAATGATTCCTGAGAAACTGAATTTGAATGACCTGGTTGAACAAACATTCCGGCTGTTGAAATTGGGCAGCGATCATAAGCAAATCGAAATGCAGAATAATGTCCCAGAAGAAGTTTATGCTTTTGCGGATAACAATATGATCAAAACCGTGCTCCGAAATATCTTGTCCAATGCCATTAAATTTACCCCTGTGGATGGCATTATTAAAATCAATTCAAAGCTATCAAAGGAAAAAGTGGTTATTGAAATTGAAGATAATGGGAATGGTATACCCAAGGCAGATATTAAAAAAATATTGAACCCCAATGAGCATTTTAGCAAGCTGGGTACGGAAAAAGAACCGGGTACTGGACTGGGATTAATTCTTTGTCAAAACTTTGTCCAGAAAAATGGGGGTACGCTAAAAATTCGAAGTAAGGTGGGTGAGGGAAGTACTTTTTACTTTGACCTTCCTGTGTATTCCGATCAGTACTAATTTAATCCATACCAACTTAATGTTAAATGTGTATTACGAATCGAAATGAATTCCACTAGTGACAATTCTTCTTTTTTAGGGCAGATGGTGGCCACTTTATTTGTATGCGGAAAGCATTGCACTTATCGTTTTGTCAATATGAGGAGGCTGGGTTTTCGGAGCCACCAACTTATCAGTCGGTTATAATTTTGATTATTGGACACTTTTCGCAAACCACTTATCCCCAGCTTACTTATATTAGCTGTTAGCGGCTGGCATATACTTCAAGAAAACAAGACTTTTATTTGTTTCCTTTGACAAAGTATAAATTTCATAGAAATCCTATTCTTTATGAAGTTTTTAATCGGCTTGCTTTTTCTAATCGATGTTTTATTAATTCTTTTTCGTTTTTCTTATTGGCAAATCCAATTGCAACATTTAAGTATTCTATTTCTTTTTCAATGTTATTATTCATGCGATATAGTTCAGCTAACAAACAGAAATAGTGGTGGTTGTTTTTCAACTCTAGTTTATGCGCCTCTTGAATAGCTTCAACAATTGAATTTGCCCGTGCAAGGGCATATATCCGATTCATAGCAATAATAGGTGAATATTCTATTGTTAGCAATTTATTGTATAACTGTAATATATTATTCCATTTCCCATTATTATCTCTTGTGTGCCAATATGCGATTGCCGCTTCAAGATGATATTTGCTAATAATATCTCCAGCAGCGGATAGTTTAAGATATTTTTCACCCTTTTGAATCAGTTCTGAATTCCATTTGCTTTTATCTTGTTCATGATACAGCAGATCACCCTTTTCTCCTGAAATCCTAGCATCTAATCTAGAGGTATGAAAACACATTAAGGCTATTAATGCATGTATTTTTTGCTTTGGAAAGATTTTATGCTCAGATAAGAAAATACTAAGTCGCATGGCTTCCCAGCATATTTCCTGTCGGATATTATATTCATTAACACTGCTATAATAACCCTCATTAAATATTAGATAGATGACTCTTAATACGTTGTCAAGTCTTGTAACGTATTGGTTTATTGTGAGATTTGTCTCAACTCGATTTCGTTCTTTAATTGCTTTTTTTGCTCTGTATAACTTTTTGTTTATTGTTTCTTTATTTGACAAAAATGCCTTCGCAATCTCTTCAATACTAAAACCACACAAAATTCTTAAAGCAATACAAATCTGAGATTCTTTGTTAAGTTTATTGTCACAGAGCACAAACATCATGTGAAGCTGGCTGTCTTCAATTATTTTATCAGTTATTTCAATCTCGCCAATTTGCTGAGTTCTTGCTCCTAATTCAGGAGTAATTTTTTCCTCAAAGGTCTTCTTCCTCCTGAAATGTTCAAACAATAAATTCTGGGCTACCTTTCTAAGCCAGGCTTTAGGGAATTCGGGAATCCCTTTATGAGACCATGCTTTCATGGCTTTTAAAAAAGTTTCGGAGACAATATCTTCTGCTAATTGCAGGTCTTTTAATCCATAATAGTTGCTGAGCACAGCAATCAGGTTGCTGTACTCAGACTTAAATATTATAGATAATCGTTTGTCATCCATAAGACTACATTACCCAGAAAATCTGAATATTACATTCCATCAAAAACCATAATATCTCTCACCTCTACTTTACCACCGCTACTTAATGCTGGACAACCATTACCAAGTTTGATGGCTTCTTCAATGGAGTCAGCTGACACAATGATAAAACCTCCAACAATTTCTTTCAGTTCTGCGTATGGTCCATCTGTTATAGTTCCATTGGCATGCATCGTTTTTCCTTCAAAGCCCAGAGCTTCTCCTGGATTTTTTAATTTGCCTTGTGTACCAATTCCTTCCATCCAATCTTGCCAGGCTTTTATTTCTTCTTCTATTTGTTCTGGGGTAGGATTAAAATCAGGATTGGGCTCGCTGTGAAATAACATCATAAAATCTTTCATGTTCTTTGTTTTTTTATTGTAGATAATAAACTTTCATACGCTTAATGATTGAAAAGCTTGAAATTGGACAACAATCTAAGTTTTATTTACTTTGGTGAATGCAGTCCCATTTTATTTCCTTCCGAATCGATGAATAATGCAAAAAAACCGCTTTCATCAGCATGAGGTGTTTTGGGAACAAGAATACTTCCTCCGTTTTGTTCCACCTTTTCAAGAATTACCTGCAGGTCGTCTCCTCCACTAAGATATATGGTGACCCCTTTAGCTGAAGGTTCGTAACCTTCTCCTTTCATAATAACACCAATAACCTGTTGGTTTTCATATGGTAAAATACCCATTTCCATTCCCGGCATCTCCATGTGCTCAATATTGATATCCAGAATGGCTTCATAAAAGTTTATCGCACGTTTTATGTCCGTTGCTGGAATCTCAAAAATAGAAATATAACTTTTTGTTTGCTTTTTACTCTGGTTGATGATTGAATCATAATCGTTATGTTCCATTCCATTCGCATTGCTCAATGCAAGCATTGCGAAAAACAAATTCAAAATTGTTCTTTTCATGTCTCCTGTTTTTAATGAATAAATAATAAACTTTTAATTCATAATGATTGAGAACATAGAAATAGGACAACAAACTAATCTTTTCACTAGAATTTGATGAAAATTATAGAAAATCGTTCTCATCAGAGCCAATGCTTGCCGCTAACGTTTAAGATATCGTTCGTTTTAATGAGCTATATTGACCGATAAGCGAAGTTTGGGATTTTTGAGAATAAAGACTCAAGACAAAATTAATGGGTGCTCGCTTTGAATTGTCAAAAACCCCTACAAATACGTTTAGATTCCTTCTCTAAGCAAGAGAAGGTAGATTGATGCTTTGCATCAAGACGGTAGGGATGGCCTAACCTTTTCTCTTCGACTGCGCTCAGAATGACAGGGAAAAGAAGACTTAATTTTGTTTTGATAAGCCTAATGTGGTATTCCTTCAAAATACAATTAAGCCACCGCCTCTTGTCCCATTCCTCTTTTTGCACGTTCCCATTTTACGGATTGATTCCCTTTGATGTATCTCGCAAAGCCAAGATAAACCGATAGGTTCATGATAAAAAAGTAATATGGAATAAACAGGATTTTTAATCGAATCTGTCTGTTCTCCAAAAACCATCCTAATAAGGCCGCTGCATAAAACAGTACTTGCCCCCAAAACAAAATACTGAATAGTCCAAAGGAGAACAGTCCTTCATGCTGGGCAAGAACGAAATTCATAGGAATGATACCCAATAACAAAAGCGGGGTCAACGTCCATCGTAATACGCGATGGGATATATACTGGAATGATAAGGTTCCATATCTGAAGAAATTCAACAAAGCTCTCAATCGAACTACAGATTGAATTCCTCCTGCTGAAATTCGGACCTTACGCTTTAACTCTTCTTTTACATTGGCAGACGCCGTCTCAATTGCATAAGCTTCCGGATTGTATTGAATGGTGTAACCAGACATAGCCACCCGTAACGAGATGATAAAATCATCTAGTAGCGTATCCTTTTCCACTTCTTGCCATAGTTCTGTTCTAATGGCAAAAAGTTCTCCTGCTGCTCCAACCACAGAATACAGTTCTGCATCCCATTTTTTAAGCTGCGACTCATATTTCCAATACATTCCTTCACCAGCTCCTGCAGCACTATCTGCTTCTTTCGAATAAATTCGTTTTTCACCTGAAACGCAACCTACTTTGGGGTTCCTGAACAATCGAACGATTTCTTTTATGGAATCTTTTCCCAAATCCGTGTTGGCATCTGAAAAAATTACGATGGGAGTTTCCACAAATTCAACACCTCTATTCATCGCCGCAATCTTTCCTGCTCTTTCATCTTTATGATAGACTTTTACTCCATCATATTTTTTAAGCAAATCAGGAGTGCCATCATCCGATCCGTCTGTCACCCAAATCTGGGTAACTTTTTCCTGAGGATAATCCAGGCTCTGGGAGTTCTTTACTTTTTGGTCCAAAAAGTCTTTTTCGTTAAACGCTGTAACAAAAAGAGTCACTTCTGGTTCATAGTTCTCATTGCCCTGGAAAGGTTTCCCAAGACCAAACATCCTTCTCAACTTAATAATCAGGAACAACAATATTCCATATCCCAAATAGGAATAGAAAATAATAAACAACGAAATCCAAAAAACTGTTTTTAAAACTTCCATTTTATCTCTTTTAATTGGGCTTGACTTGGCCCATCATTATTTCTCTATCATTTAAACTTCCTGTTCATTTTGTCTTGATACAAAACGAACCAAAAAATCAAGATGATTTCGAGGAAATTTTTGTGCCTTTGTCACAAAACCGTCGATAGATTTATCGCTCCATGCTCTTTTTCGTCAAAACGAAACGCACTTCCGCTCCATCTACAACTATTTCTGCAAAATCTTGGGAATCATCATAAAATTTTTCATCATATTGCTACCAACTTCTTTTTAGGGACTCGCTCCCATTCACCGGTGTCATGATTGAATGTTTTCATAACTCTTGCTGGGTTTCCAACTGCAACTGCATAGTCAGGAATGTCTTTGGTAACAACGCTTCCTCCAGCCACAATACAATGCTTTCCAATCGTCACTCCTGCTAAAATGGTACTATTGGCACCAATCCAAGTTTCTTCCCCGACTATAATTTCGGCAGTAGACACACCTTGGGCGTGGATAGGCAATGAGATATCTTCATAATTGTGATTGAGTCCTGAAAGCACAACATTTTGGGCCAAACGAACATCGTCTTTTAAAGTAACTGGGCCGATAAGTGTATTTCCAAGGCCCACTCTTGCTCTTGAACCAATTTTAATTGCCCCAACACCATTATTTACTGTGGAAAAATCTTCGATAGTGGAATTTTCACCCAATTCGAAGGTATTCCAGGGTAAAACATCCATTCGTGTTCTTTTACAAATGGTAGCTCCTTTTCCTTTTTTATGGTAAAAAGGATTCACAAACCATTTGACCCATAGACGGGGTCTTGCCTGATTCTTTGGCACCAACATCCAATGCACAAATCGCTTAATGGCGTCGTTGTTTCTGATTTTATCCTTTAACCCCATAATCTTTTATTTATGCAGATTTTTTGATGGCATCATAAATGGCCAACACATTGTTCTCCCAAGTATGGCTTTTTGCAAAGGCTATTCTTTTTTGCTGCAGTTCTGGTGAATTCTCAGCCAGGGCTTTTTTGGCAAGTTGAAGGTATTCCTCTTTGCTTGTTCCTAAATACACATGTTCTTTGAACATTTCCATGGCCTTAGTACGGGTCGCTAAAGTGGGTTTCCCCATGGCCAGATATTCGTCAATTTTTCGAGGGTAGTTTCCAATAGTCCAATCGTTAATTACCTGTGGATTCATAGCAACATCAAATCCTTTCACATAATTTGGCAGTTCAGACGAGTCCTTGCTTCCCAAAAAGAAAACATTATCCATTTGATGTAAATCGGATTGTCCAAAATCATCATCTTCAGGACCGACCAATACTATACTCCAATCCTTTCGCATATTCGCCATATATTCCAAAAGTTCAATATCCAATCGCATACTCGTCAAATAACCGACATAGCCAATAATTGGCTTTGGAATGGAATCAAATTCCTTCGGAATCTGAATACTTCCATTTTCATCATTGAAAAGGGAAACATCGCAACCCTGACCGACCATAAAACTGTTCGGGTTGTGCTGTAATCCATATTCGGCATAAAGGGTTGAATTGTTTACGACCACATCTGCCTGTTGAATAACTTGAGGTTCTATTCGCGCTCCATGTTTTGCCCAATAAGGCACCTTAATCAGGTAATCCCGCATGTAATAGGTGTAGCTCTCTGGCTCCAAAAATTCCTTTAAATGTAATCCCAGGAACATGGAACTGTCATTAAATATCAATACATCCTTAAATCCCAAATGATCAATGGCGTCTTGAATATCATTGGAAAAGATTCTTGAGTTTCGTCTATTGAATATTTTGAATAGGAAATGAATAGGAATCCAGTTGATGGATTCTATCATTGACTCCGGATAAAGATTCCAGAGATTATCTTTTATTTGAACCAAGTTCTTTTCTTCGCCATTCTTTATCTTGATTCTTTTTTGGATTTTCTCGGTGTTTTTTTCTCTTTTTAGGGAAGCTCTATCCAATGGCGGGTTTACGTAGAGTACTCTATTGTGTTTAGCAAACTCCGTGGCAATATTCTTGCAATTGCTGCCAATTTCGATATCCCATGCTTGTATTCCCACAACAACGATGTCTCGACCTTTTATCATATCAATTGTTTTTTAGTTCACGATGGACGTCTTCATATAGTTCCAATACATTTTTTGCCATGGTTTCCCATGAAAAATGTTTTGCACGCTCAATTCCTTTTTCAGAAAGTAGATTGGCCAGCATTTCATCCTCAATCAAACTTCGCATGGCTTCGGTAATTTCAATCGGTTTGGAGGGATCAACCATTAGTGCCGTATCTTCCCCGGCTACTTCAGGCATGGAAGACGTATTTGAGGTAATAACCGGAACCCCACAGGCCATTCCTTCCAAAATGGGAATTCCGAAACTCTCACGGAGTGAAGGATATAGAAAAATCTTACTCTGACTTATGATAGCGGGTAAATCAGTATTGGGCACATAACCCGTTAAATGAATCAACTCTCTTATTTGTCGTCCGCCCACTGTATCCAAAAGTTTTAACAACTCATCTTCATCATAATCGAGCATGACCAATTTGTATTTCCCTGGATACATTTTGTTGAAGTCCGAAAAGGCCTTTAGTACACCCTTGGTATTCTTCTTTGGATCAGTATTACCCAAAAAGAAAAAGAAATTATCAGGTAAGTTGTAGCGCCCTTTGATGTTTTGCAACCGGGCCGTATCTGTAACTTTTTTGAAATGTGACCCTACCCCATTATAAATTGCGGTCAATCGGTTGTCCTTAAAACCAAAATGGTCATTGATTCGGCGTTTTTCGTAATTGGAGACGGTAATCACCTTTTTACTTTTTCGAATAACTGGAGGTACAAAGTACCTGCGGTACATATTGCCCAGCTTTTGATACCAGGTACCTTCTTTTTTGAACAGACTAATACTTTCCAGATAAATTATATCATGCAAAGTGGTAACTATCGGCACTTTTGAAAAAATGGGTCCCGTATTACTTGTACAGTGCAGTACATCGCAACCTTCTTTATAAGCAGCTCTTGGAAGAGCTATCTGTTCCCATCCTGGATATCCCCATCTTGAGTTTAACTCCACAATCTTGAAATTGGAAGCTGCAGGAATACAGGTGTCATCAAAATCCGGTTTCACAAAAACCACATATTCATTTTTCTGGTCTATTCTTTGAAGGTTTTTAATCAACTCCAAAGCCACCATGTCCATACCGTGTTTCTTTTTTCTGAAAAGACGTTGTCCCTCTATTCCGATTTTCATTTGTTCTTATTGACTGTTAATGGTCCCGTGCTGGGTATGAATAAACTTTTTATTGGCCCCTTTTAATTTGAACAAGGACAAAAACATCACTGCAAATGCTTTGGGAAGTGTCAACAATGCGTTGAAAGTGGCTTTGCTGTAAAATTTCTTTGGAACGGCAAAGGCAAAGGCAAAAATGACCAATCCAAAACTCACATACCAAAACATACCAGGCACTAACAATAGGCTAGACGGCCAGATTAAATTCAAGATGAAATATGTGAATGTTATGACAGAGACCAATCCAAGTAGAAGCACTCTTGGAGGGGACACCATTTGATAGACTTTATCGAAAAAATCAACATTGCCCCTAGTGAAGAGTTCTCTTAATCCTGGCATAAAATAACGCCCGAAATAAACGAACTGGGCGGACAACCATCGTTTCCGCTGATTAGCAAAAACTTCGGATTTTTGAACCTTTTCATCCAAAACCAAAGCATCATCCAAATATTCGATTTTAGTTCTGTTCTTCAGAAGTTTTAATTCCAATTCCTTATCAAAACCACCTACGGCGTTCACGTTTGCCATAGTGCTTTTGAAAAAATAATAGTCAAAGGCCATTCCGGATCCAATCAAAGCTGAGGAAAGCCCTAAAATTCTGTGCCCCTTACGGAAAATGTGGTTGTTAATTTCCTCACTGATCGCATCAAGAATGGCAAATGAAGTATTTGTGTTTTTTGCAATGCGATGACCCTGCACCACTTTGTATCCTTGATTGAAAGCTTTGTTGATTTTCTCAACAAAATCTGGTTCCATAATATTATCCGCATCCAAAATCAAGGCTATGTCATAGTCATCACCTATTACCTTCATCGCTTGGTTCAAGGCTTTCGACTTGGTACTTTTTTCAAAGGAAACCTCAACAACCCGTAAGGGCAATTTTTTTAAGCTTTCCAATGTTGCTTGCTGAAACGAATCGGCTATTATTACCACTTCAAAAAGTTGAGAAGGATATGTCTGTTGAAGTGCTTGTTTGGCAACATCAATTATGACTGCGTCTTCTTTATAACCAGGAATAAGTACTGCAAGTTTTCTTTGCTTGTGAAGAATTTCCCTCCTCTTCTTTGCAGAAAACAAGCCGGCAAAGGAAAAAACAAACACATAAATGGATGCGAATCCAAAATATCCTATGAAAAGGATTTCCAAACTATTGATCAAGATTTTGATTACATCCATGCTATATATTCGAATTAACTACCCTTCTACTAATTCTTTAATAGATTTTTCCTTGAGTAAATTATCAAAGTACTCAATGGTCTTTCCCAGACCTGTTCTCAAATCCACACTGGGTTCCCAACCCTCTAAGCGTTCTTGTGCCAATGAAATATCTGGCTTACGCTGCATGGGATCATCTGCTGGAAGTGGTAAATGAATAATTCTGGATTTGGACCCTGTAAGGTCTATGATATTTTCTGCGAGTTCCAACATGGTAAACTCTCCTGGATTTCCAATGTTGATCGGACCAATAAAGTCATCTTCGGTATCCATCATCTTGATCATTCCATCTACCAAATCACTCACATATTGAAAGCTTCTGGTCTGGGTTCCATCACCAAAAATGGTGATGTCCTTTCCTTGCAATGCCTGCATTATAAAGTTGGATACTACCCTACCATCATCGGGTTCCATTCTAGGACCGTAGGTGTTGAATATTCGAATGATCTTGACCAACACGTCATTGGAATTGTGATAGTTCACAAACAAAGATTCCGCGCAACGTTTGCCTTCATCGTAGCATGATCGAACCCCAATCGGGTTCACATGACCCCAATAATCTTCTGGTTGCGGATGCAACTCTGGATCACCGTAGACCTCGCTTGTTGAAGCCTGTAGAATCTTCGCCTTAATACGTTTCGCCAATCCCAACATATTAATAGCACCTAAAACAGAAGTTTTAATGGTCTTAATGGGGTTATGCTGGTAATGCACCGGTGAAGCCGGACATGCCAGATTGTAGATTTCGTCTACTTCCAAGAAATAAGGCAAAGTCACATCGTGACGAATTATCTCAAAATATGGGTTGTCCATTAAATGGACTATTTTACTTTTCCGTCCAGTAAAGTAGTTATCCATACTGACCACTTCATTGCCTTCTTTCAGCAATCTTTCACATAAATGAGAGCCAACAAAACCTGCCCCTCCTGTTACCAATATTCGTTTCATTGTGCTATTAAATATTTATGGTTTCTTTTTCTGAGCTATTCACCACATTTCTTCCAATGCTGTGGTATGTAAATCCAAGTTCTCCCATTTCCTCCGGGTCGTAAATGTTTCGACCATCAAAGACGAGTTTCTCGTTCATCAGTTTTTCCAAAATCCTGAAATTCGGCATTCTGAATTCGGACCATTCCGTGACAACAATCAAGGCATCGGCCTCAATTATGGCATCATATTCGTCTTTGGCGTATTCTATTTTATCTCCTAAAATGCGCTTTGTTTCCTCCATGGCAACCGGATCATATGCCCTGACGTTTGCCCCTAAGGCTTTTAATTGTTCAATAATTACAAGTGAGGGCGCTTCACGCATGTCGTCGGTTTTGGGTTTAAAGGACAATCCCCAAAGACCAAACTGCTTGCCTTTTAGGTTTTCACCGAAATGTGCTTTTATCTTTTCGACCAGCACTGATTTCTGTCTATAGTTAACACTTTCAACAGCCTTCAAAACTTCCAAGGAATGTCCATACTCATCTGCCGTTCGGACCAATGCTTGTACATCTTTTGGGAAGCAACTGCCCCCATAACCCGTTCCTGGGTAAATGAATTTGTTTCCAATTCTTGTATCTGAGCCTATTCCTTTTCTCACCAAATCGACATTGGCACCAACCAACTCGCATAGGTTTGCAATGTCGTTCATAAAGCTAATCTTGGTGGCCAACATAGAGTTTGCTGCATATTTTGTCATCTCGGAAGAGAAAATATCCATAAACAAAAGTGGGTGCCCGTTCATTAAGAAGGGCTTATACAACTTGCGCATCACTTTTTCAGCGCGCTTGCTCTCAATTCCCACCACAATACGATCAGGTTTTAGAAAATCATCTACTGCACTTCCTTCTTTCAAGAATTCTGGATTTGAAGCAACATCAAAGGGAATTCGAACATTCCTATTTGACAATTCTTCTTCTACGGCCGCCTTCACCTTATATGAAGTTCCTACCGGCACCGTACTTTTGGTGATGACTACTTTGTAGTCTTCCATATGCTGACCGATTTCTCGAGCAACACCCAATACGTATTTTAAATCGGCACTTCCATCTTCATCGGGAGGTGTTCCAACGGCAATAAATACAGCATCGCTGTCCTTGATTCCCTTTTTAAGATTGGTGGTAAAAGAGATTCTACCTTTGTCAATATTCCGTTCTAGTATTACATCGAGTCCGGGTTCGTAAATTGGCACCTCTCCGTTTCGGAGCTTTTCAATTTTTTTCTCATCTATGTCCACACAGACGACATTGATTCCGGTTTCTGCGAAACAAGTTCCCGTGACCAAACCCACATATCCTGTTCCAACTACTGTTATATTCATAATCTTATATTTCTATTAAGGTTGATTTTATTATTTATTCTTTGCTACTGTTATTTTATGTACCAATCAATGTTTTGGGTACCACCAGAGTTAGCCCAATTCACAAAATCGGGATACTCCTGATTAATGGACACGGTTTCTGGCGGGGGTACAAACCCCTCATAGATATTTAATGCCCAAGGAAGATTCATACTTGTTTTATAGTACCTATTGTTGGAAGGGTTGCTAAAATCATCTCCTGAAGCTAGAAACCCTGCTTTACTTGTTGGTGGAAGATCTGGCAGATGTATTTCCTTGGCTCTTGTTGCATCAGCAATTAAAAATGAATTGAAGGGCACATCTCCCAATGAGTTAACATCCATAGGATTGGCAAACGTAATTTCGATATTGATGGTTTCTCCCGCTCTTCCAATCACATTTCCAATCACAAAAACAACAGTCTCATCCGCAGCTGTACCTGTTTCCGTTCCATTTGCCGCAACATTTATATAATCCGCATTCAACACTTGTCCAGTTATGCCAGAAATATTGGATGGTGCTATTGGAAAGGTGAACGCAAATCCATTTTCTAGGTGTCCTCCAATTGATTCTATGGTGAAAGTTGCCTGAATTTTGGTAACCATATTATCTGCGTTCGCCATTAAATTGAAATTGTAATCCATGGCCAAATCGTTAAAATCATAATCTCCAATGTGTGGCCATAAATCTTCAAAAACCATTTTACCGGAAGAGTTAACAGATGGAGAAAAATTGTTAAACGCCAGATTAAAATCGAATGGAAAGTCATCCAATGTATTATCCACACCGTCTACATCAGCATCATTAGCAGTATCAAGAGTTCCAAAATCCAATACCTGAACAGCACCAATCGGGTTTGAGGTGATATAGAAAAGTGAATCGTTAAAATCTCCGTCGTCGCCATTTCTTGGCCCATCCTCGATTCCCAATACAGCTAGATTTCTATTGGGGTCGTTCAACAGTACCATTTGCGATTTATTATTGTTATCGGTGTTAAAAGTTTCTTCAGAATAGTAGGTGTGTTGTCCTTTTCCTACCTTATTTCCTTTCCATCCATTGGAGACCACAAACCATGAAACCACAGTGTTGGCTGGAAATCTTCCAAGGTGAACTTTATCTCCTGGAAATAACCCTCCTCCCGCTCCATTCATCGAGGCATTGGGAAAAATGACGGTGTGTGCCGTAATATCATCTGATGAAGCAGGTGCCTGACCAACAGGAAATGAATAGAAGCCCAAAGTATTTCTCCAAACGGCACTTTCTGCAACGAATGTGACCCAAACATCAGCTTCTTCGGTGATCACAAGATTAGTTTCTTTGTTATCTAAGTACTCGGGATGAAGGTCGTTGACATTTTGATTTTCAGGAAGCGATGCGTTGATATCATCCAATAATTCCTGAGTAATCACATCTGGTGTTTCCATTACATCCGGAACGCCATTGGAATCATGCCCGCTCAAGAAAGTAAAATCAATATCCCCCGGGGGTTTATTGGATTTTGATTTTAATGTTATGCCACTTATCTTACCTGCAACAGGAATATTCCGATCATAAAGACTATTGTAATCAAAGTTAATGCTGTTGTTTACGATTGGGAGTCTGACCAAAGGGGTTAAACCCAGGTAGTTGGTTGAAATAAGAACGGAATCAGTTTCTGTGCTTAGCTGAAACTGCTTCTCAAAATGGCCGTTGTCATCAAAATTTGCTTTGCCAAAGGCCAGACTATCTTGTTCACCCTTTTTTCCATATAATGTGAACACCGCACTATCTAAAAATTCAGGCACATTCAATGAGACCGTAACGCTCCGACTTGTCGAATAATCAAAATCGGAGGGCACATCGAATACGGAGAGGGGCCCTTCCACTTCTGGTGGGGGATCAAGATCGTTTTCACTCACACATCCATATAAAATGGATATGAATAGGGACAAAATTGTAATTTGTACACTTTTGGACATAAAAGTAGGTTTATAAACTATTTGTAAATATTATCCTACATTTTAAGAAGGAAAAGTATTTGTTGTAAAGTATTGAATTCGTGTTGTAAACACACAGCAAAGGAGTTCTTAATGCCCATGAGCGCCCTTTTCTTTGCTGAAATTCAAGGGTCTGACTTACCCCATTTTAGTTCCATGTGTCATATTCCATGAAATGGCTCTCCAAAATGCCTTAAAGTGTTGGAGTTCATTTTTTACCAAGAACTGCAGACTGTTCTTTGGTATAGAAATTAAGCATTGGAAAATAAGGCTGACACCCAATTGGAACGGTTTAAAATTGCGTCTTGCAAACAGTATTCGATTCCGAGAAATGTAATAGGTTTTTAAGGGACTAAATTTTCCTGTGGAAATGGACTCCTTGTGTAAAATATAGGATTTAGGCTGATAATAGATTTTGTATCCTGCCCGTTTGATCATTTCCGCCCAATCATGTTCTTCGTAATACAAAAAGTAGATCTCTGTCATCATCCCAACTTTTTCCACCACTTTTCGTGGTACCATCATTGCTGCTCCATGGATAGATTCAGTTTCTCCTTCTTTATCAAAACGTCCATCATCTTTTTGATGGTAACCGATACTATTATTCCGAATGGTCCAATGGTTCATCGGGGTGTAACCCGCATATTGAATCAGTTCAGGGTTCCAATGGAATTTTATTTTAGGACTCACCATCCCAATAGTTTCATCTTCTTGCAAGGTTTGAACCAAAGGTTCAATAAATCCTTCTGGAACAATAGTATCGTTATTAATGAACAATAAATATGCTCCCTTGGATTGTTTCACTCCCAGATTATTTCCACCCGCAAATCCCAAATTCTCCTTGCTTTTTATTAAGCATACTCCAGGGAATTGTTCTTTGATAATATCTGGGTTGTCATTAGGTGAAGCGTTGTCTACGACAATTACCTCAACATTTGGGTAAGTCAATCCTTTTAGGGACTGTAACATCTCAAGAGTAACTGCCGATTCATTATAGTTAATGGTGATAATGGATACCAAGGGAAATTCTTCGAGCATAATTTTATATTTAGGCTGCTAGAGCCAATTCTTCTTGTTCTAATTGTTCCTTTTCTTGCTGAATCTTCTTATCCCATTTTGGTGAAAGGAAGATAAAAACCATCCCCACATACATTAGAATTCCTGTAGGAAACTGTCCAAATACTCCATTGCCATAAGAAGCCAGCATGATTCCGGCCATACCGCAGACCAGAGCTGTTACCTGTCCTTTTAACCAATCGTCCCGTATTTTAAACATGCAGTTGTACGCTCCTGTTATCAAAACAAAAAACAGGATAAACAAATGGAGCCATAAACCGATAATCCCCATATCCGCCCATATAGCCACAAACCAACTATCGGTAGCTGTATTGGCTAAAAACGTATGTGGAGTAAATCGTTGCCCCCAGTTTCCTGTAGAACCTATACCACCACCAAAAGGCCTTGATGCGAGATAACCGGAAAGTTTTCTTTGGTTTTCCAAACGCACTTGTAAGGATGCGTCATTGGGATCAAATGCAGTACGCATTCTTCGAATTTGGTCATTGGTGTTGCCAATTGTGGTGTATTTGAAAAACACAAATATGGCGATTCCGGCCATTGCTCCAAGAACAATACTTGGGATATGTTTTCTTACAATAATGAACATCACTCCACCCATAGCCGGTACTGCAATCGCTCCTCTTGTACCTGAAATCAACATCCCATACAATCCCATTATGGCAACAAAACCGAAGAATGCCCTAAGTTTGAAATTATCTTTCATGAAGAGGGTCAAAATTCCAAAAACCACTCCGGTATGACCTTGTGATGCTCCAAACTGTCCCGCATCGGAATAGAAGGAAAAGATTCGAAGTTTCCCAAAAAGAATATGAGTAACTGCGCCTCCGCCATCCAACCAGGCTTGTTCAAAAGAATCTACCCCAAGGGTCATCTGGATTATACCCTTAAAAGTTCCCAAAAGGCTGATTACTCCCCAAATCATAAAGAAAGTCATCATGTCCTTTGGTCGATTGAATAGGATAAAACACAATGGAATAATCAACCATTGATAGAGTGCAATTCCACGCATGGCATAGAACCAAGCTTCTATACTAACGGCTTCCGGGTTTACTGCCTGCATCATGGCATAACCAAACCAAATACTCGCCAAAACAGTCAATTGCGAACGTGCATTGTTCCAAGGTAAACGAATCCGGAACTCTTTAAAAAAGAGTGCCATATACATCATAAACAACAGTCCATCTATCATTAAACCCCAAGTCCCCGGCAAGTATCTTGAGATTCCCGTCACAAAAAAACTAAATGCTATTATGGTTATGATTCCTATTCTTGGGGTAAGGAATAAATTGATTACATATAGCATACCCAAGGGAAAAGCAATAATTCCTATCCCAGCAATAATTCCTTTGGAGGCGATAAGCAAAGCGGATGCGATTGCCAATGAAAATAATGTAAGAATCGGTAGCGGTTTCTTTAACAAGTCTTGACCATATGTTCGCTCAAATGGATTCATGGGGCCAAATAGATGTTGAGACTTTTAAAGAAAAGGACTCCTTCAGGAAATATTCGTTTGGATTGAATTTGAATTTCCCTTCGTAAATAATAGAAGCCCAAAAAGATTCCTATCAATGTGAAAATAACCGTTCCTACGGCTACTAAAGCCAATGATTGGAATACGAAGACTGCAACAAAATCAACCACAATATTAGCCAAGGTCATAATAATGACCTTATTCAGATTTAATCGAGGTCTGTTTATACTATCCAGGAGCACTCCTGTAAACCTGTCAATAGGCAGTAAAAGAGTGTATAAAGTGAAGATTCTAAAAATCAATGTAAGTTGAGGCAATACTTCGATGTATTCCTCTCCACCTAAAATAAGCACCAGTTCTTCGGCCAAAATGAAACACACAATCGAAACTGGAACAAAAAGCAAAGTGATTGCACCGGAATAGGCATAAAACGTTTTCCGGACACCTTGCATATCTCCATCAATGCACTTTTTTGACATTCGAGGGTAAGCCGTCATCGTGAAGCTACGCAACGGAATTCCTAATAGATCTGTAAGCTTCAACGGGATTGCGTACATCGCTATGCCGGCAGAACCCAAAATTGGACTCAATCCAATAATGAATGTATCTGCACTTTTTAATAGGCTTGATCCTATCAAGGTGCCCATAGAATACTTCCCGAAATTAATAAGTTCCTTGGTGGTGTCCTTTTCTGCATATTTTATGTAGAGACATCCATCCCATTTTTTGATTAAACACCAAACACTGGAAACCACGTTCACTCCAAGATGCACCCATAGAATTTCAATAATACCTAGATGCAACCACCATTGATTCAAAATCAGAAAAATCACAAATAGACCTATATTGGAAAGACGCACATACATCATTCCCATAAAATCTTGTTTGGCTTGAAACAAAGCCATGGCATTGTTCCAACCTAAGTTGGTCGTTGCCAAAATGGGATACCATGTAAGGAAAAGCAGGTACCCATAGTTTAATTCGACTCCGCTATAGGAAATAAGAGCATATAAACTCCAACAAAAAAGAGTTATAATCCCCAAAAGCTTTAGGTTGATCTTAAAGCTAGAGCCCATTAGTTTTTTATAATCTTCAGGCTTCGCTCCGGACAAGAGTCTTACAGCCGACGTTTGTGTTAAACCAAATCGTAATAGGTCCACAAAAGTTGCTAAGGTTACGTATAACACCCAGTCACCGAATAACTCCTTACTAAGCTGTCTGGTCAATAGCATAAAACTCAATAATCCCAAAGCAGCTATAAGCACATTTGTGATCAAAGAGCTCATATTTTTCTCCTTTGCTATGTTGCTAATTCTTTTCAGCATTATGCGATTGATTTTTTAGCGAAGAATCTGAGTTGCACCAGTTTCTTCATCCATTTTCTAAATCGTGATCGTTGTTTTGGCAAGTCTCCCACAACAGTTTCCATTTCAAGCACTTTTACCCCATTTAAAATAATTGTGGGTTCTGGGCCTGTGGTAGCCTCTGTGAATACTTTTAATGCATTGGCATCGGCACTACTCCATGATCGATTTGCACGTGCTACCAAAAAGGAAAAATCAATGGTTGCCGCCAATTTCACCGGAAACGGATTCTTGATTATGCTCGGTAACTCAAGTATTACAAAATCGAAAAATTTGAAGTCTAAAATTCGTCTTGAACTATCAAATTCTTCGATTGTTGAAATTTTGTACAGTTTATCAGTAACCTCATAGACAATCTGCGCATAATTATCATCTATGGGCTGTACTTCACATTCAATATCAAATTCTGTCATTGCTTGTTGATACCGCTCATCAATTACCTCAATCTCATATTGATCATTGACAACATATGAAATAGCGGTATCTCTTCGATGTGACATTTCAACCTCATAGGGATCGTAAGTAATGTGCAATATTTTATACCCTAACTCACATAGTTTGGACACCAAATGTTCACAGATAAATGATTTCCCTTCATTCTCTTGAGTAGAAAAAACCATGTTGACGACTGGGCCTTCTTGGTTCTTCTTGAATTGGTTCAAGATCATGTTTTTGGATATGGCATTTACTGCTTTATTGGTCAGATATTCGAAATCAATCTTTTTATTTTTCTTTGAAATGACAGGAAATATTGAAGATACTTCCAGGCCTATTTTTTCTTCAGCGCGCTTTGCAGTGTTCAAATTGCCATCTAAAAACTCTAGTACCAATACGGTAATTGCAACCAAAATGAATCCGAAAATCGCAGCAACGATAACCAATAAAATTCGCTTACTGGGGTTCGGTTTAATTGGAAATATTGGTGTTTCCGTGATTTTCAGGTTGGATTGCAACTCAACATTTTGCTGTCTTAATTTGGCCAACCCCAAGCTATGCAAAAGACTTAAATACTCTTGCTCTTCAATATTGATTTTCCGTTCCAGTTTTTTCATGGTTGCACCCAAGGGAGCATACCAGGTATACAGCTCATCAAATTCGATTCGTTTTTGGTCCAATATTTTAAGTTCTGCCTTTGCTCCTTCATAGGTTATGGTATTCTCCAACCAATCGCCAAGAATACTCGAAGACGCCACTCCATTTTTATCATGATCTACAACAAAAACGGTATCAATGGCTTGCCTAAGCTCTGCCTTGATTACATTCATTTTCTTTGTGGATTCTACAATTTTTCTGGCATTCTCCGCTTGGATGGTTGAATCTCTAGAGAGATCCAGACTTTTCATCGAAATGGTATAGTTAAGCTTGGCCAGCTCATCCCGAAGATTCAAAATCCTTTTACTTTTCAGTCGTTTTTTCTCATGTGTTCCCAGTTTTTTCTCCAACTCTGGAAGTACTGCTTTGGCTGCATGATAACGCTGTTGTACTTCTTGATAACGCAGTTCAAAATTCTCTCTACGCGAAGCCAATTGCTTGGTTTGCTCGTAGTAGTTCATGATTTTATTTCCCTTGTTAAAATCCAACAGTTCCTTTTCAGCAGCATTGAGTTGCCCCGTAGTTTTATTTAGTTGATTTTCGAAATAACTAACCACCGCATCGGACTGATTTGCCTTGATATCGGCATTGGCTTTGATAAAGGTTTCTGTTAGGATCAACAATGTATTCTGACAAATCCCAGGGTCCTCGGATTGATATGATATATCTACAAAATCACTAATGGAAATACGTCTTACCCCTATTTTCTCTAGGATTTTGCCAACACTGTAGTCCGGATGTTCCAAGTTGATCAGTTCATTGATAAAGTTGTCATGGCTTTGATCTTTATAAGCCAAGAGTTTCTCGTAAGTTTTTTCAAGGTCACCCCTAACTGCTAAAGCTTTTACGTCTTCGGGAACTATCTCCATCAATTCAGCGTACTTTTTCCTCGAAATAATGCGAACATCAGCACTATCCAAAAGGATATGTTGAGCAAAAAGTTTTAGCGAAACCTTCTCAAGTGTAGCCCTCGATTTTATAAGGTTCAAAAGGTTATCATAGGCTATATTGGTTTTGCTGTAATCAAACTTTGTATTGTCCAATTCTATGGTTGAACCAGTAGCAAAAGCGGTATAAATCCTCGCTTTGGAATCGTAAACCTTTGGCTGATTTTTAGTTAGGAAAAACACCAAACTCCCAAGCAAGATTGGCACTGATATCAGCAGCCATATATGCCGGAGCAGGATTCTAACAAAAAACAGCAGATTAAATTTCATTCTTTAGATGTTCAATTTTATCCCAACTACTTCTTCCAAAAGGAGAATTGCCAGACTTAATTCTGATTTTTGTGCTTCGTGAGCTACAATTGCTTCATTCAGCATTTGATGTAATCTGGTATATTCTGGAACCGATATAATTCCATTTGTGTAATCTGTCTCAGCTCTCAAAGACTGAACTTTGTAGGTATCCACAATGGACCCATAAACAAAGAGCAATCGATGCGCTTTAACTAACTCGTTGTAGCGTACTATTACCAGTTCGCGGAGTTTTGCCTTATCTATTTCTTTTTCATAAACCGATCTTTCTGCTTCTGCTTTTGCTGATCGGATGGTGTTTTTCCGATTGAGGATAGCTGAAATCGGTATTTTTAAAGATGGCCCTAAAGTGTATCTATCTTGTTCTGTAGAAAATAGGGTTTGACTCGCTTGGGGTGCTCCTGATAGCTGTGATGCAGTTAGGTTATCAAATACACCATAGCTATAAACTGCTTCTAAATAAAAGTAGTCCAACCAGCGTGTCTGAGCCAGTCGTTGTCTTGCCTTCCAATATTTTTGATCTGCATCGCGATATTTGAGCTCGGCAGATTTTTCATGGGCCAAGGTTATTAAACTATCCAGGGTAGGCAGCACCTTGGTGATGTCATTCCTTTCAAGATTTTCAGCTATAAATTCGTCTATTTCTTGACCTAAGGCCCCATTGCACAGCAGCAATAAGAGTGCTATTGCAATACATTTCATTCTCATTTTTATACATTTTCTTTTTGGAAAACTGCTTTGAAGGTTCTGAGTACAATCCACATATCAATCAAAAATGCATACTTGCTATTTGCATATTTCACATACTTGATATCCAATTGCTTTCGTTCCTCAGGTGACATTTTTGATGATCTCCCCCTAGCTTCAACCTGCCACAGACCTGTAATGCCTGACGGCCCATTGAATCTTTCGGTCCATTCATCAGTGGTCAACATTTCGGCCTCATAAAGCGGTAAAGGGCGATTTCCAACAATGGACATGTCTCCTTTTAATACATTGATCAATTGCGGTAATTCATCAATGCTCAGTTTCCTAATTATCTTTCCAACTTTTGTAATTCTAGGGTCGTTATCGAATTTCACAAAGGCGCTTTTTGCGCTTTGTTTTCTTTTGTTATTATGGATTGTTTCATCCACTTCGGTATCATCCCCAATTAATGTGGTTCCTTTTTCCAGTAATTGTTCAGAACTAGTGGTCTCGCCTTCCTCCTCATCTTCATGCACATATTGATTTAAATGCTGGAACTCTTTAAGGCGTTTATCCGCATCTGGATACATAGATCGAAGCTTCAAAAAGTTGAAAATCTTGTAGCCTGTACCCACCCTCTTTGAGATGTAATACATTTTCCCTTTGGATTCTAATCGAATCGCCAAAATCACCAGCAGCAAAAATGGAGTTGCCAATAGCAATACAGTAGAAGCTACAGCAATATCAAAGCTTCTTTTCCAAAACCCTATCCTATATTCTTTTACACCTTCTTTACCTGAAGAGATTTTTTGCTCTCTAAGGTTTGATTTGAGTTCCTTTAAAAAATTAATTCGCTCAAGAACTTGTTCAAACCGTATTGGATGAATAAAAATGTCATCGAAACCGCGCTCCAATGCTTCTAACTTGTCTTCCTTGCTCACTTTTTCACTTAGCAATACAAAAGGTATTTTTCGAGCAGGATCAAACACTTCTTCCACGTATTCTTCGAACTCATTTAGAGTTTTTAAAGGGATGCTTCGCTCACAAAGAATTGCACTTACGGTCTGATTCGCATTTATCCATTTTTTGGACTTGAAATCACAGTTTTGATGCAGCCATCGAATGGCTTCTTCCCCAGTATGGGAAGCGGTGACTTCAACACTCTCGGAAAAACGTTGGAACTCATCTGCAAATCTGCTGTTAGCTCCCAGATAGAGTATCCTTGTTTTATTCTTTGTAAGAACTTCCATGCTATTGTCTAATTAACAGCTTGTCTACCCGAATCATTAATTCTTCAGGATTGAATGGTTTCACGATGTAATCATCTGCGCCCAACCGAAGGCATTCCACCCGATCAGAACTATTGTCCCTGCAGCTTAGCACGATAATAGGGATATCGGAAAAGACCCCAGATTCCTTGATTCTTTTAATCAGTTCAAAACCATCCATTTCTGGCATTTCAAGATCTGTAATTACCAAATCGGGTAAATTACCTTCCTGAAGCCATGAAATGGCGGCCAGTCCATTTTCCATTGTTGTTACGGAATGGGATTGTCCCAAAAACTGTGCGACCAGCTCACTCAACGATTGTTTGTCATCTACTACCAGTATTTTCATGATATCTATTTTTGTAGTACTTATTTTTATTTAAAAGTAGGATTTGTATTACTTTATATAAATTGATTGTTGTAAAAGCAGGGCTTTATGTGGTGTGGGCTTTTAATTGCGATATCGCCAAGGCCTGGTGATAAAATCCAATGGAGATCCAAAGTGATCTTCCCATTTGATTTTTCAGAAGAAAAGAGGGTAATCTATTGGGCAAATTCCAACCCCGTCAAAGCGTTTTGGGGTTCAAAAAGTGATTTGGTCACGAACTGTTTTAGTTCAAAAGTAAACCGTTCCCTTCCTTTTTTGTTCAAGTGTGATGCATCTCCAAAGTACACATCATCATAATAAACCAAGGCGGGATTGATAAATTCAACTTCTGGGTGTTTTCTTTTTAACCTTGCATCCATTTGTTCTACGCCCTTACGATACTCATCACTCAATGCATCATAGGAAGTTCGGTTCATAGGCAATGAAGCATACATTACAACAATTTGATTGTTCTTTGCCAATTGAAACATCTTCTCAAGAGAGGTAATCAATACTGTTTTTGGTGAAAACTCTATTCGTTTTGCCTCAACATTTAAATCGTTCGAGAACTGCGCTCTACCGAAATCAAAACATCCTCTCCTATTTTTTATTTCCTTGTATACACCATAATTGGTATAACCCCTAAGCAAAAAGGATTTACTCAGTTCCGTTCGCAATTCGGTCGGAAATTTAAAATATGTTTTATAGGCTCGTCGAATCAGGTTACTTTTTTCTGATTCTTCAAAATTCTTTTCCCCATCGTAGGCCCAAAAGATTTCATTATTGGTGTTCATTTGATTAAAAATCTCATCTATCTCTTCCAGGTCATAGAAATTATACTTTACCTGCCTGTCCCAAAACATTTCGGATTGCTCAAAGTGGATAGGAGCATAAGAAACAATAATAGTGTCCACCTTTTTTCCAGTTTCAAGCATTCTTTTTAAGGAATAATAACCTTCCATAGGGGTCCCTCCACCTAGCGCCAAATTATAATAATTAGGACCCAACTCATTAGGGTTAACCCCAGCTATTGCCCGGCTATCACCAATGATTAGGTTGCTGAATTCGTTTTCTGCTTCCATCACCTCCATTTTACTTTTCCACATCGGGTATTCAGCATTGAAATAATGAAATGGGAGAAATAGGCATATAAGGTACATGAGTACAAACCAAATTGCAGCAAAACCTAATACCTGTTTGATTAAATTACTTATCATGATGTCTTTTTAGAATTGGAAATAGATAAACTCTTGTTCATTGCCGGAAAAAATGAAAATAAAGCTCCAAACAATCAAGTAAAATGACCAGCGATACACCTTTTTGTTCAGTCGAACCTTTAGTCCTTCAATGGCATATTCATTTTCTCTGCCCAACCATTCAATAATCAGGAAGAAGGTCAGCAGCACAAAAATCATGGCAATCTTCAGTCCTAAATACGGACCAAAATCAGGTATGGTAAAAAGTGAACTTGAGAATATATCGGAAATATAGTTTAGTGCGTGAGTCAAGTTTTCGGCTCTAAAGAAAATCCAAGCGAGTACGGTCAAAAGAAAAGTAGTTGACATAGCCCAAACCTCTTTTATTGATGGCAATAACTTTCCTTTGGCTACAACTTCCAAGTTGTTTCTATTCTTGTTTGTCAGTAAAAGAGGTAAAAAGTAAATAGCATTGAGAGCTCCCCAGACTATAAATGTCCAGTTGGCACCGTGCCAAAATCCACTTACAATAAATATGATGAAAGTGTTTCTTATTTTCATGGAAGTTCCTCCCCTACTACCTCCCAGAGGGATGTACAGATAGTCTCGAAACCAGGTTGACAATGAAATATGCCATCTACGCCAGAACTCAGCAATATCTCTTGAAAAATAGGGGTACGCAAAATTGCGCTTCAAGTTGAAACCAAATAATCTAGCTGTACCAATCGCTATATCGGAATACCCAGAGAAATCACCATAAATTTGAAAGGTAAAAAACAACGCTCCCAGCACCAATGTACTTCCTGAATAACTATCCGAACCATTAAAAATCATGTTGGCAAACTCGGCACAGTTATCAGCAATCACCACTTTTTTGAAAAGTCCCCAGAGTATTTGACGCATACCATCTGCCGCTTTGCTATAACTGAATTTTCTTTTAACCGGAAATTGTGGCAACAGGTTCGTTGCCCGTTCAATAGGTCCAGCGACCAATTGTGGAAAAAAGCTAACGAATGCGGCAAAGGCCACAAAATCTTGTTCCGGCTCTAGTTTCTTTTTGTAAACATCGATTGTATAACTAAGCGTTTGAAAGGTGTAAAAGCTAATACCCACGGGTAAAATGATATTTAGGGAATTGGTGTTAAGCTCAGTTCCAAAAAATGTAAACGCAGCAACAAAATTGTCCAAGAAGAAATTGTAATACTTAAAGAATCCCAAGAACCCCAAATTCACTAAAATACTAGTCCATAATAAAGCCTTTCGAGTCTTTTGTTTTTCCTGTTTAACTAGAGCTACTCCAATTAAATAATCTGCTACGGTACTGAATATTATCAACGAAAGAAACCTCCAATCCCACCATCCATAAAATATATAACTGGAGGCTAGAATCAGTAGATTTTGATGCTTCAAATTATTATTGAACACATACCAATACAGAATAAATACCAAGGGTAAAAAAATGGCAAATTCAAGGGAATTGAAAATCATTATCGCTTATTTATGTCGTGTGTGGTGAATCAATGAGTGTGAAATTCCAACAATGCTATATCCGATCAGGACTCAGGATATAATTGGTTTTGGTAGCTTTCAAAATTTCGGTTACACATGAGTTTTGTCTACCGATTAAAGAAACTACCTTGTTTTGTCGTGCTGACTTTTGGTATAACTTCTCAAAAAAATGAGCCGAGGCGGAATCCAATTCCGTTACGCTTTCCAAACTGACCACAATATTGTCATGTTGCTCCATGATATGGTCAAAATATGAATTCAGTGCTCCGACATGTTGGGTGGTTACTCTTCCAAAAATTTCAAAAATTCCTTTGTTCTCTTTAATTTCCAATGACATATGTTAAAAGATTTAGTTGGTATTATTCTATCATTTAACATTTCCAAAAGTGCTCTTGTATATAACGTAAATTACTCGTAAAATTGTAGTCTTTTTCCTTCTTTTTTTATAAAAGATTTAGTCGTTGCATCAACTCAGGTCTGTTTGAACGGCTGATAGGAATTACACTTCGCTCAATTAATACGCTATTGTCCTGAATATCTATAATTTGAGTAAAGTTTATGATGAAAGACCTATGAATTTGCAAAAACCGGGATTGGGGTAATTTTTCTTTTATTTTCTTCAAAGTGGAATGCACCCGATATTGTTTTTGTTGTGTTTTAATCTCAATATAATCTCCTTGTGCCTCAATGAGCAGAATATCACGGAATTTTAATTTAATCAACCTACGGTCGATATTGATATACAAATCTTCATCTTCAGCCTGCATCATTTGGGTTTCTGTTGATTCATTGGTAGCTGATTTGAATGCATTATTCAATTTGATAATACATTTTTGAAAACGTTCATAGGTAATGGGTTTTACCAAATAATCAACAATAAACTCATAGCCATAAGCCTCAATAGCAAAATCTTTATCCGAAGTTGTTAAAACTATTTTGGGTGGGTTATTGACCATTTCAATAAAGTCCACCCCCGTTAGTTTGGGCATATGGATATCCAAAAAAATCAAATCCACCGAGTTGTGCTTTAAAAACTTTAATGCTTCCAACGCATTGGGAAATTCGGCTATCACCTCTATTTCAGGAATAGCTTTGCACAGTTCCAGAACTATGGCCCTTGCACTCGCTTCGTCATCTACTATTATACATTTCACCTTAAGCTATTTTTAAAATAAACTCTTCTACTGATTGTAGTATCTGCTTAAACTCTTCTTTGAGTTTTGTATCACCATATTTTAGGTCCTCCTCATATTTAACGGCCAACTTGTAGCCTCCTGTCAAACCCAGGATACCCAATTTGTGTTTTATTTTGTGTACAATTTTGGCTGACTCTTCTAAATTATCACTCTCCAAGTTTTCCAAATAATCATTTTTTTCCTTTGGAAATTCGGTCTGGATAATGGTCAAAAATTTCTTTTCAAAATCCTCGTTTCCTCCGGAAATCTCCTTGATGTAATCGAGGTTAGGTTGCTCAGCCATTGGGGTTATTTTTAATTGTAAAAAAGAAGGTAGTGCCCATACCCTCTTCCGAGGACAGCCAGATATCTCCTTTATAATAATTTATAATTTTCTTTACCAAAGCAAGACCGATTCCTGTTGCTCCAGAGTTGTTTTCAAGTTTCTTGAACATTCCAAAAATACCGGTCTGTAAATGCTTGGGTATTCCTTTTCCGTTGTCGGTAACACTAAAAAGCCATCCATCATACTCCTCTTTCACATCGATCATAATGCTTCCTTCGGTCTTATCTTCGGTAGCAGTGATAGCATTGGTAATCAGGTTTTTGAACAATTGCTCTATTCGGTATTTACCCGTCAACAGTTTGGGTAAATGTTTGCTCTTTTTTATAGTAACATTTTCAGGTACGTATATGGTCCGCTCTATTTCGGCAATAAGTTGATTTAAATCAACCGTGGATGCATTTTCTTGGATGGAATCTATGGTCGAATGCCTTAAAATCCCATCAATTAAGCTATCCATCTTAGCAAGGTTTTGAAATATTAATTGTACGTTTTCCTTGCTCTGTTCTTTAAAAACTTCTTGCCCATCCTCAAACACCCAACTCACCAAGGAGTGTACATTTCTAATAGGGGATTTAAGGTCATGTGATACCATGTGGGCATAATTGTTCAGGGATTCGTTTTGTTGTTCCAAATTCTTTAAGAGCATATTTTTTTCGGCTGTTATTTCAACCAGTTTGTGCGCTTGTTTCTCAATATCCTCAACCAATTTTTGAGGATTAAAGTCAAGACTTCCATTTATTCGGTCCGAGGTTTTATCCTGCATGGAAGCGACTGCCCTACTCAAGGATTCAAGTACCTTACGTTGGTTCTCCGCTTCCTTGTTCAAACGTAAATTGGCATTGTACAATTCTTCAGAACTTAAAGACGTTGCCCGTTGAATCATCTTCAGTTTTTCATCAAAATCTGAATACGACTTACTTACGGAATCAAAAAACACCTCCAACTCAGAACGTTCGATCAATTCCTTGGGAAAAAATTTCTTTATCTGTCTTTTAAGTAGAGAATGCATTTATTCACTCATTAATGTTAAGGTCATGGTTTGGTTATGTAATTGGCATTCGTTTTTTCCAGCGAACGGCGCCATTTCACCATAAGAATAAAATCCGGCGATCTTAGCTTGGTCACCAATAATATCTGCCACCTCTTCAATTTCATCTTCAGTTCGCTGATCCAAAACCAACTTTCTTCCCACGCAGCTCACCAATATGGCCAACTCCGGTTTACTTTTCCTATCCCGCATAGCCAATTCGGCTGCATTCGAAGCTCCTTCCGCGATGTCATCCATAGTGGACATCATTAATTGCACTTTGGAGTTTAGAGGTACGTCACCTGCTAGAATCATAGAATTAGCATCTTCATCAATATTCAGAATAGTCCTTACCAATGGCTCTGATTGGTCGTTTTGCTGCACGGTCAATGGATATAAAAGAGCCGCTTGTGGGAGTTCCGCTGCCTTTTCTCCCAGATATTTTTTATACAAGTCGAGTGCTGGCTTTCCGTCAATTTCATAAAGCACGTTGCCTTCAGACTTTGTAATGGTTCTTTCCGGTCCAAATGGGGTCCAACCTCCAAAATTGGCATAAGACACTTCCAAATCTTCACCATAGAAACCTACGGCAACTACTTCTCCCTGTTTGGGAGTTTCATTATATGAAGTCAATGTTTTTTCGAACCGAGCTCCATCCCCACACAAGCCGCCGGTAATTGAAGCTTTAAATCCTTCAGCAGATTCAAGACCTTCAATAAGTCCGCTTCCGTTCACAAAACTCCCATCGGAAACAATGAACATATGGTTCAGTTTTTTAAAGTCAAATTGATTTGAAATCGCCAATCCCATATTTTCGATATCGACAAAATCCGATACATTTTCACTTACAATTTCAAACTTGGTACGCTCGAATTCTATAGCTGTAAGTGTTATACTTTCTTCGAAAACATGGGTTTCCATGATTTCACCGGATGTAGAGCCAAATACTAAATGTCCGTCGGGATACATCTTTTTCACCTCCTCATATAAGTCTTCTGATTCCAATAAAAACCGATCTCCAAAAACCAAAACCAATGGTTCTTTTAAGGGTTGGTTCTGAATGAAATCCCATTCACCATCTTTGAATCGTTTAGCTTGATTTACTTTCATTTTTTCTTGATTTTAGATTCTTTTTCCAATGTAAAATAGAAGGTGGTTCCTTCTCCAATTTCGCTTTCCAGCCATACTTTCCCACGATATCTATCAATGATTTTTTTGACTATGGAAAGTCCAATTCCTGTTGAGCGTTCATTATTCCCTATTGACTGGAATATTTGAAAAATCTTTTCATGATACTCCTTCGGAATTCCAACACCGTTATCTTTTATGCTGAATTCCCAATGGGTCTCATGTTCCTTGTAATCGATTTCCACAAGCCCATCTTTTTTATCAATGTTTACTACTGCATTGCTTAAAAAGTTTTGGAACAATTGATGGATTTTGGTCTTGTCAGCCTTTATTGCCGGCAATTTTCTTTTGGTCTTTATTTTTACATTTTCAGGGATATAAATAATCTCACCGATTTCCCGAATTACCCCATTAACATCGACATCGGTATTGTCAAGGGTATCACTGTTTACCGTAGAGTATTTTAGAATTCCCGTAATCAGCTTGTCCATCCCCTCAATTTTCTCTTGCATCATTTTGAGGTTGTACCGTCCACTTTCATCTAAGGCATCCTTATAATCATCGTATAACCAACTGGCCAAAGCACTTACGCTTCGCAAAGGGGATTTAAGGTCATGGGAAACAATATGGGCATACTCCTGAAGTCCTTTATTACTTGCCTCTAATTCATTTAACAGATTCTCTTTTTGAAGTTCAAGATTTTTTTGATCTGTGATGTCCAGATGAATTCCTATCGAACCGACAACGTTTCCTGCATCATCGTATCTTGGAGCACCGCTCACCAACCAAAATCTCTTTTCACCATTGGCTATTTTTATGGCAACTTCATAAGAGTCTGAGATCCCTTCTTGTCTTTTCTTATTTTGCAGCTTCAGTTCATCTTCACTTTCATCAACAATAGGCATAGCTTCATATATATTTTTGCCTATAAGGTCATCTTCAGAGTACCCGATCATATCAGCAAAACTCTGGTTGACCATTAAAATATTGCCACTACCATCAACCTCAACCAAGCCGAGATTCATATTGGCAATTATGCTCCCGTATTTTTCTTTTTGTATCTCAAGATTTTTTCTGTAGTTCTTTCTTAAGGTTACATCATTATAACTCCATAAGTGTCCTTGATACTCACCATTGTTGAACAACGGAATATAGTCTCGCTCAAAGGTTCGCCCATCCAAAAGTTCCATTTCATCGGCAGTGACCACTTCCTTTTCATGGATTACTTGATCAATCCTTTTCATGGATTCCTCAGGCTCGAGGAACATATTTTTGTATTTGTGGATAGACTTTTCGCTGTTGACTCCCTTTAGCACATCTGGTGAAACCGGAATAGCGAAAAGATCACAAAACTTTTGATTGGCCAGAACAATTTTCCTGTCCTGATCCTCCAACAAAATACCTGTTTGCAAATTCTTGATGAGCGTCGCCATACGCTCTTCAGACGCTCTTATTTTTTCCTCAGAAATCTTTTCATGGGTAATATCTTCAATCATTGCCACGCTATATTCAATATCTCCACTAGAGTCCATAAGGGAGCTCATAGAAGTTTTTCCATAAAGTGTTTCGCCATTCTTTTTGTAGAATTTTCGAACAATGGAGAATTTCTTGGTGTCATCTTCCAGGCTTTTCTGCAGTAAATTTTCGTAGAGATTACTATCCTCAAGTGAGGATATATCGTTTATTGAGAGTTTTTTGAGTTCCAGTTCTGAATATCCCAAAAGATCTACGAAGGATTTATTTGCCTTTATGATTTTGTCCTTAACAATCAACAGAATTCCCAATGAGGAATTCTCAACAATAATATCCTGCTGCTTTTTTTGATTTTCCAATAGTTTCCTAATCTCGACATCTTGAGTAATATCTCGAATAACCCCTTGTGCAGCTATGGGCCTCCCTTCTTCATTGTAAATTAGACTTGCGTTGATATTTACGTACTTTTCGCCCAGATTTTTAGTGACGATTTTCGCAGAATAATTTTTAAGAATTCCAACTTGCATTAAGGTCTGGAATGATTCTGCAGTGTACTCCAAATAGTCAGGATGAACCAGATTTGACAGATTTACCTCTTCTTTAGTATGGTCAAAACCTAGGAATTCTTTAGCCGAAGCATTCATATTGATTACGTTGGTCATCATGTCCATGACCACATAGGGATCAATAATATTGATAAAGGCACTGTCAATACGGTTTCCTTTGTCATTCACCAAGTTCTCCAAACGTCCATTAGCTTCTTTCAGGTGAAGTGAAGCATCGTACAATTCCTTCGCTTTACTTTCTAGAAGGTTTTCGGCAGTTTTACGGGCTTTTTTCTCCCGTTCCAATGCTCGCTTTAATATGGAAACTTGGTTATTATCCATTTTGGACGATCGCAAACCTGACTTCTGTGCCGTTTTCATTCAATAATTTATAATCGACTTTTACTACTTTTTCGAAATATTCAAACGTTTTTACAATAAGTCCATGGGCCAAAGCATACAATCCTCTTGAAGATGTATAGATCATCTCCAAGGTGTTGTCAGTTTTGGAAAGAATTTTAAACTCGGGGAGTTCGGCATCCGGATATAACTTTCGGACATGTATGTGGATATGATCCTCAATACAGTTCAAAAGCCCTATTGGACTTTTGTAGCTGGATACAACTTCTGGATGTGCGGCAACAAGACCATCGAATAGATAATATCCAAACGAGTACAACAAATCTTGTTGAGAAATGCCTGTAGTATTGGTTAATTCCGATAACAGACTAACCATTTCATTGAAGTCATAGGTACCTACAGAAGTATAAGCACCACCAGAAGGAAGATCACAGTTTTCTATAATGGTATCAACAACCTCCAAACCGTAGGTTGCCTCGACCATTTCTAAAAACTCGGTAAACACAATTCCTTTCATAATAAGAATATTATGATTTAAAAGTAGGAATTGTACTACCTTATTTTAAAAATTATGTTGTGAAATACGGATTTTTGTTAGCCTTTGATCAATTCACTGATTTCCCAATAATCAAAAACCTTCTTTAATTTGGATTCGTAATCTTCATATTTTAAAGGCTTTATGATATAACCAGCGATTCCTATCTCAAAGCATTTTAATAAATCGACCCGATTTTCCGATGTGGTCAAAATTATCGTCGGCAAATATTTTAGTCTATCATCTGCCTTTATAGTGGTAAGAAATTCAATCCCGCTCATACGCGGCATATTTAAATCCAAAAGGATAATATCAGGCAATGGACTATTCTTTAAGATTTCCAAAGCTTCTTCTCCATTTTTAGCCTCGGTTATCTCGTGCTTGGATTCGAACTTTGTAATTGCTCGTTGCAACTTCATTGTTTCGATCATGTCGTCTTCTATGAACAGTACATTCATGTCACAATTAATTTAGGATACAAAATTTCAAAATTATCCTCAGAAAAGGACTACAAAATAGTCAAATCCAGAAAAACTGTCGACGAATGGTAAAAATGTTTCGGTGAAATTTAGAAGATTTTTCCTAGTATTAGGGTATGGCTTTTAATTCTTCCTTTAGTTTTTTGGTTAAACCTGACACCACCAAATCGTATGAATGGTTTACCAATTCCTTAATAAGTTCAGGGGATAAATTATCCAGAAAAAGTGTGTTCCAATGCTTTTTGCTCATATGATAGCCCGGGGTGATCAGTCCATCGTATTCCTCCCGAAGTTCAACTGCTCTTTCAGGGTCACATTTTAAATTGCATTGTGGAGGCTTTCTTTCCAAGGGAATCAAAGCATACATTTTTCCCATTACCTTAAAAACCAAAGTATGCTCATCAAAAGGAAATTCTTCTGTTACTCCCTTTTTGTGCAAACAGAAAACTCTAAGCTCTTCTACATTCATCCTTAAATACCAAAAGAATCATATACAATCACTTTTTCCCATAGGTCTTTGCATTCTTCTATAAAGATCAAGTGGGCTTCCTCTTTTTGATACCCTTCTTGAGCCTCCGCAGATTCAAAGGTGACTATTAAAGAGTAGGTAAATGAACCGTCTACCACCCCCCGAGTTGCTTTTGGTGCCGTTCCAATGAAGTTGGTTTTAGCATATTTGGAATTCTTCAAGAATGTTTTTAATGAAGTTTCAAACTTCGCTCTATCGGTTTGGTTATCCGGGTTCTTGAACCAAAAATATACGGTGTGGGCAAAAGCCGGGTCAAAATTCTTCATGTTATCTGTAGTTTGTGCAAAACTTGTAGTCGTAATAATCGCGGTAAAAACTAAAGTAATAATTCCTGTTTTCATACTATCTTATTCTTCCAATAATTGTTTTTCTCTGTTTGAAATTTCTAAAGCCGAATAGTCCAATGTCCAGCCAATGGTCTCCACAATCTTCTCAACCAATAATACAGCCTGCAGCGCTTCTTTTCTAGCTGTTTGCATAAGCCCACTTTCCGGTATTTTCTGTTTTATATGATCTTTGGCTTCTTGATTGACCTTGGTCAAATCTTCTGATGAGAAACTATTGAACAAACCATTTTTGACATCGTAATATTGAAGGTCTGGCTCTATTGACAATACCTCCGGTTCCGGAAAATTAGTTAGGATGATTTTTTTGTTTTTATTGTCCGCTTTCAATCCCAGTTTCTGAAGATCATAACCAATATGAGCTTTGGCTTTGACAATTATCAAGGCTTTTTTCTTGCTGCTCAAAAGATTCATTACGCCCCCTTTGGTATTCTCGTAGTGATAAATCTCAGCAAAATCCCCTTCAACAGAAATCAGTTTACAAACACTCTTTATCTTATCCAACAACACGGTGGATTGCTGTTTGGTTACCTCCTTGTTTTTCTTTTTCCGAAAGAAAGAAAACAACCAATACATAAGTATTGCTCCGAGAATAAGGCCTAAAAAGGTTTCTAAAGCGCTATCCATTTTTATTCCCTATTTCGCCTAAGTGAGTAAATTTAAATCCTTTTTCATATTTAAGACCATATCCAAATATTCGATCCATAGCTGCATGCGAAAAAATGATAATCCCAATCAGTTCCAAAACTGGAAGGTTAAGGTAACTAATGCCAAGAAAGTATAATAACAGTCCAACGCCTCTATGATGAAATAAGTTGTAGGTGAATGCTCCCACTTTATTTCCTGCCAAATAACCAAGCATTCCAATATCAGGTGTTAGCAGCAAGGCAAAAAACCACCACCAAGTTAAATCCATCCTCATAAAAAGGAAAAAACCAAGAAATAATAGCGTGAACTCTTCTAATCTTAGGATCACTTTCATATTTATAAAATTTTATATAAAACCGGTCTACTAGGACTGGCATCATTCTCAAAAGGGGCCACATGTAAATTCAAAAAGTAACAACCATCTTCCACAGTATTGGGCACATAAATAAATTCCGTAATCGTCGCTTCTGTTCTTGGTTTCCCTTTCGTGTTCCAAAAAGCATTGTGGGCCAATAGCGCTCCATCGTCCTTTTCTTTATCCACCGAGGGAAGGTCCACCAGTAAATGATCAACTTCTTTTTCAACAAGATAGTTGGCGGCTTCCTCCAAAAGGTATGGTGGGTTTGTATGTGAATATTGCAAGGAGCGTTTGTTATTCATATTTGGAATCGTCCGTATAACCAAAGCCTCTCTTTTTTTATTTCCCAAAGCATACTTCAATTGTTTTGCGGAAATGACAAAATCCTCTCCACGCTTTTCAGGTGCAACCGTTATGACTTCTGCCAAAAAAAAGAACCGTTTCAGGTTTTGGTTTATGGAACGAAAGTCCTCTGTAATGTGACCCAAGCATTCGGTATGGGTCACATGCGAATGTGGATTGAACCAAATATCATTGAAGTTTACAGGAGCACCTTCGGATACTTTTCCAATAAAATCATCTTCTTGGTGTGGTGTTATTGTTGGAGCATTTAAATACCAAGCGTTGACATTACCTTCACCACCGCAAAGTGGAATGGAAATATCCAAGGGTTTTGATAAATCGATTTTATGATTCCTGGAATTATATTTTAGGGTCGCAATCATGCTTTCAAGTTAACCATAAAAAGATCCGACGCAATTCCATCTGCTAAAAACTTTCCTTTATTGGTTGTCAATAACTTTCCGTCTGTAAAGGAGATTAAATCCTGCTCTATATATTTTTCAGCTTGCTGATGGATGTAATTAGAGTATTCCTCACCAAACTCCTTCTCAATTTTGTCTAACGAAACTCCCCAAATTGTGCGAAGACCAGTCATTACATATTCATTGTATCTATCTCTTTTGGTCAAGGTTTCAATTTCCATCGGAACGACTTCATTTTCTAAAGCCTTAATATATTTTATATTGTTCCTAACATTCCAGCCCCTGTTTTCACCATCAAAGGAATGGGCCGAAGGACCAATCCCAATATACTTTTTACCGAGCCAATACGCCGTATTATTTTTGGAAAAATATCCAGGTTTTCCAAAATTGGAAATTTCATAATTTATATATCCTTGTTGCTCCAGAACCTGGACCAAGATATTAAACTGGGCCTGTGCCTGTTCATCATCCACGTCTGGAATCACTCCTTTTTCTATAAACTTTTTGAGGGCTGTTTTGGGTTCCACCGTCAAAGCATAACTTGAAATATGTGGTAATTCAAAAGCAAGAGCTTTTTCAATATTGGATTTCCATCGGTTATTATCCATACCCGGGATTCCATAAATCAAATCGATAGTAATGTTATCAAAATGCTTTTTTGCCTCCTGAATACAACCTTCCGCTTCACCTGCATCATGGGCCCGGTTCATTAATTTTAGGTCCTCATCATAAAAGGATTGGATTCCAATACTTAGTCGATTAACAGGGCTTTCAGATAATTCAATTATGCGATTTTTTGACAAATCATCGGGGTTTGCTTCAAGCGTAATTTCCGGATGCTCAATTACCTCATAATGCTCATATACCGCAGTAATCAAGGCTTCTATTTCAGATATCTCTAAAACTGAAGGGGTGCCTCCGCCAAAATAAACGGTTTCCACAACTACAGATTGAAACTCTCCTTTTCTTAGTTCCAATTCCTTTTGAAGTGCCTTGATCATAGACTCCTTCCTCCCCAATTGTGTCGAAAAATGGAAATCGCAGTAATGGCAAGCTTGTTTGCAGAATGGTACATGAATGTAAACTCCTGCCATCTTATTTCACCTTTTTGGGGTTTTGCTTTACAAAAGCTTCCCAGCCGGTATAACTTTTGCCAACATCGACCCTACCTTCATTGTAAAAATGGCAAACGGCAGCGGCCAATCCATCAGTACTATCCAGATTTTTGGGAAGTGTTTTAAGCTTTAGAACACTTTGAAGCATTTTCGCCACCTGTTCCTTGCTGGCATTTCCGTTACCAGTAATTGACATCTTGATTTTTTTGGGCATATACTCCGTAATAGGAACTTGTCTAGAAAGCCCTGCGGCCATGGCAACACCCTGGGCACGTCCTAATTTGAGCATAGACTGCACATTTTTTCCATAAAATGGAGCTTCAATAGCAATCTCATCTGGATGGTAGGTATCTATAAGCTCCACAGTACGATCAAAAATGAGTTTTAATTTGGTATAGTGGTCACTATACTTTTTAAGCATCAATTCGTTCATCTGAACAAATTGCATTTGCTTATTGATGACCTTAATGATCCCAAAACCCATAACCGTTGTACCTGGGTCGATTCCTAAAATAATCTTCTCTGAAGCCAAATCGTTATTGGGTGTTTAAAACAAGAGGAAGTCGAAATCTTAAGCCAACAGGTATTCCTCTTTTAAGGGCTGGGGCCACCGTTAGGTTGTTCAATCGCTCCGTAATTTGTTCATTAAAATCGGCTATTTCGTTTAAAACCGACTGTTTCTCCTCCATTTCCAAGATAGAGATAAAACCATGTTCATCGACCTCAAAATCTATGTACAAGGTATCTTCCAAATCATTATCCACTTCAAAAGATAGACTATCTAAGGTGTCGGACGCTATCTTCAGCATTTCATTTTGAAAACAATCCCGTTGAATTTCTTTTGGGGCGGTTTCGTCACAACCTTCAAAAAGGGGATATTGGTCAACATCGTTCCAATCAATGGCCAAAAGTTCTTCATTGACTCTATTTTTGGTCTGTTCTTCTTTTGATTTGAAGAGTTCACAAGAAGTAAACAAACCTAAAAACATCAACAATATAAGCTTCCGCATACAGCCCCTAATATTTGGTTGAAATTACGACTTTTTGCTTATATGAATAAGAGGTGTTCTTGTTTAAATTCTTAATACTCCTGTAACAAATAGCGCCTATATTTGTCTCATTAACAAAACCCGATATGGACATTGCTCTACTTATTATAGGATTCCTTTTAATGCTTGTGGGCATCTTAGGTAGTTTTCTTCCAATTTTACCAGGACCCCCAATTAG
This sequence comes from Flagellimonas rhodophyticola, assembly GCF_049332665.1. Lineage (NCBI taxonomy): Bacteria > Pseudomonadati > Bacteroidota > Flavobacteriia > Flavobacteriales > Flavobacteriaceae > Flagellimonas > Flagellimonas rhodophyticola. The sequence continues at coordinate 1,207,898 of NZ_CP186326.1, read as the reverse complement.
TTGGGTAGGGCTACTATTACTTTACCTGACCAAGGCAGTACCGGACAATTGGTGGATTTTAGGCGGGACACTGGTTCTTGCCCTTGTTGTTACCGTTATGGACTACGTAATCCCTGCTGCAGGAACTAAAAAATTCGGTGGTAGCAAAGCTGGGATGTGGGGTACCATTGTTGGATTACTAGTTGCCATCTTTTTTCCAATATTTGGCCCTTTTGGTATTATCATCTGGCCTTTTGTTGGTGCGCTGGTGGGCGAACTTATCAATAAAGCTGACCAAAAAACAGCTATGAAAGCCGCATTGGGTTCCTTTATTGGGTTTTTGACAGGTACTTTTATGAAGTTTGTTTTAACTGCTGGCTATCTTGTTTTCTTCATTATAGTTACCGTAAAATACGCATCTGAACTTTTCTCATTCTAACCATTGCACTTTTTCCGCAATAGGTCTTCGCTCTGCCGAAGGTGGCTCCTCATCGTAATATCCCATATAGAAAAATCCAAGGCATTTTTCACCTTCCTCCAAATCAACAAACTCATCCACATGTTTTATGAGTCCAGGTGAACTCCAATAGCACCCAATTCCCATTTCGGTGCAACACAACCACATATTCTGAACTGCCATGGCTGTGGCTGCAACTTCTTCCCATTCTGGTAAACTTTCCTTGGGATCACGCTGCATGCAAATGGCAATAATAGCCCCTGCCCTTTTAGGGTTTTCCATTAACTTCTTTACTTTAATCTGTTTGGGATTGGGGTCAGTTTCCATATACTTATAGGACAAAAACATTCCCAACTTAGCTTTAGATTCCCCCATCAGTACCTTAAAACGCCATGGTTCGGTTTTTTTATGGGTCGGAGCCCAATTGGCTGCTTCTAAAATCTTTTCAATGGTTTCTTTATCAATCGGTTTGTCATTGTATTGTGCGGGAAAAATGCTTCTTCGGTTTTTGATTAAATCAAATATCATAGTCAATTTTATTTTCAACAAAAGTACGTGTTGGAATTCCTTTGTCAATTCTTCAAAAGTAAATCAATACAATTCTGCAATGCTGGATTCCGATTGTCCTCCTTCCAAACTGCTGATAAAATAGCCCGCTGTTTTATTTTTTTCAATTCGATGAACTTCACATCCATTTGAAATCCATATTGCAAGGCAGTCGGAACTAATGCAATGCCAAGCTTGTTTTCAACGAGCTTAAAAACTGTCTGTGCATGAACCGATTTGTGTGAAACATTAGGTGTAAAACCCCCATCTTCACATATACTCATTACGGTATCAAAGTACAACGGACTGTAGTCTTGGGAAAAAAGGATAAAATCATCTTGAGAAACCTGATGGATTCCTTTAAAGTTTTTTTCTTCCAAGGGGTAATCTTTTGGCAAGACCAATGAGAAGGTGTCCTCAAAAACTGGACGGATTTTTAATCCCTTGGGAACTCGGGCCAAGCGCACAAAACCTAAATCCAGTTTATCTGTTAAGATGGCACTTATCTGAGCTTTATTGGAAAGTTCTTCCAAACTGGCATGTACCAAAGGATACTTCTCTTTCATATCCAATAGCATTTTAGGAACAACATTTTGCATAGCTGAACCCAAAAAACCAATCCTTACTTCACCCGAATGTCCATCACCAATGAGTTTTAGCTGCTTTTGAGTTTGGTTCAAATGGTTTAAGATGAATTCCACCTCTCCTTTTAAAAATTCTCCCGCCGGGGTTAAGCTCACCTTCTTCTTGTCACGCACAAATAATTGGGTCTGTAAAATCTCTTCCATCTGCTTGATTTGTGTACTCAATCCTGGCTGTGAAATAAACAGCTTTTCAGCCGCCTTTCTATAGTGCAGTTCTTCGGCCACAGCCAAAAAATAAATGAAGTGTCGTAATTCTATTTGATAATTCATACTTATTAAATACTACAAAAATAAGTATTGGTGATTATTAAAAAGACAAAGTACCTTTATATTTCAAAATAAAAACCATGCAGCTACCCAAAACATTTCAGTTTGGTGAAGATCATTTAACCGCAGGTATTGCGATTGGCATCTCAAAAGGTAAGGTAAAAGGCATTTTAACCGATTCTTGTCTTGAAAAAATCAAGGCAAGTCAAAGTCGGGTTCAAAATATTGTGGATAAAGGGGAAACCGTTTACGGAATCAACACCGGATTTGGCCCTTTGTGCAATACCAAAATTTCCAAAGAGGACACCAAAATTCTTCAGTCTAATATTTTGCAGAGCCACAGCGTTGGGGTGGGCAAGCCCATTTCCGAAAGGTTGTCCAAGTTGATGCTCATTTTAAAAATCCATGCCCTGGCCAAAGGGTATTCCGGTATAGCAGAAACCACTATTCAACGAATGCTCTGGCATATGGAGCAGGATGCCATTCCGGTTGTTCCCTCTCAAGGTTCTGTTGGAGCTTCAGGCGATTTAGCTCCCCTATCCCATTTGTTTTTGCCACTTATTGGTTTAGGAAAGGTAAATTATCAGGGCAAAACCATTTCTACAGAAGAATTGTTTGAAAAAACAGGACTTAAACCATTAGAACTTGGTCCCAAAGAAGGTTTAGCCTTGATCAATGGCACACAGTTTATTGCAGCCCATGGAGTTTTGGTTGTTCAAAAACTACAACATTGTTTACGACAGGCCGATATTGTAGGTGCAATGATGTTGGAAGGACTTCAAGGTTCAATGAAACCCTTTTTTGAAGAATTGCATGCACTCCGACCTTTTAAAGGGAACCAGCATGTGGCAGGACGTATCCGAACTTTGCTTCAAGGTTCTGAGATTTTAGAAGATCATATTGATTGCGAACGGGTACAAGATCCTTATTCGCTTCGTTGCATGCCTCAAGTACACGGAGCATCCAGAAATGCATGGCTTCATTTAAAAGAATTGCTAGAAGTGGAACTGAATTCCGTAACGGACAATCCTGTCATCATAAATGATGACCTTACCATAAGTGGCGGAAATTTTCACGGACAACCTCTTGCCATGGCTCTCGATTATGCTGCACTGGCCGCATCTGAGTTGGGGAACATTTCAGACCGAAGAATCTATTTGGCGCTCGAGGGCAATAGTCCAGGAGTTCCCAAATTACTGATGGAAGATACCGGAATCAACTCTGGTTATATGATCTTACAATATACTACGGCAGCATTGGCCAGTGAAAACAAAAGCTTGTGTTTCCCAGCAAGTGCGGATAGTATTCCAACTTCCTTGGGACAGGAAGATCATGTGAGTATGGGGTCGATAAGTGGAAGAAAAGCACTTCAGATCATTGAAAATGTCGAAAAAATATTAGCTATTGAATTACTTACGGCTTCCCAGGCATTCGAATTTAGAAAACCATTAAAATCCGGTGTAGTGTTGGATGAAATCCATAAATTCATTCGAACCAAAGTACCTTTTGCAGAAAGTGATCGGGTTTTTGCCGATGATATTGAAAAAGGAATCGATATGATTCAGCGAGGAGAAATCATTGGTCTAGTTGAAAAAACCATGAAAGACAACAACCTGCAATGGAATGCACCTCATCTTAACGAATTTGAAATATATTAATCCATGAGCAAACCCATATTAATAGGTCCATTTACCCAATTATTGCCGATGTCTGGCCTCCCTTTAAAAGGCGCGCTTACAGATCAGCAATTGCCCATCATTGAAAATGGTGGAATCTTGGTTTTCGAAGGAAGAATTGAACAAGTTGGCATTTTTGAGGATTTAAAATCAGATGCTGTTGACGTCCAGCATATTGAAGGAGAGCAAATCTGCCTTCCAGGATTTGTAGATGCTCACACCCATATTTGCTTTGGTGGCACTCGCGCCAGAGATTATGCCATGCGGAATGCCGGAATTTCCTATTTGGATATTGCAAAAGCAGGTGGAGGTATATGGGACACGGTGACCCAAACCCGAAAAGCTTCGCAAGAAGAACTTGTTGAAGGCATTCTGGAACGAAGTAAAAAACATTTACAAAATGGCATCACAACCATTGAGGTAAAAAGTGGCTATGGATTATCCGTTGAACAAGAATTAAAAATGCTCAGGGCCATTAAACAAGCCAACGAAAAAACAGAAGTTGACCTAATCGCCACATGTTTGGCCGCCCATATCAAGCCCAAAGATTGGAATAGCGATAACACCTATTTGGAAGAAATGACATCGACTTTGTTTCCCATTATCAAGTCTGAAAACCTAGCAACCCGAATTGATGCATTTGTTGAAGAAAGTGCTTTTTCCTCCACGGAAATTGTCTCTTATTTCGAAAAGGCAAAGGAAATGGGTTTTGATATTACGGTTCATGCTGATCAATTTACTCCCGGAGGTAGCGAAGTAGCTGTACAATTTGGCGCCCTAAGTGCCGACCATTTGGAAGCTAGTACCGAAAAAGAAATCCAACTTTTGGCTAAAAGTGATGTTATTTCAATGGCACTTCCAGGAGCTTCCATCGGATTGGGATGCGATTATACCCCTGCCCGTAAGATTTTGGATGCTGGTGGAGCATTAGCAATTGCCAGTGACCATAATCCAGGCTCAGCTCCCATGGGCGATTTGCTCACACAAGCGAGTATTTTGGGAACTTTTGAAAAACTAGCAAATGCCGAAGTGTTGGCCGGAATCACTTTTAGGGCAAGTGCAGCTTTAAAATTAGCAGACAGAGGAGTTTTGCAAAGCGGAGCTCTAGCTGATTTTGTGACTTTCCCAACCAATGACTATAAAGAAATTACCTATCATCAAGGACAGCTAAAACCAAATACAGTTTGGAAGAATGGAAGACAAGTCTTTAAAAGAGATTGATATGACCACAACATCAACAGCATTTCAGGAAAGCATAGTACAAGGAATCCCTTCGGAATTACCTCTCGCCAAAACATATCCAAAACAAGGAAACTCAGCCCCTAAACGCAAAGACATATTATCCGCAGCAGAGAAAAAACTAGCCGTTCAAAATGCATTGCGTTATTTTCCCAAAGCATGGCACCAAGAATTGGCAACGGAATTTGCGGAGGAGCTTAAAACTCATGGCAGAATTTATATGCATCGCTTTAAACCAGATTATGCGATGTATGCTCGACCCATTTCCGAATATCCGGCAAAAACCAAACAAGCTGCGGCTATTATGTTGATGATTCAGAACAATCTGGATCCAGCAGTGGCGCAGCATCCTGAAGAATTAATAACCTATGGAGGTAACGGAGCCGTTTTTCAAAATTGGGCGCAGTACCTATTGACCATGAAATATTTGGCTGAAATGACCGAGGAACAGACTTTGCACGTGTATTCCGGACATCCCATGGGTCTATTCCCTTCTTCCAAGGAAGCTCCTAGGGTTGTTGTCACCAATGGCATGATGATTCCCAACTACTCTCAACCTGATGATTGGGAAAAATTCAATGCACTTGGTGTTACCCAGTATGGTCAGATGACAGCTGGTTCCTATATGTATATTGGACCACAGGGTATTGTTCATGGAACAGCAATAACGGTCATGAATGCTTTCAGGAAAGTATTGGACAAAAACGATTTCCCTAAGGGAAAGGTTTTCTTGACTGCTGGTTTGGGAGGGATGAGTGGCGCTCAGCCCAAGGCAGGAAACATTGCCGAATGTATTACCGTTTGTGCTGAAGTAAATCCTGAAGCGGCTAAAAAAAGACATGAACAAGGTTGGGTAGATGAATTATTGACGGACATATCCGAACTTGTTCAAAGAACAAAAACTGCCATCGCCAAGAACGAAGTGGTTTCTTTAGCCTATATCGGAAACGTGGTAGAAGTTTGGGAACAATTCTATGAGGAAAACGTTTTTGTCCATTTAGGTTCTGATCAAACCTCCTTGCACAATCCATGGGCAGGCGGATATTACCCTATAGGGTTATCCTTTGAAGAATCTAATACCATGATGGCGGAGAATCCGACGGAGTTCAAGAAAAAAGTTCAGGAATCATTACGGAGACAAATTACTGCTATCAACAAGCACACGGCAAAGGGCACCTATTTCTTCGATTATGGCAATGCCTTCTTGCTTGAAGTTTCAAGAGCAGGCGGTGAAGTTATGGCCGCAAACGGCATCGACTTTAAATACCCTTCCTATGTGCAAGATATTTTGGGTCCGATGTGTTTTGATTATGGTTTTGGTCCATTCAGATGGGTCTGTACTTCGGGGAATCCAAGAGATCTACAAAAAACAGATGCTATCGCTTTGGAAATCATGAAGCAAATCAAGGCTGAAGCTCCGGAAGAAATCCAACAGCAAATGCAAGACAATATTAAATGGATTGAAGAAGCGGAACAGAACAAATTGGTAGTCGGTTCGCAGGCTCGAATTTTATACGCCGATGCCGAAGGCCGAGCCAAGATTGCAGACGCTTTTAATATCGCCATTTCCAAAGGTGATATTTCCGCTCCAGTGGTCTTGGGACGTGATCATCATGACGTAAGTGGCACAGATTCCCCCTTTAGGGAGACCAGCAACATTTACGACGGCAGCAAATTCACAGCAGATATGGCCATACATAATGTGATTGGTGACAGCTTCCGCGGAGCTACTTGGGTTTCCATACATAATGGTGGTGGTGTTGGCTGGGGCGAGGTCATGAATGGTGGATTTGGTATGGTACTCGACGGTACGGAAGAAGCTTCCATCCGATTAAAAAACATGTTGTTTTATGATGTGAACAACGGTATTTCCCGAAGAAGTTGGGCTAGGAATAAAGAAGCTTTGTTTGCTATTAAAAGAGAAATGGAGCGAACTCCAAATCTTAAAGTAACTTTACCAAATCTAGTGGAAACCGATATTTTGGACGATCTTTTTGATGCATAATGAAACATTACAGCAAACCCACAAAGGATATTTGGCAAGGAAGGGTCAGTAACAAGAGCCTTTATCTTCATGAAAAAGTGAAGTGCGTTCCTTTGGAAGAAATTCCAGAACCACCAAAAAAGTCCATTGCTTTATTGGGGTATGCCTGTGATGAAGGTGTTAAACGAAACCAGGGAAGAGTTGGAGCAATAAAAGGGCCCGAAACCATTAAGACCAGCTTTGGAAAACTACCCAATCATTTACCAAGTACCGTACAGCTCTATGATGCAGGATACATAACCTGCAAAAATGAGGATATGGAAGCGGCCCAAAATGCACTTTCTGATGCAGTAATCACTCTTTTAGACAACAAGCACTTTCCCATTGTTTTGGGAGGAGGACATGATGTCGCTTATGGGCATTATCATGGCATCAAAAATTATCTCGATTCAAAAAAGGAAGGTCAAACCGTCGGAATCATCAATTTTGATGCACATTTCGACCTTCGAAAGAATGTTGACAACAACAATTCAGGTACGCCGTTCTATCAAATCGCAATGGAGTGCCAAGAAAAAAACGACAGTTTCAATTATCTCTGCTTGGGCATTCGAAAAGATGCCAATGATCGGTCACTTTTTCAAACTGCAAAGGATTTAGATGTCAATTTTATTCTATCGGACACTTTCCAAATCCAGTTTTTGGATGAAATCAATACCTGGGTGAATGCCTTCATCAAAACGGTTGATAACGTATATGTGACTATTGACTTAGATGGGTTTTCTTCTGCCTATGCGCCAGGTGTCAGCGCACCCTCTCCTATGGGGTTCGCACCCCAGATTGTTTTGGAATGTCTCAAGACCATTATCGGCTCCGGAAAGTTAATCAGTATGGATCTTGCCGAAATGAATCCCAAATATGATATTGATGGACAAACGGCAAAGCTGGCCGCTTCCTTGATGCACTTTGTAATACACACCTTGTACAAAGCTTGATCCAAACAAAAAAAGCCTTCCATATGGAAAGCCTTTCATTGGTGAACATCGTTTTTGATGTTTCAACCTGATTCCAATCCTATAGATTGAAATCCAACACAACACAGCAAAGATATAAATGATTTTCCGATAAAAGCTAGATTATCATCTCTGTATTTCTTTTATTGGATATTTTCCATTTTTTAGGAATTATTCCATATTTTAGCATTCCTCTCAACTGAACAATGGAAAAAACCATTCTACATCTAGATCTGGATACTTTTTATGTATCCGTGGAACGCATTATCAACACTGAGCTTATGCACAAACCTTTGTTGGTAGGTGGCACAAGTGATCGTGGTGTAGTGGCCGCATGTAGTTATGAGACCCGTGGGTTTGGAGTACACTCTGGAATGCCTATGAAAATGGCCAAAGAACTTTGCCCTGAAGCAGTGGTCATTCGTGGTAATGCAGGAACATATAGTAAGTATTCGGATGTGGTCACGGACATCATCAAAGAGCATGTGCCCCTTTTTGAAAAATCGAGTATTGATGAATTTTACGCAGACCTTTCAGGAATGGACCGTTTTTTTGGCTCTTACAAATACGCCTCGGAGATGCGCCAAAAAATCATCAAAGAAACGGGCCTTCCCATTTCTTTTGGCTTATCCGTAAATAAAGTCGTTTCCAAGGTGGCAACCAATGAGGCAAAGCCCAACAATCAACTTAAGATAGATTTTGGTTTAGAAAAACCTTTTTTAGCTCCACTATCCATTAAAAAGATTCCGATGGTAGGTGACAAAACTTATCAAACTCTTCGGAATTTGGGTATTCGAAAAGTACAAACGGTACAAGAAATGCCTATGGATATTATGCAACGGGTATTGGGTGCCAATGGCAGGGTAATTTGGAAACGGGCCAACGGAATGGACAATACTCCCGTAATCCCTTTTTGTGATAGAAAATCAATCTCAAACGAACGCACCTTCGACAGGGATACCATCGATGTGGTTAAATTAAAGGGTATGCTAATCGCCATGACCGAGAACTTGGCCTATCAACTACGAAGAGGAGATAAATTAACCGCTTGTATTGCTGTGAAAATTCGATATTCTGATTTCAATACCTATTCCAAACAATTGCGTATCCCATATACCAGTGCAGATCATGTGCTCATTCCAAAAATATTGGAGCTTTTCAAGCTTCTATACAACAAGCGAATGTTGGTTCGGTTGATAGGGATTCGGTTCAGTCATTTGGTCTCCGGAAATTATCAAATCAATCTTTTTGAAGATACCGAAGAGACCCTAAACCTGTACCAAGCCATGGATTATGTAAGAAATCGATTTGGTAGTCGAAGCATCGTAAGGGCATCTGCTATGGGTGCCAAGACCATTGGTAGCATGCACAATCCGTTTAATGGGGAACCTCCTGTGGTTCTGGCACACAGAAAACAATAGCTCTGTGTACTTGAACTGTCATACATATTACAGCATGCGTTACGGAACATTTTCCGAACTGGAACTATTGGAGCTTGCTCAGCAAAACCAAGTGACCCAACTGGCACTTACAGACATCAACAATACCTCTGCCTGTCTTAATTTTGTGCGGAAAGCTCCAGAATATGGGGTTAGGCCTGTTTTGGGAATTGATTTTAGAAATGGTGCTAACCAATGTTTTATAGGAATTGCCCAAAACAACGAGGGCTATCTCGAATTGAATAATTTCCTGTCCCATCACCTTCATGAAAATTTGGAATTTCCAGAACGTGCACCCTTATTCAAAAATGCTTTTGTCATTTATCCTTTTGAGCAGGTTTTATTGAATGATTTACAGGATTTCTCAAATCATGAATTTGTTGGAATTTCCATCCAGGATTTAAGACGGTTGCCTTTTTCCAGATTGGTAAAGCTCAAAGACAGATTGGTAGTGCAACAACCGGTCACTTTCCGTAACAAGAATGATTTCAATGCCCATAGATTGCTCCGCGCCATTGACAACAATGTGCTGTTGAGCAAACTTCCAAAGGAAGAAGAGGCCAACGAAAATGAAAAAATGTTTCCTGTCCAAAACTTGGCAACAGCTTTCTCAGAATTTAGTTTCATTCTGGAGAATACCGAAAAGTTGCTCAACCGCTGTAGCATCCATTTTGATTTTTCAAAAGGCCGAAAACCCCAAAACCTCAACAGCTATTTGGGAAGTGTGGAAGAAGATGAAAAGCTCATTGAAAAGTTATGTTATGAAGGCCTTCCTTATCGATACAAAAAGATTACCGATTCCATCCAAAATCGGTTGGACAAGGAATTGAAGCTTATCAAAAAAATGGGATTTGTCTCCTATTTTCTTATCAATTGGGATATTATATCTGAAGCACGTCGAAAAGGATTTTATTATGTGGGACGTGGTAGTGGTGCCAACAGCATTGTGGCCTATTTACTTCGTATCACCGATGTGGACCCTATGGAATTGGATCTCTACTTTGAACGTTTTATCAACCTATACCGTGCCAATCCGCCTGATTTTGACATTGATTTTTCTTGGCGTGACAGACCAGCCATGACCGAATATATATTTAAGCGTTTTGACCACGTAGCACTCTTGGGCACATACGTTACTTTTAAAGAACGAGGTGTAATCCGGGAATTGGGTAAAGTTTTTGGACTTCCGGCACAGGAAATTGACTTTTTGATTACGGGAAGATATAATCCATCGCAATTGGACAGCATGTCAAAGCTCGTTCTCAAATATGGAAGGCTCTTAAAAGACAAACCCAATTACTTAAGCATCCATGCGGGAGGGATATTGATCAGCGAAAAGCCTTTACATTGGTTTTCAGCCACTCACCTCCCACCAAAAGGATTTCCTACGACCCAATACGATATGGTTATTGCAGAGGATGTTGGTCTGTACAAATTTGACATTTTGGGTCAGCGTGGATTGGGTAAGATCAAAGAAGCTTTGGAAATCGTTGCTTACAATCAACCCGAAAAGTATTCAGAAATCGACATTCATGATATTAAGGGATTTAAAACAGACTCCACCATAAACAACCTCATCAAAACCGCTCAATGTATGGGTTGTTTTTATGTGGAATCGCCCGCTATGCGGATGCTGCTCAAAAAGTTGGAAGTAGACAATTATCTGGGATTAGTAGCCGCTAGTTCAATCATCCGTCCTGGAGTGGCTAAAAGCGGTATGATGCGAGAGTATATCTTACGTCACCGTAATCAGGGAAGAGCAGAGGAAAAAGCACATCCGGTAATGCTGGATATTATGCCGGATACCTATGGCGTAATGGTCTACCAAGAAGATGTGATCAAAGTTGCACACCATTTTGCAGGTTTGGATTTGGGGGAGGCTGATGTGCTTCGTAGAGGAATGAGTGGAAAGTTCCGCTCGCGGGAAGAGTTTCAAAAAGTGAAGGACAAATTTATTTCTAACTGTAGAAAAAAAGGTTATGCTGACACCCTCATTTTTGAAATATGGAATCAAGTAGCGAGTTTTGCAGGTTATGCTTTTGCCAAAGGGCATTCCGCTTCCTATGCTGTAGAAAGCTATCAAAGTCTCTTTTTACGCGCCTATTTTCCATTGGAATATATGGTGGCTGTCCTCAATAACGGAGGAGGTTTTTATCGTTCCGAATTCTACATTCACGATGCTCGAATGATTGGCGCCATCATTCACCCGCCTTGCATTAACAATAGCAATATAAACAACCGTATTTGTGGCACCCATATTTATTTAGGGTTGATGTATCTGCGTGATTTGGAAAACAGGGTCATGGAACGTATTATCAAAGAACGAACTCTAAATGGGAGCTTTGCTTCTCTGGAAGATTTCTTGGATCGAACTATTATTTCGGTAGAACAACTTACTATTCTCATCCGGATTGATGCTTTTCGATTTACCGAAATCAATAAGCATGAACTATTGTGGAAAGCCCATTTGATGTTGTCCAAAAATGACCGTCTGGAACATCCTAAGCTTTTTCCACCACGTCATCAAAAATTCCAGATTCCAAAATTGCATACCACCACTTTGGAAACTGCTTTTGAACAACTGGAACTTTTAGGATTTTGTCTTTGCAGTCCATTTCAACTCCTGGTCGAGCCACCCAAGAATTCCAATGGACAATGTGATTTGCATCGCTATTTGAACAAGCATATTGATATATACGGTTATCTAATCACAGTGAAAAACACCAATACCCATACTGGCAAGCGTATGCACTTTGCCACTCTTGTAGATCAATACGGAGAAGTCTTCGACACCGTGCTTTTTCCGCCAGTTGCTGCCAAATATTATTTTAGAGGTAAGGGCATTTACCGCTTTTATGGGAAAGTAGTAGAGGAGTTTGGTTTTTTGAGTATTGAGGTGATAAAAATGCAAAAACAGGATTATGTTTCTGACCCTCGTTATGCAGATATGAAAACAAGCAAAAAAGTATTCGATAGCAAAATTTCCAATGCGCTAGAAGACCCTAAAACAAATGTTTGATCCATTTGGCAATTCGCTTAGGCCAGGTATACGGAGCATATCGTATGGGTGGGTCTATCCAGCTTCCTCTTTTTACAATTGCTTTTTTGTGTGAAAACAAATCGAAAGAAACTTTGCCATGATAGGCACCAATACCACTGTGACCCACTCCCCCGAAAGGCAGATTTTTATCCGCAATTTGGATAACGGTATCGTTGATTGCACCTCCTCCGAAACTGAACCTAGTAATACATTTTTTTTGAAACGACTTTCGCTTTGAGAACACGTATGCCGCCAAAGGCTTTTCATAATCTTCGATAATCTTAGCGATATCGGATTCATTTGTGTACGCAAAAATGGGTAAAATAGGACCAAAGATTTCTTCCTGCATCAAAGGGCTATCCAAATCCGGTTCATCTACGAGTGTCAAGTCTATAAACCGATCTTCATCAACCGTTTCACCTCCGAACAGAATTCGCTGATCCTCTAAAAGTGATTTTAGGCGATTATAATGTCGATCACTAACAATTCGTGCTAAATCTGTAGACTGAGAACGAATTTCGCCATAAGTAGCAACAATTTTATCCCTTAGTGCTTGAACCAATTTCTCTTTGACCGAATGATGCACTAAAAGATAATCTGGCGCCACACAGGTCTGACCCAAATTCAATGCTTTGCCCCAAAGAATGCGCTTTGCCGCAAGGGAAATATTGGCAGTTTCATCTATAATACAGGGGTTTTTTCCACCCAATTCCAAGGTAACAGGAGTCAAATGTTTGGCGGCAGCTTCATAGACAATTTTCCCAATTTGAGTGCCACCCGTAAAAAAGATATAATCCCATCGCTGGGCCAACAGCTGTTGCGAAACCTCAACTCCGCCTTGCACAACGGCAATATATTCAGGCTCAAATAATTTTTCTATAATATTACCAAGGACCCCTGAAGTATTTGGTGTAAGCTCCGACGGTTTTATGACGACGGTATTTCCAGCTGCGATTGCACCAATTATTGGAGTCATTGCCAGCATAAAGGGAAAGTTCCATGGTGCAATTACCAATACCTGCCCATAAGGTTCTCGGTAGACATAATTTTTCGAAGGGAAGTTGGCCAAATTCGCAGCAACCCGCTCCGGTCGGGCCCAGAACTCAAGGTTATTGAGCATTGCATTTAACTCTCCAAGCACAAATTGGGTTTCACCTAGGAAACTTTCGTAGGGTGGTTTTTTTAAATCAGCATAAATCGCTTCTGCAATAACATCTTCCTGACTTATAATTTCATTCCGTAATCGCTTTAGGGCATCTCTCCTAAAGGAGAGCTCCTTGGTTTTCTGGGTCGAAAAAAAAGCTCGCTGTTTTTCGTGTAATTCCATAGCCTATCTTTATTTGGTATTTCTACCAAATTCGATGTTTATATTTTCACCCTAAAATATGTTTATTATTTGAAAGCCTGGTGACCTGTAATATCGGCTCCGGTAATCAACAAATGAATGTCATGAGTACCCTCATATGTAATCACACTTTCCAAGTTCATCATATGTCGCATGATACTGTATTCACCGGTAATACCCATACCACCCAAAACCTGTCTAGCTTCACGGGCAATTTTTATGGCCATATCTACATTGTTTCGTTTGGCCATAGAAATTTGAGCCGTTGTTGCCCTACCTTCATTTTTAAGTTGACCCAACCTAAAAGCCAACAATTGAGCTTTTGTAATCTCAGTAATCATTTCCGCCAACTTCTTTTGCTGCAATTGTGTAGCAGCAATAGGTTTTCCAAATTGGATACGCTCTTTTGCATACCGAAGGGCAGTGTCATAACAATCCATAGCAGCGCCGATAGCACCCCATGCAATACCATAACGAGCAGAATCCAAACAACCAAGAGGGGCGCCAAGACCTGTTTTTCCAGACAGTAGATTTTCTTTGGGTACTTTTACATTATCAAAAATCAATTCTCCTGTGGCTGATGCACGTAAAGACCATTTATTATGGGTCTCAGGAGTTGAAAAGCCTTCCACACCTCGTTCCACAATCAATCCGTGGATTCGACCTTCTTCATTTTTAGCCCATACCACTGCTACATCAGCAAATGGTGAATTGGAAATCCAAAGTTTGGCACCATTCAACAAAAAGTGGTCACCCATATCCTTGTACTTGGTTTCCATTCCTCCTGGGTTGGAACCATGATTGGGCTCTGTAAGTCCAAAACAACCCATCCATTCACCGGTGGCCAACTTTGGTAAATATTTTTTACGTTGCTCCTCATTTCCGTAAGCAAAAATCGGATACATCACCAAGGAGGACTGTACTGAAGCAGTTGAGCGGACACCACTATCCCCTCTTTCAATTTCTTGCATGATCAAACCATAACTGATTTGATCCAACCCTGCACCTCCGTATTCCTCTGGTATATATGGTCCGAAGGCACCTATCTCAGCTAAACCTCCAATAATTTCCTTTGGAAACTCCGCTTTTTGGGCATATTCCTCAATGATAGGTGAAACATCGCGTTTTACCCATTGGCGAGCTGCATCGCGCACCAACTTATGTTCTTCTGAAAGTAAATCATCTAAATTATAGTAATCCGGAGCTTCGAATAAATCAGGTTTCATGCAAAAAAATTTGGCTAAAGGTAATAATGAAAAACAACAGGACAAGTCGTTTTTGTTACATTTTTAAATAGAAGTCTTTGGTAAGGTCAATGTATTCCTTTGTGTACTTATGACGTGCTAATTCAATAGTTAATTCATCTTCAACAGCGGTTTCTTTGGAAAAACTAAGCTCCAAAAGACTCCTTTTTAATTCAGAATTTGGATTTCCTTTCACCCTGGTCACCCTTCGAGCGAAAAGTTGAAGGTTTTCTGCCAAAGCAATAAAATTAGCTTCTTCTTTAAATGGAATAATCACGGAAAAAACTCCTTGGGGCGACAATAATTTTGAAACTCCTTCCAATAGCTCATCAAAAGGAAGTGAACTATTCTGTCGCGCGGCATCCCTTGCTACATCACCACTCGAAACTTTTTCGGAATAAAAGGGTGGATTTGAGATGATCAAATCATATGTTTCCTCAATTTCATCTACGAATTCATCTAAACCCGCATGGTAACAAAACAGTCTATCTGCCCAAGGTGAAGCTTCAAAATTCTCAACACATTGTTCATAGGCATTCTCATCTACTTCGATTGCATCGACAACTTCTGCATGACATCGTTGTGCCATTTGCAAAGCAATTATTCCAGTACCAGAACCAATATCCAAAATGGATTTGGGTTTTTTGTTGATTGATGTCCAAGCACCTAATAAAACCCCATCCGTACCCACTTTCATGGCACAACGGTCTTGGTAAATGGTAAATTGTTTGAATTTAAAGGGCTTCTTCATTTAACCTTCCAGGTTCTCTTGTTTCTGTTCCCTCCAGTTCAAGTAATGAATCTCCAAGTCTGGTCCGCATATCATTTGCCAACAGTTTGATTTTTTCAATCACTTCGGGATGTTCAGAAGCTACATTTTTGGTCTCGCTGATATCGTTCTCGACATCATATAATTCAATTTCCTCAATATCAATCATCCGATATTCTCCGGGTTGACCATCTTTTCCGGGTTCTTGACCGTCCATAGTGCGGTAACGATGCGGAAAGTATAGTTTCCATTTCCCATAGCGCACCCCAAACATTTCGTTTACGCGATAGTAAAAGAAATAAGCTTCTTGCACAGCTTCTTTGCTCTCTCCAGTTATTACTTTCCAAGCACTTTTTCCATCAATTACTTGTTCTGGTAGTTTTGCACCTGTTAGCTCTGCGATTGTAGGTAAAATATCAATGGCCATTACAGGCACTTCAATTTCTTGCCCGGCTTTAAGTTTGTTGGGATATTTCATGATGAAAGGTTCGCGTTGACCCCCTTCCCATCCAGTGCCTTTTCCTTCACGCAGTGGTAAAGCGCTTCCTGCATGGTTTCCGTAGGACAACCAAGGACCATTATCCGAAGTAAAGATCACTATGGTGTTTTCTTCAAGTCCATTATCCTTGAGAGCTTTCATGATTTCGCCTACTGACCAGTCAATTTCCATGATTACATCACCATACAGTCCTCTTTCTGATTTTCCCTTAAATTTATCCGAAACAAACAAAGGCACATGTGGTTGTGGATGTGGTACATATAAAAAGAAAGGATTGTCTTTGTTTCTTTTAATGAAGTCCACACTTCGTTCTGTAATTTGAGTCGTAAGCTGAGATTGTTCTGTGAGCGTATCGATTACTTTTTCGTTCTCATACAATTGCAGCTCAGGAAAATTAAAAATAGGCCCTTGTTGCGGATGATAAGGCCACATATCGTTGGAATATGGAATCCCAAACCACTCGTCAAATCCATGTCGAGTTGGTAAAAACTGGGCATGGTGACCTAAATGCCATTTACCATAAATGGCTGTCGCGTAGCCCTTTTCCTTTAGCATTTCTGCCAAGGTGGTTTCAGTGGCATTTATTCCGTGGGTATTATCCGGACCCAATGCATTATGGATTCCAATACGATTCGGATAACAGCCTGTCAAAATTCCAGCTCTTGATGCAGAACACACCGCTTGAGCAGAATAATAGCTTGTCAATTTTACCCCTTCAGAAGCCATTTGATCTAAATATGGAGTTTTGATGTCCGGTGACCCGAAAACACCTACATCTTGATACCCTTGATCATCGGTAAAAACGAGAACAACGTTTGGAGGAGAATTAGGTTTTTCTTTTTTGGTGGTCTTCTCTTTACAGGATAGGAAACAAAAAACGATAGCAATAAAACAACAGCGAATCATGGTTGGAAATAAAAGTTAGACATAAATATAGCCCTAATACGGCATATTATGGTTTTTATCCCAAATAGAGATCTACTAAACCTTCGGGTGCTTTTATATGGACAGTTTTTGATTTTCTATCCACTTTGGTGATGATGTCATCCGTTATAGGAATCAACAATTCTTTTCCATCCTTTTCAGCTTCAAAAAGCTCTTGGGAAGCACTATCGTTTACAGCTTTGATAATGCCAATGTCCCCATGAACCTCATCCATTAGGGTGAAGCCGATCACTTCATGGAAGTAAAACTTGTCTCCAGTTAAAGGTGGAAGCATTTCCAATGGAAGGTATAGTTCGGAACCGATAATCTTGTCTGCGGAAGATTCATCTTTTACTTCTTCAAAATCGATACGGAGTAAGGCAGATTTATGCAGTCGACATCTATCAATAAAAAATGGAACCAGATTGTTTCCCAATGAAACAAACACTGATTCCATGTTTTCGTAGATTTCAGGTTCATCGGTATCGAGTTTCACCAATACCTCTCCCTTAAAACTATATTTTGAAACGACTTTGCCCAGGTAGAAGCAATCTTCCTTGCGCATCGTTTATACGTTTACTCTTCTTCTTTGCTTGCTTCGGCTTCTTCGGCAGGAGCAGCTTCTTCAGCTTTAGCTTCTGGCTCAGCAGCAACAGCCTCTTCTTTTGCCGGTTCGGCAGGAGCTTCTTCCACAACTGGGGTCTCTTCTGCAACAGCCTCAACAGTTTCGGCTACTTCTTCAGCAACTTCCTCAACAGCTTCTTCTTCTACTTCTGGCAATGCAGCAGCAGCTCTTTTATCACTGAACTCTTTTTCAGCTTCCAACGCTTTGGCTTTGGCATCAGCTTTGGCTTTATCCAAGCCACCAACTTTAGCAGTAATTGCTTTTTCTTTTTCCTCAACCCAAGCGTTGAATTTTTCCTCTGCTTGTTCTTCAGTTAAGGCTCCTTTGCGAACACCACCTAATAGATGATGTTTCATCATAACTCCTTTATAAGATAAAATAGCTCTAGCGGTATCAGTAGGTTGTGCACCATTGCTCAACCATTTTACAGATCCATCAATATCCAAATTAATGGTAGCAGGGTTAGTGTTAGGGTTATAAGTTCCCAATTTTTCCAAGTACTTACCGTCTCTTTTTGATCTTGAATCGGCAGCAACCACCCAATAAAATGGTTTACCTTTTTTACCGTGTCTTTGAAGTCTAATTTTTACTGGCATATCACATTAATTTGTAGGGTGCCCGACCCTGGTTATTAATTCTATTTTTAAATCGCTTTCTAATTAAGCGGGTGCAAATATACTTGATTTCTTTTAATGAGCAATGACATTATAAACTTTCTATTCCCTTTCTGCCAATTGGTCTTTGCCCTTTACCAATTTGGATTTATGATCCTCCACTAATTTATTAATCCCTTCTATTATCTCCATATTATTCTCAGCAATATTATACTGTTCTGAAGGGTCATGATACAGATTGAATAATATAGGAGTTTCATGTTCAGTTCGTTCTCCAAATTGTCCGTAAGCTCCTTGTGTTATAAAATGCGCTTTATAATCACCCAAGCGAGCTGCAAATAAATCAGTTCCTCGGTAATATAAAATACTTTTTCGCGGACTTGAATTATGATTCCGTAAAGTTTCACTCAAATCAACGCCATCAATAATTCGGTCTTTTGGAATTTCAACTCCAGCCATACTGCCAAATGTGGCAAACAAATCCATTGTCGAGCCTATGTCGGTGATCAAACCAGGTTTAACTTGTCCCGGTCCCCAGAAAATGGCCGGCTCCCGCATGCCACCTTCCCAGGTTGTTCCTTTTCCAGCTTTTAGAAGTCCTGCACTACCCCCATGGGTTTTAAAAGGCAACCAAGGACCATTATCCGATGTGAAAACAACTATGGTGTTTTCAGCGAGCCCTTCTTCTTTTAAAGCTTTTAGAATTTGTCCGACACCGTGATCGATTTCCTCTACCACATCACCATAAAGACCACGCTTGCTTTTACCAGAAAACTCTTTGGAAGCGAATAACGGAATATGTGGTAAACTATGCGCTAAATAGATAAAGAAAGGTTTGTTTTTGCTTTTTCTAATAAAAGAAATAGTCTCTTCGGCATACCTTTTGGTAATCATATTTTGATTTGCCGGGCGTTCGATAATTTCGGTATTCCGAAGTAAAGGAACATTATAGTTTTCTGTCTTGATGCCTTCAGGGTTTTGTTGTGCCAATTTTTGATAACCCATACCTTTTCCTATGTAATCCATATCATTAGAATATGGAATCCCATAATAATAGTCAAACCCGTTATTGGTGGGCAAATACTGTTTTTTATGCCCCAAATGCCATTTTCCAATACAAGCAGTGCTGTACCCTACTTTTTTTAATTGTTCGGCGATGGTAATTTCACTTGCCGGCAATCCATTTTTTGAGTCAGGGAAAAGCACTCGGTGTTCATTGCTGGCCATTCCACTTCTAACAGGCAATCTCCCTGTAAGCAATGCGGCTCTACTCGGAGTACATACGCTGGCACCAACGTAAAAATTGGTCCACTTTTGACCTTCCATGGCCATTCGGTCCAAATTCGGGGTGTTGATTGAAGGGTGTCCATAAGAACTTAAATCACCGTAACCCAAATCATCTGCAAAAATTACAATGAAATTCGGCCTCTTAGTATTTGTTTGAGCAAGAGAATTCGAAGGATGCGTGAAAAAAACTACAAATAGTACTAAAAAGGTATGGTGCAAGGCTTTTTTGGAAGCTTTCATTTCGATTTGGTTTAATTGCTATATTATATAAGACTTTAGAGTGACGCAAAAAACATTAAAAAAGTACGAATTAAAAAAAGAAAACACTTAGTTGATAACTCCTAAAAACTACTTTTTATAATACCTTCATGTTTGCATATTTTTAAACGCTATTTATTTCACAGGCTAACAGCGCTCACATGTACTTAATTTTTGATACCGAAACCACTGGATTGCCCAAACGATGGAATGCCCCCATCACCGATACCGACAACTGGCCTCGGTGTATTCAAATTGCATGGCAATTGCATGATGAAATGGGAAATCTAGTGGAACATCAAGACATGTTGGTGCAGCCGGATGGATTTAACATTCCCTATGAAGCTGAACAAATTCATGGCATTTCTACGGCATTGGCTGAACAAAAAGGCAAGCCCTTGCAAGAGGTTTTGGAAGCGTTTAACATTGCTTTGGATAAAGCAAAATTTGTTGTGGGCCAAAATGTGGATTTCGACATTAACATTATGGGATGTGAGTTCCATCGGATGGACGTTGAAAATTCACTAACCGAACTTCCAGTTCTAGATACCTGTACCGAAGCGACAGCAGAACTTTGTAAAATCCCTGGAGGTCGTGGTGGAAAATTTAAACTACCCACGTTGACTGAGCTCCATGAGTTTCTTTTTGGAGAACCTTTTGCTGAAGCGCATAATGCAACGGCAGATGTTGAAGCTACCACCCGATGTTTTTTGGAACTGGTACGAAAAAAACACTATTCCATTGAGAAATTAGATGTTCAACCTGATTATTTTGAGCATTTTTCAGAAGCCAATCCTCAAGCAATCCAACTTATTGGATTAAAACACATCAATCTTAAAAAAGCATCCAAAGAAATTGCGGATGCACTTTGGGCAGAGGATACTGGTGGAATTTCAGAAGACGAAATCAACAAAAATGTTGAAAGCATAGCTGATGCTCCTTTTACACATTTACACAATCACTCTCAATTTTCGGTTCTTCAGTCAACCATAAATATTAAAAGTCTGGTCAAAGCCGCTGCAGAAAACAGCATGTCCGCGGTTGCACTTACAGACCACGCGAATATGATGGGAGCTTTTCATTTTGTGAAAGAAGTGAAAGCTCATAACAAATCCATCAAGGAAAAGAATGCTGAATCGGCCGAAAATGGCGAAACCCCTTCGGCAAAAGAAATTATTCCAATTATCGGATGTGAGTTTTACGTATGTGAAGACCACACCAACAAAAATGTAAAAGATTACGGCTACCAAATAGTGTTACTTGCCAAAAATAAAAATGGCTATCACAACTTGGCCAAAATGTCGTCCATTGCTTATACTGATGGCTTTTATTATGTGCCCAGAATCGACAAAAAGATTGTAGAGCATTATAAAGAGGATGTCATCGCCCTTACCGGAAACCTTTATGGTGAAGTCCCCAACAAAATTCTTAACATAGGAGAAAAGCAAGCTGAAGAAGCTTTGATATGGTGGAAAGAACAATTTGGCGATGATTTGTATGTGGAAATGATGCGTCATGGTCAAGAAGACGAAGATCGTGTAAATCAGGTTTTGGTTCCTTTGGCGAAAAAGCATGAAGTAAAAATCATAGCCACCAATAACACTTATTATTGCGACAAAAAAGATGCCGAAGCTCATGACATCCTGCTTTGTGTAAAGGATGGAGAAAAACAAACCACTCCAATCGGAAGAGGTCGCGGATATCGCTATGGATTGCCAAATCAGGAGTATTATTTCAAGTCTTCAGATGAAATGAAGACGCTCTTTAAAGATATTCCCGAGGCCATCCTTAACATTCAGGAAATCGTTGATAAAGTAGAACCCTTCGATTTGGCCCGAGATGTGTTGCTTCCAAAGTTTGATATTCCCAATGAGTTTATTGTGGAGGAAGACAAAGCCGATGGAGGAAAGCGAGGCGAAAACTCCTATCTAAAACATATTACATATCAAGGTGCAGAAAAAAGATATGGTGAAATCACTGATGAAATCACCGAGCGCATCGATTTTGAGCTGGGCACTATTGAAAATTCCGGGTATCCTGGTTATTTTTTAATCGTTGAAGATTTTATTCGTGAAGCCAGAAATATGGGCGTTTCTGTTGGTCCTGGCCGAGGATCTGCAGCGGGTTCGGTGGTAGCCTATTGTTTGGGCATCACCAACATTGACCCATTAAAATATGATTTGCTTTTTGAGCGTTTCCTAAATCCAGATAGGGTTTCGATGCCTGATATCGACATTGATTTTGATGATGAAGGTCGCGGAAAAGTCATGGACTATGTAATCGATAAATACGGCGCCAACCAAGTTGCCCAAATTATCACCTATGGCACCATGGCAGCCAAATCTTCGATTCGGGATACGGCCCGGGTTTTGGATTTACCTTTGAACGACGCCGACCGCATCGCGAAGCTCATTCCCAATATGTCTAAGTTGAACAAGATTTTTGGAATTGAGGAATCGGAACTCAAGAAAAAGTTTAGAGCAGATGAGCTTGAAAAAGTCCATGAATTGCTGAATATCTCTGAAGGAGATGATCTTGAGGGTCAGACCGTCAATATGGCCAGAGTTCTTGAAGGCTCACTTCGAAATACAGGAATCCACGCCTGTGGGGTTATTATCACCCCGGACGATATTACCAATTTCGTTCCCGTTGCCACAGCAAAGGATTCGGATTTATATGTAACTCAATTTGATAACTCCGTTGTTGAAAGTGCTGGACTCCTTAAAATGGATTTCTTGGGACTAAAAACCTTGACCCTAATCAAGGACACGGTGAAAATCGTGAAAGCACGAACGGGAATTGAACTGATTCCCGATGAATTTCCTCTGGACGACGAAAAAACTTATGAGCTTTTTCAACGTGGAGATACAGTGGGAATATTTCAATATGAATCTCCTGGGATGCAAAAACACATGAAAAACCTAAAACCTACGGTTTTTGATGACTTGATAGCGATGAACGCTCTGTATCGTCCTGGGCCTATGGAATACATTCCCAGTTTTATTGCCAGAAAACACGGTGAGGAAGAGATTACATATGACCTTCCGGACATGGAAGAATATCTCAAAGAAACCTATGGCATAACTGTTTATCAGGAGCAGGTGATGTTACTTTCCCAAAAACTTGCTGGATTCTCGAAAGGTGACGCCGACGTACTTCGAAAAGCCATGGGTAAAAAGATTTTCGCCTTACTGCAAAAATTGAAACCTCAGTTTTTAGATGGGGGTGAAAAAAACGGACACCCAAGAGATGTTCTGGAAAAAATCTGGAAAGACTGGGAAGCCTTTGCCTCTTATGCCTTTAATAAAAGTCATTCCACCTGCTACGCATTTATCGCCTACCAAACGGCCTATTTGAAAGCCCACTACCCTGCCGAATATATGGCAGCAGTCCTTTCCAATAACATGAACGACATAAAACAGGTTACCTTTTTCATGGAAGAATGTAAACGGATGGGGCTTGAAGTGCTTGGACCTGATGTTAATGAATCTTACTACAAATTTGCTGTAAACCAGAACAATGCAGTCCGTTTTGGAATGGGAGCCATTAAAGGGGTTGGACGTTCCGCTGTAGAAACCATAGTAGAGCATCGAAAAAAAGACGGACCCTATAAGTCTGTATTCGATTTAGCTAAACGCGTTGAGCTTCGCTCTGCAAATAAAAAATCATTCGAGAATCTTGCTCTGGCGGGAGGATTTGATTCCTTTGGCGATACACAAAGAGCGCAATATTTTCACGATGAAGGAGACGGAATAACCTTTTTGGAAAAAGTGATAAAATCCGCGGCAAAATATCAGGAAAACAAGAACTCCTCACAAATGGATATGTTTGGAGGTATGAGCGAGGCCCAGATTTCGGAGCCAGTCGTTCCACCTTGCGAGGATTGGGGTACCATGGAAAAACTTCGAAGAGAAAAAGAAGTGGTTGGTATTTATATCTCGGGTCACCCTCTAGATGACTTCAAAAAGGAGATTAAAGCATTTTGTAACAGTAACATCTCCGCTTTCACCAATTTGGAACAATATGTGAATCGAGAGTTGACGGTGGCAGGAGTAATTACCGACGTACAACATCGTATCTCCAAAAATGGTAAGGGGTGGGGGCTTTTCACCCTGGAAGATTATAGCGAATCCCATGAGTTCCGGATTTTCGGTGAGGAGTATCTAAAGTTTAGACATTTTTTGATGATCAACTCATTCGTTCATGTCAAGGCTTTCGTGCGTGAAGGATGGGTCAATAGGGACACAGGTAAAAAAGGGGATCCCCGATTACAGTTCAATGACTTTAAACAGCTTCAAGATGTGATGGATTCCTATGCAAAGAAACTTACCATTAAACTGGATATCGCTCGATTACAAGAAAATCGAATACAAATCCTGAAAGATACCCTTCGATCACATAAAGGAGAACACACACTCAATTTTGTGGTTTATGAAATGCAGGATGAAATAAAACTCAATCTATCCAGCAGAAAACAAAAGGTAAAAATCAACAGTGAGCTTCTTTCTTCCTTGGAAGAGAATGAGATACATTACAAATTGAATTGACCGTGTCAATAGTTTATGTTGATGACGCAATAACTAAAATGAATCTTTAAGCCGTAAGGAATATGGTCAATATTTGACTAAATTTGCGAATATTAAAACAAACAAAATGGCACTAGAAATAACAGATGCAACTTTTGACGAAGTAGTACTTAAAAGCGACAAGCCAGTCGTAGTAGATTTTTGGGCTGCATGGTGCGGTCCCTGTAGAATGGTAGGTCCTATCATTGATGAAGTAAGTAACGAATATGAAGGCAAGGCAGTTGTTGGAAAAGTTGACGTGGATGCAAATCAACAATTTGCAGCTAAGTATGGTGTACGTAACATCCCTACGGTTCTTGTTTTCAAAAACGGCGAGATTGTAAACCGTCAGGTTGGAGTGTCCCCTAAGAAAGCTTATACCGACGCAATCGAAGCAGTGTTATAAAATTAGTTTCGAAAACATACATTTTAAAAAAGGTTTGGCTTTTGCCAAGCCTTTTTTGTTTTATATTGATCTCTTAATCCAATTATGGACATTCGATCAGAACTTCATAAAGCTCCATTATTCCAAAATCTTGAACTTTTGGCGAATCAAATAGTTGAAGGTTTTATCAGTGGCATCCATAAAAGTCCTTTCCATGGGTTCTCAGCAGAATTTGCGGAACATAAAATCTATAATCCTGGGGAAAGTATTAAACACATCGATTGGAAGTTATATGCAAAAACGGATAGACTATATACCAAAAGATATGAGGATGAGACCAATTTAAGATGTCATATGATCTTGGATAATTCAGCTTCAATGTACTATCCAAAAATTGAAAACCTGGGGTTTGAAAGTCTCAACAAAATAGGTTTCGGTGTATTGGCCATCGCAGCCCTAATGCAAGTTTTAAAAAAGCAGCGTGATGCTGTGGGATTAAGCATCTATTCCGATTCCTATAATTTCTATTCTTCTGAAAAAAACAGTGAGCGACATTTTCAAATGTTGTATTCGAAACTCAATGAAGTTTCAAGCACGGTAAATAAATCACAAACAACCAAAACATATACTTATCTACATCAAATTGCGGAAAAAATCCATAGACGTAGTCTGATATTTTTGTTCTCGGATATGTTCCAAACAGAGACGGAAGAAGCCCAACTTTTTGAATCACTTAGACACCTGAAGTATAACAAACACGCTGTAGTCCTCTTCCATTTGCTCGACCACGAGCATGAACTTAGTTTTGATTTTGAAAACACCCCGAAACGTTTTTTAGACGTAGAAAGTGGAGATCATATTGATGTTTACGCGGAAAATATCAAGAATGCTTACCACGTAAAAGTGAAAGAATACATTGAAAATTTAAAGTTGAAATGTGCCCAATATAAAATCAAATATGTCGGTGTGGATGTGGGCTCAGACTTTTCTCAAGTATTGAACTCATTTATGATTGAACGACAGAAATTTGTTTAATCATTATTTTTAAAAAATCTCTTGTTGAATAAGAATTGACAGTGTATATTTGCACTCGCTTTGCAAAAAGCATGAACAAGATTTGAATCTGACTGTTGTCAGAGTCTTTCTGAGATAAAATCATTGGTCTGGTAGTTCAGTTGGTTAGAATACCTGCCTGTCACGCAGGGGGTCGCGGGTTCGAGTCCCGTCCAGACCGCAAAAAAAACCTCTCAAGAAATGAGAGGTTTTTTTATTACCTCCCCTTTTTTAAATCATTCTATAGCAGAATTTTCTTATCCATATAGAATCAAAAACGGGACATAGCAACAGTAAGAAAAAGCCAAGTTTGGATGATTGTTCTCACCTTTTTACCTCCTCTAATCCAGCCACCTGCTCGATGACATTCTCAACATCATAATCTACAATCTTGCGAGTGCTATAGCTTCTTTTGATATCATTCATATAAGTATGCACCTCTAGTGTATAATAGCTGTCCACCTTGAAAATAGGGTTGTGTGTCGAATCATTTTCCGATATATGATTAACCTTTCCAAAAGCTCTGGCTACGTAAACAATTTTACAATCTACGTTCTCAGGGTTTACCCATTCTACGGTTACTTCTATACAATTTCCTTTTTGATCTTTAAACTTATAAATGGCATTTTTTGGGATATTTCCAACTTCGTATTCAGATTTCACAAGATTTAAAATCCATTTTTCCAAAAAATTATTCTTCATAGTGGTTCATTTGTATTTATTCATATTTAATCAGGATCCATTATTGGTCCAAGTTTTGATTTCAATAATTTTGAGGATGAATTTGTGTTCCTTTGAATTGCAGCTACTCCATTGTTTAGGAACATGACCCTGGCGAGGAAGATGAATTTTGGCGACAATAAAGGGGTCCTTCTTTTATGTCAAGCCATTTTATTGTGATTCCATTATTTATTTGACCACAATTCTTTTAGCCATTCTATCGTATTATTTCTTGCGGTGGTGCTTTGAGGTACATCGTCAAAATCAAAACCATGTCCTACATCTTTATATAGATTGAGCTCAACCGAGGTTCCTTTTTCCTTAAGCACATCTATCATACAAAGAGTGTTTTCGGTCAAAAAACCATTTTCCGGTATGTTGTAAAGCATTGGCGCATATGGATAAAATACATTCGATTCAATGGCCTCATCGCCGCATGGATGCTTGCCCCAATAGTTATATCCTACCGAACCTCCATAGTAGAAAACACCTCCTGCAAAACCTTTTTGGGGTTTTGGTTGCGGAGGCAAGACTCCATCAGAAAAACCGTATTCTTTGCCTTCTTGACTTTGTGTCCATTTAAAACTATCTGGGACTCCGCTTGTATTCATTAAGGTTGAAGCTACAGCAGTTGCCCCATCAGAAAACCCTAGAATAGCAATCTCATCATGCCTTATAACATAATTTCCATTATCGTATTTTAAGTTTTGAAGCAGAGAAAGCGCAGCATTAGCATCTTTTGGTCTTTCAAACTGAGCACTAATTCTAAAATTATCTGGTAGTTCCCTCCACTTCCCTGTTCTTGTAAGAACTCCTCGCACAGAGTAACTGTCCACAAATGCACCAATAATGCAATTCTGTGTAAGAATGCTCTGCCACTCTGTAAATTGACCTGACATTGTCCTTGACTCTGGGTCGTTATTCGCCCACATTCCATTGGAACCATGCATAACAACTACAGCAGGTAACTGTTTGTTTTCACATCCATCAGGTATGGAAAGAAACACTGGAATTTCAAAATCATCAACAGATATGTATACAATTGTTTCTGTTGTATTTTCCGCTATGCTTATGTCTTCCATACTTTGGCCTGGCCCAAGACCATTTTCGTCATCACTACCACAACTTAAGTGCAATAAGCCGGTGATGATTACAGCCTTAAAAAAAATTCTGCTTTTTCCAAAAATCATTTTCTTAGATATTTAATTGTTTAATAAGTGCATGTACAATTGGATATCCCTTGAAAAAGGTCTATTCCAAGTGTTAAAACATGTGTTCCAGAGGAATACCCTAATATCTCATTCATAATAACTTGGTATGAGTATCCAAAATAAAAGTCTCCCTTTTTAAGCCCCACTATGGGAGCAATGTAAAGTGGGTTTCCAGGTTGGTCATTCAAAAAGCGGTAGGTGAAACCTGCATAGTAATAATCCAAAAAATCATACCATCTAAATTTGATATTGACATCAGTAACCGAGCGGCCATCGTTTTCAAAATATTGAAAAAAGACAGATGGTTCTAATTCAAATTTATCTCGGGGATGCTTGCGATACCTATAACCCGTATAGAGGAAGTAATTACGCAGTGTATTTGGCTCAAAAATAGGATTAAAGTTTTCTAAACTTTTGTTTAAGATATTGCTAGCATTTAAACTCATATAAAAACCTCCCTTTCGATATAACACTCCGAGGTCAAAGTTTGGATTATTGGAAGACCTGTCATCCAACACACCTGGATCATCATTAGCATTAAAGTTTTCAATATCAATCCGAAACTGGTTCATACTAAAGCTCAATGCGAATGAAAAGAAATTGTCTTCATGTCTATCAATAATCAAATGATGGGCAAAAGAAACTTTTCCCCCACGTTGCTTGGTCTCACCATTGGAATCATTGTAAAGAACCATTCCCAACCCCGACTTGTTTCCCAATCTAACATCTGCAGACAAAGATTGGGTATCGGGAGCATTTTCAACTCCTACCCATTGGGTAAGCCCATTCATACGAACCTTTACGTAATTACCGATTCCAGCATATGTTGGTGACATCAAAAATGGGTTGTCAGACAAATATTGTGACAGTTGCGGTATTGTCAACTCCTGAGCTTTTGCACAGTAAATGCCAATAAACATAAGTAGGTATATTATTTTTTTCATTGTTTCTTATCTGTATAGGGTAAAGTTGCCTACAAATTCACGTTCACTGCCATCATTTAATTTGACTATGTACCAATAATCTCCTGAGGGCAAAGGTTTGCCCTCATAAAAACCATCCCATCCATTGCCTAAAGCCCCTAGAAGCCTTATTTCTCGACCATAACGGTCAAATATGACAGTTTCAATATTTGAGAAACCTTCAATGTTCTTGGGTTTCCATACATCACGTATTCCGTCATTGTTTGGAGTAAAGAAATTTGGAATCTCAATATCCAAGAAGTCCAATGAAATAGTTTGTATTACCTCACAACCATTTCCATCCAATACCCTTACCAAATGTATTCCACTGTAAGTAATAGAATATGTATTATCACCGGACCCTGATTGGTCATCAAAGAAATAGGTGTATGGTGCCGTTCCTCCAGTAACAGTTGCGGTTATCTGATTAATGTTAGAACTGTTAAGGCTCAAGCGTAATGGCTCCCCTTCCTCAATCTCAAAAGGAATAGTTTCCATACATCCATTTACGTGAAGAATTGATAGAAAATGTTCCCCTTCAGAAATATTGATAAAATCAGGATTGATAATAAAATCATTTGGGTCCGTTGAATCTAATGCATATAACACATCAGATGAAACTATTGAGTTGTTTAGCTCAACATCAATATAGTTTGAAAACTCCCCTAAATCACAACCATAAACCGGTGTTATTTCGGCACTCAAATCTATTCCTTCAGCTTCAATATCAAAAATCTCGCTTGTTTCACACCCATCGGCATCTGTAATATTCAAAGTATAGTTTCCAGAAACCAAATCATTAATAGTAAATGAATTTGTGTTAAAAATTATTGCTTGCATTGCATTCAGCTGAACGGTATATGGTGCCACTCCAGTCTCCATTAAAACATTTATGGAACCTGTTCCACTATCTAAACACAATTCATTATCCATACTAACCAATGCTGAGATTCTGTTGACCGTCACGGTGAAGCTGCTCTCATCGGAGCAGTTCGGGGTCGTCCCGGTCTCGGCGTAGATGAACACGGTCTGTGTCGTTAAGATGTCGTCACCGGCGCTCAGCGGTGTGCCCGTTCCCCCGGTGCCCGTGAAGTAGTCCCCCGTCGTCAGGGCAGGAAGTTCGAAGGAGTCGCATACGGTGACATCGGCAAGTACGTCAACCGTGGGCGTGCTGTTGACCGTCACGGTGAAGCTGCTCTCATCGGAGCAGTTCGGGGTCGTCCCGGTCTCGGCGTAGATGAACACGGTCTGTGTCGTTAAGATGTCGTCACCGGCGCTCAGCGGTGTGCCCGTTCCCCCGGTGCCCGTGAAGTAGTCCCCCGTCGTCAGGGCAGGAAGTTCGAAGGAGTCGCATACGGTGACATCGGCAAGTACGTCAACCGTGGGCGTGCTGTTGACCGTCACGGTGAAGCTGCTCTCATCGGAGCAGTTCGGGGTCGTCCCGGTCTCGGCGTAGATGAACACGGTCTGTGTCGTTAAGATGTCGTCACCGGCGCTCAGCGGTGTGCCCGTTCCCCCGGTGCCCGTGAAGTAGTCCCCCGTCGTCAGGGCAGGAAGTTCGAAGGAGTCGCATACGGTGACATCGGCAAGTACGTCAACCGTGGGCGTGCTGTTGACCGTCACGGTGAAGCTGCTCTCATCGGAGCAGTTCGGGGTCGTCCCGGTCTCGGCGTAGATGAACACGGTCTGTGTCGTTAAGATGTCGTCACCGGCGCTCAGCGGTGTGCCCGTTCCCCCGGTGCCCGTGAAGTAGTCCCCCGTCGTCAGGGCAGGAAGTTCGAAGGAGTCGCATACGGTGACATCGGCAAGTACGTCAACCGTGGGCGTGCTGTTGACCGTCACGGTGAAGCTGCTCTCATCGGAGCAGTTCGGGGTCGTCCCGGTCTCGGCGTAGATGAACACGGTCTGTGTCGTTAAGATGTCGTCACCGGCGCTCAGCGGTGTGCCCGTTCCCCCGGTGCCCGTGAAGTAGTCCCCCGTCGTCAGGGCAGGAAGTTCGAAGGAGTCGCATACGGTGACATCGGCAAGTACGTCAACCGTGGGCGTGCTGTTGACCGTCACGGTGAAGCTGCTCTCATCGGAGCAGTTCGGGGTCGTCCCGGTCTCGGCGTAGATGAACACGGTCTGTGTCGTTAAGATGTCGTCACCGGCGCTCAGCGGTGTGCCCGTTCCCCCGGTGCCCGTGAAGTAGTCCCCCGTCGTCAGGGCAGGAAGTTCGAAGGAGTCGCATACGGTGACATCGGCAAGTACGTCAACCGTGGGCGTGCTGTTGACCGTCACGGTGAAGCTGCTCTCATCGGAGCAGTTCGGGGTCGTCCCGGTCTCGGCGTAGATGAACACGGTCTGTGTCGTTAAGATGTCGTCACCGGCGCTCAGCGGTGTGCCCGTTCCCCCGGTGCCCGTGAAGTAGTCCCCCGTCGTCAGGGCAGGAAGTTCGAAGGAGTCGCATACGGTGACATCGGCAAGTACGTCAACCGTGGGCGTGCTGTTGACCGTCACGGTGAAGCTGCTCTCATCGGAGCAGTTCGGGGTCGTCCCGGTCTCGGCGTAGATGAACACGGTCTGTGTCGTTAAGATGTCGTCACCGGCGCTCAGCGGTGTGCCCGTTCCCCCGGTGCCCGTGAAGTAGTCCCCCGTCGTCAGGGCAGGAAGTTCGAAGGAGTCGCATACGGTGACATCGGCAAGTACGTCAACCGTGGGCGTGCTGTTGACCGTCACGGTGAAGCTGCTCTCATCGGAGCAGTTCGGGGTCGTCCCGGTCTCGGCGTAGATGAACACGGTCTGTGTCGTTAAGATGTCGTCACCGGCGCTCAGCGGTGTGCCCGTTCCCCCGGTGCCCGTGAAGTAGTCCCCCGTCGTCAGGGCAGGAAGTTCGAAGGAGTCGCATACGGTGACATCGGCAAGTACGTCAACCGTGGGCGTGCTGTTGACCGTCACGGTGAAGCTGCTCTCATCGGAGCAGTTCGGGGTCGTCCCGGTCTCGGCGTAGATGAACACGGTCTGTGTCGTTAAGATGTCGTCACCGGCGCTCAGCGGTGTGCCCGTTCCCCCGGTGCCCGTGAAGTAGTCCCCCGTCGTCAGGGCAGGAAGTTCGAAGGAGTCGCATACGGTGACATCGGCAAGTACGTCAACCGTGGGCGTGCTGTTGACCGTCACGGTGAAGCTGCTCTCATCGGAGCAGTTCGGGGTCGTCCCGGTCTCGGCGTAGATGAACACGGTCTGTGTCGTTAAGATGTCGTCACCGGCGCTCAGCGGTGTGCCCGTTCCCCCGGTGCCCGTGAAGTAGTCCCCCGTCGTCAGGGCAGGAAGTTCGAAGGAGTCGCATACGGTGACATCGGCAAGTACGTCAACCGTGGGCGTGCTGTTGACCGTCACGGTGAAGCTGCTCTCATCGGAGCAGTTCGGGGTCGTCCCGGTCTCGGCGTAGATGAACACGGTCTGTGTCGTTAAGATGTCGTCACCGGCGCTCAGCGGTGTGCCCGTTCCCCCGGTGCCCGTGAAGTAGTCCCCCGTCGTCAGGGCAGGAAGTTCGAAGGAGTCGCATACGGTGACATCGGCAAGTACGTCAACCGTGGGCGTGCTGTTGACCGTCACGGTGAAGCTGCTCTCATCGGAGCAGTTCGGGGTCGTCCCGGTCTCGGCGTAGATGAACACGGTCTGTGTCGTTAAGATGTCGTCACCGGCGCTCAGCGGTGTGCCCGTTCCCCCGGTGCCCGTGAAGTAGTCCCCCGTCGTCAGGGCAGGAAGTTCGAAGGAGTCGCATACGGTGACATCGGCAAGTACGTCAACCGTGGGCGTGCTGTTGACCGTCACGGTGAAGCTGCTCTCATCGGAGCAGTTCGGGGTCGTCCCGGTCTCGGCGTAGATGAACACGGTCTGTGTCGTTAAGATGTCGTCACCGGCGCTCAGCGGTGTGCCCGTTCCCCCGGTGCCCGTGAAGTAGTCCCCCGTCGTCAGGGCAGGAAGTTCGAAGGAGTCGCATACGGTGACATCGGCAAGTACGTCAACCGTGGGCGTGCTGTTGACCGTCACGGTGAAGCTGCTCTCATCGGAGCAGTTCGGGGTCGTCCCGGTCTCGGCGTAGATGAACACGGTCTGTGTCGTTAAGATGTCGTCACCGGCGCTCAGCGGTGTGCCCGTTCCCCCGGTGCCCGTGAAGTAGTCCCCCGTCGTCAGGGCAGGAAGTTCGAAGGAGTCGCATACGGTGACATCGGCAAGTACGTCAACCGTGGGCGTGCTGTTGACCGTCACGGTGAAGCTGCTCTCATCGGAGCAGTTCGGGGTCGTCCCGGTCTCGGCGTAGATGAACACGGTCTGTGTCGTTAAGATGTCGTCACCGGCGCTCAGCGGTGTGCCCGTTCCCCCGGTGCCCGTGAAGTAGTCCCCCGTCGTCAGGGCAGGAAGTTCGAAGGAGTCGCATACGGTGACATCGGCAAGTACGTCAACCGTGGGCGTGCTGTTGACCGTCACGGTGAAGCTGCTCTCATCGGAGCAGTTCGGGGTCGTCCCGGTCTCGGCGTAGATGAACACGGTCTGTGTCGTTAAGATGTCGTCACCGGCGCTCAGCGGTGTGCCCGTTCCCCCGGTGCCCGTGAAGTAGTCCCCCGTCGTCAGGGCAGGAAGTTCGAAGGAGTCGCATACGGTGACATCGGCAAGTACGTCAACCGTGGGCGTGCTGTTGACCGTCACGGTGAAGCTGCTCTCATCGGAGCAGTTCGGGGTCGTCCCGGTCTCGGCGTAGATGAACACGGTCTGTGTCGTTAAGATGTCGTCACCGGCGCTCAGCGGTGTGCCCGTTCCCCCGGTGCCCGTGAAGTAGTCCCCCGTCGTCAGGGCAGGAAGTTCGAAGGAGTCGCATACGGTGACATCGGCAAGTACGTCAACCGTGGGCGTGCTGTTGACCGTCACGGTGAAGCTGCTCTCATCGGAGCAGTTCGGGGTCGTCCCGGTCTCGGCGTAGATGAACACGGTCTGTGTCGTTAAGATGTCGTCACCGGCGCTCAGCGGTGTGCCCGTTCCCCCGGTGCCCGTGAAGTAGTCCCCCGTCGTCAGGGCAGGAAGTTCGAAGGAGTCGCATACGGTGACATCGGCAAGTACGTCAACCGTGGGCGTGCTGTTGACCGTCACGGTGAAGCTGCTCTCATCGGAGCAGTTCGGGGTCGTCCCGGTCTCGGCGTAGATGAACACGGTCTGTGTCGTTAAGATGTCGTCACCGGCGCTCAGCGGTGTGCCCGTTCCCCCGGTGCCCGTGAAGTAGTCCCCCGTCGTCAGGGCAGGAAGTTCGAAGGAGTCGCATACGGTGACATCGGCAAGTACGTCAACCGTGGGCGTGCTGTTGACCGTCACGGTGAAGCTGCTCTCATCGGAGCAGTTCGGGGTCGTCCCGGTCTCGGCGTAGATGAACACGGTCTGTGTCGTTAAGATGTCGTCACCGGCGCTCAGCGGTGTGCCCGTTCCCCCGGTGCCCGTGAAGTAGTCCCCCGTCGTCAGGGCAGGAAGTTCGAAGGAGTCGCATACGGTGACATCGGCAAGTACGTCAACCGTGGGCGTGCTGTTGACCGTCACGGTGAAGCTGCTCTCATCGGAGCAGTTCGGGGTCGTCCCGGTCTCGGCGTAGATGAACACGGTCTGTGTCGTTAAGATGTCGTCACCGGCGCTCAGCGGTGTGCCCGTTCCCCCGGTGCCCGTGAAGTAGTCCCCCGTCGTCAGGGCAGGAAGTTCGAAGGAGTCGCATACGGTGACATCGGCAAGTACGTCAACCGTGGGCGTGCTGTTGACCGTCACGGTGAAGCTGCTCTCATCGGAGCAGTTCGGGGTCGTCCCGGTCTCGGCGTAGATGAACACGGTCTGTGTCGTTAAGATGTCGTCACCGGCGCTCAGCGGTGTGCCCGTTCCCCCGGTGCCCGTGAAGTAGTCCCCCGTCGTCAGGGCAGGAAGTTCGAAGGAGTCGCATACGGTGACATCGGCAAGTACGTCAACCGTGGGCGTGCTGTTGACCGTCACGGTTATGGTCGCGAAGGTCTCGTTACATGGCGCCGTGGCCGTTATGGTGTAGACGAAGTCATAGCTTCCGGAAGCAACTGTTGAGAAATTCATGGCGGCAGCGGTGGCATCAGTAATTGGTGAGTTTAACCCATTGCCCAAAACATTATTCACATCGGTCCAAGTCCCTCCTAGTTCTGGGACACCGCCCAAGCTGGCAGGAAGACTTAATGGTGTAGCATCTCCTTCACAAATTTGCACTGTATTGTCATTTCCGGCATCGGGAGTAGTGTAAATAGTAATTGTTTGGAAGACATCCATGAAGTTACCTGAGGTATCAGTAACCCTATATGTCCGAGTGATGGTTTCTGGATTGGACATAAGATTTGACACATCACTTATATGAACCACGGTATCCACTGCACAATTGTCTGCTTCATCGGTAACCACAGAGGTGTCGGGCAGAGGAATGACCTCGCAAACGGTCAGAGGTGCGGGGTTGCTTGCCGTAGGAGGTTGGACATCTTCAAGATAAGCGACCGTAAAAACATCTGTACCAACAAAATTTACATTGTAAAAAAATACATCTGAGCCTATTATGCTTGAAGCTTCTATAGATGTTATTACTCCATCGCCAAAATTCCCATTTCCATCTTCGTCTATAATCAAAAATATCTCACAAGCCTCATAATTCAGTAAATCCGATCCTGTAAGATCTATCCGGACACTTACATTGATAATTGGATTTGTACCACCAGAGCGGGTTTCAATAATTCTCCACTGCCTTGGAATTCTTCCATCAAAGCCTACAGGAGTATTAACGTTTGTGGGAAAAATTATATCTCCATGATCATTTCCCCATACCAAGTAGTTGAGTTCACGGGGCAATGAAAAATGAGATGCATCAATAGCTGTTCTGGTATCATCCAAATTATCCGCAGAGAAGTCTGAATTTGTTGATATGGTAACCCTAGCCTCTGCGTTTACGCTTTTTGAGATGCGTTGGTGTAGGTTATACCTTAATCGATTGACACCACTATCATTAAACCTGTCTTTTCCTATACCGGCAATATCATATCGGTATGTGGCATCGAAAGGCCATATTATTGTGCCATCGGCCGCGAGATAATTGTAAGAATCATTTCCATTAATGCTGCCCAAACCTCCAATCGCATTAAGTGTAATACCATATTTTATGGCCAAATAGCTTTCCAATCTTTGGATATGATTTGCGTCCGAAATTCCTTCTACTAACATTACTTCTGCTATATAACCTGAAAGATTACTTGGGTCTGAAATACCACCAGGATCGGCATCATTAAAGTGCTTTCCCATTCTGTTGTAATAGAACAGGGATTCCTGCGCTGTTGGATCAAGGCGTGTTATATTAACGTCGTTCAACCCATTTACTCTTGTAGTTAAAGTTTCTTGTTGAACGGCTGGAAAACTTCTGGAAAGTACCCCGATGGTGGGGCGTTCCAATAAATCAATGCCGCCCGTTTGAAAGAATGTGCCCGAATCCCAAGTTCTACCCACAGAAAAGCGATTACCGCTTGAGACACCCAAGGAAAGATTGGTAATGGTATTTAAATGGTTGGTGATATCTCCACCAAACAGCAGGCTTTGAGTTTCTGCAGTAGTGCCGGCTCCAGGGGCTGAAAAGACAACGATGACCATAGACTCATCCCTGGCATGTGAGCGAAAGTACAGTGCTTCTCCTGCTCCGCCTCCTGAAGTACCATCAAATTGCACTGCCGGGTTAAAGTTCATGACATCCCTACGTAATGTTGGCACACCAGGTATAGCTCCTGTTGGAGTCAAAAACCCAGGACCGCCTGGGTGTTGAAAACCATGGTTAGGGTAATTCTCCCATGGCCGATTATAGTTGCCTGGATATGGTCCAGGCGGGTGTTCCATGGCATTCTGAGTGAAGTTAAAGTTGTAGTCTACCAATT
Source organism: Flagellimonas rhodophyticola (assembly GCF_049332665.1). Taxonomy (NCBI): domain Bacteria; kingdom Pseudomonadati; phylum Bacteroidota; class Flavobacteriia; order Flavobacteriales; family Flavobacteriaceae; genus Flagellimonas; species Flagellimonas rhodophyticola. The sequence continues at coordinate 1,171,219 of NZ_CP186326.1, read as the reverse complement.
CATACCATACATTGACCGGTGTGCCATCCGCCGGTGCGTATGGTGTGAAAAGAAACAAGTCACCAACAGGAGAAGGAGCATTTATAGCCCTGTCGGCAGAGTACCAGTTGTCCACTTCTTGAGCTGACAGGCTAAATACCGAGATAAGGCAAAATAGATATAATATCAATCTGCTTATTAGACTATGTATAGCGTAAGCGCGATTTGCCAATACAAAATTATTGGAGGAGAAAAAGTTGAAGGAATGTAAATGTTCAGTCATAAGCTAGTAGGTTAAATTCTAGTTTTTCCTGTTATAGAAATTCCAAAATGTGATTGGGCAATAATAAAATAAGGCATTATTGACCTATGAAGGTTTGGTCAATTAATCTATTAGAGTCGTGAATTGACGAAAGGGCATAATGAATTGATAAACCCAAAAATCCATTGATAATCAACATGTTAAATATGTAAGATTTTTCTTCATCCCGTTCTTTGTGCGCCATTAAACTCAATTCGTGTTCGATCAAAACAGAAAAATCCAGAAATAAAAAAACCCTGGAGGCATGCCTCCAGGGTTTTTGATTTTTTGTTTGGAAGTTTATTTTATTAGGTTTATTTCTACCCTTCTATTTTGTTTTCTTCCAATTCTTGTGCTGTTGGAAGCCATTGGTTTTTTTTCACCGTATCCAATCGCATTCAATCTTTCTGAAGATATCCCTTCATTGATTAGAAAGTCTCTTACAGAATTGGCCCTTGCTTCTGAAAGTCGCTGGTTGCTTGCGCTACTTCCTACACTATCGGTATGCCCTTCCACGGTGAATTTGGCATTGGGATATTCGTTAAGTATTTGGATAATATCTACCATCACGGTTACTGACTCTGGTTTTATGGTAGCCTTTCCTGTATCGAATAGAATCGTCTTGGCATAGTCATTCAATTGCTTTTGTATTTCAATTGTAACTTCTGGACATCCATAATTGTCTACAGGGCCAGCAGTATCTGGACACAGATCATCTATATCCACTAATGTGTCCCCATCTTTATCTGGACATCCCTTGTTTTCAATACTGCCCGGATTTTTGGGACAGCGATCATCGACGTCAGCTATACCATCGCCATCAGTATCAGGGCACCCATTAAACTCTTCAAGGCCTGAAATCATAGGGCAGTCATCATCCTTATCCAATACTCCATCCGAATCGGTGTCTTTCCATGGACACCCATTGTTTTCTTTAGGTCCAGCTACTTTAGGACAGTTGTCATCTTTGTCCAAAATTCCATCCGAATCAGTGTCTTTCCATGGACATCCTTTGTTTTCAATGGGCCCTGCAACATCTGGACAGCTATCTTCATCGTTAACTATGCCGTCATTGTCTCTGTCCTTTAACTTTGTTTGATATATCGGAATTTTAAGCCCTGCATATAAATCTGCGGCTTTGGTATTCTTCCCTGTGACAGCAGAAATAATGGACTGGGACCCCAAATATATCGGACCTAGCCTTAAACCTGCACCCCATTGGAAACCTACTCCTTCCAAATGACTTAATGGAGAGTAGATTCCTAACCATGGAAGCTCATATCTTGGAGTTAATGTTACCTGATTCAGAATTCTACCGGTATTGATCTTATTTTTTGATGTCAAAGGAATATCTGCATTCAAGTTTAGGTAGAAGTTTGCGTTCATATTCCAATCCACATTGGCATGAACGGCGGTTGGTAGGGTAATATCACTTGATTTAGTTTCAGATATTAAATCAAAGTTATCTTCGAGACCTTCCTCCAATACATCACCATCAAAATCGTCAATGTTTTGTGTTCTGTTCAAATTATATAATCTATTTACACCATTGGCGTCTTTTATTTTTCCAATGTCCGTTATGGACAGTCCAAGTTTGAATTTATATTTATTAGCGCCTCTATCTACTATGGTTTTTCCTGAGACGTCTGTCTTATTGAACTTTTCAAATTCGGGCCTCCATTCATAAACAAAACCTAAATCTGTACCAAAACCTGCTCCTCCACTAAAATCAAAAAAATTACCTCCGTTACCTGTATCATCTAAATTATCGGTATTCCCATAATTGAGCTGACCTGTTGTTGTTATCTCGCGATTTGCGGCATCATAATCCAATGTTACATCGGTTCCATTAACATATACGTTACCCATACCCTGGATATATTTTAAGCTCAATCCTCCCTTAATAAAGTTCTTGCCATCATTCATCAACACTCTTGCATATGAGATGCCAATCTCTCCCCAAAAATTAAAGGAGCCATTTACATTGCCTTGATCTATAAAAAAATCTTGACTTTCATCAAAACCTCCTTCCTTATCCAAAATTTCACCACTGACATCGTAAAGATTAAAAATCGACCGCACTCGTGTGAAAATTGTTAAGGATTGTTTCTCATTCAAACTTAGCATTACGGAGGGTCCTAAAACATCAATATTCCAAGCTAGGAAATTATCATTGGAAGGGAAGGTAGCAGCATTATCAAAAGCCTCACTAAAATCACCAAAGGCATCGTTTAGGTTGAAGCCTATATAGTTATTACCGAAGAATGCGCTGACTCCAAACAGGTTTATATCAAGCTTAAGTCTAGAATCTGCAATGTTAGCTGGATTGGAAATTACTCCATGCATTCCACTGTAATTATCTGTAAGAAGACCTCCATACGATTGAGCTCTTGCGGAACATACGGCCGCAAGCAGTAAAAAGCCAAGCAATGTGTTTTTTGAAAACATGTTCATGGGGTTGAGACCAAAAAGATTTTTGGACAGGGTTATAAATAAGGTTAATTATCGATTACAAAGAGAAGGCAAATGGTCTTTCGATAATTCTACCAATGAACAAATGGCTATTTTGGATTGACGAATGCCTTATTTGGTCCCATAGAGATACCTTTCAGCATTCATGTAAATGACAAAAATGGAATGGAATTAAGATGAGTAAACCCTAATTATTGTTACATCACAAGTGAGGTGATTGAGATTAATTAAAAACAAGCTCATCCAAAAAGATAAAGCTGTTTCCGCCTGGCACAGCATGCCAATCTGGATTTTTAAGAGGGCTTTCAACCAGAAGACGCACCTTTTTTAAGGCTATGGGGTCAAAATCAATATTGTAAGCTTTTCGCTCTATGATGACCGATGGTTGTTGAATACCTAGTTTTACTGTTTTAAGTTTGCTGAAAGTACTACCATCGGTGGAGCCCCAGACCGTATACCCAACAGGAAAAAATATCCAATTATTAGGGATTGAAAGGCTTCCAATTGAAATATTGGAAACCACGGTTTGTTCCTTAAATTCAATAGTCGCGGTCATATGTTGCGCTTCAAAACCAACCCAGTTTCCATCTACAAAATTTGTTGTGCCGCGTTTGAGATCCATAAGTGTTTTTCCCCCTTTTGCCTGATATTTTGGATGTGGTGATCTAGCTAAGGACACGTTGCTAATTTGAGCCTGGCTTTTCAGGAAATCGATAGAAGCAGGTTCGCTTGGCTCCCAACCATCCAAGCTGGTATATGCCTTTAATGTTGTAGTTTCATTTAGGTAAAATGGTTCGGTGTACTCCCTAGGTACAGTATCATTTTTAGCATTTTCTGAAACATAATATACTTTTGCTCCTTCAAAAAATTGTTCTATGGCCACCTCAACCGAATCCGTGAAAATTTCATGTGCGGCCAATATGGTTGGAGGGGCTAAGGTACTTGCGGCAAAAACGCTATCTGCAATCTGGCCTTGAACCGTTACTCCATTACTTTGGTCCTCAAAAGCCAAAATACCGTCCTTGGTCATTTTGGTTCTCCATGTAAAGACGGTTTTCAGATTGGGAAAATTCTCCAATATCTTCAGTGCCGAATCATCGAGTTCAGTACCATAAAGGTTTACAGATTCCAAATAATCAAACTTCGCTAACTGCTTAATGGTTTCATTACTTATATCAGTGTGTTGTAATTGAAGTTTGGTGAGGTTCTTAAATGGCCTTAACTGCTTTACGAGTTCATCATTAAAGTTGGTATAACCCAGATTCAGACCAACTATATTTTCTCTGTGTTCTTTCAATAACTCAAAGTCAGCCTCAGAAATGTCCTTTCGTTTCTTAAAATTTACCGAAATCAAAGGCATATCTTCTGCAGCAAGTTGTGCCGACATTCTGTTTTGAGCCAGGGAAGTAATAAATTCCAATGGAACCTCATCAACTTGTTCTGCAATCAAAGCCCTTGTAGAAGTATCTTTTTCCAAAGAAGCCAGAATGCCATCCAATTTTGCATCTCGAGGCAAATCTTTGGTGACACAGTCGAAACAATTCTGATTCTGAATCCACCATTCCATCAATTGCATTTCGTCTGAAGTCAACTGAACTTTCCCTTTTGGAGGCATGTGATCATCATCTTCCAGCGGAAGTTCAAGGTGATACATGAAACGGGTTTTTTGTTCAACACTTAAAGAATCAAACAGTGAACCTGACTCACCTCCTGCAAGTAACTCTTTTTCTGAAGTGAGGAGCAAATCTCCCTTGGATTTCCCTTGATTGTGACAACTAACGCACTTTCTCTGCAGAACGGGCTGTATAATGTCTGCATAAACCATCGCCTTGTCAACATCTTCAATTACCGGATCTTCATATTCCTCGTGAAACAGAAAGTCTTCTCCATGGGTAAGACTACCCCCATAATGCCCTGTCAAGGTCAACAACACCAAAACCACAATAAAAACAGGGAAATATGCTCGTTGCGCTATATTCTTAGGCGATTTTTTTAGAAAGAAGAGCAACAAGCTTCCCACTGCAAAAGCAACAGCAATCCATCTATGATTGAACAGGAGAGCTTCGTCATATCCTCCCCCATCACCTAAAAACCAACCAGACACTATAGAAAACACAGAACTCAAAGCTCCTATGCCTAAAGCAAACAATATGGTTCCATTGTCCTTGGGAGCAGGTTTTTTCCTGTAATAAAGCTCCATTAAGAAAGCTAAAACCAAAATACCAATAGGTAAATGGACAAATAAGGGATGTAAGTTGCCTAATTGCATGCTTCGTTTTTCGGTTATTCAATCAAAATTTCATCTACAAAAGTCCAAGGCATGGTTCCCTTACCTGGGTGCCACTCCGGAATTCCATTCAACGCAGAAATGGTTATTGTGATTTGGTCATATACTCCTTTTTCTATCGGAACTTCTGTGAAACCCATTTTTTTGCTCTCACCATTTTCCGAAGGCTCAAGTTTTAACTTGCCTATAGATTTGCCGGATGTTGTTACCTCAATTGCATCTGGAAGAAAAATCCATGAGCCATGATCTTGTAGCAATCCCACCAACACTTTTTCCATTGGTTCTGAATCTGAAAAATCAAGATTTATTATAGTTTCGGCAGTCTGAAATCCTAACCACCTAGCTTCGTTTCTGAAATTCACCCCTCCTTTTCGTCCATCAATAAGGGTATTAGGTCCACTTGCCTTATAATTTTCATGTGCTTCAGGCTGCACTGCAATAGAGGCTCCTGAAATATCTTTTTTCATCTGAATGATGGTTCCCTCCACTACTTCGCTAGTTTTAAAGTCAGGATGAAAGGCTTTTACTTTTAGATGTGTTGTTGTTGAAACCACTATTGGAGCAGTGTAGATTGGCGAATCTGAAGTCACCTCGCTGTTATCCAATGTATATCTGATGTTGGCCTCATTGCTTCCTGTAAATAATTTAAAATGTGCTGTCTTATTAAACAGGAGCGAATCAACTTCTATCCGTGGTGGGGCCAATTGTACTGCTTCAGCTTTTAAAAAGTTTGCTTTTTTTGATTCGCAGGCTGTTATCGATATTAAAAAAGAACCAATCACAACATAGTTGAGGATATGTAACCTCCGAAAATTCAATCCAAACCGCCCTATCATACCCTATATAATTTTATTGGATATGTGTTCCAGGAATTCCATTGTGCCACATAGATATTATCATCTTCATCTATACACACATCATGAGGGTGTCTGAATATTTTTAATGCCTGGTGCATATGATTCAAATTTCCATTCTCGTATGTGGGCGCACTTCCGCCTGGCGCGGAAATGAGTTTATTGTTTTCGTCTAGAATGGAGATAAATCCGGTTCCTTCAGAACCATCTCCAGACCAAATAGTTGCCAAATACACATTCTTGTCATGAATTACAGGCCTGCAGATATATGCTCCTGGCAAGTCGATAGTTTCCAGATATTCTCCAGCCATGGAAAAGCGTTTTAGCTTATTCTGCTGTCTTGCGGTAATCAATAAAGTGGGATTGGATGCATCACGATTATCAATACAGATACCATGAGCATTGTTGAACAGGTGATCTTCATCTCCTGGACCTCCAAAAACATTTTTGACTTTACCTTTTGCATCATAATGGGTAATATACTGAGCTCCATATCCATCTGCCACATAAACATCGCCATTATCTGCTATAGCCGTTTCCGTTGGAATATATTCCTCTTTCTTCTGATACTTTCCTGTTTCTATTGGAAAAGGAAACACTTGTATCACCTTTCCATCTAAAGTGGTTTTTATGACCTCGTGACGATTGTTATCGCTGATATATAAAAACTCAGTCCCATTTTCATCATGAAGTGTAAGACCATGGGCTCCTGGGTAATCTGTCCCCCATGAATCCAATAATTTTCCGGACTTATCATAAATTAAGACATTGTTTTGGGTATGATTGGTAAGTAAAATTATCCGGCCCTTGGCATCCTGGGCCATTTCGTGACAATCTTGCACCGGGTAACGCTCACTATTGAGTTTTCCCCAATCCATATCGACCTTGTATTTGTAGTCGCCATGTCCTATTATAGCATCTTTCATAAATCTTGGAGAAAATGATATGTTACCAATAGAAGCCAAACCAATACCTGCCAAACTACTTTTCTCAATGAACTTCCTACGCTTCATTATGCCAAAATATCTTTTACGATATGACCCTCAACATCGGTTAATCTGAATCGTCGTCCCTGGTATTTATAGGTAAGTCTTTCGTGATCGATTCCGAGCAAGTGCAATAGCGTTGCCTGGAAATCGTGGACGTGAACAGGGTTTTCGGTAATGTTATATCCAAAATCATCGGTCTCACCATAAACAATTCCCGGTTTTATACCTCCACCGGCCAACCACATCGAAAAACATCTTGGATGATGGTCTCTTCCGTAACTTTCTTCGGTCAAAATACCTTGTGAATAATTGGTTCTACCAAATTCACCTCCCCAAATCACCAGAGTATCTTCTAACATTCCCCGTTGTTTAAGGTCCGCCACCAATGCTGCAGATGCTTGGTCCGTATCTTTTGCCTGCTTTTCAATAGCACCCGGTAAATTATCGTGTTGATCCCAACCCATATGATATAGTTGGATAAAGCGTACATCTTGCTCTGCCAATCTTCTGGCCAAAAGACAATTCGCTGCATAGGTGCCTGGTATTTTCGCCTCTGCCCCATACATTTTGTAAATGTAGTCAGGTTCGTTTTCCGTATTCATTACCTCTGGAACGGAAGTCTGCATCCGATAGGCCATTTCATATTGAGCTATTCTACTTTGAATTTCATCATCTCCAAATTCTTGATATTGCTTTTCGTTAAGCTCGGCAAGATTATCTAGAATACTTCTTTTTGTCTCCTTGGAAATACCTTTGGGATCGTTCAAATAGAGTACAGGGTCTTTTGCTGCCCTAAATTGCACTCCTTGATGTAGTGAATGTAAAAATCCATTACCCCAAAGTCGGGTATATAAAGGTTGACCATTTGGTCTTCCTGTTCCTCGAGAAAGTAAAACTGTAAAAGAGGGCAAGTTTTCATTTTCACTACCCAAGCCATAACTGAGCCATGACCCAATACTTGGTCGACCAGGTTGCTGCGAACCTGTTTGAAAAAATGTAACGGCCGGGTCGTGATTAATGGCTTCAGTGAACATCGATTTTACAATACAAAGGTCATCCACCATTTTGGCTGTGTATGGCAATAAATCACTTATCCATGTTCCGTTCTTTCCATATTGCTTAAACCCAAAATTAGATCCTACTAATGGAAAACTATCCTGCCCAGAGGTCATTCCCGTTAATCTCTGTCCATTTCGGATAGATTCTGGAAGGTCTTCCCCCCTTCTTTCGTTAAGCAATGGTTTATAGTCAAACAATTCGAGCTGAGAAGGACCACCACTCTGGAAAAGGTAAATTACCCGTTTTATTTTGGCAGGGTGGTGCGGGGAATGTAAGATTCCTTTGATTCCCATTGGGTTATTTGCCTTTGCCAGTAATTCCCCATCTTTTCGATAAAAATTACACCCTAACAGTGTCCCCAAAGCGGCACCTCCAATTCCAAGCGCAGATTTTCCTAAAAACGCACGCCTGTTCAAGTTAAGGGCATTGTCGGCTAATATTTTCTTTTCTCCCATGTTATCCTCTTGATATGGTTTCGTCCAAATTTAAAATGGTATGTGCAGTTAAAGCCAAAGCCGCCAATTGATCGGCCGGAAGATTTTCAGTATTTTCAAACTCCCCGATAGAAAGATATTCATCCGGTATTACTTCACCTGTTTTAATTCTTTCCAGGGATGATTGATATAGTTCATTTAAAATTGTCAACTCTTCTTCTTTTGGTTTTCTAGAAGTAGCACTCTGGAAAATAAAACTGATTTGATCAGTTAAATCTTGATCCGTGGCTCCCAATGTTTTAATGGCCAATGCCCTAGCTGCCTCTATTAGTTGAGGGTCGTTCAATAGCACCAAAGCCTGAAGTGGAGTATTGGTCTCTTGCCGTTTTACCGTGCATAAATCTCTTGAGGACGCATCAAAAGTCATCATACTTGGTGGAGGCACCGTTCTTTTCCAAAAGGTGTAAAGACTCTTTCGATACAGGTCTTTTCCGGAGCTCTGCACATAGGTTGCCGTACTTCCACCTCCACCTCCGGTGGTTTCCTCCCAAATTCCTTCTGGTTGGTATGGTTTTACGCTTGGCCCACCTACCTCAGCATTTAAAAGGCCGCTTATTTTTAACGCTTGATCACGAATCATTTCAGCGCTTAGTCTTAAACGGGGAGCCCGAGCCAAATAGGTGTTCTCTGGGTCTTTCTCGTTCATTTCCGCAGAAATCTCCGTGCTTTGCTGATAGGTAGCTGACAACGCCATATATTTCATCATCTGCTTAATATTCCAACCTTCCGTTCTAAATTTTACTGCTAAATAGTCCAATAACTCTGGATGGGAAGGTAATGCTCCTTGGTTTCCAAAATCATAAGAACTTTCCACCAAACCTTTTCCGAACATACGTTGCCAGATACGGTTGATGGCCACCCGAGATGTTAGCGGATTCTTCTCATCAAAAAGCCATTTTGAAAGTCCCAATCTGTTTCGAGGAAGTTCTTCCGGGAATGGCATAATATCTTCTGGTGTTCCCGGAAAAACTTGATCAGTTGGTTGGTCGTATACTCCTCTATTCAAAACAAAAGTCTCTCTTGGGTTGGGCATGTCTTGCATGACCATAATCTCAAGTTTAGGTTCTGAAACATTAGTCATGTTGATAAAATCCAACACCCCTTCTGCATCTTGTTTGGTGACAGCCATGTAAGGTTTCGGGATGACCTGAGCATTGGCCATTAGGCCATCCTCATCCAAATTGTTGAAAAACCCGAACAACTGGAAGTGGTCTTTTTGACTCACCGGGTCATATTTATGATCATGACAACGGGCACATTCCAAGGTCATTCCTAAAAATGCTGTACCGAAGGTATTTGTGCGATCTTCTACATATTCAATGCGATATTCTTCAGGAATGATTCCTCCTTCTGCGGTAATTTTATGGTTACGGTTAAAGCCTGTAGCCAATATTGATTCTTTCGTAGCATTGGGTAACATATCTCCCGCGAGTTGATAGGTCACAAATTCATCATAACCCATATTCTTATCAAAGGCATGAATGACCCAATCACGCCAAGGCCACATCGTACGTTCAAAATCATCTTGATAACCATGGGTATCGGCATATCTCGCCACCTCCATCCAATCGGCAGCCATATTCTCGGCATAAGCCTTGGTGTTCAGTAAAGAATCAATGATTTTCTCATATGCGTTCTCAGAATTGTCATTTACAAAGGCATTTACTTGCTCCACTGCAGGAGGGAGACCCGTAATACTAAAAAAAGCTCTTCTGATCAAATATTCTTTATCTGCCTTTTTTGAAGGTGTAAATCCTTTAAGTTTTAACATTTCCAGAACGAACTTGTCAATTTCATTTTCGCTCCAATCATCGGATTCAAGCTCAGGTATTTTAGATTCGACCGGCGGTACAAATGCCCAATGTTTTTTGAAAACAGCTCCTTGATCCACCCATTTCTTCAACAATGCTTTTTCATATTCTGACAAAGTGAGGTTGGATTCCGGCGGAGGCATCACCATATTGGGATCTTCTTCAAAAATACGTTTGATCACTTCACTCTTTTCAGAATCCCCAGGAACGATACCATATCTGTCTTTATTTTCACCCAGAGCTATATAGGCATCCTCGGCTTTATTTAATGAAAGGCCCGCTTCTATCGCATTTTTATCTGGCCCATGACATGCAAAACATCTATCGGAGAGGATGGGCTTGATATGAAAAGAAAAGTCGACACTGTCTGGTAGCTGCCCGGGCGAGCCAGCATCGGAAACGGAAACATATTTCCCTTTCTCATTTTGACAACCAATTATCGTTGCTATAAAAACAAATAGCAGAGCAACATAGGAGATTTTTTTTCTTGATATTGGATCAGCTGACATGCCAAGATAGATTACGTAATATTTGAAACTAAAACTACCCAGATATTCTCTAATCCGGTAAAATTTTTCGACCAATAACAGGGCTGCAAAGACTAATGTGGAAATTGACAACAATAAGCAAATGCGTTATCAAGCCACACGGACCACTAGTCCGTTTTAACTAGTTCCCTCGTTTAAAATTCGGCTTTTAGCTTCATTTAAGTAGCTTCTTCCGATAATATATCGAATCCCATCAATTTCAAGACTATTGCCCTCGATGGCCTCAACTTTATCTATGGCAATGGTATAAGATCTGTGAATTCGTATAAACTTATCGGATGGCAATTCATCCGTAAAGCTTCCAAGCGTCCTATGAATAATATATTTTGCTGAAGTGGTCTTTATGCGAATATAATCTTTGAGACTTTCAACGACCACAATCTCATCAATGAAAATCTTTTGCAACTTCTTTTTGTCCACCTTTACGAAGATACTTGGGTGCTCGTTGGATGAACCGCCAGATTTTATGGTTTCTTGCTTTAGGCCAATGATTCGATTTACTGCTTTAAGAAAGCGAGGAAATGGAATTGGTTTCACCAAGTAATCGATAGCCTCTAATTCAAAACTCTTCAGTGCATATTCTTCATGCGCCGTCGTGATTACAACCATTGGAACCACCTGAAGGGATTTCAAGAATTCCATTCCATCCAAAATGGGCATATTAATATCTAAAAAAATGATATCTACTTTGTTTTCCTGCAAAAAGGATGAGGCGTCAATAGCATTTGAAAACGTTTGAACAAGCTGAAGCTGATTTACTTGTTCCACATAGTTTTTCAGCACATTTATCGCCAAAGGTTCGTCATCCACAATAATTACTCGTAACTCCATTACACTTTTAGTTTTAAATCCACATGGAACATATTATCTTTTTCAAAAATAGAAAGCTCGTAATCTTTGGGGTCGTAACCCAATTCCAATCTTTTTTTAACATTGGAAAGACCTATTCCTCCACCTCGACTTTCTGCTTTGCTTTTACTGTCTTTTTTAGGAATTGTATTTGAGACTTTGAAATACAGAAAATCATCCGTTACATAGACATCCACCGAAATATGCATGTCTCCAATATTTTTGCTAGCACCGTGTTTAAAGCAGTTTTCAATCAAAGGAACCAATAGCATCGGCGCTATGACTTTGTTGTCCATGTCACCGGAAACACCAACATCTATTTGAAGTGTATCATTAAAACGTATACGTTCCAGGTCGATATAATTTTGAATGCAATCAATCTCACTTCGCAGGTCTTGCCTGCGCTGTCTAGTTGCATATAGCAAATATCGCATCATCTCTGAAAGCTTTAGAATAACCTCTGGTGCTTTTTTGGATTTTTCCAGTGTAAGTGAATAAATGTTATTCAGTGTATTGAAGAAAAAATGAGGGGATACTTGAGACCTCAGAAACTTCAGTTCCGTCAGTAATTGCCTCTTTTCAAGGTCGTGCAATTTACTATTCTCCCTTAACCAATCCACCGTCACTTTAATCGCGGTCGCAAAAGCTACCACATAAAGCTCTCCAATCATCGTAGTAATTGCATAGTTAAACGTAATGCTGTCGGTCACCCCGGAGCCTTCTGGCATTACATTGGTGCTGACTAAAAAGTAGGTGAGATTAAATTTCACCAAAAGCATAATAAAAAGTGATGCAACCATTAAAGCAGTATAGGTCACGTATTTCCTTGTGTATACAAACTTGGGCATCAAAAAATAAATGTTGAAATATGCCAGGGTAATATGAATGGGGAAACCAATAAGATTGGTTTTTAATGAAAGCCCAAAATCGTCGTGTACGCTTCCCCACCGTATGGTATTAATAGTGAGATATATAAGCCAGAAGACGATATGGTGCTTATACGTAATGCGGTATTGTCGGGGTGTTTCGGCGTTTAAAAGCCCATCCAACTTGTCGTTTATATACATAGAATTCCGAGTATTTTTTTGTGCGGTTTTTCTGTTGTTTAGCCTTTAGGGCTTGTTATTGGTCTAAATTTATTCTTCTACGGGATAAAATTATAAATATTTAGAAATACAAAGTTTAACACCGTATTTACGGTAGAACTAGAACCTAACTATTGCCTTACTAATTCAATCGCATCAGACGCTTTTTGTGGAAAAGTATAAAAAATACCAATACTGAGAGCCAATGAATAAACACTTTTATATTGTTGTGTTGTTGGTAGTATTTTTATGCTCATCCTGCCAACAACAGAACAAACCTAGTACTTCTGAAAAACTAACATCTTTCGTAGATCCCTTTATTGGAACCGGAGGACATGGACATACCTTCCCTGGGCCGACTGCCCCTTTTGGGATGGTACAACCCAGTCCGGACAATGGGACTGCAGGATGGGATTGGTGTTCAGGATACCATATAACAGATTCGATAATCTCCGGTTTTGGACAACTTCATTTAAGCGGAACGGGTATTGGGGACCTAGCCGATATTTTACTTATGCCAACAAATGACTCCGTAGATGTGTCATTATTTGGAACAAACAAAGACAGTCTTCCTTACACCTCCAATTTCTCACATGCCACGGAGATTGCATCGCCAGGATATTATAAAGTCCACTTGGACGACCCGAACATTAAGGTTGAATTGACCGCCAATTCATATGTAGCGTTTCACAAATACACCTATGAAGCTGAAGGCAATCCTTCATTTATTTTGGATTTGGGTTACGCAGTTAATTGGGACAAGCCTACTGAAAGCTCAATTCATTTGGAAAGTGAAACCTTGCTTACCGGTCATCGTTATAGCACGGGGTGGGCTAAAAATCAAAAAGTATTCTTTGCTATCGAATCTTCTGAACCAATCATCAAAACAACATTTGGATCGGAAGAAGATATTATTGACGAATCTGATAGCGTATCAGCGATAAAAACAGGGGGACAATTCTTTTTTAACCCGGGGAAAGAAAAGGTAGTTGAACTTAAAATAGCGGTTTCATCAGTAAGTATTACAAATGCCAAACAAAACTTGAAACAGCATGGGTCAACAACTTCTTTTGACACCATAAAAAATAGCTCAGCCCAACAGTGGGAAGAATTATTGTCCAAAATAAAAGTTGAAACGTCACAAGATTCTTTAAAAACAATTTTTTACACAGCATTATACCATACGCAGATTGCTCCTGTCCTTTTTAGTGATACAAATGGAGAGTTCAGATTGCAGAATGACAGTATCGCCAAAGCCGATGGTTGGGAAGCCTACTCCACCCTATCCCTATGGGATACTTTCAGGGCGGAAAATCCTTTATTGAATATCCTCCAACCAGAAAAAGTCAATAGTATAATCCAATCCATGTTGACCTATTACGAAGAGCAGGGTCGACTTCCTGTCTGGACCCTTTATGCCAATGAGACCAACACCATGACTGGAAACCATGGAGTTTCGATGATTGCTGAAGCGTTTTTAAAGGGAATTAGAAATTATGATATCGACAAGGCCTATGAAGCGGTCAAAAAAACCATGATGGATGATATCCGTGGATTGAAGCCTTATAAAGAGTTTGGATTTATCCCATACACCGAGTTGGATGAGTCCGTCACAATCAGTCTTGAGTTTGCTTACAATGATTGGTGTATTGCTCAAATGGCAAAAGTATTGGGTAAAGATGAGGATTATGCCTATTTCATAAAGCGGTCAGAAGCATTTAAACATTTGTTCAATACGGAGACTGGATTTATGAGAGGTAGGTCCAAGGATAAAGAAAGTTGGAGAGAGCCTTTTGATCCAAAATATTCCAATCACAGATTGCATACCGATTACACCGAGGGAAATGCTTGGCAGCATAGCTGGTTTGTGCTTCATGACGTTGCTGGCTTTATTGAATTGCATGGCGGAAATGAGCCTTTCACCGAAAAATTGGAACAACTTTTTACAGAAAGTTCTGAAATCTCAGGAGACAATGTTTCCGCGGATATTTCGGGACTCATTGGACAATATGCACACGGTAATGAACCTAGCCACCACATTGCTTATCTATTTAATCGAGCAAAAAAGCCATGGAGAACCCAACATTGGGTAAGAGAGATTTTAAATACCCAATATAATGCCCAGCCAGATGGCTTGAGTGGCAACGAAGATTGCGGACAAATGTCTGCTTGGTATGTATTCAGTTCCTTGGGATTCTATCCCATGAATCCTGCTTCGGGTCAATACGAGTTGGGAAGCCCACTTTTCACCAAGGCAACTATTACCATATCCGAGAATAAGAATTTTACCGTTCTCGCAGAAAATACCTCATCAATCAACAAATACATTCAATCAGTTAAACTAAATGGAAAGTCATTGCAGCGTACATATATCACCCATGATGAAATCTTGGCTGGCGGTACGTTGGAATTTGAAATGGGTGCAAACCCTAATAAAAATTGGGGCCTTTAGCTAGGGCCTGTACGAGCATATGGATGTAATAGACATTTCAATAATAGCGGTCTATATCTTGTTGACCCTTTTTATCGGCATTTGGGTTTCGAAAAAGGCATCAAAAGATCTAGACTCCTATTTTTTGGGCGGAAAGAATATCAAATGGTACTTTTTGGGCTTAAGCAATGGGTCCGGGCAGTATGATGTTTCGGGAACTGCCTGGATGGTAGGCATGCTATTTCTATATGGCACAAAGAGCTTTATGCACATGTGGACATGGCCTATTTTCAACCAAGTTTTTGTAATGATGTTTTTGGCCGTTTGGATTCGACGTTCAAATATCATGACAGGTTCCGAATGGATTTTGACCCGTTTTGGAGACGATAGGGCAGGTCGAGCCTCCCATATTATTATTGCTATTTTCGCTGTAGCATCAGCCCTTGCCTTTATTTCTTATTTCTTTGAAGGTGCCGGAAAATTTTTAGCTGTTATTCTACCTTGGGATATCCCCTTGGAAATTGGTGAATCGGTCATTTTCACCTCTGAGCAATCATATGCGCTTATCATCATATTCCTTACAACCGTTTACACGGTAAAAGGAGGAATGTTCTCTGTAGTGGCAACCGAAGTATTGCAATACATTATCATGGTAATCGGTGGAATTCTTATTGCTGGATACACATTTTTTGCTATCTCAGATGTTGAAATCAATATGGTAATTTCGGAAGAATGGCGAAACATCTTTTTTAGCACTGAGTTAGGTCCACATTGGAGCAGTAAATATCAAGCATTCAATGATTTGATAGATACACAAGGCTATAAAATGTTCGGAGCGTTTATTGGCATGTCACTTTTCAAAGGTTTCTTTGCCAGTATAGCTGGCCCAGTACCAAGCTATGATTTTCAGCGGATTTTATCCACAAGAACTGTTAAAGAAGCCGCTTATATGAGTGGGTTTACCAACTTGGTGCTTTACATTCCAAGATACCTTTTAATTACTGGCATTGTGGTAATCGCCTTGGTAGTTTTAGCTCCTGAAATGGCATCCACCGCTGGATTCTCCAATGACCACCTTGAAGTTATTTTACCCAAAATTATCAATAATCATATTCCAATTGGGATAAAAGGATTGTTGTTGGCTGGTTTGCTCGCGGCATTTATGTCCACATTCTCAGCTTTCGTAAATTCTGCGCCAGCATATATCGTCAATGATATTTACAAAAAGTATTTCAAGCCTAAGGCCACAAACAAACACTATATAAAAGCGAGTTATATTGCCTCTTTTTCCGTAGTTGCCCTTGGTGTGATTATGGGATTCTTTGCAGAATCAATCAATTCATTGACACTTTGGATCAGCACCTCACTTTATGGCGGCTATATCGCAGCCAATCTTTTAAAGTGGATATGGTGGCGGTTTAACGGATGGGGATATTTTTGGGGCATGTTGGCCGGTTTGGTAGTCGCAACCTTGCAGTTTTTCCTTGATCATAATAAGGACCATTTTATGGAAGACACATGGTACTATGATATGGCACACATGCCGGCATTCTATCTCTTCCCGTTGATATTTGGATTTTCACTCTTAGGCTCCTTTTTAGGAACGTACCTTACACAACCCACCAATAAGGAAGTACTGAAATCATTTTATAAAAATGTAAATCCATGGGGCTGGTGGAAACCGGTGTCCGATGAGATCAAAAAAGAAGATGCTTCTTTTGAGAAGAACAATGATTTTTGGTGGGATATGATGAACTGCGCCATTGGAATCGTTTGGCAATCCAGCATGATTTTATTGCCCATTTATTTTGTCATTAGAGATTATCCAAAAGCTATTTTAACATTGGTGATCTTTTTAATAACTTCTTTAATTTTAAAGTACACTTGGTTGAACAAGGTTCAAAAAATACCGAATTAAGTCACAACCAAAGTCTATAGACTATGAGCAATCAAGTTTCAACAAAAACAAATGAGATTCCGTGGCAGGAAAAACCAGCTAACATATCAGATGTTGTTTGGAGGTATTCCGAAAATCCAATTATCCAAAGAGATGCCATTCCAAGTTCCAATAGTGTGTTCAACAGCGCCGTTGTACCCTTTGAAGATGGTTATGCCGGAGTTTTTAGATGCGACAACAAGGCAGTGCAAATGAACATTTTTGCCGGTTTTAGTGAAGATGGAATCAACTGGGACATTGAACATGAACCTATTGTCTTTGGTACTGGGAATACCGAAATGATAGACTCCGATTACAAATATGACCCTCGCGTTACATTTATAGAAGACCGATATTGGATCACTTGGTGCAACGGATACCACGGGCCAACCATTGGTATTGGATATACTTTCGATTTCAAGGAGTTTTTTCAATGTGAAAATGCTTTTTTACCCTTCAATCGAAATGGAGTACTCTTCCCTGAGAAAGTCAATGGCAAATATGCCATGTTGAGCAGGCCCAGTGATAACGGACATACCCCTTTTGGTGATATTTATATCAGTTACAGTCCAGATATGAAATATTGGGGCGAGCATCGTTGTGTAATGAAAGCCTCACCCTTTGAAGACAGTGCATGGCAGTGCGCAAAGATCGGTGCCGGTTCCGTTCCCATTTTGGTAGATGAAGGATGGCTCATGATTTACCATGGTGTAATTAATACTTGTAATGGATTTAGATATTCTATGGGTGCAGCCATTTTAGACAAGAACAATCCAGATCAGGTAAAGTATAGAACACAGCCCTATCTACTGTCTCCCCAAACTTCATATGAATGTATGGGAGATGTGCCCAATGTGGTGTTCCCATGCGCCACTTTGCATTCCACTGAAGAAGATAAAATAGCCATCTATTATGGCGCTGCCGATACCGTGGTCGGATTAGCTTTCGGACATATTTCCGAAATTGTAAAATTTACAAAAGAAAACAGTTTATAAAATGTATGATGGATAATGTTGGGAAACATAAAAAATTAATAAGCCTAGTACTTTTTTTGGTTTATGTAGGCTGTATAGTATTGTGCGCCCAAGAAAAGCCAAGAACTTATGTGGCGTATAAGGCCATGGATTCCATATTGATTGATGGAAAAGCGGATGAATCTTCATGGACAAAAGCACCTTGGTCCGATTTGTTTATCGACATCGAAGGAATCAAAAAACCAACGTATGACACCAGAATGAAAATGCTCTGGGACGAAAACAATGTGTACTTCTTTGCTCAATTGGAAGAACCTCATGTGTGGGGCGATATTATTGAACATGATGCTGTGATTTTTCATAATAATGATTTGGAAATTTTTCTTGACCCAGAAGCAGATGTACATGGTTATTACGAATTGGAGTGGAATGTTCTAAATACAGTTTGGGACCAATATATAACCGCTCCGTATAGAGCGGGCAACGAAACCATTAACGGATGGGAAGCCTTAGGGCTTCAATCTGCAATATCGGTGCAAGGCACTTTGAACGACCCTTCTGATATTGATAAGGGTTGGTCTATTGAAATTGTCATTCCACTAAGAGATTTACGAACGGGGTACTATCAGAACAATGTGCCTCAAAATCAATTTTGGAGAGTAGGCTTTTCCAGGGTTAATTGGGATTTTGATATTACCAATGGAAAATATGGACGCAAGAAAGACCCAAAAACTGGCGAATTCTTACATGAAAACAATTGGGTTTGGTCTCCCCAGTATGTAATCAATATGCATGAGCCAGAAAAGTGGGGTTATGTCTATTTTTCAGAAAATATAGTTGGAACCAAGTCTGTCAATTTTGAGATTCCCAAGGATGAACACATCAAATGGTATTTGTATGAATTATACCGGGATTTAATTTCTGAAAATAAACAAGAAACAAGATGGGAGAAAGCAGAAAATGCCTTCCATGGTCCTTCAAAACAGCTTTTTGGGGAAAACATAGTCCCAGTACTGGAAAGGTATACCAAAGGTTTTATCCTCTCAGCAAAAAGTCCATTTACCCAAAAACTCTTGACCGTAACCAAAGAAGGCAAGTTTGAAACCTATGAAGATTAGTTTCTTAAACATTTTCATTTACCAATACGTATTGAAATCAATTTGATAAAACTATAGAGGAACGATTAAAAATGAAGTTGGATTTCGCATATATAGGTTTATTGATTTTGGTTTTTGGTTGTTCTACCCACGCTCCAAAAGAAGCCACGTCTGAAAACCTTACAAGCTTTGTTAATCCATTCATTGGAACGGATGGCCCCGGAAACACCTATCCTGGAGCCACTACCCCATTCGGAATGGTACAATTGAGTCCTGACATTGGCATTCCTGGTTGGGACCGAATTGCAGGGTACTACTATCAAGATTCCATTATATCGGGGTTTTCCCATACCCATCTAACTGGCACTGGGGCTGGTGATCTCTATGACATTTTGGTCATGCCTACCAATAGCAGATTCTCTGATAGCATTCCAGAGAATAATTACAAACCGTATTCAAAATTTAATCACCAAAAGGAAGGTGCGTCTCCCGGTTATTATTGGGTAGATCTGTTGGATTATGGTATTAAAGCAGAATTAACCGCCACTAGCAGAGTTGGAATCCACAGATACACGTTTCCAGAAGATGAGGACACCCAAATCCATGTCGATTTAGGATATTCTCTCAACTGGGATAAACCAACGGACACTTTCATCAATGTGGTTAATGATTCTACCATACAAGGACATCGAATGTCAACTGGTTGGGCCAGAAACCAACGTCTATTTTTTGAGATGCGATTTTCAAAACCATTTAAAACTTATGAAATAAGCCATGATAATGAAGGTAAACCTTCAAAAATCATTTTGAATTATGCTACTAAAGAGGGAGAACAGATTCAAATAAAGACAGGCTTGTCTTCAGTAAGCTCAGAAGCTGCGGGAAAAGCCATTCGAGTTGAAGCCCAGGAAGGTTTTGACGCCATCAAGACAAAAGCGCAGGAAGCATGGGAAAAAGAGCTTAAAAAAATAAGCATTGTATCCGAGGATTCTGATAAAAAGGCCATTTTTTATACGATGCTATATCAGTCCATGTTAGCCCCAACTTTATACAGTGATAGCAATGGTGAATATAAGGCTGCCAATGATGCCAATGGAAAGCTCAAGGACGGAACGGATTCAATTGCAAAAGCTGATGACTTCAATAGATATGACACCTTTTCGTTATGGGATACCTTCAGGGCAGCCCACCCATTGTATACATTGATTCAGCCCGAAAAAGTACCCGACATGATTAAATCGTTGTTGGCCCATTACACTGAAACGAGTGTTCTACCTGTTTGGTCTATGCAAGGAAGTGAGACAAACATGATGATCGGCTACCATGCTGTTCCGGTAATTGTAGACGCTTATTTTAAAGGATTTGACTTTGACGCAGAACTGGCATACAAAGCTTGTATACAAAGTGCTATGGTTGATGAGCGTCAGATAGATGTTTACAAAGAAAGAGGGTACATTCCTGTTGATGAAGGCCACGAAAATTGGTCCGTTTCCAAAACCATGGAATACGCCTATGATGATTGGTGCATTGCTATGTTTGCTAAAGATTTAGGTAAGCAAGAAGATTATGAATACTTTTTGAAGCGTTCCGAAAATTGGAAAAACCTATATAACGGTAAGAGGTCATGGTTGCAGCCCAAAGATCCCGATGGTAATTTCATTGAACCATTTATTCCCAAGGAATATTCTCCCTATTTCTGTGAAAGCAATGCATGGCATTACTATTGGTACGTTCCACAAGACATTGCAGGACTTATTGAAAAAACAGGTGGAGAAGAACGTTTTGAACAGAAACTGGATTCCATGTTCAGTTATGCGCCAAGCCCAGAGGACAAATTGCCTGTATTTAGCACAGGAATGATTGGTCAATATGCGCATGGTAATGAACCCAGTCATCATGTTGCTTACTTATACAATTATTTAAACCAACCTTCCAAAGCGCAAAAATTGGTTCGGGAGATTTTAGAAAATCAATATAAAAATGAACCTAATGGGCATTGCGGTAATGAAGATTGTGGACAAATGTCATCTTGGTACATTCTTAGTTCGCTGGGATTCTATCCTATAAATCCCGCGCAAGGTGTTTATGATATTGGACTACCATTATTTGAAAAAGCAGAGATAAAAGTTGGAGATAATAAAACATTTACCATACAGAAAAAGGGTAATAGCGAAGATATGTTTGTAGAGTCCGTTGTTCTGAATGGAAAAAAATTGGAAAGAAGCTATATCACCCATAAAGAAATCATCAGCGGTGGAGAATTAATTTTTGTAATGACTCCAGACTCAAAAATCGCAGACAAAAATCGAACAACGTCACCCGAAGTAAATAAAATCTACTAACAATCAGTAAGTCATGGGAACATATTATTTGAGAAAACATTTTTTGTTTTTAACAGCAATTACCGTTTTACTTTCGTGTCAAAAAGCAGAGGATAAAACTGCGGCATTGGAAAAAAACCAGGAAGAAGAGTCCCTACTTCAATATGTAAATCCATTGATGGGCACTGATTCCGACTTCAGCCTATCTAACGGAAATACATATCCAGCCATTGCAACACCTTGGGGTATGAATTTTTGGACACCCATGACCTCAAAAATGGGAGATGGTTGGACCTATAAATATGATGAAAAAACCATTCGTGGAATCAAGCAAACTCATCAGCCCAGTCCGTGGATCAATGATTATGCAGCATTTTCATTAATGGCAGTAACCGGCGACCTAAAGTATAAAGAGGATGCACGTGTTTCGCACTTCTCACACAAGGCGGAGACTGTAAAGCCCGATTATTATGGTGTCTATTTGGCCGATTATGATGTGTTGGCCGAAGTGACCCCTACAGAAAGAGCTGCTCATTTTCGATTCACCTTTCCAGAAACGGACGAAGCTTACATTATGCTCGATGCTTTTTTCAAAGGTTCCATGGTAAAAATTTTACCGGAAGAAAGAAAAATCATCGGCTATTGCAGAAATAACAGCGGAGGTGTTCCTGAAAATTTCCATAACTATTTTGTGGCCGAGTTTGACAAGGATTTTGAACTTACCCATACCTGGGGTGATAATTGGGAATTACAAAAGAACTCTACCGACAACAAAGGAGAACATGTTGGCGCCATTATTGGTTTCAAAACTAAAAGAGGCGAAAAGGTAAATGTGAAAGTCGCCTCCTCTTTTATCAGTCCCGAGCAAGCCCAACTAAACCTCAACCGAGAAATCGGAAGTCAAAGTTTTGAGGAAACTAGCGCAAAGGCCACCGAAGCTTGGGAAAAAGAACTGGGTCGAATTCAGGTCAGCACCAAAAACGTTGATCACTTACGAACTTTTTATTCCTGTTTATATCGTGTGCTGCTTTTCCCAAGAAAATTTTACGAATACAATGCTTCTAATGAAATAGTGCATTACAGCCCATACAATGGCCAGGTCTTGCCGGGCTACATGTTTACTGACAATGGTTTCTGGGACACTTTTAGGGCCGTTTTTCCTTTTTTCAATATGATGTATCCCGAATTGAACGGGCACATTATGGAAGGATTGGTCAACACCTACAATGAATCAGGATGGTTACCCGAATGGGCCAGTCCAGGACATCGCGATTGCATGATTGGTTCCAATTCCGCTCCAATAATTGCTGATGCCCACTTAATGGGAGTTGAAGGATTTGATAAGGACAAGCTCTTAGAAGCCATGCTCAAGAATGCCACTGTACCTGATGGAAGACCGGTGAACAGCGTTGGTAGAGCAGGCTTGGATTATTATAACGAATTGGGATATGTTCCTTATGACGTAGGTATAAATGAAAATGCGGCTAGAACGTTAGAATATGCCTATGCCGACTTCACCATTGCCCAAATGGCTAAATCCCTTGGTGATGATCAACTGGCCGAAACCTACTATAAAAAATCCCTCAATTACAAGAAGTTATTTGACCCAACAACCAATTTAATGCGTGGTAAAAACAAAGATGGGCAATTTCAAACGCCATTTAATCCATTAAAATGGGGTGACGCCTTTACCGAAGGTAATAGTCTACATTACACTTGGTCGGTTTTTCATGATGTACAAGGACTTATCGATTTAATGGGCGGAGACAATGAATTTGTAGGTATGCTTGATGGCGTTTTCAATATGCCTCCAGATTTTGACGATTCTTATTATGGTTTTACCATTCATGAAATCCGGGAAATGCAGATTATGAATATGGGAAATTATGCCCATGGCAACCAACCCATTCAGCATATGATTTACCTGTACAACTATGCCAAACAACCATGGAAAGCCCAAACCAAGGTAAGAGAAGTTTTGACTAAACTCTACACTCCTGCCCCTGATGGTTATTGCGGAGACGAGGATAATGGTCAAACCTCGGCATGGTATGTTTTTAGCTCATTAGGATTCTATCCAGTAGCTCCTGCCACAAACCAATACGTGATAGGGAGTCCCCTATTCGACAAGGCTGTGTTGCATCTTGAAAATGGAAATACTTTCACGATTTCAGCGGAAGGAAATGGAAAAAGAAATCCATTCATCCAAAACGCCAGTTTAAATGGTAATTCGTTCAACAACACTTGGATTTCCACTGAGACCGTGCAAAACGGGGGTAACCTTATGTTTACTTTAGGTTCCGAACCTGACAAAGATTGGGGAGTTTCAGACGCATCTGTTCCATACTCGTTGTCCAAAAATTAAGATTTGAAAAACTAAATGAAATACTTGTGACTATAAAGTTCAGCCCCTTTTTATTTTTTTTGTTTGCTGCCTTGCTATGTGGTGCACAGGAAAAAATCATTGACCATGTAAATCCATTCATAGGAACTTCTAACTTTGGAACAACCAATCCAGGTCCCATTGCAGTAAGGGGAATGGCAAACGTTTCTCCTTTTAATGTTGCTGGACCTCAAAATCTCCCTTTCGAAAAAGACAGTCGTTGGTGGTCCACTCCATATTCATCCGACAATAGTTTTTTAACGGGTTTTAGTCATGTTAATCTCAGCGGGGTTGGCTGCCCAGAATTAGGTGTCATTCTGGCTATGCCTACAACTGGAGAGATTGTTACTGACCATGTAGATTATGGTTCTACATATTCAGATGAAATCTCAAAGGTTGGCTACTATGCCAATACACTGAACAAGTACAACATTAAAACCGAAGCCACCGCTTCTACTCGCACAGGGATTAGCAGATACACTTTTCCCAAAGGGAAGGCAAATATTTTGTTGAATTTGGGACTAGGACTTACTAATGAGCAAGGAGCTCAAATAAAAATTGTTTCACCAACCGAAATTGAAGGAATTAGGAGTGTGGGCTCATTTTGTTACTACAAACCAGAAGAAGCGTATCCGGTTTATTTTGTGGCACAATTTTCCAAACCTGCTGAAGAATTCGGCGTTTGGAAAAAACCAACAACGTACAAAGGAGAAGAGGCACAATGGATGGGGTATAATGGAAAAACCCGTTTAATGAAGGGTTATACCAAAGAAGTGGTTGGCGATAGTATTGGCGCATACATGCGATACGATTTTAAAGAACCGACTCAAGTAGAACTTCGAGTAGGAATTTCCTATGTAAGTATCGAAAATGCCAGAGAGAATCTGAACAAGGAAGTGTCGGGAAAAACATTTGACCAAGTGCTGAAAACAACTCAGGAAGAATGGGACGAACACCTTTCACGAATAGAAGTTGAAGGTGGTTCCCAAGATGACAAAACCATATTTTATACAGCACTATATCACACACTGATTCATCCAAGTACTTTAAACGATATCAATGGAGAATATCCAAAGATGAAAACACGCGAAACCTTAAAAACCCATGGGACCCGCTACACCGTCTTTTCTCTTTGGGATACGTATCGAAATTTGCACCAATTGATGAGCTTGGTATACCCAGAGCAACAATCGAACATGGTCAAAAGTATGTTGCAGATTTATGATGAGTCAGGATGGTTGCCGAAATGGGAATTGAACGCAACCGAAACAACAACAATGGTAGGCGACCCAGCTGGAATTGTAATTGCCGACACCTATTTGAAAGGTATACAAGATTTTGATGTTGAGAAAGCCTACGAAGCCATGCTAAAGAGTGCTGATCAATTGGATGAAAACCCGCTTCGCCCGGGAATCAAAGATTACATTTCAAAAGGATATCTGACCACAAAAACAACCAAAAGTGGTTCCGTCTCAACTACCCAGGAATATAATATTTCAGATTTCGCCATAGCCCAACTTGCTAAAGCATTGAGCAAGAAAGAAGATTACAAGCGCTTTTCAGAGCGTTCCATTTCCTATAGGAAGCTTTTCGACAAAGAGTTCAATCTTCTACGACCTAAAAATGATGATGGTAGTTGGTTGACTCCATACAATCCAGAAACTGGGGCAAACTTTGTAAAAAATCTAGGTTTCATCGAAGGGAATGCCTGGCAGTACACTTTTATGGTATCACATGATGTCAAAGGACTTATCAAGCTAATAGGTGGACAGGGGTCCTTTGCCAACAAGCTCCAGGAGGTGTTTGACAAGAACCAGTTTGACATGGCAAATGAACCTGATATTGGTTACCCTTATTTGTTCAATTATGCAAAGGGTGAGGCTTGGCGAACTCAAAAAACCGTCTCCGAACTGCTTTCCACCTATTTTAAGAATGCTCCGGATGGGCTTCCAGGCAATGACGATACCGGTACCATGAGTGCTTGGGCAGTTTTTTCAATGATGGGGATTTATCCCATAAGTCCCGCTGACCCAATTTATGCCATAACCCTTCCCGCTTTCGATAAGATTACCATCCGCTTAAATCCAAAATATTACAACAACACTTCCATCGAAATAACAAAGGATGGAGGTCAAGGCAAACTTTTGAATTTACAATTGGATGGAAAGAGAATAAATAATCATTTCATCTCACACCAAAAACTGACCAATTCAAGTCGTTTACACTTTGCATTGGACGAAGAATAGCCTGAGATCTGCATTACTAATAATTACTTAAAGCCTTTATTTTCTCAGGGGTGAAAACAATTTTTCACGTTAGCCCCAAATTTCAAACGTTATAGTTTCAATGTCCTTTAGCTTTTCAATCTCGTTATTAGTCGAAATTATTTCCTATATACTAAAGGAATTTAAATTTTTATATATCAAATTATTTTAAGCTAACTTAAAGCTTAACTAACAATAACCTAACTCTAACAGTATGATCAAAAGACTTCATTACTTTTTAATGATTGTGTCGCTTTTATGTTTTCAAGGCATATCGGCACAAGGAAAAACCGTTTCAGGAACGGTTACTGATACAAGTACCGGAACTCCGCTTCCAGGTATTAACGTTGTCGAAAAGGGTACCACAAATGGTACTTCGACCGATTTTGATGGTAACTACACCATCTCTGTATCCAATGATGCCTCAATTTTGGTATTCTCTGCAATTGGATACTCTGCTAAGGAGATATCCGTTAGCGGTCAATCAACTATCAATACATCTTTAGAGGAAAGCCTTGAAGCTTTAGGTGAGGTAGTTGTTACTGCATTGGGTATCAAAAAAGAAACTAAAGCACTGGGTTACTCTTTAACAGAGGTTGGTGGAGAAGAAATCTCAACAATCAAAACACCCAACGCCATTAATGCACTTCAAGGAAAGATTGCTGGTGTGAACATCACGCAAAATTCAACTGGTGCCGCTGGTTCAAGTAGGGTTATCATTAGGGGTAACAGTACATTGACCGGTAACAACCAACCATTATATGTTGTTGATGGTATTCCAATCGGAAATGACAATAATGGATCCGCGAGTTTGTGGGGTGGAAATGACGGAGGTGATGGTATTTCCAGTCTTACAGCGGATGACATAGAATCTGTTTCCGTTTTAAAAGGTGGTTCGGCTACCGCACTTTACGGTTCTCGTGGTGGTAACGGGGTTATCTTGATCACAACCAAAAGTGGTAGAGGACAAGAAGGTTTTGGAGTAGAATTCAGTACTACCGTTAATTTTGATAAAGTAAATACTAACATCCAAGATTTCCAGACTTCATATGGTCAGGGTGTTAGAAACGAAAAGCCCGCCAACCAAGCCGCAGCATTGGATGCTGGACTTAGCTCTTGGGGTCCAAGATTAGATGGTTCACAAGTTGTTCAGTGGGATGGGGTTGAAAGACCTTATTCTTACGTAGGAAGTAACTTAGACCATTACTACAGAACAGGGACAACTTTTATAAATACGCTATCTCTGTCTAACGGTACTGAAAATTCCAATTTTAGATTTTCAATGTCAGATTTTTCAAATGATGACATTGTTCCAAATGCTGGAATGAACAGAAAGTCTTTTTCCTTAAATGCTGGTGCAGTGTTGAATGAGAAATTGACCGTTCAGATTAATTCAAAGTACATTATTGAAGATGTGATGAATAGACCGCGATTGTCAGATGCGCCTGGTAATGCTAACTTCACAGTTGGACTTCTTTCTCCAAACGTAGATGTTAGATTCATGGACCCAGGAACTAACGAGGATGGAACGGAAAGACAGTATTCTAATAACATTTTCTCGCAAAATCCATATTTCGCCGCCTTCAACTTTAGAAATGAAGATGTAAGAAATAGAATTATCGCTTCCACATCAATCCGTTATGACATTCTTGATTGGTTATATCTTACAGGACGTGTTGGTGTTGACCACTATAACAGAAAGCAAACTGGAGTTACTCCTTTTGGAACCGCTTTCCAACCTTTGGGAAGTATG
The DNA here is from genome assembly GCF_049332665.1 of Flagellimonas rhodophyticola. Classification (NCBI taxonomy): domain Bacteria; kingdom Pseudomonadati; phylum Bacteroidota; class Flavobacteriia; order Flavobacteriales; family Flavobacteriaceae; genus Flagellimonas; species Flagellimonas rhodophyticola. Next base: position 1,143,332 of record NZ_CP186326.1, on the reverse strand, counting down.
TCAGAACAAGAAAGAATATATACTCAGGTAGATTCAGACCTTATTTTAGGTGCGGATAAAGATATTAATGAGCAATTTGGTATATCTGCTTTCGTTGGAGCTAACAATAACAAAATCACGTTCGAAGAGCTTAACTTAGGTGGAGGTAATTTTATCGTACCTGGCCTTGAAGATATTTCGAACTTACAAAACCAAAATAGAAGTAGGAATTTTAATGAAAGAGAAATTGGTTCTTTGTATGGATCCTTAGAAGTTTCATATAATGATTATGCCTATCTAACTTTCACAGGAAGAAATGACTGGTTCTCCACTCTTTCATTCCCAGGAAAGACCACACCAAATAACGATTTTTATTCATCTGTAAATGCGAGTTTGATTCTTTCAGACATGTTTGAGTTGCCAACCTTTGTTGATTTCTTCAAATTACGTGGTGGTTATGCTAACACAGCAGGTGGTGCAGATCAGGCATACCAATTAGGTCTACTTTATGAAATATTTGATCAAGGTCACCTCGGACAGCCATTAGGTAGAATCTCTGGAGGAACAGTTCCGAATGCCAACTTGGTTCCTTGGAACAAGGATGAAATCGAAATCGGTTTTGATGCAAGATTTTTTGGTAACAGATTGTCTCTTGACTTTGCATACTATACCAACGAAACTACCAATGATATTGTGAATGTTACAACCTCCGTTGCTTCTGGTTTCGGTGCTGCAACGGCAAACCTTGGTAAGATTGAAAACAAAGGTGTTGAACTTCTAATTTCTGGAACGCCAATTCGATCGGCAGATTTCGAGTGGAATACATCCATGAACGTTTCGTTCAACGAAGGTTTGGTAACAGCTACCAATGCTGACAATGCAGATATTAGTCTTGATGAGCCAAGAACTAGAAACGTAAGAATCCAGCACATCGTTGGCGAGCGTTACGGAACAATTTTCGGAACCTCCTACGTGAGGGATAACGATGGTAATATCGTTTATGACATCGATGGTGATGGAGTGCCGATTGCACGTCAAGGAGAAAGAAAAATATTGGGAGAAGGTGTTCCACCATGGACATTTGGTTTCACCAATACTTTCCGTTACAAGAACCTTAGTCTTAACTTTTTGATTGATGGTAAATTTGGAGGTCAATTGTTCTCAGGTACCAATTCAATTGCTTACGGTACTGGATTGCACAAAAATACAATCGAAGGTAGAGAAGGTGGTTTAGCAGTAACCGGCGTTGATGGGTCAACCTTTAATGCAGATACTGGAGCTGGAACATCTTTCACAACTACTGTAGCTCCGGAAAACCTTCAAACCTATTGGGGAAGAGTTAATGATATTGCTGAAGAGTTTGTTGAAGACTCAGATTATATCACATTCAGACAGTTGAGTATTGGCTATACTTTGCCTTCCAAAATTTTGGAAAAAACCTTCCTAAATAGTGTTTCCGTAAATTTACTAGGACAGAACCTGTTCTTTATAAAAAGAAGCATTGACAATGTTGACCCTGAGAGTGCATACAATGCAGGTAACTCACAAGGTCTGGAATATTTCGGTGTTCCTTCTACAAGAAGTTATGGTTTAAGTCTTAATGCTAAGTTTTAAAAAAAAAGAATTATGAAAAGATTTGTTTATTTTTTGTCGTTTGTACTTCTGTTAGGAGCGTGCGACGAAGGTTTTGAAGATTTGAACGTTAACCCCGCTAGACCTACCCAGGTAAGTGTGGCTAATAAATTGACCGCAGCGCAGCTATTTGCCTCCAGTGAACGTTACGACAACTGGAGAGCTGGATTAATCTACCAATCGACCATGATGCAGCATTTCGCATCAACCGCTGGGTATTGGGATGGTGATAAGTATACTTGGAACAGAGGTTATGCCTCTTCACTAATGGATAGATATTATGGCAACGCCGTAAAATCTTTAGAGGACATGCTGGTGCAAATGGACAACGAAGGTTCTCCCGATGAGATGAAGGCCATTACTCGAATCATGAGAGTATTTGTTTTCTCAAGATTGACCGATTTGTACGGTGATGTCCCCTACAGTGAAGCTGGTAAAGCGGTATTGGAAGGTATTTTAACCCCGAGATATGATCCACAAAGTGAAATTTACGCTGACATGCTGAATGAACTTAGTGAAGCAGCAGCCGCTTTAGGAACAGGTACATCAGGTTTTGGTGATGCGGATATCATTTATGGTGGAGATCAAGCCAAATGGCAAAGACTTGCAAACTCGTTAATGTTACGTCTTGGTTTCCGTCTTATTAAAGTAGACCCTTCAGGTGCACAGCAATGGGTGACACAAGCCATCAACGGTGGTGTTATGCAATCCAATGATGACATTTTCTATGTTCCACATACTGAGGGACCAGCAGGTGTAAACCAAAATGGAAATGGTGAAGTCTTTTTAGCTGATGGTAACCCAAGAATGAGTGAGTTCTTCATTGATTGGTTGCAAGCTGGTAACGATCCAAGATTACCAGTTTTAGCTTCAAGAAGAAGTGATGGTAGTACAGACCCTGCAGATTTAAAAGGTCTTCCAAATGGACTGGACAGTAATACGTTGGAAGCTGCAACAGGAGAAGTTGACACTGCTCCGTTCGCTGAACCAAACAGAAGTGTTATCACAGGGCTAGATGCTCCTATGTTCTTCCAAACCTATGCGGAAGTAGAACTGTTGCTTGCTGAAGCAAACGTACGTTGGGGCTTGGCTGGTGATGCTGAGACACATTACAACAATGGTGTAAGAGCTGCCATGGAAATGTTAGCTATGTACGGTGATGGTGGTGTAATCGATTCTGCTGATATTGATGCATATTTGGTAGCTAATCCATACGATGCGGGTAATGCATTAGAGCAGATTAACAACCAATACTGGGCCGCGACTTTCTTAAACGAATATGAAAGTTTCTCCAATTGGAGAAGAACAGGTTTCCCTGTATTGACACCAGTTAATTATCCTGGTAATGTTACCAACGGTACCATTCCAAGAAGAATGTCCTATTCAGAAAGCGAGCAAGTCAACAACCCTGCAAATTATGCAGAGGCCATTGCTAGACAAGGTGCAGATGAACTGACCACTCGCGTATGGTGGGATGTAAATTAAAATATTCAGTTATTAACAATAATTCATTTGAGTTTTTTTAATTTTAAGTAGAGTTAGTAGTTCAAGTAAAGGAGAGGAAACTCTCCTTTATTTTTGCTGCTACTGTCTTAAACCTATTTAGATGATGATAAAGAGGCTGTATACTAAGTTCTTTTTGGTTCTCCTTTCAGTCGCACCTTTATGGCTTGCCTGTTCTCAAGAAGAAGATAAACAACCACGTTTTACTTTGTTATCATCGAATCACACCAACATTACCTTCTCCAACGACCTAATAGACCAGAAAGAACACAACATTCTCAGATACGCCAATTTTTATGGAGGTGCCGGTGTAGGTATAGGTGATTTTAACAATGATGGTCTTCAGGATATATATTTTGCCGGAAATCAGGTTGATGATAAGCTCTACCTGAACATGGGCAACCTTGAGTTTAAAGACATTACCAAAGAGGCAGGTATTTTAAACGATGGCGGATGGTCCACCGGAGTTACCATTGCAGACATCAACAACGATGGCCTTGACGACATCTACATTAGTAGAGAATTATATGATAACAAGCCAGAATGGCGCACCAATCTGCTTTACATAAACAAAGGAAATAACACTTTCGAAGAATCTGCAAAGACGTACGGGGTTGACAATAGCGACCGCACCCGCCATGCTACCTTTCTCGATTACAATAAAGACGGGTTTTTAGACCTTCTTTTACTTACCCAACCTCCAAATCCAGGCAGTCTATCGGACTTCAAAGGTGCTGATTTATCAAAACCAGAATATGGACTAAAATTTTATCAAGGAAATGGCAATGGATTTAAAGATGTTACTAAAGAAGCTGGTCTTGACCTTGTGGGTTTCCCCAATGGTGTTTCTGCCAGTGATTTGAATGATGACGGCTGGACCGATCTTTATGTTGCCAATGACTTCTATGCTCCTGATTTTCTCTTTATCAACAACCAGGATGGCACATTTACCAATAAGGTTGATAACGCTCTAAATCACATCTCATACTATAGTATGGGTGTTGATGTTGCAGACATAAATAATGACGGACTCCTAGACATTTCCGTATTGGATATGGTTGCTGAAGATAATTTCAGGCTTAAATCGAATATGAGTGGAATGGACCGAAATTCCTTTTGGGAAGTTTTAGACAATGGAGGCCATTACCAATATATGTACAACGCACTACAACTGAACAATGGAAATGCAACTTTTAGCGATGTTGCTCAACTAACCGGTACCGCAGCAACAGACTGGAGTTGGTCCAATTTGATAGCTGATTTTGACAATGATGGGCATAAAGACATATACATTACCAATGGTTTGTTGAGGGATATCAGGAATACCGACGCAGACAAGAAAGTAGCCGAAATAATCAACAAAAGTCGACTCGATTGGATTAAAAAGCATCCTGATGGTGGGAACATAAAATCCGTTTTCGACATTATAGATCTTAAAAAGACCCTGGCTCCGCTCCCATCACAACCCCTTAAAAATTATGCTTTCAGAAATAACAAAAATCTTGATTTTGAAAAAGTCATGGATGCTTGGGGGATGAGCGAAGAATCTTTTTCCAATGGGGCAGCATACGCAGACCTGGATAATGACGGTGACTTAGATATCGTGGTTAACAATATCAATGCAGAAGCATTCGTCTACCGTAACAATTCGGACAAAAAAAGTAATTCCAATTATTTGAGGGTACAGCTTAACGATGAACAAAACAATTCCGTTTTTGGAGCTAGAATAACGCTGTATACCGATAATGAAAAACAAACTATTGAAACCTCCAATGTCCGCGGTATTTATTCTACAAGTGAACCCATGGCCCATTTTGGATTGGGCAGTGACACAAATGTTGATAGTGTAAAAGTTATGTGGCCTAACGGTAAGGCCAGCATTAAGAAGAATATAGAAGCAAATAAAACCATAAGTTTTGCATCAGGTGGTGCAAGTCCAAGCGGAAAAAAAGGACAAACTACCAAAAAGCTGTTCACCAACATCCAATCAGCATTTCAACTTGCGCACCAGCATGTGGAAAATCCATTTGATGATTACGAAAAACAGGTTTTACTACCCCATAAAATGTCGCAGTTTGGACCATCGATGGCTGTTGCAGATGTCAATGGAGATGGTTTAGAAGATGTTTACGTAGGAGGTGCTACGGGAAATAGTGCAAGCTTGTACCAACAAACCGAAACAGGAGAGTTCGTGCAAACAAACAAAGACCTATGGGAGCGTGAAGCACCATATGAAGATGTTGATGCAATTTTTATAGATATCAATTTAGATGGTTTTCAGGATTTATTTGTGTTAAGTGGAGGGAATGAATTTCCAGCAAACGATTTTCATTACGCTGATCGGATATACTTTAATGATGGACAGGGCAACTTTACCAAAGGCGCATTACTCAATGCATATAGAACAAGTGGGTCACGTGTAGTCGCAGAAGATTATGACAATGATGGGGATATTGATCTATTTGTTGGAGGAAGGCATCTTCCGCACCAATACCCAAAACCTGCCACAAGTTATCTACTTCAAAACAACAACGGTCAACTGGTCAATGTGACTGAAGATGTTGCACCGGAGTTGTTAAACATAGGAATGGTTACGGACGCAGAATGGTCCGATTACGATAAGGATGGAGATTCCGATTTGATTCTTGTTGGTGAATGGATGTCCATTACGCTCTTTGAAAATAACAACGGAACATTGAGCAAAAAGGAAATTCCAAGTCTTTTAAACACTTCGGGCTGGTGGTTTAGTATTACCAAAGGTGATTTTGACAATGACGGTGATGAAGATTTCATTGCCGGAAATCTTGGGTTAAACTATAAGTACAAAACCTCTGAAAAGGAACCGTTCGATGTCTATTATAATGATTTTGACGGCAATGGATCTAATGACATCGTTCTTGGCTATTATAACGATAACAAGCATTTTCCATTACGTGGTTTCTCCTGTTCATCAGAACAAGTTCCAGGTTTGAAAGAAAAAATCAAAAAGTACGATGTTTTTGCCTCATTAGAATTAGAAGCCGTTTATGACACCAAAAGTTTGGAGAACTCACTGCACTATAAGGCCAATACATTTGCCTCTTCATATATTGAAAATCTAGGTGACGGCAGATTTAAAATTTCCGAATTACCACGTCATGCACAATTGTCCAATATCAATGACATGTTGGTAGCGGATTACAATGGTGATGGTTGGTTGGATGTTCTTAGTGTGGGCAACCTATTTGTTTCTGAGGTAGAAACTCCAAGAAATGACGCAGGAACGGGACTCTTACTTCTAGGAAATGGCCAAGGGTCTTTCACTGCAAACACAAGCCTTCAAAATGGCTTTTTCGTAAACGGAGATGCCAAAAAACTGGCGCCGTTTACACAAAAGGGGAACAAAATGATATTGGTTGCCCAGAACAATGATATGCTCAAAGCATTCACGATAAACCAAAATCCATAAAATAATACCAATCCATGCCAACTATTCCAAGTAGTGACCCGGTACAGACCGGGACAGCAACCAACTATCGCAAACCTTTCCTTACCATAACGTTTTTATTCTTTATGTGGGGGTTTATCACAGTCATGAACGACGTGTTGATTCCGCATCTAAAAGAAGTTTTTGAGTTAAGTTATTTTCAGGCAGCCCTGATTCAATTTGCCTTTTTTGGCGCATTTTTTATCATTTCCCTGCTTTATTTTATTGTTTCCGTCAGCAAGGGAGATCCCATATCAAAAATTGGCTATAAAAATGGGATAATCATCGGGTTGCTCTTATGTGGTTTGGGGTGTTGTCTCTTTTATCCAGCCACAATTTTCCAGCGATATGGCATCTTTTTGAGTGCACTTTTTGTTTTGGCCTCTGGCGTTACCATATTGCAGATAGCGGCCAATCCGTATGCTGCTATTTTGGGTAAACCTGAAACAGCCTCAAGCCGATTGAACCTGGCCCAAGGGTTTAACTCCTTCGGAGCTACGCTCGCTCCACTCATTGGAGCTTTATTACTCTATAAAGTCTTTTCCAACGGCGAAATCACGGTCGAATCCCTTAAAATTCCTTATTTAATCTATGGTGGATTGTTCTTTGTTTTGGCCCTCATAATAAAAACCATAAAACTTCCTTCTTTTAAAAACACCGAAACCCTTGAAAAGGGACTGCACGTTCTAAAATTTAGACATGTGATCTTGGGTATGATTGCCATTTTTGTATACGTGGGTGGTGAGGTCACCATTGGAAGTTTTTTAATCAATTTTTTTAAGTTGGATAACATTGCAGGCATGAGCGAATCCCAAGGAGGAGTTTTCCTTTCCTATTATTGGGGAGGCGCAATGATCGGTCGTTTTTTAGGGTCTATTGCCATGGGTAGTATGACCGACAAAATTCAAAAGTACACCCTAATGGCCGGACTCTCTATTTTATCCTTTTTGGTCATCTACGTCATCACAGGAGTTCAAAATAATGACGGTGTCTTTTCACTGGAGTTGATTCCATTCGCGCAAATCCAATTTTTCCTGTTCTTTTTGGTCATCAACTATCTGGCATTTATGGTCGGTGGTTCGCGTCCTTCGCGAATACTTACTCTCTTCGCAAGTATTGTGATTATTTTACTTGCAATAATGATAATGGCCGATGGAACCGTTGCTTTTTGGAGTGCTATAGCAATTGGAGCATTCAATTCAATTCTATGGTCCAATATTTTTACCTTGGCCATAAAGGATTTAGGAAAATATACCAGCCAAGCATCCTCTTTATTGGTAATGATGATCGTGGGTGGAGCAATTGTGCCCATTATCCAGGGTGCAGTAGCTGACGAAATTGGCATTCAACTTTCATTTATCGTACCCATAATTTGTTATGGCTATCTGATTTTTTATGGTCTAAGCGGATATCAGGTAAAACCTATAAAAGAATAAGGCTTTGGAAAAAGAAACCTATGTAATTGGTGTGGATGTGGGAGGAACGCACATTTCCTCCGCCGTCGTGGCAATGAATCAGAAACAACTATTGCAAAACACCTATGCAACCAGTCATGTTGCCAATATGGAACCTAAAGACAACATTTTGAAAACTTGGGCCAGTTGTGTGAATAAGACCCTTGCAGCGGCCAATGGATTGTCTTTAACCGGAATCGCTTTTGCCATGCCAGGACCCTTTGATTATTCCACTGGGACAGCAAAATATCCCGAAGGTTTCAAATTCGGTAGTTTGCATGGAACCCAAATCGAAAAAAGCTTAAATCCCCTGTTGAATCACAACGAAGTTTTACCTATTCGTTTTTTGAACGACGCCACCTCTTTTGCAGTAGGTGAGGCATGGCTGGACGAAGGCAAAGGCTATAAAAAACAGCTCTGCGTTACCCTGGGAACAGGTTTGGGGGCTGGTTTTACGGCCAATGGTATTCCGGTTACATCTGGAAACAATGTTCCTCCCGATGGCATTCTTTGGAATATTCCGCATAACGATGGTATTGCCGACGATTATTTTTCCACCAGGGGATGCGTCAATGCTTACGAGGAATTGTCTGGCAAAACCGTAAAAGGTGTGAAGGAATTGGCAGATGCTTTTGACAAAGAGTCGAAGGCGAAACAAGTACTTGAAAACTTCGGAAAGGATTTAGGAAATTTTCTTTCACCATGGCTGAAAAAGTTTGATGCAGATGCGTTGGTGTTGGGAGGAAACATTTCCAAAGCATATTCTCGTTTTGGAAGCACCCTACAACAAGTTTTTAACGCTAACGGACTATCTATAGCCATCCGAACATCCGAACATATGGAAAAGGGCGCAATAATCGGTTGCACAAAATTGTTCGATGCTACTTTTTGGGCTGCTGTTAAAAACGACTTACCCAGTATTTAATACTAAAAAATCTAATGAGGGTAGGTATAACTTAAACTACCCTTGAATCTTAGGCTTAATTTCCCGAACTTCACTTATCGGTCGATATAGCTAATTAAAACAAGTGATATCCAACCGTTAGGAAACATATTGAATAGCCTAAACCTATAGTTTTATTAAAGAAACACCTACCATACGGTTCCAAAGTTCATCTGGTTCAAAATCCTTTTTTGATTTGGTAACACTTGAAGAAGTTTTCAAGAAAACACCAAGTGATCATAAACAAACGGAGAACCATAGACTTTCTTTTTATGTTTTATTCATAATAACAAAAGGAAAAGGGATACATACAATTGATTACAAAAATTATCCTTACCAAAAAGGAACAGTGTTTTCCTTAAGAAAAGGCGTTACACATAAATTCACCAGAAGTAAATCCGAAGGAATACTATTGATTTTTAAAGAAGACTTTATATTTAAACATCTTGGCAGGAAAGAAGGATTAAAATCGCTTCAGCTTTTTAATGAATTGATAAAGTCTCCAAAAATTGATTTGAGTGCCACCCTCTTTAAGGAAGTTGAAACTATATTAAATCAATTTCGCATAGAAACAGAACTTGAAAAAGACCCGTATACTTCGGGCATTAAGAGAAGTTTTCTCCACGTTTTAATTTCAAAATTATACCGTGAAAAAACGAAAGATAAAACTGTTTTCACAAATACAAAATACTTAGATCAGTTTCTGAAATTTCAAAATTTAATTGAAGAACAATGGTCCGAAAGCAGAACCGCTCTCTATTACGCCAAACAAATGTCCATTACTCCCAAAACATTAAACAACATTGTAAAAAGTACAATTAACAAGTCTTCAAAATCTTTAATTGACGAAATTGTTACCACTCAAATAAAACATCTTTTGGTAAACACCGAATTATCCATTACCGAAATCGCCTATCAATCAGGATTTGATGATCCTACCAATTTTTTCAAATACTTCAAAAAAAATACGAAGCTGTCTCCCAATCAGTTTAGAGAAATTCATAAGTAATTCCCCTTTTTTACAGTATTTAGGTGCTTTCTTACCATATGCAAAATAGCTTATCAAATTAAGTTTGCAGAATTAACTGTTTAAAATTATGTCCATGACAAATAGAGAGGCATTGAACGCATTTTACGAAAAAGCATTGACCGTAAATGCCGAAACAACTCCTGAATTAATACTAAATACCATTTTGGCGGATAATTTTGTTTCTAAAGGTTCCATTGAAAACAAATCAAAAGAACAATTAACTGGACAATTAGGGTTTTTTTGGAAGCTGATCCCAGATTTGCAATGGACACCTCAGGAGGTAATCAACGAAGGGAACAAATATGTTGTAAGAAGCCTAGCCTCAGGCACTCCCAAAGGAGATTTTATGGGCTTGCCCACGGATGGAACCAAATCATTTAGCATTATGACCATTGATGTGCATACCGTTATTGACGGAAAAGTTATGGAAGTATATCATTTGGAAGATTGGGGAACCGCCATGAAACAATTACAGTAATAACATTTTTTAATTAAAAATCAAGATGAAAAAATTAATAGTATGCATTGTCATGGCTTTAACTTTTGGGAGCTGTGAAACAGCTAAAAAAAATGATGTGAAAGCTGAACATGAAACAGCAACTGAAGTAAAAGAAATGACTGCAAATGATAAATTGCTTGAGCAATCACAAGCGACTTTAGATTTAGCAAATGCTTTTATGTCCGCTATGGGCAAAGGAGATATGCAAACGATGAGCGACCTTATGCATGAAGACATGGTGTGGCAAAATGCTGGAGATTCCGACCTACCGTGGATGGGCCCTTGGACGGGTAAAAAGGCAATATTGGAAGAATTTTTTCCTGCATTTGGAGCAGGTTTCGTTACCAAAAAATGGGAGCCAACAGATGGATTTGCAAGTGGTGATACAGCAGCATTCTTTGGACAAATGGTTGGATTACTAAGTCATTCAAATAAGGAAACAAAAGAGTTCACATATGCCTTAAGGGTAAAAGTAAAGGACGGGAAGATAATACTATGGAATTGGTTTGAGGACAGTCTGGAGGTTTCCAAAACATATCATTCAAAATAACTCATGGCTATGGAAGCATTTGAAGTAATAAAAAATGGAGAAGGAGAAAATTACAATTATTCGCAAGATCATTGTTTTATAAAGCTTTCTTCTCGACACACAAAAGGAGCATTGAGTTTTGTTGAAGACAAGTTAAAGCCAGGTTTTTACCTCGCCAGACATCATCATAAAATTATGACCGAAATCTTCTATATACTAGAGGGAGAAGTTGAGTTGATTTTTGATAATGAAACTATTATTGCAAAACCGGGAGACACGGTAACTGTACCTCCTAACGTTTGGCATGCCGCAAGCTGCAAGGATGGTGGTAAGATGCTATCTATTTTTCAGAAAGGTCAATTCGACCTGTACCTAGAGCGGTTATCAAAAATGTCAGATAGTGATTTTGAAGATGCAGAATTAATGAAATCCGTTTCCGCCGAATTTGATATTTACGAGGATTGATTACCCTTTAATTAAATATGAGAACAATACAATTTTTATGTCTTTTTGCTTTTGGTTTTGCTTCCTTTTTACAGGCTCAAAACAGCTTGGATAAGGAAGAGCATTTATTGAATGGGACAAGTTTTACATTTCAATATCAAAACGCTGGTGCTATTGATATATCGTTTGAAAACGACAACATGACTTATAAGTGGTTAAATGGAAGAAACATGGATCAACCTGCTAAAACCTATCCTTATAAATCTAAAAAGGTGGATTTCGGAATCTATTTAATTAATTGGCATGAATCGGATACCAAAAATTTTGTGACTATGGTATATAATTTTAATAGCAACTCTTGTGCAGTCTCCGTCCTATCCAAATATACTAGTGAAAACCCTTTTTTAGGCTTTCAATCAGGTGTCATCGAACATGTAACCAAAAATAAAGAATGAACATGGGCACAACCTCTAAACTAAAGGACCTTAAAAAAGATGAAAAATTGTTTTTTATCGGACTTGTTATTTGGATTTTACTTCAGGTTTCTAGGTTTATTGCTATAAATTTAATTAATGACATTAATGGAGGAGAGGAATCATTAGCGTGGATGTATCCGGCATACCTCGATATCTTTGCCGCAGTTTTAGCTCTGCCCCTTGTACTAAGTATCTTAAAATTTCGCGGATTATTAACTTGGACCTTTACCATTGTATACCTAGTAATCTCAATTGTCGATCATTTCGGAAATTTTATCACGACCACTATTGTTGGACCTCCATCTATTGTTAAAGAGGGTATGAATCCCCTGCTCATACCAATAATTCAAACAATAATTGATTTTCTGTTTTTTGTTCTTTTATTAGCTCCAAAATATTATAAACTTTTCTTCAAAATTGGGAGGCAAAAAAATATAGAATTCGTCTAAGAAAGTTTGATAGCATAGTAGTCAACAACAACTATTTAAGTATCTACCCAATGGTTTACGTTTTGTCGTTATCTCTTTTCCAACATAAAAGTTAGTGTATAAAGTTTACTGTTTTTTACACACAAGGCTTATAAGTATATGTCTTACATAGACGGATAGTTTTTTTTCGGTTTACCTTAACAATCCTGCTTTTTATTAGTAGTTTTCAGGTATGAAGAAGGATAAGGACTATTTTTTTCATCTGTATGAAATAGCTAGTCACCTGAACAAGGAATTTTCGTTGCATTCCGCACTGCGTAAATCGTTGGAGAAGATGGTGGAAATCCTTGATTTGGAAACTGGATGGGTATGGCTTACCGAACCGGGTAACAAATCGGTTTATCTGGCCGCTTCCTATAACCTGCCCCCTGCCCTTAGCAATCACCCAGAACGATTATCCGGAGGGTGCTATTGTATCAAACAGTATTTATCCGATGATATCGACCAGGCCATGAATATTAGTGAAGTGGCTTGCACTAGGTTACAGAATATCGACTTTGGGACCCAAGGGCTTAAGTTTCATGCGACTATTCCAGTCATCGTCAACAAACAAAAAGTGGGTCTCATTAATCTATTGAGTAAGGAAACCCGTCAATTAACGGAAAAAGAACTCACGATTTTAAACACCGTTAGTGAATTGGTGGGTACCGCTGTGCAGCGTACCCGATTACAGCAATCCTATGGAAATCAAAACAAAGTATCTGACACATCGCTACATGATGTATTGGATCGGGTTTTTACTCCTCAAATGGAAGCCATTATCTCCAATCTCAAAAGTACCCAAAGCGACAAAGCAAAAATAAAGGAAGCGCTCAAAACAACTACTGAGTTACAGGAGCAACTAAGGCTATTGCTTTCGGAAACTGCTCAATATGAATCAAGTGCAACTCAAGGCCGGCTCAGTTATCCGGAAATGCCCTTGACCAAACGTGAGTTGGAAGTGCTAACCCTTATAAAAAAAGGACTCACCAATGAGCAAATTGGCAAACAGCTGTACATTACGGAGCGTACTGTAAAATTCCATGTCACTGCCATACTTTCAAAACTGCATGCGGACAATAGAACGGAAGCTGTGGATGTAGCGCTAAAAAGGGGGCTTTTTAGCATCTAATTCCTACTACTATTCAACCTGTACTTAAGTACAGTGTTATTTCTGTACATAGGTTCATTCCACATCTTCTTTTCTCTTTTGACCTTTGTAATTCACCAAAACAAAGTACTTATGAAAACAAGAAATATCTATTTGGAACATGCCAATATCACTGTAAATAATATTCAAGAAGCCATTAATTTCTTTCAAACTGCATTCCCCCATTTTAAAATTAGGGGTGGCGGCAACGACACTAGGGAATGGGTGCACCTCGGTGATGATGATACCTATATTGCGATTAACCAGGCAAAGTACAGTGACCTAAAAGCGAACAAGAACTATGACACCCTTGGAATAAACCATATGGGTTTTGTTGTTGAGAATGTGGAAGCAATAGCACAAAATCTATTGGATGCCGGATACAAACGAGATTATCCAAAGCAGGTTGAGCAATTCAGAATCAGGGATTATTTTGCCGATGCCGATGGTAATCAGTTTGAGTTTGTGCAGTACCTCAGCGAGTTGCCAGAAGAGCGCAACAACTATAGTAACCAAGTTACGGTATAATCAAAAAGCGAACTACTTGATCATTTTTAAGTTCACTACCTCCTGCTCGGTCAAATGGCGCCAGTGACCGCGTGGGAGGTCTTTTTTGGTTAGTCCAGCAAAGATTACCCGATCCAATTTGGTCACTTTGTAATCCAGATGCTCAAAAATACGTCTTACAATACGGTTTCGTCCACTATGGATTTCAATACCAATCTCCTTTTTGGGAGCTCCTTGAATGTAGCTGACGTCATCCACGGAAACTTTACCATCGTCCAAGGTAAGTCCGTCTTGGATTTTCCGTAAATCGGCCAAGGCCAGATTTTTATCCAAATGCACATGATAAATCTTTCGAACACCGTAGGTGGGATGCGTCAATTTCTTGGTGAGATCACCATCGTTGGTAAAAACCAACAATCCAGTGGTGTTGCGATCCAAACGTCCGACAGGAAGTAATCGGGAATTCGAGGCATTGGATACCAACTCCATTACCGTCCTTCTGCCCTTTTCATCACTGGTTGTGGTAATAAAGTTTTTAGGTTTGTTAAGCAGAATATATTCCTTTTTCTCTGGATTGAGTTTTCGTCCATCGAACCGCACATCATCGGACAGCTTCACCTTGTATCCCATTTCTGTAACCACCTTACCATTGACCGAAACACTGCCAGCAGCAATATAAGTGTCCGCCTCTCTTCGGGAGCAGATACCAGCATTGGCAACATAGCGATTCAATCGAATTTCATCAGGGTTTGATTTCTGCGCCGGTTTTTGAGGTTTATTTCGAAATCCTTCTTTTTTAGGGAATGGTTTCTTTGGATTTCTTTTTTGTGAGTTTCCAGAAGGTCTTTTGCCTCTGTTATAGTCTGATTTCGCCATCAGTCATAAATTTTTTGCAAAAGTAGTCCTTTTTATTTCCCCAAAGCATCTTATCAACAATCATTCAGTGTTGGATTTTTAGCTAAATTTTTCCGAACTTCATTTTTCATGGAATTTTCATCCTTTAAACAAAATCTACATGGAAGAAAAACTAAAAGCAGTAAAAACAATTCATATCGCCCTAATACTTGGTCTTGTTTTGGCCTATTTTTTTGCGGGTAACTTGCTAAATTTTGATTTTTTCCAGATCCCAGAAATCGAATCATCAACGTATCCTTTTTTATTGATACCGGTAGCGGCCATATTTTTAGGCAACTTTCTGTACAAACAACAACTTAAAAATGCAGATAAAAGATTACCGCTGGAAGACAAAATAGGGGTTTACCAAACTGCATCCCTCATACGATGGGCCGTTGTAGAAGGAGCTGCCTTTGTGATTCTTTTTGTAAAGCCCGAACTAATTGTTATTGGCTTATTACTGATTGTCTATTTGGTATTCCTAAAACCCTCAAAAGAGGGCATGAAAAGAGACTTTGATGCTGTGATTCAATAAGAGAGAAAAGGAGTGCCAATCTAAATTCCTCAACCATTAGTCAACCGGGAGGCAACATCCATAAACTGATATTGAATTTTTATGGTAAGATTCCCGAACTTACTTCTCAAACCAATTTGGCATCAATTCATACCGTGGTGAAAAACAAAAGCAACATATTAAACAGTATATCAATACTAAGCCTATTAATTTTGGTACTACTTTTTTTATTGATTATTGAGGACAGCCCTTTCATTTGGAAGCTTTTTCCAGGTAATTGGGTGCTACTATTCCCTTTATTATTTTTTGTTCCGTTAATACTGTCCGTACTATCCTTGAAAAGCAAAAAAAATGTATTGGCTAAAATAGTACTGAGCATTGCAATACTATTATTAATTCTAACAGGCGGATGGGCTACTTATATATTTGTCTTGGGATCGGCCTGGCAAAATTAATCCCTACAATTGTGTACGTGCCATCCCCATAACAATTTGGTGCTAATCTTCAAATTCGACGGTAGATTGTCGCTCTCGATTCACTTTTAACTTTGTAACATCAGGCCTTGAGTAATGGCCAACTGGGTCAAAATTTTGCCTTTCTTCATACACACGATTAAAGTCCAATGTTTCGTAGATCAATCCTTCCTTGTCCACAACAGGCTCAACGATCCATTCTCCATCGGGGCCGGCAATTGCAGATCCTCCATTGGCCAAAATTGATGGTGCTTTCTCCAAGATTTTGTCCAAATGTGGAGTATCCTTTGGAAAATCGGAAGTACGCATCAAAGCCGAAACGGAAATCACAAAACTTCGTGATTCACGGGCGATAAAGCGAGTAATGTCTTTGGTATTATGCAATCCGCCTGGCCATACGGCAACGTGTAAATTTTCGCCCTGCCCGTACAAAGCGGTTCTCGGTAAGGGCATCCAATTTTCCCAGCAGTTGAGTCCGCCTACGGTAAATTGTTTTAGAGGATGTACTTGAAGGCCATTCCCATCGCCAGGTGCCCAAGTCAGTCTTTCGTCATAAGTGGGTTGCAACTTACGGTGCACAGACTTTATTACGCCATTGGCATTGATATAAACCAAGGAACAATACAAACTATGTCCTCCGCGATCTTTGGCCCGTTCCATCATTCCCAAATAAATGGCCATACTATTTTCTTTTGCCAGTTGGCATATGGAATCTAATTCTCCGGCTTCAATCTGAATAGAATTCCGAGTATAATGTGCGTGTAATTCTTTGTTAACTTTTAAATCCCAAGCGGCGCCTTCGGTATAGGCGAGCCAAAAGGGATATCCTGGCAAAAAAGCTTCGCCAAAAATCAACAGT
Organism: Flagellimonas rhodophyticola; assembly: GCF_049332665.1. Lineage (NCBI taxonomy): Bacteria > Pseudomonadati > Bacteroidota > Flavobacteriia > Flavobacteriales > Flavobacteriaceae > Flagellimonas > Flagellimonas rhodophyticola. Next base: position 1,126,513 of record NZ_CP186326.1, on the reverse strand, counting down.
TCCGTTCCATTGGAAGCAGCTTCTTGGATTGTCGATTTTATTTTTTCAATTGTTCCCTGCTTGTCCAACCAAACTGGTGCCATTTGCGCCATGGCCACCTTCAAAAGATTCTCCATTATAAAATTCTATTTAAGACCAAATCCACATCAATCAATAAAATACTGAAAACCCCAGCAACGATAACGAATTTGAGAATATTGTGAAGCCAAACATAATGCTTTTTGCCTTTGGACTTCCATAACAAAATAATAAAAAGACCTAGTAGAAAAATACAACCATAAAAGTAGATGTGCATATCTCCGATATCATAAAAATTGATGAGTAAAAGAGAAGGAACCAAGGTCAATAGGACAAGAAGACCAATTAGAATTTTCGAAAATCTTGGGCCATATAAAATTGGAATAGTTTTATAATTCTGTGCCATATCTCCCGCCATATTCTCAAGGTCCTTTATCATTTCCCTAGCCAAAATGAGCAAAGTCAAAAACATGCCATGCACGAATATTACTTGTTCAAAATTTTGATAATACACAAAGACCACAAAAAAGGGAGCAATGGCCAATGAGGCAGAAACCAAATTCCCAATAAATGGAATCCGTTTTAGTTTATGGGAATACAACCAAATTCCAAAAATGTAAGCGGAAAAGAAAAAAACCGCTCTAAAAGAGATGTAGCTAGCCGCAAATACCGCCAAAAGATTCAGAATAAAGTAGGTCGTAAGCTTAAACCGCTGGCTTACCAGTCTATCCAACATACTTTTGGTTGGCTTATTGATCAAATCCTTTTCAGCGTCGTAAAAATTATTGATGATATAGCCGCTTGCGATAACCAGTGCGGAGGCCGTTACAATTAGGAATAAATTAAGGTCAAGAATCACCTCGCGCAATCGCAAATTGGGTGATAGAATATAGATGGAAGCTAAATATTGGGCAATGGTGATTACCAAAATATTATATCCACGCACTACGGAAAATAAACTCAACAGCTTAAACAGCAGGAGTCTATTTTTTCTACTAAGCATATACTGGGTTTAGAAGTGGTATACCACTTCCAATTTGTGTCCTTCAAGCGCTTTTTGCGCTTGTTCAAAGTCTTGTGTAAAGCCTAAAATATAACCTCCACCACCTGATCCGCAGAGTTTGAGGTAATAGTCATTTGTTTCAATTCCCTGACGCCATAAGTTGTGAAACTTACTAGGAATCATGGGCTTGAAATGATCAAAGGCTACATGTGAAAGTTGCTTTAAGTTGCCAAACAGTGACTTGATGTTACCACTCAAGAAATCTTCAACACAGGCATCAGTATGTTTCACAAACTGATTTTTAATCATATTCCTGAAACCTTCTTGCTTCATTTTTTCCATGAAAATCTGCACCATTGGAGCCGTTTCGCCCGTCATTCCACTATCCAATAAAAAAACCGCCCCTTTGCCTTCTTTGTTTTGTGAAGGTATACTGGTCGACTCAATATTATCTTTGGAATTGATTAAGATGGGCAGGCTCAAATAACTGTTCAAGGGATCTAAACCGGAAGATTTACCATGAAAGAAAGATTCCATTTTCCCAAAAATCTCCTTGAGCTTCAACAATTTCTCTCGAGTAAGATTTTCTAGGACTGTAATTTTTTCGTTGGCATATTTATCGTAGATAGCTGCCACCAAGGCTCCACTACTCCCAATACCATATCCTTGTGGAATAGAGCTATCAAAATACATTCCGTTGGTTACATCTTTTTCCAAAGCTTCCAAATCGAACTGTACCAATCCTATCTCTTCTTTTTCAAGATTTCTTAAATGCTCCGTGAAATTTTTTAGGCTTTTGTTGGATTCAATTGCCTGATTGGAGAGATTATCATCCGTCTTAAGAGCGCCCTTAAAAAAGTTATAAGGAATGGAGAGTCCTTTGGAATCTTTAATGATACCATATTCACCGAAGAGTAAAATCTTGGAATAAAATAAGGGTCCTTTCATATGCTGCACTAAGATACAATTATTTTTGTTCAATCACATTTATAAAACAATGAACAAAAATAATAGTTTATTGACTTTAATTTAGTTTTCGGGCTCCATTGCCTATGCGATCGCAAATATAGTGTCCATTCTCGCAATGCGCAACCAATTCATTCTGAATAAATTGAATAGCCTTTTCTTTCACTGCCTCGGGATATAGCACATGCACATTTGCACCAGCGTCCAAGGTAAAGCAAATGGGGACTTTAGTCTCTTTTCTAAAACTCCATATTTTATTGATGATTTCCATGGTGTCTGGCTTCATAAGAATGAAATAAGGCATACTAGTCATCATCATGGCATGAAGTGTAAGTGCTTCACTCTCAACAATTTCAATAAATTTTTCCAAATCTCCCTCTGAAAAAATGGATTTAAGCTTATCAAGATTTCCATGAGCCTGTTTAAACCTATTCTGTGCAAAAGGATGGTCATGCATCAAATTATGCCCCACCGTACTACTCACTTGCTTTTCACCTTTATGTACCAATAAAATGGTGTCGTGATAATTTTTAAAGACCTCGTTGACTTCATATGGATACTGGATTCCAAACAAGTCGGAGCTTTTAGCTGTTCCGGTGTGCATTCCCCATTGAATCAAGTCACCTTCAATACTTCTGCAAGCGCTCCCGGACCCTAGCCGAGCCAAAAAGGAAGCTTTTTTATTGAAAAATTGTTGGTTCAAACTTGAATCAAGTTGCTTTTCAATATCCATTAAGCAAAGTGATAAGGCTGCCATACCACTTGCGGAAGAAGCAATTCCACTGCTGTGTGGAAAGGTATTGGAGGTTTCAATTTTAAAATGATACGATTTTAAAAATGGGAGGAAATCATGGACACGTTCAAAAAAAGTCTGAATCTTAGGTTTAAAATCTTCTTTAGGTTCACCATCCAAGAGCAAATCAAATGAAAAACCAGTTTTATCTGCTTTTTTTGTAAAAGTAACAGTGGTGGTGGTTGCGCATGCATCCAGTGTAAAGCTTATAGATGGATTAGCTGGAATTTGATTTTCTTTTTTGCCCCAATATTTTACCAAAGCGATATTGCTTGGTGCTTTCCATGTAATTTTTCCTTCAGTTGGCAAATCTGCATACTGTTTCGGCAGAAAGTCTTTTTGCGTCATGGACTAAACCTTTTGGACAAATATAATTGAAGCCGTCGGCATCACATCTAACGGATACAAATAAATTCTTATTTTAGACGGAGTTGCGCCAACCATGAAAAAAAAGAAAATTGTCAATATTGGAATTGCTGTAGCCATCTGTCTTTTGATAGGCTTTCTTTCCAGCTTTGCTACCCAAAGTTCGGTGAATGACTGGTATACAACCTTAAACAAGCCAAGTTTTAACCCGCCAAATTCCATTTTTGCTCCTGTTTGGACCATCTTATATGTTCTTATGGGAATTTCAGCTGGTATAGTGTGGTCTAAAGGATTCCATCATGTTTGGGTGAAAACGGCCTTATATCATTTTGGGTTCCAATTGCTGTTAAATGCACTTTGGAGTATTGTTTTTTTCGGATTGAAAAGTCCGTTTTGGGCACTCTTAGTGATTCTTGCCTTGCTCACCTTAATAATCTTGACAATGAGATGGTTCAAGGTAGTAAGTAAACTGGCTGCTTATTTATTGATTCCATATTTACTTTGGGTAAGCTTTGCCACGGTACTCAACTATAACATTTGGATGTTAAACTAAATGTACTAGATACTTTTTACCAGTTCCGCCATTTTTTCCATGGTCCTGAGATTCCGGGCAGTAGCTTGAACCTTTAATTTTCTTTCAATAAGGTTGTTACTTAGTTTAGCTTTTCCATATCCGGTTTTGCAGTTCAGATAAACGCAAGTGTCTGTAATGTTGAAATCTTCATTTTCAAATTCTACCTTAGAGAATTCACTGACCAAATCCGGGTCCGGTTTGGTTTTAAGAAGTACATAATACAGTCCTTTCTTTTCCTGTTCATTTGCATAAGGGTTTTCCTTTAAAATCTTTGACAACACTTCTGAGCTCAAAACCAACACTGGAACATCATATCCAAATTTGGATAAGATCGTTTTGGCTATCGCATCTTCAAGAATTCCACGGTTGGATTGATCGCTTTTAAAAACAATGTTTCCACTCTGAATATAGGTTTGAACCTCAGCGAATCCATTTTCTTCCAGGGCCACCCTTAAATCGGCCATCTTAATTTTCTTCTGGCCACTGACATTTATCCCTCTGAGAAAGGCGATATACGATTTCATGATTTGTTAATTATGTTCGATTAGCTTACCCAATTTATTTTATTAAATTCAGGCACGCTAAAATAACCACAATGAGTCAATTTATTCTAGCCTTAGATCAAGGTACTACTAGCTCCCGAGCCGTGGTTTTTGACAAAAAAGGAACCATTATATCCGTTGCCCAGCAAGAATTTACACAAATTTTTCCGAAACCTGGATGGGTAGAGCACGATCCAAATGAAATTTGGGATACGCAAGCAGGAATGGTTGTTGAAGCACTAAACAAACAGCAGTTAACTGGAACTGATATCGCGGCTATTGGAATTACCAATCAGCGTGAAACTGTGGTCGTTTGGGATAAGAACACTGGAGAACCTATTTACAATGCCATTGTTTGGCAAGACAAACGAACCGCAACCTATTGTGATGAATTGAAAAGTCAGGGAAAGTCACAATGGATTCGAGAAAAGACAGGCTTGGTGATTGACGCCTATTTTTCAGGGACCAAGGTAAAATGGATTCTTGACAATGTAGATGGGGCTCGCAGCAAAGCTGAAGCAGGAGATCTTATCTTAGGCACAATTGACACATGGCTTATTTGGAAAATGACCAAGGAATCCCTTCATATTACTGATGTGACCAATGCTTCCCGTTCCTTACTATTCAATATCAATTCAATGACATGGGATGAGGAACTTTTAGAATTGTTCAATATCCCGGAAAGCATGCTCCCGGAAGTAAGGCAGTCTAGTAAAGTATATGGAAATAGCAGTTCTGATTTTGTGGTCTCTGATGTTCCAATAGCCGGCATAGCCGGGGATCAACAGGCAGCATTGTTTGGACAAATGTGCACCAAACAAGGAATGGTAAAAAATACTTATGGGACAGGTTGTTTTATGCTAATGAACATTGGTGAAAAGCCCATTGTTTCCAAAAATAATCTCCTTACCACAGTAGCATGGAAGATAAATGGGAAGACGACGTACGCACTCGAGGGCAGCATTTTTATTGCCGGAGCCGTAGTGCAATGGTTAAGGGATGGTTTAAAAATAATAGAATCTTCTTCCGATATTGAAGCGTTGGCTGCTTCGGTAGAAAGTTCTGACGGAGTTTATTTCGTCCCAGCCTTCGCCGGTTTGGGCGCTCCACACTGGAATCAACATGCGCAAGGAACTATTTTTGGGTTGACTCGAGGCAGCACGGATGCCCATATCGCACGAGCATCTTTGGAATCAATAGCGTATCAAACTATGGATATATTAAAGGCAATGGAAGCGGACTCCGGTATTTCGGTCAAAGAGCTTCGGGTTGATGGCGGCGCCACAGTAAACAACATGCTGATGCAGTTTCAATCTGATGTATTGAATACCGTAACTGTTCGTCCAAAAATTGTGGAAACCACAGTAATGGGTGCAGCCTACCTAGCCGGACTGGCCGTTGGTTTTTGGAAAAGTCCTGAGGAAATACAGGATATCTGGCAAACTGACACCCGTTTTAACCCATCTATTGAAAGAGAAACGATCGACTCGGGAATCAAAGGATGGTACCGAGCGATTGAAGCTTTGGAACATTGGACAAAAAATAACTAAACCAAATAAATATGACTCCTTTTATTGCCGAGATAGTCGGTACTTTTCTACTGATTTTACTAGGCTGTGGTGTGAATGCCAATGTTTCGCTTAAAGATACTTATGGTAGTAGTTCTGGATGGATTGTAATTACCACTGGATGGGCATTTGCAGTTTACACCGGGGTAGTTGTTGCGGGTCCATATAGTGGTGCTCATCTGAATCCGGCAGTTACTATTGGACTTACAATAGCCGGAGAGTTTTCAATATTTGATGCACCTAGTTACATCATTGCACAATTTATTGGTGCCATGCTGGGCTCCTTTATGGTTTGGCTAACACATAAACCTCATTTTGATGCCACAGAAGATGGGAATACCAAAAGAGGTGTTTTCTGCAATGCTCCCGCTATCAAAAACCTATTTTCGAATATCCTGACTGAAATCATAGGCACTTTTGTATTGGTCTTTGCCGTGCTTTATTTTACAGATGCGGTTTCTACAAAAGATAATACCATCATAGGATTGGGATCTTTGGGAGCTCTGCCAGTGGCTCTGATAGTATGGGGCATTGGCTTGTCGTTAGGTGGTACCACGGGATATGCTATTAACCCTGCAAGGGATTTAGGACCAAGAATTGTTCATGCTCTATTGCCACTTAAAAACAAAGGAGATAATGGCTGGGGTTATTCATGGATTCCTGTTATTGGTCCTATTTTGGGAGCAGCAATAGCAGCCGGGATTGCGATTTTACTTCGTTAGCTTTTTTTTGAACTTATGGACTGAGCAGCAATATATGCCCCTGTCCATGCATTCTGAAAATTGAATCCCCCTGTGATGGCATCAATATTTATGATTTCTCCAGCAAAATAAAGACCGGGAAATTTTTTGCTCTCAAAAGTTTTGAAGTTAATTTCCTTTAGGTCTACACCTCCAGCGGTCACGAATTCCTCCTTGAAAGTACTCTTCCCTTCTACCATAAAGGAACATTCTGTCAATTGTTTTGCTAAATTTTGCAATTGTTCTTTGGTAACATCTGCCCATTTCAAATCCTTTTCAATTTCCGACGCACCTACCAAACTAACCCACAATCTTCTGGGTATCTCGACTGCTTTGGTCCTCAAAACTGTTTTTTTTGCCTCCACATTTTTAACCTCCCTTAGATAGTTTTCCATAGACCCTGTCGTATAGTCGGGCGTCCAGTTGATAATGACCCTGAACCTATAATTATAATCATGCAAAATATTGGCCCCCCAAGCAGAGAGTTTAAGAATTGCCGGACCACTTAGACCCCAATGGGTAATTAAAACAGGTCCTTCTGATTCCAATACCGGTTCTTCTTTATTCGCACTCCTGAGTTTTATTTTAATATCGGAAGCAAACATTTTTTTTGATGGAATATGAGCCATCGCTCTTGTGCTTACACCTTGAATTCCATCTAGCCTTTTATCATCAATATTGAAGGTGAACAAAGATGGTACTGGTGGAACTATCCGATGTCCCAATTCTTCCAACATCTTCCAAATCTTGGTATTACTTCCCGTTGCTAAAAGCAATGTATCTGCAAAATAGTGCTTGTTCATCGTAGTGACTTGCCATCTTTTGCCATCGTCAGCCATTTTCAACTGTTTTACAGCACTGTTTCTTAGTACTTTAATCCCCAACCGCTCTGTCTCTGACAGAAGACAATCAATAATGGATTGAGAAGAATCACTTTGCGGAAAAACACGGCCATCTTCTTCGATTTTTAGAGGTACTCCCCGCTCTTCAAAAAATGATATCACATCGGAAGGAGCGTAGGTATGAAACGGGCCCAATAGTTCTTTTTGCCCTCTGGGGTAGTTGGCAACCAATTCATTTGGTAAAAATTCTCCGTGGGTGACGTTACAACGTCCACCTCCCGATACTTTCACCTTGGAAAGTACGGTTTTTCCCCGTTCAAAAATTGCGATTTTAAGGTGAGGAGATTTTTCCGCAATATGGATAGCAGCATAAAATCCAGCAGCTCCACCTCCAACGATTATTACATCAAACATTAATGCACCCGCTCTGGGAAATTGCTAATTATACCATCAACACCGAGGTCTTTCATTTTTTGGATATCCTCAGCTTCGTTGACGGTCCAAGTGTATATTTTAAATCCCGCATTGTGCATTTCTGATACATTCTCTGGATTTAAGGTTTTAAAACCTGGATTTATGGCCTCTGCCTTAAGTTCTTTGGCAATTGGAATGGCATCAATTGGATTCTCTTCTGTTAAAATTGCAATTCTAATGCTATTGTTCAATTCGCGCATTTTCCTTAATTCATCCCATTTAAAACTTGAGATGATGAAGTTTTCAGCGTTCCATCCTCTTTCCCTACTGTAATAATCAACAATGAAATTTACCCTATCTGCGGTATCCGCACCTTTAAGTTCAATATTCAAAGCCGCTTGGTTATTTATAAGTTTCAGTACATCCTGCAACAAAGGTATTTTGTGGTTCCCGTCTAAGGTAAGTTGCTTCATATCCACGATATTATACTCTTCAATACGTCCACCTCCGTTGGATAATCTTTCGACCCTCTCATCATGAAATACAACGATTTCTCCGCTTGCAATTTTGAATACATCAATCTCTATCATGTCAACACCCAAATCCAAAGCCTTTTGAATCGATGCCAATGTATTCTCTGTCTCATGCCCCATCGCTCCCCGATGTCCTATAACCAAAATTGGGTCTTTCATATTGCAACTTGTACATAAAAAGGTGGCCATAGCGGCCCATAGTAGGTTTATTCTCATTTTCATTTTTTTGGTTTGTAATAGTTTCTAAAAATACAATTTGAAAATGAAATTCTTGCCCTTTGTAAAATATGACAATATCAATTTTTTTGCTCCATTATATTATTTTGATAGTATATTGTGATTAATATTATTAATATGTTAAAATTTATTTGATACTTTTGCCAAATTAATAACCAATAAAATAACTAACATGTTTTCAAAATCTAACTTATTGGCCACCTTAGGTGCATTCGTAACAATGTTCCTTCTTGGGTACGGCATTTGGGAATTTTTGCTTGCCGATTTTTTTGCCGAGCATACGCTTAAGAATTTTTTGAATGAAAATATGAATATGGGGCTGATAGCAGCTTCCAATGTAATCATGGCTTTTGTACTTAGTTCTGTCTATAGTAAATGGGCCAGAGGCCATCATAGTGCTAAAGAAGGTCTCAAGTTTGGAGTATGGATTGGAGTCTTTATGGGATTTGGAATGGGATTGTTGAATCACGCCGTAATGGGAATGATGGACATGACCGGTACCTTGGTCAACAGCATTGTTGAAGTTGTTTTCTATGGAATTATCGGTGCCGTGATAGGATTGATATATCAAAAAACAGCTACCAAAGAGGGGTAAATTAAACTAACCGACCCTAAACCATTGGTGGACCGCAAAGCGGTCCACCTTTTTTATTCCAGAATTCTAAAAATAAATGATTCAAGGGGTTGCAGTTCCAATACCATACTTCCCTGTCCATCATTAATCTTTAAAGTTCCCCTATATTCTTTGTACAGTTCTTCTTCTAAAGTATAACTACCTCCCTGGAGCTTCCATTCTCTAATGATGTTATTAGGAATTTTCAAATCAAAAGTATAGGAGTTTGTTTTGTCAAAATTGGAGATAACAACCAACTTTTCATTTTCCGACCAACGAACAAAAGACAATACTCTATGATCATAGTTAGCGGTATTTTCCTTGTTGAAAAAGTGAATTTCTTGATACCTCCCCATTAAGGCTTCACTGTTGATAGTAAAATTTAAAAGCCGCTTATAAAAATCTCTGAGCTTTTTCTCATCTTCTGAAAGTTGTCCTCCATCAAATTTTTTGTTGTTCATCCAACGTTGATGGTGAGGTACTCCAATATAATCGAAGATGGATGTGCGCGTTGGTTTGCCAAATCCCGCATCCTCTGCCCCTGGCTCACCGACTTCCTGACCAAAATATATCATTGTGGGTGAGGTACTAATCGTAGCCGAAACCACCATGGCCGGTTTTGCCAATTCTGGATTGCCCACAAAATCGGTACTAGCTATACGTTGTTCATCATGATTTTCTAGAAAGTGCAACATGTGATGCTCAATATCGGCCATCCCTTTTTGCACTACCGGAATATGGTCTGTCCAACCATAACCTTTCATAATATGTTTAATGCTATCATACAGCTCAACTTTATCATAGAGGTAATCCATTTTTCCCTTATGAATATAATCCCGATAAAGGTTTGGGTTGTATACTTCAGCCAACAAAAAGGTTTCTGGGTTTTTCATTTTGATGTTGGAATTGAGATAGCTCCAAAATTCGACAGGAACCATTTCGGCCATATCAAATCGAAAACCATCTACTCCAAAATCCAACCAATACAAAGCAATATCTTTAAACTTGGTCCAGGAATCGGGAACGGTCTTTTCTTCCCAAAACGAGAAATGCGCTTTATAATCTTCCTTATCAAAACCTTCAGGCAAGAGGTCAAAATCTTTGGTGCCATCCGGTCTTACCCCGTAGTTTACTTTTACAGTTTCGTACCAATCGTTAAAATGGGGTTGAGCCAGTCTGGAACCGTTCCCGGTCCATTTTGCAGGAACTTCATTAAACTTTCCGTTGGAAATTTTATGCTCTTCACCTCCCAAAGGGACATACTCGTTTTGCCATTCAGGTACTTCGAATTCTGAATTAGGGATGTAGTAGAAATTATTGTTGACATCATACTCAACCGAATTATTGTCATTGGCCCCAAAGTCGGATACTCCTTCAGGATTGGTCAATCCATGATAGTTACGCGCTACATGATTTGGAACAATATCAATCACAACCTTCATTCCCGCAGCATGCGTTCTGTTGATCAAAGCCTTGAATTCTTCCAATCGATTGGAAGGATCGAGTGCCAAATCAGGGTTTACATTGTAATAATCCTTTACGGCGTACGGTGAACCAGCACGTCCTTTTACCACATCAGGATCGTCATTGGAAATACCATGTGCTGTATAATCATTGATTAGGGCATGATGGGGAACTCCCGTGTACCAAACATGGGTTACTCCCAAATCCTTTATTTCTTGTAAAGCTTTTTCGTTGAAATCGGCAAATTTGCCAACACCATTATCTTCAATTGTCCCCCATGGCTTATTGGTGGTGTTGGTGTTTCCGAAAAGTCTGGTAAAAACCTGATAAACAACGGTCTTCTTTTTCATTGTGTATACTTCTGGTTTTTTATCGGTTTTATGTTGACATGACAATACCACTCCAAGTACTAAACAACTTATACTAAGGAGGATTCTTTTCATGCTTTGCTAATTTTTCCGGGAATTAAGGTTATTGGCTTATTGTTCACCAGAATTATGAGTTCTTTATCCCCAGAAATTTCAAAATTCACTTCTTGGCCTGAAACAGTTATCGTAACAATCTGATTTCTAAAATTGACTTTAAAGGAATAGGATTCCCACTGTTTTGGTATTTGGGGTGTAAAGCAAAGTTGGTCGTTTTGGATACGCATTCCGCCAAATCCTTCCACAATGCTCATCCAAGTACCTGCCATGGATGTAATATGCAGGCCTTCTTCTACCTCTTTGTTATAATCGTCAAGATCTAATCGGGATGTTCTCAAATAAAAAGTATAGGCCTGATCCATTCTTCCCAATTTAGCGGCTTGAATACTATGTACACAGGGTGAAAGTGAAGATTCATGAACTGTAAACGGTTCATAAAAGTCGAAGTGTTTTTCTAGCTCCTCAATGGTGAAGTCACTTTCAAAGAAATAAAATCCTTGAAGCACATCGGCTTGTTTTATATAGGGGGAACGCAAAATTCTGTCCCAACTCCATTTTTGATTTATAGGTCGTTGCGACTTATCAAGATCATTGACTTTGATTAATTCTTTATCCAAAAATCCATCTTGCTGAAGATAAACTCCTTGTTTTTCAGCATACGGAAAATACATGTTGTTTGCAACATTTGACCAATCTCTTGTTTCGGACTCGGTCAATCTTGTTTTGGATATGATGCGCTCATAATCTGAAGTATAATCTGACTTCACCGTATTTAATTGCTCCAAGGCATACTCAAGACACCACTTCGCTAAATAATTTGTATACCAGTTATTGTTGATATTGTTTTCGTACTCATTAGGTCCTGTTACACCGAGCATAACATACTTATTCTTATCCTGCGAAAAGTTTACTCTTTGATGCCAGAATCTTGCTATACCAATAAGGACTTCCAATCCCATTTTTGGAATATAACTATAGTCTCCTGTGAACCTGTGATAATTATGAATGGCAAAAGCAATTGCACCATTCCGATGGATTTCCTGAAAAGTGATTTCCCATTCGTTATGACATTCTTCTCCATTCATAGTAACCATAGGATACAATGCCGCCCCATTTAAAAAGCCAAGTTTCTCAGCATTTTCAATAGCTTTTTCTAAATGATTGTAACGGTATTCTAAAAGACTCCATGCTACCTCTTGATTTTTTGTGGCCATATAAAAAGGCAAACAATACGCCTCTGTATCCCAGTAGGTACTCCCTCCATATTTCTCTCCCGTGAATCCTTTTGGTCCGATATTCAATCGAGAATCCTTTCCTAAGTAAGTTTGATTGAGTTGAAAAATATTAAATCTAATACCTTGTTGTGCTTTCGTATCACCTTTTATAGTGATATCGCTCATCTCCCATATTTTGGACCAGGCATCTTTTTGTTTTTGGAGCAAGCCGTCAAATCCAATATCGGTTGCTTGTTGCAGTACTTCTTTAGCCGCATTGACCAATTCGGATTCTTTATGATTTCTTGAAACTGTGTAACCCCCAAATTTGACAAGCGAAATTTTAGAGCCTTTGGCAATCTGCTCTTCAAAATCCAACGAAACATAGGTTTCTTCCTGTTTTCCAAACTTTGGATTCAAAGCGTTGCCCAAATATTGCGCATCCACCTGCATATATGTACAGGTCGCAAAATTGGTCTTCATTGTATGTGCTTCTAGAAAGGCACTATTTCCTTCATATTGAATTCCGGTGGTATTCCAGAATTTGTCATCCCAATTGGTATCTTCATTAGTAATACCACTATCTAAATATGGCACTAGCTTCACCTTTGCATTGGTGTTTAACAACTCCAATTCCATTTTAATAGCGCCGATTTCATCTAAATCCAAGCTTAAAAATCTAGTGATATTGACAGACACTTCGATTTCATTTGGCAAGGTGGCCTCGAAACTTCTTTGGTACCACCCTTCTTTCATATTTAGCTCACGTCGAAATTTTGAGACCTTGGTACAAGTGTTCAGATCCAATGGTTCGCCATCAATATATACATCAATACCAATCCAATTGGGTGCATTCAATACTTTAGCGAAATACTCGGGGTAGCCATTTTTCCACCACCCTACTCTGGTCTTATCTGGATAATACACTCCTGCGATATAGCTTCCTTGAAATGTTTCTCCGGAATAGTGTTCTTCAAAATTGGCCCGCTGCCCCATAGCTCCGTTACCTATACTGAAGAGACTTTCGGAGGATTTGACTGTTTCTGGGTCAAAACTATCTTCGATAATGGACCACGGGTCCACCTTAATATAATCCTGGTTCATTAGTTAGTTATAATGAGTATACTTAAACAAATGTGTTCGCCTTTTTAAAGACTATAAAATTAATTGATTGTGGAGTTCCTAATTACTAGAGTGGGCTCCAAAATTTTGGTTTGGAAGGATTCTTCTTCTTTTTCACTTTCTACCTTATCTATGAGCATCTGGGCAGCAATCTCTCCCATTTTTTCACCATGTTGAGCAACAACAGTCAGACTTGGGTTGGCGTATTTTGAGAGTTTGCCATCGGTAAATCCGATGAACGATATATCATTTGGAATATTAAGCCCTTTTTCCTGCACCAATCGCATACTGTAAACTGTAAAAATTTCATTTACGCAGAGCACGGCATCAACTTCATTGGAGTCAAAAAATTCCTGAATACGTTCTTCGTCCACTATTCCCATAGTCGATAATTTAAGTATCCTAGACTCATTGATCTCTATGTCACTCTCTTCGAATGCTTTGCGATAGCCCTCTGTTCTTGCCTTACTAACACTTAGGTAATCGTCAGTCGTTATCAAGGCGATTTTTCTTCTTCCTTGGTCTATCAATTTTTTGGTAGCCATGTATGCCCCAAACTGGTCGTCAATAACAACCTTATCACAATCTATTTCATTGGTGATTCGGTCGAACAATACCACAGGGATTCCCTGTTCCGTTACTTCCTTAAGATGGTTATAGTCTCCCTTTTGTTGAGTTTCAGAGGAAAGTGACATAATAAACCCATCAATACTTCCATTTGCCAGCATTTCCATATTAATCACCTCTTTATCAAAGGACTCTTCTGAGAGGCATACTATGACATTATACCCATGGGCATTAGCGTATTTCTCAATTCCACGGATTACAGTAGTGAAAAAATGATGAACAATGGCCGGAATTACCACCCCAATATTCTTGGTTCTCTTATTTTTAAGGCTAATAGCAATGTTATTGGGCTTGTAATTGTACAGCTTTGCAAAAGCCTGCACTTTTTCTTTGGTATCCCTACTTATTTCCTCACTATTTTTTAGAGCCTTCGAAACCGTGGAAATCGAAACTTCCAATTCTCTCGCAATATCTTTTAAAGTAATTTTTGCTTTCAATAGTGCTTCGCGTTTTGACTGTACAATTTAGTGCTAAAATTTGAATTAACTTATTTCATTTTGCAACAATACATCTTTGATTTGGAGTTTTAACAAAAGGTTAAAAAATTGAAACTAAATCCTTTCCAACCGTTAAACCGTCGAAATAAATAAAAATGGTATATTAGCCCAAAAATTACATTTTTCCTTTTTTTTCTATACCACGGTTGTGATTTGTACAAAAAAAATCTTTAAATTTTGTCAAACTTTCATGACACACAAAGTTATTAACACGAAACCGTTTTCGTTCAATACTAATCAAACGCTAAGATTTCGAATACTACTTTTTTTACATATGTTTAACACTTGAATTAAAATTAACTAAACTTAAATTAATTATTTATGAAGATTACGCTACTAAAAAGCCTGATGTTGCTTGGGGCATTCTTATGCTTCAATGCGGCCAAGGCACAGACGGTATCAGGTACTGTTTCTGATGCTAATGGTCCACTACCAGGAGCTAGTGTCTTGGTAAAAGGTACGACAAACGGTACCCAATCGGATTTTGATGGTAATTACACACTGAACGACGTTGATAATGGTTCAGTTTTGGTTTTCAGTTATATTGGTTTCAGCACTCAAGAAATCTCTTATAACGGACAGGCCTCCATCAATGTTACCCTTCAAGAAGATGCGCAAGCATTGGATGAAGTGGTCATTATTGGTTACGGTACAACAACGGTAAAGGATGCAACAGGTTCGGTAACGTCTGTGTCGTCTGATGATTTTAACGGTGGGGTAATTTCCTCTCCAGAACAATTGATCCAAGGTAAAACTGCTGGTGTCAACATCGCTCAAACAAGTGGTGAGCCTGGTGCTGGCATACAGGTAAACATTAGGGGTGCCAACTCGGTACGTGCCAACAACAATCCATTATTTGTTGTTGATGGTATTCCATTGTTTGGTCAAAACACGGATGCACAAGGTACTTCGGGTGGAGGACTTGATGATAACAGTGCGGTGGGTAACCCACTTAACTTCCTTAACCCTAATGACATCGAGAGTATCAGTATTTTGAAAGATGCATCTGCGACAGCCATTTACGGTTCTAGAGGTGCGAACGGTGTTGTAATCATTACAACCAAAAGTGGAAAAGCTGGTGCCGGTGGAACTCTTGAGTTCAGCACTAACTTGAGTATTTCCACGCCGGTAAGAGAATACGATTTATTGGACAGAGAAGGTTTCCTAGGCGCTATTGTGGCTAACGGAGGAACCGCTGCTGGTGTAGATTTTGGAGGAAATACAAACTGGCAAGATGCTATTTTGAGAACTTCGGTATCCAATTCTAGCAACCTTGCTTATTCTCACAACTACGGTTCTGGAAATGTTAGGGCTACTTTCGGGTACCAAGATCAGTTTGGTGTTGTAGAGAAATCTGAATTCGAGAGAATTTCAGGAAGATTAAATTGGAATCATAGGTTTTTGGATGACAAATTGAAAGTTTCAGTCCAGTCAACGATTTCAAGAACCAACAGGGAACAACCTCCATTGCAAGGTAATGCCGGGTTTAGAGGTGACATCTTGGGTGCTGCTTATTCCGCCAACCCAACAATTCCAAACGATCCAACTGTAGATCCAGGCGGTGGTTTAACAAACCCAGCCAACTATCTTCAAAATACGCAGAACATTACAAATACCAATAGAATTTTATTGAACGGATCCGCGGAGTATGATTTTACTTCAGAATTGACCGGTAAGGTAAATCTTGGTTATGATGTTTCTGATAGTGAAAACGTTTCTGTACTATCTAGCGACATTTTTAATGTCAACGGAATTTCAGGATTAGGTGCTGGAACATTCAACAGTCTTGAACGTGAAAACCTACTTTTGGAAGCCACGTTGAACTATAAGAAGGAATTTGATAACTCTAATCTTGATGTAATCGTTGGTTACGCCTACCAAGAATTTAGAAACTTTGGATTTAACTCAGCAGCAAGAGGTTTTGGTAGAACAGACCTTGACCTTATGGGAGCTGATATAAAGCAGACTGTGAGTGATGCAAATGCAAGTATTGATGGTTCATTCCAACAATTCTACTATGCACCAAACAGACCCGATTTGACTATTAACCGTCTTTTCCCGTCATCTGCGACTGATAATGTTGGATTCCAATTCAACAGAGGAGTTCAATCTTTAGTGTTTGATAATTTTGACAACACTGATGAGTTACAATCTTTCTTTGGAAGGATTAATTACTCAATAAGTGGCAAGTATCTTTTTACCGCCACAATGAGAGCTGATGGTTCTTCAAGATTTGGTCCTGAAAATCAATATGGATACTTCCCTTCAGGTGCTTTTGCTTGGCAATTGGGTGAAGAGGATTTTGTAGGTGATTCTTTTTCTACGTTGAAACTAAGATTAAGTGCCGGTATTACCGGTAACCAAGACGGACTTGGATATGGGCAGTTTGTTGCTAGACAACGTTTTGCGCTTCTAAATTTAGCATCAATCCAAAACAATGGAGATCTTAACCCGAATGGTTTGTCCATTGTAGCAACGGATCAGCCTGACTTAAGATGGGAAGAAACTATAGATTTTAACGTTGGTTTGGACTTCGGTTTCAATGATGACAGATTCAGTGGTAGTATCGACGTTTACCGTAGAGACACACAAGACATCTTGTTACAGACTCCTCCAGCTGCTCCATCTACCAATCCATTCCAGTTTGGTAATGTGGATGCAAGTGTAATCAACCAAGGTCTTGAAGTTGCTTTGAACTATGACTTTATCCAATCAGATGATACTTCTTTCTCTGCCGGATTCAACATCGCATTCAATGACAACGAAATTAAAGATTTTGAGGGTGCCATCAACCTAGGCCCGATTAACGGTCCTGGTCTTTCAGGTGCTTTTGCCCAGCGTTTTGAAGCTGGTCAGCCATTATTCTCTTACTATGTTGCCATATTTGAAGGGTTTGACTCAAGCGGAAACCCAGTTTATACGGATATCGATGGTAACGGTGTAGGTGATCCTGATGCCGATAAGACCTTCGTAGATGAGAGTGGTCTTCCGAAAGTCACTTCTGGTTTATCTTTGAATTTCAGCCATAAAAACTGGGATATCAGCACATTCCTTGCTGGTCAGTTCGGATTCTCCGTATACAACAACACTGCAAATGCACTTTTCAATGCAGGTCAGTTGAATACTTCTAGGAATATTACAGTTGACGCCGCAGGTGCTGGCGAAGCATCCAGTGCATCAACCGCTGTTTCTACAAGATTCTTGGAAAAAGGAGATTTTGTTAGATTGCAGAACGCAACCATAGGATATAATGTTCCTCTAAGTGGTGAAGGGGCCTTTAAAACCCTTAAGTTATCTCTAACTGGTCAAAACCTCTTTTTGATAACTGACTATAGTGGTATAGATCCTGAAGTAACTACCAACACTGGTAATTTGAACCAAGCTTCGCTTCCAAGTAGAGGTATCGATTGGACTTCTTTCCCAAATCCATTGACTGTTACTTTTGGTATTAATGCATCATTTTAAATAAAAAAATTGTAGAATCATGAAAAGAAATCAAGTTAAATTTTACGCAATTGCTCTCACGTTGTGCCTGGGGTTTACCTCATGTACAGACCTAGAGATTGATGAGAGCGATTCCTTTATAAGTGAAGGTTTCCAAGGTCTTGAGAATCCATCTTCTTCCGTAGATCAGTTATTCAATGCTGCTAACGGACATTTGGGTGACCAAGCCAATACTTTCGCTCTTAGGGAAGTGACATCAGATGCCCTTTTAATTCCAACCCGTGGTGCGGATTGGGGTGATAATGGTCGTTGGAGAAAATTACACCAACATGAATGGGGATTGGAAGAAACGGACATCGTTACTCCTTTCGATCAATGGAACGCGAACCAGCTTCTGGCATCACAAATTTTGGATGCAAGAAGTAGTGCATCTGCTGATGATGCTGCGCAAGCATACTTCATGAGGGCATATTCCATGTGGACTATTTTAGACCTTTATGGACAAGTACCTTTCAGAGATACCCAGCTTCCCTCTACTTCAGTACCAGAAGTATTATCAGGAGCTGCCGCCGTTGATTTTATCTTAACTGATTTAACAGCTGCAATCTCTGGACTACCTACAGTTGCAGCCGGATCCGGAGACCAACTTAATAGGGCTTCTAAAGCTGCTGCAAGGTTCTTAAGAGCAAAAGTGCTTTTGAATCGTCATATCTATGATACCCAATTGACAGGTGGTGGTGGTTCTGCTGCTAGCTCTGATATGGCTGAGGTAATTTCGCTTGTAGATGAAATTGCTGCAGATGGATTTGCTTTGCAAGCTGGATATTTTGATATTTTTAAGCAAAGTTCAGATAGCGAAACCATTTGGTGGGCAGAAACAGGTGTTGGAAATAGAATTTTCAATGGTCTTCACTACAACTCAACCTCTATTGGAGGTGGTGGTTGGAACGGATTTAGTACGCTGGCTGAGTATTTCGATTTATTCGAAGGAGACCCAAACAGCAACAGATCTGATTTAGACCTTACTCCTTTAGATGGTCAAGAAGAGCGTAGAGGTGGTGTTCCAAATATGGGACTTTCCTTTACAGGTAGAGATGACACTTCTGACAACGAAGGCTTTGAAGATGGATCTAACGTTGGTTTTGGATTCCTTTTAGGGCAGCAATATGATTTGGACGGTACACCGCTTGAAGACAGACAAGGTAATCCACTGGAATTCTCCAGAGGTTTTGTTGACGGTACTGGTGCAGCCAACCTTATCAATAATGATGAGAAAACTGGTATTCGTGTTATGAAGTACAATCCGCGTTTCGGTGGATTTACAAACCACAGTGTACAGTTTAGATATGCTGATGCTCATTTGATGAAAGCTGAGGCGTTGATGAGAAGTGGTGGAAACCCAACTACTTTGGTTAATGAACTTCGCGCAATCAGAGGAGTTGCTCCATTTGGAAGCGTTAGTGAAACCGAATTACTTGACGAAAGAGCTCGTGAGCTTTTTGTTGAAGGTTGGAGAAGAAACGATATGATTCGTTTTGGACAATACACCAGAGATTGGGAGTTTAAAGTATCATCTGAAATAGGTAATGCTACTAGACAATTGTTCCCGATTCCACTGCCTCAAATATTGGCAAATCCAAGCTTGGTTCAGAATCCAGGTTACTAAAATTCCCTGGGGAAACTCAGAAGAGAATAATAACACTAAAAGGCTGCCGATTGGCAGCCTTTTTTATTGGTGACATTTCCTCAATCAGAAAATAATAATCTTTCACCTCCTCACACCCAAAGTACCATATAACTTTAAAACCCTCCGACATTAGAATTCCTGCTCCTTGGTTCATATGCCAACAGTTTAAAATCTTTAATGTATTTAAAACTACCTACCTCAATAATTTATGCTCCTTAAGCATGGATACAACCAAAAAAGGCATTCCTTCAATCTTAGGAATGCCCTCTCTCAAAATTTGGTTTTTTTCTAATACTTAATTGGCGAAATAGATATATATCCCGATTACAATTACACAAATAAGAATTCCCGCAAGTTTTACATGCTTGTAAGGCTCAATATCTACTTGCTTCGTATAGGTTTGTTCATATGCTTCAGCTCTAGGTTTTATCCTACCTATAATCAACATGATCCCGGCATTCAGAACAAACAAAATAGCCATTACATGAAGAAAATGTGGATAATTCTCCTCACCAAAAACAAAAGGTTTTAGGATAAACTGACTCAAAATATATAAGGCAGAACCTCCAATAATACCAATTTTAGCAGCTATAGCTGGAACTCGTTTGGTCAGATATCCCACAATGATAATAGTTAATATGGGTATACTGTAAATCCCATTGACTTCTTGTAAGTAAGCAAAAAGGCTTCCTGCATTCGCAATAAAGGGTGCTATGAACATCGCAGCAAACGCCAAGACTATCCCAAAGGTTTTTCCATATTTTACAACAGTTTTTTCATCCGCTTGTTTATTGATGTGTTCTTTGTAAATATCAATTCCAAAAAGCGTCACCGAACTGTTCAAAACACTATTGAATGAACTAAGTATAGCTCCAAACAATACAGCCGCAAAAAATCCAATCAAATAATCAGGTAACACCTTGTTTACCAACGCGGGATACGCTTGATCAGGAACTTCTAAGTTTCCTTGAAACATATGATAGGCTATAATACCAGGCAATACCACTATTAGCGGACCCAGAATCTTAATAAAGGAGCCTAACAGCAATCCCTTCTGTCCCTCTTTTAAATTTTTAGCACCAAGAGCTCGTTGAATAATTTGCTGATTTGTGCCCCAATAGAACAATTGAACCAACATCATTCCCGTAAATATCGTGGAGAATGGAACTGAAGCCTCGGAATTTCCAATGGAATTAAACTTTTCCGGATTCTCTTCAATAAGCACATCTATTCCAGCAAACATGCTACCATCTCCGATTGCAATCAATCCAAAGACTGGAATTAATATCCCACCAATCAAAAGACCAATGGCATTAATGGTGTCAGAAACAGCTACAGCTTTTAATCCTCCAAAAACGGCATAGATCGATCCTATGATACCTATACCCCAAATACATAAAATCAAAGCCGTTTTCTCTGAAACTCCCAACATGCCAGACACATCAAACATGGTGCTTATTGCCAAAGATCCTGAGTACAGTATAATGGGCAAAAGCACAACCACATAACCCGTCAAAAACAATATGGACGTAATCGTTTTGGTCGAAGTATCATATCTGTCTTGTAAAAATTGTGGAACCGTAGTCAAACCGCTTTTTAAATATCGAGGGAGTAAAAAAACGGCAGTAACCACCATGGCTATAGCAGCCAAAGTCTCCCAAGCCATAACTAATATTCCTTCCGAATAGGCCTGACCGTTTAAGCCCACAATTTGCTCCGTGGACAGGTTGGTCAAAAGTAAAGAACCAGCAATAACTCCTGCCGTTAAACTCCTACCCCCCAAAAAATATCCGTCCGATGAATTTTCATTTGTGCTTCGAGTCGCCAAATAGGCGATGAGCCCAACTAGCGCCGTAAAGCCCAAAAAAGAAAGTACTCCTATCATAATTAATTTGTGTTTGATTGTAACCTTTAAATATAGTTCGATTATTTTGTAAACCGATTAAATTGCTTCAAAAATAAAGGCGATTCTGTCGTTATAACAACACGCCATTTTTTAGGCGTTAAACATCACAAATAAGCTTTAAACTTCCCCCAAGTTTACTTATATTGCACGCCTATTTTAGAGATGTATGAAAAGGAAGATGATTGCAGTTTTTATACTCCTTTTTTCCGCTATTTCTTGCCAAAACAAAGTGGAAAAACAGTTCAAAAAATTGCCTTCTGAACACACCGCAATCGATTTCGTCAATCAACTTTCCGAAACCCCTGAATTAAATATTTTAACCTATCTGTATTACTATAACGGAGCCGGTGTTGTTGCGGGCGATTTCAACAATGATGATTTAGTCGATCTTTATTTTACAGGCAATCAAGTTTCCGATGAGCTTTACTTGAATGCTGGCGGATTTACATTTCAAAAAATTACGAAGGAAGCACAAATTCAAAACAGCGCAGGATGGACCACCGGTGCAACCCATGTGGATATTAATAATGATGGCCTTCTTGATATTTATGTTTGCAAAGTAGGCAATTACAAACATTTGGATGATGCCAATCTCTTGTACATCAATCAAGGTATAGATGAAAATGGCATTCCCACCTTTAAAGAAGATGCAGCTTCCTATAATCTTGATTTTTCAGGCTTTTCAACACATTCGGCTTTTTTTGATTTTGATCTGGACGGTGATTTGGACATGTACCTTCTAAACCATTCTGTTTATCCCAACCGTACCTACGGTAAAGGAAGTCAGCGCAAGAAATTAGATCAACTTTCTGGAGATGTTCTATTTAGAAATGACAACGGCAAATTTGTAGATGTAAGTGCTGAAGCAGGCATATTTCAAGGCAAAAGCGGTTATGGCCTTGGACTTTCGATTAGTGATATCAATAATGATGGTTATCCGGATATTTATATCGGAAATGATTTCTTCGAAAACGATTACCTCTATCTGAACCAACAAGATGGAACTTTCAAAGAGGTTGTTTCCAGTTCTGAAAACAAATTGGGCCATACAACCCATTTTTCAATGGGTAATGATATTGCCGACGTTAACAATGATGGCTTAATGGACATTCTTTCTCTGGATATGCTTCCTGAAAATCTTGAGACCTATAAAACTTCTGGCCTTGAATATGGCTTTCCCATTTATCAACATTATCTAAAAAATGGATATGCCCCTCAATACATGCAAAACACCTTGCATATTAACTTGGATGGAGGAAATTTTGCCGAAACCGCAAATTTGAGCGGGCTTGCAGCAACAGAATGGTCATGGGGTGCCTTATTGGCTGATTATGACAATGATGGAAACAAAGACGTTTTTGTATCCAATGGAATCAAGGGAGCGACCAATGACATGGATTTCATCAATTTCATTTCCAATGACAATATTCAAAGAAGAATTGAGCAAGGCATGTCGGCTTCGGACATGGCAATGACCACTGAAATTCCCGAGAAAAAGATTGCCAACTACTTCTTTAAAAACAATGGCGACCTTACTTTTTCAGATGTTACTGAAAACTGGCTGGATACGGAAACATCATTTAGTAATGGAACTGTTTACGCTGACCTGGATAACGATGGAGATCTGGACATTGTAGTAAACAATGTTGATGAGAAAGCCTTTGTTCTTGAAAATACTGGTACCAAAAACAAGGCCCTAACTATTGAGTTCGATGGTGGAGCTCAAAACTCCTTCGGAATTGGCGCCAAAGTTTTAGTCTACTCAAAATCCCACCAAATTTCACAAGAAAACTATGTCGCCAAGGGTTATTTATCGGCAGTTGACCCAACTATGCACATAGGTGTTGGAAAGGATTCTATTTTGGATTCACTCAAAGTTATCTGGCCAGGTGGAGGGTATGAAACACTTCGCAATGTTTCCGTTGAAAACAGAATACAACTCCATCAACACAACGCCAAATCCAACTTCTACCAATCCCAACAAAAAGCATCAAACCTTAGGTTCTCAAAACTTGATTCCGTGGTTGATTTTGCGCATGATGAAAAAACATCTTTGGATTTTGACCGGGAACCCTTGGTTCCTTTCGCAAATTCCAACGAAGGTCCCGACATTTCCGTTGCCGATATGAACAACGATGGATTGGACGATCTATTCATCAGTGGCGCCAAAAGACAAAGTTCTGCATTGTATATTCAAAATGAGGCTGGCGAGTTTAATGAACAGCAATTGGATTTTTTCCAAGAAAACATCTTAAATGAAGATACGTCTCATCTTTTTTTCAATGCCAATGGAGATGATTTCCTTGATCTTATTGTGGTAAGTGGGGGTAATGAATTTAAAAATGGGAAACCCTTACAGCCCAGGTTGTATCTCAACCATAATGGAGTTTTTAAACGTGATGGAAACCAGTTTGCCGGGGTAGCTACCAACGCCTCGAAAGTGCTGTCCATGGACTTTGATAACGATGGCGATCAAGATGTTTTAATCTTATCTGATCAAGTTCCTGGTCAATACGGTAAAACACCAAGACAGTATTTGTTTAGCAACGATGGGCAAGGAAATTTCATGGAGAGCACACAAGACATTATCCCTGAATTGTCTCTTTTGGGGAATATCAAAGATGCGGTTTCAATAGATATCGACTCCAACGGTCACAACGATTTAATTGCCGTAGGTCATTGGATGTCCGTTTCCATATTTCTTAACGATGGCAAACAACTGAGCCTTCGGAAAAACAATGGATTACAAAACACCCAAGGGTGGTGGAATACTATAGAAGTAACTGATTTCGATAAGGATGGTGATTTGGATTTGGTTTGCGGGAATTGGGGTCTCAATACCAAATTTCAAGCCTCCAAGGAACACCCTATAACTCTATATTTGGCTGATTTTGATGATAATGACTCTAGAGAACCTGTAATCACATATTTCCATAAAGGCATTGAAACTCCATTTGCATCTAAAGATGAACTGGTCAAACAGATGCCCTTCTTGAACAAGAATTTTCTATCCTATAAAGATTTTGCCGCTGCTTCCATTCAAGACCTATTTGGGAAAGAAAAACTGGGTAAAGCGGAAAAAAAACAAATATTGGAGCTTGCCAGTGTCTACTTTGAAAATGACGGACAAGGAAATTTCAGCAAGAGAATCTTACCTAAAATGGCACAGGTATCTTCCATTTATGATATTGAAATTGACGATGTGAATGATGATGGATATCCCGATTTGTTAATTGTGGGGAATAATTATGAAATAAGCACGCAGTTGGGTAGATTGGACGCTTTTCACGGATTAATTTTACAAAACAACGCTAACGGAGGCTTTAACATGTCGAAAAGTGATGGTTTCGATATTTTTGGGGCCGTCAGAACTTTGAAAAAAATTACAATCGCCGGCAAACCATCTTATGTTGTCGGACGCAATAACGATTCACCTATTTTTTTGGTAAAAAATCAATGAAGAAATGAGAACACCTATTTTGAAGATATTTTGTTTGTTGCTGATTTTAGCATCCTGCAACTCAAAAGAAAAGGAGACCGACTCAGAAGTAAAATCCGAAACGCTATTTACGTTGATGCCTTCGGAAGAAACTGGGGTGGATTTTGTCAATGCAGTTGAAAATCAAAAGAACTTCAACATTTTCAAATACCGTAATTTCTACAATGGGGGCGGTGTTGCTATCGGTGACATCAATAATGACGGATTGCCGGACATTTACCTGACCGGTAATATGGAGCCCAATAAGTTGTATTTGAACAAGGGCAATCTACAGTTTGAAGACATTTCCGAGAAAGCGGGAGTGACCGGAAATAAGCCATGGTCCACGGGAGTTGTTATGGTAGATATAAACGCTGATGGACTTTTGGATATCTATGTCAGTAATGCAGGAAATTTGGAAGGAAATAACCATGACAACGATCTTTATATAAATAATGGGGACCTAACTTTCACTGAAAAAGCTCGTGAATACAATCTCGCCGAAACCGGATTTTCTACCCACGCATCCTTTTTTGACTATGATAAAGATGGAGATTTAGATGCCTACATCTTGAACAATAGCAACATTCCTGTAAGCAGTTTGGGTTACGCAGAACAGCGTGGAGTTAGGGCACAGGATTGGGAAGGCGTACCTCATATTTTTAGAGGTGTGGGCGATATGTTATTGAGAAATGATAATGGTAAATATGTTGATGTAAGTGAAGAAGCCGGAATTTACGGAAGTCTGATTGGTTTTGGCCTTGGGGTTTTGGTAACTGACATCAACAAAGATTTATATCCAGACATCTATGTATCCAACGATTTTTATGAAAGAGATTACCTCTACATCAATAATCAAGATGGTACGTTTAGAGAAGAAATTAAAGATTGGACCCAACATTTGAGTCTTTCCGCAATGGGGATTGATATTGCTGACATCAACAATGATGGACACAACGATATTTTCATTACCGATATGCTTCCCGAACCGGACCAAAGGGTCAAATCGGTCATGGAATTTGAAGGATATAACATCTATGAGTTAAAGCGAAGCAAGGATTTCTACCAGCAATATATTCAAAACACATTGCAGTTGAACAATGGCAATGGTTCCTTCTCAGAAGTCGCCTATTATAGTGGGGTTGATGCCACCGATTGGAGTTGGGCAGGTTTGCTTTTTGACATGGATAACGATGGACTTCGTGATATTTTTATCACAAATGGAATCAACCACGATCTAACCGACCTCGATTTTGTCGACTTTTTTGCCAACGAGATTATTCAAAAAATGGCACTCACCGGACGAAAGGAATCTATAGATTCCATCATCGTCAAAATGCCCATAAAACCTCAACCAAATTACGCCTACAGGAACAAGGGGGATATTACTTTTGACAACGCCAATAAAGATTGGGGTTTTGATCTTCCAACAAGATCAAATGGGGCAGCCTACGGAGACCTTGATAATGATGGTGATTTGGATTTGGTCATCAACAATGTCAACACCGAGACATTTATCTATCGTAACAATACCAACGAACAAAAAAACCATAACTACATCCAATTAAAGTTGGAAGGAGAAGGAAGCAATCCTTTTGCAGTCGGAACAACCGCTTTTCTTTATTATGATGACCATATTGTAAATCAAGAGTTGATTCCTTCCAGAGGTTTCCAATCTTCTATGGACTATACGATGACCATTGGTTTAGGCGAGGTCAAAAAAATAGATTCCCTAAGGATTCTTTGGCCTAATGATAAAACCCAAAAACTGACCAATGTCGATGTCAACCAAGTATTGAAATTTAAACAAGTTGAGGCAACGGAGAAATACAATGCACCCAAGGAGGAAGGCAAAAACACATTGATTCGTGAGTTGGAAAATAACGCATTGACCTCTCATGATGAAAATACCTATAGTGATTTCGATTATGAAGGACTCATATACAAGAAAGTCTCCCAGGAAGGCCCATCATTAGCAGTCGGAGATATTAATGGAGATGGAAATGAAGATGTTTTTATCGGTGGTGCGGCAGGCCAATCCGGAGCGATATACACGCACAAAGGACAAGGAAAATTGTCCAAAACAATACAAAGTGTGCTTCAAGAAGATAACGCTTTTGAAGATACAGCCGCTGCATTTTTCGATGCCGATGGCGACGGGGACTTGGACCTTATTGTAGGTTCAGGCGGAAACGAAGTTGGTAAAGAGCGTACATATAGACCTAGACTTTATTTGAACGATGGTTCGGGCAAGTTTCAAAAGTCAAGCGAGGCCTTGCCTTCCGCCTTTAAGAATGTCTCCACGATTTCCACCAACGACTTTGATGCTGATGGAGATGTCGATGTTTTTATAGGTTCAAGGAGTATTGTCGGAGTTTATGGATTAGACCCTGATCACCTGTTTTTAGAAAATCAAAGTAATGGTGAGTTCATCGATGCCACCGAAAGACTGGGTTACGGTTTAAAGGATGCGGGTATGATTACCAATTCTCTTTGGGTCGATATTGATGGCGATGAAAAGGAAGATCTTGTTACCGTTTCAGAATGGGGCACTCCAAAAATTTACAAGAACTCTGGCCGCAGACTTTCAAAATCAAACTCTTCTTTGGACAGTCTCAGTGGATGGTGGAATACTGTAGAGGCAGCAGATTTGGATAATGATGGCGACTATGATTTAATATTGGGTAATCAGGGAGAAAACCTCCACTACTCACCAAAAGAAGGAAATCCCATGAAAATGTGGATCAACGATTTCGATGACAACGGCACCATTGAACAAATTGTAACGCAAAACTATGATGGCGGCGATTACCCTATACATCAAAAGAAAGAATTGACCGGGCAATTGGTGTCATTGAAGAAACAAAACCTAAAAGCTTCGGATTACGCCAGAAGGACCATAGAAGAACTCTTTCCAAAGGAAGTGATTGAACGTTCCATTGTAAAAGAGGTAACCCACTCAGGATCTGTAATTGCCATAAACGAGGGCAATGGGAACTTTACGATAAAAAGACTTCCAAGTCGTGTTCAACTCTCGTGCATTTGCGGAATCACATGCGCTGATGTCAATAACGATGGAAACATGGACTTGATAATGGCAGGTAATAATTTCGAATTTAAACCTCAGTTTTCCCGTTTAGATGCCGGATATGGCAATGTGTTATTGGGAGATGGTAAATTGAATTTTGATTGGCAGAATTATGACCAAAGTGGGTTTTTGATTCGCGATGAAGTAAAGCATCTGAAACAATTCAAGGATAAAAGCGGTAAAAGATATCTTGTAGCCGCCATTAACGATGAAAAACCAAAGATTTTTGCATTGGATGAATAGATTATTAGGTTTTTTTACAGCTCTTGTTTTAGTGATAGGATGTACCAATAGTAATTCGTTATTTGATAATCCATCACCCAAGGAAACAGGGGTCAGCTTTGAAAACACCATTACGGAGTCCGACGAACTCAATATTCTGGACTATCTCTACTTTTACAATGGCGGAGGAGTTGCTGTTGGTGATATAAACGGAGATGACTTGCCAGATATCTTCTTTTCTGGTAACCAAGTAAAGAACAAACTTTACCTCAACAAAGGGAATCTTCAATTTGAAGATATCTCAGAAGCCGCCGGAGTTGAAGGTAATAGCACCTGGAATACCGGAGCGATCATGGGCGATGTAAACGGGGATGGACTTTTGGATATTTATGTCTGCGCAGTTGTCGGTGTCAATGGCTTTAATGGGTATAATGAACTATTTATCAATAATGGTCCTTCCAAGGTTGATGGAGAAATAACTTTTACCGAAAGTGCTGTCAAATATGGACTTGACTTTGATTCCTACAGTTCTTCAGCAGCTTTTTTAGATTATGATTTAGATGGTGACTTGGACCTTTACTTGCTCAATCACGCGGTACACACACAAGATTCTTATGGCAAAGCAGAGCTTCGTCTCAAAAGGAATTATCAGACAGGAGATAAGTTGTTGAGAAATGATAATGGAAAATTCACCGAAGTCAGTGAGGAAGCAGGTATTTATGGCGGAATCAATGGATATGGACTTGGTGTAGCCATTTCCGATTTCAACCAAGATGGTTATCCCGACATTTATGTTGGCAACGATTTTCACGAAGATGATTATTACTATCTCAACAATGGAGATGGAACCTTTAGTGAAAGTCTAAAGGAACATTTTGGACATATCAGTAGATTTTCCATGGGTAATGACGTTGCGGATATTAATCATGATGGACTTCCTGATATGATATCCCTAGACATGTTGCCAGAGGATGAAATTCCATTGAAATCTTCGGAAGGAGATGACAATATCCAGACGCAAAAATTGCGTATTGAGCAATACGGTTATCACTACCAGTTCACGCGCAATATGCTCTATGTGAACCAAACAGATGGAAATTACATGGAAACTGCCTTGATGAGTGGAGTTGCTGCAACAGATTGGAGTTGGAGTGCGCTTTTTGCAGATTACGACCAAGATGGGGAGCAGGACCTTTTCATATCCAACGGTATTCCAAAGCGCCCTAATGACTTGGACTTTATCAATTTCCTATCCAGCGACCAGATACAGAGCAAGGTCAACAACACAAAATTGGTAGATCAAGCTGCTCTTAACATGATGCCAACCGGGGCAACCCATAACTACGCATTCAAGGGTAAACCAAATTTGGCTTTTGAAGATATGACCGGTCAATGGATCTCCAACGATACGTTGATATCTGGGGCTACGGCGCTAGGCGATTTTGACAATGATGGCGATATTGATGTGGTCACTTCAAACCTAAACAGTCCAGCATCACTTTATATCAACAAGACCAACGAAAAATCCAACTATTTAAAAATTCGGTTTGATTACGGTAATCCGAATAAATTTGGAATAGGAACCAAGGTCTATGCATATGCCAACGGTAGTTTACAGTTTAAAGAATTATACCTGAGCAGGGGGTTTCAAGCTTCTTCCGAGCCTTTGGTCCATTTTGGGTTTGGTTCCACAATAAAGGTGGATTCTCTAAAAGTTGTTTGGCCAAATCGCACCTACCAGGTTCTAAAGGATATCAATACAAACCAAACCCTCACGATTTCACCGGAGAATACAAAGCCATATAATTATGATGCCTCAAAACTCAAGGCTCCTTCACTTTTCAAAAAAGTAGATAATGCCCTAGGCATTGATTTTGTGCACAAAGAGGATAACTATGTCGATTTTAACCGCGAGAAATTGATTCCGTATAAGGCTTCGGATAGAGGTCCTGCGATGGCCATCGGAGACTTAAATAATGACGGAAAAGAAGACATTTTCTTGGGAGGTTCCAAGTTTATTCCTTCCAAGACCTACATACAACAAGATTCTGCTTTTGTAGTGCATAATTTTCCTCAAATCCGCCAAGATTCCATCAAAGAAAACATAAGTGCGGTAATTGCCGACTTCAATGGCGACGAAAGAAACGATTTGATTTTAGGAAGCGGAGGTGCTGATTTCTTTGGACAGTCTAAACCTTTGATCGACGATTATTTCATTCAGGATGATTTAGCATATATCAAGAATGAACTTCCCCAATATTTTGAAAATGCAAGCGTCATAAAGCCCTATGATTATGATCAGGATGGAGATATGGACGTTTTTGTCGGAAACCACATGATTACCACCAAATTTGGTGAAGCCCCTACCTCCTATTTGTTGAACAATAATGAAGGAGTATTTTCAATTGTGGATGGTTTTGTTGCTAGCAACAGCGGAATGGTTACCGACGCTTTATGGCATGATTTTGATACTGATGGCACTAAGGACCTCATTGTTGTAGGGGAATGGATGTCACCACGTTTTTTCAAAAATTCGAATGGAACCTTTACAGAAGCAAATTCTCTTGACCTGAATGGCTTATGGCAAGCCATTGAACCTTTCGACATTGATCAGGATGGTGACGATGATTATCTGTTGGGCAACTGGGGGCAAAATTCAAAATTTGTAGCAACCACAGAGAACCCTTTAAAAATGTACTTCTCCGATTTTGATGACAATGGCAGTACAGAAACCATTATCGTCCTTAACAAAAATGGGAAGGAATATCCCATTCATGATTTAGATGATTTGGCCTCTCAAATGGTCTCGTTAAGAAAAAAATTCAACAGCTATACGTCATTTGCAGGTAAAAGTATTGATGAGGTTTTGGAAGAGGAAGCAATCGCAAACGCTAAAACTTTATCCGTAACAGAAATTCGTTCAGGGTATTTGAAAAATGAAAACGGGACGTTTGTTTTTGTGCCATTTTCTTTTGAATTGCAGGTTTCACCAATTATGGCTTTTCTTTCATATGATTTTGACAATGATGGCCATATGGAAGTGTTAGCCGGGGGTAACTATTTTGGAGTAAAACCTTACCACGGCAGGTTCGACAGTTTTCCTGGAGCATTGATAAAAAATGAAAATAATGTAATTTTGGGCAATCGCCTTGGCCTAGATTTTAATCAAAAATCCCTGCGCCATTTAGGCATTCTCCCTTTTCAGGATAAAAAGTACCTACTTGCCATTTTTAATAACGATAAAGCCCAATTATATCAACTCAACAACTAAAGTAAATTGGTTATGAAAAAAAGTACAGGAACACTGCTTATTATTGCACTACTATGTTTCTCCTGCAGTAAAAAACAGGAACCCATTGTTATATCTTCAGAAGATTATCACAGTTCGGTGGACAAAGTGACCCAAGTGATGATCCACGATATTTTTTCGCCTCCAGTGGCCAGCCGTATTTATGCATACCCAAATGTAGCGGCATATGAAATTTTGGCTTTGAAAAATGACAATTACAAACCGCTTCAAGGTCAAGTCACCGATTTATCGCCTATTCCTCAACCTGAAAATGTAGAAAATATCAATTGGGATTTAGCAGCGCTTATTGCCCATATCGATTTGAGCAAGCGTCTTATTTTTTCGGAAGATCGTATTGAAACTTTCCGTGATAGTCTTTATCATAAATGGGAAGAACAAAACACTGCTGAATTCGAAGCTTCCAAAAACTATGGATTGAAAGTTGCAGACCATATTGCCACTTGGATGGATAAGGACAATTACAAACAAACTCGAACTATGCCTAAGTTTACGGTTGACTCTGAAGACCCATCAAGATGGCAGCCAACGCCTCCTTCCTATATGGATGGCATTGAACCACATTGGAGTAAAATAAGACCGTTCGTGATTGACTCATCGAACCAATTCAAGCCATCGCCACCACCACCCTTTTCGATGGACAAGGACTCAGATTTTTATAAAGAGGTCGTCGAAGTATATGATATTAGCAATGAAATTACCGGAAAAGGTGATGAATCCGAAGAAATAGAAATTGCCAAATTCTGGGATTGCAATCCATACGTTTCAGTTACCAGAGGTCATTTAATGTTCGCTACCAAGAAGATTACCCCCGGCGCCCATTGGATTGGCATTACCAAAATCGCAGCTAGAAAGACCAATTCCGATTTTGCAAAAACCGTATATGCATATACAAAGACTTCCATTGCCATTGCCGATGCTTTTATTAGTTGCTGGGATGAAAAGTATAGAAGTAATCTTATCCGCCCCGAGACCCTAATCAACGAACATATAGACGATAGTTGGGAGCCGGTATTGCAAACACCTCCGTTCCCTGAATACACCAGTGGACATAGTGTGGCATCAGGAGCCGCTGCAATGGCCTTAACTAGTGTTTTTGGTGACAATTTTGAGTTTGATGATGATACTGAAGTCCCTTATGGTTTACCTGTTCGATCGTTCAAATCATTTAAAGCCGCGGCTGACGAGGCCGCTATAAGCAGAATGTATGGTGGAATCCACTACAGGGCCGCTGTTGAGATTGGCGTAAACCAAGGTCGGTCATTAGGTCAGTTTGTTGTGGACAACCTTGACATGAATTAAAATCAGTATTACTTTAAAGTCAAGTTTAGTGGTATGAAAAAAGTTCTTTTGGGTATTTCGGCAATTTTGGCAATCGCCTTACTCTGGTATCTATTCATCAAACCTTCCGATTATATTATTCGATTTGAAGCGAAAACCTTTCCGGGAGCTATCAATCAAACAATTAAACTCTGGGATCAAACTTTGGATACCATAGTACCGGTATCCCAAGAAGGAGACAACATTTTCAATCTAAGACAAAAGGTGAAATTTGGCGATTCCATTCACATTTATGATTGGGAAATTCAAGCTCTTACAGATTCTACTTCAAAAGTAAAAGTGAGCATCCATGATGAAAACCATAGCATATCAAATAAAATAAAAGTCCCTTTTTCTGATACCGATTTTGAAAAACGCTCAAGAAAAACGGTTCTTGATTTTATGGAAAACCTTAACGACCATACCAAAAATTTCAAAGTTACCATCCTAGGAGAAGAAGAAATTCCGACCAAGTATCTGGCATATATTCCAGTAAAAGTTACCCAATTTCAAAAAGCTGGTGGAATGATGGAAAATTTGAACTATATCACCCATACCCTAATACAAAATGAAGTGCAACTAGATGGAAATCCCATCGTTCACGTCACCAAATGGGATATGGAAAACGATAGTATTCAATATAATTTTGGCCAACCAATCATTCGCTCCGAAAGGTTGCCTATGAATACCGAAATCCAATACAAACGTTTATTCTCTAAAAGGGCCTTAAAAGCTGAATACAACGGTAACTATATTACCTCTGACCGTGCCTGGTATGCACTTTTAGATTATGCCAAAGCGAACAACATTGAGCTTGAACCGACTCCTATCGAAATCTTCTACAACAATCCCAATTTTGGTGGCGATGCATTGCAATGGAAAGCTGAAATTTATATGCCGATAAAAGATAGCAATGAATAGGCTTGTGCCCATATTGTTCCTTCTTTTTGCGCAGGCCTGTGCTCAAAAACCATGGTATGGTGATTTGAAATTTGAAGGTAAAATCCCTTCCAAATTAAGTGAGATATCCGGAATGGTTACCAATAATGCCACAACCTTATGGATTATAGAAGACAATGGAAACAAGGACCATATCTACGCACTTAACCGTAAAGGGCAGTTGATCAAAGAATTTAAAGTAAAAAACGCCAAGAATAACGATTGGGAAGATTTGGCCAAAG
The DNA here is from genome assembly GCF_049332665.1 of Flagellimonas rhodophyticola. Classification (NCBI taxonomy): domain Bacteria; kingdom Pseudomonadati; phylum Bacteroidota; class Flavobacteriia; order Flavobacteriales; family Flavobacteriaceae; genus Flagellimonas; species Flagellimonas rhodophyticola. Next base: position 1,092,322 of record NZ_CP186326.1, on the reverse strand, counting down.
ATGATAAGGGCAACATTTATATTGGCAACTTTGGAAACAACAACAACGACCGGAAAAATCTTTCCATTTACAAAATTCCCAATCCCGATAACGAGCCTGGCGACAAAATCGAAGCTGTAAAGATATCTTTCCACTATCCGGAGCAAACAAAATTCCCGCCCAAGAAGTCAAAGTTATTGTTCGACTGCGAAGCCTTTTTTTACAAACAAGGTTTTTTGTACCTCATCACCAAAAATCGGACACGACCCTATACAGGAAAGGCATTGATCTATAAAATCCCGGCGATTGAAGGTTCATATGAAGCCGAATTGGTAGGGGAATTTTTATCTTGTACAAACCAAAAATTCTGTTCTATTACCGCTGCTGACATTTCACCAGATGGCAAGAAAATTGCTTTGTTGGGCTCCGGCTATATTTGGTTATTTTCTGATTTTACAGGGGATGATTTTACCAACGGAACCCTTGAAACTATTGATGTACAACACCGAACCCAACAGGAATCCATTGCCTTTTTGGACAACACTACGCTATTAATAGCAGATGAACAATCCCAGACCAAAGGAAGAAATCTATATTCTTATAAACTTGATTAACGAGTTTGTAATTTTCCTTGAGTAAAGACTAAAAAAATTAGATGCCCTTATCGGGCTAGTTTAGGAATGGTTGTGGTTTTGCAGCAACCATTTCTTAGTTTACAGATATCCAAATTAAATAAATAGCGGCTTGAGTTAATGCCCAAACCGCTATTACTTTTACATATTGTTGTAAGCTAACTTATTTCAATTTTGTATTAAGAATTTATAAACTGGCCTCCCCTATAAAAAAGTACAGATTTTTTAAAGAAGCATCCCTTTTAGGGAATAAAGCCTTCATTCGTTCGTCAGTTCCCATTTGTTGTAACCCTTCCATTGAGTCGAAATAAAAACGATGAATTTCGTCAGGTTGTTCTATACTACCTTTTGATTGAAAAGGAGCAATGAAGCGTTCGAAATGTGTTCCAAATTCAGGCATAATTGCACAAACATCGTCATGATATTCTGCAAATTGCTTTACATATTGTTCTCCTTCATTAAAATAAATTAAGGCCACTCCATAAGTTTTACTTTTATCACCCATCTCTTTTTTAAATTCAAAATCGGTATTCTTACTTGTAAAGATGGAAATGTCTTTCAATGCCGGAATAGCATATTCGTTTCTAATCTTAATAAACTCTGAATCTTCATTGAATTTATTAAATACTTCAATGTTTGGATACCTCGCAAAGTGAATTTCGCTTGGTAATTCTAAATCTCCTTCAGCTAACATTGTTGGTTTAATGATGCGTTCTATTTTTCCACCATATTTTTCCAAAATAGCACCACCTTTCTTTTTGTATTCTTCAAATCTAGCTTCTTCGCCATCTTTTATATATATCACTGCCACGTTAACTATTTCCTGATTTTTTGCTTCCATTTTTTCTGTGTGTTCAGTATTGGTATTTGAGTTTTTAGCATTAGAAGTGCTCAAGACAAACAAGAGTGCACCTAAAGCAATGCTTGTAATTATTGTTAAAGATTTCATGTATTTAGTTTAGAGAAGATGCTCCATTTGTAAAGCATCCTTAATTAGACTTTCTTGAATAGAACCAGTTCTATTGTTTAACTCGTTGGTATCGTAATCTATACCTATTGCTTTTCGAATAGGTCTATTTCCTGGTTGTGTTTCTATTAGGTTTAAAATTGCATCTGGAATCTCTTGGGGATTTGGAGAGGCATCACTTTTGTAGAATTGATCAAAATTTTGAAGCATCGCTTTTGGGACAGAAGCCATTTCGCCATAAGTTTCTAAAGTATGGTTGTCGTCTTCTTTGGGGCCACTGTATAATAATCCTGATGGATATGGACCTGGCTCTATAATGGAAACATCTACTCCTAGAGGTTTTAGTTCGTATGAAAGCGCTTCAGAGTAAGCTTCCAAAGCAAATTTGCTGGCACAATAAATTCCGAAATAAGGGAATACCAATCGTCCAGCTAAGGATGAAATATTAATAATTAATCCATCTGAAGAATTTTTTAAAAGAGGTAGGAATGCCTTTGAGGTACGGATAATTCCAAAAAAGTTCGTATCAAACTGCTCCTGAGCTTGTTCTAAACTATACGCTTCAGTAATACCAACGTACATCACTCCAGCATTGTTTACTAATACATCAAGTCCGTCCTGCTCCTCAGAGCGAATTCTTTCTAATAAATCATTCGTAGATTTTTCACTCGTTACATCTAATTCCGCCACAGTAATTGCAATATTTTCTTCCGTTGCAATGCGTTCGAATTCCTCTTTTTTCGTCTTGTTTTTTCCGTTTACGTCCCGCATAGTTGCCCAAACATTGTAACCTTTTCTTGCGAGTGTTAATGCAGCTAAATTTCCAAATCCATTACTGGATCCTGTAATAAGTATTGTTTTCATCTTTATATATCTTTTTGTTACCGATGCAAAGATGAAAACCGATGAGAAGTAAGTGTTTTACAATTAGTTCAAAGATTTGTCTAATTGGGTCAGTTTGTACATAGTAGGCGAAATTCCATATTTGCCCTTAAAGGTTTTTGAAAAATGTGATACACTACCAAAACCACATTCGTAAGCGATGTCTGTTGTTCTTAAATCGGATGAAAGCAGCAGTTTTACAGAGCGTTCTAGTTTTTTGTCTCTAAGGTAAGTTGCTGGAGATGTGTTGTATATCTTTTTAAATTCTCTTTTGAAGGTAGACAGGCTCTGATTGTTTAAAATGGCCAATTCTTCCAAAGAGATATTCTCGTAAACATGCGCCTTTATAATTTCTCTGAAGGAATGCGATGTTGGATGAAACAGGTTAGATAGAGTACTTCTAATAGCAGGTGCATTTTTGGTCTGATTTAACAACAAGATAATTTCCTTGAGTTTTAGGATGAGTATTTCCTCGGTAACCAATTCAGGGTTTTGAAAATAAAATAAGATACCTTCTATGTATTTTCTTATTAGAATGTCACTATTAAGTTTAGACATTCCAATATCTAAAGGAAGTTTTTGTGTTAGAAAACCTGGAAGTTTGTTCTCATAGATTTTCAATAGTATATCCGGATAAAAATGAACTGCAAGCGCTTGATATGTATCTGAGGTTTTAGAGGGTAACATGTTACAGGTGTAGTTACCGCACTTCATTAAAAGTGATTCTTCTGCTTCAATCCGCAGTCGTTCAGTTTCTGAAATAGAATCGTATTCACCTTTTAGTATATATAAGAAACAAGCCTCATTAGGCATAAGGTTTGGTTTTTTATAAGGCGGTTTTAGAATAATAGTTTCAAAAAGCAATTTGCCAAATAAATCGATGGTTTTGTAATCCTGTACCATTTATTTTTTTATTGAAAAATAACTTTTGGAAGTTGGTTATTGTTTTACAAATGGTTCAAAATGTTGTCAATTTGGTTCAGTTTTTTCAACCATTGCACAAACACTAAGATATTGCTCATTTTAATTTGCTATAACGACTGATAATTGAAGTTCGGGAATTCTTTGGTTAAAACCCAAAACCGACCCCAAAGGCAAATCGCATGCCATCGGAGCTGCTGAACAACCCAAAGTTTGCGGAAAGAATGTCGGCTCCATTTAAAAAGAAACCACCTCCGTAGGAGTTGTGCCATTTATCCGAATCATCACCAGGGAACCATACACGTCCATAGTCAAAGCCGCCATAAATACCAGGGGTAACTGGCAATAATCCCGTTTGTCTATTTCTAAAGCTTAGGCGTAAATCTGTATTTTGATAAAAGGCCGACTTTCCGGTGAAACGTTCAAATCGGAACCCCCTTAACCCATTGTTGGCCCCAATACTTGCACCTTGATAAAATTCAAAATCATCACCAATATTCAAATGCCCTTTTAGCTTTGTGGCCAAAACCAATTTTCCATTGGAGCATAATTTATGGTCTATGGACAGGCTTGGTATGATATACCCAAACGCCCTATCGGAATCGTCTAGATTCATCTTATATCCACCATGCAATGAAAAACTCATCCCCATAGTAGGGAACGCCTCATTATCGGTATTGGAATAAGAATATTCTGCATCCAAACCAAAGAAACTCTGTTCGTTTTCTTCCCCGTTCGCAACAAAAAACTGGTTGATAAACCGGTCTTCGGTCTCTTCGACCTCAATATCCTCGTAGGAAACTCCTAATCTTACTTTTGAACCCAAACGTCCTCTCCAAACCAATGACGGAGCAATTTTTATGGTTTCAAGCTTTACTCTATTAAAATCAAGCCCTAGAGGTTCATCATCGTCATTATTTTCAGTTTCATTTCCAAAACCGAAGAAATTGATGGCAAAATTTGGACTTGTAAATCTCACGTCCAATTCTAGGTTTACACCCTCGAACACATCGGCGAACTCACCATTATAGCCCAAATCAAAACCATTCGTAGCAAAATAGTATGCCGCATTGATAACATGCTGTTGTGTAAACGGATTTTGCCTAAAACCATTAAACGTATAGGTATTTGTAAACCCAAGCCTAAAGCCATCATCTGGGTTAAAACCTATGGTTGGCAAAAATTGATTGTTGCTGGCCTTTATTTTAAGAAATTCATAGGTATTGGTGTCATAGTCGTTGATTTGATGCACTCTTCCACCGAAAGCCTCGTCGTAGGTGTTCTTTTTGGATTTAAAGTCATAGGTATGCACCTTTTTGGACTTTTCATCAATTTTATAGACATCGTTATTCTGTCCACCAACGATTCGAACCTTGATTTTCGATGTTTTGGTATTGACATCGAAAACATCGTCATCATCCAAACCATAAACCCAAACTTCTTTAGTGAACTCTGGTCTGTAGGTCTTATTAAAAAAGAGATCCTCCTTTTCTCCATCTTTTATGCGGTAGCCTTTAACTTCCAAATCTCCATTTGGCGCCGAAGTTATATTGAAGTAATCATCCTTATCTGTACCAGTGACCACACTGTATTTATTGATTACCCTAAAATATTCCTGTGCTGTACCAACAAGGTTTCTTTTTCGCGCCAAGAGGATCTTTTTTATTTTGTCTATGGTCTCATCACGCACCTCTTCTGGAAAATTCAATAATGCTTCATCAATTACGGCTTCGGTGATATTTTGTTGTAGAAATTTGGCTTGTTCTTCCCATGTTTCCAAATCAGTTTCAGACAGTAGGGCCATATCCAACGCAAAAGTCCTAGGGGAAGAAGTAAATCCTTTTACGCTTTTGATTTCTTCATGAAACCCTTCAAAAATTCGAAGCGATGGTACGGCTTTTGAGCCAAGGCCCATTATAAAACCATCACCCCAAATCGAGTAAGCCTGATCTCTATCCCTTGGGATAGGTTTGTAGATTTTTCTGCCATCTTCACCATCAAATTCTGCCCAACGCCACTGATCCACATGACGGTCCCAGTCCCCTATCAGCATATCAAACAGTCTTGCTCTTGCGTAGGTAACTCCATCCAAACTGTATTTTTCGTCCTTTCTAAGTTTTTGAATGAAATCATAAGTACTTTCAATTTTGTCTGTCTTTCCAAAACTTTCCAAATCCGAATGTCCATCAGAAACATGCTCTTCTATCATGTACAATCCCCCTCCAAAATCAGCATTGAAATCCCCTAAAACGGATTGCTTGGGCACATAAAATAACTTCGGATTGGTATGAAATAACTCAGCGGCGTCCGAAAGCTCACCAACGGTAAAAGGGGCATATGGATGCGCTCCGGTGTATAAATCCAATAGTAATTTTTCCGTATAGGTGTCATCGAATTGACCGATAACAAATCGTTCTTGAAAGGCAATGGCCTGTAAATAGCGTTCGACGCTCTTGCGCAAATCACGCATCACATATTGCTTACCATCATTATCTTTTAACCGCAAAGAATTGGATTGGTTTCCGCCACCTTTTCTAACCACGGAAAGTCCTCCGTAGAGAGTATCCAATCGTACAACTTGTGCCTTTACTTTTGTTGCATAGTATTTTCGATATCGCTCTCCCCAAAGCCATTTATGAAATCCACTTTTATCAATTTCCTCATCATTATAGATGGATGCTGCTTTAAATGCTGGGAAATCACTCTTATATGATGCACTTTCCGTAGAAGGGTTTGGAGGAAGTACTTCTGTTTGATACAAAAGCTCTTCTGGTGTTTCTCCAGCTCCATAAAAGTCAACTTTGGACGACCCGTCGGTATATACATTCAAAACGGCATAGCCCATTTTCCCAGTAGAAAATTTACTGCCATTCAACAATCTGGTCGCTCCTGTATTGGCCCCTGAACCGCTTACAATCTGTGGAATTCCCTTTTCCTCGATATATTGCAAGGAATGTTCGTGCCCTGAAACAAAGACTACCTTATCGGAATATTGAGACAAGGTGATTATCCTATTCTTTAAATGATTGTACATTTTGTTGTACACATCGGTTGTTGACGCTCCGGAGGTCTTTCTCAACAAATTGGCCAGAGAACTAATTCCAGGAAGCGGAAACCCTTTGCCGCTTGGATTCATATGCTCTTTAAACGAAAAATATCCTCCATGCGACCCATAGGTAAACATGGGATGGTGCATGGCAATAATGGTGGTTTTATCAACATTCTTCTTGATAAGACTCTCCACTTCTTCGAATAATCTACCGCGATCTTTGATTTCACAATCATCATTCATTGTTGGATGTCGGTCCCAGTTGGTCAAATACCATTCGGTGTCGATAGCTATCACCAAAATATTATCGCTCACCTCAATCTTTTCAATTGGACAGCCATTGTCTGGTAAGAAAACATCTTTGCTATCCAGTGCTTGTTGTATGTATTTTTCTTGTCGTTCTAATCCTTTAAGTCCATTACTATACCAATCATGATTACCCGGAATGAAAATCGTTTGTCCTTTGAACCCCTCCACAGTGTTCAACTGCGCATCTAAATGATTCTTCGCTAAAGCATGTCCAGATGGATCAGCGCTCTTATCTGGAAACCCCGCTGGATAGATGTTATCTCCTAGAAAAAGTACTGTACTGTTCCCGCTTGCTTGTTGCAATCTATCTTTAAATCGTTTTAAGGTCGAGTTCAAATCACCAGTAGGTGATTTCCCAGCATCACCAATTAAATAAAAGGTATGTTCAATTTCTTTATCCTGGGAAACATCAGCTTTATTGAACGGAGCAGCATACTTTGCTTCGTATGTTGCGCAACTAGTTACCAAGGCCACTAAAAGGAGAACCAAGTAATGTTTTTTCATATCTCAGAAGTTGATTCCAAAATTTCGTATTTTGGAGAATTCAAAGTACTGTTATGTCGGAAATTTTAGAAAAAACTGAACATTTTGTCTCCGAAATTTTGGAACAAAAATTGGACCCAAAATTCCTATACCACAATTTGCGACATACCCAGCGTGTAGTTAAAAGTACTAAAGAATTGCTCAATTTCTATAATTTGGGGACCGAGGAAGAGGAAAAGCTACTACTGGCAGCCTGGTTCCACGATACGGGCTATACCAAAGGGGTTGAAAATCATGAGGAAACAAGCTGTGAAATCGCCACTAATTTTCTAAAGGAAAACGCGTATGATGCAAAAGGTATTGAGGAAATCAGCAGTAATATTATGGCTACTAAGCGCTATCATGCGCCTGAAAATTTGCATCAAGAGATCATTCGGGATGCTGATGCCTCGCATTTTGCACAAAAGAGCTATTGGGAAACTACAGATTTTTTAAAAGAAGAACTAGAATTGCTCGGAATTGCCAATTATTCCAATAAAGAATGGAGGGATGCAAACATTAAAATGTTCCGGAACGAGCATCAGTTCTATACAGCTTATGCCAAAGAGAATTGGGAAGAGGGTAAAGAACGAAATCTAAAACAGCTATTAAAGGAAAAAAAGACAGAGAAGGAAATCGCCAAAAAAGAGGCTCTTAAGGCCAAATACAAAAGCGAAAGTCCTGACCGAGGTATTCAGACTTTGTTCAGGGTCACCTTAAAAAATCATTTGACCCTTAGTGATATTGCGGATACCAAAGCGAATATCTTACTTTCCGTAAATGCGATTATCATCTCAGTGGCTCTATCGAACCTTATTCCAAAGCTTGATAATCCATCTAACGCTTATTTAATTTGGCCCACTGGAATTTTTATCACCTTTAGTGTGATTTCCATGGTTTTGGCGGTATTGGCGACCAGGCCGAATGTTACCAGCGGACAGTTTACCAAACAAGACGTGGAAAACAAAAAAGTGAATCTCTTATTCTTTGGAAATTTCCATAAAATGAGCCTTGGCGATTATGAATGGGCCATAAAAGAATTGGTAAAAGACAACCAATACATTTATTCATCCCTGACAAAGGACTTGTACTTTTTGGGGCTTGTGCTCAATCGAAAATACAAAATACTTCGGTTAACCTATACCATTTTTATAGTAGGTATTGTGATATCGGTCATTGCTTTCGCAATAGCATTCAACTTCTTAGGCGGAACAGGTCGTTTGTAAAACTAAGACTTAAGTTCTTCCATCAAATCTTCATATGTATAGGTACGTTCAGACTTGGTGTCCTTATCCTTCGTATAGAGAATCTCAGCTCTAATGGCTTTCAACCCGGTTACCCCTTGCAATCCTTCCAATTCTACAATTTCGATATTGTTGGTAAAGTAACCTTTGGATTTTAGGAATTTGATATAGCGCATATACTCCTTCTCGTCCTTTCTTTGACTATAGACAATGGCCAATTTCCCTTTTTGTGTCAAACGTTCATTGGTTCCCTTGATATAGGACTTATCAATACGCTTTTTGATAATCTCATATCTGGCGTTGTATGTACCATCAACATCAAATCTCTTTTCATCCATTCTAAAACGAATGGCCAATGATGTACTGTACACTAAAATCAGGGAGGCAACATCCAATTTTACAGGCAACTTAGGCTTTAGCGCGTAGTACTTGTTTTCCATATCGCACATAACCTGCAATTGCCATAATCGAAGATTGCTCAGATAAAGTTCATCAAAGTTTCTATCATTGGCAATAGAACTTCCGATGTACATATTATGTTCCACCCCATCCGTTTTGTAACGCTCAAAATAATGCGGGAACATCTCTTGGGCATCTACTTGTTTTTTGTCCAATAAGGCTGCCAATTCCATATTGGCCTCCATTACACTATTATCGTAATTACGGCGATGGTCATAATAGGATTCGGTACTCTCGTCTATTTGATCTTCATAAGCATCGACCAACATTGATATTTCTTCATTCTCCCCTTTTAAATGCTTGAAAACGGGAGCTATTTCTTCTTTGACAAAATCAAATATGGCTTGTTCAGTGTGAGTGTATAATGCTTCTTTTACCTCCTCAAGATACGTGTTCACCCTAAACATGAGTTCTTCATAAATGGGCAACTTGAATTTTTTAAACGCTACATCCAAAACTCCCATTATTTCAGAAAGCTGAATCATAAGGTCCCTTTGAATCGAGAGGTTTCTTTGTTTCGAAGACTCCTTGATATCAATTTGACCGTATAGCGGATATACATCTTTGAAAACGATTTCCTTAAAAACAGGATGGTTTCCTACAAGTTCATCACCCATAAATCGTTTGGCCTCTTCTTGGAATTTCCAATACACCGAGGAGTGTACCGTGGTACATTCATGCTGAATAATGGCATCGATCAGGTTTTCTTCTTCTTCAATAGATCGAAGCACTGCAGAAACGATAAACGGCATCACATCTTCCAATTTATTGGCATTGATACTGTTCAACTCGTTGATGGTGTTAGATACCAGCTCCAAAACACCCAATAAATTACCATCACTAGCTATGGGAGCTAAAATGGCACTTTTTATCCCTTGCTCATGGAGGTTTTTATAGGGCTGTTCACCCTTTGATCTTTTAAAATATTTTTCCACATTGGAGATGGCAAAGTAGGTGTTCTCCTTAAATAGCTTTTCGTGCGAATAACTGCATAACATATGATCACACGACTCCATATCCTTTCCTTTAAGGATATAACTTTCTATTCCCTTTCCATATATTTTAAGAAACCTATTGGTATTGGAATCATAGCCTGAAAAACCAACATTTATTTTTCTGAGATTGAAAAGCGACCTAAAGGTTTCCTGAAAGCTGTCCATAAAGTTCTCATTCGCCCTTTTATTGCTTCCAATTAAGGTGGACTTAATTTCCGAGATGGAATGTTCAGCGGTAACATCGAACATATTTGAAATCACAAATCCTTTTGAGATGAAACTATTCGGTGGAATCTTCTCTTTCCAAAGATCAAGATTGTCAAAATTCTCAAGTAGTTCATCAACATCTGTTTGAGAAAGTTCCTTCGCTTTTTCGGTTGGAACAATCTCCATAAAGTCAGCATTGTAAAGAATTCTATAATGCCGCATTACACCATTGGCATCTGGAATGTCATAAAACAATGGCCTTTTAAAATCCAGTTTAAATCCGTAGTAAAAGCTCAACACCACGGTACACCTCATAATGTAATCAACATTCTGGGGCATATTGCGGATTTGAAGTTCAAACCCTTCACCCGCATTTTTTAATATACTTTGAAAACGTTCAGAAGAATTAAAGAATAAATTCTCATACGGAACGGAAACCGTTTTGATCTCATTTTTTGTAAGTACAGGTGAAAACGTATCGGCCAAAATAATGCCGATTACATCCTTGTGCTTATGCAATAGTTTATGATCACTGAAGCCCTCCCTGAGTTCAGGGTACGGCGCTTGTGCATCAAGTATATACTTAGCTCTTTCAGCTAGATATTTGTCCTTGCCTTTTAGTTGTTCATCGTAGTGTTGCAACAACTTGTTGAAACTAACCAGATGCAACATGGGACTCTCTGCCTGGTAATTCTGCTCCATACAATCTTAGTCGAGGTTGAGCTTGTAAAGTTACAAAAAGAAAAAATGCGCAGTTGTTAAGGGAATCCTTATGGATTTGTTGGCATTTTTTGGATATTTAGTAAAAATTGTTCCATGTCCTCCAGTTTCAGGTTAGATAGAGCGTACCAAAAGGCAAAAACCATCCTTTTTGATGACGATTCGAAATTTATTTTCTTCAGTGATTGTCATAGGGGCGACAACAGTTTTGCCGATGATTTTGCGAACAACCGTAATATTTATTTTCATGCACTGAGTCATTATTATAGGAATGATTTTCAGTATTGTGAGCTTGGTGATGGTGATGAGCTTTGGGAAAATTTACACTTCGAATCCATATTTGAAGCTCATAAGAATGTCTTTCAATTATTGCGAAAATTCCATTTGGAAAATAAACTCCATATGGTATGGGGGAACCATGATATGGTTTATAGGCAAAAGTCCTATGTTGATAAGCATCTGTCGAGTTATTTTGAACCTATAGAAGATACCGACAAAGAGCTTTTCCAGGGAATTACTTATAATGAAGCACTTATCTTAAAACATAAAGATACTCAGCAAGAATTATTTTGTACCCACGGTCATCAAGCTGATTGGTGGAACTATGTTTGCTGGCGAATTGGACGTTTTTTAGTGCGAATTCTATGGAAACCATTACAAGTTGTTGGAATTGCAGACCCTACTAGTCCTGCTAAAAACTATAAAGAACTTATTCGAATTGAAAAGCGAATAAAAAAATGGATTCTGAAAAATAACCTTAGAATAACCATTGCGGGGCACACGCATAGACCAAGATTTCCAGAACCAGGCCAAATCCCTTTTTTTAATGACGGAAGTTGTGTTCACCCTCGAAGTGTTACCGGAATTGAAATCGAAAATGGAGAGATTTCTTTGATTAAGTGGCATATTTCCACCAAAGAAGATGGAACACTCCAGATTGTTCGGGTTTTATTAGAGGGTCCTGAAAAACTGAAGGACTACATCGAAAAGTGAGATGGATACTATTCAGCACATTATAGATCAAATCCCCATTCGACATAATCTTGCTTCGTATATTATGTTTTTGGGTGTTGTCCAAGCCTATTTTTTGGGATTGGTCATTTTTATCCGTTCCAAAAAAAATTCGGCCATACGAATATTTGGGTGGTCTTTGCTGTTTCAAGCTCTGGTATGCACCGACACCCTTTTATGTTATACAGGGCTCATTAAATATTTGATACACTTCAATGATTCCACAGAAGTTTTTGTGCTGTTAATTGCACCAACCATCTATTTTTTTGTGTATTCCCTATTGAAAAGAAAACCCATTACCTTTAAAAAGCACTGGGTACACTTTCTGGTTCCCTTACTCTATTTTGTCTCTCAAATGGGGTACTTTCTTAATCCAATTTCGGTAAAATTAAATGCATATTTAGATGCATATCATGATAACATTCCCATGGTGGCAGTTCCGGATTCGGTTACCTATGAATATCAGTGGGTCAAAGATGAATTCCGCTGGATTATGCTCATAAGTTTCGCATTTTACCTGATTCTCAGTGGGATAATCGTATACAAAAGAAAAAAACAGAAGAAATTACCCACCCAAAAAATCAAGATAGATAAGTATGTGTTTACCAAGAACACAATCTTGTTACTGATCCTATTGTTGGCGATAGTTTTTACAGTCTACTTGCAATATGAGGATGATGGTGGTGATCATTTCATTGTCATTTTTGTAGGGGCAATAGCCTTTATGAGTTCTTTCTTTGTTTTATCGGAATCCAGATTTTTTGAAAATTCATGGATTGCGGATAAGTACGAGACCCTCCCCAGTGATTCACTGTCGTTTCAAGATATAGAAGCTTATGTTTCCGAGCACGATTACTTTTTGAATCAAAACTCATCACTAAAAGATTTATCCGAAAAACTGGAAATCAGTCCAAATTCCCTTTCCAGATCCATTAATATGGAAACCGGATTCAATTTTAATGACTATCTAAATCAAAAAAGAGTAAACAGTGCCAAGGAAAGACTGCGAGACTCTTCTTTTTCTAACTTGACGATTGAAGCTATAGGCAATTTAGTTGGATTTAGCTCAAAATCAGCATTTTACAATGCCTTTAAAAAGCACACAGGGCATTCTCCTTCTGCTTTCTTAAAACAAAAAACCTAGGTTTTTTTCTCCAGAATTACAATTCAAGACGTATCGTCCCGTAAAAATCGGATACTTTTCAAAGGCATCCCCAATCTTTGCCCAAAGTTTATTCATCATGAAAAATCACATCAGGCGGTACGATCTAGATTGGCTCAGAGTAATTGTTTTTGCACTACTTATTTTCTATCATGTGGGCATGTTCTTTGTTCCATGGGGATGGCATGTCAAAAATAGTGTACTGTATGATTGGTTGCGGTGGCCCATGATATTTCTCAACCAATGGCGTTTACCTATTCTATTTGTTATTTCCGGGATGGGCACATACTATGCCTTGGGCAAAAGAAGTGTCTGGAAATTTAATTTGGAACGCTATCTACGTCTGGGTATTCCCTTAGGTGTTGGCATGCTATTAATTGTTCCTCCCCAAGTATATTTTGAACGATTGGCAAACGGACAATTTTCCGGTTCTTTTTTGGAGTATTACTCAACGATCGCCTTCGAAGGCATCTATCCAGAGGGAAATATAAGCTGGCACCATTTATGGTTTCTGCCTTATCTTTTCCTATTCTCCTTGGTGCTTTCACCATTATTGGTATACCTGAGACGCCAGAACAGTAAATTCATTGAATGGATCCAAAAATGGATTCAAAAACCGTTAGGTCTTTACATTTTTATTGTTCCCTTGTACCTGCTTGAAGTTTTTGTTGAGCCCTTTTTTGATATTACACATGCCTTGATAGACGACTGGTTCAACTTCAGTTTTAGCATGGTGCTTTTTTTCTATGGGTTTGTTTTGGTACGAAGCGGGAATATGTTCTGGGCCAGTCTTCAAAACATAAAAAAGAAAGCGCTTGCCCTTGGCATGATTGCCTTTTCAGGTCAGGTTTTAATATGGCTCTTTTTGGAGGATGGGTATGTAGTTCATTGCACAGAGGCCCTTTTAAAAGTAACAAACATTTGGTCCTGGATTCTGGTCCTTTTTGCCTATGCTGCTCAATATCTCAATAAACCGAGTGGAAAATTGACTTATGCCAACAGGGCAGTGTATCCCTTTTACATTTTGCACCAAACCATTACTGTGGCAATAGCCTATTATCTAATTGATATGGATTGGGGATTGTTACCCAAAAGCTTTATCCTAATAGCTGGGACTTTTGGGTTAAGCTGGCTTATTTATGATTTAATTATTCTTCGAATATCCTTCCTACATCCTTTGTTTGGATTGAAAAAAAGTACAGTAAAAACTTAATTTTTCGGAGTTATTAAACACGTTTTGCCAAAGTTTTCATGGCATCAACAAAGACATCAAGTTCTTTAGTGGTGGTATAAATATTCGGGGTAATTCGACAACCAACCACATTGCCTTCATCAATGGCAACTGTCCAAATCTTGAATTCTTCGAGCAAGGTTTCTGCCAAGTCTTTGGGTTTCATATGTGAGATTCCAACATTGGCAATACCACAGCTCCGATGTTCTTCCACAGGTGTGTTAACCACAATATTGGGTATATTTCGAAGCTCATTGCTCCAATACCGTTGTAAATATCGTAGCCGTTTTTCCTTCCGATGAATTCCCATTTTATGCAAATAATCCAAGGCTTCGTTAATTGCTAAATAAATTTGTACCGGATTGGTTCCTGTATGATTTAACCGAAGAATATCTTGCGGTTCCCTTCCATGCTCTGCAAACAAGGGCCATATTTTGGGAATGTTCTTTTTGGCAACATGCAGCAAGCCCACCCCTAACGGAGCATTCAGCCATTTGTGAAGGCTTGACCCATAATAATCGCAATTCAATTCCGAAATATTAACATCAATATGACCTACGGCATGGGCTCCATCCACCATTACCTCCACTCCATGTTTGTGAGCCATATCACAGATTTTGCGAATAGGAAGTATGTGTCCGGTAATATTGATCATATGACAAACCATCAACAATTTTGTCCTTGGCGTTATCTGTGATTCATACAAAGCAACTATTTCTTCGTCCGATTCGGGGTGATTTGGCACGGAAATCACTTTACAAACCACTCCATACCGATTCTGTATCAGGTCGAAGTGATCTCGCATAGCGCCATAATCCTGATGTGCAAAAATTGCTTCATCCCCTTCCTTCCAGGGAAAACCTCCAATAACAAGATCCAAAGATTCTGTAGTGTTTCTGGTAATTATCAAAGTTTCAGGGTCACATCCTACGAATGATGCCAATTTAGAGGCTACTTGTTCCTTATTTTCCCATTGTACGGTACGCATATAATAGGAACCCTCATAATTTACCATTTGGGTATGTTCCCATAATTTGTTCAATACGGGAGTCGGGGTAATGCAGTAATAACCATTTTCCAAATTGATATAATCAGGCTTTAGCTTAAAGTCTTGTCTGATACGTTCCCAGAACCCATCTTCTTCCGGATGTGGATAAGGAAGTTCTTTTGATTTGTTTTGCCCGTGGGCTGCAATAGGTAGAAAAGGCACCACCATACTGGCTCCGCCCAAATACCTTAAAAATTGTCTTTTTTCCATATCCTTATGAATTTCAAAATACCCCTAAAACTTGTAAACCATTAAGTTACGATATTCGACTGCAGATGTCCAAGTTTTATCCAGAAAGAGATTTGAGGACTCCCCTTATATCGAAAATTGAACACATTTAACAGCTATTTATCACTCCTGTGGCAAGGTATTTGTTAACTTTAAATCAACGTATCGACCAAGTTGCTATGAAAAATCTTGTTCTATTGTTATCCTTTTTGGTCTTTGGAGCTTCTGCTCTGCAGGCTCAAGGCGATATTCCTACCACTCGACCTTTAAAAATAGGAGAGAACAACAACTTGGATATTAAATCCAGTAATCAAGGTACTTCATTACGTATTCCTTCGGTAATTGACGAGAACCTGACATCCAAAAATAATACGCCCGAGGTGAAAATGTTACCTGACAGAAATCTAAAGCAAGCTGGGTTTGATTTAAAAATAAGACCACGATTTCTTGAAAATTACGATGAAAGTAAGGTAAGTGAACTTGCTGGAGGTGACATTCATTTTGGTGATGTCAATACCAAATCGAATGCAGTTCAAATAATCATTAGGGATTTTGGGAGAGTTGATGGAGATAGAATTCGACTTTTCCATGACCAAACCGTTGTTTATAAGAACATTTTATTATCAGGAGCATTTAAAAAAGTAAATGCAACACTTCAAGAAGGATTTAATTTATTTGAATTTGAAGCTCTTAATCAAGGAGAAGTTGGTTATAATACTGCACAATTTGTTATAATTGATGCAGAAAACAAAGTGTTATATAATAATTTTTGGAATCTTCGAATTAAAGACAAAGCTAGCATTATAGTGGTCAAAGAAGCGGAATAATTATTCCCCAGGTTGGTAAGTTCTTACTGCCCTTTTTAGTACATCTTCCTTGTAGTATGCGGCATCTTTCCATTCAACATTTGCATATCGTTGAATCTGATCATCAAAATGAGGTGAGTCTGGATCTCCGCTCTGTCCGCCGGCCAAAATGGTCTTTGCCTTCACTTTTTCTCCAAATTCTACAGCGGCAACGAAGCTGTTACCTCGTGTGCCATAAATCTTCTTTGTGTTGTTATTGTACCTTGCCCCATAGGCTGCCAATGCGCCCCACCTTCCGCTAGCAAAGCCAATTGGCATGCTGGGTTTAGCGTCATCAAATGGTTGTCGGATATCACCATTTAACCTTTGATACCGATTTACTTCTCCCCACGGCATTTCCCAAGTTCCAAAATCGGCCTCGAGCTTTTCCAAAGTTTCTTGAAAAAGATTGATTTTGTTTTTTTGCGGAAAATTATCGCTTCCCCAATGTTCCATCAGTTGCATGGCATACATTCCTTCTGGTCTTTCTGCTTTTGCAAAACAGATTGTTCCATAATAGTGTGCAAGGGTCATTGCTACCGACTCCTTGGAGGTTCTAAAGTCCCAATTCCTAAGTAAACTTATTGCCCCTTCTATTGTTCTTGGTCCTTGAGCTTGATCATACGCCTTAATTAATCCAGGAATCAATACTTCAAAAGCCGGCAGATATGGGTCATGTGCCAGTTGAATCAAGCTATCCAGAGTATATTCACTTCGGTCGGTTAACAATTCAATAGCATGCACTCCCCTGAAGTTTTCTTGATCGCGAGACATATATTTTGGATAATCACTTCGTTTAGGGCTGTTATCCAATGCTGATGTATAGGGCGTGGAATTACAATTTTGAATCCATCCATTTTTGGGATTCAACACCAAAATATTCTCGTCAACGGTATGCAAACCTTTCCAATCGGTAAGGGGATTACTTCCATCCACTGGTTTAGTGAAATCAAAGCTTGTATCCCTTTTTGGAACAAAATTCCCGTGGAAATAAGCAATATTACCTTCCGTATCTGCATAGACGGTATTGTTGGAAGAGTTGGTCCGGATATCCATCATTTTTCGAAAACCATCATAGCCATTTTGCTTGGTCCGGATGAAAGATTGCTCCAACGCCTTAACAGGCTCCCACATCATTGCGGAAGCAGTCCATTGTCCATCAACTGCATGAGTAATCGGTCCGTGATGGGTATGGTGCATTGGGAAGGTCTTTTCCTTGATGGCATCGCCATCTTTATATTTTAAGGTTACCTCTGAAGCGCCAACTAGTCGCAGTTCTTCTCCGTAATGGTAAAAAAGATTATCACCGTTTTTAACGATAGTTTCTTTATACTCATCCATCACATCAGTATAGGTGGATGTATGCATCCAACCCGTTTTTTCATTGAACCCCTGGTACACAAAAAATTGCCCCCAAGTTACCGCACCGTATGCATTTAATCCTTCTTCGCTTACTACATGGACCTCCCCACGGAAATAAAAAGAGGTGTGTGGATTTATCAGAAGCATCGCGTTACCAGATTGTGTCAATTCCCCAGAAATTGCAATTCCGTTGGAACCTTGAGGTTCTGCCATCTCTTTTTCTTTTTCCAATTTAAGCGCTTCCATTTCTGGAATTTCCATGCCGCTTTCATAAAATGCTTTGATTTTTCGGACTGAAATCCGTTCAATATCCCCACCTATACTTCCCTCACTAAAATACATCGGCATCCAAGGTTCAAATCGTGTCAAAAGTTTGGGTTTCACCTTGGGATGGGTGTGCAAATAATAATTGATTCCATCGGCAAAAGCATCACAAAGTTTTTTAAGCCATTCTGGGCTCTTTTCGTAATTGGCAATAGCTTCTTCCTTTGTCATAAACAGACGTGCCCTTAAGTCGCTATATAGTGCATCTTCACCTTCAACCTCCGCCAGCCTCCCGGTTGCCCAAATGTAATTTTGCTCCACGCGGTTAAAATCATCTTCACATTGGGCGTAAAGCAATCCAAAAACAGCGTCAGCATCAGTTTTTCCATAAATGTGAGGCACACCAAAATCATCTCTGATTATAGTGATATTTTCCGCTTGGGATTGCCATTTTTCAACTTCGGTTTGTGGTTTTGAAGTGCAGTTCACTAAAGTGAACAATGCCATTATCAGTAAAATTCTCATTGTGTTATGCTTTTTTAAGAAACTGGGTCTTCAATACTATTTGGGATTTTCCAATTCTACATTCTACTTCTTGTGGATTATCTGTTAGGCGAATATTTTTGATAATATTCCCTCTTTTGAGCACCTTAGACATACCCTTGATCTTCAAATCTTTGATGACGTGAATGTTGTCTCCGTCTTCAAGAATATTTCCATTGCTGTCCTTGGCATCCATATCTATAATTTAGATGGTTAAAGTACAGCAAATGTCACTGAATTACTAATTGATATGGAAGATCACCAACTTCCACTCGCTCCTCCTCCGCCTGAGCTTCCTCCACCTCCCGAAAAACTACTTGAACTCCCACCGGATGAACCAGAGCCAAAGGAATGGCTTCCGCCCGATGAGAAAGTTTTACTCATATACTTGCTATCACTTTTAATCAGTGAAAGCTTGAAATCCTCTTTTCCTTTTATCAAAATTTTCGCACCCGCCAATAGAAGTGTGAATCCAAAAAATCCCGCAATAAGATAATACACCCAGGAAAAATCGTCGAGTAAATAGGTATAATCCTCAAGATTGATTCCTAAACCAAATATTTCAATGGCAAAGAACAGCGGCATCAGTATAAAGACCGACGAAAAGAGTATGGGAAGTAGTTGAAAAATCACCATAAAAACACCCTGCAAAATCCCAAGTTTTCCAATAAGCATTCCTCGAAATGCTTCAATCATGCCTGAATAGGTCTTTATTAAAATAAAACCTCCCGCTCCCACAAATACCAAAAGAAAAAGACTGATAAAAATTCCAATGCCCCAACCTATTTCATTTTCCGATTCCAGTTCTTTTTTGAATTCATCAAGTGCTTCTGGATTTTTCAAAAATTCAATCAACTGATCCATGGCCAAGTCCAATCCTTCAAAATAATGCTCTTCCTTGAACTGTGGAATCATGGTATTTCTGATAATACCAGAAGCAACCGCATCTGTGATATAGGGTTCCAACCCATAGCCAACTTCAATACGAACCTCACGGTCATCTTTGGCAAAAAGAATTAGAATGCCATTGTCTTTTTCTTTTTGTCCCAACTTGTTTTGGTTGAACGTACCGTTGGCATATTCCTCGATTGTTGTATTACCCAATGCATTTATGGTAAGGATTACCAATTGATTTGTAGTTTCCGTTTCAAACTGGGTGAGTTTGGATTTTAGCCCCTCCATTTCTTCTATTGAAAAAATATCGGCACTATCCGTGACAATTTCCTCTAATTGCAGATAGCTTTCCTGCCCAAAGCCTGTAACCGAGAAAACAAACAACAGTAAAAGAAGAAGAGGCTTTTTCATTGGTGATTTTTGGTCAGAAACATTTAAATATACAATATGTTGTGCTCTTCTTATACCTCCATTGTACAAACTGCACTAATGGTTTTATGTCCGTATTATTTCTACTAACTTGTACCTTCTTTTAAAAGTTTTATGTCAGAGAAAAAAGTAAGTATTCTTACCGCATTTAAAACGATTATTTGGCCCAAAAGGAAATTGGTATTTATAGGCCTGTTCCTGATTGCCATTAGCAAAGCAGCGAGTTTCGTAGCACCAATTGCATCAAAACATCTTATCGATGATGTAATTGTAAATAAGGATATTAACATGCTCAAATATTTGGTAGGTGGTGTAATGTTGGCCATTTTCGTGCAAGCTGTAACTTCATTTTTGCTAACCCGGATTCTTAGTGTGCAAGCACAGTATTTGATTTCAGAACTTCGGGCCCAAGTGCAAAAAAAGGTGCTTTCATTGCCTATTCGTTTTTTCGACAACACAAAATCGGGTGCGCTTGTTTCTCGGATCATGTCTGATGTGGAAGGCGTTCGAAATCTTGTCGGCACAGGCCTTGTTCAACTTGTGGGAGGCGTAATAACTGCAGTAGTTTCGTTGATTCTCCTATTGGATATTAGTGTTTTTATGACCTTGTTCACCTTTATCCCATTGATTATTTTTTCAATTATTGCTTTAAAAGCCTTTAAAATTATCCGTCCGATTTTTAGAGATCGTGGTAAAATAAATGCCGAAGTAAAAGGTAGGTTGACTGAAACATTAGGTGGAATCAGAGTGATAAAAGGATTTAATGCGGAGCAACAAGAACATGCCGTTTTTGAAACAGGGGTAGACCGTTTATACCAAAATGTAAAAAAGAGTTTGACCACCACTGCGTTCATGACCAGCTCTTCTACCTTTTTATTGGGTGTTGCCACCACAAGTGTTATGGGATTTGGAGGTTATATGATTATTCAAGATAATCTTACCATTGGTGAGTTTGTAGAATTTACTGTATTGCTGGGGTTAATGATTGCACCCATTGTTCAAATGAGCAATATTGGGAGCCAACTTACCGAAGCTTTGGCCGGTCTGGACCGAACTGAAGAGCTCATGAACATGGTTCCTGAGGCCGACCAGACAGAACGCACAAATACCTTGAAATCCGTTCATGGGGATATGAACTTTAACAATGTCTCATTCGCTTATGAAGAGGATAAAGAAGTTTTGCACGATATCAGTTTTAAGGTGAAATCGGGTCAAGTGATTGCTCTGGTAGGTAGTTCAGGTTCGGGAAAATCCACGATTGCAGGACTTGCTGCTAGTTTTTTGAATCCGGATTCGGGCACTATCACTATTGACGAGAAAGATATGTCCAAAGTGAATCTGAACAGTTTTAGACAGCATTTAGGTGTAGTCTTACAAGATGATTTTTTGTTTGAGGGAACTATCAAAGAAAATATCCTGTTTCCTAGGCCAAATGCTTCCGAGGATCAATTGCAAAAAGCAGTAAAAGCAGCATATGTCGATGAGTTCACCAATCGGTTTGATGAAGGATTGGATACTTTAATTGGTGAAAGAGGCGTAAAATTGTCTGGAGGACAACGCCAACGTATCGCAATAGCCAGAGCTGTTTTGGCAGACCCAAGAATATTGATTTTAGATGAAGCTACTTCAAATTTGGACACTGAGTCAGAGGCTTTGATTCAAAAAAGTCTGGCCGAACTTACCAAAGGCAGAACAACCTTTGTTATTGCCCACCGTCTAAGTACAATTAGAAAAGCTGACCAGATTTTAGTGATTGAAAATGGGCGAATTGCAGAACAAGGCACCCACGAAGAATTGATAGCTTCCGAAGGAAGGTATTATAATCTCTTTACCTATCAGGCTAGGATATAAAAACCAGATTATTTCTGCATTAGTCCAAACATATATTTGGTGCATTTTCAATCCTTTAATTTGCCAAAGGGTCTAATGATCTTATTGCTTTTTTTAATTGCATATCTGTTAGCTTATCTATTTGGGGCAGCAGTGGTCGGTTTGCATCAACCATGGATAGATTTTCCTTGTTTTGATCCATCCAGTTTACGAGCCCTTCTATTACTTTTAAATTAGCTTGCCCATGGGACGTATTGTCTCCTATGTTTCTACTCATAATGGCATTAAAGGACCACATCGGTTTTTCTGAAAAATAAACTTCCGATAATTTAGCCGTGTATTCCAGTTTTTCCGATTTTCTTGAATAGTTCATTTTTTTATCAATAGCATGTCTTCCTTCATGCGCATATATACTTGCTCCCCGTACTATTTCCTCAAGTGAATTAATAAAATTTAATCTTAATTCATCACCTTGGATTCCAGAATTTTTTAATGAATCCAATAGCTTTTTAGATTGATAGTAATCAATTCTAGCACTTAACCCTGGAAGAAAAGTATGGGGGTCATTTATTGCCAATGAGTCATCAGATATTGTTGCTTCTTTAATTCTTTTTTCAATTTTAACGACCCCTAAAGAATCTGCGAGTTTTTGCCAAGTCCTAATCGGGCCAGAGGTATAAGCACTGCGGACTTGTAGAAAAGACTCGTCATCATTGGCCCAACCTCCAGTTTCAGCTTGACCATCCCAGAACCATCCTGAATACCCATTGGAAATCATATGATCAATTGAAATGTATCTGAAATCTGCACTTTCACTATATTGGGTTATAACTCTCCTGTCATCTAATACCACATGTCCCATATGCAATCCGAAATACCCATTGGCAGACATCAAATTAAAAATCGCTTTAAATCTCTTGTTGATTTCTTTTTCGAAGAGTTCTTTAGAAAATGGTGGTTTTTTAGTTTCCCAAACTAAGCTGTCCCATAATTCAATTGCCTCCTTAATCAAAGAATCTTTGTAAATATCTCTGTCATCTGTTCCTTCAACTATTTTCAAATAAAAATCAGTTGTGTGTTTGTCAATTTTTTGTAAAAAATTATGGTAGTGAAAAAATTGATTTAGCTCCTTATCATCATTAAGATTTAGCTCAGGGTGAATAGTTTTTACAAGGAAAGCATATTCATAAAATCCCGATTCCGCCAAACCCTTAATCATTCTTATCACATTGTCTTTGGACATAGTATCCTGTTTATACTGTAGGAAGGACTCTTTGAATTGGGGCATTGAATTGACTAAACTCGGGTGGACCTGATCGATATTTGTTAGTCTATAGTACGACATCCACCCCTTAAATGCATTTTCTCCATTGTTAAGTAATAGGGAATAGCCCAAAAACAGATTTGCAACATCCACATCTCCAGATTCAACGGTAGCCATGTCGGTAATAATTGCATATGCATTTTCGAGTTCTGCATTGTTCTTAATGACCCAATTATCTTGTTTTATTTTGTTGAATACATGCTGACAGTAGGAAAACTTACCATGATACCTTTCAATCTGTGATACACTTACATCAATTGCCTTTTGAGCTGCCAAAATAGCTTTGTCAAAATCAGTTTGATTTGCTAAAATCCTAGCTTTCAGGGTAAAAAGTTTCGTAGGCTCATGATTTAATTTTTCAATTAAATCGATAGTCTTTAATGCTTTGGTCGGGTTTTTATAAAATAACCAATCCATTTTAGCCGTGAACCGTCCTGCATCATTTCGATTTTCTACATTTTGAGTGGTGTCATTCCATACATTGGTATATATGGAATATGCAGTTGCATGGTCCATTTGAAAATACGCATTATGAGCATCTTCTATCGAATTACTGTTTGAATCTATGGTCTTTCCCTTCGTAAAATTGCAGGAAGATAAAATGCCCACTAGTAGGCCCATTAAAATTGATCTGTACATTTTTTGATTGATGAATATTAATTCGCCAAACATACAAAAATATTTTAATCTGTTATAATTTTTATAACAATATAGAATTGCTTATTATTTATATATTTGAATTATATAAGTAGATTAATGGAACCTGCAAGGGGTAAATTAGGGGATATTGTACAGCATTGCATTTATGAAATAGCTACAGGAAAATGGACTGCTCAACAAAAATTACCGTCAGTTAGGGAAGCTGAAATTATTTGGGGCGTTAATCGCCTTACCGTGTTAGCAGCCTATCGGGAATTGGAAAAGATTGGGCTGGTCGAATCCAAAGATAGAAGTGGTTATTATGTTATTGATAATGGCGAAAACGATGTTTTTGATATTGGCTTGAACAAACTCTATGGTAAGCTTAAAAACATGATTGCCAAACATACAGACCTTAATCTAAACTATGCCCTTCGTTATTTTGGCGCCCTGGCGATTTCGGAATCTAAGTCAAATCCCATTTATGCCTTTCTAGAATGTACAGATCATCAGGCTGAAGGCCACACCAAAGAAATATTTCAAAAATTGAATGTCCCAATACACCCTGTTTGTCTTCATGATGACAGGTCGTTAATTCCCGATATACCTAAAAGTGTTGAAATACTTATGACCACGGGATTTCATATAAGAGAAGTCAACCGTATTGGAAAAAAACTGAAGAAAAAAGTCATAAATATTCCTATTGAAGTTGACCCAAATTTTTTAAAAAGCACAAAAACTACTATCGAAAAAATGATCTTGGTGGAGCTGGAAAATAACATGTCATCAAATATTTTGAACGATGTAAAAAAGCTAGTGGGAGAGGTTAAGTTGGAAGAAAAGCTTATAAGTAATATTGACGAAGAGCTTCTTAAGTTAGTTAAAGATCCTACCAACCAATTGATATTATTATCGCCAAGAGTTTGGGGTCAAGCTTCGCCTACAATAAAAAGAGATAAAAGAATAAAATTAATACGTTTTAGAATATCTGATGCTTCGTGGAAAGTAATCGCCCAAACATTAAAAATTCCGCTGCATACGTCAAAGTATAACTCTATTAATATCAATTAATAGTTCACTGCTAGCTCCTCCATATTAGAATCAAAGCAGTATACAAATAGTCTTAGGCTTCCTCAGGAGCAAGTTCCACTTCTAAGCCCTCAAGTTCAGGAGTGATGTGAAGTTGACAACCTAATCGACTGTTGTCCTCTACAAAAAAAGCTTCTGCCAACATCGCCTCCTCATCATCCGACTTTTCAGGGAGTTGGTGGTCAGATTTTACATAACATTGACATGAGGCACACATGGCCATACCTCCGCAAATTCCGATAGTACCTTCTGGGGCCAATTCGTAGGACCGAACCACTTCCATAAGGTTCATGTTCATATCCGTTGGCGCATCTATTTCGTGTTGCACACCATCACGGTCTGTTATCTTTATCTTTATATCTGACATGCTTATTCTATACTTTTTACTACAGCTTTGGGGGCCTCCTTTTTACTACCATCAAAACCGGTAACTCCACCAACCGTGGTATACTTCATTACATATTTCTTATCCGGATAGATTCTTTGATAAGCACTTTGACACATCAAAGTGGCTTCATGGAACCCACATAAAATCAGTTTTAACTTTCCGGGATAGGTGTTTACATCACCAATGGCATAAATACCCGGAATATTGGTTTGATAATCCAAAGTGTTGTCCACTTTTATGGCATTTTTTTCAATTTCCAGTCCCCAATCGGCAATCGGGCCCAATTTAGGTGAAAGTCCAAAAAGCGGAATAAAATAATCTACCTCTAGATCAATTTCTTCAGAATTATCGGTTTTTCTAACAATTACTTTTTGAAGATGATCTTGACCTTGGAGGTCTATTACTTCAGCGGGGGTTATTAAATTGATTTTTCCCTGGTTTTTTAATTGCTGTACTTTTTCTACAGAATCCAGGGCACCCCGAAATTCATTGCGTCTATGCACTAGCGTAACCTCTGAAGCTAATTCAGCCAAGAATATAGACCAATCCAAAGCGGAATCTCCACCACCTGCAATAACTACTTTTTTGTCGCGATATACTTCAGGTTCCTTAATCATATAGGCTACACCCTTATCCTCAAACTTGGCAAGGTTTTCCAACTGAGGTTTTCTAGGCTCGAAACTACCAAGTCCTCCTGCTATTGCAACAATTGGAGCATTATGCTGAGTACCTTTATTTGTAGTGACCAGAAATGTGTCATCATCCAATTTTTCAATTTTCTCGGCACGCTCACCCAAAGTGAACCCGGGTTGAAATGGCTTTATTTGTTCCATTAAATTATCAACCAGCTCGCCGGCCAAGACTTCTGGAAATCCGGGAATATCATAAATCGGTTTCTTGGGATAAATTTCCGAGCACTGCCCTCCGGGTTGGGGCAAAGCATCTATCAAATGACATTTGAGTTGCAAAAGACCTGCTTCAAAAACAGCAAAAAGACCCGTAGGCCCTGCTCCAATAATCAAGATATCGGTTTTAATCATTCAGAATCGTATTTGGATATCTGCGCAACTTAAGATTTGTAACAGGAAAGATTTATGATTTTTATCAGCCTAACTTACATTGATAACTTCTTCAATCTGGGGCACATACTTTTTAATGGTCATTTCCACCCCACTTTTTAGGGTCATTTGGTTGACACTACACCCTATGCAATTACCTTCCAGCTTCACTTTTACGGAGCTGTCATTATCTATTGAAATCAACGAAATATCTCCTCCATCGCTTTGAAGAAATGGTCTTATTTCATCCAAAGCTTTTTCAACATTGTTTTTAATCTCTTCTGATGTCATGCTCATTTCTTTTTAACGGCAGCACAACCTGCCATTGTTGTAATTTTTATTGCTTCGGTTGGTGGCAGATCGGTATTCCTTCTAACCAACTCTTGCACCACATTTTTGGTCAATTCCTCAAATGCTTCTTCAATAGGTGTAGCAGTCTGTAATGCTGCTGGTCTCCCTATATCTCCTGCTTCCCGAATGCTCTGCACCAATGGGATTTCACCTAAAAATGGTGTATCCAAATCCTCTGCTAAGTTTTTGGCCCCATCCTTTCCAAAGATATGGTATTTGTTGTTAGGCAATTCCGCTGGTGTAAAGTAAGCCATGTTTTCCACAATTCCCAGCACTGGAACACTAATAGATTCTTGCTGGAACATAGCCACTCCTTTTCGTGCATCGGCCAACGCAATTTCTTGCGGGGTACTTACTACAACGGCCCCGGTAACGGGTAAAGATTGCATGATACTCAAGTGGATATCCCCAGTTCCTGGAGGCAAATCCAATAAAAGAAAGTCCAGTTCTCCCCAATGGGCATCAAAAATCATCTGGTTCAGCGCTTTAGAAGCCATAGGTCCTCTCCATATCACCGCTTGATTAGGTTGGGTAAAAAATCCAATGGACAAAAGCTTTACGCCATAATTTTCCACCGGTTTCATTTTGGACTTACCATTAACATTTACCGAAAGTGGTTTTTCCAAAGCAACATCGAACATAATGGGCATAGAAGGCCCATAAATATCCGTATCCAATAAGCCTACCCTAAAGCCCATTTTTGCCAATGTGACTGCAAGGTTTGCTGTAACAGTAGATTTCCCTACACCTCCTTTACCGGAGGCTACAGCAATAATATTTTGAATTCCGGGAATCGGATTTCCTTTGATTTGATTGACCTTGGGTTTGGCGGGCGCATCAACCTTAAGGTTGACCTTTATCTTGGCTTTTTCGTAAACCTCTCTGTGTATGATCTTTAAAATTTCAACCTCGGTCTTCTTTTTGGCTTGTAAACTTGGGTTTTTTATGGTCACATCCACCTCAACTTCATCACCAAACACTTGAACATTAGTCACCGCACCGCTCTCCACCAAATTTTGGCCTTCTCCGGGAGCGGAAATGTTTTCCAATGCTTTAAGAATATCTGCTTTATTCAGCTTCATCAATCCTATTTTTATTGCAGTCGTTTAAACTTATTCTAAATTACAAAGATACGGCTTGCCCTTTATATGAAGAAGTTTGAGCATTGAAAATGAAGATGATGGGATTGGGTATGACTATGGTTGAAAGATGGAGGATTGAAAGGTAAAGGGTAAAAGGTGACGGATAAAAGGTTTGGGCGAGAGATGGTTCATCGAACATTATTCACTTTAAAGCAGTTCTTTCCCGGGGTCCCAAAAATGCTTTTGAAAGTCTACAATTTGATTATCCTCCACTTCGATGCCCTCGTTTTCCAAAAGCTGCTGCATTAAACTGGTTCCGTCAAAATGATGCTTGCCAGTAAGCACGCCTTTTCTATTGACCACTCTATGGGCCGGAACGTCCTTTGCTGCTGAATTGTTCATCGCCCAACCCACCATTCGGGCACTTCTTGCCGCGCCTAAATATTTAGCAATTGCCCCGTAGGAAGTCACCTTTCCAAACGGAATGAGTTTAGCCACCTCATAGACCTTATCGAAAAAATTTCCTTCTTCCATATTAATCAGTAACAAATGCGAATAAGGGTTATTATCAAAAGCACCAGCATTAGGGCACTCAAAATATAGTTTGAGTTTTTCGAAAAACGATGTGTTTTTGTCTCCAGTTTATTGAAATAGAAAGCATACAGATACATAACCAAAAAAGTGCCAGAACCAGCTGCGAGAATAAATATCACCTCATCCAAAACTGTATAATTCATGAATCCCTGAGAGTGAAATACCGTATTTAATCCACTGTAATAGGGTATGGTCAATAAATTTAAAGCAGCAAGAAAAATCCCTTTGGAGAAGCTATCAAACTTTTTCCCTTTTTGAAACTCAACCGGACGATCACCTTGTTTTCTGGCTTTTAAAAAGAAAAAAATGGCCAATACCGTAAATACCACTAGGGCAATTTTGAACAACATCCCTATTACTTCCGGGTTTCTGGAAAGGTATTTTGCAATTCTAACGGCAATATAGGTTTGAAAGCACACCATTATCGCCACGCCAAGACCAAAAATAATTCCGTTGCCCTTTCCCTTTTCGACACTGGCCTTTGCAGCGTTCACATTTAACAACCCAGGCGGAGCCGAAGCAATAAAGGCCGCCAAAAAAGTAAAGAAGAAAAGGGCAAAAAGGTGCGTCATTGGTTAGTTAATCCTAAACCGGATATAGGTAATTGGTTTTCCTTGTTCAAGATACTGATTTTCGTAAAATGTCTGGATTTCCAGAACTTCTGGTGGACTTCCTGCATTTTTATAAACATCGTGGTTCGAATATAAGATATCATGTCCTTGCCCTTGTAACAATCCAAGAGTGTATCCATGCATGTATTCACTATCGGTTTTAAGGTGGACTACCCCATTGGGCTTTAAAATGTGCTTGTATTTCTGAAGAAATATCGGATTGGTAAGTCGGTGTTTTGTTCGTTTATATTTTATCTGGGGGTCAGGAAATGTTATCCAAATCTCATCCACTTCATTTTCATCAAAAAGAAGATCGATCAACTCGATTTGGGTTCGTAGAAAGCCAACGTTTTCCAAGTTATCCTCTTGGGCGGATTTGGCTCCACGCCAAAACCGTGCGCCTTTAATATCTATCCCGATATAATTCTTATCTGAATTTCTTTGGGCAAGGCCAACCGTGTATTCGCCCTTTCCACAGCCCAATTCTAGCACAATCGGCTGTGCTTTTTCAAAGAAAGTATTCCACTTCCCCTTGAATTCAAATCCAGAGATTATATCGTCCCGCGTGGGTTGAATGACATTCGAAAATGTCTCGTTCTCTTTAAATCGTTTTAGTTTGTTCTTACTTCCCACTTCTATTTTCTAATCTAAGCTAAAACTTAATGTTTTGGCAAAACTAAGGAAATCCGGAAGCAATTTTGGTATTGCTCCTATGAAGAAATATTCTTTGCCTTTTCTAATGTAAAAGAGAATTCTGAGCCTATTCCCTCTTCACTTTCCACGTAAATCTTTTCTTCATGGGCCTCAATGATATGCTTAACAATTGAAAGTCCAAGTCCCGAACCTCCTTCACTTCTGCTTCCGCTTTGATCAACCCGGTAAAAGCGTTCAAAAAGTCTGGGAATGTGTTGTTTGGGTATTCCATAACCATTGTCGGTGACCCTAATGATTACTTTGTTTTTAATCAGATTTTCGACACTTACCTCGGTAGTACCATTGGGATGCCCGTACTTTATGGAATTCACCAAAAGATTACTCACCAATTGTTGGATTTTTTCTTTGTCGGCATAGACATAAATTGGGGCATACTCCATGTCAAATGTGAGCATAATATCTTTCTGTGCAGCTTTCATCTCCAATAAATCGAAAACATTCTGAATAAGCTCAATAATGTCAAAATCTACCCGGTCAAGTTTCAATTCACCTACTTCAAGCTTGGTAATTAGGTCTAGGTCCTTTACTATATAAATTAATCGCTCTACTCCCTTATTGGCGCGTGTAAGATATTTTTCCCTAATTTTTTTATCGTTCATTGCTCCGTCCAATAGTGTAAGTATATAGCCTTGCACAGTGAACAATGGGGTTTTAAGCTCATGTGAAACGTTGCCTAAAAAGTCTTTTCGATATTCTTCCCTAATTTTCAGGGTATCTATTTCTATCTTCTTTCCTTCGGCAAACTTTTCTATTTCTAGAATCAACGACTTCATGTCCGTGGTAATCGGTTTGGAAGAGAAGGATGAAGATTCAAGAAGAGAAACGTCATCATATATTTTTTTTACCCTTCTGTAGATAAATCGTTCTACACGTATTTGGATAATACCAAAGGAAACAACGAAACAGATCAATGCGCAGGCCAGCACCATCAGCCAATCAAGTTGGCTTTTATAATTCAGAAAAACAATGCAAAATCCAGTAAGAAAAAAAGTAATCAGTGATGATGACTTTAAGGCAAACTTGTAGGATTTCCTTAATTGAACAGCCATTATAGGACAAACTTATACCCTACGCCCTTTATGGTTTTAAAGTGATGGTCTCCGATTTTTTCCCGTAGTTTTCGAATATGGACGTCTATGGTACGACCCCCAACGACTACTTCGTTGCCCCATACCTTGTCCATAATCACTTCTCTCTTAAAAACTTTGCTAGGCTTGGACGTAAGTAAGGCCAGTAGCTCAAATTCTTTTCTGGGCAGCGTGATCTCTACCCCATCATTTACAATCTTATATTCTTCTCTATTGATAACAATACTTCCAACTTTTACAATATCCTCCGTATCCTTGCTATCTTCCTTCAACCTTCTTAGAAGCGCCTTAACCTTGCTTAACAATACTTTAGGCTTAATGGGTTTGGTAATATAGTCATCAGCACCTGCATCAAAACCGGCTACTTGTGAATAATCCTCGCCACGGGCCGTAAGAAACGTGACAATGGTATTTTCCAATCCTGGGGTCCTGCGGATAATCTCACAGGCTTCAATACCGTCCATTTCCGGCATCATAACATCCAGAATAATCAAATGAGGATTCTTTTTCTTTGCTTTGGCAACAGCTTCCACCCCATTCTTGGCGGTGTACACTTGATAGCCTTCAGCAGATAAATTGTAACTCACTATCTCCAGAATATCCGGCTCATCATCAACAAGTAAAATCTTAATGTCCTTAGTTTCCATAGGATGGTTTTATTATGATTGGTCACCAAATGTAAAGATAATACTATAACAACATTAATGCTTAACATTCATTTAATGTCATAACATTATTGTAACAGTTTTCAAATAAACACTTAACCTGCCGATAACATCGCTTTTACAGCACCTGTCTTTCTTTGCCCCGAATTCAAAATCCAACAGAGTACTGTATGAAAACTTATTTAATACTTGTCTTTTCCTTATTTACCCTAGCTAGTATTGCTCAAGAAAATGGCAGTATTGTGGGTAAGTTGACCGATAAGGAACTTAACAATGACCCGCTTGCTTTTGCCAATGTATTGATTAAAGGAACAACCCAAGGAACAACCTCAGATTTTGATGGATTGTTTGAAATAGCTGATGTTGAACCTGGAACTTATACTTTGGTAATTAGCTTCTTGGGTTACGAAACATTGGAAGTTCCCAATGTAGTAGTCGAACTTGACAAGATTACCGAAGTAAATGCCGGCTTAGGTGCAAGTAGTGTTGGTTTGGATGAAGTTGTGGTAACCACTACAGCTAGAAAAGATTCAGAGGTTGCCTTACTTCTTCAGCAGAAAAGGGCCCTAGTGATCCAAGAAGCTATCAGCGCCGAGGCACTTACCTTAAAAGGTATTGACGATGCTGCTTCTGCAGTAGCTCAAATCTCGGGTATATCAAAGCAACAGGGGTCAAGTAATGTTTATGTAAGAGGTCTTGGCGATCGCTACCAAAACACTACTATGAATGGTTTATCCCTACCATCGAATGACGTAAACAAAAAGAACGTCGACTTGGATTTGTTTGCTTCCAGTATTATTGAAAATGTGTCCGTTAGTAAGGCATACAGTCCTTCATTTTACGGAGATTTTGCTGCTGGTAATGTAAATATCGATTCAAAAGAATATACCGGTGATGGTTATTTGGAAGTTTCACTTGGAAGTGGTTTTAACAGTAATGCATCCGGAGAAGATTTTGTACGAAGTGAAGGGCCAAGTAATTTCGGTTTCTATAATAGGTATGACAATGACCCATTTGCCATTGTTCTTTCACATGGTGTAGATCCTCAAGAAGCTTGGAGCCCGGTCAATATTTCCGGAGCCATTGAAGGAGGTTATTCTTTTAATTTCAATAACGATGAATCTAGGTTAAGTTTCTTTGGAGCGGCAAGCTTTGGAAATGGATATGAGTTACTTGAAGGTCCTGCCCGTGACTTTACCAACGTTTTAAAGGTTGACTTTCCAAACGTACAAGAGTTCAATTACAGTACAACTACAACCGCCCTCGGAAATGTCACTTACAAAATCAACAATGAGCATAAACTGAAATACAGTTCACTTTTCATCAATAGTTCTTCCGATGCAGTTGGTTTTTACGGTGTAAACGGACAGGGAACCAACAGGGATGCTATCATTACCACTGATGAAGGGTTTTATGTCATGAACGTACAGTTTAATCAAGACATGATTTTTGTGAACCAGTTGACTGGTCAGCACGTATTCAGCGAAAAACTTTCTTTGGATTGGGGAACTGGTTTCAATAAGGTGTTTTCTGATGAACCTGACAGAAAGAGAATCACTTTGGAGAACTATCAATTTGCATTGGACAACGATACATCCACAAATCCGGTTTTCTATACCAACATCCCTTTCGACAATCAACGATTCTTTCAAAGCATTGAAGATGATGAATTGAATAGTTTCTTAAATCTGGGGTATCAAGCTTCTGAGAAAGTCAAGTTCAATTTTGGTTATAATGGTAGAAGAAAGGAAAGAAGGTTTAACAGTATCCGCTATGGATATGAAATTCAGGACAGGGACAACACTCCAATCACCGATGTAAACAACTTCAACACCATTTTTGATGTGAACAATATCAACATTCCAAATGGTGAAGGGCTTTGGGACCTACTTGTCTTAAATCCAATCAGCAACGAGATTGGAAACCGAAATAGACCAGGACTTCCGGAAAACACTTACAAGGGTAATTTAAATATACATGCGGTTTATGCAGCAGCGGAAATCGCGCTTAGTGAAAAATTAGGAATAGTCCCTGGTATACGCTTGGAATCTTTCAGTCAAAAAGTTGGTTATGATGTAATCAACATTAGAGCGGATGATCCCGGAAACAGGAGTGTTTATGAAAACATCTTTTTACCAAGTTTAAACCTTAGATATGCGTTGAATGACAACTCAAACCTAAGATTTGGATTCAGTAAAACGGCATCTTTCCCAGAATTCAAAGAGGTTGCTCCCTTTGTATATGAGTCAGTAACGCAAAGGGTTGGTGGTAACCCTGACCTTTTGGGAGGATTAGACGGAAATGGCCCTACCTATTCTGACATTTTCAACTATGATGTGAAGTATGAGTGGTTTTTAGAACGCGGTGAGATAATATCCGTTGCTGCCTTTGCAAAGACCATTAAAGATCCTGTTAATAGGGTGGTTGCTGCCGATGCCACAGGAACCCAACGATACTTTAGAACAGGTGATCAAGCCGATATATATGGAGCCGAATTGGAACTAAGAAAGAATCTTTACACCGATGCTGATGACAACGCCATAGTGTCTTTGGGTTTAAATGCCGCCTATACACATACCAAACAAGATCTTGAAGATATTCCGGGCGGTGCAGAAAATACTTTTGGGACCGCATTCGATCGTGATTCAGACGAATTGGAAGGAGCTTCACCATTTATTATAAATACAGATATAAACTACAGCCCGGTATTTGGCAATTACAAGCCAAAAGCCACGGTAGCATTTTCATATTTCTCCGATCGTATCTTTTCATTAGGGTCTGGAAGTTTAGGTAACATCGTGGAAAAAGCTGTTCCTACTCTGAACTTTGTTTGGAAGAACTCTTTCGGTGAGCATTTTGAAGCAAACCTTACAGCTAAAAACATTTTAGATCCAGATGTCACCCTTGTTCGTGAAGGAACGGATCTAGGAGATATTATTATTAGAGAGTATAACCTTGGGGTTAACGTTGGGCTAACCCTTAAATATAAATTTTAAATTTTTTTTAAATACACACAGATGAAAAACAAGTTTTTATTTTTAGGTATAGCCGCTGCATTATTCATTGCTTGTGAAAGCGACGATACCTCGGACATTGTCATTAATGACAACAGTGTTACCACGACCAATAATACCACTGGAGGTGGTGAAACTCCCGGAGAGACAACAGTTAATCTTAACGGATTGTACACAGAGAATCTTACTTTGGATGCAGACATAGAGTATATCGTTACAGGTCCTGTATTGATGGCTGACGGTACTACTTTAACAATACCTGCTGGTATGACCATTAAGGCTCAGCCCATTGGAGTAAATGCGTATATCGCAATTCAGCAAGGAGCTAGAATCAATGCTGTAGGTTCTGCTAGCGAGCCAATTATTTTTACTTCCAACGCAACTACACCTTCTTCAGGTGATTGGGGAGGTTTGGTTCTTTGTGGTAGAGCTCCAATTAACTCAACTCCTGATGGATCAGATGACATCGCTACTTCAGAAGTTGGTGCATTAGGCTTTGGAGGAAACATTCCAACTGATAATTCAGGAAATGTAGAATACGTAAGAATCGAATATGCCGGAGGAGCAATTGATGGAAACGCAGAGTTGAATGGTCTATCTGTTTATGGCGTTGGAACCGGAACTACTATTGACTACGTTCAAATTTTTGAAGGATCTGACGATGGTTTCGAATTTTTTGGAGGAACAGTAAATGCAAGCCATTTGGTTGTTGTGAATGCTGAAGATGATTCTATCGACTGGACAGAAGGATATACGGGGTCATTGACCGATGTATATGTTCAGCATGGAACTTCGCATGACAAAGCTTTTGAATGTGATGGATTCAACACTGATTTTAGCAATGAGGCAGGTTATTTTTCTGCACCAACCGTTACCAATGTAACTATTGTAGGAGCTAACGATGCAAGTGAGGCAATTAGACTTAGAGCTGGAACCAGATTTACATTTACCAACATTGTAATCAACGATTTTGATGAAGGGTTTGATTTGGACGATGCTGATACCGGAGCAGGTGTTGTGGCAGATGATTCAAACATAATTGATGTGACCTTCAACAATGTGACCACTACCTTGAAAAATGACACTGGAGCGGCTTTTATTGAGGCAGATGTGATTTCAGGTGTTGGAAACGGAACAGGAACAGATATTGCCACATGGGGCGCCGGATGGGCCAGAGGCATTAACTAAAGAAAAAACAATTCAACAAAAAAAGCCCTGCAATGCGGGGCTTTTCTTTTACCGTTCATCGAAAAATGTAGCTTTTTTCCGCCTCTAAAGTCCTCTCAGTCTGCAAATTAATTATATTTGTGGCATAACCTTTGCAACCAAATCTTTTATGAAGCAACTTTACTTCGTCTTTTTCTTTTGTATCTGTTCTCTGGCTTTTTCCCAAAATGCCCAGAAGAATGCAGATATTGACGGGTTTAAGTTGTATCCTAATCCGGTTACTTATGGAAAGGTCTACATTGAGACCAATCTAAACGCTCCCAAACAAATTTTAATTTTTGATGTGCTTGGAACACAGGTACTTCAAACAACTATATTGGGCAAAGAACTTAATCTTTCTGACCTCGATAAGGGTGTTTATATTCTTCGTGTTTTTGAAAACAACAAAGTAGCAACTAGAAAGCTTATTGTCAAGTAGTTACTATTTTATCCATTTCATCGACGAAATACCTCTTTTTTCTTCTTTACCTACATAATTCTTTGTTTCACAACATTTTGTAGCCAAAAAAGCAAGGTTTATCTACTTTTATGATGCTATACCCCAAATCAGCATTCATGAAGAAAATCTACTTTCTATTCATTATGGCATTACCTATTTTCAGTTTTGGTCAAGAATTGGTCAGTGTTAATACTGGGCAAAAGCAAGAACTCAAGGGTTTCAAAATGTACCCCAACCCAGCTTATGGTGATGAAGTGTATGTGACCACAGCTTCCAACGGAGCCAAGGAGATTAAAATTTATGATGTCTTTGGTGAAATAGTGTTGACAGACAAAATTTCTACCAATACTTTAAACATAACAAGATTAGTACCCGGCGTTTACGTACTCCAGGTAACTGAACAAGAAAAAACCATGACCAGAAAGCTGGTCGTCAAATAAAAAAATTGCTGTAAAAAAGGCCTTTCCGCGGAAAGGCCTTTTTATTTTTGGGTACTTTTATCCCTTCATGGACAACAAGAGTATCCAACAGATTTTCTCCATATCCAATCAAGCTCAATTTGAAGAGTTGACTCTACAAGTCTTTGCGTTTCAATTTCAAAACAATCCAGTTTACAAAAGGTATTGCGAATACCTACAGAAAGCTCCTGAGAATGTTCACCAGGTGATGGACATTCCATTTCTTCCTATTGAGTTTTTTAAAAGTCATAAAGTAATTTCCTCCAACAAAGTCCCTCAAGCAGTCTTTGAAAGCAGCGGAACCACTTCTGAGAATACAAGCAAGCATTTTGTAACCGATTTGGAAGTATACCAACAAAGCTTTCTGAAAGGATTCACCAACTTCTATGGTCCAGTGGAAGATTATTGCATTTTAGCTTTGTTGCCTTCCTATTTAGAACGGGAAGGTTCTTCTTTAATCTGTATGGTCAATAACCTAATTCAACAATCCAAACATTCTGACAGTGGTTTTTATCTCAATAATTTAAACGACTTGAATCAAAAATTGATTCAACTGCAAGACAAAGGAATCAAATGCTTACTTGTTGGCGTTTCTTTTGCATTGTTGGATTTGGCAGAGCAATTTCCAATGGACTTATCCCATACGATTGTAATGGAGACTGGGGGAATGAAAGGCCGCAGAAGAGAATTGATTCGAGAGGAGCTCCATAGCATTCTTAAAACCGCGTTCCATGTTCCAAAAATTCATTCGGAATACGGTATGACCGAGTTACTTTCCCAAGCCTATTCGCAAGGTGATGGATCATTTCAATACCCTCCCTGGATGAAAATCATAATTCGAGATACCGAAGATCCACTTGGCATTCAACCATATGGTAAAACTGGTGGTATCAATGTAATAGATTTGGCCAATGTAAATTCCTGTTCCTTTATTGCCACACAAGATTTGGGTAAAGTTCACCCTACCGGAACATTTGAAGTTTTGGGCAGGTTTGATAATTCAGATATAAGGGGTTGTAATCTTTTGGCGATTTAAGCAACACACTACCTGCTACTTTCAATCCATACAAGGATAAGCACATATTATATATTCTTCAATTGTTCTATTGGTATTTTACATATCTTTTAAAGATAAATAACCAAACCAAAACCATTATGGATAGAAATGCATTCTTAAAAAGAAGCGCACTTTCGGCTGCAGCACTTGCATCACTGCCTTCATTCGCTCATTATTCTTCGAAAAAAGACAAGATTGGAAATTCTCTGAAACCAAAGATTGTTCGAAATGATGAAGGAAAAAAAGTAAATGTTATTGGAGACCAACAAACTTTTAAACTAACTGGTACAGACACCAATGGTATGTTTACCTTAATCGAAGAAGTAAACCCTCCTGGTACTATGATTCCTCCTCATGTTCATACAAACGAAGATGAAATATTCAAAGTCCTTGAAGGTGAGCTTGAAGTTACCGTTGGCGATGAAACCACAGTTTTAAAGGCCGGTGACCTTGCCTTTGCGCCTAAAAACATTCCTCATACATGGAAGGTAATAGGTGATCAGCCTTGCAAAACCATTTTAAGTGTTTTCCCATCTGGACTGGAACTTATGTTTGAAGAATTAGGTAAGCTTCCTCCCGGCCCACCGGATTTTGCCAAAGTCAGTGAAATTTGTGGTCGCTACGGAATCAGCTTTATCGCTTAATAAGCTGATAATTTAATTTTTTATATAGAAATACGAGACTTCATCGTCGGCAATATTGGGATTGTCAACAAAATTTAATGTTAACGTATTTCCTGTGATTTCATAAGTGTAACGTCTACCTTCTATTTCGATAACTGACCCATTATCTGTATACGAATAGGTCCCCGAAGCCGCTATAAAAGAACTATCTGCCGAGTTGCTTATGGTCACAGTTCCACCTGAGGTGTTGAAGGTTATGGTGTGTGCCGAAAAGTCAAAGTCATCACCAAAAAAACAAAAACAGGCGACATCATTAAGTATCCATTGCTCATCAAGTTCTGGATTGACAATATTATCATCCGAAGAACAAGCGGCAACGAATATGAGAATAAGAGCCCTCAACAGGAAGCTAATTTTCTTCATTTTTCTTGAGATTGATTCAACTTATAGACGAGAAGTTCGTTAAAGAGTTGCGCATAGAATCCTAAATACTGTTTGTTTATCCAAAAAGAGATTCCATGAACGAGATTAACTACATTTCAATATTATTTATCCTATTTTTATGACAGAAGCAATATAACACTTGGATACAATTCCTTTTGAATACTTGCCTTTAATTTGACCTATTAAACCCAGTAACTAAACCGACCAACTTTCCGTATATGAAGTTTAAAATATTGCTGTTATTCATTTTCCTGTATTCTCCCTTTTCCAATGCGCAAAAAACAGTAGATATAAGACCCCCTTCCAATTGGGTGAACAAAGTAGACTATTCTGATGAAACTTCAGGAATTGCCGAGGGTAGCTCTCAATATCTACTTATAGACTTCCAGGATAATATCGCAAGTCAAGAACGATATTCACATTATGTAATCAAAATTTTAAATGCAGATGGGGTTCAGGATATGTCTGATGTAACCCTAAATTATGATCCCGCATTTCAAGAGCTTACCGTTCATTCTGTCAATTTGATAAGGAACGGAAAAACCATTAACAAGCTCAAAGAGAACAAGTTCAACGTAATTCAACGAGAAACGAGCAAAGAACGTTACCTATATGATGGCTCTTTAACAGCTGTTATGAACCTATCTGATGTTCGGGCAGGTGATATCATCGAATATGCTTATACCAAAAAAGGGTTTAATCCCATTAATAAAGGAAATTTTTCATCTACCTATTATCAACAATACACCCTTCCGGTTGATCGATTGTATAGTCGCTTGGTCAATGGAACATCCAAAGAAATCAACTTAAAGCTTTTAGATGATGCCCTGGAGCCTAAAATTTCTGACTCCCCTTTTGGCAAAGAATATCTCTGGGATTCTTCAGGCATAGACAGAATACTCTATGATACCAATGTCCCCAGTTGGATAAACACACAAAAAAGAGTGTCCATTTCGACCTTTAAGAATTGGAATGAAATAGTAAATCTAATTAGCCCACTATATCAGATAAGAAATAATAAGGCCACTTTACCCAGTGAAGTGCTGGAAGGAAAACAATCTCTTGATGATAAAGTTTTGGCTCTAATCCGTTTTGTTCAAGACGATGTGAGGTATCTTGGGTTCGAGTCTGGTATTGGTGCCTATAAGCCCAATGCACCTTCCTCCGTGATTTCGCAACGATTTGGAGACTGTAAAGATAAATCTCTATTGCTGGTGGACTTGCTCCGTCAGCAGGGTGTTTCGGCCTATCCCTTTTTGGTGAACACCTATTTACGGCAAGAAATAAAAAAAATAACTCCCAGTCTAGGTTCTTTTGATCACTGCATTGTAAACTTCACCTATGAAGGAAAAGATTACTTTGTTGACCCAACTATCTCAAATCAAGGTGGCAACCTTAAATACCTGATTTTTCCAAAATATGGTAGTGGGCTCCGCATTAAAAACGGCGAACAATCCCTTATAGAGATTCCCGAAACCGAAAGTCCATCCATTGATATTTCAGAGACTATAGAAATAGACTCTATAGGAGGTGGAGCCTCTTTTATTGTGGAAACAACATACACGGGTGCCAAAGCCGATTATACAAGAAGCTATTTCAACAACAATACACAAGAGAGCATCAATAATGAGTATCTCAATTTTTATAGTGAACTATACCCTTCGATTACATCTGCAGGTAAAATCAGTTTTACAGATGATTCCAAATCTTATGATAACAGGGTCACTGTAAAGGAATCGTACTATATCGAAGATTTCTGGTCCAAATCCCTAGAAAACGAATCTTTGATCTATTGTGAAACCTATCCTTTGGTTTTAGAAAGTTTAATCAATTATACAAAATCAGCTAAAAGGGAAATGCCTTATTACTTAGGTTCTCCGTATGATTTTAAGCAAATGACCACTATAAAATTACCTGAAGCCTGGTCCGCAAGCAACGAAGATTTTGAATTGGATGAACCTAGTTTTCTCTATAATAATGAATCCTTTGCGATGGGAAATACAATTGTAGTGGCCCATAATTACAAATTAAAGAAGGAAGTTTTAGAAGCGGATGCGGTGCCCGAATTTTTAAAAAAACACGACGAAATATTTGGACAGCTTAATTATCAATTGACACATTTGGACACCTCAGCCACAAGTGAAGGGCCAAGTTGGACAGCTATTATCATAACAATATTGGCATTGCTATTGGGCGGGTTCATGTTTTGGAAACTCTATGTCAAATACAATCCAAAGCCCCATGAAACCTGCCAGCAAATGAGTATTGGCGGATGGTTGGTATTACCCGCCATCGGTCTCACCATATCTCCCTTCGTCATGCTTTTTCAAATTTTTCAAGAAGACTATTTTAGCAACGTATTTTGGGTTGGAATAGAAAATGCTGTTATAGAAAATCCAGGAGTGCTTTCCTTTATTGTCGGTGCAGAGTTGTTATACAATTTTGTGTTTCTCATATTCACCATATTGCTCATTGTACTTTTTTATACCAAACGAACCAACTTACCAAAACTCATTATTGTATTTTATGCGCTGAGTTTTCTAGTCCCTTTTTTAGAATCCTTGGCCTTGAATGCTCTTTACCCAGATCTGTTTTCCATAAGTGATCCGTCAGAATTTAAAGATATTGCCAAGAGTTTTGTAGGCGCTGCTATTTGGATACCATATTTCTTGATTTCCACCAGGGTGAAGAAGACTTTTTGTAAAACTTATAATGGAATTGAAAACTAACTTATAACGAGCACAAAATAGTTCTTCTTGCCACGTTGAAGTAAAACAAACTTATTATTGATAAGGTCGTTTTCAGTGATTTGGTAGTCCTCTTTTACTTTCTGTTTGTTTACCGAAATGGAATTTTGCTTCAATTCTCTACGGGCCTCCCCATTTGAGCCTAGAAAACCGGTTTTGGCAGCCAAAGCTCCTATCATATCCAGACCATTAGAAATATCTTCCTTTGATACTTCAGCTTGAGGCACTCCTTCAAAAACATCCAAAAAGGTTTTCTCATCCAACTGCTTTAGGTCATCGGATGTTGACTTTCCAAATAGGATGCTACTAGCCTTAATAGCATTATCCAAATCAGACTTGGAATGAACCATAGTTGTGATTTCCTCAGCAAGTCGTTTTTGAAGTAATCGTTGATGTGGGGCTTCTTTATGTTCGAAAACCAACCTGTCAATCTCTTGCTGCGTTAAAAAGGTAAAAATCTTGATGTATTTTTCAGCGTCTTCATCGGAAGTATTCAACCAATATTGATAAAATTTATAGGGCGAAGTACGTTCTGAATCCAACCACACATTTCCGCCTTCCGTTTTACCAAATTTTGTGCCATCAGCCTTTGTAATCAATGGACAGGTTAAGGCAAAACCTTTACCTCCACCTATTCTTCTAATCAGCTCAGTTCCTGTAGTAATATTACCCCACTGATCACTACCTCCCATTTGAAGTGTACAATTGTGGTTCTGATATAGGTGTAAAAAATCATATCCCTGAACCAACTGATAGGTGAATTCTGTGAACGACATCCCTTCTTTGGCATCAGAGGAAAGGCGTTTTTTTACAGAATCTTTGGCCATCATATAGTT
This sequence comes from Flagellimonas rhodophyticola, assembly GCF_049332665.1. NCBI lineage: Bacteria > Pseudomonadati > Bacteroidota > Flavobacteriia > Flavobacteriales > Flavobacteriaceae > Flagellimonas > Flagellimonas rhodophyticola. Next base: position 1,050,141 of record NZ_CP186326.1, on the reverse strand, counting down.
GACCGTGATATGTTTTCCGACATCCCTAATAAAATCCAAGAACGAAAAATTCTTCATCCAGTCATAGTTATTGACTAAAACGGCAGCGTTCGGTTCATCACTTTCAAAATCTAGAAAACGACTTAGTTGTTCCTTTAAAGCTTCTTGGTTGTGGCGAAGTGTTTTTTCATCTAAGAGGTTGCGTTCCGCTGACTTTCCTGAAGGGTCCCCTATCATACCGGTAGCCCCTCCTACCAAAGCAAAGGGCTTGTGGCCGGCCAATTGAAAATGCCTGAGCATCATCACGCTAACCAAATGTCCAATGTGCAATGAATCTGCCGTAGGGTCAATTCCCACATATGCAGCTTGCATTTCCTCCATAAGATGTTCCTCCGCACCTGGCATAACATCATGAATCATTCCTCTCCACTTTAGCTCTTGAACAAAATTCTTCACCATCAAAATCTTTTAGATAGCTGCAAATATAAAATGAAGTTCTTACATCGCTGAATAATTCCAATACAATTGGGTACTTTTATCCAATGATTTTGGTAACCGGAGGTACAGGTTTAATAGGTTCGCATTTGCTCTTCCATCTAGCAAAAAATGATAAAAGTGTAAAAGCCAGCTATCGAAACAAAAAATCCATTGACAAGGTTTTAGAGATTTTTGGATATTATTCCAACAATTCCGAAGCACTATTCCAAAAAATATCTTGGGTTAAGGCAGATATTACGGACATAAGCTCCTTGATGCCCATATTTGCGGATGTGGATTATGTTTATCACTGTGCAGCGCTAATTTCATTTAATCCAAAAGACTATCAGGCCCTTGTAAAAACCAATATAGAAGGCACCGCCAACATTGTTAATCTTTGTTTGGAACACAATGTGAAAAAGCTTTGTTACGTAAGCACAATAGCCGCCATCGGACCAAGTATCAAAGGGCAGATTACGGATGAAGAAAATGAATGGAACGAATCCTGTGTCTCAGTTTACGGCCTCACCAAACACGATGCAGAACTTGAGGTTTGGCGCGGGTCGCAGGAAGGACTTTCAGTAGTAGCAGTGAATCCAGGGGTAGTTCTTGGTCCAGGTTTTTGGCATTCCGGAAGCGGAACATTTTTCAAATATGTATCAAAAGAGAAAAAGAATTACTTTCCGGGAGGGACAGGTTTTGTTTCCATTAATGATGTCACCAACGCCATGATTTCCCTAATGAACTCCGATGTTGTAAGGGAGCGATTCATTTTGGTCAGTGGAAATCTTTCTTTTCGCGTACTTTTTCAAAAAATAGCTTCAAGTTTGAACGTAAAGGCTCCGACCAAACCCCTTCCATTTTGGTTATTGGAAGTCCTCTGGCGAATTGATTGGTTGCGAAGCAACTGGTTCGGAAAGAGAAGAAAACTTACCAAAAACATGGTTAAAGGGCTGTATCAGCAGGAAACTTACAGCAACAATAAAATCAAGAAGGCTATCGATTTTCAGTTTGAAAACTTAGACGAAACCATTGCTTTTTGTTGTGAAAAATTTAAGGCTTAGAGGTTTTGTCCCCTGCTGCGTCTACAATGGAATCCCTTTTCTTTTCCTGGGCCTTTCTAACACTATCGTTTCGTTTCTGGACAATATGTTCCAAGTCGGCTGATTCTTTCTCCAACAACGCCTCCACTTTTTCATAAATGGATTGGTATTCCAGCGGTAATGAGGCATAATAAAGATCACTCTTTGCAAATTGAGCACTATCAATGTCATGCTGCTGATATAGAAAATCCATAATTCTTATGTCATGGAGCTCCAAGGCAGCCTTATAGGAAGATTTGGTAGCATTGAGCAAAGCCAAATCATGTAATATAGTGACCATCTTTTCCTTTGGAATAAGGTTTTCCGGTTCTTCCACAACTTTTTCATTGCAAGAGAACAATCCTAAAACCAAAAAGAATATAATGAACCGCTTCATATTTTATCTATCAAAGGTGAGTCGTTTTGCATGCCTCTCCTCAGAAAAGTTTCCGAGTTCATACGCTAAATGACCATTGACAAAAGTACGCACCACTTCCGAGCCAAAAGTAACACCTTCAAAGGGCGACCAACCGCATTTATACAAAATATTAGCTTTTTTAACTTCGTTTTGGGTGTTTCGTTTCACCTGGACCAAATCTGCATAGTATCCTTCCTTGATATATCCACGTCTATCCAAATCAAATAACTTAGCCGGATTATGGCACATTTTCTCCACAATTTTCTCAAGGGAAATAATTCCTTCCTCCTCTTTTTGGAGCATAGCTAAAAGCGCATGCTGAACCAATGGACCACCTGAAGGTGCTTTTGTATATGGATTGTTTTTTTCATCCACGGTATGCGGTGCATGATCGGTGGCAATCACATCGATTCTGTCATCTAAAAGTGCATCCCAAAGTTTTTCGCGGTCGGTTTTTGTTTTTACCGCCGGATTCCACTTGATCAAAGTACCTTTTTTTGCATAATCTTCATCAGAGAACCAAAGGTGATGTATACATACTTCCGAGGTAATCTTTTTTTCTTCCAATGGAATTTCGTTGGTAAACAAGTCAGTCTCGATACCCGTTGAAAGATGAAATACATGTAATCTTGCCCCGGTTTTTTTGGCCAAGGCAATCGCCTTTGACGATGACAAATAACAGGCTTCTTCGCTTCTAATAATAGGATGCAGTTCTACTGGGATATCATCCCCATACTTTTCCTGATATTTTGCCAAATTCGTTCTTATGGTTGATTCATCTTCACAATGCGTGGAAATAACCATTTCGGTATTCTTGAAGATTTTTTCAAGTACTTCTTCATTATCAACCAACATATTGCCGGTAGAAGAACCCAAAAACAACTTTACCCCAGAGCATGCATTTTTATCCAATTTTTTTAGTTCTTCCAAATTATCATTGGTTCCACCAAACAAAAAAGAATAGTTCGCGAAAGAACTCTTGGAAGCTATGGAATGCTTTTCCTCCAATTTTTCAATAGTGGTGGTCTGAGGATTCGTGTTGGGCTGCTCCATAAAAGTGGTGATTCCACCAGCTATCGCAGCTCGACTTTCGGAAGCAATATTACCTTTATGGGTAAGCCCTGGTTCCCTAAAGTGTACTTGATCATCGATAACTCCTGGCAACAAAAGATTTCCTTCCAAATCAATTGTTTTTGCATGCGCATCGGATATGTTGTTATCTAATTTGGCTATAAAATCACCATCTAGCAGTATATCAGTTTCAAAGATTTTATTCTCGTTAACTACTGTGGCGTTTTTTAAGAGGGTCTTCGGCATTATAAAAAACTCTTTTTGAAAAATATACTTCTAAACTTCATTGCAATTACACCAAATATGGCTTCACGGATAATTGCAGAATTCATTTTTGATTTTCCATTGATTCTATCCGTGAAAATGATGGAAACCTCATCAATCCTAAAGCCTTTGAGGTGTGCCCGGTATTTCATTTCAATTTGAAACGCATAGCCAATAAAACGGACCGCGTCCAAATTAATGGCTTCCAAAACTTTTCTATTATAACAGATGAAGCCTGCGGTGGGGTCGTGAACCCGCATGCCCGTGATGATCTTTACATAAAATGATGCCCCATAAGACAGCAATATTCTAAATAAGGGCCAGTTAACGACGTTCACACCCTTTTTATACCTGGATCCAACGGCAACATCGGCTCCATTTAGACAGGCGCGATGTAGCCGTGATAAATCGGCTGGGCGATGCGAAAAATCTGCATCCATTTCAAAGATGTATTCATAATCTCGCTGCAATGCCCATTTAAAACCATGAATGTATGCCGTTCCTAAACCGGATTTCTCCTTTCGCACCTCAAGAAAAAGGCGATCAGAAAATTGGTCTTGTAACTTTCGAACATTTTCGGCGGTACCATCAGGAGAATTATCATCCACAACGAGTACGTGAAAGTCCTTTTTTAAATCAAAAACTGTTTTGATAATAGCCTCAATGTTCTCAATTTCATTGAAAGTCGGTATAATCACCAGGCCGTCTGCCATCCGTTAAAGATTAGAAGCGCTAAAATACGGTTTTCTCTTTTGTCTATTGTCGTTACTCTATGCTTTAATCGCTACGCTATAATTCAATATTTGTAACTTTGCGCCATCTAAAAATCCATTTGATGATTCAAAAGTTTCCCAGACTTTTTCTTGTTCTTCTGGCCATTCTTTTTGTTCTCAACCTTGTACAAAGCTATTTTACCGAGCTTATTTACGACGAAGCATACTATTGGTACTACGCGCAACAGTTGGATTGGGGTTATTTTGACCACCCTCCGATGGTTGCCTTTTTAATCAAGCTTAGCAGTCTTTTTTTTGATGGAGAGCTTGGGGTTCGCTTTATGAGTTGTTTACTTTCAGCAGGAACCTACTCCTTTTTGTGGTTACTTATTGACAATTCTAAGAAGAAAGATTATATAGTTCATTTTTTCCTGTTGTTGTTCTCAATGACCTTGATGAATGCCTATGGATTTTTGACCTTACCCGATACTCCCCTCTTGTTTTTTACAGCCTTTTTCTTGTGGCTATACAAACGTTTTTTGCAACAGCCTACCATTTTAATTTCTGTTTTGTTAGGAGTTGCAATGGCTGCTTTGATGTACAGTAAGTATCACGCGGTATTGGTCATACTATTTGTATTTCTTTCCAATTTTAAATTAATCGGAAATGGTCGGGCATGGCTAGCAGTGATTATTGCTTTGATATGTTACACACCTCATTTCCTTTGGTTGTATGAACATGACTTTGTTTCTATAAAATACCATCTTTTTGAAAGGCCCAACCAAGCCTATTCGTTTGAAAAATTCACATTGGGCTACCTCATAAATCTAGTTGCCATTTTCGGGCTGCTATTTTATTGGGTTTATCTATCCCTGATCAAGACCAAGGCGGCATCTGATAAGTTTACCAGAGCACTGAAATTCTTGGTGTTTGGCGTGCTTATTTTCTTTTTTGTCTCGAGTTTTAACAGACGGGTACAAACACAATGGATTATTGTGATTTCGATTCCCATGGCCGTACTTGCATTCAATCACCTTTTGGAAAATGCCAAAAGCAGAAAATGGATGTATCGCATTGGTATTGTCAGCTTGGTTATCTTGCTTTATGCTCGAGCTTGGTTAATCCATCAACCTTTGGTTCCTTTATTATTTGAAACACATGGAAATAAGGAATGGGTCAAAACATTGAAGGCCAAAGCAGAAGGGGTGCCCATTGTTTTTGAAAACTCGTATCGCAGCGCATCGATGTACAAGTTTTATTCGGAAGATGACTCCTTTTCCTTTAATAATGTTTGGGGGGAACGGAAAAATCAATATTCCATTGATGATGCGGAAGAACTGATGAGGAATAAACGTATTCTTTATGTAACTAAATATCGAAAAAGCGGAGATGTTTCATACGTCTATCCAGATGGCACTGTATTTTATGGTGTTTTTATGGACAATTTCCAGTCCTATCGCAAATTGCAATGTTTTGTAGAATTGTCTCCTGATTCCAGTTCGCACATCTTGAAGGTCTATAATCCATATTCCTTCGATGTTCCGCTAGACAAATTGAGCTACAAGGTGGCTTATTCCAACAAATACAAACAAGTGAAACAATTATTGCCTGTTCATGTGAAACTTCAGCAAAACGAGCAATTTTTGTTAAAACCAAAAGATACCGCGCACTATAACATTAAATTACCCAAGCCAACAATTGAGAATCCTGGTTATTTTCGAATTGGTATATCAGAAAATGGCTTACTCCCTGGACTCAATGGTGAACCAATTAAAGTAACTCAATGAACCCAATATACAAGGTAGTAGATTCCATGGATTGGATGACAATAGTACTCTTCTTGAGTATGGTGATACTTGCTTTGGGAAAGTATCTTTTTCAGGGTAGGTTTCTAAACTTCATAATCCTTCCCTTCAACAATAGGTATGTAGTGCTTCATAGTAAGAAAGGTCGGTTATTGAACTGGTTCCATATTATGCTAACATTATTTCAGTTAATCAATTTTTCACTGTTTCTTTTTTTGGTGATACAGAGCTTTTTTGGCGCTGATGAAGACCCGTTGTTATCATTTTTCGTGATTATGGGAGTCGTGGTACTTTTCCAGTTGGTCAAATTGGCCCTTCAATTTGTTAAGGGCTACGTTTTTAATACACAAAGCCTGATTGCCGAACTTCTTTTTAACAAAACCTCCTACCTTAACTACAGCAGCCTTATAATGTTTGCCGCGAATGTGGTTCTCATTTACATTGCCGGCAGCTCCAAAATTGTATTTTATGTGGCTTTTATCTTAATTGTTTCCATAAATGCTATAGGATTTATAAAGCTGTTGAAGAACTATCAAAAAGCCATTGTTCCCAATTTATTCTATTTTATTTTGTACCTTTGCACACTCGAAATTGCACCCCTAGTGATAGTTGGAACCTATCTAAAAGATTGAAAGCTTATGAAAGTAAAGACAATTTTGGTTTCCCAACCTGAACCTAAAATCGAAAATTCCCCTTATTCACGCCTGATTGAAAAAGAGAAGGTAAAAGTAGATTTTAGACCCTTTATACATGTTGAAGGAGTTGAAGCCAAAAGTGTAAGGCAGCAAAAAATTGATCTTAACAATTTTACTGCCATAGTTCTTACCAGCAGAAATTCGGTAGACCATTTTTTTAGAATTGCAGAGGAAATGCGCTTCAAGGTTCCTGATACCATGAAGTATTTCTGCCAATCGGAAGCCGTTGCTTACTACCTTCAGAAATATGTTGTTTACCGTAAACGTAAGATATATGTTGGTAAACGCACCTTTAATGAATTGGTCCCATTGATCAAGAAATACAAGGACGAAAAATTCCTATTACCATCATCAGACACGCTAAAGGCTACCGTGCCCCAGGCATTGGATGAATTGCAGGTTGATTGGACGCGAGGTATATTCTACAAAACCGTAATTAGCGACCTTTCTGACCTCCGCAATGTTTATTATGATGTTTTGGTTTTCTTTAGCCCATCGGGAATTGAATCCCTTCTAAAGAATTTTCCGGATTTCGAACAAAAAGATACTCGAATCGCCGTATTTGGAAACAGTACCGTAAACGCTGCAACCGAAGCCGGTCTTCGAATAGATATTCAAGCTCCAACTCCTGAAACGCCTTCTATGACCATGGCATTGCAGAAGTATATTACCAGTGTGAACAAATAATTTTTTTAGTTTATATAAAAAGGCCCGATTCTATGAATCGGGCCTTTTTGTTTAGAAAGCGTATCGCTGTGGGCCTCCACGCCTAATTTCCTCACTGGCGTAGGCCTCAAATTTCTTGAAGTTTTCCCGAAACGCATTGGTCAACTTAAATGCTGTGGTATAATATGCCTCATCATCGTTCCATGTTGCCCGTGGACTCAACACACGAGTAGGAACTCCTGGGCACTCTCTTGGCTGTGCCACTCCAAACACAGAGTGTATATGGTAATTGTCATAGTTATATAACCCCAGCTCTCCACGCAATGCAGCACTTATCATAGCTCTGGTATATTTTAATTCCATTCGCTTACCAACACCATAAGGACCTCCTGTCCAACCTGTGTTGATCAACCAGACATCAACCCCGGACTCTTGCATTTTATTGCTCAACATTTCGGCATAAACAGCGGGGTGTAATGGCATAAAAGGAGCTCCAAAACAAGCTGAGAAAGAAGGTTGTGGTTCGACCACACCTGCTTCAGTGCCGGCCACCTTTGCGGTATACCCTGAAATAAAATGATATGCAGCTTGGGCTGGAGTCAATTTAGATATTGGAGGCAGCACCCCGAAAGCATCAGCAGTCAAGAAAAAGATATTTTTCACATTCTTACCTATTGAAGGAATTTGTATGTTTTCAATATGGTGAATCGGATAACTTACCCTGGTATTTTGGGTGATGGAAGTATTATTGAAATCGACTTCCCCATTCTCATCCATGATGACGTTCTCCAAAATAGCGCCCTTTTTAATGGCTCCATAAATTTCAGGTTCCTTTTCCTTGGAAAGGTCTATAACCTTTGCATAACAACCACCTTCAAAATTGAAAACCGAATTATTAGCGGTCCAACCATGTTCATCATCTCCAATCAATTTACGGTCAGGGTCGGTTGAAAGCGTTGTTTTACCGGTTCCTGAAAGTCCAAAGAATATTGCAGTGTCTCCGTCCGCCCCAACATTGGCCGAACAGTGCATCGGTAAAGTGTTCTTAAACACGGGAAGAATAAAATTTAATGCAGAAAAAATTCCCTTTTTTATTTCCCCTGTATATCCTGTGCCTCCTATTAAAGCAATCTTTCTAGAAAAGTTTAAAATGGCAAAGTTATGCTGACGTGTGCCATCCTCTTGTGCATTCGCAAGAAAGCCAGGAGCATTCACAACAGTCCATTCTGGGTCAAATCCTACCAATTCCTCTTCAGTTGGCCTGATAAACATATTGTTCGCAAACATATTGGACCAAGGGTATTCATTAATTACCCGAATATTCAGCTTATAATCAGCTTCTGCACAGGCGTAACAATCACGAACAAATAATTCTTTGTCATTTAGATAAGCAATAACCTTATCATACAATTTGTCAAACTTTGCACTTTCAAAGGGAATATTAATCTTTCCCCACCATACTTTATCCTTGGTTATCTCATCTTCAACAATAAAGCGGTCCATTGGAGATCGTCCAGTAAACTCACCGGTATTGACAGCCAAAGCACCTGATGAGGCTTCTTTTCCCATATCTTTTTCAATGGTGGCTGCATGTAAATTGTCTGATGATAGCTGATAATGTATACGATTGTGGTCGATTCCATATGCTTTTAACGAAATCGATTTCGTAGTTGGAACAGGCGTACTCATTTAGTTAATTTTAAGTTGGTACAAAACTAGAAAATCTAGTCAGTTCCACCTTGAAAAACTTGGTTAATTATCTGATTTTTTGGACAAAATATAAAAGCCAAGAAGTGCCCAACCCACAATCAGTATGCTTCCGCCTATGGGTGTAACGAACCCTATGATTTTGAAATCAAAAGAAGTTAAATCATTTAAGGCCAATGCATAGATGGAAAATGAAAACAAAACGGTGCCAATCCAAATAAATCGAAAAATCAATTTTCTAGGCTTGACTCCCAGTCCATCCCATATTCCCAAAAACAACAGAAACAAGGCATGGTACATTTGATAACGCACTCCCGTTTCAAAAGACTCCAAAGAAGTCTCATCAACTATTCTTTCAAGTCCGTGGGCACCAAAAGCGCCAAGAATAATTGCCACCATACCAAAAAGCGTGGCTGTCATCAAAATTGTTTTGTTCATAACTTTGTAATCATATTTTTTTAGAAATATAACAATTTGATACTTTAGTGTCCGTTTTAATCAAAAGTAACTAAAACGCATGGTACGTACTATTTTGGTTCTTGGGGCTGGAAAATCCACCTCATATCTTCTGGATTATATTCTAAAGAATGCTGAAAAAGAGAATCTCCAGTTGCTAATTGGAGACCTTCATCCTGAGAATATTCCGCTGGATATTTCCTTAAATCCCAATTGCAAGGTTGTGGCATTGGATATCTTTAATGATGCCGATAGAAGAAGTTTGATTGAGTCATCTTCTATAGTCGTCTCCATGCTCCCCCCTAGATTACACATTAGTATTGCAGAAGATTGTATTCTGTATAAAAAACATCTAGTTACCGCCTCTTACGTGAGCAAGGAAATTGCGGCATTGGACGAAGAAGCCAAAAAAAATGGGCTTGTTTTTATGAACGAAATAGGTCTAGACCCTGGCATAGATCATATGAGCGCTATGGAAATCATAGACCGTATCCGTGGAAATGGCGGAAAAATGCTTCTTTTCGAATCATTCACCGGGGGCTTGGTAGCCCCGGCAAACGACTCCAATCTTTGGAACTATAAGTTCACTTGGAATCCAAGAAATGTGGTTTTGGCCGGACAGGGTGGTGCAGCAAAATTTATACAGGAAGGCACTTACAAATACATTCCATATCAGAAGCTCTTTCGAAGAACCGAGCTCGTTGATATTGAAGGGTACGGAACTTTTGAAGTATACCCAAACAGGGATTCTTTAAAGTATACGGATGCTTATGGACTTCAAGAAGCTTTGACTCTTTATCGCGGTACTATGAGAAGAGTAGGTTTTTCCAAAGCATGGCAAGTATTTGTTATGCTAGGGATGACAGATGATAGCTATATCATTGAAAATTCTGAGGGAATGTCATATCGTGATTTTGTGAATCTGTTTCTACCCTACTCCCCTACCGATTCAGTTGAATTGAAATTGCGTCATTATCTCAAGATTGATCAAGACGATATTCGATGGGGAAAGCTTTTGGAATTGGACCTTTTTAACCCCAACAAAAAAATTCCAATAAAAAATGCCTCTCCAGCCAAGATGCTCCAGTACATTCTCGAGGATAGTTGGACCCTAAAAAAGGATGAAAAGGATATGATTGTGATGTACCACAAGTTTGGCTATGAGTTGGATGGACAAAAAAAACAGGTTGATGCCAGTATGGTTGTCCTAGGTGAAAATCAAACCTATACTGCCATGGCTAAAACTGTTGGTTTACCGGTTGCCATTGCGACACTTCAGATTCTAAACAAAAAAATTACAACTCCTGGGGTTCAGATACCTATTCAAAAAGAAGTTTATGAACCCATCCTCTCAGAATTAAAGTCATACGACATTACCTTTAAAGAACATAAGGTTCCTTATCTAGGATATAACCCCGATACGATTGGAAGTTAGCTATTTTTAGTTTTTCGGTATCTTTAACTTCAATTTTGAAGTTTTTACATGAAAAACACTAACACTTCTGTGAAAATCGATGGTATCGACAAAAAAATACTAAGGTATTTAATGGAAGATGCCCGAAGACCAATTCTAGAGATTGCCAGAAATATTGGTATCTCAGGTGCAGCCATTCACCAGCGTTTGCGCAAGTTGGAAAATTCTGGATTGCTTTCCGGATCAAAATTTGTTATCAACCCCAAGGTATTGGGATATATGACCATGGCCTATATTGGCATTTTTCTGGACAAAGCGATGTCCAATCCCCAAGCGGTAAAAGAACTCGAGAAGATTCCTGAAGTTCTTGAATGTCATTATACCACAGGAAACTGGTCCATATTGATAAAGGTCCTTTGCAAGGATAACGAGCATTTAATGCATGTACTGAATAAACGAATACAACAAATTGAGGGCGTTTCCAGAACCGAAACCTTTATTTCTTTGCATCAGCAAATAGACCGTCAAATTTCTATCTAAAAAAACCCGCTTGAATTACTCCAAACAGGTTTATTATTGCGGTTCCTTTTAAAAAAGGATCTCTATATTTTAATCTCTCCCTCCAAACACTTGGAAAGCCCAATATACTAAAGAGGCCAATGCACCTAAGGCGGCTACTAAATACGTTCTTGCGGCCCATTTTAAAGCGTCCTCTGCACCGGCATATTCTTCCTGACTTACCATGTTTTTCTGTTTTAGCCATGCCAATGCCCGATTACTAGCATCGTACTCCACGGGTAAAGTGATAAAACTGAACACGGTTGCCAAGCCCATCATGACCAATCCAGCAACGGCTATGTAATATCCAAGTCCTACACCGGCGGCTGCACCCAACATTAATCCACCAAATACCACCCATGTGGACATTCCGGACGTAACACTGACCACTGGCACCAATTTAGAGCGCATGGTCAACCATTCATAAGCCTGAGCATGTTGAACAGCATGTCCAACTTCATGCGCGGCTACCGCAGCAGCAGAAGCGTTTCGTTGGGCATATACACCTTCACTTAGATTAACGGTCTTATTCTTTGGATTGTAATGATCTGTTAGCATTCCCGGAGTTGAAATCACCTTTACATCTCTAATACCATGATCGTCAAGCATCTTTTGAGCAATTTCTGCACCACTCATTCCATTTCGAAGATGAACTTTGGAATAGTGCTTGAACTTACTCTTTAACCTACTGCTTACCAACCAGCTGATCAGCGCTATTCCACCAATCAATATATAATATGTCATCATAACTGTTTCGTTTTAGTCTTATAAATATACCAACTATAAAGCAAAAACCCCGCCAATGTTTGACGGGGTTATTTTACTGACAAATTGTATGTTATATGGTAATTGGGTCCTCCCAATGAAATGCCTCAACAATCTCCTTGTAAAGAACTTCGCCTTCAACAATATTCAACCCTTTGGATAATGTTCTATCCTTGTCGCAGGCTTTTTGCCAACCATGATTGGCCAGTTTAATGACATATGGCAGTGTCACATTGGTCAATGCAATGGTAGAAGTGTATGGGACAGCACCGGGCATATTTGCAACACAATAATGTACAACGTCATCAATAATGTATATGGGGTCTTCGTGAGTGGTAGCCCTTGTCGTTTCAACACATCCACCTTGATCTACGGCTACATCAACAATAACTGTTCCTGGCCTCATTTCTTTAAGCATGTCCTTTGTAATTAAGTTTGGCGCCTTGGCTCCTTTTAATAGAACACCTCCAATAATTAAATCATGATTTTTGATATGTTTGCGAATACTATATTCGCTCGAAAAATCGGTGACTACATGATTTGGCATTATATCATTCACATAGCGAAGTCGTTTCATGTCAACATCAATAATAGTCACATGTGCTCCTAGACCTGCTGCCATTTTAGCAGCTTGAATCCCAACAGTTCCAGCACCTAACACCAAAACCTTACCGGGAGCTACTCCAGGAACGCCTCCTAATAGGACACCTCGACCTTTAACAGGCTTTTCAAGATATTTTGCTCCCTGCTGAATGGCCATACGTCCAGCGACTTCGGACATTGGAGTCAATAATGGTAGCGTACCATCAGAATCTTCCACAGTTTCGTATGCTATACAAATCGCTTTTCTTTCTATCATCGCCTTAGTTAACACCTCGCTAGATGCAAAATGGAAATATGTGAATACTATCTGACCCTCTTTTATATGCTCATATTCTTCAGCTATGGGCTCTTTGACTTTAACAATCATGTCGCTCAGAGCATAAACCTCAGCTGCAGTGTTCAAGATCTTTCCACCAACTTGCTCATAGTCTTTATCATAAAATCCACTCCCTTCTCCTGCACTTGATTGGATATATACGGTATGGTTATTCTTTACAAGCTCAAAAACACCAGCTGGTGTCATACCCACCCGACTTTCATTGTTCTTGATTTCTTTTGGCACCCCAACAATCATAGTTTTAGTTTTAATGTTTAACATCAAAAATGTTTTAAAACAAACAAAATTAGAAATATAATCGATAAAATGAGGGGTAAGTTGACAGAAAAACACTTTTTATTAAGTAGACCCCTATTTTTTAAGGGGTATGCTGTAATAATTTTATAAATACCTTACTTGTGTTTTATCTTAAGCACTAGAATTGATAATACTAGAACACCCGTAATTGCATTGGCAAAAATTATGGGGAGGCTTTTAATTGCAAAGCCATAATAGAGCCATAAGATTATACCCGTAAGCAAAATCAAGTACATGGTCAGGGAAACATCCTTGGTGGATTTATTTTTCCATGCTTTAAAAACCTGGGGCACAAAGGCAACTGTGGTCAGTGTAGCAGCTACTAAACCAATAATCTCAACTGTATCCATAATTGGTTGTAATTCTTTGGGGAATCTAATAGTTTACCCCACAATGTTTACAATTTTGCCAGGAACCACAATAACCTTTTTAGGGGTTCGCCCTTGAAGTTGCGCAAGTGTTTTTTCGTGGGCCATTACAGCAGCCTCAATATCGTCTTTGCCCATATCTAAAGGAAGTTCCAGTTTAAAACGCATTTTTCCGTTAAAGGAAATCGGATATTCCTTACTACTTTCTACTAAATATTTTTCCTCAAATTTGGGGAAAGTGGCTTCTGAAATGGACCCTGAATGACCCATTTTCTCCCATAATTCCTCTGCGATATGTGGCGCATAAGGTGATACCAAAATGGCTAAGGGTTCCAATATCGATTTACTGGCACATTTTTGCGCCGTTAACTCGTTTACACAAATCATGAAGGTTGACACAGAGGTATTGAACGAGAAATTCTCGATATCCTCTTCTACCTTTTTGATGGTCTTGTGTAGGGTTTTTAGATTTTCCGCATTTGGAGCACTATCATCAATGTCCAAATAGAGCTTCCAAAGTTTTTTAAGGAAAGTATGTACTCCGGTTATACCGGCAGTGTTCCATGGTTTTGATTGCTCCAAAGGTCCCAAGAACATTTCGTACAAACGCAATGAATCAGCCCCATATTCTTCGCAAATAGCGTCCGGGTTAACGACATTGTATTTGGATTTGGACATTTTTTCAATCTCTCTGCCAACGATGTACTTTCCATCTTCAAGAACAAATTCTGCCTCTTTATATTCTGACTGCCATTTTTTGAAGGCCTCAATATCCAACTCATCAGAAGCATTTACCATAGAGACATCAGCATGAATTGGAATAACATTCCTGTTCTCCTTTAGTCCTTTTGAGAAAATCTTATTAGAATCTAGATCCTTATAAACAAAAGCACTCGTCCCCGTAATCATCCCTTGGTTAATGAGCTTCTTTGCAAATTCCTCTTTAGGGGCAATTCCCATATCAAACAAGAACTTTTGCCAAAAACGCGAGTACAACAAATGACCAGTCGCATGTTCACTACCACCAATATAGAGATCTACATCTTGCCAATAATCAATTGCTTCTTGAGAATAAATCGCTTCTCGATTATGCGGGTCCATGTAACGGTTAAAGTACTGGGAGCTACCAGCCCAACCCGGCATGGTGTTCAATTCCAATGGAAACACTGTAATGTTGTTGATTTTTTCATTTTCAACAACCGCATTGGTTTCAGTATTCCAAGCCCAAACGGTAGCATTTCCAAGAGGTGGCTCACCGGTTTCCGTAGGAAGGTATTTTTCTACCTCGGGCAATTCCAAAGGCAAATGTTCATCGGCAATCATTTGAGGCATTCCATCAACATAATAGACCGGAAAGGGTTCTCCCCAATAACGCTGACGACTAAAAACCGCATCACGGAGACGGTAATTGATCTTGCCCTCTCCATGTCCAATTTTTTCCAATTCTGAAATGACTTTCGTGGTAGCTGCTTTGTATGAAAGACCATTCAAAAAGTCAGAATTGCCAATAATCGTAGTCGCCTTATCTGCAAATGCCTCCTCAGAAATATCAACTCCATCAAAAATGTTTGGAATTGGAATGTTGAAGTGCTTTGCAAAATCGTAATCTCGTTGATCCCCACAGGGAACTGCCATAACCGCTCCAGTGCCATAGCTAGCCAAAACGTAGTCGCCAATCCAAATTGGAATCGGCTCTTTGGTGAACGGATGCTCTGCATACCCACCGGTAAACACTCCAGAAATGGTCTTTACATCTGCCATTCGGTCACGCTCTGAGC
Organism: Flagellimonas rhodophyticola; assembly: GCF_049332665.1. Lineage (NCBI taxonomy): Bacteria > Pseudomonadati > Bacteroidota > Flavobacteriia > Flavobacteriales > Flavobacteriaceae > Flagellimonas > Flagellimonas rhodophyticola. Next base: position 1,034,688 of record NZ_CP186326.1, on the reverse strand, counting down.
GCTTGGCTGTAGCCTCGACATAAGCTTCAACCGTTTCCTTTTGTTCTGGGGTGGTGATTTTGGCCACCAAATCATGTTCTGGTGCCAAGGTCATAAAACTCACACCAAAAATAGTATCTGGTCGGGTAGTAAAGACTCCAATAGTATCCTCCGAACCTTGCACTTTAAATTCAACATGTGCTCCTTCGGAACGGCCAATCCAGTTGGTTTGAGAATCTTTTAAAGGCTGCGGCCAATCAATGGTATCCAATCCATCCAACAAACGTTGAGCGTAAGCGGTGATGCGCATCATCCACTGGGTCATCTTTTTCCGGATTACCGGATGCCCTCCGCGCTCAGAAACTCCGTTGACCACTTCATCATTGGCAAGAACGGTACCTAATGCCGGACACCAATTTACTTCAGCATCCGCCAAATAGGTCAATCTGTATTTTAGAAGTATTTCTTGTTTTGTTTTATCTGAAAAACTTGCCCAATCTTCAGCTGAAAATGCTAGAGTGTCATCATCACAAACAGCATCAACTGTTGCATTTCCTTCTTTTTCAAAAACAGAAATCAACTCAGAAATAGTAGAAGACTTATCTACTTTTTTATTATACCAAGAATCGAACAATTGGATAAAAACCCATTGTGTCCATTTGTAGTATTCGGGATTTGAAGTACGCACTTCCCGGCTCCAATCAAATGAAAAACCAAGGTGGTCTAACTGCTCACGATATCGCTTGATATTGGTTGCCGTGGTAATTGCAGGATGCTGTCCAGTTTGAATGGCATATTGCTCTGCAGGCAATCCGAAGGAGTCATATCCCATAGGGTGAAGGACATTGAACCCCTTATGTCTTTTGTATCGCGCATAAATATCACTAGCTATATAGCCTAGAGGGTGTCCAACATGTAAACCGGCTCCTGAAGGATAAGGAAACATGTCCAATACATAATATTTTGGCTTATCCGAGTCGTTGTGCGCTTTAAATGTTTGGTTATCTGCCCAATACTTCTGCCATTTGGCTTCTATTTCCCTGAAATTATAATTCATTTTATATCTTACTCCTTTGATTTGGCAAAAATAGGTTTAATCACGCAAAGCGAAAAAGATAAAATGTGTTGTCCTAGAAAGCCATAAAAATGCCATCCATTGCTAGAAAAAACCTCTTTACTTTCCGCGTTGTTTTTTTGCTTCATTGTATTCCACGTGGATGCACAATTGGGGTTTTGCAATGGTAATTCGGGAGACCCTATTTTTACGGAAACCTTTGGTACAGGAACTACAAATGGCCCCGCTTTACCCCCAGGCACTACCACTTATAATTATGTGAATGGGGAACCGATTGATGGAAGCTATACAATCTCTAGCTCCACACCTTATTTCGATTGGTTCAATATTAATGACCACACTCCTGGCGACAATAATGGGAAAGCGCTCATTGTCAACGCTAGTTTTACCGCTGGCGAATTTTTCCGAAGAACAATAGATGGGCTCTGCGAGAACACAACCTATGAGTTTTCATCATGGCTACTTAATCTCTTGCCAAGTTCAAGTTGTGGCGGTAACGGAATTCCTATAAATGTTCAATTTCAGATATGGGACAATACGGATACGAATCTATTAGCATCCGGGAGCACAGGTAGTATTGCTAACAAAAGTGGTCCGGTTTGGGAGCAATATGCATTGGTTTTTCAAACGGTACCTGGCCAAACATCAGTCATTCTCAAAATGCTCAACAATGGAGCAGGTGGCTGTGGAAATGACCTTGCCATAGATGATATTGTTTTCAGAACTTGTGGTGACCGAATTACTTTAACGGATGCTGCAAACAACACCAATATTCTAGGTGTCTGTCAAGAAAATGCCCCTGCTATGGTTGAGCTGACCGCAAATCCAGATTTTTCAGTCTATAGCACGCATGCCTATCAATGGCAAGAAAGTACAGACGGGATTAACTGGTCTGACATTGTTGGAGAAACCAACCCAACGTATACTTCTCAACCAATTTTTGGTACTACAAGGTACCGTGTCAAAGTTGCCGAGGACCCGATAAATCTTTCCAATTCCAATTGCAATGCACTATCCGATGAGTTTGAGGTTATCATTGAAGGAAAACCAATCGCTCCGATTTCCTTGGGAGATGTCAACACATGCGCTGGCATAACTGGAAGCGTCTCTGTTTCCACACCTGACGGTATCACCGCAGATTGGTATGATGCACCTGCCGGAGGCAACCTCTTGGAGGCAGGCACCCTTCATTACGTAATCACAACTGGAGGAACCTATTATGCCGAAGCAGTTACGGAAATTGCCGGCTGCTTTTCGGATACCAGAACTGGGGTATCCATTGTTTTTAATGATTTACCTGTTCTACAAGATGAAACCCTAATCCTTTGTGAAGGAGAGGGTTTGACCATATCAGCCGATTTTCCTAATTCCTCTTATTCATGGAATACGGGGGAAAACACACAAGAGATAACCATAGATTCTCCAGGAACGTACACTGTTACTGTTACCAATGCTAGTGGCTGTAGTGCTGATAAAACTATTGAGGTCACCCAGATAGATCGGCCAATTGTTGAAGAGATTGTTTCAAATCACAGGGACTTTACCATTGTGACCGAAAATACAGGCGATTTTGAATATTCGATTAATGGTTTTGTTTATCAAGACAGTCCTCTCTTTGAAAACCTCGAAGGTGGTGCTTATACCGCCTATGTTAGAGACAAAACGTTTTGTGGTGCAGCGCAGTTTCCTTTTGTTCACTTAGTTCTTCCGCGTTTTTTTACTCCTAACGGTGATGGGGTGAATGACAGCTTTAGACCAGAAGGCATTCAAGCATTCGAAGACTTTCAAATCAGTATTTTCGATAGGACCTCAAGGCTTATCGCACAATCTACAGACAAGGACTATTCATGGGACGGCACCTTTAAAAACAGACCTTTGCCATCTTCCGATTATTGGTACGCTGTAAAAATCGGTGACAACCTATACACCGGGCATTTTGCGTTGAAACGATAATTCTTGCTATACAATTGTCAAAAGTTTAGCGCTATACAACACCCAAATCATAGATAAAATGGCCGAAGCATTAATCGCGTATCCAAAAAGAAGCATCTGTTTATGCGAATATGGCTTGTCTTTAAAGACAAAAAAGGCGTCTATTATCAACCAGACGGAAAAAACCATTAAAAAAGCAGCAAGAATCCAATCGTTAAACCAATAAATCAGCAAGTACGATTCAATTACCAAAAGTAGAAGCATTATAATCTTGGTCTTTTTTCTTCCTAAGACTACCGCTGTGGTCATTTTTCCGGCTTCCTTATCGGGTTCAATATCCATAATCTCACCAGCGATATGGGCCTGAAAGGCAAACAGGATTAGATATACTATTGTTTGCCATGGAAGCATTTCCAATCCATTCAACTGAATACAAAAAAGAGCGGTAAGCACATATCCTGATTGAATCAAAATTTCGAATGGAGGTCTTTCCTTTAGACGTAGCGGTGGAAAATTATAGATGATATTCACCACTACCATCAATCCCAATAATATCAACATTTTTGTGCCCGACAATGCTGTAAAAGCTATAAAAAAAGGAAGCATCACTAAGAAAACTCGTGCCGGAATCGAATTCAATTGTTGCCTTTTAGCCTTGGCTCCAAAGAGATAGTTCCCTTTTCTGTCATTGATTTTATCGGCATCAAAATCGTTGTAATCATTCAATCCGTACACAAGATAATTTAGAGGAAATGAGACAAAAAACAATCCCAACCAAAATGAAAAGGTGTCCCAAAAACCCTCTTGGTTTGCAAACGGAACGAGGTAAATCCAAATGGTAGGAAACCATAATCCAGGTCGAGAAATCTTCAAATCCAACAATAGTCTATTCATATGGAAAACTTCAAAAACAAGTTTACTGCAAAGATTAGGATTTACTTTTCTATTTTTACATATTGATTTTTATGTATGGCCCAATATATTGAACGATACCAACGCAGAAAGCTCATCTCCTCATATTTTTCGGTTGTGCTGAGCATTGCCCTTGTACTTTTCCTATTGGGAGTTTTAGGGCTTTTGGTGTTGAATACCAAAAAATTGGCAGACCACTTTAAAGAGCAAATTACGGTTTCCGTCTTTTTAAAGGATAATGCCAAGCCTGTGGAAATAGAACAATTGCAAAAAAGTTTGGCGATGGCCGATTATACAAAATCCGCCGATTTTGTGTCCAAAGAAGATGCCGCAGAGCAATATAGCGAGGACATTGGCGAGAATTTTATCGAATTTTTGGGGTATAACCCCCTCAAAAACTCTATAGACGTCAATTTAAAGGCCGATTTTGTTTCCACAGCACAGATTGCTGAAATCGCAGAAGAACTTGCAACCAAAACTTATGTGGAGGAAGTAAGCTACGACAAGCCACTTATTTCCTTACTGAATGACAATGTCAAAAAAATCAGCTTTTGGATTTTGATTGCAAGTGCCATTTTCACTTTTATTGCGGTATTGTTGATCAACAGTTCCATCCGACTTTCCATTTATTCCAAACGATTTATCATCAAGACCATGCAAATGGTCGGAGCCACCAAAACTTTTATTAGAAAACCTTTTGTATGGACCAATATTAAATTGGGAATGTTAGGCTCGGTAATCTCGTTAATTGCTTTGGCAGTTGTACTTTACTATGTAAATACCAATTTTCCTGAGCTAGCGATATTCAAAGATGTAATGGTCCTCGTTGTTTTGTTTGTTGGTATTTTTGGATTGGGAGTTTTGATTTCTTGGTTGAGCACCCATATTGCCACCCAACGTTTCTTGAATTTAAGGACAGATGATCTTTATTATTAACTTTATAGCATGAGTAAGAAAAATAAGAACATTCAAAAACCAGCCAAAACGTTTGTCTTTCAAAAGAAAAACTACATCTTTCTTTTTATTGGGCTTGGTTTGATTGCGCTAGGGTTTATTTTAATGACTGGTGGTGGAAGCGATGACCCCAATGTTTTTAATCCAGATATTTACAATTTTAGAAGAATCCGTTTGGCACCCACTTTGGTGCTCATCGGTCTTGGCATTCAGGTATATGCCATTTTGTTGAACCCTAACAAAAACAAAAAATAATTTGGACATTATAGACGCCATAATCCTTGGAATAATCCAGGGTCTTACTGAATTTTTACCGGTATCTTCAAGTGGACATTTAGAATTAGGAAAGGCCATTTTAGGTGCAGACTCACTCCCTGAGGAGAGCCTCCTATTTACAGTTGTATTGCATTTTGCAACCGCTTTGAGCACCTTAGTTGTTTTTCGAAAAGACGTATGGGAAATTATTCGAGGACTATTTCAATTCAAATGGAATGAGGAGACCCAGTTTTCTTTGAAAATTGTGATTTCCATGATTCCCGCTGCCCTTGTTGGTTTCTTTTTAGAGGATTTTTTAGAAGTCTTTTTTGATGGGGCAATCATTATCGTAGGTATTATGCTTCTAATCACTGGATTCCTTTTATATCTCGCGGATTTAGCCAAAACCACCGACAAAGGAGTTTCATTTCGCAGTGCTTTTGTCATTGGTATGGCACAAGCGGTCGCTATATTACCAGGAATTTCACGAAGTGGTGCCACCATATCGGCGGCCGTTTTATTAGGTGTGGATAAATCAAAATCTGCTCGTTTTTCCTTTTTAATGGTAGTCCCTCTGATTATTGGCAAAATGGCCAAGGATCTTCTAAGTGGAGATATCAATTTTGTAGGCGACCAAGCCGTTGCCATGGGCGCCGGATTTGTAGCAGCTTTCATTGCCGGTTTGGCGGCATGTACTTGGATGATCAAATTGGTACGTCAAAGTAGGCTTTCTTATTTTGCCATTTACTGCGTAATCGTCGGTCTTATTGCTATTGCATGGAGCATTTGGGGGTAACCTTAAGTTAGTACTTTTATCACAAAACCTGCGCATCTTTGAAGACAAAGGAAGATTTCTTAAATGGACAGATTCTTTTAATCGATAAACCTATGGAGTGGTCCTCATTCCAGGCCGTGAATGCTCTTAAATGGGCTATCCGAAAAAAGTTTGGTCTCAAAAAAATAAAAATTGGCCATGCAGGTACTCTCGACCCATTGGCCACAGGCCTTTTGATTATCTGTACTGGAAAATTCACCAAAAAAATCCCTGAGCTCCAAGGACAAGTCAAGGAATATACAGGAACCTTCACATTGGGTGCCACAACACCTTCCTATGATTTGGAAACGGAGGTTGACCAATCCTTTCCAATAGATCATATAACCGAGGAGTTAATTACAAGCACAACTACACAATTTTTAGGGGAAATTGAACAGGTACCTCCGATTTTTTCAGCCTTAAAAAAGGATGGCAAACGTATGTACGAATTGGCCCGAGAAGGCAAAAAAGTTGAAATAAAAGCCCGGACTATCCAAATCTTTGAGTTTGAAATCACCCAAATCAGCTTACCAAAGGTCGAGTTTCGGGTGGTCTGTAGTAAGGGCACTTACATACGTTCGTTGGCGCATGATTTTGGTCAGGCACTTCAATCCGGAGCACACTTATCAGCACTCAGAAGAACCAAAATAGGTGATTTCAACGTAATTAATGCTGTAAGTCCGCTTACCTTCAAGGATAATTTGCAGTCCAATTAAGACCGATTCTCCTGCGATAGGTGATTTGGACATCAGAATCAGTTAAAATATTTTTGCAAAAAATCGGTTATAATAGGACTATGAACCTAAACAGAAACCAGTTATCGTTATTAATAACTTTTTTCTCCATGTCCATAATTGTATTGTTGTTGTTCAACATTCATTTAGGAGGCGTTAAGGAGGAAGAATACGTTATTGAAATGAGTCTGGCCGATGAGGACATTGAAAAACTGCTGGAAGAAGAAGAAAAACGTTTGGAGGAACTCATCAACAATGACCCTATTAAAAGTCATTTGGCCTTTAACGAAACCGCCAAGCCATCTGTAAAAAGTCCGGAGCCTTTAAAAACTTTGGAAGAGTTGATGGAAGAACGGGCCCTGAATAGCGATGCTGGCCAACCTTCTGAAGCCGACGGAGAATTTGCATCCCAACTTAAGGAGTTGGCTGCTAAACGCGAAGAAAAAAAGCAGCAATTAACCGAACGTGAATCCCAAAAAGAAGAATTCACCAACAATTTAAAAGATAAACGCACCTCCATTTCCTATTCATTGGTGGAGAGAAACGCCTATTCCCTCCCCCCTCCAATCTACACTTGTATTGAAGGTGGCAAAGTGGTCATTAATATCGAAGTGGACTCCAATGGTTATGTGACCGAAGCTTCTTTTAACGACAAGAGTTCCGGCACCAGCAATGGGTGTTTGGTAGACAACGCCATCGCCTATGCCTATAAGGCACGATTTAGCGTAGACTCCAAAGCCTCCCAAATAGGAACCATTACCTATTTATTCCAGAGTAAATAAATTACCCATTTTATCAATGCATAAGATTTATGCAACAATTTGACCTTGAATCTTAAGTTAAATTTTCCGAACTTCACTTATCGGTCGATATAGCTCATTAAGACGATTCATATCCTGTTAGTTAGCCACAAGCAAAATAATCATCGGCGTATTTAAAAAATTATATCATGTTAAATAAATTATTCTTTGCTTTTTTATTAAGTACATGCTATGCGTTGTCATATGGACAAGAAAGTGATATAAAAAAAATTGAAGAGACCTGTACGAATTATATTGAAGGTTTCTATGAAGGAGATAGCACTAAAATAATAAGTAGTATAAAACCAACTCTGTACAAGTTTGGGTATTGGAAAAACAAGAACTCAGATTCATATATTGGTGATGGCCATATGACTTTTCAACAGGCGATAGATTACTCTAAAAACGTATTGCTGAAAAAGCAATTTGCCAAACCTGATGCCCCAAAGAAGGTCGAAGTTCTTGATATTAGTAACCATATAGCTGCGGCCAAAATAACAGCTTGGTGGGGCATAGACTACGTCCTCCTATCAAGACACAATAACGGATGGTTAATTGAAGAAGTCTTATGGGAAGGACCATTAGAAAAAGAAACTAATGGCTTAACTATTTCATATATCGGAAATATGGGAGTTCTAATAGCGAGCGATAGTAATGCAGTACTAATAGATGGTTTTCATAAAAATTATAAACCGGACTATGCTTACCCCTCAGAAAGTACCGTGCAAAAATTAATTGATGGAGATTACAAAAATTTCAAGACACCTGATATAGCATTAGTGACACACCACCATAAAGACCATTTTGATGCAGACTATTATCAAATTTTTATGCGAGAAAACCCAAATTCTTTAGTTGTTGCTTCACAACAGGTGAACGATTTAATTCGTAAAAATTTGGATAATGAAGCAAATCTAAGTTCTATCTTGAAACAAGTTCCATATAATGATGAAGAATATTCTTTAAATCACAAAGGCGTTAACATTAAAGCATTCCAATGCCCACATGTAAATCCTGTTCGACACTCATCAGTTCAAAACCTTGCATATTTAATATCCATAGATAATTATTCCATTTTACATCTTGGAGATTCTAATTGGGATGTAGCCAAAGTGGTCCTAGAAAATAAAAAAATCTCTGACAAGTCGATTGATATTGCCATATTGCCTTATTGGATGTTACTCGATAAAAATTCAACTGAGAACGTAGCAAATCTATTAGTTCCAAAACGAATAATCGCTACTCACATACCTCCTGGTTTTTCGGACGAAGCATATGAAAATTTACAAAAAATGTATCCTAACATTACATTGTTTACAAAATTAAATGAACAGATAGCGTATAAATAAAACAAGCCACTAACAATGCACATATCTACATGCCCCCATTCGGTCGCACGGAACATGCGCCAACGGATAAGTGCCTAAAAAGTAATCTGCCCAATTGTTAAAGACCCTTTCTATACTAAATTTGATCATTGCCGTACAGGCGGCCTTTCTTTTCTTTCATTTTATACTTAAATCTAAGGGAGTTCGAATTTTAAATCGACTGGTAGCCCTATTATGCCTGTGTTTTGCGATTATTGTAACCAACACCTATTTAAGTTTAGGCGATTACAGTTTTCAAACCACATTAATTCAGGACGTCGCCAATAATGTAATGTGGTTTCTGGGTCCGTCAATCTACCTATATGTAATTTACTACCAAAAGAAACACAGTAACCGGATAATCTTGCTCAATACAATTCCGTTCCTTGTTCCTTTCTTGATCGACGTATTTTTAAAATGGCCTTGGTTTTCATCAGTAATTCCATTTATCGCATTTACGCAGATGATCATTTATCTTTTTCTCGCCCTGCAACATTGTATACGCTATTATAAAGGAGCAAGACAATTTTATAACTGGATACTGCCTTCCATTATTTCCATCACCCTCATCGTGGCAGTTAATTTTAGTTTGTACACCTTGAGGTCCTTTGGAATTGAAATTCTTCCAACTACTACGCTTCAAAGTTTTACTTCTTTACTGGCTTTCCCGGTCTTTTATTTGGCCTATAAAGAAATGAACGCTTCCAAAAACTTTGGGATTGCCCCTAAAAAGTATAGTACTTCTCCTATTTCCAAAGAAAAATCAAATCAATATTTGAAACAGATACAATCTGCCATGGAAAACGATAAATTGTATCTGGACAAAGACTTAAGCCTGCAATCATTTGCCAATTCCATTGGAATTTCGTCCAAATATGTTTCGCAGGTCATCAATCAAAATCTTGGTTTGAGCTTTTCTGATTATCTACTAAGATTCCGCTTGGAAGAGGTCAAAAAAAACCTGAAGAATCCGGAGAAAAAAAACTTGACCATCTATGGAATTGCACAAGAATCCGGTTTTTCCTCAAGTAGTCGCTTCAATCATCTTTTCAAAAAGAATGTTGGGCTAACACCAAAACAGTTCCAGCAACAACATCAGACCAATTAATATGCTATATCATGATATGGCATACGTTTGACCCGTCCTGAGCGAGTTTCTACCATAGATTTGTCCAAATAGATTAACTATTCACATCATCATGAAAAGGACGATTTCTACAAGGTATCAGCTTGTTGCATTCTTTGTTTTGACCTATGTTTTATCTTGGTCGCTATTTTTTGTAGGCCATAAAACACAAATCCTGCCCATTATATTGGTTGGGATTTGGGCTCCATCATTAACTTCCATAGGTTTAACGGTATATTTTTTTGGGAAAAAGGGCCTTTCTCAAATGTTCGGAAGATTTAAAAGATTCCGTATAAAATGGTATTGGTGGCTGCTTTTGATACTACTTCCAGCTTCAATTCATTTGGCAGGCGTCTCTTTATGGGATTATTTAAATCCCGCCGAATCCCAACTTGACAGGTTGTACATAGCTCATGGTTTGGGAGCACTGTTGCCTTCATTTTTAATCGCAGGTTTTGGAGAAGAATTAGGCTGGAGAGGGTTTGCGCTACCCAGGTTACAAAGGAGTTTTTCCCCAATTGGCGCCTCTTTTATACTAGCCATAGTGCATTTATTATGGCATTTACCTACCTATTGGCTGGGCCAAGGGATTCACAATGTTCCTTTTGTATATGTTTTAGCCTTTGTGTTTCCCTGGACATTTATTTTTAATTGGCTGTATAACAAGTCGGGAGGCAGTTTAATTTTTGCGGTGGGTTTTCATGCCATTTCAAATGCCTCGCTTTCCTTAGTAAGGTTTATGCCTTGGGAAGAAGTTGTTCCCATAAGCCCGGAGCTGATAACGCAATTGGCGATACCAGATGAACTAGGAGGCCCCTACTTAACTGTCTGTGCGGTATACCTCGCTGTAGCAATTTTAGTGATTGTAACGGGTAAATTTAATAGGATTAATACCGATATCCCTTAATCACATTATTCGATAAGAATAGCGCTGGTACGTGCAACGGGTTTGGGGGGCAATGCCATTACCTATTTGTTCCAAAGCAAGTAAATTGTCTTATTTCATTAACCTATAAAGGTCATTCAACAATTTGACCTTGAATCTTTATTCAAAAATCCCGAACTTCACTTATCGTTGGATATAAATCATCAAAACGATTCATATCCTTTTAGTTGCCAGCAATACGAAAAAAATAATCCGAATAAATGAGCGTTTCTGAAAATTTTAAAACTTTTTGTGATGACCTAAAAATTTCGTCAGGAAAACGCTCAACCATTTCAACTCGATTCAATTCAATTGTCAAACGTCTGAATACAGATTTTTGGAATATGGATTCTTCTACTGGAGGAAGATATTTAGGTTCTTACGGGAGACATACGGCAAATGGATGGGTAAGTGATATTGACATGTTATTTGAAATGCCTTGGTCTGTTTATAACAAATATGATGCTTATATTACAAATGGACAATCTGCGTTTTTACAAGAAGTAAAGAATTCTATTGCTAAAACTTATCCGAGTACATATTTAAAAGGAGATGGTCAAATAGTACAGGTCATATTTTCTGATTCAATGAAATTTGAAGTATTACCAGCTTTCAAATACACAGATGGTTCTTATGCATTTGCAGATTCAAATTCAGGTGGAAGCTGGAAAAAAACAAATCCAGTGCCTGAAATTAATTCAATTAATTACGGAGATTCTATTACCAATAATAATTTAAAGAGACTTTGTAGAATGACAAGGGCTTGGAAATATTATTGTAATGTTCCAATAAAAGGTCTATTAATTGATACGTTAGCATATCGTTTTTTAACAAATTGGAATAATCGTGATAAGTCGTACCTGTATTACGACTGGATGTGCAGAGATTTTTTTGAGTATTTGAAAAACCAAAATTCAACTCAGACCATATGGTATGCGGTTGGAAGTGGACAACAAATTTATAATCCAGACAACTTTAGATACAAAGCAACTATTGCTTACAATAAATCTGTAGATGCAATCCAATTACAAACGGATGGTAAACTATGGTCGACAAAACAAAAATGGAGAGAAATTTATGGCAACAGATACCCAAGCTAAATTAACAATTGAGTCCCAATTGAGGGAACTTTATGGAAGAGCAGTATGGACACATAAAACACAAGAAAAGTGTGCGGATATTTTACGTGCTCGAAATCACAATATGAAAATTTTACAAATCATCTTATCAGCATTAACAACTACTGGTATTTTGGTTACAGTTTTTGGAGAAAATTATGTGGTTGGCATTATATCAGCTGTTTTATCAGCTATACTTTTCACCTTAAACGCTTATTTTCAAAAATACGATTTAGGAGAAATTGCTCAAAAACACTCTGAATCTGCATCAGATATTTGGAACGTTAGAGAGAAGTATTTGTCTCTTCTCACAGACCTTAATTCTGGGATTTTAAATATTGAAGAAATCGGAAAAAAACGTGATGAATTACAGTCTGAGCTTTTCAATATTTATAAAGGAGCACCAAGGACTCTGAGTAAAGCTTACAAAAAAGCAACTGAAAGTCTTCAGTTAAATGAAGAATTAACATTTTCGACAGACGAGATAAATAATCTTTTACCAAAAGAATTAAGAAGAGAATAAAGTACTACTGGCAACAACGTATATAAAAAATAGCGGTTTAATCGCTTAATCGAAAGAAAATGAACAAATTAAAGGTCTGTTATAATCCGAAAAGTTAGTTTATATAACCCGCTACTTTTCATATACAAGACCGATAAGTGATACTACCGGAAAAAAGTCTGCTTACCTAAGGAAGCAATTCAACCAAATCCTCCAAGATATCCTGACCCTTATCCTTGTTGTACCACAATTGGAGGTCTTGCTTAAACTGCGAATCCAAATTTCCATGCTCTCTTTTATACTCTTCCACCATTTGAGTGGCTATGCTTGGTCTTGGACCCCATTCCCCAACCACTTCTTCAGCTTCCTTGTTAAAGACAATCAATTTAGGTATGGAGCGGGAACCGTTGGTCAAGAATTCGTCCATTAACTCCAAATTCTCATCCCTAAGTACAATTTTGAACTCAATATTGGGGTTCAATTCGGTTATCTTGTTCATAACTGGTAAGCTTGGCGCCGCGTCACCACACCAACTTTCGCTCAATACTAAAAAGGTGATTTTAGTATCAATCTTGGCTATCCGTTCTTGAAGATCCACAGGGATTTTTAGCGTTCTGTCCCACCGCTTCATTCTGCGATCGTTCAATTCGGTATAATTGATCAAAGATTCCAATTGTTCTTCGCCCGTGGTTTGCCTGTTTTTAGCCAAATCCCCGACCAAATCACGATAGGTTTGATAAGACATTCCCTTCGCAATACCTTTTTGAATATATTCCAATTGCTTTTCCGATATGTTTTTTTCCACTACTTCCATGTCAAATTTTCTCCAAAGTTAAACTGCATAAATCTCATAAAATGTGACTTCCGTCATTGGTAGGTTAATTTGAACATACCTTACAATCAAGAATTTAATGCGAGGAAAGACATAATTTCCCAAAGACTCAGTTATTGAGAAATCTTTTCTTTACCATACCTCCACGAGTATCACTAATGCTGCTCATTACCACAAAAGCTGTATGGTCTATTTTATCAATTTCAATATGTAGTTTGCGTATCTCTAATCGTGTGATTACGGTGTAGATTACGTTGTATTCATTTTGCTCTCCGTGACTTCCATAGCCTCCTTTGGCTTCATAAATGGTGAGTCCCCTGCCCATTTTCTCAACAATCATTTTTCTAATCTCCTCACTTTTTTGAGATATAATTGTTACTCCGGTGTACTCTTCGATACCGTCCACGACAAAATCTAAGGTTTTAGAAGCTGCCAAATAGGTAAGCATTGAATACAGCGCTGCTTCAATGGACAATAAATAGGCCGCTGCCAGAAATACAATTACATTGACCAAAATGATGATATCTCCAATCTTGACCCGCCATTTTCTACTCAAAAAAATCGCTAGCACTTCTGTTCCGTCCAAAACACTTCCTCCTCTAATGGACAGCCCTATTCCCGCACCAAGAAAAAATCCACCGAAAACAGCCACCAACAGTTTGTCTTGGGTAACTTCCGGAAATTCTATCAGCGCAAGGGCAAGTGCCAATCCAAGAATAGCAATGATTGCTTTTATGGCAAATTGTTTCCCAATGACCTTATACGCCATAAACATAAATGGTAAGTTAATCAGCACGATGGGTATCCATAGTGGGGTATTGGTCACTTCGGAAACCAGCAAAGAAATTCCCGTTACTCCTCCATCAATAAAACTATTGGGAAGCAAAAAGCTCTCAAGCCCAAAAGCAGCTGCAAAAATCCCGGAAACAATAAAAAAGGCATCTTTAATGTATAAATTCAACAGCATGGATCTTCTTTTTGATTGACTTTCCCGTTTAGCAGTGCTTTTTCCTTTCATGGTAAAAAATTTCCTATAAGTTAAGGGGATTTATGGCCAATGTTTTAAACAACATGGCTTTAGCATGAAAAAATTTATTCTGAACCTCATTTTGTTTCAGATTAGCATCAATAAGTTTTCCCTCCCTAGAATTGATCAAGAAGACTGAGCTCTCACCAAAACTAAATTTTCGTTCTTCTGCCGTTAATAGCGTCTGATAGTCTTGTACAATATTTGCGATCAGGTCATTTTGAATTGTATATGAATCCAGTTCCCTATAAATTCCTATTACTTTGTTTTGTACCTCAACTTGGGCATTGTCACGTTCAAATTCAGCATCCCTTAGCTTGAACTTTGCCAATTTTAAATCCCCACGTTCCTTTCTCAAGAATAGCGGAAATCGGAATGTAAACCCACCTTTGAACTGATCCGTTACCAATGAGTTTATGAGCTCCGGAGTCTCAGTTAAAAAGTTATATTCCACATCTAATTTGGGTAATAACTTGTTTCCTTTTAAGCGTTTATTTACCAAAAGTCCATCGACTTTGTATTGCAGAGACCTTAACTTTGGATGGTTTTCCAGCACAAAACTATCCAATGGTTTTTGCATGATTTCCAAAGTGGTGTCAATATCAGCTTCGACCTGGGTATCAGGAATGACATCGGGCTGTAATTCTACAGGCACATCATTAATCCATAAAAAGTTGGACAGCTCCAAAGACTTTTTCATCAACCTTACCTTGGCCTGTTCTAGGTTTAAAGCTCGATTCTGAACGGTTATTCTTGCTTCAACCGTGTCAATGGCTGCAATTTCCCCAGCAAGAGCACTTTTTTTTATGCCTTGAAAGCGAATATTTGCGTTGCTTAGAAAGTCGGCAAAAACTTGAGTGTCTTGAAAAGCTCTTAACCAATCAAAATAAGCTAAGGAAGCTTGATACAACACTTTGTTTACCAAAATATCCTGATCTACCTTGGATTGCTCCCTGAAAAATTTGGCCTGTCTAAGAGTAGCCATGCGCTCATTGATCCAGAAACCTTGACCAAGGGACATAGAAACCCCCGCACTGTATAATCCATCCGTTGGAAGTGTTTCAGCTGCATTCAGAAAGTCTCCCTGATTCTGCTCGAAATTTCCTTTGAGTTCAATACCAAACCAAGTAGGGATTTTAAAGGTGGTATTGAGTCTATCCCAATATTCAGTGCCCTTAAATTGCTTGCGATCATAATCCACTTCAATTTTGGGGTCAAACCCACCCCTTGCCTTCATCAAATTTGCCTGCCCCATTGCAATGTTCAATTGGGCCTGTTTCGCAATGGGATGATATTTCTTTACATATCCAAGATACTCTTTAAAATTGAGCACAAGGGTGTCTTGCTGACCGTAAATGTTATTAATGGCAGCTAGGAATATTATAGCGAATAGAAAAATGAGGTTATTTTTTCTTGACATCGGCAACTTTGTTATCCGGTTGGTAATAATTGGGTGGGAATCCATTCAATTGTCTCCATAGCTCAAACCAAATTGGCACATCCTCAAGTAGGGCTATGGTATTTGCTCCGGATCCAACCCGAATAGCCTGAGGCCAAGGAACATCATCTTTGTCCGGTGCCAAAAGAATCCTGTATTTTCCATTATCACTAATAAACGTTTCGATAGCCACCACTTCGCCCCCAAATGTCCCAAAGGAAACATTGGGCCATCCGTTGAATACAATAGCTGGCCAACCATCAAATTGAATTCTAACTTTCTCTCCTATATGTATCAAAGGAAGATCTATGGGATCCACATAGGTTTCCACAGCCATATCATACTTGTCCGGCATTATTCCTACCAAACGATCGCCTTCTTTAAAGGTTTCGCCAATACCTGATTGCAAAGCCCGGTTAATAAATCCAGTTTGTGGTGCACGGATATACAGCATACTATTTCGAACTTCATAATTGGTATATGCATTTTCCAACTTGGTCACCTGCGCCTCGGAATCAAATTGATTGGATTGGGCGGTGAGCATATTACTTCTAGCTTTTGAAATTTTGTCCGTGTACTCGGCCTGTACCCTATTAATTTCAACCCGCGCATTGATTACCTCATTTTTACTGGTCAAGAGTTTATTTTCTTGGGAGATCAGCTTGGCCTGCGTTTCCTGCAGCTTTAGCTTCTTTTCTTCCACATCGGTTACAGCCTTTAGCCCTTCTTGCTCCAATTGTGTTGTTCTATTGAATTGACGCTCCGCAATGGCAATGTTGGTTTTGGCCGCTTCTAAATCGATACTGTCACTCCGAACTTTCAGTTTAGATTGAATCAGTTTGTTTTTCGCCTGCTCCAACTTAAGTTGACTTTCGTTTGAAAGTGCCCCTATTTGAATATTCAGCGCCTTAACCTTTTCTTGATAGGATGTGACCGCCATGGATTTAGCTTCTATTTGTTTGCCTGTACGAGCGACTAGATTAGGGTCAAAATATTCACTTTTTATCTCCGAAATATGCAAAATGGTATCTCCCTTTTGCACAAAATCTCCTTCTTTCACATACCATTTTTCAATACGTCCCGGTATGGGAGATTGAATTGTTTGAGGACGTTGATCCGGCTTCAGGGTTGTTAAGTATCCTTTACCTGATATATTCTGGGTCCAAGGGAGAAACATAACAATAAGCACAATTACCGAAAATACAGTGAGCAACCGGTTAAAATGTTTGTTGTGTTTTTCCACGAACACTTTTTGGGCCACCTTATACTTACCAAGGTCCACTTTTTCGTTCAACTTGTTTGGTGATATATTGAGCATAATACTGCTATCTTTCGTTAATTAATTTTCCCTTTTCCATAGTTATTATGCGACCACAACGTTTAACCCATTTTGGATTTTCACTAACGATGACCAAGGCCCATCCATTCTCTGGATTGGTTATAAAATCCATTATTCTTTCTGCCTCTGCTTCTCCAAATTGATCTAGGGGGTCTTTTAGAATCAACAGTTTGGGTCTTCTTACTATACTTCTTGCCAAAACTATTTTCTTAGAGACCGCATAGGGTATTTGCCTTCCTTCAGGATATAATACCGTATTTAACCCTTGGGGGAGATCTTTCACGAACTGTGTAAGTCCCGTTTTCTCCAATGCCCAGTAAACATCTTCCATAGAAATTGTCTTGTCTCCAAAGGTGATGTTGTTCAAGAGTGTACCTTCAAAAGGGGTTTCCTCACTTAGTGATTGCCCCAAATGTGAGCGATAATAATTGAGGTTCATACCTTGAATTGCCACGTCGTTGACAAAAATCTTTCCATTGTCTGGCTCCAGAATTCCGGCAATTAACCTCAACAGGGTAGATTTTCCCGAACCGCTTGATCCCTGTAGTAGAATAGTGCATGAAGGGGTGATTTTTAGCGAGACGTTATCCACGATTTTTCTATCTCTTTCGGGCACGTTATAGGAAACATCTTCCATTTCGACCACAAACCCTTCGTCTGTTCTAAAGGGTTTTTCTCCATCTTGAGGCTCCAATTCTTTGTCGACAACCTGCCCTAGTTTTTCCAATGAAGTCAAAAGATCATAGAAGGTTTCCAGACCCAAAATCATTTTTTCTACGGAACTAATTACAAGAATTATGATAATCTCCGCTGCCACAAACTGTCCAATATTCATCTCCTGATTCAAGACCAATAGTCCTCCAATAAGCAAAAGTCCCGCGGTTACCAATACCTTAAATCCTATCATTTGAATGAACTGTAGCACCAATATCTTAAAGTGACCTTCCCTTGCGTCCAAATAGTCCGCTACCAGGGTGTCATTTTTATCAAGAGCGTGTGTAGTTCTGCCAGATAATTTGAAACTTACCAGAGACCTTGCGATCTCTTGGATCCAATGGGCCACTTTGTATTTGTTCTTGGATTCATCCAGACTGGTCTCCAATCCCCTTTGTACCGTGAACTTAAATACCACATAAATCAACAATACCAACAATAGACCATAGAGAATGAAGAACGGGTGATAAAAAGACAGTAATAAAAGTCCGAAAACAACCTGCAGGAAGGAAGCAGGAAAGTCGATTAGAATTTTAGAAAGTCCTTTCTGAATGGTCAGGGTATCAAAAAATCGATTTGCCAATTCCGGCGGGTAATAGTTTCGTAATTCGTGCATCCTAATTTTTGGAAAACGATATGCAAATTCAAAAGAAGCCCGGGTAAAAATCTTTTGCTGTATGTTTTCAATAATACGCATCTGCATCAGTTGCAAGGTTCCTGAAAAGGCCACTCCAAGTGTTACCAAAACAACCAGTACAACCCACGAAGTACTCACCTGCGCTCCCTGGATCAGGTTAATGATAGCCTGAATTCCGAGAGGAAGGGAAAGATTTACAACTCCAGCAAAAATTGCGTAGTAAAAAATTTGAAGGATGTCTTTTCTATCCAGTGCCAGCAGCCCGATCAGGCGTTGCCAGGCGGTTAAGACCATTTCTGCCATTTATTTTAAGTTTTTAAGGTTCGGAAGACCAAGTCGATGAAATAATGTGTTGGTGTTGTGGTTTCGTTGCAATCTGTTAGCTGAGGGAAATGCTCCGTTAAAAAGTATTGATGCAACGAGCCTTCCAGAATTGTGCTTGCCAAACTTGATGGATATGGATATTCGCCATCCAATGCCACGATCATTTCGTGTAAGCGATTGACCAGCCTTTTATAGATTACAAAATAACCTTCCTTGTTCTCTTGGTCCACCTCCTTGGTCAGGTATGATTTGGAATATTCATTAATAACTATTTTATTCAGAAGAACCTCGTCGATATGCGAAAAGGAGACATCCAACTCAACGCTCTGAGTTAGAATTTCAACAGCCCTACGAAGTTTTTCGGCAGGTTCACCAATGGCGTTGGTAGCAAAGACCATTTTGTACTCCAACCAGCCCCAGTACCACGAAGCTAGGTAAAGCAATAACTTATGCTTGTTTTCGAAATAGCGATAAATAGAGCTCTCATTGGATTTAATACGGTCTCCAAGTTTTCTAAACGTAAAGCTCTCAAAGCCCATCTCATCTATAAGCAAAATGCTTTGTTCAATAATTCTTTTTCCAAGATCCGATGACTCGGGGTCTTTGATATAAATCTTGTCGTTGATCCCTATCCGAATAGATTGCATGAGTCTTTCCATACCGAAATTTTAACTAATTGGATTGTAAAAATAATAGTATTACTATCAATATATAATAGTTTAACTATCTTTTAACAAAAGTAATACTTTCTTAATTGCGTTTATTCCTATTTTTATTAGGGGAAAATAAATTGCTATGAAAAAATTGATGTTCCTTTTGATTTTAACCGTTTGGGTCACAAACGCACAACAAAACAGATACGAGATAAAATTTGAGCATTTTACCGAAAGTCGTGGAGATTCTGAACTGGGAACGCTATTAGAAATACCATATACCAATGTAGTTTTGGTAGAAAACTCGCTGAAATCTTCTTCGGGATTTGGACTTACCATGAACTTTCATGGCCATATTGTTGTCATAGATCATATGGAAACAATGCCTAACGGAAGTGTTCAAGTGGTGCTTAGAAGGGAAGATGGCCGAAGTTTTTACGGTTATAAACCAACCATAAAAGCTATCTTGGTAAAAAGAAATCTTACAAGGGCACAGATTTGAAAACAGCATTATTCCAAAACCTAACAAATGAAATCAATTTACTTTTTTTTAGCACTATTGCTCTCACTAAGCAATCTGCATAGCCAGGAAAAACAAATGGATGATGTACGAATTGGAGATGAACTCACTTTAGGTGAACCTTCTAATGCATCGTACACCCACATTTTAGTTCCCAGAAAGAACTTCATCATAAAGAGAGGGGGAATTCCCAATTTGAAGACCTTAAAACATACCAGGGTGATCATAACCAATATCACTTACGGAAAAAAAACACAGGTAACCTTTAAAAAGTCGGACGGCACTAAATTTTTTAGATTTTATAAAACCATGAAAGCCGATTTTAACCAAGCGGTTGCCGCAGGAGAGTTAAAAATTCCGGGTAAGGGGTGAACAGAAGCTACCAACTCTTGTTTTGACAAACTTCGGCATCCCTAATATTTCTCGTACCAATTAAACTCTTCTTGGATAATTTTTGCCTTCGTTTCCTCAAGATACTTTAAAAAAGCCATCGCTACTGGCGATAGTTTCTTGGAGGCCAACCATACCAAATTCCAGGTGGTTTGAATGGGAAGGTTTCTTTTGGGAAAAATTTTTAGATTACCATTGCCAAGTTCATTTTTTATCCCAATAAGAGGCATTATAGAGCACCCGAGGCCTGCAATAACAGCCTGTTTTACTGCTTCGTTGGATGTTAATTCAATCCGCTTTCCAACCTCGATTTCAGATTGGTATAAATACATTTCCATTGCCGCTCTGGTAGCAGAACCTGGCTCACGAAATATTAGCGGTGTATCTTTAACGAACATTTTTTTGGAAAGCAATATTTTTTTATAACTCATGGGGTTTGCTACCAAATACAACACATTCTTCATCAACTCGATTCGACTCAATTTAAGATGTTTCGGAAGGACAGAAACCAATGCAAAGTCTACCTCATTTTCCTCAAGACTTTGAACCACCCTTGATTTATTGGTGACATCCATCACCAGGTCTACCCCCGTGTTAGATTTCATAAAGCCAGATAAGAAATAGGGCATGACGTATTTTCCCGTAGATACAACAGATACTTTCAAGCGTCCTGCCAATTTCCCTTCAAAAGATTGCATTCTGTAGTTGATTCCATCCACTTCGCTTAAAATACGTTCCGCCGAATTAGCAATTTCCATTCCAAAATCTGTAATAAAAAGCTTCCTTCCCACAACTTCTGTTAAGGGAATTGGGAACTGATCTTGAAAATTTTTTAGTTGAATTGAAACGGCTGGCTGGGTCAGATAAAGCTCTTCAGAAGCTTTCGTAATACTCTGTTTTTCAACAATTTTTGAGAATATCCGCAGTTGGTGCAATGTATAATTCATAAATAACATTTATGTATTTCATAATAAATATAAATAATAATATATCTATTTAAACAGTAACCTTTGCAAAAAAATAAATCATGTTATCTAAACTTTCATTAACACAAAAAGTTGATTCGAAAAAAGAAAAGGTTAACAGAAAGGAGCGTTATTATCCTTTGTACTACGCTCTAACAGGATTCCTATTTGGGGGCATCTTAGTGCTGTCTGCACTTAACGATTTTCTCTTTTTCGGATGGCTAAGTATTTCAATGTCCATAATATTTGGATTATTAACCATTCACATATTAGGGGATGAACAAGTAAAAAAGTATTAATCAAAATTTAAATTCACCATGGAAACATTAGTTAAAACAGATCAGAAAATCCAACTCGTAGATGGGACTTTTACCGCTGCGGAAGCTTTGGATATTATTACCTCGTTGTTAAACGAAAAAATAAACTTTCATAAACTTCAACGACTTTCTTGGTATGAGGGTGACTGCGATGCAAACACAACATATCCTGATGGCAGAATCCAAGAGTTGCAAAGGGAAAAAACCATTGCAAAAGACTTCATCAATGGAGTACGCCAAGAAGGAAAGCGATTAAGAATAGATGGAATATTAAACATTACCCTAGAGGATTAACACCTATGGACCTGCACTTGCTAGTTGACAATCTTACCAATCCTGCATTGCTCTTCTTCTTTTTGGGCATCATTGCAGTACAGTTGAAAAGCGACCTTGAAATTCCGGCGAATTCGTCAAAGTTCATATCACTTTATCTCCTTTTTGCCATAGGCTTTAAAGGAGGTATGGAACTTTCGCACAGTCCATTCAATATTGAAATTATTTGGTCGCTTTTATTCGGTGTCTTCTTGGCTGTTGCCATTCCAGTGATGGCATATTTCATTTTGAGAAGGAAATTCAGCATTGAAAACTCCGGGGCTATTGCCGCAGCTTACGGTTCGGTAAGTGCAGTTACTTTTGTAACCGCTATTTCATTCCTTGAACTGGAAAAGATAGATTTTGGAGGACATATGGTCGCTGTGATGGCTTTAATGGAAGCTCCTTCGATAATTATTGGAGTGCTATTAATGGCCTTTTTTAAGAAAGGGAAAAAACAAGCCGGTAGTTTTTCAAAGGTATTGCACCATTCGGTCACCAATGGCAGTGTTCTTTTGATTCTTGGCAGTCTTGCAATCGGATTTTTAGCCAATGAGCATCAAGCGGAAGGTATTAAACCCTTCACTACAGATATCTTTAAAGGATTCTTGGCGGTTTTCCTGTTAGACATGGGTATCACCAGTGGCAAAAAATTAAATGATTTTTTGAACAAAGGTTGGTTCGCACTTTTGTTTTCCATTGGTGTTCCCATCCTAAATGGCTGTCTTGTGGCTTGGTCTAGCCAGTTCATTACCGAAAGTGTTGGTAATAGGTTCCTGTTCTCCATTCTAGCAGCAAGTGCTTCATATATTGCAGTGCCAGCGGCCATGAGGATTGCCGCCCCTCAAGCCAATCCGAGCCTCTACGTTCCCATGGCCCTGGCATTTACATTCCCTTTTAATATTACCTTGGGAATGCCACTTTATTTGTTCATTATTCAAATCTTTACAAGATAATGGTACCCCTACATCCATATCATTTATCACTTTTATTCAAAAACAAATTCTGATAAATTGATGATTTTTAGAAGTATGGTTTTGTGTTATCTTTAGCAAAAACCCTTACCATGAACAAACATCGCTGCGGTTGGTGCGAAGGTGACCCACTTTATGAGGATTATCATGATAATGATTGGGGTGTTCCTGTAAAAGACGACCATACTATTTTTGAATTTTTAATCTTGGAAACCTTTCAAGCTGGTCTCAGTTGGATTACTGTCCTTAAAAAACGTGAAAATTTCAGGAAGGCATTCGACAACTTCGATTACCAAAAAATTGCGAAATACGGTCAACCTAAAATTGATGAGTTGCTCGATAATGCGGGTATCATTAGAAACCGGTTAAAAATCCATGCAACAATTTCCAATGCCAAAGCCTTCATGGAAGTGCAAAAAGAATTTGGAACCTTCAGTAAATACATATGGGGATTTGTCGAAGACAAGCCCATTAAAAATGCACATAAAAACTACAAAGATGCACCTGCTACGACATCTTTATCCGATACACTTAGTAAGGATCTGAAAAAACGAGGGTTCAAGTTTGTCGGCAGCACGGTGGTGTATGCCCATATGCAAGCCACAGGAATGGTAAATGACCATGAGGTAAGTTGTTTTCGATATGATCAAGTTTAAATTCTTTCTCGCTGTCATTTTTGTTTTGGTCGGCTTTATAAGTTCGGCCCAAAACAAGTATGAGCGTGAATCCAGGATTTCAAAATCAGAATTTCCAATAAGAGCATTGGAGACTCTCACTCCTTATATAGAGGATGCTAAAAAAATTAAGTTTTACCACGAGGTAGATAGTGTAAAGCAAAGCTTCGAGACAAAGTTTAAAAAGGGAAGACTCCGTTACAGTGTGGAATTCAACACAAAGGGTGAATTGGAAGATGTGGAGTTTCTAATCGGAGAAAACGATATCCCGAATGAGAGTTGGTCCAAAATCGAAGATTACCTCAACACTAATTTTCAAAAAGTCCGTGTAAAAAAAATACAACAACAATATCCTGTTGGAAATTCAGATTACAGTGTCATACTAAAAGAAGCTTTTCAGAATCTAATCCTGGACTACATTAATTTCGAGTTGGTTTTTTCTGCCAAAAACAGTAAAGGTTTCCAAACCTATGAAGCCCTCTTTAATTCGACTGGCACCCTAGTAAAGTTGCGCCAATCCTTTTCGCCAAAGTATGACCACCTCCTCTATTAAATGGTTTTTGACCATCACTTTTTTGTGCTCTTGGGGTGTTTCCATGGCCCAAGATAATTTTACAGCCTATTGGCAACCCCAAATTGCAATTAACTATCCTGTATCGCCTCTTTATTCACATAATTTTTCATTGGTGAATCGGAATTATGTTGTTGAAACCGACAATTGGAAATTCAACACCCGACAGTTAGACATCGCTCACTTTTCAAAACTCAGTTTGCAAGACAACCAAAGCATTGCCTTAGGAATTCAATACCGTTTTCGGAATATATTCGAAGGTAGTTCCGATGAACTCAGATTGATCCAACAGTATAATTTCACTTCCCGCCCTCTAGCAGTGCGATACGGACATCGATTCCGTTCGGAACAACGTATAACCCGCAAAGTGACCTTCCATCGGTTCCGCTATCGTTTTTCAATCGATTTCCCTTTAAAGGGGGAGAAACTGGATATTGGTGAAACTTTCCTTGTTGTTGGTAACGAAAACCTGTTGAGTATTTCCAAAGGAAACTCCCCACAGTACGACACACGTTTGCAGGGACAACTTGGTTGGAAATTGGACAAAAGTCTAAAACTATTGGTTGGAATGGAATATCGTCTAGAGGATTACACAGCAACTTTACCTCAAAATGTCTTTTTTCTTTTAACTAGTTGCCAACTCTCCTATTGACAATCTAAGTAGCGACTTCAATTTTCACTAGCATTGGAAATTTCTCTATCTTTCTAAAATCTACTTAAACCAACTTGAAATTGAGATATGGGATTTCTAACACTTTTTTCCTTCCTTGGATTTACACTTTTTGTTGCGGTTGTCGCCTGGTATGCTACAAGAAAAACGGATGAAAAATCAGCCGATGGATATTACTTGGGCGGACGGTCTTTAGGAGCTATTACCATTGCTGGCTCTCTACTTCTGACCAACCTCTCTGCAGAACAGATTGTGGGATTGAATGGGCAGGCTTTTGATGAAGGGCTTATGGTTATGGCATGGGAAACGTTAGCTGCCATTGCCATGGTATTCACGGCCATCTTCTTACTTCCCAAGTACATGAAAAAAGGAATTACTACGATTCCCGAATTCATAGAAAAACGGTTTGACAAACAAACAAAAGCTCTACTATCCATACTTTTCCTATTTGCATATGGTGTAGTTCTGCTTCCAACCATTCTTTATTCAGGTTCGCTTGCCTTTAGCACTATGTTCGACTTACCGAATGTTTTGGGCATGGAACCATGGTCGGTTATTTGGATTTGCGTTTGGTCCATTGGTCTAATCGGAATGGTGTATGCGATTTTCGGTGGATTGAAAGCGGTAGCGGTTTCAGATCTTATAAATGCAATAGGGTTGTTGATAGGCGGTCTTTTAATTCCAGTTTTTGGATTGCTGTTGATTGGAGATGGGAGTATCGGGAACGGACTGGACATTCTTTGGGAAACCAATCCAGAAAAATTTGTAATGAAAGGGACGGTGGATTCATCCATTCCGTTCGGCACCATTTTTACAGGTATGATGTTGGCGCAGATTTATTATTGGGGAACCAATCAATCTATTTTGCAACGTGTCTTTGGCGCCAAAAGCTTAAAAGAAGGGCAAAAAGGAATGCTTCTAGCGGCATTTGTGAAATTTGTCATTCCTATTGTTGTAGTTGTTCCTGGAATTATTTCTTGGCATGTATTCAATGGACAATTGGACAATGCCGATCAGGCCTATCCTGCACTGGTAGCTAAAGTGTTACCCGCGGGACTTACCGGTTTCTTTGCTGCTGTGCTATTTGGTGCCGTATTAAGTTCGTTCAATAGTCTTTTGAATAGTAGTGCCACATTATTTGGTTTTGATTTATATAAATTCTTCTTCAAACCAGAAGCTACCGAGATGGAAACTGTAAAGGCAGGGAAACGCTTTGGACTTGGGCTGGGCATTGTAGCGATGATCATAGCGCCATTTATTGCTAATGCACCAGATGGTCTTTTTAGTTACATTCAACAATCTTTGGGAAGTTTAAGTGTACCTATTTTGGCTGTGGTAATGACCGGTATACTAACCAAAAAAGTACCTGCATTGGGTGCAAAAGTTGTGATGATAGGCGGAGTTATCCTTTATCTTATAAGTTTACTCTTTTTAGAACCTCATTTTAGAGAAAGTGCGGTTGCCCTGGCTCAATCGCAAGGAATTACGGATGCAGCTCAGCTTAGCATTATCAAAGCAGATGCCTACCCCCATTATCTTCATGTAATGGGTATCCTGTTCGTTTTCAATATTTTGGTCATGTTATTCTTCGGAAGAATAAAACCAAAAACGGAAGTTGTCGAAGAAGAGAGCACCGATGTCATAGATATTACTCCATGGAAATATGCTTTCGGTATTGGCGCCTTCATTTCAATTTTAGTAATTAGCACTTATTTTATCTTCTCATAGCCGTATTGGAATGAAAAAAAAATGGTGGAAAGAAAGTGTGGTATATCAGATATATCCACGTTCGTTTAACGACACATCGGGAAATGGATTGGGTGACCTTTATGGAGTCATCGAAAAATTGGATTACATCAAATCTTTGGGGGTCGATGTTATTTGGCTATGTCCCATATACCAATCTCCAAACGATGATAATGGGTATGACATAAGTGATTATCGCAAAATATCAGACGACTTTGGTGGTCAAGCAGCATTCGATGTGCTTTTGGAACAGATGCATCAAAAAGGACTGAAATTGGTCATGGATTTGGTTGCCAACCACAGTTCTGATGAACATTTATGGTTCCAGGAGTCGAAAAAGTCCAAGGATAACCCCTACAGGGATTATTACATATGGAAAGATGGCAAAAACGATGGCCCGCCAAACAATTGGGGCTCATTTTTTAGTGGTAGTGCTTGGCAATTCGATGAAACTACCGACCAATATTACCTTCATTATTTTACCAAAAAACAACCTGATCTCAATTGGGAAAATCCAAAGGTTCGAAAAGAAATCTTTGACATCATTGATTTTTGGTTCAAAAAAGGGGTGGATGGTTTCCGAATGGATGTGATATCAGTAATCTCCAAACCCCCTGGTTTTCCAGATACCGCCTACGACAGTTTTCAGGATACGATAATGAAAGATTATGCAAATGGTCCCAGAATACATGAGTTTTTAAAGGAGATGAATAGGGAAGTCCTGTCCAAATATGATATCATGACCGTTGGTGAGGGTCCAGGAATAGATTTGGAAAATGGACCCCGATATGTGGATGAGCGGAGCGAAGAATTGGATATGGTGTTTCATTTTGATCATATGTTTATTGATTGTGGCCCTGGAGGGAAATATGACCCTATACCTTTTGGATTGAACCAATTCAAACAAGTTTTCACTAATTGGGACAACGCTCTAAAAAGTCATGGATGGGGAAGTATTTTTCTCGGTAACCACGATTTTTCAAGAATGGTTTCACGTTTTGGAAATGACACAACATACCATTCAGAGTCTTGTAAGCTCCTTGCCACCTTGTTACTTACCTTACGAGGTACTGTTTATATCTATCAAGGTGATGAAATTGGAATGACCAATGTGGCTTACCCTGATATTAGTCATCACAATGATGTTGAAACATTAAACGCTTGGAAAGAAGCAGAACAAAAGGGTCAGGACATGGAACAATTCTTCAAGATTGTTCAGCAGCAAAGTAGGGATAATGCACGCACTCCTGTCCAATGGGACACAACCAAAAATGCTGGATTTTCAGATGGAAAACCTTGGCTTACAACAAACCCAAACTACACTACAATCAACGTTGCTTCTCAAGAAAAAGATCAGAACTCCATTTTAAATTATTATAGGGATATGATTGCCATAAGAAAGGCCAACCCAACTCTTGTATATGGTGATTATGAATGTGTAGACAGAGGGCACGATTCCATATACGCATACCGAAGATGGGATGATGATATTGAATTTTTGATTCTCCATAATCTCAGTGATACATCACAAACTTTTGAAGCTGCCGGAATAGCGGATGACTTTCAGCTTATGAAATCCAATCTTGAGAAGAATACTTCCGAGAACTTTAAGCTTGATGCTTGGCAGACCAAAATCCTTATTAAAAAGTAGCCTTTTTCAATAGCTTTAAAAAAGCCTCCCTTGGAATTTCTTCAGCCCCTAGACTTTCCAAATGATTTGTGTGCACTTGACAATCTACAAGCTGATAATTTTCTTTACGTAGCTGTCCAACCATTTGAATGAACGCATATTTAGAAGCGTTTGGAACAGCGCTAAACATGCTCTCACCACAAAAAACATGTCCCAAGTCCACTCCATAAAGCCCTCCGACCAGTTCTTCCTGCCGCCAAACCTCAAAAGATTTTGCCATGCCTCTTTCAAATAGTTCCAAATAAGCAGTTTTCATTTTTGGCGTAATCCACGTACCTTCTTGATCTTTACGCTCAGCATTTGCGCAATTATCCAACACTTTTTCAAAGCAGGTATTTTGAGTAAGTCGGAATTGATTGTTCCGTAGAACCTTACGCATACTTTTTGAAATCTTTAGCCTTTTAGGATAAAGTACCATTCTAGGGTCAGGACACCACCACAGAATCAAGGCATCTTCATTGAACCATGGAAAAATTCCGTTTTTATAGGCCAATAAAAGGCGTTCTGGCGATAAATCTCCTCCTACGGCCAAAAGTCCATCATCATTGGCCATTTCAACTGGAGGAAATTCCAATCGATCGCCCAAAAAAAACAGTGGTATTTTTTTCTGGTCCTTTTCCAAAATGCAGTTTTACCTAAAGTTACGTAAAAATCAATCTAAAAGATTAACAGTCCACCAATATAGATGAGACTGCCCACCAACATAAAAAGCAATGTATAGGGCAATATTTCCTTGGCTTTGAGCTTTGTGATTCCCAGAAGTGGCAACGCCCAAAATGGTTGTAGCATATTGGTTATTTGATCCCCGTAGGCCAAAGCCATAATTGCCTTGGGCAACGAAACGCCCAATTGGAGTGAAGACTCAAGCACCAATGGTCCTTGAATGGCCCATTGTCCACCACCACTTGGTACAAAAACATTGACCAGACCAGCGCTCAAGAAAGTAAATATCGGAAGGGTTGTTGCATTGCTAATGGACACAAAAAAATCGGAAATACCGGTAATCATTCCGCTACTTGCCATAATACCCATAATACCAAAATACAGTGGAAATTGAATTAAGATTCCAGCGGTATCACCTATTGCCTCTTCAACAGCTACCAAAAAACTTTTAAAACTTCCATGCAATACAATGGCCAAGCCAAGCATAAAAAAATTGAGCATATTAGGAGTAATATTGAGTGTTTTTAGCGCAGGCAGGTATTGCACCAAAAAGGTCAATAAAATCAATCCGCCAAAAAGAGACACCGCAACCTTGGAATAATCCAATTTTTCTGCTCCTTGCACTTCTTTTTTGTCTATGGATTGAAATTTATATTCCTTTAATTCTAAATTTTGAGGAGCGGCTTTCCTCCCAAGAAAATAAACAAGTGTGCTAATTGCAATAATTACGCATAGGAACAGTATAATGTTCCAACTACTGAATACGGTAAGTGATGTTGAAATTGTTTCTGGCAGTTGGCTTACCAGTTCTGAATTGGATATTCCAGCAATCAACTCATTTAAATGTCCCGCTTCAGCAACTTTAATCGGAGCCGAACCACTGATTCCACCATGCCATACCATAAGCCCGACATATCCCGAAGCCCCAATCAGTGGGTAATTTATTGGAATGTTGTTCGCATGGGCATACTCACCAACCTTTCGAGCTAAAATTGCGCCAAATATGAGTCCTAATCCCCAATTGAAGAAAGCAACCAGCATAGTGGGCAAAGCAACCAGAACCGCTGCATTGGAGGTGTTTTTTACAAATTTGGTAATCCCAAGAATCAAACGTTCCATGGGTTTGCTCAATACCAACACATGCCCCAAAACCAAAATGAGCATCATTTGATAAGCAAAGACAAGTAATCCACTATTCCATATCCCGTTTTCCCAATAGGAGAGGACAGTCAAGAAATGATTTTTGTCTGAAGTATTTTCGGTAAAAACAAGCGCCAAAACAATTGTCAGCAGCGTTAAGAGCACCGCAATGGTAAAGGGTGAAGGCAAATACCTTCTGAAAATACGCTCTATGACCTTGGTTAGGCCCAAAATGTATTAGAATGGAAGATCGTCATGATCCTCTTCATTGAGGTCATCAGCTGGCTCAAAAGCTTCAACCGGAGGCACTGGGGGCATATTTTCAGTGCTTTGGGCAGCTTCCAAATTTTCAACTCGCCATCCTTGAATTGAGTTAAAGTACTTGGTCTCTCCCTGTGGATTAACCCATTCACGTCCTCTTAAATTGATACTCACCTTAACCATTTGACCAACGGCATAGGAGTTCAGCAAATCGCATTTATCCTGTACAAATTCCACTAAAATATGCTGAGGGTATTGCTCTTCTGTTGTAACTACCAATTCTCTCTTTCTGAAACCATTATTACCATAAGTTTTGGTTTCATCAATCATTTTAATTCTTCCCTGAACTTCCATGTATTTAACTTTTCAATAAACCCCAAATGTACATAAAATGACTACCTCTAGTAAAATATGATATCAATAACTATCAACAAATTTTTAGTTTTTCCGTTATCTTTAAAATCAATTGGACCAAAAATGAATTTCAACCCCAAAAAGAAAGCTTCCAATATCATATTGCTGATTTCCGCTTTTGTTATTGTAAGCCTTATACTTTGGAACACCAACAGCTTTTTTAAGAAGTTTAAGGAAGAAGAACGTCTTAAAATGGAGATTTGGGCTACAGCCCAGTTGGAACTTATCCAGTCTTCGGTAGACCAAGAATTGGGAAATCTTACCTTAAAGGTAATGGGCAACAATACTTCTACCCCAATGATTTTGGTCAATGAGGAAGGAACCATCAAAACTCATAATATCCCTCTTGAAAAAGCTTCAGATAGTGCTTATATCCAGAAAAAGATACGGCAGTTTTCAAGTGAAAATGAGCCTATTCATATTATTCAAGAAGACGAGCTTTTAGAGACGCTCTATTACGGCAATTCGGAGGTGCTTAACAAATTGAAATATTACCCCTTGGCTCTATTGCTCATTATTTGTCTTTTTGGAGCGGTTATTTTCTTCTTTTTTCGAATCAACAAAGCATCGGAGCAAAATAAATTGTGGGCGGGAATGGCCAAGGAAACGGCCCATCAAATTGGTACTCCATTGACTTCACTTTTGGGGTGGAACGAGTTATTGAGGGCCGAAAACATAAATCAAGATATTACCAAAGAGATTGAAAAGGACATTATACGGCTGCAAACCATTACGGAACGCTTTTCTAAAATTGGTTCTATTCCAAATCTTGAAGAATATGATATTGTTGCCGAGACCGAAAAAGCATATGAATATTTAAAGCGAAGGAGTTCGAAGTTGGTGCATTTTTCATTCAGTTCAGATATAGACCAACTCCCTGTGCTCCTCAACCCCCCACTTTACAATTGGAGTATTGAGAATTTGGTCAAAAATGGCATTGATGCCATGAAGGGCAAGGGAAATATTGCCATACAAATCGAAAAGAAAGGACAGAGCGTTAATATTCTGGTCTCTGATACAGGTCGCGGTATCCCTAAAAGTGATTTTCAGAGTATTTTCAATCCCGGTGTAACCACTAAAAAAAGGGGTTGGGGGCTTGGACTTTCACTTGTTAAAAGAATAGTTGAAGAGTATCACAAAGGAAAAATTAAAGTACTTTCGTCAAGTAAAGAAGGAACAATCATGCAAATTTCCTTGAAAGCAAACGTGTAAGGTTATGGCTAAGGAAAAAAATATTGCAATCAAAGAAGCAGAGATTACCAATAATTGTCCTGAATGTTTTAACCAGGACTTAAAACTCTCTTTTTACCAAAAACATACCTACAATCCATTTTTTCATAGGACTACGAACGAGGTTATCCATGAAATAAAATGCCGAAAGTGTTATTCCGTCATTTATCCCGTGAATTGGACTCCGGATATTGAAAGGGTATTTGATTATTATAATAAGCTGGTGACTCCAGACAAACCGTCGGTACGATTTACCACTTTGTTTTTTGTGCTATTGCTTGTCTTTATAGCAGCGATAGGAGCATTCATCTACCTATACCTTGAAGGCCTTATTTAAGAAAGTTTCTGATTTTTTCAGCCGTTTCTTCGAATTCTTCTGGGCTTAGTTTTTCCTTATGCTGAAACGTGGCATTTTTCATACTGTTCAGCGGTATCAGATGCACATGCACATGTGGTACTTCAAGCCCTATAACGGACATTCCCACTCGATTACAAGGTATTGCCGACTCAATAGCTTTACCGACATTTCTTGAGAAAGCCATCAATTTTGCGTAAGAAGCTTCATCCAAATCCATTATTTTGTCCACTTCATTCTTGGGCACACAAAGCGTATGTCCTTTTGCATTTGGATTTATGTCCAGAAACGCAAAGTTATCTTCATCTTCGGCAATTTTGTAACATGGAATTTCTCCATTAATGATTTTGGTGAATATACTTGACATGTGGACGTGAGTTGGTTTGGTTCTAATAAAAAAATCCCGTCGAGTGACGGGATTAAATATAAGAATTTTACGAACTCTATTCTCTTGTAATTTCCAAAACGTCGAACTTTAACGTTCCATTGGGTACTTGAATTTCAGCAACATCACCCACGGATTTCCCTAATAGCCCCTTACCTATTGGAGAAGTTACGGAAATTTTACCCGACTTTAGATTAGCTTCACTTTCTGCGACCAAGGTATATTTCATTTCCATACCGTTGGCTTGGTTTTTCAACTTGACGGTGGATAACACCAATACCTTTGAAGTGTCCAACTGGGATTCATCAATCAACCTAGCGTTTGCCAAAGTTTCTTCCAACTTGGATATTTTCAGTTCTAAAAGCCCTTGCGCTTCTTTAGCTGCATCGTATTCTGCGTTTTCTGACAAATCTCCTTTATCCCTGGCCTCGGCAATAGCCTGAGAAGCTTTGGGACGCTCCACATCTTTTAATTGGTTCAATTCTTCTCTAAGGTTTTTTAATCCTTCTTCCGTATAGTAAGACACCTTGCTCATATCGTCATATTTAAATACAAAAAAGAACATTCAAGAAAAACCAAAGGTTTTTCCAATGTACTTTTTTTCAAATAGAAAAAATCCTCAACTACCACTATGCCCGGCATAGTTTTTTTGCGAGGATTTAACGCAAATATAGACAATTTTTACTCAAATTTGTTGTTCTAAAGCTTTCAAATTCAAACTATGACGCGCCTCACAGGGTTTATTTTATTATTATTTTTAATGGCATGCTCTTCGGACAGCACCAATCGAAATCCCTTTCTTCAGGAGGTTAATTTTAGGTTTGAACTCAACATGAATCTGCCACTGTACAACAATTTAAATACAATTGGAAACCCAGTTTATGTTGGAAATACAGGTGTGGGTACGCGAGGTATTTTTGTGATGAGATCCAGTTTGGATTCTTTTTTTGCCTTTGAGGCCAGTTGTCCAAACCACGCTCCAAACAATTGTTCTACCATGACGATAGATGGACAAAATGTGGTTTGTTCTTGTGAGGACTTCACGTATAGTCTTTTTACCGGCCAACAACTCAATAGGCCAGATGATGGTAACCGCTATTATGATCTCCTTTTTTATAGGGCAACCCAGAGTGGTAATATTATTACCGTCTTCAACTGATTTCCCCTAATTGGTTTTAAGAATACAATCCATTACCCAACTGGTATGCAATCCTGATATCCCTTGAGATGGATGTGCCTCTTTTCCTAATAGATGTTTTTGGATGTTTTCCACATGAAACTGCTGAATGTGTTCCGGATTAGGAATAGTCAAAGTCTGAAATCCCTCTCCGTTTTCAAGTTCAACTGGTGCTTCGTCCAGCACCGAAAAGGTTATTTTACCTTTTGAACCGAGGATTTCTACTTTATCCACGCGATGGAAGGTTCCAAAATTCCAATTTCCCTCCCCGGTTACCCCATTTTCATGGATCCAAGATGCGGTAACCGCATCATATGCAGAATACAGGTTTTGTTGATTTATGGCTACGCCATTTGCTCTTTTAATATCACCCAACAAGTATGTAAAAAGGTCCAAACCATGACTTGCCAAATCATCGAAATAGCCCCCCGGAGCGATTTCCTTATCCGTTCTCCAATTGTACTGCTTACTTAAATCTACGTCGCTTGGCGGTTTGGTTTTTTGCCAATGGATATGTCTGACCGCTCCTATTTCCCCTTCATCCAACCATTCCTTTATCTTATTGAATCTTGGCAGGGACCTCCGGTAATAGGCAATAAAAAGGGGTAGTTCTTTCGCTTTGAAAGTCTCGTAAACTTCTAAACTGTCTTGAAAGTTAGAGGTCATTGGCTTTTCTATGCAACAAGGTTTACCAGCTTTGGCGACCAGCAACGCATAAAATTTGTGCGAATCAGGAGGTGTAGCAATATAGATGGCATCTATTTCCGGATTTTCGATAATGTCCATTGCATTGACAGTCCAATTGGGAATTTTATGCCTTTGAGCATAATCTTTAGCCTTCTCTGCATCTCTTCGCATGACCATGGCTACTTCAAACCCTTCTGTCATTTGATATGCCGGAACGCTTTTTTTCTCAGCAACACTTCCGCAGCCAATGACACCCCAGCGAATTGGGGTCTTATCAAAAAAATCGAGGGATTCTGCCATATAATAAAAGTACAGAATCCCTCAAAAAGAGATAATTTTTTATCTAAAAATTGATTGTGGCGCCTAGCAAAAAGTTTATTCCAGCTTGAGGATAAAACCCTGCTCCCTCTACTGTTGTGATAGTTCCTGGGGTTGAAAAGTCATCATCAAAGGTGAAGAAATACCCATTGGAAACAATATCCTGATCAAAAATGTTATTTATCAAACCGGAGAGTGCAATACTCTTTATAAAAGAGTTGGTTTCGATTACATATTGAAGATTAATATCTGTTTGGGAATAGCTTTCCAGTACCGAATTTTCTGAATCAATATTCCCCATATATTGTTTTCCAACAAATTTTGACAGGATAGAAATCTGAAAATTCTCAGTTGGCAAATATGAAAGGATGTTTCCTGCTACTAGGTTTGGAGAATAGGCAATATTCGTATTACCTAAATTCTGAAGTGTCCCATCTCTTTGAAAGAAGAAATCCTGATTCCGGTTATCGCTCAGTGCTATATTCGGTCTGATTGCGAACTTATCTCCAAGTTGAATATTGGCATCCAATTCTACTCCCAGTCTATAACTATCTCCCACATTTGCCCTTAAAGGTGCTCCCACATCGTTTAATTCTCCGGTGAGCACTAGTTGGTCTTTGTAGCTCATGTAATAGGCATTAGCATTTAACTGAAATGATGGGGAAACGTAGCGCCAACCCAACTCAAAATCGTTCAAACGTTCGGGTTTGGGGTTTCCATTTTCATAATCGTTTCGATTGGGCTCTCGATTGGCAACGGCATAGGAAAAATAAAAGTTGTTGTTGGGATTTAAATCGAAAGTAACTCCTGCTTTGGGGTTAAAAAAGTTGAAGGTATCATCCACCAAACCAGTATCCTCTCCATTGGCTTCATACCCTACCCCACGATATTGCAAATCTCCAAAAATTGCCCATTTGTCATCCATTCTGTAGTTGGCTTTTGCATAAACATTGAAGTCTGTTTTCGTGGAATTGTCATCATAATAGCGATCGCGGATACTACTGTTCGTAGCGAAACGGGCCCAAATCACCTCTCCAAAATGATCGCCTTTATAAACGTTGTAACCCCCTCCAAAAATCAAATCAAGGTTCTCTTTTTTGTGGTTAAGTGAGGCAACAACCCCATAGAAATCATTGTCCAACCATCTCCTTCTGATTAAATCGGTGGTATCCACTGTTTCTCCGTCGACAGTAATTGGATCAAAGCCATATGTGGCAAAGTCATCATCTTCCCTGAATTGTTCAAAATACCCTCTTCCCCGCGTATAATGGAAAGCGATATTAGAACTCCAGCCAGCACTAATTGTTTCATTCCAATGTAATTGGAAATGGTCTTGTTTGTAGTTATCCTCTTCTCTTTCGTAGAATTGGGTATTGCCATTTTCATCGGTATAGATTCCGGCTGGATTGAATGTTCTGTTTGTTCTTAACGTTTCTGCATCAATCCCAAACCAAGACTGGTAGGTAATCTCATGTCCTCCAAAAAGTAAGGCTTTTACAAGAGTGTTATCGTCTTTGTAAGCTCCTTGAAGAAAATAGCTTTCCAATTCTGAACTTGCCCGGTCGATGTAACCGTCAGAAGTTACTCGAGACAACCTTCCTGAAACTTCAATCGAATTGTTGAGCAAACCAGTGCTAAATTTAAGGTTGTTCCTCAGGGTATTAAAACTTCCAACTGAAGAGGAAATTCTAGCATAAGCACTTTCCGAAAAGGCATCGGTCAAAATGTTGAGGCTTGCACCAAACGCTCCGGCCCCATTAGTGGATGTTCCTACCCCGCGTTGAAGCTGAAGACTTTCCGTCGAGGAAGCAAAATCGGGCATATTCACCCAAAAAGTCCCTTGTGATTCCGCATCGTTATAAGGGATTCCATTAATTGTGACGTTTACTCTAGTTGCGTCACTACCTCGTACACGAATTCCCGTATACCCAATTCCGGCTCCGGCATCAGACGTGGTTACTACGGCAGGCAAGAAATTCATAAGAACAGGAATGTCCTGACCTAAATTTCTTGGAGCAATTTCATCTTTGTCCAAATCTGAAAAAGTAATTGGGAATTCTTTTGTCACTCGAATTGCTTGAACCAGTACCTCGTCCAGCACAATTTTTTTCCCTTCAAGTGAATCTGTCGGTGATTGTTGGGCACTACCGACCAGTACCAGCCCTAAAAGAGCCATTGTTGTGAATAAAAATGTCTTCATCCGTAAAAATGTTACGAATAAAAGGGGTTATTATTCTGATTAATAAATTGATTTTGTTTCAAAAGAAACATTGAAATTCCAAGATGCGCCTTGCGCATTCCCTTGGCGGCATTACCCGCCCAGGTTCATTGGGTATAATCTCAGCCCTTAAATAAAAGCACCCCTTTGAGATGCCGCAAATGTAATACCTGAGAATTAGTTTTCATAACAAAAAACATCATAATTAACATTAGGTAAGCACTTTTTGCCCTGCATTGCTACGTATATATTTCAGAAACACTTTTTTATGCTCCCCAGGTCCAAAAAGAAGTTCACCATAAAAATCATCGTCAGTTATTTAACATTAGGCTTCCTGGTGCTTGTGGCGGGTTATTTCATTTATGCCGAATTTAAAGATTACACGGAGGCACAGAATAAACAAGATGGAAGCGCCAAGCTGATAAAAATAAATTCCTTGCTCACCGAGGTCTATGAAGCCGAAAATCTTTCCAAATTGGCCCTTCAACATAGAAAAAGACAAAATATCCTTGCCTATTCCAATAAGGTAGATTCGGTTAGTATAACCATTGATGCCCTGAAACTACTGTTGAAAAATGATTCCAAAATTTTTAAACTTGACAGTATTCAGCAGTTGCTGAAGCAGAAAACAATCAACAACGCTGAGCTTAGAAAGCTAAAAGGCCTTGATAAAAATTATGCTCCTTTGGATTCCCTATTGCAGGTGTTCAACCAAATGGAAATAAACATGGGAAGAATTACGCCTGAAGCTTTTGTGCCAGATTTTGATCTACTTCCCTTTGAGACACAAGAATCGATTCGGGAATATGTTTCCATATTGAACGAGAACATTCCTGAAAATGAATTGGGAAAAGTTAGCTCCAATGACGCAGATTCAATTCTTGGTTTATCTAAATCAATAGTACAAGAAGCTAAAACCCAAAATGTAAAATTAGAGCGGTCCATGATGGCCAAGGAGTTGCAGGTATACAAAACGGACCTGGAACTCTCGCAAAAGCTCAGAAGTTTTATTTCAGCATTTGAACAGGAAATTATAGCAGAGATCCATTCCGAAAATCGCAATAGGCAAACTTTGTTAAAAAGAAGTTCTACCCTTGCTTGGACTGCGGCAATTCTTGGTTTTCTTCTTGTGTGTTTCTTCACCTTTTTAATAGCGAATGATTATTGGAAATCTCAATCGTACCGAACGCAACTGGAAAAAGAAAAATCATATTCCGACATTCTTTTAAAAAGTAGAGGGCAATTAATTTCCACCGTAAGTCATGACCTGCGCTCTCCACTGAACAGCATAAAGGGATACCTGGAGCTGATGGAACAGCATGCATTGACTCCTAAACAACAAGAGTATATTTCAAACATGCAATCTTCCACCAGCTATGTAGAAGATCTAGCCAATGATCTTTTGGATTTTTCCCGGTTGGAATCTGGAAAAATAAAAACAGTCAACTCTCCTTTTATACTATCAGATTTAATTAAGGATACGGTTTCTAGTTTTAAACAAGTTCAAAATTCCGATTCCATTCTATTAGAAATCGACATTGCGGAAACCTTAGAGCATCCCATTAATGGGGATTCACAAAAAATTAGACAAATATTAACCAATCTCATCGGTAATGCCTTTAAATTCACTAACGAAGGTTCAATCAGTATAAAAGCCTTTACCAAAAAGGTCAATGGGGTCGACAAGGCCATAATTCAGGTTATTGACACAGGAATCGGTATTCCAGCAGAAAAACAATTACTTATATTTCAAGAATTTACACAGGTTGAAGGTTCTTCCCAAGGAAATGTGGGAGGTTATGGATTAGGGCTCACAATTTCAAAAAAACTCACCGAATTATTGGGTGGAACAATAGAGGTCAAAAGTGAGTTCAACAAGGGAAGTGCATTTACTTTTTCCATACCATTGAAATTTTCCAATCACCCAAGTCAGGTTGAAAAAGTAAAAAAAACCAATCTCAAAGGCAATCTATCGCTTGCTATACTTGATGATGATGAAAGTTTGTTAAAACTATTGAAAGAGGTTTGTAAAATAAACGGTATCTCCGTAAAAACATTTTCAAGTTTCGAAGCATTACAGAAAAATCTTCCGGAGCACTATGATATGGTTTTGACTGACATCCAGATGCCGAAAACAAGTGGGTTTGAAGTTGTAAAAGCTTTTAAAAAAGGAAACTTGCCCAATTATAAAGGTCAACCAGTAATCGCCATGACAGGTTCGAAGGAATTCCCACAAATCCACTATCTCGAAATAGGATTTGATGATGTTTTGTTTAAACCTTTTTCCACATCAAACTTTCTGAATGCCCTCGTCAAAGCAGGGAAACCCTTTGATTTCACTAAGAATGGAATCGATAGGCCACATCAACCCTCATCAGCTTTATTTTCGACAGAGAACCTTGCTGCTTTTGTCGAAAATGAACAAGCTCTTTTTGAAATCCTGCATACTTTTCTAAAAAACACAGATAAGAATCTATTACTTCTTTCTAAGGCCATCAAAAAAAGAAAGTATCATAAAGTCAGGGAAGTATCGCATAAAATGCTTCCTATGTTCCGGCAATTGAAAATTGAGAGTGCCATTTGTCTTTTGGAAAACTTTGAACATATTGCTCCCGATATTTCCACTAAAAAAGCTTTTAAGGATCTGGAATTGCTGGAAAATTCAATCTCTAAGCTAAAGAAAGAAATGAATGCCCATATGACTAAACTTTCAGTTGATAGTAATTGATTTTGTTGTAGAGTGTCTTTCTGGTCATCTGTAAAAGTTTGGCCGCCTTGCTCTTGTTAAAGTTGGTTAGTTTTAGCGCCTTGAGTATCCTGTCTTTTTCAAATTCATGCTTGGAAAAATTAGCTGACTCCCTTTCTTTTGAATCAGCATGTAGGGTTTGTGGAAGTGATTTTAAATCCATAGTATCACCATCTGTAAACAGGACAGCACGTTTTATAATATTCTTGAGTTCCCTAAGATTCCCAGGCCAATGATACGTTTTTAGTAATTGAATAACTTCTTCTGATAAGTGGAATACGCTTTTGTTAAGTTCAGTGTTTGCTCTTTCCAAAAAGAAATCAACAAAGAGCATAAGGTCTTCTTCCCTGTCCTTCAGTGAAGGAATTTCTATTGAAAACTCATTCAAACGGTGATACAAGTCCTCCCTAAAATTTCCTAAAGTAACGGCTTCGATTAAATTCTCGTTGGTGGCTGAAATAATTCGGACATCTACCAAAATTTCCTGTGTACTTCCAACTCGTTTTATCTTGCGCTCTTGAATTGCCCTTAACAATTGCACTTGATTATCGTAGGATAGATTTCCTATCTCATCCAAAAACAGCGTTCCTTCATTGGCTGCTTCAAAATGTCCAATTTTATCTTCGATTGCGCCGGTAAAACTTCCTTTCACATGCCCAAAAAATTCGCTAGTGGCCAATTCTTTTGGTATTGCACCGCAATCAACGGCGATAAACCTTTGGTTTCTTCGTTCACTTCTTTCATGGATGGTCCTAGCGGTTACTTCCTTTCCGGTTCCACTTTCTCCGGTAAGCAAAACCGACATATTCGTGGGAGCTACGAGTTCAACATACTGCTGCATTGTTTTGGAGGCGGTGCTGCTTCCAACAATTCTTTTCGTAAAATGTGATTTGATTAAAGCCTGGTCCTTTTTTGGTTTCCGGGGGTCAACTTCAGTGCTATCGGTATTTAATGCTCTTGCGATGACCTGTAATATGCTTTCAGGAGTAAAAGGTTTGGACACATAATCAAAAGCTCCCTTCTTAATGGCGCTGACTGCTGTTTTTATCTCAGCAAAACCGGTCATTAGAATAACATGCGTCTGCGGAGAATTGGCCTTGACCTTTGATAGTAATGCTATACCATCTCCTTCAGGTAATCTTACATCTGAGAGGACAAGGTCGAAAAAAGTATTATCAAGATTTTTTTTTGCTTCTTTAAGGTTAAAGCAGAACGAAACATCATAGCCATTCCTGGTCAAAAACTTTTGAAGCATTTGACAGAATGCGGTATCGTCCTCAATGATTAAGATTTTGGGCATATCTCAGTACCATATATACGATACCGACAACGTATGGGATTTTTTGTTTTTGATAAACTTATCATAAAAGGTGGGAGCTGCAAACGCAGCCCCCACCGAACCAAACTAACCTAACATGATCAATCAAAACTCATGCTATATTTCTATCCAATTGCCATCGGCATCGGCATAAACAGTTCCATTGGCACCATCCTTTAATGAAAGTTCCAATTTAAACTGATTTGACTCGTTCTTGTACGCCTTGTCAATGGTTGCAGTTGGATAGTCTTTTTTAACCGCTGCCACGACAGCTGCCGGAAGATCCGA
The DNA here is from genome assembly GCF_049332665.1 of Flagellimonas rhodophyticola. Classification (NCBI taxonomy): domain Bacteria; kingdom Pseudomonadati; phylum Bacteroidota; class Flavobacteriia; order Flavobacteriales; family Flavobacteriaceae; genus Flagellimonas; species Flagellimonas rhodophyticola. The sequence continues at coordinate 993,202 of NZ_CP186326.1, read as the reverse complement.
AACGCTAATCTCCTCAAAATCTTGAACGGTTTTTGTAATAGTATTATCCGTTTGAAGTTCCGCGGTTTCTTCTTGGGCAAATGCGGTTAAACCGATGAACGAAAGTGCTGTTGCAAAAATCAATTTTTTCATGATGTATTCTTTTTAAAATTAAACTTGACCATACTATTGAAAATTCGATGCCATTTTCTTTAGAACTTGAATTGATTTGCTAGTTATTTGGAATTCAGAGGAGTAACAATTTTTTATCCTGAATCACATTGTATACTTCTGTATACCAGTCATCACAACTGTGTAATTTTTATACAAAAAAAGGCTGCCGAAGCAGCCTTTTCATATTGCCAATTCTTAATCCCTGTTATGGAGCAAACAGAGTGTCAGTTAAACTGGCGGTTGCGGATAACGCAATGGTTAGTGTTTGCATAGCATCATCCTATTATTTTTCTTTTCTTCTTTTCCTTTCCTGATTGGAATAGAATAACATCAAAAAAATTGAAGTAAAAAATGATAGTATTCCAAGAACCAAACCAATTGTAAAGAGCATCTTTTCATTTTATATTTAGTATGACACGCTTTCCTGAATTTGGTCACATTGAAAGTGGTTTGCAGAAAAATAGTTTTAGATGATTGTTTTAAGTATGGATTTTACACCTCAGAACTAGTTTATTCGAGGTTCCTTGAAAATTGCTGTTTTCAAAAAAGAAAAAGCTCCCAAGAATGGAAGCTTTGTGTTTGCTTTTGTGGTCCCACCTGGGCTCGAACCAGGGACCCCCTGATTATGAGTCAGGTGCTCTAACCAACTGAGCTATAGGACCCGCATTTTGCGGATGCAATATTACTATTTATTTTTCTACACCGCAAGATTTTACTGAGCTACTCCTCCTTTATTTCTTGGCACAACTCCACCAAAACCCCGTTTGTTCCGCGAGGATGCAAAAATGCAACAAGCTTATTGTCCGCACCTTTTTTTGGTGTTTCATTCAAAACCGTAAAGCCTTCTTGCTTTAATCTTGAGATTTCCGCTTTTATATCTTCAACGGAAAACGCTATATGGTGTATGCCCTCTCCTTTTTTTTCAAGAAATTTGGCAATAGGGCTTTCAGTATTAGTCGCCTCGAGCAACTCCACCTTGTTTGGGCCTGATTTAAAAAAAGATGTTCGTACTCCTTCAGATGCAACTTCTTCCATCTTATAATGCGGAACGCCCAAAAGTTGCGTAAACAAGGTATTGGAATCCTCCAAGTTTTTTACCGCAATCCCGATATGTTCGATTTTATCCATGGCCAAAATGTTTAAATGCTTTCCCTTGCATGATATCAAAAATACGCACTGTTGGGAAATCATATCATGAGGTTCGTCATTTATTCCGTTATTTTGCACTTATGGAAACACAACGGCAACAAAAAATAGGTGGAATTATACAAAAGGACATAGTCGACATTTTGCAGCGTGCTGCTACCGATGGCGGTCTAAAAGGAACCTTGATTTCAGTTTCCAAAGTATATGTCACCACCGATTTATCTATAGCCAAGGTATATGTGAGTATTTTTCCGAATAAAAGCGCAGATGAATTGTTAGAAGGAATCAAATCGAACAAGAGCCTAATCAAACACGAATTGGCCCAGCGCACCAAAAGTCAACTTCGACGTGTTCCAGAGCTCAACTTTTATTTAGACGATTCCCTGGAATATATCGACAACATTGAAAAATCCCTAAAGGGTGATGAAAACCCTATTGAAAATAGGGACTTGTTGGATAAACGAAAGAAATCCTGATCTTGAATTTTTCTTTTTATATCGCAAAACGCTATCTCCGTTCTAAAAGCAGCCAAAATGCTGTGAATATTATCAATTTTATTACTTTTTTAGTCATTGTGATAGGATCGGCAGCGCTTTTTGTGGTGCTTTCCGCTTTTGCAGGGCTAAAGACTTTTAGCCTTTCTTTCACCAACACATTTGATCCCGATTTAAAGGCGTTACCAGTTACCGGAAAATACTTTTCTATTTCTCCAAAAGAAGAAGATGCATTGAAAGATATTGAGGGTTTGGCCAATTATTCCAAAGAATTGGAAGAAAGAGCATATTTAACCTTTCGTGAGAAAAGTTGCATCGCTTACATTAAAGGGGTGGACAATAACTATCGTTCCGTAACTGGCGTTGATAGCACTTTATATTTTGGCAATTGGGGCGTAATGGAATATAATGGTGTTGCCGGTATTGGAATTTACAATCAATTGGGTGTTCCCATTGATAATTACCAAAACCCAATGACCGTTTTGGTCCCAAAACCAGGAGAAGGTTCTTTTTCACCGCAAGGTTTAAATTCTCCAAAGCCTTATAATGAACTTCCTATTGTTCTGAGCGGAGTTTACGCCATTGAGGAAAATTTGGACAAAAAATATGTCTTTGTGCAACTTCCATTAGTGCAAGCTTTACTTGAAAAAGATAGCACGCAAGTTTCGGGAATCAATTTTAAGCTTGACAATACATCTGCTTCAGATGTCGTTAAAGATAAAATCCGGAATGTCTTGGGAAACAAGGTATTGCTTTTGAATCGACAAGAACAAAATGGAACCCTCCATCGCATGCTCAACACGGAAAACCTGGCCACCTACTTAATATTTACACTGGTATTGATTATTGCACTCTTTAATGTTGTTGGGGCTATTATTATGATGATTTTGGACAAACAACAAAATTCAAAAACCTTATTTAGTCTTGGTGCGACTATCAAAGAATTGCGTACAATTTATTTCACTCAAGGATTATTGGTTACCACTTTGGGAGGTCTTATCGGTGTCTTGATAGGCTCACTCTTAATTGGATCCCAACTTGCTTTTGGTTGGTTAAAAATAACTCCTTCGCTGGCCTATCCTGTGGAGTACAATGTCATGAATCTATTTGTGGTTTTGGCAACAATTGTGGTTTTGGGGTTTGTTTCCTCAAAAATCGCGAGTAGTAGAATAAATCAAAGATTGGTTTCTGCCTAAGCAAATTGAAAATCTCCAAACTTTTCGAGAACCTCATCAAAAGCTGCAAACACGTCAACGGATTCATCGCTGGTCACCATTTTCATTCGATATTCTTTGAAATGCGGAATCCCTTTAAAGTAGTTCGTGTAGTGCCTTCTAGTTTCGAAAACACCTAATTTTTCACCTTTCCAATCGATTGCCATTTGAAGGTGTCTGCGGGCTGCATCAACCCGCTCTTCCATAGTTGGAGGTGATACATGTGTTCCTGTTTTAAAGAAGTGCTTCACAGCATTAAAAAACCAAGGGTTTCCAATACTTGCTCTACCAATCATAGCACCATCCAACCCATATTCATCTCTCATTTTAACCGCTGCCTCTGGGGTATCAACATCACCATTTCCAAAAACCGGAATGTGCATTCTTGAATTGTTCTTTACCTCAGCAATTGGCTTCCAATCTGCATCACCTTTGTACATTTGAACACGAGTACGACCATGTATTGAAATAGCTTTGATTCCCACATCTTGCAAACGTTCAGCCACTTCAACAATCTTAATGGAACTGGTATCCCATCCCAATCTAGTTTTTACGGTAACTGGAAGTTTAGTCCGTTTTACAATCTCCTCCGTTAATTTTACCATAAGGGGAATGTCCCTTAGTATTCCAGCACCGGCATTTTTGCTTACCACCTTTTTAACGGGGCAACCGAAATTAATGTCGATAATATCTGGATTGGATTTTTCAACAATATCAGTAGCCTGGAGCATGGAATCTAACTCAGCTCCAAAAATTTGGATTCCTACGGGTCTTTCTTTTTCGTAGATATCCAACTTGATCATACTTTTTGCAGCATCCCTGATCAATCCTTCGGACGAAATAAATTCGGTATATACCACATCTGCGCCCTGTTCTTTGCATAAAGCACGAAAGGGAGGGTCGCTCACGTCTTCCATTGGTGCAAGAAGTAGCGGAAAATCAGGAAGTTCTATATCTCCAATTTTTGGCAAACCTTAATTTTTTTGGATTGCAAAAATACAAAATCCCTTAAATCAACTATTTATTCTTCAGTTTCTAGTCGTTCCCTTTCTTTTTTATCTAGTTCGCGCTGGTTGTCGTTCAATTTGAAGTTTCCAAAATTATAGGTAAAACCAAATCTTATGAATTGAGTTTCTGGTCGTCTTCTATAAAAATTATCTTGATTTAGATATTTAGAGGAGTACGTCGGGTTAGCTTTCTCAAGTATGTCTTCAGCCGCTATAGATACAGTTACCCTATTATCAAAAAATGATTTTCTGAGGCCTAAAGTCATATTTAGCTCATCGCTTGACACATACGAACCAAATAAAAATTTAGATAAATATGTCATTGTTAACTCCCCTGTAAAGGTTCCATCTTTAGAAAGAGTTAGATAATTGGCTAAATAAGCATAATAACCTTCAATAGAATTCGTAAACACTTGATTGTTGCTCTCTACAGCCAAAAACGTTTCTTCCTCATGAAACAGCGAAGTATAGGCATACAAAAACCAGGAAGGTAAAATACTCTTGCTCAATGTTAGGTCAATTCCATAAGACTTGCTGTCTAAAACGTTCTGTTTTTGTTCCACCAAAGTTTGGTTCGAGTTGTCTTGAAAAACAAAATATGCTATGTTCTCGCCATTATCTCGATAATAAACATCAAAGAAGAGTTCACTGTTGAATGTATAGTTAAAATTGAAATTATTGCTGAAACTGGGTCTTAATCCAGGGTTTCCCTCTTCAAAATCGTTTTCATTGAAAAATAACCGAAACGGATTCAGGTCATTGTATTTTGGTCTATCCACATTTCGTCCATAGTCAAAAGCAAAGCTATGTTTATCAGAAGGGGAATACAATACATAAACAGAAGGGAATGGTTCAAAAAAGTCAATGGTATTTACTTCATTTAACGTTAAGGAGGTTCCCGTTGCCTTGGTCAATTCGCCACGTAAACCTAACTTCATCGACCATTTTTCCCAGTTTTTTACAAAACTTAGATACCCAGCGTATACATTTTCGTCATAGTTAAAGCGATCCGATAAGGAAGCGTCTACATTGTTATCGGTGCCAACAAAGTTCAAGAAATCAATCCGGTTTTTTGATGCTATCGAAGAAGCCTTAAGTCCCGTTTCTATGGATGCATTTCCGACAGGGGTAGAATAATCCATTTGTCCTGTAAAAATCTGAATGTCCTGCAGGGAATTGGCATCAAATCCAAAGTTTCTCAAAAACCCTCCTCCATTATCAAAGTAGGAGGAAAATAAATTTTGGGATGAGCTTCCATCAAAAAGGGTATAATGTCCATTGAAAGAGAGCTTAGCCCCTGGTTTTTTCATTTTGTGCACATACGTTAGGTCAACTGCCAGGTTGGTGTTGTCTACATTTTCCATGTTTTGGGTTGTAAATGTAGAGTCTAATTGACTTTGCCCGTTTCTAATCTGGGTATTCAGGTTAGTAGATCTTTCCCAATTAGGGTTGAGAGCAAGATTGGTGGTAAGGTTTATGCTGTTTCTATCATTAAAATCATAATCCAGGATTAGGCTTGCATTTTGGGCTTTAGCCCTTGCTGTCTGGTCATAGTAAGTATCCCAATTAGAAAAAACGGTTTCATTTACGTCAATAAAATTGATGCCTTTAACCGCTTTTCTAATATCTTTTCTTGGACTGATACTATAATTGGCAAATATGTTAAGCTTTTCCGTTTTATAATAATGGCTTGTTCCAATTCCAAACTTTGGAAAAACAGCCTGGGTGTATGTTCCATTTACACTTCCCTTATAACCGGGGACAATATTCTTGCTTGTCACAATATTCAAAATAGGTCCTCCATCGGCATCGTATTGCGCGGGAGGGTTTGCAATGACCTCTACAGACTTTATGTTGGTACCCGAAAGTCCTTCCAATAAATCCCTCACCTCTTGACCTGACAATTGGACCTTCCTGTCGTTCAAATAAACTGTAGCATTTTGTCCTCTAATCTGAAGATCATTCTGGTTAACAATCACCCCTGGAGTACTTTTAAGAATATCCCATGAATTTCCTTGGGAAACTACCGTATTTTCCACAGAAAAGACAAGTCTGTCCGAAAGCCTTTGAAGCTTTGGTCGCTGCGATGTAACGACCACCTCTTCCAAATTGTTTTCTTCCAGTGGAATTACCAACGCCCCTAATGCAACATTGCTGGAAATATCCAAGGCTCTTGGTTCAGAGCCACGTCCCACATAGCTTGCTTGCAGTAAATAAACATTTGGTTTTACCTCAGAAAGTAAAAACTGGCCACTATCATCAGCTGAAGTCCCTTTTACAAAAGTCGAGTCAGATGCTTGAAGCAATAAAATATTGGCGAACGGAATGGTATTGTTACTTCTGTCAACTACCTTTCCTTTAATCTGATACGTCTGGGCAATCAGGTTGTAAGATGTCAAAAACACCAATAAAAAAATACAGGTGATTCGCATTAGTTGAGTTTGGGGTTCTATATCAAATCTAAGAAAATATTTTACAGCCATCTTTTACCCCGCTCTCATAATTCTTAAAATACCCATCTGAGGTAGTTAAAACACCTATATTTGCAATCTTAAATCACTCCCAATGTATTGGGCAATAGCTTTTAATGAAGAAGATTAGAAATTTTTGCATTATTGCACATATTGACCATGGTAAGAGTACCTTGGCAGATCGTCTTTTGGACTTTACCGGTTCTGTGACCGAACGCGAGAAACAAGACCAACTTTTGGACAATATGGATTTGGAACGAGAGCGGGGCATTACCATAAAAAGTCACGCCATCCAAATGGAGTATGAATACAACGGAGAGACCTATATTTTGAATTTAATTGATACTCCGGGACATGTTGATTTCTCCTACGAAGTTTCACGTTCCATTGCTGCCTGCGAAGGAGCTCTTTTAGTTGTAGATGCTGCGCAGAGCATTCAAGCGCAGACCATTTCCAATTTGTATTTGGCTTTGGAGAATGACTTAGAAATTATACCGGTACTCAATAAGGTCGATTTACCAAGTGCAAATCCAGAAGAGGTAACAGATGATATTGTCGATCTATTGGGGTGTAATGCGGAGGAAGTGATTCCCGCAAGTGCCAAAACCGGAATTGGAATAGAAGAAATTCTCGCAGCAATTATTGAACGTGTACCTCCGCCAGAAGGCAATCCTGATGAGTCACTTCAGGCATTGGTTTTCGATTCTGTTTACAATCCTTTTCGAGGAGTGGAAACCTATTTTAGAGTCATCAATGGTGAAATTAAGAAAGGTCAAAAGATAAAATTTGTTGCCACTAACAAGGATTATTTTGCCGATGAAATAGGCACCTTAAAATTGACTCAATTTCCAAAGCTTACTATTTCCACAGGAGATGTTGGGTATTTGATAACGGGAATTAAAGACGCTCGCGAAGTAAAAGTCGGTGATACAATTACCGATGCTGCTAAACCAACACAGAATGCAATTGAAGGTTTTGAAGATGTAAAACCAATGGTTTTCGCAGGCATTTACCCTGTCGACACGGAAGATTTTGAGGAATTGCGTTCTTCTATGGAAAAACTTCAGTTGAACGATGCTTCTCTTGTATTTACTCCGGAAAGTAGTGCTGCCCTTGGTTTTGGTTTCCGTTGTGGTTTTCTAGGTATGTTGCATATGGAAATTATCCAAGAACGCCTGGAACGCGAATTTAACATGACAGTCATCACCACAGTTCCCAATGTTAGCTATCATGCCTACACGACCAGAGATAGAGAGACCGCTTTCATTGTAAACAACCCTTCAGACCTGCCAGACCCCTCCACGGTTGATCGCGTAGAGGAACCCTATATCAAGGCAACAATCATTACCAAGTCTGATTTTGTGGGTAATGTAATGTCACTTTGTATTGAAAAGCGAGGACAGATTACGAATCAAACTTATTTGACAACGGAAAGGGTAGAACTTATTTTTGATATGCCCTTGGCTGAAATCGTTTTCGATTTTTACGATCGATTAAAAACCGTTTCAAAGGGGTATGCCTCTTTCGATTATACCCCAATAGGTATGCGAACTTCCAAATTGGTCCGAGTGGATATTCTTTTAAACGCGCAACCTGTTGACGCTCTATCGGCATTGGTTCATTTTGATAATGCTCACACCATTGGAAAAAAGATGTGTGAAAAGTTAAAAGAGCTTATTCCAAGACAACAGTTTGATATCCCTATTCAAGCTGCTATAGGTTCTAAAATTATTTCAAGAGAGACCATAAAAGCTTTGCGAAAGGATGTAACCGCCAAGTGTTATGGAGGAGATATTTCTCGAAAGCGAAAACTACTTGAAAAGCAGAAAAAAGGTAAAAAGCGTATGCGCCAAGTGGGTAATGTTGAAATCCCCCAGCAAGCTTTTATGGCCGTTTTAAAACTTAACGATTAGACTTCTAAATCCAACTCACAGGCCAATTCAACGGCTAATTTTACTGAAAGTCCGCCTAACTCTTCTTCTGTAAGTGTTTCTGACACCCCATTTTCCGATGCCGTGTAAGTTCCATCTCCGTTATCGCAAATTTCAAACTTATTCCCAGCATTGGAAGTACAAGACTCACATTTAGATCCTCCATCATCGTCATTGGAACAACTTGCAAAAGTCAATGCAATTGCCAAGGTGGTTAAAAACAAAATCTTTTTCATTTTTAAAAGTTTTAGATAGTTACTTGAAACGAATATATTGGTATGGTTTTTCTATTCGACCTACAGATTTATGTATGGTCCAAACCAATTGATAGATGCTTTGCAAAGCAGGATTTTCTTAATAAGTGGTTATACAGCTAATCTTTTGTAACTTACTACACAGACGCCACCAGTGTGAATGACCAATCTCGAAAAATTCTCATTTGTGAGGACCATCAAATTGTTATAGATGGTCTGCGTTCCATTATCCAAGATTTTTCTGGTTTTGAAGTTGTCGATGCCGTCAATGGGTATTCAAATCTATATTCTTCTCTGGAAAAGTATGAGCCAAGTATTCTTTTGCTTGACTTAAATCTTCCACAGAAAAATGGTCTGGAAATTCTCCAAGAACTTAGAGGCAAAAACAATGATATCAAGGTTCTTATTCTTACCATGTACAACAAAAAAACAATTGTCAATAAGACCATTACCCATGGAGCAAACGGGTTTTTATTAAAAAATTGTTCTTCAGAAGATCTGCTGGACGCCTTGAATCATGTCTCCAAAGAAAGTGGTTTTTACTATGGGGAAGGTGTGGCAAAGAGCGCCAAGCCAGACCCATTAAAAGCGGATGAGTTTTATAAACGGATACAACTGACCCCAAGGGAAAAAGAGATTATTAAATATTTATGTGATGGCAATAAGGTGCCGGATATAGCTTCTGCTATGAGCATTAGCCCTTTAACTGTTGAAACCCATAAAAAAAATATCTACCGTAAACTTGGAGTAGATAGCAGTATTAAACTTGTAACCTTTGTGCATGAAAATCAATTGTTATAATACTTACTGGTTTCTCTTTTCTCTTTTTGCCGTTTGTTTCACTCCATTGCATGCTAATGACAGCATTGTTTTTCATGATGCTCGCTTTTCAAAAAACCTGAAAGATTTCGTCACCATTAATATTTCTAAAAAAAACGAAGGTCCTTTCTCAACCGATAAACTAGATCGCTTCACTTCCCTCGATGATAAACGATCTTTTTTCTACTTGGGTTTTGATGTAGCACAAGCCTATTCTAAGTTCACCTTAGAAAACCAATCAAACACATCCAAAGAAGTTATTTTGTCTTTTTCGTATCCTTTTCTTGAAGATGTAAGCGTATATAAAGTTGATCAAGGGGATTTAAAGCTGGAGGGAAGTGTTGGCATAAAGCTATTGAAACAGGCGGTAGAACGTACCTGGAAGGTCTCTATCACTTTGTTACCAAAGGAGAGGTCGCTGTACTATCTGGTTTTCAACAAATCTAAGGGCAAACCCTTGGCAACAGATATCATTGTTCAAGACAGCGACACCTATTACAACACCCATACCTTTCAAAGTGTGGCCATTGGCTCCTATGCCGGACTTGTGCTATTGTCTCTTCTTTTTACAACCCTCATTTTTGTTTTTATAAAGCGAACACTGTTTTTATTATATGGTCTTTACCTGACCATCTTGTTGGTTTTTATCGGTTCGTATCTTGGTTATACCAATTTGTTGTTACCTCCTGAATCCTTGGACGTAGGACGCGCCATTTATGTGATTTCCATTGAGCTCTCCACTGCTGTTTTCATTCTTTTTGCTCAACAAGTGCTCATGGCAAAAAAGTATTTACCAAAACTCAAAAGAAGTGTTGAATTTGTAATTATTTTTCAATTTGCCTTTCGGATTTTTCTGCATTTTATGGCCAACTCAATGTATGCGGCCCAAGTTGAACTATTTATGAAGCTTTGGTATTTGACAATTCTGTTTTTAATCATCGCTCTGGTTTTTGAGGTTTTAGTTTACCTAAAGCACAACAAAAAAATAGGAGCTTATTTTGCGATTTCTTATTTGTTCATGGCGATTGGATCCATATTGCTGGTGCTTTATCATAGTTTCGGTCTCTTAAAGTTTTCATTTTACGGTCTTCCTGGAATTTTTTATGCGTCTGCCCTAGAAGTTTGTTTTCTTACCGCCACATTGACACTGGTGGTCGGGCAGATCTATCAGGAACGAAATTCCCTTGCCAACAAACTTGTACTTCAACAACAAAAATTTTTAAATGCTTTTGTTCAGGGGCAAGAAGACGAACGCAAACGTGTTGGCAGTGAGCTACATGACAATATTGGAAGTAAAATCTCTAACTTGAAAAGGTTGTTCAGTACCAAATATTCCGATGAAAAAATGCAAAAAGAATTTGATGACATTTGTGAGGATGTTAGAACGGTGGCCCATAGCATTACCCCTGCTGAAATTTCGCTTGTTGGACTCTCAGGTGCCATTGACGAATTATTGGAGACCATTGAAAAAACGGAACAGTTGACCATAAATTTCAACACCTTTCAATTCCCCGAAAATCTGAACGAAGGAATTTCCACACATTTGTTTAGAATTGTGCAGGAACTACTCCAAAATGTTATCAAGCATGCCAATGCATCTTGTGTTGACATTCAATTATTTGGACATAAGAACTCCGTTACCCTAAGCTTTGAAGATGATGGTCAGGGAGTTGCGCAAAAAAACACCTCTTCCGGTATTGGTCTAAAAAACATTAGATCAAGGGTGACCCAAATGAATGGGCAACTTCTTTTTGACTCCCTCCCTGACAAAGGCACTTCGGTCTTAGTCATAATTCCTACAAAATATACCTGAGTTCTGGTATTGTTTCATCTGCTATAATAGCTTCTATTTGGTTTACTATAAATCAATAAGCCATGAAATTCTATATTTCTTCCAAAATACTGACAACATTCTTACTATGCCTTTTTCTATGCAATGGTTATTCTCAGGAAACAGATGAAAAGGAAAAAGACGCTCTTAGACAAAAAATTGCTAACAGAGTAGAAGAAGAATACGAACACATTAAGAATGCATTTCAGGATATGTTCCGAAAGGCAAATGCTGCTTATAAAAATACAAATGCTCAAACTTGTGATGCTTTTGATTATGTTAAAAATCTAAAAGAACACAGTATTATAGTGTATGGTTTCACTCAAGAAACCCGCAGTATGTTACGCCATAAACTTAGTTCTATGAATTCAGATGCAAATAAACTCAATCTAGAGGGGAGCTTTGATAGAGGAAATTTTAAAACCCTTGAAGACAAGCTATTGATTAGCTCTAGTAATTCAAATAGTTTCGCTGAATTTGTATCACTATTTGCTGGACAAAGTATTGGCGATTTAAGTAAAAATGATGCAGAATCTCTAAGGCGTAAGTATGATCAATCAAAGTTGATGAAATCGTTTAGCTTGGATGATAGTTATAATTATGGAGACCACATTTTATTTAGCAAAAATTGTAACGTATTTGTTGACCATGATATCTCCGAAACCGGAAAAAAATATCCCAACACTAAGTGGTTGTTCACTTCCAAAATAACATACAACTGCGGTTGTAAGGAAGGTTCAAACAAAAGCACATTGAACAAAGCAACTTACACCTACACAGCCAAAACAACATCCCTAGAAACTGCATTCGATTTTACATTTAATGGCACTGTTTCAGATGCAAAATTATCAATAAGTAATGTGGTTTGCTGCCCAGAAAAAACAGAAACAGAAAAAACTTCAAGCGAGGTACCCACGGAAGAATCCAAGCATTTTATAGAGGACACCCGAGATATCTTTTTGAACAATCCACAAGCCAATGAAAGTGCGGTTTCTGAAGCATCAGATGAAGAAGGGTCTTTTTTCAGGGAAGCGGGCTCCTTTTCCTATGGAGTTTACCTTGGAAAACCTATTGGTGACGAGGCAGATTTCTTTGGATTTACATATGGAGCAGAAGTCGGTTATTTCCAAAACCTTAGTGATAAGTTCCAACTAGGTGCAACCGCAGGTTATGCAAGATATACGGGAAAAGAAACCGATTTTGGTTTTGAAACTGAAGGGGAAAACTTTATACCCCTTACGGCTAAAGCAAGATATAATTTTAGCGATGCCTTTGGTGCCGAAGCTGGCGTGGGGTATGCTATTTCTGCAAGTGAAGGAGGGGAAGGCGGCCTTATCTATAGTCTTGGCCCCTTTTGGAGACCTCTTGAAGCAATAGTACTTTTTGTAGGATATCGCAGTATTGCTTTTGGAGAAGGCAGTCTAGGCGCCTTAATGCTAAGCGGAAGTGTCTCACTCTCAAAAAAATAACACTAAAGCAATTATATAATAACCAAACTTCAACAATATGAAACCCACATTCCGTAATTCCATTATTCTATTTAGCTTATTGTTCTTGGTATGCATCGTTGCTGCCAATGCACAAAGAAAAGAGGAAACCACTCAAGATGTTCCAATTTCAGTAGACGAAATTACTGAAGAGGATTTGGAGAAAGCATTTAATTCATATTATGCAGGAGTAGGCGTAGGTGTGCCCTCCGGAAGTCTTGGTGAGGCCGCCTCCTTTCTGTACGGTGCATTTGGGGGGTATTCTTTCAAAGTATCTAAAGGTTTTAGTGCCGGTCCGGAAGTCAACTATACCCATTTTGTTGGAAAAGATCGAGACTTTGGTGATATTACCGTAGAGGGCGAAGGTTTCGATTTTTTAGGAGTAAGTGCTAGAGTTGATTACCGTCTAAGTGATACATTTGGAGTGGGCGCCAATTACGGATATGGCACTTATTTGGAAGAGAACTCTGATTTTGAAGATTATATTAGTATAGGCCTTGACATACGTCCAATCCCAGGACTTATTATTAGGCCAGAAATTACTTTTCAAAACGAGAGTGAATTGTACAGTGTTAGGGTTTCTCGCACCTTCTAATCGTTGACCAGAATTGGTAAGCTTTAATCCATTTCAAACATTTTTCCAAGGTAGACCAGTTTGTGCCCTTCTCCATTAGGAGTAAAATCTTTGCGATTTGCTGGAATGATATCAATACTCCCTTTGGGCGATTTGGTAAATACCGGAATAATATCATAATCCTTTAGGGTTATGTCAATAAGGCTATCATAATGCGACTTGTCCTTTATGTCAATTTCATGGATGGTCGGATGTTTCCGAACCGCATCCATAAGTTTGATAAAGTCATCGGTATGCGAAAAAAGTCCATCTGCAGGAGTATTCTCAGGGTCGTTGATTTCTTCAGAATTGACCAATCGAAAAGCGCCATTCTCACCGAACTGGTCCTTAAACTTATCAATGGCGAATTTGTTGATATCAGAATTCCCGGTTAAGGCCATAAGGTATCCCATATCATTCAATTCAATATTATCCGTTAACGTATCAGAAAAAATGTTCGCGGACATGGCTTCCAAACCTAGGCTTTTAGCCTTTTCAACATTAGTGTCATTATTGTCGATGAGAACTACATGTCGGTTGTTCTTTTTGAGGTAATTCCCTATCAACCTCGACACTTTTGATGCTCCAATAATCAAGATTCCCTCGGATTTTGTCAAGAACACACCTATCATCTTGGCAAAAAGTCGTGCTGTTGTTGCGTTTAAAAGAACTGTTCCCAGAACAACCATAAACACTAAAGGCGTAATGTATTCTGCGCCGGGTACACCTTTTGCCAATAACTTTGACCCAAATAATGAAGCAATACCAGCAGCCACAATACCACGTGGTCCCACCCATCCTATAAAGAGTTTTTCATTCAATTTTAATCCAGAACCCTTTGTACTTAAAAAGACCCCCAACGGCCTAATAATAAAAACAATGATCGCAAAAAGAAGGGCCGTGTTCCAGTTGAAAATCAACATCATGTCACTAATATTGATATTGGCTGCCAATAGTATAAACAGGATGGAAATTAAAAGTACACTCAAAGACTCTTTAAAATAGAGCAATTCTTTAAGGTTGGGAAGATTCATGTTCCCAAGCACCATTCCCATAACAACCACGGCCAACAGGCCAGATTCGTGGGCAAATAGGTCTGACTCTACAAATACTAAAAGCACCACTGAGAGTGACACCACATTCATTAAGTAATGGGGAATAAAGTTCTTTTTGATTGCAAATGCCAATGCGTGTGCAAAGGTGAATCCAAAAGTGGTTCCGAACAACAATATCTTACCAAATTCTACCAAGGCGGTCTGGGTAAAAGCACTACCCTCACCTACACTGATAAACTCAAATACCAATACTGCTACCAATGCCCCAATGGGGTCGATTAGGATTCCCTCCCATTTTAAAACCGCGGAGACGTCCTTTTTCAATGGAATGTTTCGAAGTATCGGTGTAATTACCGTCGGTCCAGTAACAATGATCAATGCCGAGAACAGAAAGGAAATCTGCCATGTAAGTCCAAAAATATAATGAGCGGCAACTCCTGCCCCAAAAAAGGTGACTATAGAACCGAGTGTGATAAGTTTGGTAATAACGGGGCCCACGTTTTTAATCTCAGCACGCTTTAGGGTAAGACCTCCTTCAAAAAGGATGATACTAATAGCAAGTGAGACAAAGTAATACAACCCCTCGCCAGGGAACAATCCTTTTTCTCCATTCCAAATAGGCTCTATGAGCTTTGTGCCATCTTCCGTATATAGGGTGGCAATAGGACCAACCAATAGGCCAATTAATATTAGTGGTAAAATGGCTGGTAATTTAAATCGCCATGCAACCCATTGTGCAATAATTCCAAGAATAATTATTCCAGCAAGTTCGAGCATTGAAATAGTTTTTCTGAAATTTACTGTTTTTCCGTGAAAAATTTGACTAAACTGAAAAACCACCGATATCTCTTAATACATTAAGTGGTATATTGGCGACTATCTTTAAAAGAGAATTCTTGAATTCACCATTTAAAACCGTCTTATTTGGGTTTGCCTTTTCCCCTTCTTTGAAAATAAATATCATGGAGACCGCCAGAATAGCCTATTTTTTTCAGGCTAAATTACTGCTACTACATGTTGGCGAAAAAACAGAGGAAAAAGAAAAGGAAATTCTTGGAATCCTATCACAAATCGAACATAAAAATCTTGAATTCTCCATTGAGTGGAAAAATGGGAAGCCAGATGAGGTTTTATTGGAAACCTGCAAAACTTCTGATATTGACCTTCTAATTCTTGGAGCTCTTCAGCATGAAAATCTTTATCAGTTCTATATTGGATCCATAGCCAGAAAATTGACACGAAAAGTTTGCTGTTCCGTATTGCTATTGATAAAACCTTCTAAAGAACGGGTACCTTGTAAACATGTGGTGGTAAATGGGTTGGAAGATGAAGGAACTGCCCTGGCAATTTCAAATGCCGTTTTTGTATCAAACGCCTTGGGAGCCAAACAATTGACCATTGTGGAAGAAATCCGACAAAAAGAGGTAGCCGTGAACATTGAAGATGATAAGTCTCTTAAAAAAGCCTCCATTCAAAAGGAGCGCCTACGACATCGGGAAGATTCACGCGTTCGAAAACTTTTAAAATCAATCCCAGAAAGATATTTGGAAAATCTGAAGATCAAAACCCAGAGTATTTTTGGAAAACGAGGGTACTCTATAGGTCACTATGCCGAGGTGGTCCGAGCAGACCTTTTGGTAATGAATGCACCAAAAAAAATAGGTTTGTTGGATCGGATTTTTCCACACGATATCGAATATATACTTTCTGATTTACCAACCGACCTGCTCATAGTTAGAAAAAACAATTGACTTCAAAAACCCACCATAAAAAACATTTTATCCAAGATCTTCCTAAAAACCTGTTTTCGGGTTTTGTGGTTTCGTTGATTGCCCTGCCACTAGGTCTCGGTCTGGCTATTGCAAGTGATGCTCCGCCCATTTCCGGAATCATCGCAGCAATTGTGGGAGGAACCGTAGTCGCAATTTTAGGTGGATCCAATGTTACCATCACTGGACCTGGAAACGGATTGGTCATAGTGCTTTTAGGAGCCATTACCACATTGGGTGCGGGTGACCTTTATCAAGGTTATTTGTTTACGCTGGCCGCGATTGTAGTTTCGGGGGTTTTAATGTTGTTGCTTGGCTTTTTAAAAATGGGTCGTCTTGCTGATTTTTTCCCTGCTTCGGCCGTTGAAGGTATGTTAGCTGCAATAGGTTGGGGCATCCTTGCAAAACAGTTTCATATTATGATTGGCCATAACAATGAACATGGAAGCATAGTTCAATTGTTGGCGCAGATTCCAAATGGACTGACAGATCTTTTCCAAAATGGGACAACGGAAGAACTAGTAGCCGCAGGAATTGGGATCATCAGTCTTTTCATTATGGTGTTCTATTCAAAAATTAGAAACCAATATTTTCAACTGATTCCAGCTCCCATGTGGATTTTGATTTTATCAGTTGGCTTTAGCTATTCTTTCGGATGGTTGAACATCCCATTCCCAATGGATCCTTCGTATCTTATTTCTATTCCTGAAAATGTGCTTTCAAACCTCGCTTTTCCCGATTTTTCAAAAGCACTGACTAAAGAGTTTATGGTTAGTGTGTTCGCAATAACCCTAATCGCAAGTATCGAATCGTTATTAAGCATTAAAGCGGTTGATAAATTGGACCCTCAAAGTAGACGCTCCAATGTAAATAAGGATTTAAAAGCTTTAGGGTTTGCAACCTCTCTGAGTGGTCTGGTAGGAGGATTAAACGTGGTCACGGTAATTGCGAGAAGCTCAGTTAACGTAAATAATGGAGCTACAAACCGATCAGCTAACCTTTTTCACGCTTCTTTTTTGGTTATTTTTATTCTTTTGTTCCAAGAACAACTCAAAAAGATTCCTTTGGCAGCTTTGGCCGCAATTTTGGTATACACCGGATATAAGCTCGCCACTCCCAAGACTTTCAGGAAGATTGCAAAAATCGGAAAGGAACAGATTGTCATTTTCTTGGCAACATTACTGACTACCCTATTTACAAATCTCATAACGGGTATCGGCGTAGGTATACTTACCACTTTGCTTATCCATATTATCATTAACAGAAGTACCTTTTTGTTTGTAGGGAATCTTTTTAAACCCAATGTGCTGCTTTTTCAAGAGCATGAGGACAAGAATTATTATGTGAGTGTAAAATACTTCTGCAGTTTCCTCAATTTTTTCAAGCTAAAAAATAAATTGGATGCTATTCCCGAAGATCAAAATGTAATTGTTGATTTTTCCTTGTGTGGATTTGTAGATCACACAGCAATGGAAGGCTTGGAATCTTATATGCACGTTTTTTCCAAAAAAGGAGGAAGTATAGAGATTGTTGGGCTGGACAAGCACGGAACCGATTCGAAACATCCTTTTGCAATTCGAAAAATAATTCCGCTCGAAACTTTAAAACCCATTGAAAAATACTTTACACGAAGACAGACGCATTTAAAAGAAACCACCACTGAACTTGGGTGGAACTATCGTGCCCAAAAAAATATTGAGACTTCCTTTCTATCAGATTTCATCTTCTTCAAAACACGGGAAATTAGTTATTTGTATAACCATCTTATTGACGAAAAAGACCATTGTTCCGTATTTGATATTGAATTCACTGAGGGAGCTTTTGTAGCCAAAGAGGTTATCAAATCAACCGTAATGCACATTGAACTGCGGCAAAGATTTCCGGTCTTCACTTTGGATAAAGAAGGACTACTCGAGCGAATTTACAAGTTGGCAGGATTTAAGGACATCACCATTGACAATCACCCCGATTTTAACCGTAGATTCTTTTTAAGTGGTGAAAAAACCACGCAGATTCAAGGGCTTTTTCATGACGAACTCATTCTGTTTTTGGAGAGCAATCCCTATTACCATATAGAATCCAATGGAAATTCCCTGCTGATTCTAAAAAAAGAACGCTTGTTGAGTGTACAGGAAATCAAGGCCATGATTTATTTTGGTTTACAGCTTCAAAAACTCTTAAATCAATTCCCAGAAGACTAACTTTGTTAAAATACGGCCAATAATCCGATGTTTTTTAACCTTTTGCATTAAGCTTTTCTTATTTTGCACGGCATTTATTTTCTGAATGACTATTTATCCTGTTGAGACCGGTAATTTTAAACTAGATGGGGGCGCAATGTTTGGAGTTGTCCCAAAATCCATCTGGAATAGAACCAATCCGGCCGATTCTAACAACATGATAGACCTTGCAGCCAGATGTCTGCTTATTGAAGATGGGGATAAACTTATTCTTATAGATAATGGTCTGGGCAATAAGCAATCTGAAAAGTTTTTTAGCTATTATTACCGCTGGGGAAATCATTCTTTAGACAATTCTTTAAAAGAACTTGGGTTCCGAAGAGATGATATTACCGATGTTTTTTTGACCCATTTACATTTTGATCATTGCGGAGGAAGTATCCAATGGAACAAAGACAGAACCGGCTACGAGCCTGCATTTAAAAATGCTAGTTTTTGGACCAACAAAGAGCATTGGGAATGGGCCACGAACCCAAATGCTCGGGAAAAGGCATCTTTTCTGAAAGAAAACCTTCTTCCGATGCAGGAAAGCGGGCAGCTAAATTTTGTCAAACGCGACAAGGTTTCTCAGCTTGAAAATTCAGAATTGGGATTTGGTATCCTTTTTGTAGATGGACATACAGAAAAAATGATGCTTCCACAAGTAAATTATAAAGGAAAAACTATTGTATTCATGGCGGACCTGATTCCAACAGCGGGACATATCCCTTTGCCATATGTTATGGGATACGATACTAGACCTTTACTGACTTTGGAAGAAAAGGCGCAATTTTTAAACCATGCGGCGGAAAACAAATTGCTATTGTTCTTTGAACATGATGCACACAATCAACTGTGCACCCTAAAACAAACGGAAAAAGGGGTGCGATTGGACGAATTGTTTTCTTTCGATGAAATATTCAATTCACAATAAAGTTTTACATTTCAATAAAATAAGTTCTATGAATATCAAATACTCAAAGCTGCCATTTGCCTCGCTTTTCTTTTCAATCTTTTTGATGGGATGTGGCGCTACCACTTTAGTGTCTACTCCGGTTGCAAATATTGATGCCGTTCCTTTAAAAATTTCAGAGTTGTCCGAATCCCAAAAGAAAACTTGGGGACATGCTGATTTAATTTCAGACACCATCCCCGGTATGAGTGTGGACAAAGCATACAAAGAAATCATCAAAAATAGACGTGGAAATACCGTTGTCGTAGCGGTTGTCGATTCAGGAATGGACCTAGAGCATGAAGATTTAGATGATGTGCTTTGGACCAATAAGGGAGAAAAGCCCAATAACGGAAAAGATGATGATGGCAATGGATATGTTGATGATATTCACGGATATAATTTTTTAGGTGAAGCCTACCATGAGCAATTGGAGTATGTGCGAATGCTACGATTGAATATCGGTGATGCCTCTGCTAGGGCAAAAGCGCGTCTTAAACTTGATTCTGAGTATCCCAAAGCGGTTCAAAACAAACAGCAATACGAGCAAATTTTCCAAGTGGTAAAAAATGCGGATGATGCTGTTAAGAAAGAATTGGGTAAGAGCTCCTACACCAAAAAGGAATTAATGGCTATCGAGGCCAAAACGGAGGAAATGAAGCAGAATATTGCGGTGTTGAACCAAATGTTCTCCTATGGAGAAAGTATTCCAAGTGTTATCGAAGAACTTAACGAAGGCATTACCTATTTCACCGAACAGGTGAACTATAACCTCAACAAAGATTTTAATGGAAGAACGCCTGTTGGGGATAAGCCATATGATTTTACTGACAAATCATATGGTAATGGAAATCCAAAGAACAGAGTGGATACCGAAAGTCACGGAACGCACGTAGCTGGAATTATCGCCGCTGAACGCAACAATGGAAAAGGAGTAAATGGGGTGGCCAAAAACGTACAGCTGATGAGCTTAAGAGCTGTTCCAAATGGAGATGAATACGATAAAGACATTGCTCTGGCGATTAGATATGCGGTGGACAATGGAGCTAAAATTATCAACTGTAGTTTTGGAAAATCGTTCTCACCAAATGCGCAGTGGGTTTATGATGCTATTAAATATGCTGCATCTCGTGACGTACTTATTGTACATGCTGCAGGAAACGATGGAGACAATTTGGATGACGCCGAAAACCCGAATTTTCCTAACGATCATAACTATGGAAGCACAGAATTTACCAATAACGTAATTACCGTTGGCGCACTAACCAGTAGTTATGGTTCTAAAATGGTGGCTTCATTTTCAAATTACGGCTTGCAGAACGTGGATGTTTTTGCACCAGGAGATGACATATACTCTACTTTACCCAATAACGATTATGATTTTCAAGGAGGAACCTCAATGGCCGCTCCTGCTGTAGCAGGCGTAGCGGCACTTATCAGATCATACTATCCGCAGCTTTCCGCTTCTCAGGTAAAGCAGGTAATTATTGAATCTGGCTTAAGTTCCAAAGCTTCTGTTATTGTTTCGGGAGATCCTGAAAATGCCACAACTTTCAATACTATTTCAAAATCCGGAAAAATGGTCAATGCCTATAACGCCCTTATTATGGCTGATAATATTTCAAAAGGTAAAATGACTTTGACCAAGAACACAAAATAAAATGAGAAAAGCTTTTTTATCCGTTTTCACATTATTGGGCGCCACAATTATCCTGAATGCCCAAAACAACACTTCGTATTGGCAACAGCATGTAGACTATACCATGGATGTCAATATGGACGTTAAAACATTTCAATACGCAGGGACCCAAAAATTGGTCTACACTAACAACTCTCCTGATGTACTGAATCGGGTGTATTATCATTTGTATTTTAATGCATTTCAACCTGGGAGTGAAATGGATGCTCGACTTCAAAGCGTAAAGGATCCTGATAAGCGGATGATGAAGGATGGAAAAAGTAGGATTGCATCCCTTTCAGAAAGTGAAATTGGTTATTTGCACGTAAAAACGTTAACCCAAGATGGAACCCCTGTTTCATTTAATGAGGAGGGAACCATCCTAGTGGTTGAATTGGCAAATCCCATTCCGGCAGGTGGAAAAACCGTTTTGGATATGGAATTCAATGGACAAGTTCCTTTGCAGATTAGAAGATCTGGAAGAAACAGTGCAGAAGGTGTTGCACTATCCATGAGCCAGTGGTACCCAAAGCTATCTGAATATGATTTTGAAGGGTGGCACCCCAATGCATATATCGCAAGGGAATTTCATGGTGTATGGGGTAACTTTGATGTAAAATTGACTATAGATAAAGACTACACCGTAGGCGGATCTGGCTATCTGCAAAACCCTCAAGAAATAGGACACGGTTATGAAGCTCCTGGAACTTCAGTAAAAACCAAAGGAAAAACGCTCACTTGGCATTTTAACGCGCCTAATGTGCATGATTTTATGTGGGCCGCAGATCCAGAATACATTCATGATTCAGTGGCTATGGAAGATGGACCAACACTTCACTTTCTATATAAAAATGACCCTGAAATCATTGATAATTGGAAAAAATTGCAGCCCAAAACGGAAGAGACCATGCGCTTTTTCAGTAAAAACATAGGTAAATATCCCTACGAACAATATTCTGTGATTCAAGGTGGAGACGGAGGTATGGAATATGCCATGAGCACCTTGATTACAGGCAAAAGAAGTTTCGGCAGCCTTGTTGGGGTTACCGTGCATGAAATGGCTCATTCGTGGTTTCAACACATTTTGGCGACAAATGAATCCAAATATGAATGGATGGATGAAGGCTTTACCTCATTCATAAGCAGCCTTTGCATGAATGAAATCATGAAAGAAGGCAAGGAAAATCCTTTTGAAGGCTCATACAAAGGATACTATGCTTTGGTGAATTCTGGTTTGGAAAAACCACAGACTTCGCATGCCGATCGCTTCGCGACAAATTTCGCCTATGGCATTGGAGCTTATAGCAAAGGATCTATTTTTCTTTCGCAGTTGGGATATATTATTGGTCAGGATAAATTAATGGAAACCATTCAAAAATATTATGAAGATTTCAAATTCAAACATCCTGTGCCAAACGATATCAAGAGAACAGCAGAAAAAGTTTCAGGAATGGAATTGGATTGGTATTTGACCGACTGGACCCAGACTACCAACACCATCGATTATTCCATTAAAAGTGTGGAATCGGAAGGACAAAAAACAAAGGTTGTCCTGGAACGTATCGGCGACATGCCTATGCCTTTAGACATATTGGTGGTAAACTCCGATGGTACGCAGGAAATCTATTATGTTCCATTACGCATGATGCGCGGAGAAAAAGAGAATCCTTATCCCAATCTAAAAAGAACTGTTTTGGAAGATTGGGCATGGGCACATCAAACCTATGGGTTTACAATAGATAAGCCTGTTGGGACGATAAAAGCCATTGTCCTTGATCCTTCACAACTTATGGCAGATGTGGATGGAGAAAATAACGTGCATCAGAAACTTCTTGATTAATCGGTATTACTTATTTACTTGTATCTTGACCGAAGAAAGTCGAATAGCTTCCCTAAAGGGAAAAGTTTGATATGGATTCAAAAGATGTAACTTTCCCAGTAAAGGAAAAACTCAAAAACAGAAAGGTTATTGAGCAACTCTTTGTTGAAGGACAAGGAATCACCGAATTTCCCATAAAACTACTTTACATAAAATCAGATTTTGAGGATGACACCAAGATTAAAGTAGGTGTTGTTGCCCCAAAAAAGAAATTCAAAAGCGCGGTAAAGCGAAATCGCGTAAAACGTTTATTACGCGAGGCCTATCGATTGAATAAGCATTCCGTTTTTAACAAGATTGAGGGAAATTTTGCGTTTCTATTTTTATATCTTGGTAATACCATACCCAATTTTGATGAAGTTGATCGCTCCATAAACACGCTTTTGGAAGCATTTCTAAAGAAAGAATTCGATGAAAAAAACAATACTCAATAAAAAATTTATAATCCCCGTTGTAGCCGTTGCCTTTTTGGCCGTCGGAAGTAGTTTCAAGAGTGACTTCTTTGAAATCGCGAAGCAGATTGAGATTTTTACCACACTCTTCAAGGAACTCAACATGAATTATGTGGATGAGACCAATCCTGCAGAGCTCATGGATTCGGCAATTAAGAACATGCTGGATGAATTGGATCCTTATACACGGTTCTTAAACGAACAAGATGTTGAAGCCTATAAAATCAATAATGCCGGAGAGTATTCGGGGATTGGGGCCTTGGTGCGTTCTTACGAAAGCAAATTGGTCATTGTTGAACCCTATAAAGATTATCCTGCGGACAAGGCCGGCCTAAAAGCTGGTGATGAAATCATTAAAATTGGCGACATCAAGGTTTCTGACTTTGATGACAACGCAAGCGAACTGCTTAAAGGAGCAAACAACACCAGTGTCGACATTACTTTTGTAAGACAAGGTCAGACCAAAACGGCTACCCTAAAACGGGAAGGTGTAGAAGTGGATGCAGTTCCGTTTTATGATATGATCGACGATAACACGGGATATATCGTGCTTTCAAAATTTAATAGAAAGGCTTCATCCCAGACGAAATCCGCTATCCAAGACCTAAAGGGAAAAGGTGCTGAAAAATTAGTGTTGGATTTACGCGGAAATCCAGGAGGACTTCTTACCGAGGCCATCAATGTGACCAATCTTTTTGTCGACAAGGGAGAGCTTATTGTTACCACAAAATCCAAAGTCAAAAAATTCAATCAGGAGTATAAGACCAAAAACCAACCTGAAGATTTGGATATTCCTTTGGTTGTTCTTGTAAATGGTAGAAGTGCATCCGCAAGTGAGATAGTTTCAGGTGGCCTGCAAGATTTGGATCGCGCCGTAATCATGGGAGCTAGAAGCTTTGGAAAAGGTTTGGTTCAGCGTCCATTAAAACTCACCTATGGAACACAATTAAAAGTTACCATTTCGCGATATTATACTCCTTCCGGACGTTGTATCCAATCATTGGACTATTGGAACAGGGATAATGAGGGAAATGCAGTTAGAAATACTGATTTCAAGGAGTTCACCACAAGAAATGGACGAAGAGTGCAAGATGGAGGAGGCGTAATGCCCGACATTGAAATTGCTTCTCTAAAATCGAATACCTTAATCGATGCCTTGCAACAGAACAGTGTTGTGTTTGATTTTGCGACGGACTATTACTATGATAATTCCGTTGAATCTGTAAATGATTTTGAATTTTCCAATGCTGATTTTGACGCTTTTAAACAATATGCACAGGCTCAGAATTTTTCGTTTCGAACGGAAACCGAGGAAATCCTGGAGGAAGCTATAAACGGAGATGAACATTTGCTCGGCCCTTCCGTTCAAGAAAAATACAAAGACTTACTACTTGCCGTGAACAAGGGCAAAATTCTAGCGCTAGATACCTATCAAAAAGAGATTCAGAAAAATCTTGAAGATGAAATTATCAAACGATATTTTTATAGAGAAGGACTTTATCAGTATTATTTAAAACATGATGATGCCATTTTGGCCGCTAAGGAGTTATTGAATGATAGGACAAAATATAATGGTATCCTGCAATAGTCTATGTGCCTTAAGTTTCGTATTTTCTTTCTTTCTTTTATAGCAGTTTCCTTTTTACATGCACAAGATTCATTTGAAAAAGGAATAGTTCATGATTCAATTTTGGTCACTGGAGCAGAAAAAGAAACGTTTGCGCTTTACCTTCCAAAATCATTCAACGAAAATCAGCTAAGTTCCATTGTTTTTATTTTTGAGCCAGCCGCTAGAGGAGCTATAGGTATTCAACCTTTCATTACAGTTTCGGAAAAGTACGGACACATCTTAGTTTGCTCGAACAACTCAAGAAATGGACCTTACAACCGTAACTTTGAAATCGCCAATAGATTATTTAAGTACATTTTTTCCCGATTCAGTATTAATGAAAGTGAGATGTACCTTTCTGGTTTTTCAGGAGGTTCCCGATTAGCAAGTGCCATAGCATCTTTGACCGATAAATTTGCAGGTGTAGTAGGTTGTGGAGCCGGCTTCTCCTACATTCAGGAACAAATGCCAGCCGCACAGGCATACTCTTATGTGGGACTTTGCGGTGATCGTGATATGAATTTTAGGGAAATGCAGGAAAACAAAGACTACCTCAAACTAATAAAATTCAATAGCACCCTAATCACCTATGACGATGAGCATAGGTGGCCGCCTCAAAATCAAATCCTCCGGGCGTTTGATTGGTTACACCTTCAAAAACTTAAAAAGGAAACTTCGGCTTCGGATAAAATTCTAAGTCAATATCATGCCGATTACACTTTGTTTAAACAGTTTATGGAAGACCAAAAACTATTATTGGCTTCAGAACAGAGTGAACGTATGTTGAAAGATTACAAACATTTGTTAGAAACGGATAGTCTATCAAAACAGCACGCAAAACTTTTAAGATCTAAGGTTTACAAAAAACAAAAAACTGCACTTTCTAATGCATTGAAAAGAGAAATTAAGCTTGCTGATAGATTAAGGCCCAAACTTTCCAATGATTTTGAAAACCCAAATGATGTTGATTTTGATTGGTGGAAAAAAGAGTTTGAGAAACTAAATGAGCTCATTGAAAAAGACGATAGTGATGAAATTCGTAAAATGGCATATCGCGTGAGGTTTGATCTTTTTGCCAAGATTTATTCTCGAAGAAATAGCTCGGTGTATGATCAAAATCCAGAACTTTCCGAATTGATAAACCAGTTTTTGGGAATGCTACGTGCCTCCTCCAAATAACTATGCCGTTTTGTTTGCATTTTGGTGTATTTTTAGAAAAACCGCAATCATGCATATCAAAAAAAGGACCCTTTTCGTTGGCTTAATGGCCCTCTTTTTAGCTTTTTCAAGCCAATCCCAACAAAAAAAACGTCCAAATGTGATTTTGATAATCACAGATGATCAAGGTTATGGAGATTTGGGTATAACCGGGAATGATCAAATAAAAACTCCCGTGCTGGATGCCTTTGCCAAGGAAAGTATCCGTTTCAATAACTTTTATGTATCACCTGTGTGCGCCCCTACCCGTTCAAGTTTAATGACTGGCCGGTATTCTTTGCGAACAGGCGTTCGAGATACTTATAACGGAGGTGCCATTATGGCTCCCAATGAAATAACCATAGCTGAAATGCTTAAACAAGGAGGTTATAGAGCTGGAGTTTTTGGCAAATGGCATTTGGGTGATAATTTCCCCAGCAGACCCAATGATCAAGGTTTTGATGAGTCGCTAATTCATCTTTCGGGCGGCATGGGTCAAGTAGGCGATTTTACCACCTTTTTTGAAGGTAATCGCAGTTATTTTGATCCTGTTTTATGGCACAATGGTGAAAAAGAAAAGTACACAGGTTATTGTTCAGATATTTTTGCGGATAATGCCGTTGCATTTATCGAGGAAAATAGGGACCAACCTTTTTTCTGCTATCTCTCCTTCAACGCCCCTCATACACCTTTGCAGGTACCTGAAAAATACTACCAACAATATGCAAATATTGATCCATCCATCGCTTTTGAAAAAAACAATTCGGCTTCACGAAAAATGAGTGAAAAAGACAAAGAAGATGCTAGAAAAGTTTATGCGATGGTCACGAATATTGATGATAACGTGGGCAAGGTGCTAAATAAACTTGATACTCTCGGGATTTCGGACAATACCATTGTCATTTTCATGACGGACAATGGACCCCAACAACTCAGATATGTTGGCGGTATGCGAGGTTTAAAAGGAAGTGTTTATAGAGGTGGTGTTCGCGTTCCTTTCTTTTTTAGATACCCATCCCAATTCAAAAATAGCGGGGATATTGAAACTACAACTGCCCATATTGATGTTTTGCCTACTCTAGCACAATTATGCAATGTGGAAATTCCTTCGGATAGAAAAATTGACGGTAAAAATCTATTTCCTCTTTTGAATGATAAAAGTGTCGATTGGGGCGACAGGTCTTTATTTTTCTATTGGGCTCGTAGGTATCCAGAACTATATCATAATATCGCCATTCAAAAAGCAGATTACAAGCTAGTGGGGCAAACAAATTATAATTCCCCTATTGAGGAATTTGAGTTGTTCAACATTAATAAAGATCCAAATGAACAGCAGAATATTGTTGAAGAAAATACTAGCTTGGCGACGGACCTGAAAAACGAATTGGAAACCCATTACCAAGAACTCATTGCCTCTGAAAACATTATGAATCAGCCCTTGATTGTTATAGGTTCAGAATTTGAAAACCCTATCATACTCAATAGAAATGATGCCTCTGGACAGCGAGGAATATGGGACCAAGAAGAAATCTATGGAAAATGGGAGGTACATATAAAAGAAGGAGCATATAATCTTAAGTTCAAGTTTATCAAACCCGTAGAAGCACAGGGAAGAATGTTTTTGGAAACCGGTGCGGTGGTCAATCAAATGAAGAACGAGGCCAAAACGGATATCATTGAAATGAAAAATGTGACGCTGCCGGAAATGAAGGGTTCACTTGTACCCTTCTATATGGTCAATAGGAAAAGAATCTTTCCTTTTTGGGTACAGTTGGAGAAAGTTAACTAGTGCTCGGAAGTAGAGCTGTTTCAATAATACAGTTAAAATAGTTGTATATACAACTCTATTCATTATCTTTGAATTATGCCATCTAATTCAACGTATAGCAATATTGAACAGTGCAATCCTTCCAGCTGTATTTCAGGAAACATCATGAAATGCAAAAGGATAATCGCTAATATTTTCAGAAAGCATCTAAGGCCTTTCGGGATAACAGACAGTCAACTAAGTATTCTTTTTGTTGTTACGAAGGGAAATTCGGTCAACCAAAAACGAATATCGGAAAAGCTCCACATGGAAAAATCCACGGTAAATAGAAATCTAACCCGATTGGTTGAAAAACAATACATCTCTGGCGACGAGAACTCCTTTTTATTCATCACAGAAAACGGGAAGGAATTTCTTGAGGGTGTTTTGCCACACTGGAACAATGCCATGTCAGAAGTTAGGGGAATCTTGGAAAAGGATGGAGAAAACGCAATCAACTTGATATTAACCAAATTGAGCAGATAAAAATTTAATTCTATAAGTTGTATATACAACCATAAATTCAATAACCATGATAAAGGCTTCTTACGTTCTGTTGTTTGTTATT
The DNA here is from genome assembly GCF_049332665.1 of Flagellimonas rhodophyticola. Taxonomy (NCBI): domain Bacteria; kingdom Pseudomonadati; phylum Bacteroidota; class Flavobacteriia; order Flavobacteriales; family Flavobacteriaceae; genus Flagellimonas; species Flagellimonas rhodophyticola. The sequence continues at coordinate 964,597 of NZ_CP186326.1, read as the reverse complement.
CTTTTAACCATTCTTCTGTGGGGTTTAAACAATGCTCTGTTAAAAACTGGCTCTACCCCTGCTAAAAGAAATCGAATCTTGCTACTCACTTTGATAGGCATATTGTCTTGGTTGACATTACAGTTTTTCGTCTGGAACACTGGATTCTATTACGACTTGTCCTTGCCTCCACGAATTCCGCTGTTTATGGTCTTCCCTGTATTTCTGTTTACCTTTTTATTCCTGAATAGGAATAGAAACCATAAAGTACTTTCGGCTATTCCGATAGCACTTCCCATAGCCATTCAGAGTTTTAGGGCGGTCATAGAGGTTTTATTTTATTTTACGTTTTTGAACAATATTTTACCTGTTCAAGTGACCTTTGAAGGTTCTAATTATGACGTGTTAATAGGATTGTCTGCCATAGTCATGGCGGTTTACGCCAATCGAACAAATAGTTCAAGAAAGATTCTTTTAATATGGAATGTTATCGGAATTCTTGTGGTACTGTTCGCAGCTTTTATATTTATAACCTCATTCTACCTGCCAACCATTTGGGGCAATTCTGGTATCCCGCTCGAGTTTAATCAGTTCCCTTATTTATTACTTCCAACATTTTTAATGCCATTTGCCGTTTTTCTTCATGCTTTATCTATTATTCAATTAACCAGAAAACCGAAGGAATGAGATTCTAAATACACACAATTCTTATCTGTTCGTCAATTCCTCGGAAAATAATCTGCCCCTTTTTATTATCTTACCGAACAAGTACAATTTATAGGTCACGTTTGGCCTTTTCAGAGGTTGTCATATGGCAAATATTACCAGGGAAGACATTCAAATAATAAATAAGCATAGCAATTGGTCTGAAAAAGGTATTGCCAAAACCCTAAAACAAAACGTTTATAATACCTCGCATACTTGGCAAGCGTTCCTGAAGCTGTTTTTACTATGTTTGGGAGTTTCTTTTATCACCTTTGGGATTCTCTTTTTCTTCGCATACAATTGGGCTGACCTACACAAGTTTATCAAGATTGGATTGGTTGAGGGGTTAATTATAGCGATAGCGCTTATAGTTCTCTACTCCCGTATGAGTCAATTAATCAAAAATGTTCTCATAACCGCAGCTTCAATATTAGTTGGTGTATTATTGGCTGTTTTTGGGCAGATTTATCAAACAGGGGCCAATGCATATGATCTCTTTTTAGGTTGGACCCTATTAATTAGTCTGTGGGTATTCGTTTCAAATTTTGCCCCATTATGGCTTCTTTATATTATTCTGCTGAACACCACATTTATGTTGTACACAAAACAAGTTGCCCATGATTGGTCCGCAGATTTTGTGTATACCTTATTCTTTGTTTTCAACACCTTGATTGCTCTCATTTTTATTATAGCATCAAAATTCAAATACAAAATTCACGCCCCCATATGGCTACAGAACATTCTGCTATTATATATAGTTTCTATCGGCACATTGGGTTTTCTACAGGGAATTTTTGATGGACAAGGCTCCTCTTTTGCCCTCTTTTATACAATTGTTCTACTTTTCTTTGGAGCCGGCATATGGTATGGTATTAAACATAAACAAATCATCTATGTGTCCTTGATTCCATTTGGTGGCATTATTATAATTTCAGCTTTCCTAATTGAATTATCGGATGGTGCGCCCATGTTTCTTACTGTCGGTTTGTTCATTGTTATCAGTATCTCTCTATTGATTATGTCATTACTTAAACTACAGCGAAAATGGAAAGGATAAAAGCCATAGAAAAGTTGTTGAGTGACATTCAATCCGAGGAGGAAAACACTTTTGTTTGTGACAAAAAAGCTATTCTATCAGCTTATCAGAACACAGATGTCAGCCAACCGGGTATAGCAATCAAACTTCTGTCCGTTTTTGGTGGTTTTTTAGCTTCATTGGCGCTCTTTGGTTTTATGGGGATAGTTGGAGTCTTTGATTCTGAATATGGAATACTGGCCGTTGGTATATGTGCTATTATTTTTTCATGGATACTTAACAAGAAAGTGGATAACTTCATTTTCGACACTTTCAGCGTTTCCATATTCATAATAGGTGTAGCTAGCTTGGCTTTTGGTCTGTTGAATTTAAACCTCGATGAAAACACAGTCATTTTCATAATCATAGCTATAGCTCTTGCAAGTTTATATGTAATGCAGAATTATATCTTGTCCTTTGTCTCCACCGTAACCATAGGTGCCTGTTTGCTCACATGGATCATATCTAATGATCTCTACGATTTTATTCACATTTACATTACTTTTTATGTGCTATTAATGGGTTTTTGGTTTTTGTGCGAAGCAAAAATCATGAATTCAAGTGCTAAATTGTCCCTGCTCTACAGTCCTTTGCGCATCGGTATTGTAGTTTCTTTTTTAATCGGTTTAATTACACTAGGCATTAGGGGTTTGATTCCTATAGATCAAAATTACATCTGGATTTCCTCCATTTTTATTTGGGCTGGAGTCCTGTTTCTTGTGCATAATATCATTGGGGTCGTTGGACTGGAGGAATCCAAACATAAATCCGCAATCTACGGCTTAACCGTCTTATTTTTGCTTCCCACAATATTCTGTCCTTCAATTTCCGGAGCCATCTTAATCGTTCTATTGGGATTTTACGTCAATCATAAAACCAGCTTTATAATTGGCATTGTTGCTTTGGTCTATTTTGTTTCGCAATACTATTATGACCTCAGTTTTACCTTGTTGACCAAATCCCTCATCTTGATTTCATCAGGAGCGGTACTATTAGTTTTCTATATGTTCATCCAAAAAATGCTCAAGGGGAATGAAAAAATATAAGTGGGTCATCATCCTTTTAAATCTATTGATCCTATTGTTGGTCTTTAACAACAATGTGATAAAAAAGGAGTCTATGCTATCCGAGGGCAAGCTTGTGCTATTGGAACTAGCCCCGGTAGACCCAAGATCGCTCATTCAAGGAGATTATATGCGTCTCCGCTATACCATTTCTGAAGGCATCGATACTGATAGCATCCCAAAACGAGGTTTTTGCGTGGTCAAACTTTTACCCAATGGCACTGCAGAGCGGGTTCGCTTACAAGAAGAAACGACACCTATCTATGAAAATGAGCACCTTATTGAATTTACTGCTGCAAATTGGTGGGGGATAAACATTGGGGCTGAGTCTTTTTTCTTTCAAGAAGGAGAAGCTGAAAAATATGAAGTGGCAAAATATGGTGGATTGAAAATAGATGACCAAGGAAACAGTGTATTGGTTGGTTTGTATGATGAAGATTTAAAGAAAATAGAATAACCCTATTTTTGAAGATGCAAAAACTCAAGGTGTGCGAACTTTTTGCCGGTGTAGGCGGTTTTCGACTCGGATTGGAAAACACAGGCAATTATGAGGTGGTATGGAGCAACCAATGGGAACCATCCACAAAAACACAGCATGCCTCTTTGGTATATGAAGCCCGATTTGGTTCTAAAAACCACTCCAATGTGAATATCGAAGAAGTGTCAACTTCTAAAATTCCCGACCATGATATATTGGTAGGCGGATTTCCCTGTCAAGATTATTCTGTGGCCACTACACTAAAAAATTCCAAAGGACTAATTGGCAAAAAAGGGGTGCTATGGTGGTCCATTCATCGTATTCTTTCAGAAAAAGAAAACAAGCCTAAATATCTTTTTTTTGAAAATGTGGACCGATTATTAAAGTCCCCATCAACGCAGAGAGGACGGGATTTTGCCGTTATGCTCAAAAGTTTGAACAATCTGGGCTATGCCGTAGAGTGGCGGGTAATCAATGCCGCAGAATACGGAATGCCCCAACGCAGGAGACGGGTCTTTTTTCTAGGGTACCATAAATCCACAGCCATTTATAAGAAGTTGGTCAATCAAAACCCTATGGATTGGCTTTTGGAACATGGCACCATTGCTTCATCATTTCCAGTTAAGAAGTTAGGTGCTCCCGTTTCTTTTTCTTTGGACAAAGATTTGGTGTCGCTCTCCGATTCGTTCAATGCAGATAAAGAACTTTCTCCTTTTCTAAATTCAGGGCTCTGTATTGAGAATGAAATAGACACTATAAAGACAGCAGCTGATTATTATGGCTCTCGTAATGTTCTTTCCGACATTATTGAGAACAATAATGAAGTGGAGTTTTCAATTCCAGAAGCTGATATTCCAAAATGGGAATATTTAAAAGGGTCCAAAAAAGAAATTCGCAAAACCAAAGATGGTTTTGAATATAATTATAGCGAGGGAAGTATGGTATTTCCTGATGCACTTGATCAACCTTCCAGAACAATAATAACCGGTGAGGGCGGTAAATCCCCATCTCGGTTTAAGCACGTAGTCCAAACCTCAGCAGGACTTCGAAGACTTTCTCCTGTTGAATTGGAACGGTTGAACATGTTTCCTGATGATCACACCAAATTGGAGGGTATCTCCAACACCAAAAGAGCTTTTTTTATGGGCAATGCGCTTGTGGTAGGTGTAGTGGAACAAATGGGCAATGTATTGTTCCAGAAAATCGATGCCCTTGAAAAGCAACTTCAAAGCTGACCTCGCCAAAGAAAAAAGACTGAGCATTTTACTGGATTCTTATTATCAAAAAAACTTGAAGTTTTATGATTTTGAGCGGACACAGCATCTAAAACAGCAATTGGATGGGATTGACCTTGTTCTAAAGAACAAAACGACCCAACAAGTCCATTTTGTGGATGAAAAAGCCCAATTGGATTATATAAATGAATCACTACCGACTTTTGCTTTCGAACTTTTATATCAAAAAAACGGTGCTGAAAAACCCGGGTGGCTTTTTGACAAAAAGAAGCAAACCCATTTTTACGCTTTGGCTACCAACATCTTTTCTGATGAAAAAGGAATTTATACCTCCTGCAATGTCACCTTTGTGAATAGGCAAAAATTGATTTCGTATCTAATTGAAAGAGGTTTGACCTTACATCTATTGCAAAAGACCATCTCAGCTAATAAAAGCCTACATGGAAAACTGGTTATGGACAATCTTGACCCAAAAACTGAAGGTTATTTGTTCTTTTCAAGAAAAAATAAAGCGGAAAATCCTATAAATCTAGTGTTAAGGTTGGAGTTTTTATTAAAGATTGGTGTAGGCAAGCAGTTGGTTTAATTAGGAAGCATAATAAAACTACATTATCTCTTACATTAAACCATAATGAAAATTCATCTCAATAATCTCGGATAGCAGTATAGGAATAGCAAAAAGCCATTGAAATTACAGAGTTGTGTAATGTTGAAGAAAAATTTACTTCATATATATCCTGTCACGGCATTGCAGCGCATACTATGCTCAACAGTATGCCATAAAATAACTTAACCAATAAGTAGATGGTCAATTGAGCACAGTAAATAATAGCGGGGACATACCCCCACTATTATTTGTTTAATCTGTTACTTTGAGGCGGACAATGCTAGCGCAGAAGCTACAAAGCCCACTAATAAACCTAGTAAAAAACCAAACCCACCCGAGACTGCACGAGCTTCTTGTGCGCTAAGCTCGGTCAGTTGTAAATTTTCTAAATTTTTCATGTTTCAAGCTTTTGGATTAATAATTATTTTACTTGTCAAAAAATATCATTGCAAGGGCTGTTCCAACCAGAAATCCTGCAAGAAGACCAAGAAACCCTCCATTTACTTCTTGAGTTTCAGTAACTCTTAGCTCTGAAACCCCGTAACTTTCTAAATTTTTCATTTTTAGAATTTTTATGTTAAACATTTATTTTTTTGTAATCAAAACCCGGAAATTTCTTAAGCGCCCGGTTTTTCATTACATACCAAATATTGCAAGACTCACTCTCAAATATTGAGAGCCCATCAAAAAAAGTTAATTTTTAAGTGAATAAATCAAATGGAATGATGGCCATGGTTTAAAAACTAAAAACGATACCCGTTTTTATATTAATGTTGTTTTGTAACAAATCATTATTACTAGGATTAATTGATAAGTTTTCTTTTCCGTTGTTTAGGAATGTACTTTTTCTTAAAGCGAAAAACCCATCTTTCTCACGAAAAAAAACACCTTTTTTTTCGTTAAATTGAAAATTGTGCCCAATTGATATCTTAAACAAGAAGCGACGACTTTTTTCTATACCAAGCGAGATATTGGGATTTAACCGATAGTTCTTTTGAGAGAGAAAAACATCCAATTTAGCAGTATCAAAGGATTTTCCATTGACAATTAAATCTCCGGTACGACTATAGCTTCCAATCAGGAAATCCAACTTTTGATACCCAAAATTTACACTTGGGTATATGAAGATAGGCCGACCATTGGGATTTAAGTTGAACCTATTTGCTATGCTTACGTCATGAGAAGTTGTTCCTGTTTTTGAAATCTTACTTTCATTTGCATATCCTAGAAAAATATTGGGTTTAATCTCATACATCAGAGAATAGGACAACCCTGTTACATACTCTTTTGAAGAAGTCAAATTTTCTTGAACTACGAGAGAAGGGTTGTTAAAGGTTATTGTATTGGTATTCATAGTTATCCATGTTCCTATAATTGATATATCATGGTCAATTCTTAGTAGGAAATCAACAAACTTATTTTTCCTTTTATCATTCTTCTTATTTAAATAATCCATTGATTTGAATAAACTTTCTGTCTTTTGATTTGGTATGATAATGTTGTAACCACTCCAGAAACCAAGCTCATATTGTTTTGATTTATTCAACAAAATATCACCATATTGCAACTTGTCAGTATAAGGTATTACATCTTTATTGGTTTCCACTTTGGTGGTCACATAATCGCTTGTCAGCTTGAAAAGTCCATCTTTCTTGTCAAAAGCAGTTTCGTAATGGGAATGTTTGAACCTCCATTTTTCATCTTCTCCTTGTTCATATGTGATTGTATATTTTAAATACTGCCGATTATTTGTAAGGGTCTTGGAACTGAAGTGTTGGTCAATGACCACTTTTACAATGGCAAAGGAAGAGTCTGCTATATATATCTGGCCCGATAACTTACTTTTTTTTTCAAAATGAACCAAGTATATCTTTTCCCCATATTGAAGTAAGGTGTCCTTGATTTTGTAAATAAAGTCATTCGGTTTTCCCAGAAATGCTTCTTTTCGTGATACAATGTCAAACCTATGTATATGATGACTACCTGCATAAATTCTTGTATTCAAGGAGTCCAACTGTTCACTTTGATATTTCCTAAATTCAATTAATTTGACATCCCCTGATAAGTTTTTTTTAGTATATGATTTTTTGATGGATTCTAGTACCGCTTCAACAACATAGATTGGGTTCTTTTTGTTTTCCCAAGAAGTGACCTCCCTAACAAAACCTGTATGCCTTTCTTCTACTTTTGGGTAATTCAGAGGAATAGCATTAATTGCTTTTTCAACCAGCTGCTTTCCATAATCTTCAGGGGATAATATGACCCCATCCAAGGCTATAATATCTTGTTTCAATGAAATAATTTGGTATTCCTCTTGAAACAGAATCTTTTCTGTTTTATATCCAATTGCAGATATGATTATACTTTTTTTCCCAACATCTTTATTGGTTGCAAATTGAAACACGCCATTCTCATTGGAAATTGTCCCAATATTACTGTTTTCAAAACGTATATGGACAAAAGGTAGGGGAGTACCATTATCATCAATTATTTTGCCAGAAATAGCTTTTTGGGAAAAACATGCATGAATTGAAAAATAGCAAAGAAGACTTAAAATGATATTTTGATATTGTCTCAAGGTACTGGGATATATTTCTTACTAAATTATTTTTTCCGATTCAATCCAAATAGTTTTTGATAAAAACGAATCATATTCTTTGTTTAAGAATAGAGGCGTTTCTGATAAAAAAGTTAAAATTTCACCAATTGTTCTATGTAGGTAAAGCAACACCCGCCTGATAAGTTCCTCTTAGTTGTTGAGTCCAGTTCCTCTGCATAAAAGCCACATTTAAAATATGTAGTCTCTGTATAGATATAGCTTTGCCTTGTTAAATTATAATAGATAGGCGCTTTCATCTCTTTCATTGTATCTATCATTCTAAATACTGTAGCTTCTGAGACTCCTAGCTTTTCTGCTAATTGCTTAGGACTTCCCGTAGCTTTTAGCCTTATCAATTGGTGTACGCGTTCTAGAATTGCTATTTGCCTTGTCAGTTTTGACATAATCGGTAAGATTTATTAGTTAACGGGTTTAAGTATTGACAAGAATGAAGGCACTTGTTGTTGCCATAATTCAAAATATGCACCTTCACCATCATAAAGCTTATAGTGAGAACCTTCTTCAACTACTTGACCTTTGTCCAAAACTACGATCTTATCCGCATTGACCACAGTGCTTAATCTGTGTGCTATTAGAATTACCGTTTTACCTTCAGAACGTAGATTGCCAATCGTTTTTTGGACATAATTTTCTGAACTGCTATCCAAGGAAGAAGTTGCCTCGTCCAACACCAAAATTTCGGGATCTTTATAAAGGGCTCTTGCTATTGCAATACGTTGTTTTTGCCCCCCGGACAAGGTGGCTCCATTTTCGCCCAGATAGGTATTGAAGTCGTTGGGGAGACTTTCTATAAATTCCAAAATCCCAATGTCGCTACATATTTTATATATCTTATCAAAATTTGGCTCAAATTCTCCTACTGCAATGTTCTCTATTACATTTCCGGCAAACAAGTCTATTTTTTGAGGAACCACACTCACTAAATTTCTAAGGCTTTGGTTATCAATATGCTTTAGGTCGATGTCACCAATTCTGATTTTTCCATTGTTGATGGGATAGATGTTTTGAATCAGAGAAACAAGGGTTGATTTTCCCGATCCACTTTCTCCAACAAAGGCAGTAATTTTGCCTCTTTCAATGGTCAAGTTCAAATTCTTGAAGACCTCTGTCCTTGTCCCGTATTGAAATGCCACGTCTGTGAAACTTATATTATTGATTTTATTTTTGGTCAGGGTTATTTTCTTATTCACATCTTCTCTTTTCAAATCTAGGATTTCAAAAAGACGGTCAGCTGCTATAAGTGCATTCTGTATGTCTTTGTTGGCACTAATGAGATTGGTTAAAGGCCCCGTGAAATAACCAATAATGGCATAAAACGATAACAGCTCTCCAGGGGTAATCTCTCGGTCTATAACAAATCCAGCCCCAGACCATAGTAATATAATAGTGAATAATTGGGCAATGGTATTGGAACTGGTACCTGAGAAAATATGGTTTAATGCTGATTTATAGCCGGTCCTTAACAATCGAATAAAACGGGTCTCGGTCATTAAATTAGCATGACTTTCCAATCCAAACCGTTTTATGGTGCCCACCGCATTTAAAGATTGAACCAATTGACTCTCCAAATCGGCGGAATCTTCCATGACTTTACGCTCCACTTTTTTGTTTAACGTGTTAACAAGCCAATATATCACTATAAATATTGGAATAATGATGAGCATTATCAAGGCCAGTTTCCAGTAATAGGTAAACATCAATCCAAATGAAAAGACAACTATAAGGACATTCACTGTGAGGTTGAGGGAAACACCATTGATAAGGTTCCTAATTTTTACTGCATCATTGATGCGTGATATGATTTCTCCCACACGCATAGTGTCAAAAAATTGTTGGGGTAGTTTGAGTAAATGTTTGTAATAGCCCAATATTAACCTTGCGTCTATCTGTTGACCTGTTTTTAAAAGAAATACATCTTTATAGGCTCCTATTATAAGTTGCAATATTAGCAGGATAATCATCACTACACTTAGGAGGTTCAATAGTTTAGTGTTACTATCGATCAGTACATAATCTGTTATCTTTTGTATATAAATAGATGCAGAAAAGCCCAATAGGGTATATACCAAAGCTCCTATAAATGCCTGCGCCAACACCATTTTATGCGGTTTTAACAGGAACCAAAAACGTTTGAGTACGGAGATTTTTTCATTCCCTTTTTTGAACTTCTCATTGGGAAGTAGAAGTACTAAAACACCTGTCCATTCTTTCTTAAATTCTTCATTGGAACAATTCTTAATCTTTCCCGTGGCAGGATCCATTATTTTTATATGACTCTTGCTCACTTCATATATTACCACATAATGGTGCAACTGTTCTTTTACTATTATGTGTGCAATAGCTGGCTTGGGAATCTTAAATAGGCTTTCAAATTCACCTCGAACACCTTTAGCCGAAAACCCCATCTTTTCAGCTGCTTTTATAAGTCCAAAAACGTTTGTCCCCTTTTTATCGGTTCCAGCATATTGCCGAATCCTGGAAATTGGTATCTGAAAATCAAAATGAGCGGCTATGGATGCTAAACAGGCTGCTCCACAATCGGTTATATCATGCTGTCTTATAGTGATTTTAGCCATTTTACTCTACAGAAGTTCTTTGAGTGTTTTGTGAAGGGTTCATCCAATCGTCTACTTTATCATATAATAATTGGTACAATGTCCGTTCGGTCAGTTCAAATCTCGCATTGAATGTCATTCCCTTTCCTATAATACCTTTAGCACCATTTTTTAATTGCAGGAATCCTTCATTCAATTTGCATCGAAGCTTGAAAACAGGTCGATTGTTTATCAGCTCAACATCTTTTGAGATTTCAAGAATCTCCCCAGATGCAAGACCCCATTGGTTATAATTGAAAGCGTCAATTTGAAAATCGACCGGTTTTGATTTATTGATAAGGCCTATGTCGACTGGACTTACATAACATTCGGCCAATAAATCTGTGTCAGGAGAGATTTCCACAAGAGAAACCCCTGATGTTATTATACTGCCCTTCTCAACTCCATATAGATTAACAAGGGAACCGTTCATTGGGGCAGTAATTATATATTCTTTTTTACTCTTACTGTATTGGATATTTTTATTTTGGGACACTTCCAGGTTATTTTCCAATTCTGTTAAAGAGGATTGCCAAGTGTTTTGTTGTCGTTTTTTGAATTGGTTGAAAGTGTTCAGGGCTAGGTCATAATCCAATTTTATGTTCTCAAACTCGGCTTTGGCGATTACTCCTTTTGAAAAGAGCCTGTAGTTTCTGTCATAGTCTTTCTTGAGCTTTTTGATTCTTGTAGAATGCTCGTTTAAACCTTCTGAATATTGGAGATATACTTTTTGATAATTTAAAGATTTGATACTATCACTATAAATTCTTTTCGCATTCAAGAGGTATTTCAAATCCTTTATCTGCTCTAAGTATCTTTTGGATTCATAATTTATCAATGCAATCTGCTCATTTAAAATATTGCTCTCCAGAATTAAAAGCACATCTCCCTTTTCCACATATTTGTTGCTTTCAATGTTAGAAAATATGACCTTTCCAGAATTGAGGCTGGTGATCTTAATTCTTTCCTTGGATGGCTTTACAATTCCTTGGGCCGATGTATAGACCTTTACTTTAATAAAAGGTAGTGAGCAAAGTGCCAAGAAAATGGAAAATAATATCAAGCCATATATCGCTTTGCTCTTGACGCTGTTTTTTGGAATGTACGCTTGAACAGTATTATCAATGATTTCTTTTGGGAAAATTTGCATTACTTGTACAGAATATTAAAAGTTTGGCATTTTAGTGGAGTTCATTTAAATCTGTTATTCGAAAATTTAAATGAAAGTTTTAGCAAAGAATAAATATTGATTATTCAATAATATTTGAATGAAAAATTATCATCTATTTGGCAGAAAAAACTTATTCTTTTGAAGAAAACAAGATATGAATTGATATATTATGGTTCTCAATTGATTCATAACCTTCATTTAAGAAAATAAAGGGGGTCAATTAAGAGTAATCAGGTTGTTAATTGAATTTTTCAGAATCCTTTTATTGCCCTCCTACAAAGCAATTCAACATAGCCCACAAGAGCTTCAGAGCCGAAATATCCTTTAAATCGCAAATCACATATTTCTTATTAAGAGGCAAGTTGGAAAGAAAGAGTTTAACAATCTAGTAAAAACTTTTCCTAATTATCCGTTAGTCTGTCTACTAGGACTCTTTCCCGCTTTAAGCATGTAGTCCAAACCTCAGCAGGACTTCGAAGATTTTCCCCTGTTGAATTGGAACGGTTGAACATGTTTTCTAATGATCACACCAAAGAAAAAAAACTGAGCACTCTAGTGGATTCTTATTATCAAAAACACTAGAAGTTTTATGATTTTGAACGGACGCAAAATTTAAAACAGCAATTGAAGGGTATTGATCTTGCTTTAAAGAACAAGACGACCCAACAAACCCATCTTGTAAATGAAAACGCACAGTTGAATTATATAAGCGATTTGTTTAAAGTCGCTCTATATTGGCTGGTGCTTTTTGTTCTTTGTACTTATGGTACGCTCCCCTAAGATTCTCTCCCTTGCTTCCTTAAGATGACTTCGGCCAATCGGAATGCTCTTTTTTGCTATCTCAAGACTGGTCCCTTCTACTGACTCCACTTTATCAATAGCAATTATAAACGATCGGTGGATCCTAATAAAATTTTCTGAGGGTAAATCCATGAGAATCCCTGACAACGATTGATAAACAATATAACCGTTATCTATCGTTTTAATTTTAATGTAATCTTTTAAGCTCTCGATATAGAGGATTTCATTCAACTGTATCCGGACCATTTTCTTATCAACCTTGACAAAAAAATAGGGTTCACCGGGCTTTTCACTTGAAACACTTTTCTTTTTGATTATCAATCTTTCAGAAACTTTATTGATCGATTTCAGGAATCGTTCAAAAGGAATGGGCTTCACCAAGTAATCGATTACATTAAAATCAAAACTTTCCAAAGCATACTCCCTATATGCAGTAGTGATAACCACCAATGGCTGTTTGCCTTTTCCCATGCTTTTCAAAAAATCAAGTCCATTGAGGTTGGGCATGTTAATATCCAAGAAAATCACATCCACATCTTCACTATTTGCATCGATTATCGCATCCGTGGCTCGCGTATAAGTGTCTACAATTGTAACATTGCTCAACTTATTGATATACGATTCCAAAACACTGATTGCCAATGGTTCATCATCAATTATTACGCAGTTTATTTTCATTTCAAAGGTATTTTCAGTTTAACATGGTATCGATTTTCCACTGGATATGTATCCAGCGTGTAGGCATCTTCATATAATAGGTCAAGTCGTCTTCGGGTGTTTGCAATACCAATCCCTTCTTTTGTCTTCACCATATTTGAGGGTTCAAAATCATTCGTTAAGGTAAATTGCAACATGTCTTTCTCTTGTTCGAAGGTCATTTCCATTTTTATGGTGCCGTCACTCAATTGCCCATGTTTAAAGCAGTTTTCCACAAATGGCAGAAATAAAAGCGGGGGCAACTTTATATCATCCAAATCACCCAAAGTTTTTATATCACTTTTTAACTGATAGCCGTGTCGTATCCGCTCTAGTTCAATATAATTTTTAACGTATCTAATTTCTTTTCCTAAAGTAGTCTTTTTCATGTTGATGTCATAAATGACATATTCCATGATTTCTGACAACTTGAGTACTACCTCCGGAGCTTTTTTAGATCTTTTAAGTGTTAGTGCGTATAGATTGTTTAAAGTATTAAAAAAAAAGTGAGGTTGTATCTTGGCCTTTAAGAATTTCAACTCGGTTTCAGATTGAAGGGTCAACAAATGATTGCTCTTGTTCAGTTGAACTACATATTCGAACGTGAATTTAATCGCAGAAACCAAACCAATAACATAAAGTTCGCCCAAAATCACCGAAACAACATGATTAAAACCAAAGGGTTGGTGTACGCCCTGAGCCTCTCTCCAAACATTTTCGGAAACCAACCAATAGGAAAGACCAATACGAACAAAATAATGACATATCAGGGCGAGGGCCAATAAGCATAGGTACGATTTATACTTTTTGGTGATGATGAATTTTGGAATGAGATAGTAAATATTGAGGTAAACCATGATGATATGAAGCGGAAACTCGACCATGTTCGATTTGACCGAGTACCAATAATCATCAAAATAACTGCCCCACCGAATGGAATTGAACAAAAAGTAGACCACCCAAAAGATGATGTGGTACTTTATAGGTATGGTAAACTTAATCTTGTTCTCAATGCTTTCAAATACTTTCAATGTAAAGCCTTCCTTAATTCAAAATGAGTGAAAAATTAGAGCTTTTTGGCCAATCTACAAATTTGCTGGCATGCTGACTTATACTTTGTCTCCTTCTTATTGTTAGTCTTTGGCAGGAAGAGCTATTAGCTATTGAGGCCATGTTATTAAGAGTAAATGAAATCTAAATATAGTTTTGGTTAGAAACTTCCATAAAAACAAAAAATCCAACACTCTTTCAAGTATTGGATTTTTATTTCTGCTCCCCCTCTTGGGCTCGAACCAAGGACCCTCTGATTAACAGTCAGATGCTCTAACCAACTGAGCTAAGGAGGAATATTTTATCCTAAGCGGGTGCAAATATAGCAGTTTCTTTATAACGTCCCAAACAAAAAAAGTGCTTTTCTATTTAAAAAGCCATTTATACAAATCGTTACCGTTCGCAAACAATAGCAGTGCTATCAAAAGAAAGAAACCTACCATTTGGGCATACTCTAAAAATTTATCGCTTGGTTTTCTTCCTGTAACCATTTCGTATAACAAAAACATTACATGACCACCATCCAATGCCGGTATGGGCAAAACATTCATAAAGGCAAGAATAATGGAAATCAATGCCGTGGTCGACCAAAAAGCTGTCCAATCCCATGTGTCTGGAAACATGCTCCCTATCGCCGCAAAACCACCAACACCTTTATAGGCCCCTGTAGAAGGATTGAAAATTTTCTTCAATTGCTTTACATAACTCGATAAGGTAGTAACTCCTTTATCAATTCCTGCTGGTATAGCCTCTAGAAAAGTGTATTTCTGGGTCTGAATTTTAAAAAGACCTCTATTTTCAAGATCTTCCATCGTGAAACCACCAATTTCTACTCCAAGCTTTGCTTCGTCGTTCACTTTGGCCACCAAATCTGCCTGACTACCATCTTCACGCTTTACCCTAACATTGATGTCTTGCCCTTTATTTTCCTCTAAAAGCGGAATCACTTGATCTCTGAAAACCGCCTCAGATCCGTTAATGGTTAAAAATTCATCATTGGCCTCAAACCCTGCACTATCGTTATGAGAATCTTTGGAAACCTTATTCACCACAAAAGGAGCACGCAAACTCAAAAATCTAACCTTTTCCTCGTCTTCCAACAGGGTTGAAATAAAATCTATAGGAATTTCTTTTTCTATCTGTTTTCCATCTCTATCAATTGTAATTGAGTTTCCATTGATCAACTCAATAAAAACACTATTAAATGTTTTTAGTTTTTCTCCATCCACAGCAATAATCTTATCGCCGGTCTGAATCCCAATTTTATCACCTATTTCCTTCTCGGTTACCCAAACACCATCGCGTAAACTGTCCATGGGTATATACTGGTCCCCGTAGGAATATGCCATGCCAATGTAAATAATCACTGCAAGTATGAAGTTAACGGTAACCCCACCCAACATAATAATTAAACGTTGCCAAGCTGGTTTGCTTCGAAACTCCCAAGGTTTTGGTTCTTCCTTCATGGCCTCGGTATCCATGCTCTCATCGATCATACCCGAAATTTTCACATAACCCCCCAAAGGAAGCCATCCGATTCCATAAACGGTTTCACCTATTTTCTTTTTGAACAATGAAAACTTGATATCAAAAAAGAGGTAGAATTTTTCAACTCTCGTCTTAAATATTTTGGCGGGTATAAAATGGCCTAGCTCATGCAGTACAATAAGCAATGATAAACTAAGGAAGAATTGTATGATCTGTATTACAATGGGACTCATCAGCAATAATCTGTTAAAACGCACAAAAGTAAACTTTTAGCCCCTCATAAAAAAACAGCCTTTTCCGAGGGTAAGGGTTTTAAGAAAGATTTAGCACCAAAAGCCCATTTTAATAGTGATGAATCCCAAGGTCATCAGTAATTTTGCATTCGGTGTTATCATTTTTCTCAAAATATAAGTTCTTCGGAATTGTGCTGCTTGGATTATCGGCAGTGATTATCTACCTATTCTATAATGCTTTGCAACCCAAAAAGATGCTTCCGGTTTTTCAACCTTCAATGGTTGACCAGTCGTTGGTAGATAGTACCTTGCATTATAAAAGGAAATATCATACCATTTCCGATTTTGATCTTATAAATCAAAATGGAGAAAAGATTACCCAAAAGAATTACAAGAATAAAATCTATGTGGCAGATTTTTTCTTTACTACATGCCCTACTATCTGTCCCATCATGACCAAAAACATGGTCCAAATCCAAAATTCGATTTTAAATGACACAGATGTCCTGCTATTGTCCCACTCTGTGACACCCGCAATTGATACTGTTGCACAACTAAAAAAGTATGCGGTTGAAAAAGGGGTAATTGACAGCAAGTGGAATTTGGTTACCGGTGACAAAAAACAAATCTATGAACTCGCACGAAAATCGTATTTGGCGGTCAAAAATGATGGTGATGGCGGTCCATATGATATGATTCATACCGAAAACTTTATTCTTGTTGATAAAGAACGAAGAATTCGAGGATTTTACGATGGAACCAATAAAGAGGAAATTGAAAAACTGCTTTCAGACTTAGAAATCTTAAAAGCAAGCTACCTAGAGTAACACCAATTATTCAATGATATTTGGCAGGGCGTATGTTCGCTTTTTTACCTATTTTTGCCTTACTTAAAATCAATCTAAATAAAGTTAGTGGTCACTGTTGCTGAATTGGGATATGGACAGAAAGGGGTTATAAAGGAATTCTCCGAAGATATTCTGCCCATTAAGTTGCTGGAGTTAGGTTGTTTGCCAGGAAATAGTGTCGAACTTGTGCAGGTGGCCCCATTGAATGACCCAATTTATATTAATGTAAACGGAAGCCACATCGCTATTAGAAGATCTCTTGCCAAACAGATTGAAATTGAAATCCAAGAAGACCCTAAAGCCATATGAGCAAGATCATTAATGTTGCACTTATTGGCAATCCCAATACCGGTAAAACTTCCGTTTTTAATGCCCTAACCGGATTGAAGCAAAAAGTGGGCAATTACCCTGGAATAACAGTCGAAAAAAAAGAAGGTATTTGCAAGCTTCCAAGAGGAATTAAAGCCCACATCATAGATCTTCCAGGAACCTACAGTCTAAACACTACTTCTTTGGATGAAAGTGTAGTTGTAGAGCTTTTGCTAAACAAAAAGGACAAGGATTACCCTGATGTTGCCGTGGTGGTAAGTGATGTGGAAAACTTGAAACGGAATCTGCTCCTTTTCACCCAAATCAAAGATTTGAGAATTCCGGCAATCTTGGTCATCAATATGGCGGACCGAATGTCCAAAAAGGGGATCTCTTTGGACATAGAGGCTATGGAAAAGAAGCTGGATACCAAAATTGCGTTGGTAAGTACCCGAAAAAACAATGGTATTGAGCACATTAAGGAACTCATAGCCGATTTCAAGTCTTTATCAACCAATCCAAACGTTGATACTTCCAGAATTTCACCTGAATATTTCTCCCGGTTACAAAAGGCATTTCCTAACGAAGATTTGTACAAACTTTGGTTGGTAATCACACAGGATGTCAATTTTATGCCCATTGAAAAGAAGCGCATTGAAGATGCCACCTCTTTTTCAACAAAATCCAAGACAGAACTAAAAAAACTACAGCATAAAGAGACTGTTTTAAGGTATCAGTTTATCAACAATACCCTAAAAGGAACTTATGAAGTGAATTTTCAAGCAGCCACGGGGCTTAGAGGGTCGCTCGATAAAATTTTGACTCATAAAGTCTTTGGGTACGTTATTTTCTTTGCCATTTTACTTTTGATATTCCAAGCCATTTTTGATTGGAGCACCTATCCCATGGATTTCATTGACGAGCAATTTGCCATGGCCGGTGAATGGATAAAAAACACCTTACCTGCTGGAGTTTTTACCGATTTATTGGCTGAAGGAATCTTGGCCGGTATAGGTGGTATTGTCATTTTTATTCCTCAAATAGCCTTTTTGTTCCTATTCATTTCCCTGCTGGAAGAATCAGGGTATATGAGCAGAGTGGTCTTTTTAATGGATAAGCTTATGCGCCCTTTTGGATTGAGCGGCAAGAGTGTTGTACCCTTAATTTCGGGAACCGCCTGCGCCATTCCAGCGGTAATGGCAACTCGAACCATAGAAAATTGGAAAGAGCGGTTGATTACCATTTTGGTAACCCCTTTCACCACATGTTCCGCAAGATTGCCTGTTTACTTAATTCTTATCGCTTTGGTGATACCACAAGGACGCTTCCTAGGGTTAAGTTTTCAAGCTTTGACCTTAATGCTTTTATACCTCATCGGATTCGGAATGGCAATTTTTTCAGCCATGATACTGAACAAAATCCTTAAGATAAAAAGTCGTTCCCTGTTCATGATCGAGATGCCCACCTACAGATTGCCATTGCTTAAAAATGTGGCATATACGGTTTTGGAAAAGACCAAGAGTTTTGTTTTTGGTGCTGGTAAAATCATATTGGCCATTTCCATAATTCTTTGGTTTTTAGGCTCGAACGGAATTTCTGAGAAATTTCAAAATGCCGAAAGCATTGTTAATAAACGAATAGAGGAACAAGGTCTTTCCCCTTACAGCAAAAATTATATTCAAAACAATCTTAACACCTATTCTCAAGAATCAAAGCAAGATTCCATCCAAATAATGACTCCTATTTTACAGGAAAGAGCCAGAGCTCAGGAAATTGCCAGTTATAAATTGGAGCATTCCTATATTGGATATGCAGGCAAAGCCATTGAACCGGCAGTTAGACCTTTAGGTTATGATTGGAAAATTGGGATTGCGGTTTTGACCTCATTTGCAGCCCGAGAAGTTTTCGTGGGCACGCTGGCCACGATTTATAGTGTTGGTAGTGATGAGGAAGAAACTATTAAAAATAGGATGGCTGCGGAACTGGACGAATCGGGTAAAAAACCGCTTTTTAATCTGGCATCTGGCATTTCGCTCATGCTTTTCTATGCTTTTGCCATGCAATGCATGAGTACTTTGGCTATCGTGAAAAAAGAGACCAATTCATGGAAATGGCCTTTGTTTCAACTTCTCTTCATGAGTGTTTTTGCCTATCTTGTAGCATTGACCGCCTTTCAAATCCTTAAGTAATGGAAGATTTTCAACAAATACTTGTTTATCTCACTCTTGCATTAGCAGTCGGTTATTTGGTCTGGAAGTTTATCCTTCCCAAGACCTTGGTCAAAAGCAAAAAGAATGCATCCAAAGCCTGCGGGCAGGATGGATGTGGTTGTGACTGATCCTTTTTAATCCATTATACTTTATATTCATATTACGGAGGGGATAAAAAAATTCACCCCTCTTGTAACCTTTTTGGATTTCCTGACTATATAAAGTAACACACCAACTAAAAAACATCTTTTGAAAGAGCCTTCAGATGAAATACTAATGCGGAAAGTTGCCGATGGCAATCTGGATTTGCTAAAGGTTCTTTTTAACAGGCATCATAAACACGTGTATAATTATTTGTATAAAATGAGTGGAGATCAAATGCTAAGTGAGGACTTGACACAAGATGTTTTTTATAAGCTCATCAAGTATAGGGATTCATATAAAAACGGCTCGTTTGTGTCATGGTTGTTCACCATCGCCAGAAATAATCTAAAAAGTCATTTCACAAGAAACGTCAAAAACCATGAAGATATTAATGTTCTTGAGTATAAATCTGTGGAAAGCACAGAAGATTACCAAGAAGACTACTCCCATTTACAAAATGCGCTGAACCGGTTGGAAGAAACTGATAGGGAAATGGTCATTTTAAACAAGTTTCAAGAAATCCGGTATGAAGAATTGGCCGAGATTATGGGCAGCACTCCCGGGGCAGTAAAAACACGAGTTTGTCGAATCTTGAAGAAATTAAAAGGATATTATTTAGAAAGTATATAGTCATGAAAAAACAACATGTTTCGGACCTGTTTCCAGAATATTTGGAAAAGACTTTACCGGAAAAAGAAGTGATTGCTATTGAAAAGCATTTAGCAGGCTGTGCCAGTTGCCAAAAGGAATTGGAAGAATTTAAAGTGCTTTTTGAAGCCATTGCAAATGAGCCAGTACAAGTTCCTTCCGACAAGCTCCGTCTAAACTTTGAAGAAGCTCTTGAATTGGAAAAAGCATCCATCCCCAAAGTAATTTCACTTACTGAGGAAAATAAGAAATCTTCCTGGGCATCAAATATACTTAAGGTTGCGGCCAGTGTTGCCTTACTTGTGGGGTCATTTCAAATGGGCAGTATTTTCCAACAGAAAAAGTCCAATAATGACCTTGTTGTTGTGCAAAATGAAAGTCTACAACTAAAACAAACGGCCATGCTTTCCTTAATGGAAAACCAATCAGCTAGTAAAAGAATACAGGGGGTTAACTATATCGAAGAATTTCCAAATCCTGATGAGGCTATTGTAAAAGCTTTGACCACTCGATTACTTTATGATGAGAATGATAATGTGCGGCTGAATGCTTTTGAGGCACTTTCAAGCTTCACATCCACCGAAACTGTAAAGACTGCCTTTATAGACGCTTTGGGAACCGAGAAAAACCCAAGTATCCAAATTGCTATTATCCAAGCATTGGTTCAGATTCAAGAGAAGAAGGCTATTGGCCCCATGCAAAAATTGCTGGAAAAGGAAGACACCCAGCCTTTCATTAAAGATGAAATCAAATTAGGATTACCAAAAATTATATAAACATCAAAAAACGAAAATCATGAAAAAAGTAACAATTCTATTAATCGCTCTCGCATTTGGCACAAGTATCAATGCGCAAACGGACTTTACCAAATCACTGAACGGGGTGGATTGGGTAAAAATCGAATCCAAATCAGATATCACCCTTAAAACACATAGTTCGAATGAACTGTTGATCAAAAAAAGTAGAAGTACAAAAGTTTCTGAAAAAGCAAAGGGTTTAAAACTCGTTGGCGAAGGTGGATCCGATAATACCGATGTTGGGTTTTATGTGGTGCAAGATGGGAATACCTTGATTGTAAAAAGTTTGAGGAAATCGGAAGGAGCTGAAATATATCTTCCCAAGAATCAAAATGTGTCTGTAAAAAGTACCTGGCACGGAAATATTGATATAGATGGATTTTCCGGTGAAGTTGAAGCTGATGCCCAGCTCAATGGTAGTGTTGAAATAAAAAATGTGAATGGTCCGGTAACTGCCAACGCATTAAATGGAGAAATTGAGGTAGGGTTTGGAACCGTTAAGCAAAACTCTCCCATATCCATTTATACCACAAACGGAGCAGTAGATGTAACACTGCCAGCGAGCACTCCTGCAGATTTGACCCTAACTACCACAAATGGGGACATCTACACCAATTTTGATATTAAAAGAGAGGAAAAAGATGGATTAAAATCTGTTTCTGGGCGAAAAGTAAGAGCTGTAATCAACAGCGGCGGAGTAGATATTTCTTTGAAATCAACCAACGGTAATATCTATCTAAGAAAGCAATAATAAGCAAACATCAAAAAACGAACAGTCATGAAAAAATTGTCAATCATTTTAATGATGAGTATTATCGGCTCATCGCTAAACGCTCAAAAAGTCATAGAGAAAACTATCGATTACAACAATCAGCGTATTGATGTGGAGGTTAAGTTTGCTTCTGACATTACTGTAAAGACCTGGGATAAATCTACCGTATATTTTAAGGCGGAGATTATGACCGAGGATGAGAAATATCTTGATCTATACAAGCTCGATGTAAAAGAAAGTTCCAACTCTATCATAATTACTTCCAGGACAAAAGAGATTTTCAAAGCGCTTCAAGAAGAACGCGATAAAAACAGGCCAGATGGAAAAAAGCGGTACTATTTCACCAATCAAATGTACCAGTTTGATTATACCCTTTATGTACCCAAAAATGCTAATTTCTCTGTGAGTAGTATCAATGGAGACTTAAAAGCTGAAATCATCGAAGCAGATTTTACAGCTGACTTAATCAATGGAAATATTGATATTAAAAAGTATGATGGAAATCTTGAGCTTAGAACCATCAATGGAGAAATCGACCTGGCCATTTCAAATTCACAATTGACCGCAGAAACTATCCACGGGAATATTTACGCTGATGAAAAATTGAAATTGGACGTTACGGATCGTCATGTGGGTCAAAAAGTGGAAGGAAGGTTTAATGGAGCGACCAACCGTCTCAAACTAAATACCATTAATGGCAATATGTATCTCCGACTTTAGTGTGTTGAATTTTAGAGTATTGGAGCAATAAATGAGTACACCAAAAGTGCCCATCCAATGACCAATAATAGTCCTCCTAAGGGGGTCACGGGGCCAAGAAAGCGAAGTTTCTTTCCGTTAGCGGTACTTAAACAAAGGCCATAAATACTAAAGGAAAAAAGAAATGTTCCACTAATAAAACAATGCACGATATAGTGTTCAATAGGCTTGTCAAATCCAAAATTAAAGCTCAAAACCAATAGCACAATGGCGTGGTACATTTGATATCTTACCCCTGTTTCAAAACTTTGCAATTGATCCGGGGTAAGTTTCTTTTTTAGTGCATGCGCACCGAATGCCCCAAAAATGACTGCCAACAATCCATAAAGCCCTCCAATAAGCTGTGTCAACAAAATGGTCTCCATTACATTTTTACATTTTACAACTCAATATTAATCTCATAGTCTGAGTTTACTTTAAAAACGCATTCCCTGTATTTGGGAGGTCCGAAAGTTTTCATCTTTCCTTTGGAAAAGGCTACTTTCTCAGTAGGAATGCCGAGCCAATTAGTATCTAGTTCATCATTGTCATTTTCATCATGAAAAACGGCCAATGCATATTCCCCTGCAGGCATGTCTTCAAGTTTTAAAGCCACTACTCCTTCATGTGCCTCTGCAGAACCGGTCTTTACAACCTTGTCAAACTTTAAAAAAGATTCGTCCGAATCATAAACGGCAACATTTATTTTTCCGTCTTCCGAAGCAACATTATGAACCTTGACTGATATAGTGTTTTGGGAAAACAGCCATACGGGCATCACTAAAGCACATAAAGTAAGTCTTCTCATATTAAATTTGGGATAAGTAATATTTCTTATGCATATACGGAAGCAAAATTAGTTCGGGTCTTCGAGTTTGGCCAACAATTCTTCATTCAAAAGATGATATACTTTTTGCGTTTCCAAACTATCCTTAAAATTGAGGAAGAGTTTAAGGGAATCATCGTGTACCAATCTTATTTTTTGTTGTCTTAGATCATCTACAAAAACATAAACCTTCGTATCGGTCAATGAATCTTTAAAAACCCCTTTTTCTATTGCTGCCCATGAAAAACCATTGGATCTTTCCAATTCTGGAATTCTATCAACAAGCATAACACTATCAATCTCCGAAATAGGAATTTTTTGGTAATAGATTCCGGATAGAATTCTTAATTCTCCTTCCTCAATTTTATGCCAATTTTTATAGTGGATTATAAACGCAAAAACACAGATAATCAAGGTAAGTACTATGAGCACATTCCAAAATCCGTGTCTTTTCTTCTTATTCATTTTCCTTATCCGTTCTATACTTATCAAACCATGCGACCGTATGTGCAATCTTGGTAATTAGATTGCTTGGTTTACTGGCAATGCCATGACTTGCTCCGGGAATTTCCACCAGAACTGTCTCAATTTTGCGCAGTTTAAGGGCATGATATAATTGTTTGGCTTCACTTGGCGGAGTACGTAAATCATTCATTCCCACCATAACCATTGTTGGGGTCTCTATATTACCAACGAGTGAAATGGGAGAAAATTTCCAATAGCCTTCAAAATTTTCCCAAGGTTGTCCGGGATAGCGATGATCGTAATAATAAAAATAGTTGTCCGCAACCAAGGTCTTGCTGATCCAGTTCATTACGGGCTTGGCCACAACAGCAGCTTCAAATCGGTTGTTCTTTCCAATCATCCAAGCCGACATAATACCTCCAGCACTTCCACCAGTCACAAACAATTGGTCTTCGTGAGCAATGCCTTTGGAAATGCAGTGGTCTACCCCATCCATAACATCATTATAATCCTCTCCGGGATAGTTATTGTAAAGCAAGTTTCCAAATTCTTCTCCATAGCTTGTGCTGCCCCTTGGGTTTGGGTAGAATACAATGTATCCTGCAGAGGCATATAATTGCATCTCAATTGAAAAGCGGTCGCCATAATTTAAAATAGGGCCACCATGATTTTCAACCATAAAGGGATATTTTTTGGAAGCGTCATAGTTTGGTGGATATACAACCCATCCTTGTATATCTCGTCCATCTACGGATGATTTGTACCAAACCTCTTCTACCTTACCCAACTCTCTATAGTTGAGCAGGGCTCCGTTCAAATTGGTAATCTTGATTGGGTTTTTGGACTTTGGTTTAAGAATGGCCAATTCAGCCGGATACTTTGGGCGTGATTGCGTAAATGCAATGGTCCCATTTTTTGAAATACTAAAAGAACCACTTGCGTAAGGCCTTCCCAAGGAAGTTCCCCCTTTATTGTCGAGTATTTTTGACACCGCACCTGAAAGCGAAACCTGTCCAACCTTTCCATTGCCTTTATCATCGTAATCAATATATAGCGCATCACTTTTTGTATTCCATTCAAAATTGGAAATGGTGCGGTCCAATCCTCCGGAAATGACTCTTTTCCCGCTTCCATCGATATTCATGATATGAACTTTTCTAATTTGGAAGGCCTGCACCTTATCCTCAAAACCCAAATAAGCAATGTACTTCCCATTTGGAGAAACCTTTGGGTTGTAATCAGGTCCATTTCTATCTGTTAATGCATTGATTTCTCCATTTTGGACATTCACGGAATAGATTTCACTATTACGGAACCGATACTCCCAATCCTCCACTCTATTTGCGGAAAAATAAATTTTACTTCCGTCTCTTCCCCATGAAAGTGTGCCTCTGTGATGCCAATCACCAGAAGTAATCTGCCTAGGAGCACCCCCATCTGCAGGAACAGTAAAAATATGATTGAACCCGGGTTTAATATAACCTCTTCCATCCGCTTCATGATAAACGCGATCCGTAATTCTAGGGGCTTCAGCCCATTTTGCTCCTTTGGGCTTTTTTGGCATTTTAGCAATTACAGGAGCTGCTTTGGGCACGTTCATAGAAAAAGCAAGTTGCTTACCATTTGGAGACCAAGTCAATGAACTTGGACTAAATGGTAGTTGGGTAAGTTTGGCCATTTTTCCTGAAGAAACCCAATACATATAGATTTCGGAACCTTCCTCTGTACTACTTGAAAACACAATGCGATCTCCCGAAGGGGACCATACTGGTCCGCTTTCGTTTACTTCTCTGGTTGTTAGTTTTTGATTTTGAGTCCCATCCGTTTTAATGAGCCATAAATTTCCAACAGACCGGTCTTTCAAAATGTCAAAGCCCATTCTCCGATATACCACCCATTCCCCATCAGGAGAGATTTGTGGGTCCGAAACATATTGAAGTCCAAATACATCGAGGTATGAAAAATGCTGTTTTTGTGCTACTGAAAATTGCAGGGCACTTACTGCAATCAAGAAAAAAAGAAGTCTCCGCATAGTTTTGAAATTTGTAGTTTTAAAGGTAAGCAAAAGGACGATCCTTAGAAACAAAATTGCAGATGCAACTAAACATTTCCATCATTCAACTTGTTACCATATGCGCAGTTGTCAATGGGTTCATTTTTGCTTTTTTGCTGCTCGAAAAAAAGGAAAACAGATTTGCCAATAGATTTCTTTCAATAACGCTGATCTGCATGTGCTTGACCTTTACTCCATATATGTTGGACCCTTCCATTTGGAACCAATATAGATGGTTAGCGTGGTTGCCCTTTTCACTTTCTTATTGGATAGGTCCTTCTTTTTATTTTTATGTTCATACTCTGACCAACCCAAGTTTTCGGTTTAATAAAAGACATCTTTGGCATTTTGCCCCCATCATTCTTAACTACATACATAGTATTTTTCATGGCATTTTTCCAGGAAACGTTACCCCATGGTATTGGTTTCATTTTGTTGCCGAACTATTTGAATCAGCATCAATTATTTCCATTATGATCTATATGGTGCTATCCTTTAAAAGGGTGAAACGGTATCGCCAACAACTTCTAAACAACGTCTCTAATATGAATGAAATTGATCTTCATTGGGTCAAAAAAACCATTGTGGTCATCATTTGTTCTTTCATGCTGATATTTATTTTTCTGTGGGTAAGTAGTGCCATTAGTGGAAAACTTTTTTTCTATCAATGGAATGAATATAAAGCAGCCATATTGGTATTGTATGCTTGTATGCTTTATTGGCTAAGCATACACGGCTATCGACAGACGCAAACGTTAAAACTTATCAAACCGGAAGAAATTCCTATTGGTGTTCCAAACAAAGAATCTGTCAAGACCATAGAACAACTTCATCTGGTTATGACTCAGGAAAAGCTTTTTAGAAATCCCGAATTGAGTTTAACTAGCCTGAGTAAAGCTGTTGGTATTTCCGAAAGGTCGATTTCGGAAACCTTGAATGGACATCTCAATAAAAACTTCTATCAATTTGTAAATGAATATCGGGTAAAGGATGTTCAAGAAAAGTTGATGAATCCCGAAAATTCCCATTTAAAAATCCTCAGCTTGGCATTTGATGCGGGATTTAACTCCAAAGCAACATTCAACCGTTTGTTTAAAGGATATACGGGCTTGACTCCCAAAGAGTTTAAAATCCAAAAATTAGGTTAAAAAACACCTTTTGAGACGTACAATCAGTCATTGAGACCTTTGCAGATAGTCTTCATTCCTACTTTCATGGAAAAATCACATCATGCAAAAAACAATTTTAATTCTGTTGTCCGTTACGTTTTCATCATCCTTATTTTCACAATCCATAAAAGATCTGGATTTTTTAATCGGCACCTGGAAAATCGTTGAAACCATATATCCCGGAACTGAAAAAGAGTATCAAGAAGTTGGAACCAGAACCTGTGAGTATTACCTCAACGGAAGTTTTATTAAGTGTGAATCCGTGACCGTCGATCAAAGAAACCAGCGGGAACGTTTTTATTCTTACATGATCAACTATGACAAAAAGGAAAATTGCTTTAGGGCTACCAATTTTGCCCATGATTTTCCATTACATGGTCAATTCAAATGGTTTTTGGACAAAGAAAACGAACGTATTATTGCGATCACACCCAAAAATGTAATTGAAGATCGCTTTTTTAGGGCGACCATCTCTTATGCGGATAGAGACAAACTAGTCTGGAACGGATGGGCCAGCGTTTTTGAAAAGGACAAGGAATGGATTCAAATCTTTACTGATGTGACCACAAAGATCAACTAAGTGTCAATCATGAAAAGAGTTATCTTTTGTTTAAGTCTGTTATTTCTCGCTGGTTGTCAAAATTCGAAGGATGACATGCCTGAAGTCCCCTTTTCCAACTTTATGGAATATGGGGAATACTCTGTTGGCTTTAAAACGCTTTTTACGACTGATGATTCCAGAGAAAGTGTGCCTTACGCGGATTGGAGTGGAAAACTCTATCCTGAACATAAAGCATCTGAAGGCAGAAAGTTACCCATACACATTTGGTATCCCGCTTCTGACAAATCCAAATTGCTTCCCTATGCCCATTTTGTAGATCTAATGACCGCGCAAACTGAAGAAGGGTTCAAAAAAGATTCTGATGCACTTGCCAAGAAAATCTTTGCCTACCAGGTTGATCAATTAAAGGGTGAAGATGGGTTTACCATGGCTCAATTGGATACCCTTTTGGCATTAAAAACAAACGCTTCACTCAATGCAAATCCCATACAGCAAAAATTTCCATTGGTCATCTTTCCAAACGGCGCTAGTCCGGCCTATCAAAGTGTTTTATGTGAATATTTGGCCAGTTATGGATTTGTGGTAGCAGCAGTCGCTCTTAAGGGCGAATTTTCACATGTAAGAGGTACTTCTGTAAAAGGATTGGAAACGGCGGTTAGTGACTTACAATTTACTTTGGGTCAGTTATTTAAATTACCTAATGTAAATAAAGAAGAAGTTGCTTTGATAGGAAATGCGATGGCTTCTTCAATTTGTGCAAGCCTAGCTTCGCGCAACAAAAAAATTAAAGCGCTTATTAGTTTGGAAGGAGGTCTGTTAAGTCAATTTGAACAAAATATTCTGAATGAAACCAACTTTTATGAACCGCAACGGATTACTCTTCCCCTTTTGGCCATTTATGCTCCGCACCCAAGTATTTCACCTGAGCAAATCTATCATTTAAACTATAGCGAACGATATTTTGCCCACTTTCCAGAAATGAGTGAGTTCCATTTTTTGAATTTTGGTCCGTTTGAAGCATATGTGCCAAACATTATTGGGCAACCAAAAGGAGATGTCAAAAAAGGATTTAAAGTTTCAGCAGAACTTGTCTTGGCCTTTTTGGATGCCAAATTGAAACAAGAAGAAGAAAACCTGAATCAATTTTATGGTGGTGAAATACCGGAAAAGTTTGAAAAGACCATAGACACCCTTTTTAGGTTAGATGGATTTAATCCTCCCCCAAACATGGCCATTCTCAAAAATCTTTTTATCACAAAAGGGATGTACGCGATAGATAGCATTTATCAATCTCATATTTCCGAAGGGAATCCAAAACCATTTTCAAACACCTTTTATAATGACTTTAAAAATTGGCTTGCCTGGAAGAAAGACCCAGACTATGTTTATCGTATGCATTTGTATGAAATGGCAGCGGAAAGCTATCCGGAATCAACCTTAAACCATTATCGCCTTGGTTATTATTTGGAAAAAAATAACCTAGCAGAAAAATCACAATTGCATTACAAGCAAGCCAAAAAATTAATTGATGAGGACAATACTATAACCCCATCATTAAAAAGAGATTTAGAAAGCGCTCTGAACGAGGTGATAAAGTAGCTGTGTTCATGAAAATGTGATAGGTGAAAATTTAATGCTCATTACTTGCTATATTTATCGGAAATAGCAAACCTTACCATGTTTAAGTTTTTTCGGAAAATACGTCAAAAACTGCTTTCGGAGAATAAGTTTTCGCAATACCTCGTTTATGCCATTGGCGAGATTATTTTAGTGGTCATTGGTATTTTAATTGCGCTGCAAATCAACAATTACAGCGAGCAAAAAAAGGAACGAAAACAAGAAATCATATTACTCCAAAACCTTTCCAAAGATGTGGGATTGGATATTAAACAAATTGATTCCAATTCAAAAAAAACCAACGAACGTCTGGGTCGACTGAATACCACTTTATCATTTTTGAATAGCAAGGATTCTATTGGAATTGATGAGTTTTCGAACCGCTCATTCGAGTTTATGGTTGACAACTACTTTAGTAGCAATAGTGGCATATTTGACGAGGCAGTATCGTCTGGTAAGATGAGCTACATCAAAAATCCCCTACTCTCGCAGGCCATCTTCGATTATTATAGAAATGCCAAGCAAAGTTTGATAGATGGTACCTCCCGCCAAATTACCGATGAAGTCATAACTCCCCTCCTTGTTGAATCAGTGATGCTGAACAAAAAAGCTTTTGCTCGATTGGGAATGCAAGTGGAAAATATTGCTGATATTGAAGCATTAGATATCGAGAGCCTAAAAAGCAACAGGGATTTTTGGAGAATGTCCCTTTTAAAGTTCGGTAGCAACCAAGAGCAATTGATGCGCTGGGGATTTTTAAAACAGGATGCCCAAGGACTTAAATTAAAAATTGACCAAGAATTGGAAAGGTTAACCAATTAACCTTTTACTGAGCATATGGATTTTAATAATAAGCAGGTATTGATAACAGGAGCTTCAAGAGGTATTGGCAAAGCAACTGCTATTGCCTTTGCTCAAAAAGGGGCGAAAGTTGGCATCAATTTTAGAAGCAATTTGGAAGAAGCTCAAAAAACCTTAGCCGAATTACCAGGAGAAGGACATCAACTTTTTCAAAAAGATATTGCACAAAAAGAAAACTGCCAGACTCTTGTTGATGCGTTCGTTTCCACTTATGGTTCTTTGGACATTTTGGTAAACAATGCCGGAATTTCCATTTTTCATGACATTGATGAGGTAGATTTTGAACATTGGACCGACGCTTGGGAAAACACCTTTAAAACCAATTTGTTTGCGCCAGCCAATATGTGTTATTGCGCAGCACAAGCAATGATGAAATCAGGTGGAGGTCGTATTGTAAATGTATCATCCAGAGGTGCATTTAGAGGAGAGCCTACCAAACCTGCCTATGGTGCCAGTAAAGCTGCATTGAATGCCATGAGTCAATCTTTGGCCAAAAAATTGGCTCCTTACAATATTTATGTTGGAGCTGTGGCACCTGGTTTTACCGAAACTGAGATGGCTGCTGTTACCCTGACACCTAAAGAACGGGAGAATCTGCTTCGGGAATCTCCTTTTAAGCGCATGGCACAACCCGAAGAGGTGGCCCACGCCATTTTGTTTTTAGCTTCAGATGGAGCTGAATACTCCTCCGGAACCATAATCGATGTCAACGGAGCCTCTTATTTAAGAAGTTAATATGAAAGCCTCCACCATTGCCCAACTTAAAAAAGAACTTCAACATCGTTCGCCGGATGAGCTTTTGAATTTATGTCTTCGTTTAGGTCGATTTAAAAAAGAGAACAAGGAACTACTTACGTACCTCTTGTTCGAAGCCGACCATGAGGCTGGTTTTATTGAAAGCGTAAAATCTGAAATTGACGAACAATTCCTGGACATCAATACCAACAGTTTTTTCTATATCAAAAAAAGTGTTCGGAAGATATTGCGCAACATCAAAAAATACATTCGCTATTCGGGAAATAAAGAGACCGAAGTAGAGCTGTTACTCTATTTTTGTGAGAAACTAAAAACCTTCCGCCCTTCAATCCATAGGAACATTGCTTTGTCCAATTTATATGAGAGGCAAGTGGTGTATATCGAAAAGAAGATTGCTGCACTCCATGAAGACCTTCAGTATGATTATGGCTTGGCACTTGAAGATTTAAGAGAGCTATAGGCAACCATTCTGTAAAAAGAATCGTCTTTCTATTTACAAACCATATCAATCATTAAACATGGAAGTAAATAACAGAACAGCGCGTCTGGCTGGGTTTTTTTATTTTTTAATCGCAGTAACGGGATTATTCAGTCTAATGTATGTTCCCTCTCTACTTATTGTTTGGGACAATCCTTCAGAAACAATCGACAACATCAAATCCTCAGAATTTTTGTTTAGAATGGAGATTTTAAGTGAGCTTCTGTGCTATTTATTTTTTATACCTCTCCCTTTGATTCTCTATCAGCTGTTCAAAAGGATTAATAAAACACAGGCCGTTCTAATGGCTGTTTTAGCCATTATTAGTGTCCCTATTTCATTTAATGCTGTGGCAAACAAACTTGATGTTCTTTCATTAGTCCGCGGAGCCGAATATTTAAATATATACACCCCGGATGAAATTCAAGCTCAAGTGATGCTCGCTTTCAAATCGTATTACAATGAGATTTTAGCAGTACAGGTATTTTGGAGCCTTTGGTTGTTTCCCTTTGGATATTTGGTGTTTAAATCAGGGTTTCTGCCTAAACTTTTAGGGTTGTTTTTAATGGTAGGAAGCATCGGCTATTTCCTGGATTTCATTGGCAGAATGGCATTCTCCGATTATGGCAGTCTTTGGATATCAGATTATATTACCATACCTGCTAGCATTGGAGAGCTTGGCACCTGTCTATGGCTTTTAATCATGGGAATAAAAAACATTGCTCCGACCGCTAATGGTGATAAGGATAAAGAGCGTATCTCAATTCTTCCTTAAAGTGTGGTTAGAACTTTAGAACACTTTGCTTTGCAAAATCTGAAGCTTTAATAGGGTTCCCATTAATGGTTCCGGTATCCCAATCTTGGGTTATTTTCCATTGCCCGTCAATCTTTTGCAGAACAATATGGAATTGGCCATAGCTATAACTGATTTTTCCATCTTTATCAATAAACCCAATCCTATAAAACCCCACTTCATAGGAAGTAGTGGCATTGGTATGACGACTATCGAACCAAAAATCCAAAGAGATTGAGATGCCATCGGCCTTGTTTTGCTCAAACCGTTTAAGATTCTTTCCCTTAAAGGTATTTTCAGTATCTATTCCCTGTGGAGTTACCCTTAGTACCTCATCGGCATAAGTGGCATTTAATGCTTCACCGTCCAGAGTTTGAAAGGCTTTCTGAAAAGGTTTCCAAACTGATTTGTCAATCTCTTGTTGTATATCTGCAGTTGTTTGCGCTTTCACATGTCCCAAAATGCCAAAAACCAGAATTATTGTTAGTCGTATCATACTTTAAAGATACTATTATGGAGCATATAGCTCATTTTAAACTCCATAATTGATATTTATTTCACTTCCTTTTTGAGAAGCAAAAAAACAAGACCAGTCAAAGCAATCAGACTGCATCCAAACATGGCAATGGGAATGTTTTGATAGTTGTCTTGATAGTACCACCCTGATAACAAGGCACCAAGACCAATTCCCGCTTCAAGAGCTATAAACATGGTCGCAATACCTTTACCTCGCTGTTCTGAAGGACTCAAATCAGCCGTCCAGGCATTCAATGCTGGTGATAAAATGCCTGTGGAAAGTCCATAAAGTGCCCCGGCTATCAGTAGTCCAGAAGCTGTTTGAAGGAGTGCCATCAATACCAAGGCGCAACATAGAAGGAAGAGTCCTGTCATAGCAACCCATTTACGTCCTACTCTATCTGAAACCTTTCCTGCCAAAAAACGAATGGCTAATGAAACAATAGTAAATACAATGAAAAAGCTTCCTTTATTACGAATACCTAAATGGTCGCTCCAATCAGGAATAAGCGTCAGAACCATTCCAAAAGCAAAATAGGCCAAAAAAGTAATGATTGCCGGGGTCATTACTTCAAGTGAAATGATATCCTTCCTTGAAATTTTGAGCATGCCCAATCTAAATGGCTGCTTTGCAACCAGCGTTTCGCGAAGTTTAAAAATCAAAATGATTGATAATAGTGCCATGGCAGAAGAACTATAAAATAGCACCTCATAGGAATAATGAAGTTTTATGGTGCTGCCAATAGCAGGACCTAAAGCTAAACCACTCGTAAAAAATAATCCTTGAATACCAAAAGCCTCACCCCAACGATGAGCTGGAACAATATCGGCCACATAAGCCGCAACCGCCGTAGGGGTGAATCCTGTTGAGAATCCATGGGCCAATCGCAGAAGTAGAAATCCTGCCACTGTGGTCAGGACAGGGTATAAAAATCCGCAGATCATACAGACCAATGCTCCAAAAACCATCACGGGTTTACGTCCTATCTTATCTGTTAACAGACCACTAAACGGTCTTGAAATACCAGCGGTCAACGTAAATAATGCGATAATAAGACCGATGTACTTTGAACCTCCTAGTCCAGAAAGATATCCTGGCAATTCGGGGATAAGCATATTAAAACTGCTTGAAAAAAGCAAGGAACTCAAGCACAACAATCCAAATCGAAGATTATAGATAGGGTGTATTGTTTTTGTCTGAGTAGTGGTATCTTGTGCATTCATAAAAGTACCCCAAAGAAATAGCCACTTTTTGAACCTGAAAAGGACATTTGTCCCAATATTCAAAAATGATACGCGTCAATACAGAACTACTAAATTATGTGACCAGATTACATAGCTCTGGGGACCATCCAATGATTTTGGAGGAGGATGCAAAAGCTGGTGAAAAAATCATTGTTCAAAAAACCAAGGTCTTTGCCTTATATATTATTAAAAGCGGAATGGTAAAATGCTACCATTCGATAGACACAGGGACCTATTTTATTCAAGAGGTTTTTGGTGAAGGTGAACCCTTCGGTGAGATTGAAATTTTTACTGATGAATTTAGTTTTTGCACTGTTCAAGCACTTACGCCAATTTCATATTATAAGATTCCCAAGACAGATTTGGAAGAACTAATCAAAAAAGATAAAATCTTTAATAGTCTGCTCTTGAAAATGATGGCTTCCAAAATAAGGTATACCGCGGTCCGACATTCCTATAATCAATCGCATTCTTTGGAACAGAACCTTAACCGATTAGTAGCGGATTTTCCTGACTTATTGCAAAAAATTTCAAAAACTGATATTGCCAATTACCTTGGCATTACTGTTAGAAGTTTGAATCGGGTTTTGAAAAACTTTGCTTGAAATTATCCTAAACCAACATCCAAAGTCATCATAATGATAAATCCACCAATAAAGCCCATCGTGGCTACATCAGTGTACTTATCTCTTTGCGTTTCTGGTATCACTTCTTCCACCACCACAAAAATCATTGCTCCAGCTGCAAAAGAAAGTGCGTAAGGTAAAATTGGTTCGAAAGTCAACACCGCCCATGCTCCCAAAACTGCGGCAATTGGTTCAACAATAGCAGAAGCTTGTCCATACATAAAGCTTTTTGTCCTGCTCAAACCTTGACGGCGTAACGGCATGGCCACCGCAAAACCTTCAGGAAAGTTTTGAAGTCCAATTCCCAAAGCCAATGCTACAGCACCTCCGATGGTAGCCCCATCAAAACCTGCTGCTACTCCTCCAAAAAGGACACCAACAGCCAATCCCTCAGGAATGTTATGCAAGGTAATAGCAAGGGTCAACAAAGTTGTTCTGTGCCAAGGCGTTTTTACGCCTTCTGCCTCGCTTTCTTTAAAGTTGATATGCAAGTGGGGTAAAACTTTATCCAATCCAAAAATAAAGGCGGCTCCTAACAAAAATCCGACAGCTGCCGGGATTACCTTTACAAATCCTTCCCCCTCACTCATTTCAATTCCCGGAGCCAACAAACTCCAAAAACTTGCAGCAACCATAACTCCTCCTGTAAACCCTAGCATCCCATCCAAGAGTGCACGGTTCATTCCTTTAAACAAAAATACAAGAGCTGCCCCGGCGGCCGTCAATCCCCAAGTAAACAGTGTAGCGTAGAAGGCTGCCAAAATGGGGTTTATACTTTCAAAATATTGAATTATCTGTTCCATTAATCGTTCAATTTAACGTAAAGATTAGATGCTATCTGATGTGAAATATGAAGTTCCCTTCCATCCATTTGAATATGGAGTGATTGATCAAATTCTTCTTTTTCCAACACTTCTATGGTGTTACCCAAGGCTATTTTATTCTTGTCCAGAAACTTTAAAAAAGTAGAGGAAGTATCCTTTACCCCAACGCAAACACCTTTGGATTTTATTGGAATATCGCTCAGCAATTGTTTATCTCGCTCCATAAACTTTCCATCCTTGCTGGGAATGGGGTCACCATGAGGGTCGTATTTTGGAAAATCCAGAAGTTCATCAATCTTGTCAATTAGTTTTTCACTTTTTATGTGTTCCAATTGTTCGGCAATTTCATGCACCTCATCCCAAGAAAAATCTAACTTCTTGACCAAAAAAACCTCCCATAAACGATGCTTTCTGACAATAGAAAGTGCCGTTTCAACTCCAATATCGGTTAAAGAAACGCCTTGATATTTCACGTAATTGACCAACCCTTTTTTAGCCAATTTTCTGGCCATATCGGTAACCGAAGAAGGTTTGGTCTCCATTTGTTCTGCAATGGCATTAGTTGCCACTGAAATAGAATCGTTTCCTCCTAAATGGAAGATGGTTTTGATGTAGTTTTCTTCCGAACGAGTCATCAAAAATTAATTTTTCCAAAAATACATTTTTATTTGTCAAAACCAATTTTTAGATTTGTCTAAAATTAATTTTACTCAAATTGAAAAAAAAGATTGTCCATTTTACACTTTTCATGTTGTCAGCTCTGTTCCATATTTCTGGATCAGCGCAAGAAACCATTATAATGGGAAAGGTTACCGAGGACAATCAACCACTTTCTTATGTAAACGTTGTGTTGAAGGGAACCCAGAAAGGTACAGCTACGAATTTTGATGGCTTTTATACCCTGACCGATATTACCCCAGGAGAGTATGTTCTAATGGCTTCTTCCATCGGATATGTTCCATATAGAACAACTATTTCGATTCAATCTGGTGAAACAAGGACCATAAATATTGAAATGACAACTTCTCCGGAGTCATTAAGTGAGACCGTGGTGACCGGAACACTAAAACCTGTAAGTCGATTAGAAAGTCCAGTCCCCGTTGAAGTCTATACACCTACTTTTCTAAAAAAGAATCCAACCCCAAGTATTTTTGAAGCGCTTCAGAATGTAAATGGGGTACGTCCGCAAATCAATTGCAATGTTTGTAATACGGGTGATATCCATATTAACGGGTTGGAAGGGCCATATACCTTAGTCTTAATAGACGGTATGCCTATTGTAAGTGGACTTGGAACGGTGTATGGCTTATCTGGCATACCTAATTCACTTATAGAACAAATTGAGATCGTAAAAGGCCCAGCTTCTACTTTGTACGGTAGTGAAGCGGTTGGAGGACTGATCAATATTATAACAAAACATGCTCCTAACGCTCCTGAATTCTTTGCCGATGGTTTTATAACTGGTTGGGGAGAATACAATCTGGATGTTGGAAGTAAGTTTGAATTGGGTAAGAAAACCGACGTGTTGCTGGGTGTCAATTACTTTAATTTTGATGAAGTAATCGACAATAACGGCGACAACTTTACCGATTTAACGCTTCAAGACCGAATTTCAATATTCCAGAAATGGAACTTCAAACGAGATGATTCCAAGGTATTTTCGTTGGCGGGTCGTTTTTTTTATGAAGATCGTTGGGGTGGAGAGCTCGATTGGACACCAGAGTTTCGAGGTGGTGATGAAATTTATGGTGAAAGTATTTATACCCGAAGATGGGAGGTCTTGGGAAAATACGAACTTCCTATTGATGAAAAAGTGATGCTTTCCTTCTCTTACAATGATCACAATCAAAATTCGGTGTATGGCAATGTTCCCTATTTGGCGGATCAGCGTATCGGATTTGGGCAATTGACCTGGGATAAATCCATTGGAAAACACGATTTGCTCTTTGGAGGTGCCGTTCGTTATAATTATTATGACGACAATACCCCTGCTACTTCTAGTTCACCTGAAAACGTCTGGATTCCCAGCATTTTTGTTCAGGATGAAATCGAGCTTGCTCAAAATCATTCAGTTTTAACAGGACTTCGGTATGATTATGACAAAAGGCATGGCAATATTTTTACTCCAAGAGCTGCCTACAAATGGAAAATTAGTGATCACGATATTCTACGGTTGAATTCAGGTACAGGATTTCGCGTGGTAAATCTATTTACGGAAGATCACGCCGCATTGACCGGGGCCAGGGATGTAGTCATTGCCAATGAACTAAAACCGGAACACTCTGTCAATGTGAATTTGAACTATCTAAAAAAAATCTATAGCGACAATGGCACCTTTATAGGCTTTGATGCCTCAGCATTCTATACCCATTTCTCCAATATTATTTTGCCGGATTACGATACCAATCCTAACCAGATTATCTATGATAATCTAGACGGAAAATCAGTATCGCAAGGCTTAAGTGCCAATTTGGATATGGTGTTTGCAAACGGACTTCGATTTATGGTTGGAGCGACATGGCAAGATGTGAGCAATACTGAAAATGGCATTAAAGAGCGACAAATTCTTACCGAAAGTTTTACGGGGACCTGGAATGTGTCGTATACCTTTCGTTCGTTGGATTTAAGTGTTGATTATACTGGAAACCTATATGGTCCGATGCGATTGCCTCTTTTGGGAGATCTAGACCCAAGAGCTCCAAACTCACCAACTTGGAGCATCCAGAATATTCAATTTACCTATAAAGGAGTTAAAGATTTCGAGCTCTACGGCGGCATTAAAAACCTATTGGATTGGACACCCAACCGTGGAAATCCTTTTATCATTGCCAGGGCTAACGATCCTTTTGACAACAACGTGACCTTTGATACCAACGGTAATGCTGTAGCGACCACCAACAATCCTTTTGCGCTTACTTTTGACCCAAATTATGTGTATGGTCCCAACCAAGGGATTAGGGCCTTCTTTGGATTGCGGTATACTGTTTTTTAGGATTTATTTGCTTTTGTTATATTAGGTGTATGATCATCATTCAAAAAGATAGCATATCATGAAGAATGGTATACTTTTTCTATTTCTCACTTTAAGTGCATTTTCTTCCCTTACCGCGCAAGAAGCTATTAATCTTTTTGGAAATCTTGATTTTGGACCACACCTGGTAGGGACAAAGCAACTCGCTGTGGACCATACAACAAATGGAACGTCAACAAGCCTCAGTATTCAACTTTGGTATCCCGGAAATGAGAACGGTGACAAATTAATATTTTCGGATTACCTCAATTACAAAGGTAAATTTAGTCATCAGGAACTTTTGGAGAATCTTTCCGTAGGAATTTCCGGTGTCCCAGATGCATTTCCAAATAATAGTTTGGAACTAGTTCTAAATGCTCAAATGAAAGCCTCCAAAAATGTAGCTCCAAAAAATGGTCAGTTTCCGCTTCTCGTTTGGAGCATGCGCTATGGAACTGTGGAATCCCAATTCCTGATTTCAGAATATTTGGCTAGTCAAGGTTACGTTGTGGCTTTTGTTGAAGACAATCCAAATTCCGGGTTTCCTTGGCAATTACCTTCTGCTGAAGAAAAAGATTCGGTCCTAAACCAACAAATTGCCGATTTGAATCACGCTATAACCCATTTGAAAAAGCAGCAGAACATAGATAAGGACAGAATTGGAATTTTGTCCTGGAGTTATGCCGGAGAATCGGCAATTCTAACCCAAATGAGCAATTCCGATATAGATTTGGTGGTTGGATTGAGTTCGATAGGGTTTTCATATGGAGTGTATTCAGGAGGCGAACTCCCAAATAAAATTGTAACAGACCAAATTCAGGTTCCATATCTAATTTTATCCGAAAAAATTGGAACCAACGGAAAGGAAAGAACACCTCCGGACATTTTTGATGACATGAATTCTAATTCCCGCTACGTCTCCTTTGAGGAACTCTCCCATGGAAATTTTAATGCTATGGAAGGAATGATTCCCGGAATTCTGAATACCAACAAAGTTCAAAGTTGGTCCAAAGGAGGTAAAGTAGCCCAATTGGGGTTTGAAACCATTTGTAAAATTGCTCTTTCTTTTATCAATGCTACTTTGAAGCCATCTAATTCAAGTTCGTTTGATGATCAAATGAAAGAATTAGACCAAACACTCCCTCCAACATTTATTTCAGTCTTCCAGCCTAAAAGCCAAAACTGAGATTGGCTTTGTGCTTAATATCTTGCCGTCTTATTGTCTTAATCTTTCCATTCCTTATTTTTGACCTGCGTTCTTCATTTCACAACGCAACCTATCAATACCAACTGAAAATTTAGATTGACATGTCCCAAAAAAATGAGCTAAGGGAAATTGCGAAGTTGTTCTTCAAACTAGGAAGCATCGCTTTTGGAGGTCCAGCTGCGCACATAGCAATGATGGAAGACGAAGTGGTCAATAAACGAAAGTGGATGACCCAAGAACATTTTTTAGATCTTGTGGGCGCCACCAATTTGATTCCAGGTCCAAACTCAACCGAAATGACCATGCATTGCGGACACGAGCGTGCCGGTTGGAAGGGCCTTTTTGTTGCTGGTATCTGTTTTATCTTTCCCGCGGTGGTTATTACAGCTGTATTTGCATGGTTATATGCGGAATATGGACAATTACCCAAGGTGGAGCCTTTTATTTACGGTATTAAACCAGCAGTTATTGCCATTATTCTAATGGCCGCTTTCCGACTTGGAAAAAAGGCGGTTAAAACTACTGAACTCACCATTCTGGGAATCATCGCTTTAGCTACCTGTTTGCTTGGCGTAAATGAAATCGCAGTGCTTTTTGGTACAGGATTACTCGGTTTTGGTCTCTATTTTGCAAAAAAGAATATGGGTAACTTAAAAAGTCATATCCCATTTTTACTTTTTCAGGTCAGTGACCCAATGAAAATTGGGTCTTTTAAAATATTGCTGACATTCTTAAAGGTTGGAGCCATATTATATGGTAGTGGATATGTATTATTTGCCTTTTTGGATGCAGAATTGGTTGCTAACGGATGGCTAACCAGACAGGCTTTATTAGATGCTGTTGCTGTTGGACAAATAACCCCTGGGCCTGTGCTCTCTACCGCAACCTTTATAGGTTGGCAAATGAATGGTATTTCGGGTGCATTTATGGCTACCCTGGGTATTTTTCTTCCTTCCTTTCTTTTTGTACTGATATTGAACCCTTTGATTCCCAAGATGCGAAAATCAAAGATCATCGGGAGCATATTGGATGCTGTAAATGTGGCCGCAGTAGCTTTAATAGTGGCCGTTTGTGTAGAAATGGGAAAAGACACCTTGACTGATTGGAGAACCATAGTCATTGCGGTTATCAGTTTGCTGGTTGTTTTCGTATTTAAAAAAGTCAATAGTGCCTTCATCGTTTTAGGCGGGGCAGTTTTGGGATATCTACTGACCTTTATCTGATCATTGTAATCCATTTTTCAACGGATATATTTTCCATATCCAAAGACATTAGTCTTTGCACAATTTTCCATTCCGTATTTTTGGTTTATGTCCCACTTTGACTATATCATAATTGGAGCAGGAGCAGCAGGTTTGTTGCTTGCCGATGCACTTACACAGGACGATTACTTTTCATCAAGTTCCATATTGATCATTGATCGAGACAATAAGACCACAAACGACCGAACTTGGTGCTTTTGGGAAAAAGACGAAGGTACGTTTGACCATTTGCTACATAAAAGTTGGCCTAGCATCCATTTTGCAGGGAACGGATTCGAACATTCTGCCTCTATTTCCCCTTATCAATATAAAATGTTGAAGGGTATTGATTTTTATAATCACTATTTGGATAGAATCAAAAAACACCCCAATGTAACATTGGTTAAAGACCGGGTGATTTTGATAGAGGAAAGTGAGAACAAAGTCCTAGTAACATCACAAAATGGGTTTTTTACATCAACCAAAGTTTTCAATAGTTGGGTGAATCATCAAAATGTGACATCCCAAAAAAAATATCCATTGATCCAACAGCACTTTGTGGGCTGGTTTGTAAAAACGGAAAAGCCAATTTTCAATTCGAACGAGGCGACCTTTATGGATTTTTCCATTCCTCAAAAAGGGAATACGCGTTTTATGTATGTACTTCCTTTTTCAGAAACGGAAGCGCTATTGGAGTATACGCTGTTTTCTGAAAACACCTTGGACAAATCAGAATATGAAGCCGGTATTCGTGAGTATATAGAGCAGCGCTTAGGAAATACTCCTTTTAAAATTATAGCTGTTGAGCAAGGTAACATCCCCATGACCTGTTATGGATTTCATGAACATAATTCCGACTCACTACTCAATATTGGTATTGC
The DNA here is from genome assembly GCF_049332665.1 of Flagellimonas rhodophyticola. Taxonomy (NCBI): domain Bacteria; kingdom Pseudomonadati; phylum Bacteroidota; class Flavobacteriia; order Flavobacteriales; family Flavobacteriaceae; genus Flagellimonas; species Flagellimonas rhodophyticola. The sequence continues at coordinate 923,205 of NZ_CP186326.1, read as the reverse complement.
CGGTGGGTGGGCCAAACCAAGTACCGGTTTTACCTTTTATAATACGCATAGAAAAGTTGCGCAACTCGTTGAACACTTAAAAAAGAATCAACCATTATCACGATTCCATAAAAGGAATAAATTCTGGTATTACGATTTACTGCTATTGGACATTCTCTATCGTGCAAACCATTTGGGGAGCTCCATATTTGGAGCCATGTTTCAAAAAAGAAAGCCTCAACTGATATTGAAGTTCTTGGATGAGGAGACTTCTTTATGGGAAGATTTGCAGATAATCAGCGCTTGCCCAAAGTTGCCTTTTCTTAAAGCGCTTTGGAAACGTATTTTCTAAACTGTTCGCTGCATCAGATTTTGTCCAAACTCTTTTAAAATCAGTTTGTTTTCTTCAGGTAGATTGATCTTGGACAATGCGGCAGAAGCTTTTTGGGTATAAGTATGAATTTCATCTTTGGTCACTTCTACTGCTCCGCTATCTAAGAAAATTGATTTTACAGTCTCTATTTTTGTTTCAGAATTCTCAGGTTTTATTGTGTACAGGTAAAGAAGACTCTCCTTTTGGTTTGGTTTTGCGAATTCCAAGGATTTTAGATACAAAAAAGTTTTTTTGTTTTCCATAATATCGCCGCCAACCTGTTTTCCGAAAGTTTCTGGATCGCCAAAGGCATCCAAATAGTCATCTTGCAATTGAAAGGCTATACCAAGGTTTCTTCCGAATTCATAAATCAAATCTGCATTCTCTTCAGAGGTTTGCGATATAATCGCTCCCATTTTCATGGCTGTCGCTACCAAGACCGCGGTCTTATATTCAATCATTTTTAAATACTCTGGAATAGTGACATCGTCCCTGGTCTCGAAATCCACATCATACTGCTGCCCCTCGCATACTTCAATAGCGGTTTTGCTAAAAAGAGTGGTTAGTATTTTAAACATATCCGATGGATAACTCTCCAAATATTGATAGGAATTGATCAACATGGCATCCCCAGATAAAATACCTGTATTTATATCCCATTTTTCGTGAACAGTGGTTTTTCCCCTTCGCAATGGCGCATCATCCATAATATCGTCATGAACCAATGAAAAATTATGGAATACCTCAATGGCCAAAGCGGCATCCAAAGCTTTGGAAATATTTCCGCCGAACAAGTCCGTAGTCATTAATGTGAGTACCGGACGTAGACGCTTCCCTCCCAAACTCAAAATATAACTTATGGGTTCATAAAGATTTTTAGGTTCTTTGAGAGCAGTCCTTTCTTCTAGATATGAGACGAACGTGCTGCGATACTGTTCAATGGCATTTGAATTGGTCATATGCCAAAAATAAGGTCAATAAATGAAAAAACGAGCCAATACCTATTAGAGTTTACCATTTGAATTTCTTAGTGTAAAAAGACAAATTCAGCAAGATTCGGAAAAAAATTGTTCAAAAAACGCAATAGATTTGAAAACCTTCGTCTTTATTAGTGAAGACGGCAAACAGTCTATTAGAACGGTGACCAACAAAGAGAACTATAATAATCTTTCGACTTTTTTCAACGATGAGTATCATTCGCTGAAGACGTATGTGCAATCTAAAGTCGATGATTCAACCGAACGTGATGCTGAAGATATTGTTCAGGATGTAGCGTTGCGGATATTCTCCAGATCAGAAGATTTGTCGCCCATTACCAATATTGCCGGTTTTGTTTATAACTCGATTAGGAACAAAATCATTGATGTCCTGAGGACAAAAAAGGAAAGTGTTCACGAAAGTGAGGATATCGATACCAAATGGGCGGAGTTTGCCGAGCTTTTTTATGGGAATGCCGATAATTCGTATCCCGAAGACTTGATGCACGCTTTAAAGAAAGCCATTCAATCGTTGAAACCATCATATCAGGATATTATAATCGCTGTCGATTTTGAGGGTTACTCATATCGCGAAATCTCAGCTCAAACAGGCATTTCCCAAGGAACTTTAATGTCAAGAAGACATAGGGCATTGTCCCTTTTATCAAATAATTTAGAAATCGAAAAAACTAAAATGAATTAAAATTAAGAGATATGGAACCAAGTGATATATACTATGAAAGAAAAGTAGAAAAATATGTGACCAAGGGGTTTAAAATATTCTTTATGGCCGTCATCTTTATAGGCCTGGTATTCCTTGCCGGGTATGTACTGATGCACCTTTGGAACTGGTTAATGCCGGACCTTTTCGGCCTTACCACAATAGGATATTGGCAAGCCCTGGGGTTAATGTTATTGGCCAAGTTTATTTTTGGCTTTGGCAATCATTCCTCCAAGGGCAGCGGTAGCAAGAGGAACAAAAAGCACAGAAAATGGGACCGTTTTTGTGACCCAAAAAACGGCGATTCAGATTGGCGTTATTATGACCAATATTGGAAGGAAGAGGGCAAAGCAGCCTTTAATGCTTATATCGAACGTATCAGAAACGAAAAAAACCATGGCTCCACAGAAGAAAACTAGTGTCTTACAACGAATCGAAAACTACGGGCGGAGAGCTTTTTTCTGGAATTCAAAACCAAAAACAACAATTCAGTCCAATTCTAACACTACAGTTCGTCAATAAAGTATTGATTCGTAGGTGAAAACAAAAAATTAATCTCTCGTTAAAAAAATGTGAAACTTTGGAAACTTTTTTTGTTTTTAAAGTTTCCAAAGGTATTTTTGCTGCCCATTATGAGAGAGAAGATTTTACATAAGGCGACAGAAATGTTTTTGAATCTTGGATTTAAGAGCGTGACGATGGACGATTTGGCCAATGAAATGGGTATTTCAAAAAAAACGATTTACTCCCATTATGAAAACAAGACCATGTTGGTTGAAGAAAGTACCATGGCCCTGTTTTGGTTCATATCAAATGGTATCGATGAAATTGTCGCCTTACAAAAAAACCCAATCGAGGAACTTTATGAGATAAAGAAGTTTGTGATGCTTCACTTAAAAAATGAGAAATCCTCACCACAATATCAGTTGCAAAAGTACTATCCCAAAGTTCATGAATCCTTAAAGAGCAAACAATTTGATGTAATGCAAGATTGCGTTCTGGATAATGTGAAACGCGGAATGGAAATGGAGATTTACAGAGGTAATTTAGATCCTGTATTTGTATCCCGGATATATTTTTCAGGAGTAACCAGTATCAAAGACAACAATCTGTTTCCAATGCAGATTTTCTCCATGCCCGAGTTAATGGATTATTATTTGGAATATCACCTCAGGGGAATTGTAACCCCAAAAGGAAGAAAAATATTAAACTCAATCATCAATTCAAACCAAGAATAAATGCGAACAACCTTAATCAGTTTATTAGTACTAATGTCATGGTTCTCACATGCTCAAGACAGCACCAACAGCTATAGTCTTGATGAAGCCATCATATATGCATTGGAACACAACTACAGTGCAATCAATGCCAATAGAGATATTGTGGATGCCCAAAAACAAAAATGGGAAACCATTGCCACGGGACTTCCTCAAATTTCTGGGGCAATCAATTATCAAAATCAGTTAAAACAGCCTGTATCGCAAATTCCTGCCGAGTTTTTTGGCGGTGAGCCAGGCACTTTTCAAGAAGTGGTTTTTGGTCAAGCCCAGTCTGCAACGGCAACCGCAACCTTAGAACAGCAAATTTTTGACGGGTCTTATATTGTCGGTGTTCAAGCGACCAAGGCCTTCTTAAGTTTTAGTCAAAACAACAAGGAAAAAACCGAGTTGGATGTCAGAAAAGCTGTGGCTGAGGCCTATGGCAACGTCCTGCTGGCCCAGGAAAGTGTTTTGATTGCAGAAAACAATAAAGCTACACTCGAAAAGAACCTCTACGAGACCAAGCGAATCTATGAAAATGGTCTTGGTGATGAAGAAAGTGTTGACCAATTACAGATCACCTTATCATCAATAGAGAATCAACTGAAAAATGCCAAGCGTTTGGAAAAGATTACGCTCCAGATGTTGAATTTGACCATGGGCCTTCCCATCGAAGCTCCAACAGTTTTAACCGAAAACCTTGATGACCTCACCCAAAAACAAATCGACTTCGGTCTTTTGGATTCCGAATTCAAAATGGAGAATAACGTGGATTATAAACTAGCCCTTAACTTAAATGAGCAGCGCTATTTTGAACATAAGCTTGCCAAAAGTCGAGCACTACCCACTTTAAACGCTTTTGTGAACTACGGAGGAAACTCCTTTAGCGATAGTTTTAATTTTTTAAGCAGTGGTCAGCAATGGTTTGGATCCTCAGTTTTAGGATTCAACCTCAATGTTCCTATTTTCAGTTCTTTGGGAAGAAGTGCAAGTACGCAACGCGCTAAGATAGCACTGGAAAAAGCCAAAACGCAATTAACCGAGGCCGAAGAACAAATACGTCTTCAATTGGAAAGTGCTAAAAGTGATTATATACTTTCTATAGAAGAATATGGCACTTCCAAGGAAAACCTCAGATTAGCCGAACGTATAGAGAACAAAAATCAAATAAAGTATTCTGAAGGTTTGGCAACAAGTTTTGAACTTAGACAAGCACAGACACAGCTGTACTCCACTCAACAAGAATATTTACAATCCATGGTCGATGTAATCAACCGCAAGACCAATTTGGAAACTATACTAAATCAATAATCAAAAAAGAAAACCATATCATCATGAAAAGAATCATATATATAGTACTTACGACAGTAGTTTTATCCTCTTGTGGAGGAGGAAACAATGGATCTGTGGAAGGTGTTATTGCTGGAAACGATTTGGAGGCCATCCGTGCAAAACGAACGGAAATTTCTGAACAACAAAAGGCTTTGGAAAAAAACCTTCATATGTTGGATTCTGCAATCACCTCGTTGGATGACAATGCCAAATTACCTTTGGTCACAACCATAGAGGCAAAGGCCCAAAAATTTAATCACTACCTAGAACTTCAGGGAGACGTGATGACAAAACAAAATGTACTGGTTTACCCAGAAATGGGAGGGACTCTTTACCGTGTTTATGTAAAAGAAGGTCAAAAAGTTGCAAAAGGACAAGTATTGGCTTCCATAGATGATGGAGGATTGTCCAGCCAATTGGCGCAGCTAAAAACGCAATCAGAGTTGGCAAAGACCACTTTTGAGCGTCAAAAAAGACTTTGGGAACAAAATATTGGTTCTGAAATTCAATACCTACAGGCCAAAACAACTTACGAAGCTCAGGAAAGTGCTGTAAAGCAAATGCAAAGTCAAGTGGCCAAATCTACCATAAGAGCTCCTTTTTCCGGAATTATTGATGATGTGATCAAGGATCAAGGAACGGTGGTTAGCCCAGGTCCTGGTTCTGAAGTTTTCCGAATAGTAAACCTTACCAATATGTATATAGAAGTTGAGGTTCCGGAAAGTCATTTACCCAATGTGACCCCTGGGAAAAACGTTCAGGTATATTTCCCTGTTCTTGGAGATAGCGTAACCACAAAGGTTAGGCAAACCGGTAATTTCATCAACCCTAGCAATCGTTCTTTTACTGTGGAGATTCCGGTTCCTAGCGAAAATGGAAGGATAAAACCAAACCTTACCGCCAAGGTAATGATCAATGATTATACAAGTGACAACGCTATCCTAATTCCTCAAAGTATTGTTTCTGAAAATGCGGAAGGAGAGCAGTATGTGTATTTGGTAGATGCCGATTCCACAGCTTCCAATACCATAGCAAAAAAGGTAATTATCACAACTGGAAAAACACAAGGCGACTTTGTGGAAGTATTATCCGGTATCAATAGCGGAGATGGTATAATTGACGAAGGAGCACGAAGCGTCAAGGAAGGACAACAAGTAAGAATAAAGAACGGAGAATAGACCAAAGACATAAATTATTATGAGCAAGCAAAAGAAGAAAGTCGACAAAGAATTTGGGCTGTCCTCGTGGGCTATTGACAACAAAACAACCATGTATGTTTTGATCGCCGTGATACTTTTTCTAGGGGCATCCGCATACTTTAGCATGCCTAGGGAAAATTTCCCCGAGATTAAGGAAACAAAAATCTATATCAGCTCACTTTATCCAGGAAATACAGCCGAGGATATTGAAAAACTGATAACAGACCCTCTTGAAGATGAACTAAAAACGGTAAGTAACGTTGTTGAAATCACCTCAACCTCCCAGGAAGATTATTCAATGATCATTGTGGAGTTTGATGAGAATATTTCCGTTGAGGCCGCCAAACAAAAAGTAAAAGATGAGGTAGACTCACAAACTGCAGGTGAAGATTGGCCCACATTCAACAACGCAAAGGTTGAACCCAATGTTTTTGACCTGAGTATGTCCGAAGAAATTCCAATTTTAAACATCAATATTTCTGGAGATTATCCCGTGAATAAACTGAAAGAGTACGGTGAATATTTGGAAGATGAGATAGAAAGCTTGCAAGAAATAAAGCAGGTAGATATCCGTGGTGCTCAGGAGAAAGAGGTTGAGGTTGCCGTTGATATTTACAGAATGATGGCCGCCCAGGTAAGCTTCAATGATATAATTACCGCTATTGGCAACGAGAATATGACCACTTCTGCTGGTAACTTGATTACTAGTGGACAACGAAGGACAATTAGAATTGTAGGGGAAATTGATAAGCCAGAGGACCTGGACAATTTTGTAGTGAAATCAGAAAATGACGACCCTGTTTATCTAAAAGATATTGCCGAGGTTTCCTTTGAAGAAGAGGACAAGACCACCTACGCGCGTGAGTTCGGACATCCTGTTGTGATGCTGGACGTTAAGAAACGTGCCGGTAAAAACATGGTAGCTGCGGCAGAGCAGATTCAGGATATCGTGGAAGATGCCATTGAGAATGTATTTCCACAAGACTTAACAGTGACCATAGCCAATGACCAGTCTTCCAAAACTATTGGTCAAGTAGATGATTTAGTAAACAACATCATCTTTGGAATCATCTTGGTGGTTACTGTTCTGATGTTCTTCCTTGGATTCAAGAACGCCCTTTTCGTTGGGTTTGCAATCCCAATGTCCATGTTTATGTCGCTAATGATTCTGAGCACTTTGGGCTATACCATGAACACCATGATTCTATTTGGATTGATTATGGGATTGGGGATGCTTGTAGACAATGGTATTGTGGTGGTAGAAAATGTGTATCGTCTCATAGAGCAAGAAGGTATGTCACGGGTAGAGGCTGCCAAAAAAGGAATTGGTGAAATTGCCTTCCCAATTATTATCTCAACCTTGACCACTGTAGCGGCTTTTGTGCCACTAGGTCTATGGCCAGGGGTCATGGGGCAGTTTATGATCTATTTCCCCGTGACTTTGTCCGTTGTTTTGGGGTCCTCCTTATTTGTAGCCATCTTCTTTAACTCGGTTTTGGTATCACGGTATATGACCACGGACGACAAGAAAATGCCTTTAAAGAATATTATCCAAATAACTTCTATTGTAGCGGGTGTTGGGCTTTTGATTCTACTGTTTGGAGGTAGTTATAGGGCGTTGGGTACACTTATGTTATTTACGGCAATTATGCTTTGGGTATATCGTCTTTTCTTAAGAGGTTGGGCCAATGGTTTTCAGAACAAAGTCTTGCCGAGATGGGAAAAGTTCTATGAGAGAATGCTTCGCAAAGCATTGGCAGGTAGAAAGCCCATTTTTATAGCTGTTGGAACCTTCGTATTGTTGTTCTTGGCCTTTATGGGCTTTGGAGCTTCCGTGGGAAGTCAACGCACTAAGGTGGAGTTCTTCCCCGACAATACGCCTAACCAAATCATTGTCTACATTGAATATCCTGAGGGTACCGATATAAAAAAGACCGATCAGATTACCAAGGACATTGAAAGTCGGGTTTATGATATTATCAATGAAGATGCATACCTGCACGGCGACTACAACTTTTTGACTGAAAGCGCTGTATCGCAAGTAGGTGAAGGAGCCGGTAATCCTCAAACTGATGGGGGTTCAGCGGCGGAAATGCCCCATCGTGGAAAGATTACCGCTACCATGCGGGAATATAAATTCCGTGAAGGTTCAGATAGTAACGATTTGCTCAAGAAGGTTCAAGAAGCATTGAAAGATGTTTATCCAGGTGTCGCTATTTCTGTTGAAAAGGATGCTGTAGGTCCTCCGGCCGGATATCCTATCAATATTGAATTGGAAGGAAATGATTACTCTGAATTGATTGCTACTGCAGAAAAAATGCGGAATTACATCAACGGAAAGAATATTCCTGGAATTGATGAACTCAAAATAGATGTAAATAAATCCAAACCTTCAATGCTTGTGGAGGTTGACCGAAAAAAGGCAGGTGAGTTAGGTGTATCCACAGGTCAAGTGGGACAACAACTTAGAAATTCCATTTTCGGGGCAAAAGCGGGTATTTATAAAGAAGATGGTGAGGATTATGACATCTACGTTCGGTTTAATGAAGAGAATAGATATAACACCAGCGCGATCTTTAATCAAAAGATTACCTTCAAGGACCAGAATTCAGGACAAACAAAAGAAGTTCCAATTTCTGCCGTGGCTAACCAGGTGAACACCTCTGGGTTTAGTGCCATCAAGCATAAAGAAACTCAACGAGTGGTAACGGTTTATTCTGCTTTGGCACCAGGCTTTACAGATGCGGGCGCCATTGTTAGCAAGGTCCAAGCCGAAATGGAAAGTTTCACTGATCTTCCAGCGGGCATAAAAATCGACTATACAGGACAAATTGAAGAACAAAACAAACAGATGGCCTTCCTAATGGGAGCATTTTTTACCGGCCTTGGTTTGATTTTCTTCATCTTGATTTTCCAGTTTAACTCCATATCAAAACCTGGAATTATTATGCTTGCCATTTTCTTGAGTTTGATTGGAGTGTTCGGAGGAATAGTGGCAACTGGAAGTGCTTTCGTAATTATGATGACCATGATGGGAATCATTTCATTGGCCGGGATTGTGGTGAACAATGGAGTGGTGTTGTTGGATTATACTCAATTACTGATCGACAGAAAGAAAGTGGAACTGGAATTGGATGATGATCAATTGTTAGAATCCAAAGACTTTTTGGAGGCCGTGGTAAAAGGTGGTAAAGCAAGATTACGACCCGTATTGTTAACAGCGATTACTACAATCCTTGGTCTAATTCCTTTAGCCACAGGTTTTAATATCAACTTCTTTACCCTATTTAGTGAGTTCAATCCAAACATTTACTTTGGAGGTGACAATGTTATATTTTGGGGTCCTTTAGCTTGGACGGTTATCTATGGATTATTTGTAGCTACCTTTTTAACGCTAATAGTCGTTCCTATCTTATTTAGTATTGTGTACCGAGTCAAAGTAAGGATTCGAAAAAACAGAAAAAGAAAAGAAGATGACAAAAAGGAAGTGCTTGATATAGCAGCATAATTTTTTGAAATAATCAAATAAAAAAGCCCCGACCAATGGTTGGGGCTTTTTCATAAAACTTTTTCCAGTTTATAGATTTGTTGAAGCAATTTCTGATTGATTCCATTTTTTCACATCAACAATGCGATTGTCGGCATAATCAACTTCTTTCAATTGCTCACCTTCCCAAAAAAACCATTTACCAGACTTTACTCCGCTTATATATTTTCCGGAGGCAATTTTTTTACCGTCAGTATTATACATGAACCATTGTCCATGTAACTTACCCTCTAAGTAATGTCCCGTTTGGGCTATTTCGCCATTTTCATGAAAATATGTGGCTTTTACCATTTCACCAACTTTTTCCAATGTTGGCTCAGCTTTTTGGGCGTAAATGCAAACCGAAAATAGCGCTGTCATTAAAAATATTACGTTCTTCATATGCTATGGGTTTTAATCTGTGGAATAATCCTAACGTTCTAAAGATAAAAATTATTTTACATTAAAAACACATTTGCATAACATTAAGTTTACATTTAAATCATAATCAACTGTTTGTCAGGTAATTATCCAATGTTAAGTTTTTTACTTAGGTATTTTTATCGGAAAATTTTAACTAAAAAACCAATTGGTGTGCTCCCAAAATCAATAATTAATATTGCATTACACTTGACTGAAAACAATTCTTTTGAAACAGAACATTGATCAGAAAATCGATATATCTAGCGATAAATATTGACATTCCCCTTAAATTTGCGCCTTCAGAGCTAACATCATGTACAGAAGCAATACTTGTGGTGCATTAAGGGCATCGGACACTAACTCAACCGTTACACTCAGTGGTTGGGTACATAAAATAAGAGACAAAGGATTTGTTGCTTGGGTAGACCTTCGAGATCGTTATGGTATTACCCAATTGGTCTTTGATCAAGATCGTACTTCATCAGAATTGTTGGAAAAAGCCAGGGAACTTGGAAGGGAAACAGTTATACAGGTTAAAGGTGAGGTTATTGAAAGAGCTTCAAAAAACCCCAATATACCCACTGGTGATATTGAGGTGCTTGTAACTGAATTGACAATTTTAAATGAATCCAAACTCCCCCCCTTTACTATTGAAGATGAAACTGACGGAGGAGAAGATATTAGAATGAAATATCGCTATCTGGATATCAGAAGAAACCCTGTACGAGAAAACCTGATTTTTAGGCACAAAGTAACCATGGAAGTCCGAAAATATCTTTCCGAACAAGGTTTTATAGATGTTGAAACCCCCTATCTTATTAAATCCACTCCAGAAGGTGCGAGGGATTTTCTAGTTCCAAGTCGCATGAATGAAGGACAGTTTTATGCATTGCCACAATCGCCACAAACCTTCAAGCAATTGCTAATGGTAGGTGGAATGGACAAGTATTTTCAGATTGTAAAATGTTTTAGGGATGAAGATCTTAGAGCGGATAGACAACCAGAATTCACACAAATAGATTGTGAAATGGCCTTCGTAGAACAGGAAGATATTTTGAATACTTTCGAAGGGTTGACTAAACACCTATTAAAAGAAATCAAAGGCGTTGAAGCAGCAGATTTTCTACGTATCACATACGATGAGGCTATGAAACGCTATGGGAATGACAAACCTGATATTCGTTTCGAGATGGAATTTGGGGAATTGAATTCCGTTGCCCAACATAAAGATTTTAATGTCTTCAATTCGGCTGAGTTGGTCGTTGGAATTGCAGTTCCAGGAGGAGCTTCTTATACTCGCAAAGAAATTGACAAATTAATCGATTGGGTCAAACGTCCCCAAGTTGGGGCCAAAGGCATGGTCTATGTAAAATGCAACGAAGATGGTTCTTATAAATCTTCCGTCGATAAATTTTATGATCAGGAAGACTTGGCCAAATGGGAGGAAGTGACGAATGCCAAACCTGGTGATTTAATTTGTGTGCTTTCGGGCAATACAAATGAAACAAGGGCGCAGTTAAGTGCACTTCGAATGGAACTTGCTGAACGATTGGGGCTTAGAAAATCAGATGAATTTGCTCCATTATGGGTTGTTGATTTTCCATTGCTCGAATTGGACGAAGAAACAGGCAGTTATCATGCCATGCACCACCCGTTTACGTCACCGAAACCAGGGCAGCTTGAATTATTGGATTCCAAACCAGGAGAAGTAAAAGCAAACGCCTATGATTTGGTGTTGAATGGAAATGAAATTGGCGGTGGTTCTATACGTATTCATGACAAGGAGGTACAAGCAACTATGTTCAAACATTTAGGATTTTCACAAGAAGAGGCCAAAGAACAGTTTGGGTTTTTAATGGATGCTTTTCAATACGGGGCGCCTCCGCATGGCGGCATTGCCTTTGGGTTGGATAGGCTTGTGTCCATTTTGGGTGGTCAAGAAACGATTAGAGATTTTATTGCATTCCCCAAAAATAATAGCGGAAGAGATGTGATGATTGATGCTCCAGCGTATATTGATGACGATCAATTAAAAGAACTCCACTTAAGATTAGATCTTTAAGTCAAAGAAAGTCCCGCCATAGAGCGGGATTTTTAATACTTTTAGATATATCATCCGCTTAAATGCCAAACAAAAAGAAAAGCTGGCTTACCCGTTTCTTGAAATGGCGATATAAAAATATCTCCAACAAAACCTTTGTCCACGTCATGAGTATAGTGGTGGGGTTTTTGGCCGGATTGGTTTCTGTTACTCTAAAAAACGTTACTTATTTTATTCAATCTGCTTTAGAAAGCGGCATTGTAATTTCTCAAAACCAATTGTATTTTATTTTGCCCATTGTAGGTTTGACACTTGTGTATTTGTACGTAAAATACGTGCACAAAAAACCGATTCAGCATGCCGTGTCCTCCATCATTTTTGCTTTGTCTAAAAAAGGAGGGCTCTTAAAAGTTAAAAACATCTACACTCCTTTAATTGCTGCTCCTCTAACCGTCGGCTTTGGGGGTTCGGTCGGATTGCTTGGGCCTGCTGTTAAATCCGGATCAGCCTTGAGTTCAAATCTGAGTAGATTATTCCATATTGATGCAAAAACACGGTCACTTTTGGTGGCTTGCGCTTCAGCAGGGGCCATTTCCTCCATTTTTCAGTCACCCATTGCTGCCATAATTTTTGCAGTTGAGGTCTTTACTTTAGACCTTACCATGTTATCCATGCTACCGTTATTATTGGCTTCCATATCTGGTGTGCTTACCTCCTACTTTTTCTTGGGAAATGAGGTGTTATTCAGTTTTTCTTTATCCGAAGGATTTGAACTTAAAGACACACTCTTTTATGTTCTGCTTGGTGTGGGAACTGCCTTCGCTTCCATTTATTTTACCAAAATGTACTTTGGCATCCTGAATTTCTTTAAAAGATTCAAAAGTCCAAAATACAAGCTATTGGTTGGGGGTATTGCAATCGGGATTATGCTCTACGCCATTCCTCCATTATACGGAGAAGGGTTTGGTTTTATAAACAATCTTTTGAGCGGAGACCATTTAGTTGCATTGGGCAAGACCCCATTTGATGCCTACGTTCATAATATTTGGGTAGTGATTGCGCTTCTGTTCGGAATCACCATTTTTAAGGCCATTGCTATGACGGCAACTTTTGCTGCTGGTGGTGCTGGTGGAATTTTTATTCCTACTATGGTTATGGGTAGTGCCCTAGGCAATGTGGTGGCCAAAGTCATTAATAACATTGGACTCGGATTTTCAGTTTCAGAAAGCAATTTTACACTAATTGGAATGGCAGGTTTGATTGCCGGTGTAATTCATGCTCCTTTGACTGCAATTTTCTTAATAGCAGAAATAACAGGGGGTTATCAACTTTTTGTTCCCTTGATGATAACAGCTTCCATCTCATTTTTAATTACCAAAAATGCTTTGGATTACACAATCTATACCAAAGAGCTTGCTAAAATTGGTGCTGTTCTAACCCACAACAAAGACCTAATGGTCCTTGGCATGATGGAATTGGATGATGTTATTGAAACAAACTTCAAACCCGTGCATCCTGAGATGTCATTGGGAGATATGTTGCACGAATCCGTTTCAAAATCCAAACGAAATATCTTTCCGGTACTTAATGAAGAAGAAAAATTGATTGGAATTATTGTTTTGGATGATATTAGAGAGTTTATGTTTGATCGTGGATTATATGAAACAACTCACGTAAAGAATTTGATGCATGCCCCACCGGAACATATTTTTTATAATTCGGACAATATGAAAGCGGTGATGAAAAAATTCCAAGATAGCGGAGCTTGGAATCTACCTGTAATCAAGGATGGTAAATATGTTGGTTTTATATCAAAATCCAAACTGTTAACCGCCTATCGAAGAAAACTTATCAATTACACGCGATGAAATTAAAGCTCAAATATATTGTCGTTCTTGCCTTATTTCTTTCAGTGGGTTCCATTCTTTATGGGTTCTCTATTAAAGAAGAAGAGACCTCAAAAGCGAATAAATTTATAGGAGCCGGCACGGCTGGTCTTTTTCTTGTGGTAATGCCTCTGTTTCTATTCAAAGAGAGGAAAGGAAAAAATATGAAAGACTATATGTTGACCAAGGAAAACATAGAAAAAATGCAGGCTAAGGACAGAAAAAGCTCTGATAATCAATGATTTTTCAAAGATTTCACCTACATTTTACTTTTTGTTTTTTTAAATAAACTATTTTAGTGTTTTAACAATTATTTTTTTAAATGACTGGAACAGTAAAATTTTTTAATGAATCTAAAGGTTATGGATTCATTACCAACGACGAAACAGGAAAAGACATTTTTGTTCATGTTACTGCATTGAACGGAGTGTCGTTGAACGAAGGCGACAAAGTAGAATACCAAGAAGAAGAAGGAAGAAAAGGAGTGGTTGCTGCACAAGTGCAGGTAATCTAACAACAATATTTTATTTTGATTTGTACAGTCCCGGCCTAGCAGTCGGGATTTTTTGTTTAGTTCAAGTTCCTTCGCTGTATAAAGAATCTTTTTAGCATTTCCGAAGCTTCATTTTCCAGAATGCCTCCAACAATTTCTGTTTTTGGGTGAATGTTTCCTCCCATTACGTTAAATCCCCGCTCCAAATCTGCTGCACCGTACACAATTTTGGAAACCTGGCTCCAATACAATGCGCCAGCACACATTTGACAGGGTTCCAACGTCACATATAATGTACAGCCGTGCAAGTATTTGCCTCCTAAAAAGTTAGAAGCAGCTGTAATAGCCTGCATTTCGGCATGTGCGGTAACATCGTTTAATCGTTCAGTTAAATTATGGGCCCTGCCTATAATTCTATTGTTTACGGTCACAATTGCACCCACAGGCACCTCGCCATTTTCAAAAGCTATTTCCGCTTCTTGCAAGGCCTTCTTCATAAAATAAGTGTCATCGAACGGATTTTCCACGAATTTTTCCAAATGAAAATTGAGATAGCTAATCTACACATAAAACATATTACCGATTATAGGTATTTTTGTTTTTTGAATTCTTGGAAAAACTTTTGACACATATCAACTTCCCTGCGGATGTTAGAGAATTACAATTGGATAAGTTGCCTCAACTTGCCCAAGAGCTAAGGCGTTTTATAATTGACATTGTGTCGACCAAGGAAGGGCATCTCGGTGCCAGTCTTGGTGTAGTCGAACTTACCATCGCACTTCATTATGTTTTCAACACTCCTAATGACCAATTGATATGGGATGTTGGCCATCAAGCTTATGGCCATAAAATATTGACCGGTCGTAAAGCTGTTTTTGACACCAATAGACAATCGGGCGGTATCAGCGGTTTTCCAAAACGAAGTGAAAGTGAATACGATTCTTTTGGTACCGGACATAGCTCAACAGCCATCTCGGCGATTTTAGGAATGGCCATGGCATCCAAACTTTCCGGAGATGATAGTAGGCAACATATCGCCGTGGTTGGTGATGCTTCTATTGCTAGCGGAATGGCTTTTGAGGGTTTGAATCATCTGGGGGTAACCGATGTCAATGCCCTCATCATTCTAAATGATAATGCTATAGGAATCGACCCAAGTGTCGGGGCACTCAAAAAGTATTTGACCAATGTAAAGACAGGTAAAGCAAAAGATGAAAATATCTTCGAATGCCTTAATCTCGATTATTCCGGTCCAGTAGATGGTCATGATATTAAAAAATTGGTTGCGGAATTACAGCGCTTGAAAAAAGTTCAAGGGCCTAAATTGCTTCATATTATTACCACGAAGGGAAAAGGGCTTAAAAAAGCAGAAGAAAACCAAGTCGTATACCATGCTCCTGGCAAGTTTGACAAAATCACGGGAGAGCAAGTCAAAAAAGCAGAAGAAAAACTTCCCCCTAAATACCAGGATGTTTTTGGGGAATCCATTGTTGAGCTGGCAAAGTTAAATGAGAAAATTGTGGGCATAACTCCTGCTATGCCGACCGGAAGTTCCTTAAAACTTATGATGGACGAAATTCCGGACCGTGCTTTTGATGTTGGTATTGCCGAACAGCATGCTGTGACACTTGCCGCTGGAATGGCCACTCAAGAGCTTATTCCTTTTTGTAATATTTACTCCACTTTTTTACAGCGTGCCTATGATCAGGTCATACATGATGTCGCTCTTCAGAACCTTCCTGTAATTTTTTGTTTGGATAGAGCCGGACTTGTTGGTCAAGATGGCGCTACCCATCATGGTGTTTTCGATCTTGCTTATTTAAGGTGCATTCCAAACCTGACCATTTTTGCTCCAATGAACGAAATGGAACTTCGAAACATTATGTATACCGCTCAATTAGCTACCAGCGGCCCAATTGCCATTAGGTACCCTAGAGGACGTGGAGTGAATCTAAATTGGAAAAATGATTTTCAAAAAATTGAAATAAGTACGGGTCGTTGTCTTAAAAAAGGTGCGGGAATTGCAATTTTATCGATTGGGCATTTAGGTAATATTGTGTCCAAAATTATTGAAGAAATCGAAGACTTTCATGCTATTGGTCATTATGATATGCGCTTTGTAAAGCCTCTGGATGAGAAACTACTGCATACCATCTTCAACAAATACGATCAAATTGCAACTCTGGAGGATGGTTGCGAAACTGGCGGATTTGGCTCCGCGATTCTAGAATTTGCCAACCATAATGGATACACTACCCCTGTTAAAATATTTGCGGTTCCTGATAAGTTTGTTGAACACGGAACAATTCAGGAAACCCACGCCATGGCTGGTATAGATTTTGATGCAGTACGTTCTTATATAAAATCAACCTTAACCCAATGCGACCAATAGTCTGCTTTTTCTTTTTTTTACTGTGTTTTGTATCCAGTTCAAGTGCACAGATAAACCTTTTAAGGGTTTTCGAACAAGATGCTGATACCACATCATCGGGATTTCAAGTTGTTCGAATCAAGGATGTAAAATTGAAATATGTTACCAGGGGTGCCAAGCTTACGGATCCAAGAACTGTGCTGAATCGGATAAAACCTCTAGCAAAAAAATATAGACGTTTTGTTCCTAAATCCTTTTGGACCAAAACCAACGAATTTGGACTAAACATTAACGAAGTTGCTTTTGTAAATTGGAATGCGGGGGGAGACAATTCGGTTTCCGCATTGGCCAGCATGAGTTTTAACCGAAACTATAAATTTCGCTACCTCAACTGGAAAAATGAACTTCGTCTACGCTACGGACTAAACGCACAAGAAGGAAGGCAATTACGTAAAACTGATGACCAAATAAGGCTTGCATCTACCATTGGTTTTAGAAAAGACACCATAACCAATTGGTACTACTCCGTGAAGACCAGCTTTAATACCCAGTTCTCTAACGGGTATAAATATCCAGACCGTGACACCCCTATTTCCCGTTTTATGGCCCCTGGTTATTTGTTTTTAGGTGTTGGGACATCCTATATTCCAGAAGGAAGGAAATTCAACTTATATATTTCTCCGGTTACCCAAAAGGCCACTTTTGTGCTGGATGAAGATTTATCCAATCAAGGGGTGTTTGGTGTAGACCCAGGTGAACATTTATTTATGGAGATAGGGTTTTTGGTGACCAATTCTTGGGAGAAGGAGGTCCTTAAGAACGTCTTTATGAATCATCGAATAAGTTTATATACCGATTATCTATTAAGTTTTGGAAACATAGATGTGGATTGGGAATTGAACTTTAACCTAAAGGTCAACAAATTCATCAATGCCAATATTGGAACCCATCTCATTTTTGATGACGACATTAAATTTGATGAGGTTACCGATGCGGATGGAACCGTAATAGACCCTGGGATTCCAAAAATACAATTTAAGCAACTGTTGGGTGTAGGGCTTAACTATGCATTCTAAAGTTGCTTCCCCATCAATTTGTTGTGAATATGAACCGCTGCACTATCGGATAAGCTAGCCACGAAGCAGCAGGTATTCAATAAAATTCTATAGATAGTACTCTCAGTATTTCGATAGTTTTCAGGAAGACTCTTCGCCAATAACCTATCATAATTGGTATCCGTTCCTTGCTTTATGTTCATCAACGCTGTAGTATAAAAATCTAGTATGTCTGAAATAATCTTATACCCAGCTAATTCCTTATCGACCACTTCCGTGGACAGGTATATTTTTTCAACACTCAATTTTATAATGTCATCAATTTGCGCTTGATATTTGCCCTTGTCCAGTAGGGATGCATCGAAGTTTCCTTTAAGAATATCCGATTCATTGGCAATAAAGACTTCCACCGCATCCGTGATAAGAGTATTTATGGCCAAAGCTCTTAAATAGCTCAAGCGATCACTCGAATTGGTCATGGCGCTGTACTTCTTTGTGTTGATATTATCTTTTACCAAATTAATTAGATATTCCAACGCGAATTCCTCGGGAATAAGTCCCAAATTGATGCCATCTTCAAAATCGATAATGGTATAGCAGATATCATCCGCGGCTTCAACCAAATAAGTTAGCGGGTGGCGGTAAAATCCAATCCCGGGGTTGTTTGGGTTTGTAGCAAGACCGAGTTCTTGAACCACATCCTTGAAAAACTCTATTTCTGATTGAAAAAAGCCAAATTTTTTATCTGCAATATGCTTGGTGGGCTTCTTAGGCAACGAAGCTTTGGGGTATTTCATAAAAGCACCTAAAGTGGCATAACTTAAGCGAAGTCCGCCGGGAACTCCCTCCCGTGATTCGGTTAATAGTTTGAAGCCATTTGCGTTGCCTTCAAAATCTACTAAATCCTGAAATTCCAGATCGGATAGAAGAGCCTTATACTTTTTTCCATTCCCCTGTTCAAAATAATTTCCAATTGCCTTTTCTCCCGAATGGCCAAAAGGTGGATTGCCAATATCATGCGAAAGAGCCGCAGCAGCCACGATAGCTCCAAAATCATTGAACTCATATCCGTGAACTTCTTTTAAGTGCGGGTATTTGCCCAAAATTTGTTTCCCTGCAATTCTCCCAAGACTTCTGCCCACAACGGAAACCTCCAAACTATGTGTAAGGCGGGTATGCACAAAATCTTTATTGGACCCCAAACTAATAGGCAATGGTATAACCTGAGTCTTATCTTGCAGACTTCTAAATGCGGCAGAAAAGATGATTCGATCATAATCTACTTCAAAACCCAACCGGGTTTCTTCTTGTTCTTTTCGTAGTCTTTTGTTGGTGTCGCCTAGGCGTTTTAATGATAAAAGGGCTTCCCAGTTCATGCAGGACTTAAATTAAATTGCAATATACATTTTATGTTTACTATGTAGTTGTTATAACCTGTATCAGTGAGCAAATATCCATTAAATACCTCATGAAGTTTAAACATAAGTTAATCTTTAGATTACAATAAGTTGGTTTTTCTATTGGACTTTTGTTAAAGTCTTGAGACAACTTGATTTCATAATATATTAGTTTTTGTCAACTATTTTTTGAAGTCGAATTTATGGCCACCTTGGCCAGGGTGGCCATATTAAAAATAACATAAAGCAAACATTAACTTAACATTGATATTAGTTCTTTGCACCCGACAAAAACTAATATTGAAATGAATTTTAAATTACTGGCCGTCGGCCTTTTTGCACTTGTTTGTGTTTCTTCCCACGCTCAAAAAGTAGAAGCCCCTAAATTTGGTAAAGGACTCTTTAATATTGTCGGCAAAGACAGTACTTGGACCATGAAATTCGCAATGCGTATGCAACTATTGGGCATTGCAACCTGGGATGAGGGTGCAAATGACGGATTTGCCAATCCTGAACAGAATTTTTTAGTGCGCAGAGCAAGGTTAAAATTTGATGGTTTTGCCTATTCTCCAAAACTCAAATATAAATTCGAACTTGGATTATCCAATCGTGATATTGGAGGAACAAGTGAATTCACAAACAATGCGCCACGATATATTCTCGATGCGGTGATCATGTGGAATTTTCATGAGAATTTTGAATTATGGGTTGGGCAAACAAAACTTCCAGGTAATATTGAACGGGTAATTTCATCAGGAAATCTTCAACAAGTAGATCGTTCATTGTTGAACAGTAGGTTTAATATTGATCGGGATATGGGAATTCAGTTAAGACATCATTTTAACTTAACTGATAAGTTTTTGGTTCGCGAAAAACTGGCACTTTCACAAGGTGAAGGCAGAAATATTACTTCAGGCAACCTTGGAGGACATCAATATACAGCACGAATAGAATTGCTCCCATTTGGGAAATTCATAAGCAAAGGAGATTATAGTGGTGCCGACCTGAAGCGGGAGCAAACACCTAAATTATTGTTGGCAGCTACATATGATACAAATCAAAATGCCGTAAAAACAAGAAGCAACCTGGGTTCATACATGACAAATGATGTAGGTTTTTATGAGACCACTATCAACACAACCTTTGTGGATGCCATGTTTAAATATCAAGGTTTTTCACTTATGGGTGAATATGCGCACAGAGACGCCCACAATCCAATAGCATTAAATTCTGATGGGTCGCCAACAGGAGATGTTGTGCTTGTTGGAAATGCTTTAAATCTTCAGTCCGGTTATCTTCTTAAAAATAATTGGGAAGTTTCGGGTCGATATACAGACGTTAATTTTGATGACATTACTGGAAGCAGTGATCGAGCTCAATACACTGTTGGCCTTTCAAAATATATTGTTGGGCACAAGTTAAAGGTGCAAACAGATTTTAGCTATCTTTCTTTCGATAGTGGCAGTGATGAATTGATGTACCGATTGCAGGTCGATGTTCATTTTTAAGCAAAACATAACTTTTAAATAACATTGAAAATCAGCAAAGTATAGACATTTGACAATTATTTTTTAGATACAATTATGGACAATATTTACTTATTAATGATCATCGCCCTTGCCGTTTTGGCCGTTGCCGATTTGGTAGTTGGGGTCAGTAACGATGCGGTTAATTTTTTGAATTCGGCAATCGGTTCAAAGGCCATTTCATTTAAAACCATAATGATTATTGCCAGTGCTGGTATAGCGTGTGGTGCCATATTCTCTAGCGGATTAATGGAGGTTGCACGTAAGGGTATTTTTAATCCTGGTGAGTTTTATTTTCAAGAAATCATGTTCATTTTCATGGCAGTCATGATTACGGACATATTGCTTCTTGATTTCTTTAACACTTTGGGTATGCCCACCTCAACTACCGTATCAATTGTATTTGAATTGTTAGGTGCCGCCGTTGCCATGTCACTTTTAAAAATTGGTGCAGCAAACGGAGATTTTTCCGATGTAGTGAATTATATAAACACTTCTAAGGCCATTCAGATTATTTCAGGAATCTTGTTGTCTGTTTTTGTTGCATTTACTATAGGCGCCATTGTACAGTGGATTTCCCGACTGCTATTGTCCTATAATTTTGAGAAAAAAGCAAAGTGGGTAGGCGCATTATTTGGTGGAGTTGCTTTGTCTTCCATGGTGTATTTCATTCTAATGAAAGGGATAAAAGGAACACCTTTTGCTGGTGAGAGCTTTGCTATTCTTGGTGGAATGAAAATTAAAGATTTTCTGGAAGCCGAAGTTTTTTCAATAGTAATTGTAAACTTTATAGTTTGGTCCCTTCTATCCTACGTATTTATTCACGTTGCCAAAATCAATATCTATAAAGTAATTATCGGTGTTGGCACCTTTGCCCTGGCGTTGGCCTTTGCAGGCAATGACTTGGTGAACTTTATTGGAGTGCCTATTGCAGCATGGCAGAGCTATGAAGCTTGGGTCGCTTCTGGCATTCCAGCTGCGGAATTTAGCATGGAGGTACTGGCTAAAAAAGTGCCTACCCCCACAGTGCTGCTATTTGTTGCAGGAATTGTAATGGTGGCCACTTTATGGCTTTCCAAAAAGGCAAGATATGTCGCTGATACCGAAATCAATCTTTCAAGAGAAGGGGAAGCTAAAGAAAGGTTTCAACCCAATTTTTTCTCAAGAGGCTTGGTACGGATGTCTTCTAATATTTCAAAATATTTCAACAGTTTGCTTCCAAAAGGTCTGAAAGCAGGCATGGACAAAAAGTTTGAAAAACCAGTAATTGCATTGTCTCAGGACAAAGTACACAAACTTCCTGCTTTTGATATGGTAAGGGCCGCAGTAAACCTAATGGTTGCGGGTATCCTTATTTCCATCGCGACTTCATATAAATTACCACTGTCTACTACTTATGTAACCTTTATGGTTGCCATGGGTACCTCTTTAGCAGATAGAGCTTGGGGTGCGGAAAGTGCCGTATATAGAGTTGCAGGTGTGCTTAATGTAATAGGTGGTTGGTTTGGTACTGCGATTATAGCCTTTATTTCAGCAGGTACAATTTTAACCCTTATCAACTTTGGACAAGGAGCTGCAATCGCGATTCTTTTATTTGCTGCCATTTTACTTTTAGTGCGTAATTACAGTGCTTATAACAAAAAAGCCAAGGAGCAAAAGGCCGAGGATAGTCTAAACAGGGCTGAAAGCAGTTCTGTTCAAGGGGTTATTGAAGAGAGCGCCAGTAACATTGCGAATGTTTTAAAGCGTACCAATAAAATCTATACCAATTCCATAAATGGGTTGGCAAAGCAAGATTTGGAGCTTTTGAAAAAGAACAAGAAGCAAGGCACAAAACTATCTGACGAGATTGAAGATCTTCGAAACCATCTATTCTTTTTCATCAAAAATCTTGATGAGGCCAATGTAGGTGCAAGTAATTTTTATATAAATACTTTGGCGCACTTAACTGATATTGCCCAGTCGTTGGAGTATATCGGCAAAGTGAGTCACAAACACGTGAACAACAATCACAAAAAATTAAAGTATAACCAAATCAAAGAAATCAAAGAGCTTGATTTGGAACTGGAAAAATTGTTTGCTAATACTCAGCAAATTTTCGAAAATAGGTCCTTTGAAGAAATAGGAAGTACTTTAGAGAAGAAGGAAGGTCTATTTCAATTGATGTCAGATAAAATTCAACGTCAAGTTGCTAGGACACGTACCGAAGAATCCAGCCCAAAGAATACTACCTTGTATTTCTCAATACTTACCGAGAGCAAGGATTTGGTAGAAGTTGTATTTGAGCTTTTGGAGCTATATTACGTTGAGCATGATAGTTCTATTGAACCTGCTAGGATTGAGCCAACCGAACCAGCTTAATTGAAGATAGCCTAAACCCTATTCCGAAAAATATTCGGAATCAAAGAACAAAATTCCGGTTTCACACTCAAGGCTGAAACCGGAATTTTTATTTTTATACTTTTACCGTATGCGCTGGATATTTATTGTATTGGTATTAATTACCTATAACGCCCTAAAGGCTCAAACAATTACATCGACTGAATTATTGGACAAGGCTATTGCCTTTCACGACCCCAATGATCAATGGTCTCAATTGAACAACACCTTTAAGGTGTTGATGAAAACTCCAAAATCATCGGATAGATTAAGCATTATCGATATCAATATTCCAAGAGAACAGTTCAAACTTCAAGTTGAAAAGGATAATAATTCGTATTCCTATTCCTTCAATAAACAAGATTGTATTACCCATTTGAATGGCTCAACAGATATCACCGAAGAAGACCGAAATGAGTATCGGTTGACTTGCGAGCGGGGAACCGTAATGCGCAATTACTATACTTATCTTTATGGTCTTCCAATGAAAATCAAAGACCCAGGCACCATACTTCACGAAAAAGTACTGACCAAAACCTTTAAAGGAAAAGATTATCTGGTTTTAAAGGTGAATTACGAAGAGGGAGTGGGCAAAGATGTTTGGTATTTCTATTTTGACCCCAACACCTATGCCATGGAAGTCTACCAGTTTTATCATGATGAAGCCAAAAATGATGGCGAATACATTCTGCTTGAAGGACTCGAAGAGATACAAGGAATCAAAATGCCTAAGACCCGAGCCTGGTATTACAACAAAGACAATAAATATTTAGGAACTGATATTCTCATTAAAAACTAAAGATTGGGTTCTGAAATATAGTGTGTTCATATTGATTGCGGTATTTCAGATTTCTTTCTGTTCTGCTCAGGAAATGGAAAAATCTTGGATGATGGGCCCCTTCAAAAGAGCTACTGATACCAAACCCATTATTCAAAAAGATGTTAGCTCCTTCTTTACAGATCCCATTAAAAATGAAAATGTTTTCTGGGAATCCATGGCAACTTTTAATCCTGCGGCCATAGTTAAAGACAATATGATTCATGTGTTCTATCGAGCTGAGGAAAAGTTGGGGGAAAAGGAAATTGGAGGTCACACTTCAAGAATCGGATTGGCTGTTTCCAAAGATGGAATTTCTTACTCCAAAAAAAAGTTTCCTGTTTTTTATCCTAAAGTTGATGATCAAAAAAAGAATGAATGGCCCGGAGGAGTCGAAGACCCAAGACTTGTAGAAACTAAAGAAGGGCTTTACGTGCTTACCTACACACAATGGAACAGACAAGTACCCAGATTAGCAGTTGCCACCTCAAATGATCTTGTACATTGGACAAAGCATGGTCCCGTTTTTAAGAATCACAAGGAAGGTAAATATCAAAATAAGGAAACAAAGTCCGGTGCTATTGTAACCCAACTTGATAATGGGAAACTGGTTGCCGCAAAAATCAATGGGAAATATTGGATGTATTATGGAGTGCCACACGTTTGGTTGGCCAGTTCTGAAAATCTAATAGATTGGACACCAATAGAGACCTATGAAGGTAGTCTTGCACCCGTTTTGAGCCCAAGGCCAGGTTATTTTGATTCTTGGTTAGTAGAGGCCGGACCACCTCCCGTTCTCACTGAAAATGGAATTGTGGTTTTGTACAATGCAGGAAACTCGCAAAATATTGGCGTAAAGGAATTAGGAAATAGGGTTTACACAGGAGGTCAAGCACTTTTTGATTCCAAAGAACCTTGGAAGCTACTGGACCGATGCAGTGCTCCATTCATTAAACCAGAGCTTCCTTTCGAAAAGTCAGGACAATATAAAGATGGCACAACCTTTCTAGAAGGGTTGGTACAATTTAACGGCATTTGGTATCTGTATTATGGAACTGCAGACAGTATGGTTGGGGTTGTGACCTCTAAAAAATAGTTTACTATCTATAAAAATTCATCTCATCCATATACTTCCAAACCGCATCTGGAAGCAGAGGCCTGATGTTTTTACCTTCTTTATGTTTATTTCGAATAAAAGTGGATGAAATTTCCATAATTGGAGCGTCTACCCTGTGAATTTTAGGATGCTCTTGAAACTGATGTTCAATTTTTCCTTCTGAAATTCTTGGGTATACATGAATGGAATAGTTCTCCAAAATAGTCTCATAGTTTTTCCATTTATGGAAGCTCTTGAGATTGTCCTCTCCCATTATCAAAGAAAATTGATGTACAGTACCATATTCCTCATCCAAATGCACTAAAGTGTTTATGGTATAATTTGGCTGCGGTAGAGTGAACTCAATTTTACTGGGCTTTAATTTTGGATAATCTTGCAATGCCTCATCCACCATCTGATATCTATGATGGTCATCCAATAAAGATTGTTTTGTTTTGAAAGGGCTTTGTGGAGTTATTACAAACCATACTTGGTCAAGCCCTGAAAATTCAACGATATGATTGGCAATAGCCAAATGGCCAATATGGATAGGGTTAAACGTTCCAAAATACAGCCCTACGCGTTTCATTATTCCTCTTCTGAATTTGAACATGTTGCCCCCACAAAATCGGCTACCAATTGATGGGATTCTTGTAGGGCCACATCTAAATCGTAGTTTTTGATAATCTTATCAAATTGGGGTGCAGTAGCAAGCTCAACCGATGCTTTTGCCACCCTCATATTGATTTTGTCATCACTCTCTGTACTTCGCTTTTTTAGGCGAATTTTCAACTCATCAACACTTGGAGGTTTCACAAAAACTGCTAGGGTTTCCTCTGGAAATTTCTTTTTTATACGAAGACCTCCTACAACATCAATATCAAAAATAACGTTCTTGCCTTCGGCCCATAATCGTTCTACTTCACTCTTCAAGGTTCCATAGAAGTTATCTCGATATACTTCTTCCCATTCCAAAAAATCTCCTTGTTTAATATGTTTTTTGAACTCGGGGATTGAGATAAAATAATAGTTTTTCCCCTCTTCTTCACTTCCCCGTTTAGGTCTTGAAGTTGCAGAAACAGAAAAGGCCAAATTCAATTCAGGTTGCTCTAGAAGATATTTTACAATGGTTGTTTTACCGCTTCCTGAAGGGGCTGAAAAGACTATGAGTTTTCCTCCTTTTCTCATAGTACATTGAGCATTTGTTCTTTGATTTTTTCCAATTCATCTTTCATTTGGACCACCAATTGCTGCATAGGTGCATAGTTGGCCTTAGACCCAATGGTGTTTATTTCCCTACCTATTTCTTGAGCGATGAATCCGAGCTTTTTTCCATTGGAATCTTTTGATTCCAATGTGCTCTCAAAATAATCCAAATGATTTGCTAAACGCACCTTTTCTTCAGTGATATCGTATTTTTCGAGATAGTAAATAAGCTCCTGTTCAAATCGGTTTTCATCCAATTCTACCTTTAAATCGGCAACAGCCTTTTCAAGTCGCTCACGAACCGTATCCAGTCTCTCAGGGTCCATGTGTTTTACTTCTTCAAGCAAATTGTTAAGCTTACTGAGTCTACCAATAAAGTCTTTTTCCAAAACCTTGCCTTCTTCATTTCTGAATTTTGAGATTTCCGAAAGAGCCTCTTTCATAGCGGTCTTGATGGCTCCATATTCTGTTTCATCAATATCAGCCTTTTCCGTTTTCATGGTATCCGGCATGCGTAAAGCCAATTCAAGCAATTTCAAATCATCTCCAGATGTGATATTTGCAAGTTGTTGCATGTACTTTTTTACCACACCTTGATTAACCGCTGTAGTAGTTTCCTCACCGGTGATTTCAACATAAAGCCCAAAATCGACCTTTCCTCTAACCAAAACGTCGGCAATCATTTTTCTTAGCTCCAATTCTTTCTCCCGATAGAATTGTGGAATTCTGGCATTGATATCCAGGTTCTTGCTGTTAAGTGATTTAAGTTCGATGGTGATTTTTTTGGAGGGAAGCTGTACAACATGCTTCCCAAAACCGGTCATAGACTGAATCATATGGGATGATTAAATTTTGGCAAAGGTAACCAAAAATGGGGTTTACCCAGGTTGTGCCACAAAGCAATGTCTGAGGATTGTAGTATTTAATCCAACTCTCTTACCCAAATATTTCTGAAGCTCACCCTACTATTATCATTGTGGTCTTGTAACATTAACGGAGCTTTTCCATGAGCCTGATATTTAGGCCAACCAATATATTCTATTGTGCCTTCAATTACGAAATGATCTTGAATTAAAACACCGTTATGTAATAAAGTAACCGTGGCTGGTTTTACAATGTTTCCTCCTCTACTAAATTCTGGGGTGTGAAATATAATATCATATGTATTCCATTCGCCAGTTGGAGATGAAGCCATGGCCAATGGCACACCTTGCTTGTATAAAGCTCCTACTTGCCCATTTACATAGGTGTCGTTATCATTATTGTCCAATACCTGTATTTCATACCGTTGTTGTATAAATACTCCACTATTAGCTCTGTTTTGTCCATCTCGAAGTACTTCTTTTGGTGACTTCCATTCTAGATGTAGCTGGATGCTCCCAAAATTTTGTTTGGTTTGGATGTTTCCAGTTCCATCGTTGACCGTAGTACTACCATCTTTATTCAAATGCCATTTTACGGCCGAGCTATCAGCGCTGCTTATCCAGTGGTCAAAATTTTTACCATCAAAAAGAACAATGGCGTCGCTCGGTGGAGATCCAAGTTGACCTGGAATCACACGAGGTGGTACGGGTTCATAAACTTCAGTGGCTTCTGGATTAGTTGGCTGTTTTTCTTGGCCCAATGCAACAACTGCAATAAAACCAAAAAAGAAAAGAAATAGATTTTTGGACATTTATAATTCTTTGATTTTAATATTTCGATAAGCCACAATATCGCTATGATCCTGTAAGCCGATTTTTCCTGTTTTGTAGGCTCCAAATCCTTCCCAATCAGCAAACTTGGATTTGGATACCATGGTGTCCCATTCAGGTCCGTGAACCGGAAATTCAACAACTTTAATTCCATTCAATAGTACCTGGCCGTGGTTGGTTTCATGGTTTACAGTTAATTCAACGGTATTCCATTCGCCTGCCGGTTTAACTGCCTTTTCGGATGGAGCAATCATGTCATACAAGGCTCCTGCCTGATGAGTAGTTCCGTTTTTAGCATCCGGATGTTCCTCGTCATCCAAAACCTGGATTTCAGGCCCGGTTAAATATGGTTGCCCATATTTTTCACCCTCATAAACACCCCAAAAAATTCCACTGTTCCCACCTTTCGAAATCTTCCATTCTAAAGACAAAACAAAGTTGGTGAACTCTTTATCGGTCACAATATTATAGCTTTCCCCTTCTTTCTTCTCTTTAGGTGGATAGAATACCATGGTACCATCTTCGAGTTTCCAAGGCTCATCAATTTCTCCTTCATTGTATAAATGCCACCCATTAAATGAGGTTCCATCGAATAAGGTTACCCAACCTGATTCTTCACGTTCCGTTTGAGCTTCAGTTGCCTGTATGGTCTCTTCTTTTGCCTCTTCTTTTGGTTTGTCTTTACATGCAAAGGCAACCATTAAGGCCATAAATAAAGTCAGCTTTTTCATAATCCCAATATTTTTTTAAGTTTTTCAGTATCTGTTTCTGCCCCCGCGAAATCATCAAAGGTTTTGGTGGTGGCTTCAATAATATGGTCTTGGATAAATTTGGCACCTTCCCTTGCTCCTTGTTCCGGACTTTTAATACAACACTCCCATTCCATAACTGCCCAAACATCACATCCATATTGTGTTAATTTTGAGAAAATCGTCTTGAAATCTATTTGTCCATCACCAAGAGAACGATAACGGCCTGCGCGATCTCCCCAATCGTTATAGCCTCCAAAAGCACCCTTTTTTCCAGTTGGATTGAATTCGGAATCTTTTACATGGAACGATTTTATAAATTCATGATAGTGATCTATATATGCAATATAATCCAATTGTTGTAACACAAAATGGCTTGGGTCATATAATATATTCACTCTTTTGTGATTGCCAGTAGCTTCCAAAAAACGCTCAAAGGTATCCCCATCATGCAAGTCTTCTCCAGGGTGAATTTCATAACAAACATCAACCCCTTCCTTATCAAAGTGGTTTAGAATGGGCATCCATCTTTTGGCCAGTTCTTCAAATCCCATTTCTACCAATCCAGGTGGTCTTTGAGGCCAAGGGTGGGCAGTGTGCCAAAGTAATGATCCAGAAAATGTGGCATGAGCTTTTATTCCCAATCTTCTGCTTGCCGTTGCGGCCTTTTTAACCGTTTCAATGGCCCACTCGGTTCTAGCTTTCGGATTATTCTTTACTGCATCTGGGGCAAAATTATCGAACATGATATCGTAAGCAGGATGTACTGCCACCAACTGCCCTTGCAAGTGTGTGGATAGTTCGGTGATTTCCAACCCATACGAATTGATTTTTCCCTTTAATTCATCGCAATAATCCTGGCTTTCAGCTGCCTTGTCCAAATCTATTAGAAACGACTCCCAAGTTGGAATTTGGATTCCTTTGTACCCTAATCCAGATGCCCATTCGCACAGTCCATCCAAAGAATTGAAGGGAGGTTGGCCATCTACAAATTGAGCTAGAAATACTGCCGGTCCTTTAATTGTCTTCATTTAAATCAACTTTTTAGCTTGTATAAATCCTTAAGGTTTTAGGATTTATCACCTATATTTAAGAAAAATATTATGATGTTTTCAGTTTCCTCTAGGAAAGACATAAATATAGGGATTCGCCAACAATTAAAACAGCACAATAATGAATGAAAATGTTGTTTATGATGCCATTGTAGTTGGAACGGGAATCACCGGGGGATGGGCAGCCAAGGAGCTTTGCGAAAATGGATTGAAAACATTGGTCTTGGAACGTGGCCCAATAGTAAAGCACGTTGAAGATTACAAAACCATGAACGATGACACTTGGGACTATGCCTTTAAAGGTGAACTGTCTCGTTCGGAAAAGGAAAAATATCAGAAACAACTTCGTGTTGGTTGGGCCCCGCGTGAAGATGTCAAGCATTTTTTTGTGAATGATTTAGAGCATCCATACCAAGAAACCAAACGTTTTGATTGGATTCGCGGATATCAGGTAGGTGGTCGGTCCCTTACCTGGGGCAGGCAAAGTTATCGTTGGAGCGATATTGATTTTGAGGCTAACAAAAAGGAAGGCATTGCCATTGATTGGCCTGTCAGATATAAAGATATAGCTCCATGGTATGACAAAGTTGAGTCCTACATTGGGGTAAGTGGTGAAAAATTGGGATTGAAACAATTGCCTGATGGTCAATTCTTGCCTCCGATGGATTTGAACTGTGTGGAAAAAGATCTACAAAAATCTATGACCACTCATTTTGAGGATGGTCGCCTGTTGACGATCGGCAGAGCCGCACATATTACTAAAAATACTACTGATTTTACCGGGCGTGGCCCTTGTCAATATAGAAATAGATGCTGGAGAGGGTGTCCTTTTGGGGGTTATTTTAGCAGTAATTCTTCCACATTACCGGCAGCGGAACGTACTGGAAATCTAACCCTTCGTCCAAACTCAGTTGTTTACGAAGTAGTCTATGATGATGTTCAAAAAAAGGCAACAGGAGTTAAAATCATTGATTCGGTAACCCATGAAAAGATTGAATTTAAATCCAAGGTAGTTTTCCTATGTGCTTCGGCAATGGCATCTGTAGGAATCTTATTGCAATCCAAATCAAAAACATTTCCAAACGGTCTTGGCAACAATTATGATGAGGTGGGCCGCAATATTATGGACCACCACTATCAGCTAGGAGCATCTGCAAAAGTAGATGGGCATCTAGATAAATATTACAAAGGCAGAAGACCTAATGGTTTTTACATCCCCCGTTTTGTAAATCTGAATGAAAAAACCAAACGAAAAAACTTTTTGCGAGGTTTTGGATATCAAGGTGGAGCAGGAAGGTCAAATTGGTCAGAAACTGTTGCAGAAATGGGATATGGTGTTGCCCTTAAGGAAGCGGTGTTGAAACCGGGTGATTGGGAAATTGGAATGACAGGTTTTGGAGAAATGTTGCCTTATCACGACAATCGTGTTACCTTGAGTGCTGATAAGAAAGACCAATGGGGTCTTCCTCAATTGGATTTTGATGTGGAATTCAAAGAAAATGAAATGAACATGCGCGAGGCCATCAAGGAAGAAGCTGTTGCCATATTAAAAGCAGCGGGTTATAGAGATGTGAAGGCCTACGATAGAGAAACCGGGCCAGGGTTGGGCATACATGAAATGGGAGGTGCCCGCATGGGACATGATTCCAAGACTTCTGTCTTAAACAAACATAATCAAGTGCATGGAGCACCCAACGTTTATGTGACTGATGGCGCTTTTATGACCTCCGCCAGCTGTGTTAACCCATCACTGACCTATATGGCTTTTACAGCAAGAGCTGCACAACACGCTGTTGAACAATTCAAACAACATAAATTTTCTTAAATACCTACTATGGAAAACGCTTCTGCCCGCAATTTATGGGGCGATTTTTTGGACGCCCATCTAGAATTTGCTTCTGAAGATGCACCTAAAGTGATTCACTTTTGTGATAATCAAAAAGACGCAGACGATTGTGTCAATTTGGTGTGCAAAGATGTAAAAAGAGCCACTTCGCATTCGCTTTTAGGAATGCAAAACCGCAATGAACCTATGCCCAAAATAGGAGATTTTGCTGTCGTGACTGATTGGTCTGGAAAAGCAAAGTGTGTTATACGGACTACATCGGTAAAACTGGTTCCTTATTTTGCCGTTAACTCTGATCATGCCAGAAAAGAGGGCGAAGGCGACAAAAGTTTAGAATACTGGAAAAAGACACATTGGGACTATTATACCCGAGAACTTTCTGAATTTAATCGTATCCCTAGGGAAAGTATGATTGTAGTTTTTGAAGAATTCGAAAAGGTTTTTCAAAGATAATGGCCGCACGTAGGCGACCATTATTCTCTATTTTAGAATATAGATTAATCCAAATCAATCCAAACATTCCCTTGTTTGTGTGAAGCGACTGTACTTTCAATAAAGTTCATTCCCCTAACACCATCACGCATGGTTGGGAATTCCCCATCATTGTATTCTTCGCCGCGGATGGCTCTAGCAGCCCCTAAATAGATATTAGCCATCGAATCAAAAATGCCTTCGGGATGTCCAGCAGGTATTTTTGAAGCTTTTAGGGAAAGTTCAGAATTATAGGCATGTCCTGGTTTATAAACTTGTAAGGGTTCCGTATCACTCATCTTATACAGAAAATTGGGTTTTTCCTGCTCCCATCTGAAAGCTCCTTTTTCTCCATAAATGGCAATAGCCAGTCCATTTTCTTCCCCAGTAGCCACTTGGCTCGCTCTAACCACACCTTTCACATGTTTGTCCATACGAATCAAGACCGTACCATCCACATCCATTTGATTATCATCGTAGAGGTAGTTAAAATCGCACAGAACGGATTTAATCTGTAATCCCGTGGTGTATTCAATTAAATTGGAGGCATGCACCCCAATATCACCAATACATGAACTTATTCCAGCTTTTTTTGGATCTAATCGCCAAACCGTGGAACGCTTTTCTTTATCATGAATTACGGTATTGATCCAGCCTTGATAATATCTCGCATCCACTTTATGGATTCTTCCCAAAGCACCTGCTTTAATCATTTCCCTCATTTGTCGTACCATAGGATAACCTGTATACGTATGGGTAAGTGCGAATACCTTTCCTGATTTTTGGTGTACCTCTTCCAATATTTTCGCCTCCTCATGGTTCATGGTCATCGGTTTTTCACAAATCACATGAAATCCATTCTCCAACAATTTCTTGGCCATTGGAAAGTGCAAGAAATTAGGTGTAAGTACTGAACAAACCTGGATGCGTTGATCTTCCGGAAGCTTCATTTCCTCCGATATCAAAGTGTCAAAATCTTTGTATATCCTATTTGTGGGCACATCGATTTCTTTGGCAAAACCCATGTTCTGTTCAAAGTCTGGATTAAATACCGCTCCGACTATTTCATAATTGTCATTTATAAAAGAGGCCACTCTGTGCAGCACCCCAATAAGTGAATCTCCTCCACCTCCAATAATACCAAGTCTAATCTTTTTTGGCATGTGTTTTCTTTTTTTAAGTTGCTTCAGTATTTGATTTTCGTTTTTTCATATATAAGTACAATCCTAGGAACGCCGCAATTAATATTGCAGGCAGGATTGACATCGTTCGCAGTGCTTCCATAGGACTGGCATCATCCATCAATTTTCCCATAAAAGGTAATACCACTGATACGGATAACATTCCAGCACCTCCCATTATCGAAAGCCCGAGGGCTCCTGTTTGGGGTAAGTATTCCGCAACAAATCCAAGCATTGTCGGCCAGAAAAAGGTGACTCCCACCGCAAAGACAGCCGCTGCAGCAAATGTCATCGTCCCACTTGTTATAGTCAACAACCAAAGACCAATAAAGGTAAATATTGCAGAAAACAATAACATTCCTGACGGTTGAAGCTTATGTATTACTTTACCAGCAAAGCCTCTACCTATAGCCATAATCCCATTGATAAACACCAAGACCAACAACGGAACAGTACCGGATTCTTTTAACAATGATTCGATTCGCTGTGTTGTTCCCAGTTCTGATGCCGCAGTCAGGAGCATACAAATCACCATAAAAATAAATAGTGGTTTACCCAGACTGGCAAACATTTTTTTATTGCTAACTCCCAATTGAACACGTTCTGTAACCGGGAACTTTTGTCCAAAAAATAAGAATGCATATATCACCAGGGGAATAAATAATATTCCGACCATTATTTGCCATCCCAAGCCCATGACATCCATAATCAGCCATCCTAGAACGCCTCCTATGGCTATGCCTCCAGGAAACCAAACATGAAAACGGTTGAGCATTTTTGTTTTATTCTCGCTATACATAGATGCGATCATAGGGTTGAGCGCGGCTTCTACCATTCCGTTTCCAATACCAACAAATAACGTAGCTAAAAACAATGAGGTTTGATCTTTGGCCAAAATTGTCCATGTAATACCAATAGCATGGGTAATAAATGCAATCCAAGTAATCTTTTTTATTCCAAGGGAATCAACCAATGGACCTCCAATAATCATTGCTAAGGTAAAACCCCAAAATGCAGGTGTAAACGCCCATCCAATTTGCTCTAATGTCAATCCAACTCCTTCAGGACCAAAAACGGTCTCCAATCTTGCCCGTATCGCAAAGGTCATTGAAGTGACCAACAAAGCAACACAGGATGCTACAAACAATCGATTCTTGTTTACATTCTCCATGTTATATTATTTTGGTTGTTATTTAGGATTTGTATTCTATTTTTTCGTTTTTGAAAAGGAGTGCAAAAAGAATGGCAACACCTAATGCAAAAATGGCTGGGAAACTCCAAATATTTTCCCATTCATGAATGTTTTCTGAAGTGAGATACGTATCGGTTATCTTACCTGCAATCCAAAAACCTATCAGCATACCCACACCGTAGGTGGCTAAGGTAATTAATCCTTGAGCAGCGCTTTTGTACTTGTCCCCCGCCTTGGTATCTGTATAAATTTGACCGGAAACAAAGAAAAAATCATAACATATGCCATGAAGTGCGATACCTATAATCAGCATAAAGGCCAATTCTCCTTCATTTCCATATGCAAAAAGCAGGTACCTCACCAGCCAGGCGAACATGCCCACTAAAATTGTCCTTTTAAATCCAAATTTCTTAAAGAAAAATGGCAGTAATAACATAAACATAACTTCAGAAATCTGACCTATCGTCATCATTCCTGCCGGGCCGATTTCCGCACCGAAAACTCCAATTGAAGCTCCAATTTCACCCAAAAACTGTCCGGCGTGTTGGTAGTAAAATGCCAAAGGAATACATATCAGCACCGATGCTAAAAAGAAAACCAAAAAATTTCTGTCTTTCAATAGCTTTAAAGCATCTAGCCCGATAATATCCGAGAGAGATACTTTTTCCGCTTTACCAACCCTTGGTGGTGTTTTAGGCAATGTGAAACTGAACAGACCAAGCACAGCAGAAGCTATAGCGGTCATGACAAATGTATTTCTTAATGCACCATTTGCGATGTTCTCCGGGGAGTCCCATTTAAAAACGGTGCTTATAAAAATTAGTCCCGCTACAATCCAACCAATAGTCCCAAAAACCCTGACAAAGGCAAATTCTTTGGATGGGTCCTTCATTTGATTGAACGAAACTGAATTGACCAAGGCCAATGTAGGCATGTAAGCAATCATATATCCAAATACATACGGAACGAATACTGAAATATCGTCTGCATTGGCCATCTGGTACATTATAAATGCTCCGACCAGATGTAAAATTCCCAAAACCTTTTCAGCATTGAAATAGCGGTCTGCAATCAATCCGATTATAAAGGGTGCAATTATTGCACCCCAGGATTGACTTGAGTACGCCAGGGCAATATCTGCGCCCGATGCTCCTAAGGTGTTAGGCAAATAAATACCTAATGTCACGAACCAACCTCCCCATATGAAGAACTCTAAAAACATCATAAACGACAGCTGGAACTTTACTTTTAAACTCATGAACGGGGGTTATCTTTTATAAAAAATGTAGTCCAAGGGTTCAGGTTCAATACCGTTAGATCTATAATCCATAAGTATTTGGCCTCTGTGGTGCGTTGAATGGTTGATAATATGAAAAAGTATATCCTTAAGCTCATTCGCAAACACTCTTCCCTCGCTGTTTTCGTAATCTATTCTTCGGCCGAAATCATCGGCATTTGTAATTAGCTCAAAAGTGGTCCGTTGGTTTTCATAATGAATATCTCCCCAACTTTCAACGGTATGCTCTTGCCAAACACCATATTCTGGGGGTTTTCCGGCGATACGATTGTTCCAAATATGATGGGCATTCAATATATGACTAAAAAGCTTGATGCACTTTTCTGGAACTTTTTCCATAGTCGTGCATTGCTCAATAAGCTTCTTATTACAATAAAAATTGTAGTCAAATAGTTGGTTAAACAATACCTTCATATATAATGAGCTTCAGCAATCGAACTTTAAACTTGTTTGCCTGCTTTAATCAATAAATCTCTTGTCGCAATGATACCTTCTTCCTCGCTCAAAACACTTCCTTCATATTCAACACCAACAAATCCGGTATATCCTGCTTCTTTTACAATCTTCAACATCTTAACATAATCAATCTTGGTCTCGTTACCATCAGCATCAAAATCGTAGGCCTTTGCACTTACCGCTTTTGCGAATGGCATCAATTCCTCTACCCCTTTGTACTTGTCATATTCCTTTATGCATTTTGAATCGTAATAAGACCCATCTTCTCTTTTAACACAGAAGTTTCCAAAATCTGGTAGTGTCCCGCAATTATCCATATTCACGCTCTTCATTACCTCGGCCAACCAAGCTCCATTTGATGAAGGTCCCCCATGGTTCTCTACAATAATGTTTACATTTTTGTCCTTGGCATAGGTCGACAGCTGCGTTAATCCATCTGTTGAAGCTTCGATCCATTCATCCTGTTCCATACTTCCTTGAAGATTAACACGTATAGAATGACAGCCCATAGCGGCGGCGGCATCTACCCATTTAAAGTGGTTTTCTACCGCAGCTTTTCTTTCTGCCTCATCGGCTGCAGCTAGAGCCCCTTGTCCATCAATCATAAGCAATACGTTTTTCATACCATGCTTTTCAGCTTCTGCATTGCTTTTATCTACGAAAGCTTTCATAGCTTCTGGCGAATAATTACCCTTCTCAAGTTCAGGATGGTATAATTGACTTACGTATTCAAGACCCGTAAAACCCCACGCTTTTGCTTTTTCCGCAAAAGTGTATGGATCAGTCCCTCCTTCACGAATCATTTTATTGATAGACCACTGCGCGAGCGATAGTTCAAAAAATGGGGAAGTCCTTTCTTCAGTCACAACAGCAACTTCTTCACTCTCCGGTTCTTTTTTGGTTTGCTTACAAGCATATCCACCCAAAGCAGTTAAGGCTAAGCCTGCTTTTGCAGAATTGACAACAAAATTTCTTCTTTTCATACCTATTGGTTTGTGATACTGGCAATTAAAAGATTAGGATTTACTACAACGTTATAGTGTTAATTTCCCAATAAACAGGGGGTTTAAATGTAGAAAATTAATTTAATATTTAATACTTTTAGAAAATAAACAATCAATAATAAATGAGCATATTCTATTACAATGAAGAGCAAGAATCCTATGATGCAATTGTTGTTGGGACAGGCATCAGTGGTGGATGGGCTGCAAAGGAACTTTGCGAAAATGGCTTAAAGACCTTGGTACTGGAGCGTGGACCAATGGTCAAGCACAGAGAAGACTATCCTACTGCCAATATGGATCCATGGGATTTTCCAAACAATGGACAACCTACAACAGAAGACATTAAAAAACAGGAAAAGCAAAATCGCACGGGGTATACAACCAGAGCAGGTTCAAAGCATTGGTTCGTAAACGATTTGGAACATCCATATAATGAAACTAAACGTTTCGATTGGATGCGAGGATACCATGTTGGGGGTCGTTCCATCATGTGGGGTCGACATAGCTATCGCTGGAGCGATATCGATTTTGAAGCTAATAAGAAGGATGGCGTTGCGGTAGATTGGCCCGTTCGTTACAAGGATATTGCCCCATGGTATGATAAAGTGGAATCGTACATAGGCGTTGCTGGGGAAATGTTGGGCCTACCCCAACTACCTGATGGAAAATTTGAGCCTATGATGGAGCTCAATTGTGTGGAACAGCATGTACGCGAAAAGGTTTCGGAGCATTTTGATGGTAGGGTAATAACTGCCGGTAGAGTTGCTCACATAAATAGTGATAAAAAGTTTGAAGGTGATGGAAGAGTACGTTGCCAATATAGAAACCGATGTATTCGTGGGTGTCCTTTTGGAGCTTATTTTAGCAGTGTTTCTTCTACTTTACCGGCTGCCGAGCGCACAGGAAACATGACGCTAAGACCAGATGCCATTGTTCATGAGGTAATGTATGACCCTGATACCAAAAAAGCGACTGGTGTTAAAGTTATTGATCGCGTTACCAAGGAAGAACATGTATTCAAGGCAAAAGTGATTTTCCTATGTGCTTCAGCAATAGCTTCAACATCTATATTGATGCAATCAAAATCTGACCGTTTCCCAGATGGACTCGGCAATGATTCGGATCAATTAGGAAGAAATATCATGGATCACCACTTACGTGTGGGCGCTTCAGGAAAATTTGATGGTTTTGAAGATAAGTACTATAAAGGAAGAAAGCCCAACGGGATTTATGTCCCTAGGTTCAGAAACCTTGGCGGCAGCTCCAACACCGATAAGTTCTTAAGAGGATATGGCTATCAAGGAGGTGCCCAAAGAGGCAATTGGGAAGATGTTATTGCAGAAGTTTCCCATGGAAAAGACCTTAAAGATGCCATTTTGAAGCCTGGAGGTTGGACTTTTGGAATGGGTGGATTTGGAGAAATTCTTCCCTATGAGGATAACCGCATGACCTTGGATTATGATAAGGTTGATCAATGGGGACTTCCAACGGTTACCTTCGATGCCGAGCTCAGGGAAAATGAATTGAAAATGCGTGAGGATATGAAAAATCAAGCAGTTGAAATGCTTGAAAAAGCAGGTTTGCGTGATGTAGAATCATTTGATGATCCTGGTGCAATAGGTTTAGGAATCCATGAAATGGGTACTGCTCGAATGGGAAGAGATCCAAGAACATCTGTTCTTAATGAATATAACCAAGTACATGCCTGTAAAAATGTGTATGTTACCGATGGTTCTTTTATGACTTCGGCCTCATGTGTCAACCCTTCGTTGACTTATATGGCTTTCACAGCAAGGGCAGCCAACCACGCAGCGCAAGAACTTAAAAAAGGAAATATATAATGGAAAGAAGAGCAGCATTAAAAAATATGGGAATGGTTTTCGGTTATGCCGCGGCCACTCCGGCATTATTGAGTATTGTTCAAAGCTGTCAAAGTAAAAAGGTGCTCGATTGGACTCCAACCTTTTTTAGTAAAGAGCAAGGGAATATCGTGCATTCATTAATTGACATTTTGTTACCAAAAACGGATACACCTTCAGCGTCTGAAGTAAATGTGCATTTGTTTATCGATCAATTTGCCAATGAAGTACTGCCAGAAGAACACCAAGGGTTAATGAAGTTGACGATGGAATCGTTCACCAACAAGGTATTGGCCAGTTCTGGAAAAGAGAGCTTAGCAGACCTCGATGATGAAGATTTAGAACCTGTATTTGCTTCTTATTTGAAAAAAAGAACCCCAGAGCAGGAAGAGCAGCATGGTGAAATCATGGACGCTTATATTGAAGCCATGACAAATGGTGAAACAGCTGAACTAGACGAAGAGGTTGCCTGTTATGCTTTTGCAGATAATCTTAGAAACACTACTATCTGGGCCTATAAAACTTCTGAATACGTTGGTGAAGAAGTCTTGGCTTATTTACCTATACCAGGTGAGTATATTGGTTGTGGTGATCTTAATGAGTTGACCCAAGGAAAAGCT
The DNA here is from genome assembly GCF_049332665.1 of Flagellimonas rhodophyticola. Lineage (NCBI taxonomy): Bacteria > Pseudomonadati > Bacteroidota > Flavobacteriia > Flavobacteriales > Flavobacteriaceae > Flagellimonas > Flagellimonas rhodophyticola. The sequence continues at coordinate 883,728 of NZ_CP186326.1, read as the reverse complement.
TGGTCCTTATAGGTTTTTCCTAAACTAAAACACACGAAAAAACCCTATTGCTAAGCAATAGGGTTTTTATTTGGGGTAGATTTCCGTAGCTATTTATTGCAGGTCGTCCACTATTATTGTTAAAGAAAACACCTTGGTTCTGCCCAATGTGGGGTGAGCTTTCCCAAGGTGCTTTATCAAATAAACACTATCACATTATGATCCGCACATTAAGCAATCATCATCTGCTTGACCTTCTTTGGCCCGCGCGATCATCTCTTTCATTTCTTCTGGGGTCATCGGCTGTATGTCCACATCTTGTTGCTCAACTGGTGTGGTTTCAACCTTAATTCCTTCTGCAGCTTTAGGACTAGCGGCCAAAACCTCAGCCTCGGCTGCTACGCTTACTGGAACTTCTTTTTTCTTGGTATTGTCCAAGGTAAACTTAATGGCGTCAACAGCCGCTTTAGTTCTTAGATAATACATTCCAGTTTTAAGTCCACTCTTCCATGCATAAAAATGCATTGAAGTCAACTTGGAATAATTTGCATTTTCCATGAACAAATTTAAAGATTGGCTCTGGTCAATAAAGTATCCTCTTTGCCTACTCATATCAATGATATCCTTCATACTCAACTCCCAAACCGTCTTGTAAAGTTCTCTAATGTCCTGTGGAATAGTTTCTATATGTTGAATAGATCCATTGGCACGCATCAATTCTTGCTTCATGTTTTCGTTCCATAGTCCTAAAGCTACCAAGTCTTCCAATAGGTGCTTATTTACCACGATAAACTCCCCGGAAAGTACTCTTCGAGTATAAATATTGGAAGTGTATGGTTCAAAACATTCATTATTACCAAGTATCTGAGAAGTAGATGCTGTTGGCATTGGTGCCACCAATAAAGAGTTACGAACCCCATTCTTCTTTACTTCTTTTCTCAATTTTGCCCAATCCCAGCGTCCTGAAAGCTCTTCATCTTTGATGCCCCAAAGATTGTGCTGGAACTCTCCTCCTTCAATTGGAGAGCCTTTATAAGAAGAGTATGGGCCATCTTCTTTTGCTTCTTCCATTGAAGCCGTCACAGCAGCAAAATATAGCGTTTCAAATATCTCTTGGTTCAGTTTTTTGGCTTCATCACTTGTAAAAGGTAAGCGCAGCATGATAAATGCATCAGCCAATCCTTGTACACCAAGACCAATAGGTCTATGACGCATATTTGAATTTTCAGCTTCTTTGACCGGGTAGTAATTTCTATCGATAACCTTGTTCAGGTTCTTGGTCACTCTTTTTGTAACCTTGAACAATTCTTTGTGGTCAAACTCACCATTCTTAATGAACATTGGCAGTGCGATAGATGCTAAATTACATACCGCAACCTCATCTGGAGAAGTATACTCCAAAATCTCCGTGCATAGGTTAGATGAACGGATAGTTCCTAAATTCTTCTGGTTGCTCTTACGGTTGGCAGCATCTTTATACAACATATAAGGCGTACCTGTTTCAATTTGAGATTCCAGTATTTTTTCCCAAAGTTCGCGTGCCCTTACCGTTTTACGACCTTTTCCTTCGGCTTCGTATTTTAAATATAGTTCTTCAAACTCTTCGCTGTGATGTGTAAAAAGTCCCGGGCACTCATTAGGACACATTAATGTCCACTCTTCATTTGCTTCTACTCTTTTCATGAAAAGATCGGAAATCCACATGGCATAGAATAAATCCCTAGCACGCATTTCTTCTTTACCATGATTCTTTTTCAAATCGAGAAACTCATAGATATCTGCATGCCAAGGTTCCATGTAGATTGCGAAACTTCCTTTACGTTTTCCACCACCTTGATCCACATATCTCGCCGTATCATTAAATACTCGAAGCATTGGAACAATTCCGTTAGAAGTTCCATTGGTGCCTGCTATATAGGATCCCGTGGCTCTCACATTATGGATAGAAAGACCGATACCTCCTGCTGATTGCGATATTTTTGCTGTTTGCTTTAACGTATCATAAATTCCGTCAATACTGTCATCTTTCATTGCTAAAAGAAAGCAAGATGACATCTGTGGCTTAGGTGTGCCGGAATTAAACAAAGTAGGCGTTGCATGAGTGAAGTACTTTTTAGACATTAACTCATATGTCTCTATGGCAGCATCCAAATCGTTTAAATGAATACCAATAGAAACACGCATCAACATATGCTGTGGACGCTCTGCTATATTTCCATTTAATTTTAATAGGTATGAACGTTCCAAAGTTTTAAAACCGAAATAATCGTAGCCAAAATCACGGTTATAAATAATGGTTGAATCTAATTTTTCCGAATTTTCAGAAATTACCTCATAAACCTCATCGGATAAAAGCGGTGCCTTTTTACCTGTTCTAGGGTTTTCATATTCATACAAATCCTTCATGGTTTCGGAGAAGGATTTTTTAGTGTTCTTATGTAGATTGGAAACCGAGATACGAGCTGCCAATTTCGCATAATCTGGATGCGTTGTGGTCATGGTAGCGGCAATCTCCGCAGCCAAATTATCCAATTCGGATGTGGTAACACCATCATAAAGTCCTTCTATTACGCGCATGGCTACCTTTAATGGGTCTACCAGTCCGTTAAGACCATAACACAATTTTCTTACTCTGGCCGTGATCTTATCGAACATGATCAGCTCTTTTCTTCCGTCTCTTTTTACTACATACATGTGGCTACTATTGTTTTTAAATGATACGTTTGTTGGTTATACCAGCATACATTTTCTCTGGCGATGGAAAATTCCAACGCGCTTAGGTTAAGATCACGAAAATACTAGGGGGTAGTATTTTCTTAAAGGTTGGTCAATTTAAAAATCAGCGTCGAAACTGATTTTTTGTGCGTCTTCGTCTTTTTCTTTGTTCAGCACTCCCGCTTTTTGATATTCGGAAACACGCTTTTCAAAGAAATTGGTTTTACCCTGAAGTGAAATCATATCCATGAAATCAAATGGGTTGGTAGCATTGTACACTTTTTCACATTCTAACTCCACAAGCAACCTGTCAGTTACAAACTCCAGGTACTGAGTCATTAGTTTTGAGTTCATTCCAATAAGACTTGCCGGAAGTGACTCAGTAATAAATTCTCTTTCAATATCCAGAGCGTTGGTCAGAATTTGTGTTATTCGCTCTTTAGGCACTTTATTGATCAAGTGTTTGTTATGTAAATGAACAGCATAATCACAGTGCATTCCTTCATCCCTAGAAATTAACTCGTTAGAAAATGTAAGGCCAGGCATTAGACCTCTTTTCTTAAGCCAGAATATGGAACAAAAAGCCCCTGAAAAGAAAATTCCTTCAACAGCGGCAAAAGCAATTAATCTTTCTGCAAAACTTGGAGAATCAATCCAGTTCAATGCCCAGTCAGCTTTCTTTTTGATTGCTGGAAAGTTTTCAATGGCCTTGAAAAGAATGTTTTTCTCTTTCTCATCCTTTACATAAGTGTCTATTAATAAAGAATAGGTTTCTGAATGGATATTCTCCATCATTATTTGAAACCCATAGAAAAATTTGGCCTCAGGATACTGAACTTCACTTACAAAATTTTCCGCCAAATTCTCGTTTACTATGCCGTCAGATGCAGCAAAGAATGCAAGTATGTGTTTTATAAAATAACGTTCATCGTCATTCAGCTTGTTGTTCCAGTCTGTTAGGTCTTCATGAAGATCTATCTCTTCTGCTGTCCAAAAACAGGCCTCGCATTTTTTGTACCATTCCCAAAGATCATCATGCTTTATTGGAAAAATTACAAATCTATCTTCATTTTCTTCTAATATGGGCTCAATGGCTGCTGACATAATATCTAGTTACAAAATTTATAATTTGGAAAGGAAATTTCCTTACGAACAGGGCTAACAAAGATTCAAAAATGTAACCAGATTGTAAAGTTTGTTTTACTAAAACGAGTGTAAAGTTTTTAACACAACATGTTGAAATCTAGGCTAGCAACCCGTACAGCTTGGGCTGGTAAAATTTAAAGAGAATGAAAACTTTTTTGCGAAATAAGAAGGCAACAAAAAAGACCAAAGAGTATAAAAATTTATATTCCTTGGCCTTGATTTATTTATGGGAATTACACTAAAAGCTCTTCCGGTGTGCATTACCAAATAGTACGGCCTTTTTCCAAGTCTCACCGATGGAAATTTGTCAAGTTCTAGGTAGTTCCCCCGAAACCTAAAACCAAACTTCAAATCCTGGCTCAACCGGATATTTTATTTTGCAAGCAGTTTCTAAAACAAGAGGTTGGTTGCTTCGGCCGTACAATTTGTTGGTAATGTAAATGAACGTAGTGGGTTGAAACGTCTATGGTATGATGGCCATTTCGTTCCAGTCTGATTGCATCTCCAAATCCTTATTCTCCAATACCGCGGCGCAAACCAGAGCAAATATCAAAATCATAAATAACACAACACATTTTCTCATTGTATGTATGGTTTAGGTTGTCTTTTATTTTGACAAGACCAAAGTATAAAACAAAATCAGCCCTTCAATTGAGGCATGTATGAATTGTGCTTTTTTGTGTGTAGATGGTTTAGGTTTTTTTCAATTTCGTCTCAAATAGAGGTAAAATAAGGGCTTTGCTTAGGAATTTATGTACAAACCTACCGTTCCAACTGGTTTTTTACCAGTTATACGTTTAAAATGTCCATCAGCACATAATTTTAAATACCTTATATATATTAATCCTAAATTTGAGTTTGATTTAAAACAGAGGATGTTAGAAGCAGTTATCGTAGACGATGAAGTCAAAGCACTACAAAGTTTAAGTTGGGAGCTTACCAACCTGAGCGATGAAGTAGATATTGTTGCGTCTTTCACAGATGCCCATGAAGCCTTGGACTATCTTGATCGCAATACCCCAGATTGTCTTTTTCTTGATATTGAAATGCCTGCAATGGACGGTTTTCAGTTTATCAAGAATCTTAAAAACAAGGATTTTCCGGTGGTAATTACCACTGCATACAACCAGTATGCACTTCAAGCTCTTAAAAATGAAGCTATAGATTATCTTCTTAAGCCAATTGACACTGACGATCTTCAGGTAACCATTGCCAAAATCAAAAAATTCAACACCAAAAATTTGACAGTTGAAAAATTGGAAAAAATATTGTTGAATTTTAATGCCGATTCCCATAGCAAAAAAATCACCATCAACACAGACGGAAAGTTAGTGTTTTTGAACAGCGACGACATTCTTTATGCCGAATCTGATGGGAATTACAGCACAATTTATTTAAGTGATGGACAAAAAATTCTATTGACCAAGAAGTTGAAAGAGGTAAACACTCTTTTACCAGACAATAGTTTTTTCAGAATCCATAACTCATATATCATCAATCTCAATAAAATAAAAGAATTTCTAAAAACGGATGGATACGTGGTTTTGGAATCCAATCATAAAATACCTGTTTCCCGTCAGAAGAAATCCGATTTTTTGGATATGTTGTAACTTTCTAGGATACTGTGTTCAAAATTAGATTGATAAAAAACATAAAACTTTCTCCTGTATCTCAGCTCTGTCTGGTTTTCTTCTGCTTTTTATTGTTTTCTGGATTTACCCATGCGCAAGAAATTCCTGATTCCTTTGTGCAAAAGACCAACCGGATTCTGAGAATGCAGCCCAAAACATATCTTGCTTTGGATACCGAGCTTAAGGACCAAAAAAGAGATACTGCCCTACTACGCTATTTTGCCAATCGATGTAAAGAAGAGAATTTTTTGGAAGGTGCCTCCTATTCACTGGATCAAATTGGAGCGAGATACAGAAATCTATCCAAGTTTAAACAAGCGGCAGAACTGCATCAAGAAGCTTTAGATTATGCTGAAAAGTCTAATAATATTGGTCTCAGGGTGCGGGCCTTAAATATGCTTGGGGTAGTATATCGAAGAACCGATGCCATTAAAACAGCTTTGGATTATAACCAAAAAGCTCTTGAACTTGCTGAACAAGTAGAAAACCCATCGACCCATATAAAACGCAGCATTAACGTATCGTTAAACTGCATTGGAAATCTCTATCAAGCTCTTGAGCAGTACGATCTTGCCATTATTCAATTTAAGAGAACCCTTAAACTTGAAGAAGAACTGGGCAACAAACTTGGTCTTGCCATAAACTACCAGAATATAGGCGATTGTTTGGAGTACAAGGGTGATTTGGAAGGAGCTTTGGAGAACTTTCGTAAATCTCTGGCCTACAATGAGGACATCAATTCCAATTACGGAAGAATCATCTGCAAAAATAGTTTGGCCCGGATTTATCTAAAGCAAAACATGCCCTATGCAGCCCTAGTCTTGCTGGAGCCATTGCACGAACAAGCAATGGACATCGGGGATTTTTATATTACTCCCTTGGTATATATCAATACAGGTTGGGCACATACCGAATTGGGCAATTATGACAAAGCTCACAAGCTTATCATGGACGGATTGGAAATGTCCCAAACCCATAATATCCCAAGCAATATTTTATATGCTTACCAAAAACTTTCCGATTTTGAACAAGCCCGCGGTAACTATAAGGCTGCATACCAGTACTACAAAAAAGCCGATGAATACGATGAGGAGATCTCGAGCTCTACGAATTTTAGGTATATGAACGATGTTATTGTTCGGTATGAAGCAGATAAGAAGAACAATCAGATTTCTGTACTGGCCAAGGAAAACGAAATTGTTCGGTTAAGGCTTCGAAAAAATCAAACCACGCTGCTGGTCAGCGCTCTTATTGTAGGGTTAATATCTTCCATTTTATACATTCTATATCGCCAGTATCAGAGTAAAAATGAGAAAAGAGTTCTCACTTTGGAGCAAAACATGCTTCGCAGTCAGATGAATCCGCATTTTTTATTCAATTCCCTTAATTCTATCAAGCTCTACATCATCAATAATGAGCAAAAAAATGCAGTGCATTACCTTAACAAGTTTTCAAAACTGGTTCGTAAAATATTGGAAGCTTCTACTTTAAAGGAGATTTCTCTTGCTGAAGAATTGGAAACGGTAGAGCTTTATATGAACATTGAGAATATTCGTTTTTCCAATGAAATAGACTTTAAGATAGTTGTGGACGATAATATCAATGTAGACAACATAAAAGTACCCTCTTTAGCCCTACAACCTTTCCTTGAAAACTCCTTATGGCATGGGCTTTCTCCAAAAGATGGACAAAAAATGATTCATCTTCTCGTAAAAAAGAAGAACGAAAGTCATGTGTCCATTGAAGTTGTAGATAACGGGGTCGGCAGGGACGCCGCCCAGGCCAATAAGGCCAACAGAGTCTTGAAAAGAAAGTCAGTAGGTATTCGAATTACAAAGGAACGTTTGGCCAATTTTTCAAAAGACTATCAAAACAACTTTGATGTTGATATCGTGGATTTATTTGACGAACATGGTTCTCCTAGGGGTACTAAAGTGATTCTGGACATTCCAATTATTTAGCATTTTCCTGCGCCACTGCTTCAAGCTCAGCATACCAAGATGCTCCAAATTTTCGTATCAATGCTTCCTTCACAAACTTGTAAATTGGAACCTTAAGTTCCTTTCCTAAGCCACAGGCCGGGTCACATATTTCCCATCTATGGTAATTAACAGCTGTAAATTCAGAATATTCACGTGTTCTTACGGGATACATATGGCATGAAATGGGTTTTTTCCAATTTGTGGCTCCATCATTATAAGCTTCTTCCAGCCCGCACTTGGCAATTCCTTCTTCTGAAAAAACCACGTAGGCACACTCGCTTTGATTAACCAATGGCGTCTCCCATTCACCGTCTTCCCCTTTTACAAATGCCCCTTGCTCCTTAATAGCTGCTATTCCCTCAGGTCTAAGATATGGCTTGACATCCTTAAAAATATCGACCAATATCTCTGTTTCGGAACTCTCCAATGGTGCTCCATATTCACCATCTACGCAACACGCTCCTTTACATGCATTTAGGTTGCACACGAAATCATTTTCTAAAATCTCTTCGGACACTATGGTTTTTCCAATCTGGAACATTGCAATCGTTAATTTTAGACAAAAGTAATCCAAAACCAAAAAATTGTGTTTTCTATACCTGTTTATGAAATCCAAACAGGCATTTTACACGTAAATTTGCCGACAAAATATACGCTGATGAATTTAAGTTTTAAAGAAATCGTTACGGCCAGTATGGTGCTTTTTGCAGTTATCGATATTTTAGGAAGTATTCCCATCATAATTTCCTTGCGCACTAAGGTAGGTCACATTCAATCGGGAAAAGCCTCGATAGTGGCCGCTTCTATTATGACCGCTTTTCTGTTCGTTGGTGAAAGTATCCTTGGGTTAATAGGTATCGACGTAAATTCATTCGCTGTCGCTGGTGCTTTTGTGATATTTTTTCTTGCCCTGGAAATGGTACTTGGTGTTACCCTATTTAAACATGACGAGCCCGAAAGTGCTTCGGTTGTTCCTATCGCATTTCCGATAATTGCCGGGGCTGGTACTTTGACCTCTATTTTGGCTTTACGGGCTGAATATCATGTCGAGAACATCATCATCGCCATTATAGTAAACATTATCTTTGTATATCTTGTCCTGAAGTCAAGTGCCAGAATAGAGCGTTTGTTGGGCAAGAATGGCCTTAATGTTATACGAAAAGTTTTTGGAGTCATTTTGTTAGCTATAGCAGTAAAGTTATTTGCAACCAACGTTAATCAAATGTTTGGACACTAAATTTCAATAGTCATGAATAAAACGCTTATCACAATTCTTATATTTCTTGCTTTGGGACTAATAGCTTATAACGTCACCCTTGTGGATTTTGAAGCGCCCTTTCAAGGTGACAGCACCGTAGCACTTATTGGAATTGTGGCTTCATTGTGCGCAATTGTTTTGCTGTTGATATTTATGACTTCTAAGAAAATCGATAAGAAAATCAAAGACAACTAGTCTTCCGGTTTGAATGCTACTTCCTTGGATTTATCGAAGGTTGCTGCCTCATCCAAGTCTTTGACTTTTTTCAACATTGAATCATGTTTTCCCTTTATTTGCGCTGAAAGATTTGGTGAGAACAATTGCTCGGCAATATTTGCCTTTATATAGTCTTTTATTTTAGCCTCAAAGGCATAAAAATCCAATTGAATTTTACGATTCAGCACGAACTGAATAAACTCATCAAAAAGAATGTCATCTACCCGATATTCATCTAAAAATTGATTTTTGGTATAGTCCATATACCGGGTTCGATCCTTCTCCAAGTGTTCAAAAACAAAACGAGAGAAGAATTCGTAGGTATCATCCATACTCTCTATCGCTTCCTCTTCATTGGTGCCAATTGGGACAAAAACATCAGGAATTATTCCACCGCCACCATAAACAACCTTGCCTTTTGGCGTGCGGAATTTGAGAGAGTCGGCAACTTTTATGCTATCCACTGAAATCAATTCTCCGCTGCTATAGCGTTCAATAAATTTTTGATAATAGTCGCGATGTCCTTTTTCGTACGAGCGCTGAATTGAACGCCCCGTAGGTGTATAATATCGTGAAACGGTAAGCCTCACGGCTGAACCATCTCCTAGATCCATCTCTCTCTGGACCAGCCCTTTACCAAAGGAGCGTCGACCTACAATAGTGCCAATATCGTTGTCCTGTAAGGCTCCGGCTATAATCTCGCTTGCCGATGCGGATCGTTCATTTATCAATACATAAACAGGCTTGTCTTCAAACTCTCCTTTACTAGTTGCAAAGGCCTTTTTTATCCTTCCCTTTTTATTTTTGGTGTATAGAATAAGTTTATCATCTTCCAAAAATTCATCGGCCAATTTTTCTGCAATTCCCAAATAACCTCCCGGGTTATCCCTTAAATCAAGAACCAATTTTTTCGCACCCCTTATTTTTAATTTTCTAATTGCATCTTTAAATTCGTTGTAGGTCGACTCCGCAAATCGATTGATTTTTATATACCCCATGTCACTGCTGAGCATATAATAGGCATCTACACTCTTTATTGGAATGCGGTCACGTCTTACCGTGATATCCATCATCCTATTCTCAGCTTTGCGGAATACCTTTAAATCTAACTTCGTGCCAGTTTTTCCTTTTAATTTGGATACAATTTCATTGTTAGGAATCCTTCTTCCGTAAAGTGTATCCATGTCGGCAATCAAAATCCTGTCTCCAGGTTTGATTCCACTTATCTGACTTGGGCCATTCTTTATGGTTCGTATTACCGTAATGGTATCCCTATACATATAAAAACTCACCCCGATACCCACAAAGTCACCTTTCATGTTTTCTGAGACTTCATCCATTTCACTCTTGGGTATGTAAACAGAGTGCGGATCCAGTTTTCCCAAAATATTGTTCACCGTAACATCAACAATGCTATCGGTGTCAATGTCATCCACATACTCATAGTCTATATAATCTATTAGCCTATTGAGTTTGTCCTTTTTGGAATTGGTGGAAAATAACTTCTCTGGGGTATCGTCAAAATGGAGTTTGCCTCCAATAAAAATTCCGATTGCCACAGCCAAAGCAAGTAAGGTGGGCAATATATATTGATATTTCTTTTTCATAGCTTAATGGTGAGGTTATACCATTTCTTCCAGTATAGGAAGGTGGTGGGTAATCACTCCGGCACGCTCCAAGAATTTTAATCCCGAATCATCTTTGTAAGCCTTTTGATATACCACACGTTTTATTCCTGATTGATGGATTAGTTTGCTGCATTCCCTGCAGGGGGATAATGTAATATACAAGGTTGCTCCTTCACAAGATTGGGTAGATGAGGCCACTTTTAATATCGCGTTTGCCTCGGCATGAAGCACATACCACTTGGTATATCCTTCTTCATCTTCACAAATATTTTCGAAGCCAGTAGGCGTACCGTTATAGCCGTCGGATATAATCATCCGGTCTTTTACGATAATGGCTCCAACTTGTTTTCGATGGCAATAGGACAGTTTTCCCCATTCTTTTGCCATGCGAAGATAGGCCTTGTCATACTTCTCTTGTTTGCGCTCCTTCATACATCAAAAAAATAAGCCGATAATGAATAAATATACCTGCTTTGCAAGACCCCTACAACCTTATTCGGCTAATTTTAACAAAGGCCCTATTGTGGAAACGTGGCAATAAGCAACGGTATTGTAATACAGATGACCAAAATCGATGCAAGTACAATAAAAATCGTTCTTTTGATTTTAAACACATCTTGAACCAAAAATGCCAGAGCCAAAATCACAAGGATAATGGCAACTTGCGAAAACTCAATCCCAGTAGCAAAGCCTAATAAGGGGACGACTTTGTTCTCCTCCTCGGCCATCATCAAGTTAAAGTAGTTCGAAAAACCAAATCCGTGAATAAGGCCAAAAAACGTGGTAGCCACAATATGAAGCGTCATTCCGGTACTTCGGATTTCATTTTTTACATAAATAAAATTGAAAAAAGCTGTTAAGAGTATTGTTACTGGTATTAGAAATTCGATTAAGCCCACATCCACGGTCAGCACTCCAAAAGCCGAAAGCGCTAAAGAGGTACAATGTGCAACTGTGAAAATGGTCGCCAAAACCACCACTCTTTTCCAATTCACAAAAGTAAACGGAATTGCCAATGCGGATAAAAACAATATATGGTCATATGCGCCAAAATCCAACACATGGTCCAATCCCAATTTGATGTAAAACCAAAGTTCTTGCATAAGTTGATCTATTATGAAATTCCTCGTTCTTTTTGAATGGTCTCGTACGCTTTTTGTACTTCCTTAAATTTTTCCTCCGCCCCTTTCTTAATGGCCTCATTTTCCGTTACTACTCGATCCGGATGATATTTTTTGGCCATGGTTCTATATGCTTTTTTCACTTCTTCATCTGAAACCGTCTTTTCTATTTCCAGAATCTTGTATGCATTGTCAGCGGATTTGATGAACATCGCCATAATGCTTTCAAAATCGTGCCTGCCGACCCTGAAATACCCCGCTATTTCCCTTAACTTATCTATTTCCGCCTTGCTTACTTGACCATCGGCCTGAGCAATTCCAAATAAAAAGTGAAGAAGTTGTAATCGCACTTCATAACGAGTGCGCTGTTCCAAATAGGAACAGATTCGTTGCGCCGAAACTTCTCTTTTTTTGATAACATCATTAAAGGTTCTAAAAATGGCATTTGCTTTTTCCTTCCCATAAGTGCTTAAAAAGTATTGCCTTACATAATCCAACTCACGTTGATTTACCTGTCCATCTGCTTTAATGATAATTGAACAGAGCGACAACAAGTTCAATTCAAAATCAGCTGGGGAAACCGTCTGTCTTGTAAAATCTTGAAAGACTGTTCTTCCCCCTCTTTTTGCACCACCCATGTTTTCAAAAAGGCTCCCAAGAAGAAACCCAAGAATCGCTCCTGGAAAACGAAATATAAAATAGCCTAAAAAAGCGGCTACCCACTTGATCATTTCTTAAAATATTTAGAGTCCAAATATAGGACTTTGACTAACAATTAAGAGTTTATAAGGTGTTAAGGCTGAGGAAAAAATTCGACAAAAACCGTATCTTTGAAAGTTGAATAAAAAATAAGACTATGTATCCTGAAGAATTGGTTAAACCTATGAGAGCAGACCTAGCATCTGCCGGGTTTGAAGAACTATATACAAGTGAAGCGGTTGAAAATGCACTAAAGCAAGAAGGCACCACGTTGGTTGTGGTTAACTCGGTTTGCGGGTGTGCCGCAGCAAATGCCAGACCTGCAGCAAAATTAAGCCTGCAGAACAGCAAAAAACCAGATCATTTAGCAACGGTTTTTGCTGGAGTTGATACGGAAGCAGTAGACACAGCTAGAAACCGTATGATCCCTTTCCCTCCTTCTTCGCCAAGTATGGCCCTGTTCAAGGATGGTGAGCTGGTACACATGATCGAGAGACATCACATCGAGGGGAGACCGGCTGAAATTATTGCCGAAAACCTTATGGAAGCTTACAATGAGTTTTGTTAAACTTCCGTTGTAATTAAAATAAAAAACCACCCTTAAGGGTGGTTTTTTATTTTTGCAGCCTATGGGACAAAAGGTTATCGTGGTTGGGGCAACTTCTGGAATTGGAAAAGAACTTGCGCTTATCTTATCTCAAAATGGATATCAAGTCGGTATTACAGGCAGAAGAGAGGGACTCCTCAATCAACTGGAAAAGGAATATCCGGATACTTTTGTTCCCAACGCTTTTGATTGCACCTCCGAAAATGCGCTGGAAAATTTGCAAGATCTAGTTGCAAAGCTTGACGGACTTGATTTGTTGATATTCTCATCTGGCACAGGAGATTTAAACGAAGCGTTAGATGACAATATTGAACAAATGACCAACGATTTAAATGTGATTGCTTTTTCTAAGATTATAGGATGGGCATTTCGGTTTTTTCAAAAACAAGGTTATGGCCACCTTGTTGCCATTAGCTCTATTGGTGGGCTTCGAGGAAGTGGTATAGCCCCTTCTTATAACGCTACAAAGTCCTATCAAATAAATTATTTGGAAGGACTTCGTCAAAAAGCCGTTAAATCCAAACAACAAATCACAATAACCGACATCCGCCCTGGATTTGTGGATACAGCCATGGCTAAAGGTGATGGGAAATTCTGGGTGGCACCTCCGAAAAAAGCAGCTAAACAAATCTATTATGCAATTCAAAAGAAAAGAGACATCGCTTACATCACAAAAAGATGGCGAATTATTGCTGTAATTCTAAAGATTTTGCCAACTTGGGTCTATAAAAGAATGTAGCATGTTCAAGTTACTTTCATATCCATTGACACTTGTCTTCTTTGTTTGTTTTGCAATCACCTTAGTGGTTTTTCATCCTATTCAATGGCTATGTTTAAATGCTTTTGGTTATAATGCGCATAAACGAAGCGTAAGTTTTTTGAATTGGTTTATCATGAGGTGCACCAACGTACTTGGGGTTCGCTATCAATTTGAAAACCAACATAATATTCCTTCGGACAGGCCTCTGATTATTGTTACCAACCATCAGAGCATGTATGATATTCCACCCATTATTTGGTATATGCGGAAGCACCATCCAAAATTTGTCAGTAAAAAAGAGTTGGGTAAAGGCATTCCCAGTGTCTCATTTAACCTAAGACATGGAGGATCAGCATTGATCAATCGTAAAGACCCAGCTCAAGCATTGACAGAAATCAGAAAATTGGGGGATTATATTGAAAAACACAATCGAAGTGCAGTCATCTTTCCTGAAGGAACCCGCAGTCGCGATGGTAGACCCAAACCCTTTAAACCTTCAGGTTTGAAATCGCTTATGCAACAATCACCTTCAGCATTAATTGTCCCCATTACTATTAACAATTCTTGGAAAATGATTCGCTATGGCAAGTTTCCCATGGGTCTTGGTGCCTATATCAAATTTAAAGTTCATCCACCGATAGATAACGAAGGAAATTCTGATGAACTTATCAAACTTGTGGAACAACGAATAACCAAGGATATTTTATAACATATGACTGAGAAAAATTTGGTGACAGAGACCATAAATTTTGTGAAAGAAACGTTGAAAGGAGCAGAAGGCGGTCATGATTGGTTTCACATCCAAAGAGTATTCAATAATGCAAGACAGATAGCACAAAATGAGGAAGTAAACATTTTAGTTGTCGAACTGGCAGCGCTATTGCATGACATTGCAGACCCTAAATTTCACAATGGAGATGAGTCGTTGGGCCCTCAGACTGCTAAAAATTTTCTTCTAGAACAAAATGTTGCTTCGGATATAACAGAGCATATCGTCAACATCATCAAATACATGTCGTTTAAAAACAGTTTGGAAAAAGGTGAGAAATTCGTCTCCAAGGAACTTCATGTTGTTCAGGATGCAGACCGATTGGATGCTATTGGTGCGATTGGAATCGCAAGGACTTTCAATTATGGTGGATATAAAAACAGGGAATTATACAACCCTGAAGTACCGCCAAATCTAAACATGTCCAAAGAGGAATATAAAAATTCGAATGCCCCCACCATTAACCATTTTTACGAAAAACTACTCTTACTCAAAGATAAAATGAACACTCAGACAGGTAGGGATCTCGCGGAGGAGCGACACCAGTTTATGTTAGATTACCTGAAACAATTTTATAAAGAGTGGAATGCGTAACAACGCCCCTTGACTATTGTTGTTTTTTGTATCTTCAATCCCATCAAAAAAAACAAACCAAATGCAAAGAAGAAAGTTCTTAAAAAACGCAGCAGCTACTTCAGCTGCTTTTTCCATTGTCCCCAGTTTTGTTCTTGGAAAAAACCATGTTCCTCCTAGTGACACCCTCTATATGGCTGCATTTGGTGTTGGTGGTCGTGGTAATGGGGTTATCCAAGGTCTTGCGGCAACAGGAAAAGTAAAGTTCGTTGCTTTTTGTGATGTTGATGACCGCAGGGCTCAGCAAACTTATGAGGCATTTCCTGATGCAAAGCGATACAAAGACTTTCGCAAAGTTTATCAGAAGCATTTAAAAGATATTGATGCTGTTGCAGTAGCGACGCCAGACCATACTCATGCTTCAATAGCGCTACCATTTATGCGCGAGAAGAAACATGCCTATGTTGAAAAACCATTGACCCACAATATTCATGAAGCTCGGTTAATGACCAAAGTAGCGGCCGAAAATGGGATTGTTACTCAAATGGGAAACCAAGGCGCATCAAGTGATGATAGCCGTATCGCACGTGAGTGGGTAGAATCTGGAGTTATTGGAAATGTGCATACTATTGAGTGTTGGACCAACAGGCCAGTATGGCCTCAAGGTGTTCCGCTTCCCTCCGAAAAACAACCGGTTCCAAAAGGATTGGATTGGGATTTGTGGTTGGGACCAGCTGCAATGCGTAATTATAACGACGCCTATTTACCGTTCAAATGGAGAGGTTGGTGGGATTTTGGTACTGGTGCCCTGGGCGATATGGGTTGTCATATTATGGAAACTCCATTCAGTGTTTTAGATTTAGGATATCCGACCGAAGCAGAAGCTAGTTGTACAACAGTTTGGGTAGGTGATTTTGTCGAGGCGGATTATAGCCCTTCATGCCCTCCCTCTTCAAAAATACATCTGAAATTTGAACACCCAACTCATGGAGATATTCAATTAAATTGGTATGACGGAGGTATCAAGCCTGACCTTCCAGACGAGTTGAAAGATGACGAAATGGTCGGCGACGGAAGTGGCGGAACCATTATGTATGGAGATAAAGGCATTTTGGTCTGTGATACGTACTCAAGAAATGCGCGTTTGCTCCCATCAGATATGATGAATCTTTATAAATCTCCCGAACCCAAATACGCCAGAGTTCCTGGAAGCATGGGTGGACATATTGCAAACTTTGTGGATGGCTGTCTTACAGGAGCTGAAACCTCCTCTAATTTTGCAAAAGCTGGTCCTCTTACCGAAACGGTACTGATGGGTAACCTTGCCGTAAAAGCTTATCAATACAAAGTATTGAAGGAAGGTAAAAAAGTAGGCGATTGGGATCCTTACGAATACCCGGGAAGACGCAAATTGCTTTGGGATGGTGAAAACATGAAAATCACAAACTACGACAAAGCCAATGAATGGGTAAGTCGTGAGTATCGAAAGGGTTGGGAGTTGGTATAACCAATTTAATAATTTTCTTTTCTAAATAAATAGTGCTGTTTTTAGTCATCAGTCCTCAGCGAATAATGAAGGATTTGTCACGCTAATGCCATCCGGGTTTTCAAGAAAATAATCTGCCATAGCCTTATACAATTGCAGATGTTCTTCAACACCGTTCCAGTTCCAATCATCAGTTACTTCATCTTCTGGGCTGTGAATTTCCCCGAATGCAATCGGTGTGGCTATCTTTCCACCTTTTAATCTATCTCCAACCCAAAGGGTGATAGCGGGGATACCCTTTGAAAGAAATGATGCTGTGTCAAAACTCTTATTTAACCCATCTACCCAATCTGGACTATTATAATACCATCCTATTGGTTTCAGGATAGATTCGATTTTTGAGATAAAATCTATGCCCTGTCTTGGTAAAAGGAAATAGTCTTCCCGGATTCCGGAAACATTGAATCCATCAATGTTAAGGCAAATAATGATTTCATCACTTGGAAACAGGGAATTCTCAACATAAAATTTGCTCCCCTTAAGTCCGAATTCCTCAGCCGCCGCAGCGACAAATACAACATTGTGTTTCGGAGCTCTTCCATTACTAAATATTCTTGCCAACTCGATAAGAGCAGCAACCCCAACCGCATTATCCCTTGCTCCATTATAGATTACATCTTTGTGGCCTGAATCTTCCCTTATCCCATAAGCATCATAATGTGCCATAAATACAATGGATTTATTGCTAGGTTCATCCGCTTCAACATAACCTATAACATTGGATTCATATTCAATTTGTCCAGGAACAGTAAACTTTTGAAAATAGGATTGGCTTGTATAGGATTTAAGGTTGTTCATTTTAAACTGATTTGCGATATATGCAGCGGCATGTTTGATTCCTTTGCTACCCTGACCACGACCCTCCATCATATCAGAAGAAAGGAATATTGTGTGCGATTTAATTTTTTCCTGTACCTGTCCATTAATGGAAAAAGTCATCAAAATAAATATGAGTATCTGTAATTGAATTGAATTATGTATCATTATTTATTAATCATATGTTTTAATTGAAGAGTCAAAAATTATACATTCGTTACATCTGAAATCGATTTTATCATGGAACACATCAGTTTGAACAACATACGAATGAATGTGGTTCAAACCTCAGCAAACGGAGTTGTTAACGAACAAACCATTTTCAATTTTAGCCAAATAGAAAATGTAGTTCAAGCTAACTACTCTGGAGGAAGAATCACCAAAGGGTTTCTTGTGGGCAAAATCCACGGAACTATTTTAGAATTTAGTTATTGTCAGTTGCAAACGGACGGTCAATTGGACTATGGTTTTTCCACATCTGAATTGAGTTTAAATGCCAATGGTAAGATTAGGTTGGTAGAAAATTTTGAATGGAAATCCAGAGATGGCCAATCTGGAGTAAATATTTTTCAGGAGTTATAGTTTTAAAGGGCTAAAGGTTTTTCCTAAACTTTTTCTTCAAATGCCTTTTAACCAGCTCGTTTTCGCTGAAATCAATCGCCTTTTGTAATATGGAATGGTATTCTTCACTTCCTATCTCCAATAGCAGTTCAGCTTTTATAGCATAAAACAATCCTGTTTTACTGAAGTCTGTTTTGTTTTCCAGATTATTTAACTCGGAAAGTGCTTTTTCCGCTCCATGAATCTTTGCATAAGGCACTATCCTGTTTAAAGCTAGCATTGAAGAATACTGCTGTTTTAATTGCAGGTCATATAAGTAAAGAATACTGTTCCAATCGGTCTGCTGAAATGTTTCTGCTACACAGTGGTAATAGGATCTTGCCGCTTCTAAATGGTAGCTTGATGGCAACTTGTCCTCAGTTCCTGCCTGCTCTAAATGCCGAGTCCCTATCTGGAAAAGCTCGAGGTTATATTTTGACCGGTCTTGATGCTCTAAAGTCACCAACTCACCTTGGTCATCCAATCGGGCATCAAAACGAGAAGCGTGAAAACACATTAAGGCAATCAATGCATCCAGGTTCGGATGTTTACAATATTGGTTATCTCTAAGCAACAAAGCCAAACGTAATGCTTCATAACAAATATCTTTTTTTAGCACGTTTGAACCGGTTGTTGCAGCATATCCTTCGGTAAACAACAAATAGATAACTTGCAACACACGGAACAACCGGGATTGCAATCCCATTTGGACAGGAATTTGTAAAAACTGGACTTCTTCCCTAAACTTTTTTTTAGCCCGCGTAAAGGATTTGGCAACTGTTTCTTCCTTCTTTAAAAGTGCCTCGGCCAATTCCTTGTTACTAAAACCTCCTATAAGTTTTAGACTAAGTATTAACTGATGTTCCTCGGTCAAGGAAGGATGGCAACAAGCAAATATCATCTTAAGTTGACTATCGGATATCGTATCATCTAAAGAAATATCCTTTTCTGAGGAAGCTCCCTCGTTATTGAGGTGTTTTTCTCCAAGAAAGTCCATCTTTTTGCCTCGCCTAAGCACATCAATAAGTGCGTTGTTGGCAACCCGATACAACCAAGCCGTTGGATTATCCGGTATCGATTTAAAGGCCCAAACCTGCATAGCCTTTAAAAAGGTGTCTTGTGTCACATCTTCGATTTGTTCCAGGTGAGAAATCCCATATTTGCTGGTCAAGACTGCAACTACTTTACCATATTCGTTCCGAAACAGGTGGTCAATTGTACTTGCAAGATTATTTTGGGTCATGGGCAAAACTAAAAAAGCCTGATATAAATCAGGCCTTTGATTTTTGTTTTAAATTATTAATGTGTGTCCATAGACATTATTTCGCGCACCTCAACATTACTTCCCTCATAGTCAAAAATGGGACATCCTTTAGAAATCTCCACTGCTTCCGCCATGTCTTTTGCAGAAACAATAAGATAACCTCCTACCACCTCAGCTCCTTCAGCAAAAGGTCCGTTGGTAACTACTTCTCCCCTATTATGTACTACTTTTCCATCCGCGCCCAACGGGAGTCCATCCAATAGTTGGCCTTTTTCTTTTAGACCACCCATCCATTGACCCCAAACCTGCATATGTGCCTGTTTCTCTTCTTGTGATAATTGGTTGAAGTTTTCGTCTCCTCCACGGAATAAATACAAAAAATTGCTCATTGGTTTTAGTTTTATGTTCGTCCATGACAAACTGATTTACATTTTGTTTACGCCTTTATGACGAAAATCAAAGTATGCATTGGACAACTTCTATAAATTTATTCAAAATAATTTCATTTGCCCATCTTTATAGGGCTCGTGCAATTCCTTGTTGAGTTTGGGAAAACTTTTTCCCTTAAAATAACGAAGTCGCGCAAGACGTGCCATATCATGTATTTGTGTGGCTATTTTTCCTTCACCTCTATTTCTGAGTCCAAATCGGCTATCATTGATAGAACCACCATGACAATCTTGAATCAAATGCAGCACTTTTTCTGCTCGGTCGGGCATCGCTTTTTTGATCCAGTCCGAAAAAATTTGGCCTATCGCTCCGTTCAGTCTTACCACCGTTATGGCAAACGACAGAGCTCCGTTATCCGAGACCGCTTTAGCCAGTTTTAAGAGTTCGTGAGTATTGATTCCTGGAATCATCGGAGCCAACATGGCGTTAACGGGAATATTGTTTTCTGACAACACCTGAATGGTCTTCAATCTCTTTTGAATCGAAGCAGTCCTCGGCTCTAACTTTCGTCTTGTTTTTTCTGAAAGTGAGGTAACCGATATGTTCACTCCTATCAATTGATAGGAATTAAGTTCTTTTAAAATGTCAAGGTCACGAAGGATCAGTGCATTCTTGGTGATTATTCCTACTGGATGTCTGTATTTTAAAAATACTTCCAAGCACTTACGGGTAATTTCAAACTTTTTTTCCGCCGGTTGATAGCAATCGGTATTGCCGGACATGACAATAGTTTGAGCCTTCCAATTTTTGTGCTTGATTTTGGTTTCCAGCAGCTCAGGAGCAGACTTTTTAACCAATATTTTACGCTCAAAATCCAAACCAGCGCTATATCCCCAATATTCATGGGCGTTTCGGGCATAACAATAAATACACCCATGTTCGCAGCCTTGATAAGGATTCATTGAAAACATCATTCCAACATCAGGGCTGTCCACCTTGTTTACAATGGTCTTTGGGAAAATGGGAATGTATTCTGTTTTATTCTTTTCAGCCTCTTCTCCCTCTAATCTGCAAAATTCCAAAAAATCCTCTCGCATTTCATAGACATGTTGTAAGAATTTGTTGGGGGTATTCTTCTGAGCTCCACGGCCCTTGAGTAGGTTTTCTGATTTCATATATTGGATTTATTCCAAAATTATGGATTTATTCCAATATAAGAGATACTGTTGAAAACTTATATTCATATAAAAACGCAAAGCCGAGCGAAAGCTCGGCTTCACAATATTTGGGGTCAAGTATGCTAACTCATTGAGCCAAAAAAATTGTTGAAATTACAGTCCGTAATATGTTGCAACCGCATCATAATCATTGGCATCTACACCCGCTGCTTTTAAGGCTTCCTCGATTCCCTCTGAGCTCCCTTTTACGGTTTGCCCTCCTCCATTGTTAAAATTATTAGTAACCTCTACAGCCACAACAATTATGTTTTCGTATAAATTTTGAGGAACTAGGAAGTCATTATCATCTAGATTATAGAATTGAACAACAATTTGGACATTTGATGGGTCCACAAATACCCTAGCATAATGGGTGTTGTTACTGCCGTGGCCTGGTATGGAATAGATTAGACCATTTGTAGTTTCCAAATAAACAAGATAGGCATAGTTTGAGATGTCATCATTCTCAACATCGATGTAAACATCTAACGGAATATTAAGAGTGTCATAATCTGCATTTACCAAATCGTTTACGTGATAAACAAAAGCTTGAACGTTTGCATTCCCAACTTCTCCTGTTGGGCCCGTTTCACCAGTTTCTCCTTGGCAATCCAAGCTGTTAACTTCATTATCGCCATTGCGATCCTCATTGGTATCATCATCAGTTGTAATGGTAGCTAAACCATCTCCATTAAGGTCCCAACAGTTAACACCATCGTCGCCATTTGTTCCTGGGGTTCCATTTAAGCCTGGGGCACCTGGGCCCCCATCCAAGCCATCCGTACCGTCTTCTCCAGAACAGGATGTAAGTGTAATTGCCGCGCAAAGCAAGGCTGCATTAAATAATTTTAAAAGTCTCATAATATTGATTTTTATGGGTTATGAGGCAAAATTATATATGCGTGTATGCAGTTTTAATGTGTATTTGATCATTATGCCTTGCTGTTGGATGTATGGCTTTGCCGAATTGATAAAAACTGGTTTTGAAGGATTCTTTGTAAGAAAATTACCCGAAAAATGTTTGACTTTTAAGTGTAATGAATTATGCGCTAGAAGATTATTGTCCAAAAGTCACTTTCACTAATTGCTTTTTACTGCCTCTTTTCGCATAAAAAAGCATATTGTCACCTCCAGAATTTTTAAGAGGTTTGGAAACCATCAGCGGCAATCGGGCTTCTTGATTATCAATAATCTTTTCGTAATCCATAATCCCTTTTTCATCCAGTGAGATCATAAAGACATTTCGATTTCTACTTAAGCCTTGTTTAAATATTAGACGTTCATTATTGATCAGTTGGGGGTTGTCCGCAGCGGTGCATATGAAGAAATAGGTTTTTCCATCCTTGCAATACGAACTATAGGAAGCATAAGCACCGTCACCTTGTGTAACCTCTGCCTTATTTATGTTTCTGGCCCAGGCTAAACCTCCTTCTGGGTTCAGTTTTGCACTTACAATATCGTTATGGTGATAACGATCTATTTTCACACGTTGTCCCGCACCGGTAACCTGAATGCTATTGGTAACAAAATATTCCTCTGCATTGAAAAATATTTCTTCTGAGGGGGTTACCTCAACACTTTTGAAAACAAGATTCTTGATTACTTTTTCTTCATCCCTACCGAACTTATCTTCCATAAACTGTTGTGAAAATGGATTGTATTTTCTGGAATTGATGGTTAAGGAAACTGGATTGACATCAAAATAGGCAATTCCGTTATATCGATTATCTTTTCTATCGGCATAAAAACCTGCACAGACCAGTCTGTCTTTAAATATTATAGGATATAACGCCTCTGCGTACTTTCCTGGGTCAACAAACGACTGGGTTTGGCTTCCATTCTGGGAAACTTTAATCAATTCATATTGAAATTTACGTTCCTCAACACGAAAACGTTTCTTTTTGAAGTAGGCTTTCCCAACGATATAGGCTGTTTGCATATCAGCACTAATGGCTAAATTCTCAAAAGCGTAGTTCTTTTCCTCGATCTCATGTGAAAAATCATGCTCAAAACGTTTGTTCAAAGCTGTATCATAGAGGTGAATGACATGTTTATTCTGTTTGCCTTTTTTATGATGTGTACTGATAACAAAGCCAGTTTTCTCTTCATTAAAAAGAATTGCCGTTGAAAACCCGCTTGAAAAATTACGATTGTAATAGTTTTTACCTACTGGATTTCTAACTTCCTCCGATGCTATGGTCAATAATTTTTCTTGCTTAAAATTAAAAGCAATTATGGGACTGCTGTGCACCCAATATTCATATTGACCTCGTTCGTAGTTGTAATTCAGGAACAAAAGATTTAGCTGACCATTTTTAAAAAATCCATCAACAAAATTTAGCCCCTTAAGTTTGTAGTTGTATTCAGAAACCAGTTCTAAATCGCTGTTGTATTGTTCTATCAAATATCCCTTTGGCTTTAGAATTAAGCCTTGAAAGTATGCCCTTACCAAAATATATCCTCCTGAACCATCATTGGAGATGGTCAAAAGATTGGAATATCGGTATCTATCACTAAATTTTTCGCCAAAGTCATAGGAAACTGGCATTTTCTCTTGGGCGCTCATTAATGCACCTACCGCAAGAAGGCAAAGCAGTATAAATTGCTTTTTCATCATAGTCTGGTTTGGTTAGACCAAAGGCTATGATCCTGGAAAGTCAGCTTTTCGTTTTTCCAAGAAGGCTGAGGTTCCTTCTTTGAAGTCCTCTGTGCCGAAGCAATCACCAAAAGCATCGATTTCTGAAGCATAACCATTTACATCATACTTAAAACCTGCATTTATGGCATTTATTGCATGTTTTATGGCAATCGAGGAGTTATTCGATATCCTGCTCGCAATTTTAAGACAAAGTGGCAATAATTCGTCTTGCGACACTACATAATTGACCAATCCGCACTCCAAGGCTTTGTGTGCATCCATCATTCCGGCGGTCATAATCATTTCCATGGCACGCCCCTTTCCAATAAGCTGCGGAAGACGCTGGGTGCCACCATAACCGGGAATTACACCAAGAGAAACCTCGGGAAGACCCATTTTAGCATTATCACTAGCAATTCTAAAATGACTGGACATGGCCAATTCCAGTCCACCCCCCAAAGCAAAACCATTGATTGCAGCTATGACAGGAGTTGTCAGGTTTTCGACAAAATCAAAGAGTGTTTTTTGACCTTCAGCAGCAAGCTGTCTTCCTTCTTTGACAGAAAAATGTGCAAACTCGGAAATATCAGCACCAGCGACAAAAGCTTTCTCTCCGCTGCCAGTAATAATTATAACTTTGGTTTCGCTATCCCTATCCAGCTCCTTGAAAGCTGTATGAAGTTCGGCGATAGTTCTTTTGTTAAGGGCATTTAGCTTTTTGGGTCTATTAATGGTAATCGTTGCGATATTGTTTTCCTCTTCTATATAAATATTCTCGTAATTCATGCTAGCAATTTTGTTTATTCTTTTGGAAATTTGACGGTAAATACAGTTCCCTTACCCTCTTGGGAGGTAAAATCTATGGTGCCATTGTAATTTTCGACAATATTCTTTACCATACCCAAACCAAGACCCATTCCGCTCGATTTGGTGGTAAACTTTGGTTCAAATATTTTGTCCGTATAATCATCGGTTATTCCAATACCATTATCTGCCACCGAAATCTTCACATTATTTTGTTCTGATGAAACAGTGACCAGAATCCTAGGTGAATCTACTTCAGGTACCGCCTGAATTGCATTTTTAACCAAATTCGTCACTACCCTTATAAGCTGTGTGCGGTCTAATTTTGCAATTATCTCTTTTTCATCTGAAATAAAATGGATGTAGTCTTCCGTAAAAATCTCCAAGGCTAACTTCACAATCTTAACCACATTCAGCGTCTCTTTTTGCTGCGCTGGCATATCAGCAAAATTCGAGAATGCAGATGCTATATTACTCAACGTGTCTATCTGCTGAATCAAAGTTTTGGAGAATTCCTTCATCTTGGTTTCAGCTTTTGGGTCTTCGGGATTAAACTTACGCTCAAAACTTTGTACCGTCAATCGCAGTGGCGTTAATGGATTTTTGATTTCATGAGCCACTTGTTTCGCCATCTCTCTCCAGGCTTGCTCTCTTTCGCTTCGAGCCAGTTTAACCGCACTCGCTTCCAATTCATCTATCATTCCATTATAGGAATCGACCAATCTCTCGATTTCATGACTTGGGTTTTCAATATAGATTTTCTCATTCCTTTTGGTCAGGTCGGTCTGGGTTATCTTATCGGAAATAGTTTGCAGGGACCGGGTAATATATTTGGAAATAAAATAAGCCAAAACTATGGCCGAAAGAAGCATAATCAAGTATACCCCACCCAATCGGAAAAGGAATTCGCGTAGTTCCATATTGTTGAAGGTATTATCCTCAAAATAAGGAAGGTTCATAATGCCAATAGGCTTAAACTTACTGTCATTGATATAGGTATACGAAGCTTGGTAATTATCTCCTGCAGCTTTCTTTTTCTCTATATAGCGTTTGTTGGGAATTGCTTTTAGATTATTCAATACTTCAGCATCCAAACAATTGGAGATGGAATCTAACTCAAAGGAGCGCCTTGAACTCTTTATTAACTGCCCTTCTAGGTCATAGATATTGAAGTTCACATTTTGAACATCCGCGATTTTGTATATCTCATCTTGAAAAATGAATTCCAGATTTTCTGTAATAACAGGGTAAGTAGTTTCTTTTAAAACATAAGAAATACTTTGATGGATTTGCTGCTCCTTACGTTCCAACCTGTTTTCATGGTAGTCCTTGCTCTGTTCCCTACTTTGATAAATGGTTACTGCGGCAATCAAGAGCGACGCAATAACCACCAAGAGAATCATGGCTATGAAGATGCGCGAACGAAGTGATAGTTTTTTGAACAATCTCTTGAAGGATTTGGGATTAAAGTTAGCAATAATCGGACCATTTCAGGTTCAAATATTAAACTCAAGGAAGAAAATGAACTTGGGCTTTCCTAGGCATTAGGGTTTTTGTCACGGATACGTTTGTACAATCGAATGCCCAACATCAATAAAATCGCAAGAACAAATATTCCAACAACACCATAGATCCAATTGAAGGCATTTTTCAGAATCACTAAAAACACAACAGCAAAAAGAATCAAAGTGGCGACTTCATTCCAAATGCGCATAAATCGTGAAGTATATTTCACCTCATCCCGTTGTAATTGTTTAAAAATCTGATGGCATTTAAAATGATAAACAAACAAAAGTCCAACAAAGGCCAATTTTACGTGCATCCAAGATTGTTGTAACCAACCAGGCATCAACACCAATAGCCAAATAGCAAATATGGTGCACAAAATAGCAGATGGCCAGGTTATGATATACCACAATCTTTTGGACATCAATTTTAACTGCTCTGACAGAATTTCCTTATCTGGAGAGGGTTTTTGCCAAGCTTCGATGTGATAAATAAACAACCGAGGTATGTAGAATAAACCTGCAAACCAGGTAATCACAAAAATGAGATGTAGGGATTTAATGTAATTATAAATTTCCATCCTTTTGGTTGAAAGGCTAAAGGTAAAGGGTTTGATTCATATATGGAATAACCGTATTCCCTTTACCTTTCACCTAGCTACTCTTCAATAAATAAATAATCCAATTTCAGATTGTTGAATTCGTTATTGAATGCCTGCAATTCTTCACTTGCCAACTTATCAAAAGTGTCCAACTGGGATTTAATTTTTGCCGAAAGTTCGTTTTTTACTGCAATATCTTGAGCCGTCGGAGGAAAATCATCAATAGAGACCAAGCTATTTAAATGCCCAAGTTTGTTCGTTAAGCGAATTGGGAAGTTCAAAGGATCTTGGTTACTTCTATTCTTTGTTTGATATAATGCCTTCTCAACACTTTCAAAACCTTCTTTCATCTTTTTAGCTTTTTCAACCAAATCTTTGGTCTGCTCATTGTCTTTATACTGTTTGGTAAAAGCATCTAATTGCGCATTGATTTTTCTGATTTTCTTGATGGATTGATGAGCCCTGTCAATAGTCCCGTTGATATCAGAAATGAAATCATATTGCTTTTGCATATCGGCCACTGAAACCTCTGCTCTTGGGTCCGGAAGGATTTTGAATTCTTCAGATTGGCTTAAGCCATTTACATTCAGATGAACTTTATAATTTCCTGGTACAGCCTTAGCTCCGCTCAGGTTGGCCCACCAAAGAATCATTCCTTCTAGCTTTTCCGCACCTTTTCCACGGGTATCCCAAACATGGGTGTTCCCTCCCTTTTTAACTTTGAGTTTTTTATCTTTTTTGATAGTGAAGTTGCTATAACTAGCTAAGGTATCCCCATTCATTTTTGTGTAGGTAAGGCTAATGCTATCCTTCTCAGAAACATCTTTGAGATAGAAATGTGTAATCACCCCATTCGGATGGTTCTGCCCCTCGGTTTTTGAAGGTTCTTTGGCTGCACTTCCCTTGGTTCTATAACTATCTTTAGGCTGATACAATAAAGCTGAGGAACTTCTATTTGAGGTATTTTGCTGATGAAGTATGGTTAAATCATCAATCACCCACACGCTGCGCCCTTGAGTAGCTACTACTAAATTGTCATCCTTAATCACCAAATCAGTAATAGGTACAATGGGTAGATTCAATTGGAATTTTTGCCATTTTCTTCCATCATTAAAAGAAATATACATTCCTGTTTCCGTTCCAGCATACAACAACCCTTTTCGCTTAGGGTCTTCCCGAAGGACTCGCGTAAAATGTTCGTTGTTTATGCCGTTGGTAATTTTGGTCCAGGTTTTTCCAAAATCCGTGGTTTTGTATAAATAAGGTTGAAAATCCCCTAACTTATATCGTGTTGCTGCAACATAACAAGTTCCTTCATCAAAAGCTGAAGGTTCAATACTATTGACCATACTCCATTCTGGCATATTCGGTGGAGTAACGTTTTCCCAAGTATTAACTCCATCTTTGGTAACATGAATCAACCCATCATCACTTCCAACCCACAGGAGTCCTTCTTTAATTGGACTTTCATTGGCTGCGAAAATGGTACAATAATATTCAACACTGGTATTGTCTTGGGTGATAGGTCCCCCACTAGAAACCAACTTTGTTGGGTCGTTTCGGGTTAAATCTCCACTCACCACTTCCCAACTTTGACCTTCATTAGTACTCAAATGCACATGGTTGGAGAAAGTGTATAGCTTTTTTGGGTCATGCTTGCTAAAAATAATGGGGAAGTTCCATTGGAAACGATATTTCATCGCTTCAGCACCATGCCCCATTGGATTATCCGGCCATACATTGACTCCTCTTACTGTGTTGTTTTTATGGTTGACACGGGTTAAAAAGCCATCGTAACTGCCTCCATAAACAATATCATTATTTGTGGGGTCAACCGCAATATGTGCCGACTCCCCTCCGGCTGTTCGTTCCCAATCATCTTCTCCAATAGATCCATCATCACTTCGGTGATTTATTCGGATGGTGGAATTATCCTGTTGAGCCACATAAATGCGATATGGAAATGCATTATCCGTGGTCACCCTATAAAATTGAGCCGTTGGTTGATTATAATAGGTACTCCATGTTTCACCTCCATCATAAGTTACCTGAGCTCCCCCATCATCACCAATAATCATCCGCTTGGAGTTTTCTGGTGAAATCCATAAGTCATGGTGATCGCCATGAGGCGCATTGAAAGTATTAAAAGTTTTTCCTCCGTCGGTGGATTTATGATAACGCACATTCATTACATAAACGACATCTTCATCCTCAGTGTCAGCATATACACGCGTATAATACCATGCCCGCTGCCTTAATTTCCGTTCACTATTGACCTGAGTCCATTTTTTTCCACCATCATCCGAGCGATATAACCCGCCCTTTGCTTTGTTTTCCACAATGGCCCAAACTCTATCACTGTTCTTTGGGGAAACTGTCACACCTATAATCCCTAAAGTGTCTTTCGGGAAGCCTTCGTTTTTCGAAATCTCGGTCCAAGTTTCCCCACTATCGGTACTCTTCCAAAGTGCAGAGCCATCTCCTCCGCTACTTAAACTATACGGTGTTCTTTTTGCACGCCAGGTTGAAGCATATAGAATTCTTGGATTGTTTGGGTCAAAAGTCAAATCAACAGCTCCTGATTGATCATTTACAAAAAGTACTTGTCTCCAGTTTTTACCTCCATCAGTGCTCTTATAAATACCACGCTCTTTGGTTGGTTTGTATATGTTGCCCAATACTGCTGCATAAACCGTATTGTAATCGGTAGGGTGAATTCGTATTCTTGGAACATGTCGACTATTCTTAAGTCCAGCAAATGACCAGGTCTTTCCTGCGTTTTCGGTTTTCCAGACTCCATATCCACTGGAAACATTTCCACGAAGCGTTTTTTCACCTCCACCAACATATATAACATTTGGGTCGCTTTTGGCAACTTCAACAGCTCCGATGCTTCCTCCAAAATAACCATCAGAAATGTTCTCCCAAGTTCGACCTCCGTTAGTGGTTTTCCACACGCCTCCACCGGTGGCTCCAAAATAGAAAAGATTAGGTTCGCCCGGAACTCCAGTTACCGCCGCAGACCGTCCTCCACGGAAGGGTCCAACCAAACGATATTCAAGACTAGAATACAATTCCTGTGGATACTCGGTCACCGATTGGATTTTCTTTTTTCTTTGGGATTGCGTGGGAATAACAAATAGGCATAATGCAGCCAATAGCACTCCCTTTTTGGAAAGCAGTTGTTTCATTTTTTTGATGTTGAATTAGTCGGTATTAAATGTAGGGAAAAAGTAAGAGAGCACTATACAAGTTTATCGAATATTCAACACTATCAGGGTTCACTCATTCAAATAGCGTGTTCCCTAATTCCAACTTTGGAGGACTTCATTGAAAGATTAGTTTTAAAATAAATAATTCAGCATGAGTAAAATTCTAACCATTCCCGAGCCTTGTTCCGAAAATTGGAGCGCTATGACACCAACCCAAAAGGGTGCTTTTTGTAAAAGTTGTCAAAAAGAAGTAATCGATTTCACCAAAACTTCCAATGTCGTTTTATCCCAAAAACTCTCCAATGGAAACAAGCTATGTGGCCGTTTTAAATCCACACAATTGAATACTCCATTGCCTTCGATTACACAATCAAATTTTCAACGAAATGCCGCACTTCTTGGTTATGTTTCTCTTTTAACAATTGGGACTCCTTTGGCAGCACAAGAAATTTCTCCTAATACTACCCACGTAATCCAAGAAGAAATTATTATGGGTCGCATAATTCCGCAGGCCGTTGCTGCCGATTCAGTTACAATTAAAGGAAACGTAATGGATAGTGAATACCCATTGCCAGGTGCAATAGTTGCAGTAAAAGGAACAGAATTCAAGACCCAAACAGATTTTGATGGGAATTTTCTAATTGCTCTAGAAAAGAAATCATCATACAAAGAAACTACACTTGTTATCTCTTACATTGGGTATCAAACCATTGAAAAGGTTGTTCCGCTTCAAACAAACTTTGTGGAAATTACTTGTACAGAACTGGAAGAGGATATTATGGGTGAGCTGGTCATCGTGCGCAGACAAAATATATTTAATCGATTTCTGAATTTGTTCCGAAAAAAATGATGCCCTCTATCATTTCCTGGTGTGTATTGTAACAATGTGGATAATTTTATACTAATTCATTGAACGAAGTAATCATCCAATTTCTTACTTTAGAAACATTAACACAAAACACATTACCATGGACATTTTTAGCAAGATCAAAGAGAAGCTCACCCACGAGTTTATTGATATAATTGAGTGGCTCGATTTCACAGATGACACTATTGCACATCGTTTCGAACGCTATCAAAACGAAATTAAGAATGGGGCCAAACTTATTGTTCGTGAAGGACAGACTGCGGTCTTTGTCAACGAGGGACAATTAGCCGATGTCTTTACCCCGGGCACTTATGACCTAACCACCAAAAACCTTCCTATTTTGGCAACGCTCAAGGGATGGAAATACGGTTTCAATTCTCCGTTCAAAGCTGAAGTCTATTTTGTGAACACCCATTTGTTTACTGATGAGAAATGGGGGACCAAAAACCCTATCACCCTAAGTGATGAACGATTTGGTTTAGTGGAAATACGTGCATTTGGCACTTATGCCTTCAAAATTTCAGATGCTGGAAAGTTTATTACGGATATAGTAGGCACGGATAACAATTTCACCAATTTTGAAATCAATGAACATCTAAAGAGCTTGATTGCTACTCGATTCACGGATACCGTTGGCGAAGCCAATCTTCCCATCGAATTATACGCAGCCAATACCTCTGAACTTTCAGATACTTGTAGAGAAGTTATGGCTCCGGAATTCGAATCTGTGGGAATTTCCTTGGAGAAATTCTATATCGAAAATGTTTCCATGCCCGAGGATTTGAAAAAAGAAATCTTCGAGTACAGCAGAATAGACAAATTGGATTTGGACAAGTTGACCAAGTTCAAAACTGCCAAAGCTATTGAAGCAGCTGCCAAAAATGAAGGTGGTACTGCTGGAGCAGGAATGGGAATGGGAATGGGATTTGTGTTGGCCCAACAAATGGGTGGCATGATGAGCCCACAGATGGGTGGAAATCAGCAAATGCAGCAAGCAGGAGCATCTGTCCCTCCTCCAATGCCTACTGCGATTCAATATTTTTACGCTGTTAATGGAGCTCAGCAAGGTCCAGTTTCATTTGAGCAATTGCAAGCTTTGTTCGCGGGTAGAACCATAAATCGAGATAGCTTGGTCTGGAAACAGGGTATGGCCAACTGGACAGCTTTAAAAGATGTAGAAGAATTAAAATCCTTCTTGGGAGGAAACACTCCACCACCACTGCCAAATTCCTAATCTTTGGATCCATCAGTTCAAAAAACAGAGCTTAAAAAGTCCTGTGTCAATTGCGGGGCGGAGCTCAAATACAAACCTGGAACCACAAATATCAGTTGTGAATATTGCGGTCATCATGAGGCGATCAATATTGATGAAAATGGGTTTGAGGAATTGGAGCTGTATCCCTATTTGCAAGAAATGGGTGCGCAGAAACATAGTGAGGAGATTTCCATGTTGCATTGCAAGAACTGTGGAGCCAATCAGCATATAGAAGAGAATTACAAATCCCTACACTGTGTGTATTGCAGTATGCCCTTGGTTATTGAAGATGCCCATAAAGAAGATTGGATTTTGCCAGGAGCAGTTCTTCCTTTTCAAATTGAAAAACAGAAGTCATTCCTTATTTTCCAAAAGTGGGTCAGTAAGTTGTGGTGGGCTCCCAATAAATTGAAAAAGGCTGCTTTAGATCCTCAGTTTACCAAAGGATTGTATTTACCCTATTGGACGTTTGATGCTCAACTCTCCGCTTCCTATACAGGACAAAGAGGAGAGTATTATTACGAAACGAAGAGAGTTCGAAATGCCAATGGTAAAATGGTCTCACAACGAGTTAGGAAAACTCGTTGGTATCCGGCCTCAGGTCGTGTCTCCGGTTTTGTGGATGACACTTTGATCAAGGCTTCAAAACAGCGTTCTGTTCGAGTTCCCAATAAAATTGCCCGTTGGAATTTGAAAAAACTACAACCCTTTGATAGTGGTTTTCTATCTGGTTTCGTAACAGAAAAATATACCATCCCCTTAAAGGAAGGACACCTGCATTCAAAGGATGTTGCAAAAGATATTGCAACGAGGTGGTGCAGACAGGACATTGGAGGTGACACCCAGCGTGTAAACAGTATGGACATGAAGTTATCGGAAGAGACTTTTAAGCATATTTTGCTTCCTGTGTATGTTAGCGCATATCGCTATAAAGGAAAGGAGTATAACTTTTATATAAATGGTGAAAACGGAGAAATATCCGGAACTCGCCCTTATAGCTTTTGGAAAATCTTCCTAGCCATCGTCTTTGGGCTTTTGTTGATTTTACTTTTCGTATATTTTGGAAAGGCATAATCATCAACAAAAAACAACATCATGAGAAAACTTACCTTGATTGCATGGGTACTTGCCCTATGTTCTTGTCAAGAAACCCAAGATTCATCCAATGATTGGACAGTAGTGCTAAAAACAGATAAAGATGGTACAGTTCTTTCTGGAAGCAAACAAAATCTTATCAACGCTATTCGATGTGGTCAAGATTTGAAAATTGGGTGGGGTGCTAAAAACGAAAGACTTTCTATAGAACATCTTTCTTCTCCGATATGGCTGGCTATTTTGAGTGAAAACGAAGTTATGGCTCATTTAGACCCTCAAGTTCTTTCACATATTCAATGGGACAGTCTTAATGCCGATTACAAAGATGCTAACCTTTTACAACAAGAATGGCGGGTAGTTTTGACCACAAAAAGTGATTTTGATGCCGTCTGGTATGATAGAAAAGCAGACACTTTGATGCAAAGAAGGCCCCAAAAACATAAAATGACATGGTTTGTTAGAGGTAAGACCCCTGAAAATGTAGGGCCGTTGTTCGACTAGATCCTATTTCACACGTCTCTCCTAAGAAAGTCATCCATTTTAGATGGCTCGCTTACAACAGCCCCTTCTTGTATATATTATGTGACTAAACGTCTCATACCGTGTCCTATTCCGTATATTATTATATTAACCATTAAATCACATAATATGCTGACTAAGAAACTAATGGCCTTCATTTTTATGATTGGCTTTATTGTCATGGGTTGCAAGGACACCAAAAAAGAACAGGAAGAACTTAACCAAAAATTGGAGGAAATAGAAGCTGTTGAAACAGCGATTGACTCAACACTCAATGTCGTAAACGAAAAGGCGGAGCAGGTAGAGGAACTTATTAAAGAATTGGATAGTATTTAATCCCAAAAACCAGAAAAAATGAAAAACATAGTAAAACCAGTATTGCTTTTAATTATGATGTTCGGGCTTGTTGTATCAGTAAACGCACAAGGCAAATCCCAAGAAAAAGGAAAAGGAAAGGCAAAGACTGAAAAGGTTAAAAAAGCTAAGAAAGATGTTGAAGACGCTGCTGAAAATGTACAAGAGGAAACCAAAGAAAAAGGTAAGAAAATGAAGGAGAAAGCAGAAAAAATCAAAGAAAATCAGCAGAAAGATATTAAAGAGATGGAAGATGAAATTGAAGAGGCAAAGGAAAAAGGAGAAAAGGTAAGCAAAGGAAATGCCTACGGAAAAAACAAAGGTGACATGTCGGGCAAAGAATTTGGACAATATCGCGCTTCACAGGCAAAGGAAAAATTGATGACCTCTGAAAACATGCTCAATGAAGATGAGGAAATTCTTAATAGAGGTCGAAAATCATTGGACGATGCTAAGAAAAGAGTTGAAGAAGCAAAGGAAAAAGGAGAAGAGCCTGAAATTATAGCCCAAAAAGAAGAAAAACTCAAAAAGGTTGAGGAAAAATTAGATGATCTTGAGGTTTCTATTAAAAAAGGAAGAGAAAAGCTAAAAGAAAAGACCGAGCAACTCAAAAAAGTTGTGGAGCCGGAGATAAAACAATAAATCAGGGATTATCAAATAAACACTTGAGGCCGGTTGTTAATCTAATTGACAGCCGGTTTTATTTAGCCCGATAACTATAAGTAAATCTTAAAACCTTGGCTATCAAACATTAGAATTCTTACTTTTAAAGCATGGCGAAACGCATAAGCTTAATTTCCATTTTTGTGCTTCTGAACATGGGTATAGGGCGTATGTTCCAAGAAAGTTTGGGGATGTCCTGTTTTTCTGAACTTTCAATTTTGGCCATTACTAGCTTTTTCTTTTGGAATGTTTCCGCCAAACAAATTAAGGTGTGGGCCGGTAAATGGGCAGTGGATACCAAAGGAAAAAACATTTTCATTCAAGGAGGAATCGGTCTCTCGGCCTCGGCAATAAACATTCTAATTGGACAGGTTTTGGTGATTTTCCTAATGACCACTATATACAATTGCACCTCGCCAAGTTTCAATATGCTTAATGCGAGTCTTACCAACAACGTAGCAGTGAATTTGCTTTGCTATTTTTCATTGCTCTTCTATTCTGTTGAGGTAAAAAAGGATGACAAAACTCCTGAGGATATCGAAAAAATCCAGGAAAAGAAACGTGTATCGGTCTCCAAAAAAGGTTCACAGTTTCTTTTGGCCCCCCAAGAGATTGTGTACGTGGAAACCAGTAATAACTGCATTGTTCTTCATACTCAAAAAGGCAGGTTTGTTAAGTATCAGAGCCTTCGTTCTTTTTCCCAATCTGTTTGTCCCAACACATTTAAGCGAATCCATAGATCCTATTTGGTCAATTCAGAATTTATTGATCATATCCAGAAAAATACAAGTGGAGATGGAATGCTACGTCTAAAAACCGGAGATGATCTCAAGTTCAGCAGAACCTATCTTCAAGAATTGATCAATATTTAGATTCAGCGACTTACCCTTTTTTTCCCGCGGCTTACATAGTTAATTTTTATTAAACAACAGTGCACGATTAGTTTTGACCAAACTGATTATGTCCATGCGCTATCTAGCTGCAACCTTATTTCTACTTGTCCAAACATTTTTGGTCTCCCAGGAATATTTGAACAGCACAGAAAACATTCATGCGACTACCAAGGAACTTAAATTGGATGGTTTTTTGGACGAAGACCTCTGGAAAGAAGCCAGGAATTTTCCATTTGTGGAATGGCGCCCCGATTGGGGGGCTAAAGATAGCCTTACCCAACTTTATATCACATTCGACAATGATTTTCTTTATGTTGGATTAGATGCCAAAGATCCAAATCCGGAACAGATCATAGGCAGAAACCTGGTACGGGATGGTTGGTATGGAGATGATTATTTTGCCTTTCAGATAGATCCGAACCGAACCCGGAAAAACGCATTCATTTTTAGCATTTACCCAACTGGAAGTAGGTATGACGATGCCATCTACAATGATAATGTCCCTTTGGGCAACGCTCCTTCAACTCCTGCGTATGATATGATTTGGAAAGGCAAGACCCAAATTACGGATGAAGGCTGGCAGGCCGAATATAAAATTCCATTATCCAATCTAAGGTTTGAAATCCGGGATGGAGAAGTACTGGGAGGTATTTCTGCCCAAAGAACCATTAACTATGACAACAAACTTTTAGCATTCCCAAAAGTGCCTCAGAACATCACTGGAGCCAATAGTAAACCTTCCTTGAAAAAGCCCGTAAGATTTGTAGGGCTACAACCAAAAAAGGACCTTCAGATTACTCCTTATCTTCTAGGGTCTAAGCAAACGCAGTATCAACTTAGTCAAAACAATCTTCAATATGAGAAGGATACATTTAACGAATTGGACGTAGGCTTGGATATCCGATATGGTATTACTCCCAATTTGACTTTGGACCTTACCCTGAACACCGACTTTTCGCAAGTTGAGATTGATGATCAAATCGTGAATCTAGGTCGGGTCTCCATATTTTTTCCGGAACGACGAAAATTCTTTTTGCAACAATCCGGGCTTTTTGATTTTGACACAGGCATCCTCTCCCAACTTTTTTATAGCCGCACAATAGGAATCAATAATGGGCAATTGACACCTATCATCGGTGGAGCAAAACTCACTGGGGAACTTGGAAATTGGGACCTGGGATTTCTATCATTACAAACAGAAGGCACAAGAATAAACAATACTTCCTTGCCAACCGAAAACTTTACAGTCCTCCGGTTACGAAGAAAAGTTTTTAACGACCGGTCCTTTATTGGTTTTATGGCCACAAACCGGGTTCGGGAAAACTATATCAACACCGCACTTGGTATTGATGGAGTAATAGATGTGGGGAATGAAAACTTCATCATAACCTCTGTGGCCACCACTTTGGAGGGTGAAAGTTTTTCTGATGTGGATTATGACCCATTGGACAACTCACGTTTCGCATTCCAATTTGCAAGAAGAAAGCGTGATGGATGGTTTTATAGAACGGCCTATGAGTTCTCAGGAGAGGATTTTAGGCCCGGCATGGGTTTCCTCCTCCGAGAAAAGCACCATAATTTTTATTTAGGACTTAACCATGGAAAATTTAAAACAAATCAAAAACAAAATACCTTTCAATACCGCAGATGGATGCCCATCAACTCAGATCTCTATTTTACCCCCAATTTTTCGGACGTGCTTACCTGGTACAATCGAAGCCATTGGACCGGGCGTTTTTTCAATAATGATGAAATAACCGTTTTTGGCCAGGTCCAGTATGAGTATCTACAAGAACCGCTTCAATTCTCCAACAACATCATTATCCCACAGGGCAATTATTTCTACACCTATTATGGGGCATCCTACTCAAGTGGTTTTCAGCGCGCATTTAAACTTCCCATTTCTACAGAATATGGAAGCTTTTTTGATGGGGAGAATCTTCAGTTCCGTATAAGTCCCGAATGGAGTATAAATGAGCATTTTACTTTGGAAGGTTCCTGGAGACTGAACTACCTAAACTTTAAAACTCGGAATGTTGACGAATGGATCAATGTGCCACAACTGAGAATCAATTGGGCCTATGACCTCCACCTTTCAGGAAGTCTTACCGCCCAGTACAATTCTATTCAGGATCAAATTTTTACAAGTGCAAGATTGCGCTATAATTTTCGGGATGGCCATAACCTGTATGTGGTATATAACCAAGATTATAATATTGATTCCACTCAGATGGATCTACCGCTTCCACGTTTTAACAACCGTCTTTTTACCTTAAAATATTTATACACCTTTTTCTAAATCAATACACGATGAAAAACCTAATGCTACTTTTATTTGTTTTGACAGTTTCCGCTTCCTGCAATCAGCAAGAACCTGAATTGGTTCAACCCTCGGTAATCAATAATGAGGATCAAAAAATATTAAGAAACCTAAAAGAAGTACAATGGCCGAAAGCATATCGAGAACAGGACACCGTATTGCTCGATAGAATTTTAGGAAATGATTTTCAAATGATCGATGCCGGGGGTACATGGTCAAATAAAGCCAAAGAGCTGGAATGGATCAAAGAAAATGCCATGGAAAATGATTCCTTCTTTTATGAAATAAAACGATTGGATATCCTTCCGAATGGAACTGCACTAATTTGCGGAACGGGCCATATTTTCAATGATAGCACAGAGACTATTTACCAATCCAGTAATATTCTGATAAAGCGAAAAGATGCATGGAAGGCGGTTGCATCGCATGTTTCTGGAATTAAAACTTTGGATTGATTTTACTTAACAGCCTGCATTGAGCTATTTTAGTTTAACATATCTTTTAAAAAAACAGGGGCATTTATCCCTTAAATTGAAGCACCTAATCAATCTTATGAGAAAACTCTGCTGGATATTATTGGTAGTTACTGTTTCATTTCAGGCACAAACCAATTCGGTTGAGCTTGCCTTCGAAAAAGATTTGGTTCCTGAGGGTATAGCACTACATAAATCATCAAAAAAACTATACCTCAACAGTCTTGTCCACAACAAAATTGTTCGATGTAATCTTGATGGTTCCGATCCAGAAGATTTTATTTCAAATAACCAATTTGGCTATCTATCTGGGTTCGGTATGACCATCAAAGGTGACACTCTTTTCGCTTTGGGAAACAGTCTTCCAAAAATCAACAATAAGTCCATTCTGTTGTTGTTGAATATTCATTCTGGAAAATTGATTAAATCCTATCGGTTGAATGTTCCTGATTTTATCTACCTTAATGATCTTGCAGTTAGCTCCAAAGGAGCTGTTTATATCACGGATTCTGAGAGCGATAATATCTACACCGTCAACAAATCCACCGATAAACTGGAAGTCTTTTTCTCCAATGATGAGATTAAACACTCCAACGGAATTGCGATTTCAAAAGATGACAAGTTTCTTTTTTTTGCTTCGTATACCAGCGGGATTCGGATTTTTAATATTGCCTCCAAAGAACTCATCAATAAACCCAACGAACATAAGGGAATCGATGGAATGAAATTTTATAACAATAGTTTGGTCGGAATAGTAAATAGCAGAAGAGATAAAGCACAGAATGGTATTTACCGCTTTCATTTGAATGAAAAAAATATCGAAATCATTAATACGGAAAAATTGCAGGACTTTTCCCGACTATTAGATATTCCAACCACTTTTGATATCTATGGAGACACGATGTATTTCGTAACAGACTCCCAAATGGACCTGTTGAATCAGGAAACCATGGAAATTACGGATGCATCAAAATTGGAAGACTATCGACTTTTAATTTCAAAACTGGAAGGTCGTGTTCAACCCAAGGAAAAAAACCAAGTATTTTCCAAAAGATATTGCACCGAAATTGGTCGTTTCGACCTTCTTTTTGACAAAGATGAGATAGCCGGAGCTTATTATTTAAAACATAAGAATGCACTGGGAGGAATTTGGGGAAAGTTAAAGAACAATGTTATGACAGGTCGTTGGCAAGATGCTGATGGAGAAGGAGATATCATCATAACCTTCACCGAAAACTTTTCATTTTTTACTGCGGATTACAGAGCTGATGACGAACCTAATAAGTGGTACAGAGATACTTGGCACGGAGCATTAAGGCCAAACGACAATACTTCTTTTGAATTCAATCAAAAAACATATCAATGTGAATAATTACAAGCTTTCTTTTTCCGTCCTTGCGTTATTACTCATTTTAAGTTGTAAGCAAGGGCAACAACAAAAACCTACAGCGAATCTTATTAAAGGTCCTTTTTTCAGTGCAGTGCCACAGGAACAACCGCAATTATTGGCACCAGAACTATTGATGTCCCCTGTTACCGAATACAACGGCACCTTTTCTCCAGATGGTACTGAATTTTATTATACCACCGATGTTGCTCAAAATGCGTATATAACATTTACCAAAATGTTACCGGACAGCACTTGGAGCGAGCCAAGAATTGCTTCCTTTTCAGGTACGTTTTCGGATTATGATCCACTGTTTTCTCCGGATGGAAATCGAATCTATTTTAGTTCTAGTCGTCCAAAAGGAGATACTGATAACAGTAAAATCTGGTATACGGAACGAACAGATTCTGGCTGGAGTGACCCCGTTCGTGTTGTACTAACTGGGGAAGAGGACAATGAGTATTATAGCTCATTAACAACTGACGGAACACTTTATTTCAATATTTGGTCTAAAGGAGACATCTACAAAGCTATTCCAACGGATTCCATTTATCAGGTTGAGCTTTTACCGGACATTATTAATTCAGGAGGGGATAAAGGTGACCCTTTTGTAGCCCCAAATGAGGAATACCTAATTTACCGGGGGTATGATGAAAGTCTTGGAAGAGGAGATTTATATATAACATTCAATATCAATGGTGAATGGACCCAGCCTGAGAATCTTGGAGAACCTATCAATTCCAAGGCACACGAAATGTGTCCTTGGGTAAGTCAAGATGGAAAGCTATTTGTTTTTGCCAGTGGCCGCTCAACAGGAAAATTGGAAACAGCCCCCTTGGACCTGATCAAGAAAGTTCACAATGAAAATAGCTCTTTCAATAATTTAAATCTCTACTATACCTCCGCAGATTTTATCCAAAGAATGAAACAAAAACACTTGGATTAATGCCTTGGTCTAATCCAAAAATTCCAAGCAAACTGGACTTGAAAGTTTTAATTCATTTAAGAATTCTAAGGTTCCACTTTCAGTATTTCTCGAATAGATGGTGATGTTATTGCTTCTTTGATTCGCTACCAACAGAAAATTCCCAGAAGGGTCCAAAGTAAAGTTACGTGGCCAGTCCCCACGAACGGATTCTCTTCCCACTAAGGTCAACTTTCCAGAACCCTGGTCAATAGCAAAAATCACAATAGTATTCTCTCCGCGATTAGATCCATACAAAAACTTACCATCAGTTGAAATATGAATGTCGGCACAAAAGCTCTCTCCTTCAAAATCTGAAGCTAGAGTACTTTGTGTTTCGCCTTCCAAATATGCACCATTCTCAGCCTTTTGAAAAACGGTAATAGTTGAATTTAATTCATTAATGACGTAAAGAAATTGTTCCCCGGTTCCTAAAACAAAATGTCTTGGGCCTGCGCCTTCCGCCACATCAAGAGAAGCTTGTTCCGAAGGCACAAAAGAACCGTTCTGCTTTGTGTATTGCTTGACTGCATCCAGTCCCAGATCAGCAACCAAAAGCTGATCTCCATTGAATTTTGCCATATGGGCATGAGAAGTTTTTGCCGTATCAAGTACTTTATGATCCAGAATTTGAGGATCTGAACTCAACGATCCATCTTCCTTCAGCTTAAAAATAGAAACATTCCCGCCAGAGTAATTTGAAGCAGCTAGAAATCCATCATCTGAAAGTGCTACATGACAAGGATGTTTCCCTGCCGTTCCCATACTATTCAAAAGCTCTAACTTACCATCCATTAGCTTGAATGCCGTTACGCCTCCGCCCAAGCTGTCAAAATCAGCTGTTTCTTGTGCTGCATACAAATGCTGTTTATCCTTGGAAATCTTTACAAAAGATGGATTAGGCAAAACAGCGGCCAAGGTTTTATTCTTTAATGTTCCTGTATTTCCATCAAAGGTAAATCTATAGATGCCTTCACTATCCCCATCTGTATAGGTTCCCACAAATAGTTGATACTCCTTTTTTTCCACTTTTTTCTCAGAACATCCAACCAAGCCCATTAGTAAAACACTTAAAATCAAACTAAAAAATCTCATTGCTACATTGTCTTTTGCTAAAAATAACAACTATATATGGAATGCGAATTTTATTTGTTTCCAACTTTCTATTTTTGAAGGATGGAC
This sequence comes from Flagellimonas rhodophyticola, assembly GCF_049332665.1. Classification (NCBI taxonomy): domain Bacteria; kingdom Pseudomonadati; phylum Bacteroidota; class Flavobacteriia; order Flavobacteriales; family Flavobacteriaceae; genus Flagellimonas; species Flagellimonas rhodophyticola. Next base: position 842,077 of record NZ_CP186326.1, on the reverse strand, counting down.
AAAGAGACCATAATATTGGTTTTAAGCTGCTTGGGAATTGCCCAAGCCCTATTCATCTGTATATACCTTATTACACTCAAGAGAAAGGATGGAAATGCAACTTTTTTTCTTGCTTTTGTGATTTTAGGATTGACCATTCGTATCGGCAAGTCGGTTCTTAACGTCTATATGGATTTACAGCCTTGGCAACGAAATCTTGGCCTTTCCGGAATTCTCTTAACAGGTCCATTTTTATGGTTTTATGGGAAGGTGCTATTATCACCATTAAAAACAATTCCACGAAAGGATTATCTCCATTTGGTTCCTTTTGCTCTATTTGCCCTGCTATGTGATTTTATTCCCAACACTGGTTCATTGACTTCCTATATCATCTATTTGATGGTTTTTGGCCATTTAGCGGTATACGTTGGCTTGTCTTTCAAGATCTTCTATCAATACCAGGGTAAAGTGCATCAACAACGGGCAAAATGGTTCAGGAATTTGGTGCTGGGTGTTGGACTTATCTGGGTATTTTATATGGGCAATTTGGCCGGAATATTTTCCTATTACATAGGGGGTGCTCTGTTCTTCTCACTTTTGATTTATATTTTCTCTTTTCTCTTTCTTCAAAAGCATGCCTTTCAATTGGGCAAGTACAATACCTCAACCTTGGATTCATCCGCTTCGGAACGATTGATGGAGCAGGTAAAAACTTTGTTTATTGACCAACAAGTCTTTTTGGAAAACACGATTTCCTTGGAGAGCATAGCCAAAAAAATGGAGATCTCCCCTAGAAAGTTATCTCAGGTTATCAATGAAAACGAGCAAACCAACTTTTCGGATTTTGTAAACAGTTATCGTATTGAAAAGGCCAAAGTTCTCCTGACAGATTCAAGTCTCCAAAATGAAAAAATAATAGCAATTGCTTACGATTGTGGCTTTGGAAACGTAACGTCTTTCAATCTTGCATTCAAAGCAAAGACACAATTGACTCCCACTCAATACAGGAATAAGTTTAAGGGAAAATAAGCTCTTTTTCGTTTAAAGAATCATGTTTATTAAAGAAAAACAGACCTAAGTTTTCATCATTTGCATGAAAATCATAGCTCATGGAGAAACTTGTTTATTGTCTGTTTGTTCTTTTAATAGGTTGTCAAAGTCATAAAAAAGATTCCAACACAAAGCCAACTTCGTTTGTCCCTTCAAAGCAAATTGTATTGGATGGGCTCAATCATCCATGGAGCATTTCATTTTTATCTGAAAAGGAGGCATTAATTTCTGAAAAGGACGGTAACCTGGTGCGGGTTGACTTGCATTCCAAAGAAAAACATATTGTAAAAGGATTTCCTTCTGATTTAACAGATAGCATACGTGCTATTCATTTTGGTGACAATTCTGGGATATTCGAGGTTTTAATCGACCCAAATTTTAAAACACAACCTTGGATCTATTTCAGCTATGCAGCCAAAAACAATGCCTTTGGAACAACTACCAAAGTAGTTCGGGCCAAGCTCGAAAACGATGCACTTTATGCCCATGAGACCTTGATAGAGGCAGCGCCTTACACTCGTGAATATTATCACTATGGTGGCGGAATGGTTTTTGGGCCAGATGAAAAGCTCTATGTGACCATTGGCGAACGATTGTTTTGGGAAAGGGATGAACCTGAGATTCCCATAGCACAGGATATAAGAGATAAAAGAGGGAAAATCTATCGCATAAATCCAGATGGCAGTATACCAACCGACAATCCCGACTTCGGAAAAGATGCAGTTCCCGGACTTTATGCCATGGGAATTCGCGCTGCCCAAGGAATAACCGTTCAGCCAGAAACGGGTAAAATATGGTTCAGTGAACACGGCACTATTCAAGGTGACGAAATCAATATTCTAGAAGCTGGGGCCAATTATGGTTGGCCCAATGTCACTTCTGGAAAATTACGAAGTGCCGATTATACTCCTCCCAAGTTAGAGGATGTGACTTTTACTCCTCCTGTCTGGTTTTGGCATCATACCGTGGCCCCAACCGGACTCGTTTTCTATACAGGCAACGAATTCCCACATTGGAAAAACAATCTGATTGTACCGGGTCTCTCTCGAGGTAGTCTATGGCGATTCCGAGTGGAGAATGATACTATAAAAAGTGCGGAAGAACTGTTCCTAGATGACAGAGTACGCATTCGTAAAGCCCGGCAAAGCCCAGATGGCAAATTATATATCCTCACCGATGAGGACAATGGAAAATTAATTCAGATAACACCTCTACATTAAATTCAAAACAACTATGCGAAAACGTATGCTAACAATTGCTCTTTTATGCTCTCTGATAACTGCAACAGCCCAATCTGAAGAAGTTGCAATACGAGAAACTATTCAAAAATATCTTGATGGATCTTCGCATAATGATCTTGAATTGATTGTATCAGCATTTTATCCTAAGGCGGATTTGTTTCTCTCTAAAAAAGACCAAGAACTTTGGGTACTTTCACCAGAAGAATACGCCAATCTTTTTAAGAACAGGGAAAAGGGGAAGTTCAACGGGAGATTCGGAAAAATCTTGAATGTGGACTACGCCAACAATATTGCCAGTGCTAAGGCAGAAATTTCAATCCCTTCTAAAAATCTGTTGTTTATTGATATTTTTCTTTTGAAAAAATTGGAAGGCGAATGGAAAATAATAAGCAAGGCTGCTGCTTCAATCGACCAGTAAACCGTTTACGCCCTGGGCACCAATTTTGTCTTGATTTCTTTCCAGAGATAGAATCCGGTCACAATGGTCGCCATTACATCTGCGATTGGAAATGAAAGCCAGACTCCCAATTCGCCCATAAAACTTGGAAGTATCAAAATCAGTGGGATAAAAAAGAAGCCTTGCCTAGTCAAGGTCAAAAGCAAGGCGGGAATTGCTTTCCCAACGGCTTGAAAGTATGCTGCTCCTATAAGTTGCAAAGCAATAATTGGTGTGGCCGCAAATACCAAACGCATAGCCATAGGTGCGTGTTCCATTACAAAAGCATTGGTGGCCAGTTCTTCAGGTGGCAAATCTGGTCTGCTGCTCAAAAACAATGAGGTAAAAGCGTCTGGGAAAATCATAAGTACAACAAACACCAACGTAGCTACAAAAGCCGCATATTTAATAGCCGTGTATATAGATTGCTTTACGCGGTCATATTTAAGCGCACCGTAATTGAATCCTGCAATCGGCAAAAATCCTTGGGTAACACCAAAAACCGGGAAGAAGGCAAACATCAACATTCTTCCTATAATGGCATACACTGCAACCATAGCCTCTCCTCCCAAATTGAACAATATATTGTTCATTAATAGATATGTGATGCTGGTAACGGCCTGCCTTGCCAAGGTAACAAAACCAAGTGCTCCTATCTCTTGCAGAATTGAAGCATTCAATCCAAAATGAGGAATTCCAATTTTTAGTTCGGAGTTTTTTGAAAGGAAGAAGTACAGGATGTATCCAAAACACAGCAGATACCCAGCGGTGGTTGCCCAAGCCGCTCCGTGCATTCCCCAATCAAAAACATAAATGAACAAATAATCCAAAAACAAGTTGCCGACGGATGGGATAATCATCGCAATCATCGCAAATTTTGGCTTCCCTTCAGCCCTGATTACGGTATTGCCCATCATACAAAGTGCCAAGAATGGCACCCCATAAAGTATTATCGTGTAATAGATTTTTGCTGGATCAAAAATTGCGCCCTTACCTCCAAAAGCAGGAATAAGATCGTTTACAAAGTAAAGTCCCAATGCCACCATGCTGGTGGTCACCAAAATTGTTAGGGTAATTTGGTTTCCGAATGTTTTAAGCGCCTTTTCTTTTTCTCCGGAACCCAATGCACGGGAAATAATACTGGATCCTCCTATGCCAATGGCCATTCCAAGGGCTGCAATAAAGAATGAAACGGGAAGTACAACGTTAATGGCCGCTATAGCAATTGAACCTATCCAGTTTCCCACAAAAATTGAATCAACCAGAACATTAAGCGACATGACCAAAATGCCAATAGAGGCTGGTACTGCCTGTTTTATCAGCAATTTTCCGATGGGTTCAACGCCTAATTGATCTGAAGATATTTTTGCCATTTACACCGGCAAAGTTTCGGTGGATTCCCATTCGTTGACCCATTTAACCATTAGTGAAACCCAAGCTTCACTATCATTCAAACACGGAATGTGAATGTAATCTTCCCCACCTGCTTCTTGGAATTGTTCTTTGCCTTCCATAGCAATTTCTTCCAAAGTTTCCAGACAATCACTTACAAACGCTGGGGTAATAACAGCCAATCTTTTTTTGCCTTCTTTAGCCAATCGCTCAAACTCAAAATCAGTAAATGGTTTTAGCCAGGGGTCATTGGGCAATCTGGATTGAAAAGAAATGCTGGTCTTGTCTTTTGATAATCCCAAATGCGATATTACCTTTTCCGTGGTATTAAAACATTGATGCCTATAGCAGGTATGATGGGCCACAGAATTAGTTGTGCAGCAACTGTTATCAATTTTACAATGAAACTTGGTCGGGTCTGATTTTCGGATATGTCGTTCCGGAATACCGTGATATGAAAATAGGATATGATCGTATTCAAAGTCTTTAAGCCCTTCGGAAATACTATCAGATAATACTTTTATATAATCTGAATTGCCATAAAAAGCTGGTAATGTAGTCAGATGCATTTCTGGGAAATGGGCCTGTTGCTGCTCCATGGTCTTTACAACGACCGTCTCAAAAGAGCTCATGGCATACTGAGGATATAAAGGCACCAACAGCACATCATTAACCTCTTTATCTTTCAATTCTTGAAGTGCATTTTTAATGCTCATGGAACCATAACGCATACCTAGGGCAACTGGCATGTGCGTCTGTTCGCGGACCTTTTTTGTAAATCTTTCTGAAATAACAATTAAAGGCGAACCCTCTTCCCACCATATTTTGGCATATGCTTCTGCAGATTTTTTAGGTCGGGTTTGAAGAATAATACCTCTTACAATGATGTTTCTAAGCCATTTTGGAGTATCGATGACGCGTTCATCCATCAAAAATTCATCCAAATAGGGTTTTACATCTTTTGCAGTTGGACTGTCAGGGGAACCTAAATTGACCAATAATACTCCTTTCATAGCAGAGAGAACAGTTTTGTTAGTAGCGGCGATAAAAATACTACTTGAATATGATTTAACATTTGATTCCCTAATTTGTTTCCTTATAATTTCATAGATAATCCTAATTTCGAAAGATATATTCAAAGTCAGATGCTTCAGAGAATCATATTTTGCCTATTTCTCGCTTTCTCAATCTCCAATAATGCGCAGATAACGTGTACTCCTTTAGATTCTTCACTTTTCGTTTCTAGAATGGATGAGTTGCGCCAGATTAACGGAGAAAACCTGGGGGACAGTTTAGTATTCGTTGGCAAATTATTTTTGGATATTCCATATGTTGAAAAAACCTTGGAAGTAGGTGAAACCGAAACCTTGGTAATCAACCTTAGAGGACTGGATTGCACCACCTTTGTTGAGAATGCTTTGGCGTTTACGTCAATGATAAAAAAAGAACAGATTGATTTTGTTAACTTCACGAATAATTTAGAAACCATTCGGTATAGAAATGGCGTGTTAAATGGCTACTCTTCTCGCTTACATTACTTTACCGACTGGATTCGCAATAACGAACAAAAAGGATTGGTCAAAGATATAACCACTGACCTAGGTGGTATTGAGCACAAAAAGGCCATTAATTTTATGGGCACACATCGAAATCTCTACCCTTTTTTAAAACAGGAAGAAAACTATGCTGCCATTCTCGAAGCAGAAGCTGAATTGGCTAAAGAAAGTCTTTGCATTTTAGTTCAAGATCAAATTGCGAGTAACGAACACATGATTCAATCAGGAGATATTATTGCCTTAGCCACTTCCATAAAAGGACTTGATGTAACCCACACAGGAATTGCTATTCGTGAAGCTGATGGAAGAATACATTTACTCCATGCTTCCATTTCCGGGTCGGTAAGAATTACCAAAGAACCCCTAGTGGATTATCTCAAAAAAATTAAAAGCAATATTGGGATTATTGTGGCGAGGCCGACCTTACTTTCTCCTTAAACACCATTCAATGGCTCCAAGTAAGTGTTGCTTAAAATCCGAATCATCATAACAAGCTTCTGTGTGACCCAATCCTGTATAAAAAGCTCTTCCGCCATCAAATTCATGATACCAAGCTATGGGATGGTTACTTCCATTGGTTCCTCCCTTATAGCTGGATTCATCCAATTTCATAAGCACATTTACCTTTGGGTTTAAGTTCTTATAGTTGTACCATTCATCAAAATGTATCCATTCGTCCTTTAAATGCGCTGTGGCAGGGTGGTTTTTATTCACCACCTCAATTTTGGCCTTTTGCTGTTCCGGATGGCTTTCAAAATATCCTCCTACCAATTTCCCATACCATGGCCAATCGTATTCCGTATCTGCTGCAGCATGAATCCCCATAAAGCTTCCGCCATTTTTAATATAGCCTTCAAAAGACCTTTGCTGTTGGGCATTGAGGACGTCCATGGTAGTATTTAAAAAAATCACCAGTTTAAAATTCCTCAAGTTTAAAGCATTAAAATCCTCTGCTGATTCACTTTGAAGGGCTATAAATCCATTGGTTCTGCCTATTTGCCGTAATGTACGTGCGCCTTTTTCAATAGCTTGGTGTCGATAACCTGCTGTTTTGGTAAAGACCAATACAAGGTCTGGCATTTTTGCCCCTTCCTGTATATTGATAGGTTCTTGGGCATTGACAATCAAAACGAAACAAAAGGCTAGCAGTGAGAACTTTATTGGGCGCATGGTGTGGTTTTAAGCGCTTGAAGTTAAATATTTTTTGGGTGTAGTGCCATATTTCTTTTTAAAGGAAGTGATAAAATGGCTCGCGGTGCTGTATCCAACTTTTAGTCCTACCTCATTCACATTATGGTTTCCAGTTTCCAACATTTTTCGGGCATACTCCATCTTGTAGTCAAACAAAAAACCATAAACCGAATCTCCATAAATTTGTTTAAATCCTTCTTTTAATTTCTTCAAGCTTAGCCCAATTTCTTTGGAAAGCTCAGCCAGCGTAGGAGGTTCGGCCATTCGAGAAATCATAATTTCCTTGGCCATCCGAATTCGCCTAACATTATCTTCATCTGCCAAAAATGGACATTGTTCCAGGTCGGCATCCGGGGTTTTGTTAAAGTACAGAGAAATCAATTCATATATCTTCCCCTTTATATACAATTCTTTGATAGAAGGGTGTAGGTTGTAGTTCATGATTTGACTCAACACCACAGCAATGGTCGGGGTAACAACCTCCTGGGAATAGTATTTTTTCTCTTTGTTCCCATCGCTGAGGAATGGAATATAGTTTGCTTCTGAAGAGAAAAGTGAGTGAAATTGCCGTATTGTCATAATAACGGATAATAACCATGAATTTGGTGAAACTCGAAGGTTAAGCGGTAGGTCTTTTTGGGTATTGTAGAGCAAGAGGGAGTTTTCTTCGGAGACCTCAAGTTGATAATTACCTTCATTAAATTGAAATTGTCCCCTCCCTTTTAAACAAAAATGAAACTGTATATAAGAGCTATTGATCTCCCTTTCAACCATCTCTGTTTCTTGGCTATCGTTCTGAATTTTAAGCACATAAAATCCATCTTCGATTAAAAATTCCTCATATGAACCTTTGGCGATACTTTTCATATTAAATACTATTCAAAAGAATCAAAACAATTTATTTGTAACCATTCTAAATTAGACAATTCCTCATCAAAAATATCAATAAATGCGGTGTTTATGCAATTTTTTGATTAAAAACACATCTAAAAGTACGGGAGCAGTTATTAATTGTTCCTCTAGCGTTATTTTTTGTATAACAGTGCGTCTATTTTTGTGGTGCGATTTTTAATCCTTTATGAGGAGTTATCATATTTCAAAACATAATTCTTTTTATGCCGTTGGCCTTAGCTATAAAAAAGCTGATGCCGAGGTTCGGGGAAAATTCAGTTTGGATATTCCGGCCATAGATCGAATAATGATACAAGCCAAAGCGTTGGGCATTGACGGTCTTCTTGTCATTTCCACATGCAATCGCACTGAACTCTATGGTTTCGCCCAACATCCCTTTCAACTTATAAAAATGCTCTGCGACCAGACTCAAGGAAGTGTCGAAGAGTTTCAGGAAGTGGCATATGTTTATAAAAATCATGATGCTATTTCTCACATGTTCAAGGTCGGGACAGGACTTGACAGCCAAATTTTGGGAGATTTTGAAATCATTAGCCAGATCAAACAGGGGTTTTATCGAGCTAAAAAACATCAAATGGCCAATCCGTTTTTAGAACGCTTATGCAATTCTGTGATACAAGCCAGCAAGCGTATTAAAAATGAAACGGAATTGTCTTCGGGTGCGACATCGGTAGCTTTTGCATCAGTAAAATATATTTTGGATAACGTTTCCAATATTTCCGAAAAGAACATTCTTCTTTTTGGGACTGGAAAAATAGGTAGGAACACATGCGAAAATCTCATCAAACATTCGAACAATTCCCATATCACCTTAATCAATAGAACTCGAGAAAAGGCGGAGGCCATTGCAGGAAAGTTTCAACTTACGGTAAAGGATTATGGCGACCTTCAAACAGAAATCCGGAAGACGGATATTTTGGTAGTGGCCACTGGTGCGCAATTGCCTACTGTTTCTAAAGCTCTGATTTATCCCAAAAAACCGCTACTCATCTTAGATCTGTCTGTTCCGAAAAATGTATCGGATGATGTAATGGAACTCGATAATGTTTCGCTTGTCCATCTAGATCAACTTTCCCAGATAACGGATGATACTTTGGCCAAAAGAAAGGCATTTATTCCCAAGGCCGAGACAATAATAGAGCAGGTTAAAAAGGATTTTTTGAAATGGCTGGAAACCAGGAAATTTGCCCCCGTTATTAATGCCCTCAAAGAAAAGTTGAAGACCATGAAGGCCGAGGAAATTGACTTCCATTCTAAAAAGCTATCTGATTTCAATCAAGATCAAGCAGAGATTATTTCTGAGCGCATAATTCAAAAAATCACCAAACAATTTGCAAACCATTTAAAGAGTTCGGAGGTTGATACAGAAGATAGTTTGGCGCTTATCCAAAAGGTGTTTAAGTTAGAAATCGATTCGCAATGAGCAAAATCATAAGAATCGGCACTCGCGATAGTGAGCTTGCCTTGTGGCAGGCGCATACCGTTCAGGGCAAACTTGAAGAACTTGGCTATGACACCACTTTGATTCCCATAAAGTCGACAGGAGATCAAGTTTTGGACAAACCGCTTTATGAACTTGGGATTACCGGAATTTTTACGAAGACGCTGGACATTGCATTGCTAAAAGGTCAGATTGATATTGCCGTGCACTCTATGAAAGACGTTCCTACACAATTACCAAAGGGGGTTGTGCAAGTGGCAGTTTTGGAAAGAGCTATAGCACACGATATACTTGTTCATAAAGGGTTGGGGTTTTTGGAACCGAATGAACCTTCCACAATTGCAACAGGAAGTTTACGAAGAAAAGCACAGTGGTTACATAAATATCCCAATCATCAAGTAGTAGATTTACGAGGGAACGTTAACACCCGTCTTCTAAAACTCATTGAGAACGATTGGAATGGGGCCATTTTCGCACAAGCTGGTTTACAACGGATAAAATTACTTCCAAAAGATGCCTTGGTACTTGACTGGATGGTTCCAGCACCCGCACAAGGTGCCATGGTCGTGGTTTCTAAGGAAAATGATGACTTTTCCAAACAAGCTTTGCAAAAACTCAATCATTCCGATTCTGAAATTGCAACAGGAATTGAACGCGAGTTTTTAAGAACTCTTGAAGGTGGATGTACGGCTCCAATTGGGGCCTTAGCAACCATAAAAGACCAATCAGTTTATTTTAAAGGGGTTTTGTTTTCCCTGGATGGGAAAGAAAAAATAGGTGTTGAAAAGAATATTCCACTGTCCAAAGCAAAAGATCTGGGACAAACCTGCGCCAATGAAATTTTGGATAAGGGAGGAAACAAATTAATGGAGGCTTTACGAAATGAAAACAGTGCTCTCCACTAAAATACTCACACCGTCTCAAAAAGAATTATTACTGAATTCGGATATCGGTTTTGTGGAGTACAATGCGCTTGAATTTGAATTCCTCGATTTTGAAATTCCAACCGATTATTCAAATCTAATCTTCACAAGCAAAAATTCCGTTAAGGCTTTTCTAAGTAATTCTAACGAGTCCAACTTTTCGAAATATAAAGCTTATTGTGTAGGCGATAAAACAAAATTCTTTTTAGAAGAAAATGGTGTAAAAGTTATAAAAACAGCCAAAAATGCAGCAGAATTGGGTGAATTTATAGCAGAAAATTGCAGAAAAGATGATTTTTTGTTTTTTACAGGAAACCTAAGAAGAGATGAGCTGCCAGCATTATTAGAAAAAAATAATGTTCGGTATAAAGAACTTCGGACATACAAGACTCATCTCAAGCCAAAAAAATTCAATAGAACTTTTGATGCGGTCCTTTTCTTTAGTCCAAGCGGGGTTCACAGTTATTCACAAGAAAACCACATTGAGCAAAACCTGGCCTTTTGCATTGGAGCGACAACCTCCGCAGAAGCCAGAAAACATGCTGATCAAATTATAATTGCTAACAAACCAACGGTAGAAAACGTGTTGGTACAAGTCATAAAACATTTTAAACATCATGATTAAAAACGATTTGTTTTTGAGAGCCTTAAAAGGTGAAACCGTTGACAGACCTCCAGTCTGGATGATGCGTCAAGCTGGACGATATCTCCCAGAATTTATGGCTTTAAAGGAAAAATATGATTTTTTCACCCGTTGTCAGACACCCGAATTAGCCTCAGAAATAACCGTTCAACCCATTCGAAGGTATGGAATGGACGCTGCCATTTTATTCAGTGATATTTTGGTGATTCCACAGGCAATGGACATCGAAGTCCAAATGAAGCCTAATTTTGGACCCTATTTGCCCAATCCCATTCGCTCTAAAAAAGATTTGGAAAGCGTTATCATTCCGGATATCCAACAATCTTTGGGCTATGTATTGGACGCTATCTCCCAAACCAAGGAAAAATTGGAAGATGAAATTCCACTTATTGGTTTTGCTGGCTCTCCTTGGACCATTTTATGTTATTGTGTGGAGGGGCAAGGGAGCAAAAGCTTTGATAAAGCAAGAGGGTTTTGTTTTACGGAGCCGGAAGCGGCCCATCAGTTACTTCAAAAGATAACGGACACAACGATAGCCTATCTAAAAGCGAAAGTAAAAGCAGGTGTTAATGCAGTGCAGGTGTTTGATTCATGGGGAGGAATGCTCTCTCCCATAGATTATCAAGAGTTTTCCTGGAAGTATATTCAACAAATAGTTGACGCCTTAAAAGATGAAGCGCCTGTAATCGTCTTTGGAAAAGGATGTTGGTTTGCACTTCGTGAAATGGCTCAATCCGGTGCTTCCGCTGTTGGCGTAGATTGGACTTGTTCGCCTAAAAATGCGCGTTATCTTACTGGCGGCAACATCACATTGCAAGGAAATTTTGATCCTGCCCGATTGCTCTCTCCTCCTTCGGAAATTAAAAGGATGGTCACTCAAATGATTCGTGAGTTTGGTAAGAACAAATACGTGGCAAATTTAGGCCACGGCATTTTACCTCATATTCCAATAGAAAATGCCAAGGCTTTTATCGATGCTGTGAAAGAATACTCAGAATAAGTTTTACATCTTGCAATGCAAATCCAATTTGAAAACTACAGCATAAGCCCCATTCAAGAAAAGGATGCTTGGCGCATCTGTGACTTTGTGGTTTCCAATGAAGAAAGACTTAAAGATTATTTTCCAAAAACCGTAGAACAAAATCTTAACCCAACGCTAGCACAGTTTTTTGTTTCTAAAAAGGTGAAAGAATTTGTAGCAAAGGAAGAGTTTCTTTTTACTCTAAAAGAAAATACAAATAGAACCATTATTGGGTTGATGTATGTAAAAGAATTGAATTTCCAGCAAAATCAAGGTGAGTTGGCTTACTGTATTGGTTACCAATATGAGGGCAAAGGAATAATGACAACCTGCATAAAACATTTGATTTCTTGGTGTTTCGGGGACATAACATTGAAGACATTGCAAATCATAGTGCACGACGGCAACATTGGGAGTAAAACAATAGCAGTGAAAAATGGGTTTCAATGGAGACGAACATTATTGAAAGAACACGAAACTGGCAATGGAAAGATTTTGGACATGGAATTATATGAACTCGAAAATCCTGATTTAAAATGACCAACATTTTGAAAATATGGAACAGGATAAGTTTAAAAAGCTTTTGGACTTTGGTCAAGTTATGTTTTATATCTCCTCTTTATGTGTTTCCTACGATTTCAGCAACCAACAAATGTATGGCCATCTCAACCAAGCTCTATGGACGAGAACATTACAAAAACGGTCCGGCCAATGCTTTTAGACATGCCTTTTGGAATTATTTAATTGCAAAAAAATGTTTTAGCTGGAAAAAAAAGGTTGAATCAGTTTTAACATGGACAAAGAAAATAACGGATTGGCACGAGGCAGCCTTTCCCAATCGAGAATTGTCAAGAATGATGGACCTACACAACAATGAAGTAGGTCGATTCATGTTCAAAGAGTGCTTGACAAAAATAGAAAGTCAGGTTGTGGACACCTTAAGAGAAATGACCTCAGACGCTGTAAAAATCAACGCAAGAACGGATTTAACTTTACTAAAAAACCAATTGGTTTATATAATTGAGGATAAATGAAAGATAAGTTTTATAACTACATACAGCAACTTCAGGATAGCATAACAGCAAAGCTCGAAGAGATAGACGGATTGGCCAAATTTCAGGAAGATTTATGGAAAAGACCGGAAGGCGGTGGTGGCAGAACTCGAGTTATCGAAAATGGTAAAGTCTTTGAAAAAGGTGGAGTTAACATTTCAGCGGTTCATGGAGCTTTGCCCCAAAGCATGCGAAACTACTTTGGAGTAGCTGACGCCGATTTTTTTGCTTGCGGTCTAAGTTTGGTCCTTCATCCAAAAAGCCCAATGGTACCAACCGTACATGCTAATTGGCGTTACTTTGAAATGTATGATAAAGAAGGAAATATAGTAGATCAATGGTTTGGCGGCGGTCAAGATTTGACTCCCTACTACCTCTTTGAAGAAGATGCAAAACACTTCCATTCCATTTGTAAAAATTCCTGTGAATCCTACAATTCTGAATTCTATCCCGATTACAAAAAACGCTGTGATGAGTATTTCTGGAATTCACATAGAAATGAGGCAAGGGGAGTCGGCGGACTATTCTTTGATTATTGCAAAACATCAGACTCCATGCAAATGGAAGATTGGTATAACTTTGTAACTGAAGTGGGGAACAGTTTTTTAGAAGCTTATATACCAATTGTTCTAAAAAGAAAAGAGCTTTCCTACGGCCAAAAACAAAGGGATTGGCAAGAAGTCAGACGTGGAAGATATGTAGAATTCAACTTGGTCCATGATAAAGGAACATTGTTCGGTTTAAAGACTAACGGACGCATAGAAAGCATATTAATGAGCCTGCCACCCCATGTCCAATGGAAGTATGATCATCATCCTGAAAAGGGCAGCGATGAAGAAAAGTTGATTCAAGTATTACAAAACCCAAAGGATTGGGTTTAATCAGTAGTTTTGTTACAAACCGACCTATGAAACAAAAAATATATCAAATTGATGCCTTTACCGATCATGTCTTTGGCGGTAATCCCGCTGCTGTATGTATTTTAGAAAATTGGCTCGATTCAGATGGCATGCAAAAAATCGCACAAGAAAACAATCTTGCCGAAACCGCTTTTGCTGTAAAAAGTGCAGATAGCTATGAACTTAGGTGGTTTACTCCAGAGGTGGAAGTCGATTTATGTGGCCACGCTACTTTGGCGACTGCGTTTGTCATTTTCAATTATTATGGCCATTCTGAAAATACCATTAGATTCCATTCACCACGAAGTGGTGAGCTAATTGTTGACAAGTCGGTAGATGGTCTTCTCACTTTGGATTTTCCTGCCGATGAAACTATCGCCATTCGGAACGTTTCGGAAATTGATAATGCCATTGGATTAACACCAATAAAAACCATAAAAGGAAAAACAGACTATTTGCTGATTTATAATTCCCAGGAAGAAGTTGAGGCAATAACTCCCAATTTTCATCTACTCGATCAGTTGGATTGCCGGGGAGTTATAGTTTCTGCACCAGGAAAAAACGTCGACTTTATTTCCCGCTTTTTTGCCCCTCAATGTGGTATTCCCGAAGATCCAGTTACCGGTTCGGCCCATACCACTTTAACTCCCTACTGGACCAATGTATTGGGTAAGACTAAAATGACCGCCAAGCAGCTTTCACAACGTGGAGGGGATTTGATTTGTGAATTTTTAGGCGAACGAGTAAAAATTTCTGGAAGGGCCATGCCCTATCTAGTTGGTGAAATAGAAATATAAAATTATGTATCCATTAATTCGAAATAGAAGACTTCGCGCATCTGAATCTGTTAGACGTTTGGTTCGTGAAACTGTAATTACCCCGGATGATTTCTTAGTTCCTCTTTTTGTTGTAGAAGGAAAGGGAATTAAAGAAGAAATTCCTTCGATGCCAAACTACTATCGACTGAGTTTGGACAATTTAGAAAAAGAAATCAAAGAATTATGGCAAATGGGATTTTGTGCCGTATTGCTTTTTGTAAAAGTCCCAGACAATCTCAAAGACAATGTGGGAACAGAGGCGCTAAACGCCAATGGATTGATGCAGCGAGCCATCAAAACAGTAAAAAATGCTTGTCCTGAAATGTTGGTCATGACCGATGTTGCCCTTGACCCCTATTCCTCATATGGACACGACGGCATTGTTGCCGAAGGTCAAATCTTGAATGATGAAACTTCAGAGATCTTAGCCGAAATGAGTGTTTCCCATGCTCAAGCCGGAGCCGATTTTGTGGCACCAAGTGATATGATGGATGGCCGTATTCTCACTATTCGCGAAGCTCTGGAAGATGAAGGGTTCCAAAACACGGGAATCATGAGCTATTCCGCAAAATATGCCAGCGCATTCTACGGCCCCTTTCGAGATGCTTTGGATTCTGCCCCTGTAGATATTGCCAATGTGCCTAAGGATAAAAAAACCTATCAGATGGATTTTGCGAACAGATTTGAAGCCATTCGCGAAACCCAAATGGATATCGACGAAGGTGCGGATATTGTAATGGTAAAACCGGGTCTTGCCTATTTGGACATTGTTCGGGAAATCAAAAATGAGGTTGAGGTTCCTGTAGCAGTTTATCAAGTATCTGGTGAATACGCCATGCTCAAAGCAGCAGCCGAAAAAGGATGGCTCGATCATGATGCTGTAATGATGGAACAATTAATCGCCATTAAAAGAGCTGGAGCGAACATCATTGCGAGTTACTTCGCCAAAGATTTTATTCGAGTTTTGGGTTAACTTTATAACTCAAATGAAAAAGCCAATCCATTTTCTTTTATGTCTTGCTTTTATAAAGCTGGGCTATTCACAATCTAATCTAGAATTCGCAACTCCTGGTGAAATGGGAATGAATGAAATGCTCATCAATCACCAAGTGGATTCCATAATGACATTGGGAATTCACGAACAGGCTTTCCCAGGGGGCCAAATACTAGTGGCAAAAGATAACAAGATCATTTTTCACAAAGCATATGGCTATCACACATACGATAGTGTTCAACCTGTAGCTTTGAATGATATTTATGATTTGGCCTCTGTGACCAAAATTACCGGCCCCTTGCCAGCATTAATGAAATTGGTCGATGAGAAAAAACTGGATTTGGATGCCCCTTTTAGTGACTATTGGAACCCCTGGGCAAAACAAAAAAACAAAAAAAGCTTGACGCTTCGTGAGATTCTGAGCCATCAAGCAGGTTTGGTTCCTTATATCGTCTTTTTGAGTAAGGTGATGAAAAACGGTAAAGTAAAAAAGAGATTCATTCGATCAACTCAGAGTAAAAAATTCCAGCGACAAGCATATAATGGTCTATTCATCAAGAATAGTTTTCCAAAAAAGATGTATCGCATCATAAATCGATCCGAAGTATCACAGGATAAAAAATACAAATACTCTGGCCTTGCTTTTCTAATTTTTCCAGAATTAATTTCTCAATTGACTGGAATGGATTATGCAACCTATTTGTCAAAAACATTTTACAACCCCTTGGGATGTGAGACACTTGGTTTTAACCCTCTGAACAAAAACTTTCCAAACAAAATTGTTCCTGCGGAACAGGATACCCTATTTCGAAAAACTTTGGTACAAGGATGGGTTCATGATGAAAACGCTTCGTTGATGGGGGGAGTTTCTGGAAATGCTGGTTTGTTTGCCTCAGCTGAAGATATGGCTAAAATTATGCTTTTCTATCAAAACTATGGTTCGGCAGATAATAAACAGATTGTTTCTAAAGAGACCGTTCAAGAATTCATAAATATCCAATACCCAGAAAACGAAAATCGAAGAGGATTGGGTTTTGACAAACCGTTGATCGGAAACGACACCTTGCCTTTGAAAGATGCATATCCGGCACCTTTGGCCAGTATGTCAAGCTTCGGACATTCTGGATTTACCGGGACTTTCGTCTGGGCCGACCCTGAAAACCAATTGGTATTTATTTTCTTGTCTAATAGGGTTTATCCATCAAGAGAACATCGAAAACTTTATGACCTCAACATACGAACGGCATTGCATCAGGTTTTTTATAAAGCATTGAACAATTAGAATTCATTCGTAATCATTAACTTAGTACAACTAGATAAAACGCATGGGACTTCTCCTTTTTTACGCCTTCATTTCTATTTTCTTTTCATTTCTCTGCTCCATTTTGGAAGCGGTTCTTTTGAGCATTACACCAACCTTCCTTAATGTCAAGAAACAGGAAGGCAAGGAATATGCAGCTGAACTTGAAGGGTTAAAAAAAGATGTAGATAAACCACTTATTGCCATTTTAACCCTTAACACAATTGCCCATACCGTGGGCGCCATTTTGGTGGGGGTGCAAGCAAAAGTTGCCTATGTTGAATTATACGGCACCAAAACTCGGAGCTTTTTCGGTATTCAATTTACGGAAGACCTGATGGTAGGGGTAGTTTCAACTATAATGACCATTTTAATTCTGGTAGCTTCCGAGATAATTCCCAAAACAATTGGGGCTACCTATTGGAAAAAGTTGGCGAATTTTACTTCTAAAGCACTAAAAATAATGGTGTTTATCCTGAAATGGACGGGACTACTTTGGATGTTGCAGTTGTTTACGAAGCTCATTGGTAAAAAAGGGCATCACGGAAGTGTACTGAGCCGCGAAGATTTCACTGCAATGACAGAGATTGCCCATGAAGAAGGAGTTTTTCAGGAATCAGAGTCCAAAGTCATTAAAAATCTTTTAAAGTTTGATGAAATCCTAGCGAAAGACGTAATGACACCAAGAACAGTAATGAAAATCGCTTCCGAAGACACTACAATTCAGGAATTCTTTGAAACCAACCGACCCCTTCGGTTTTCGCGAATTCCACTTTACAAGGACCGAATGGATAATATTACCGGTTTCTTCTTAAAAGACGAATTATTAGAAGCTATCATCAACAAAAAAGGAAAAGAAACCCTAAACACCATTAAAAGAGAAATTCTGGTCACAAATCGAAACAAACCAATTCCAGAGCTTTTTGAAAAATTTGTAGAACAGCGCGATCATGTTTCTTTGGTAGTGGACGAATATGGCTCTGTAAGCGGCTTAGTGACCATGGAAGATGTAATTGAAACACTGCTTGGTCTTGAAATAATGGACGAAAGTGATAATGTAGAGGACCTGCAAATGCTCGCTAGAAAGAACTGGCAGCTACGAGCAAAGCGTGCAGGGATTATTGAAGTTAAAAATGATATAAAATAGTGGAAGTCGCTTATTTAGAAACACCTATAGGTTATGCGGAGTTCAAAGGTGATAAAAATGGGCTAGCTGCTGTTAGTGTTTTAGAAGAAAAAATACCCTTAGGTACCGTTCCACAAGTTTTGGAAGATGCTGTTCGCCAATTTCAAGAATATTTTGAGGGCAACCGCACACAATTTGACTTAAAATTGAATCCTTCGGGCACTCCGTTTCAGCAAAAAGTTTGGACAGCACTCCAAGAGGTCCCTTTCGGAAAAACCCTTTCATATTTGGCACTTTCTAAAAGGTTGGGTGACCCTAAAGCTATTCGTGCTGTAGCCGCTGCCAATGGCAAAAATCCGCTATGGATCGTCGTTCCATGTCATAGAATTATCGGGAGTAATGGAGATTTGGTTGGTTACGCAGGTGGACTCCACCGAAAGAAATGGCTTCTAGGCCATGAAAGTCCCTCGCCACAGCAATCCCTCTTTTGATCTAATCTCTCACAAAATAAGAAGGAAAGAATGGAAGGCTAATATTATCTAGTAATTCCCCTTCCAAAGAAATCTGGAACACTCCTCCAACTATAGCATCATCAAAAGTTCCATACCCCAGCAAAAAAACTTGTTCAGAAACATCGTAGACCTGGGTAGTAATTTGCAATGATTGCCCAATATCTTCTTCCACCTTATTTACAATTGTAAATAAGTCCGCACTTGTCATCTC
This sequence comes from Flagellimonas rhodophyticola, assembly GCF_049332665.1. Taxonomy (NCBI): domain Bacteria; kingdom Pseudomonadati; phylum Bacteroidota; class Flavobacteriia; order Flavobacteriales; family Flavobacteriaceae; genus Flagellimonas; species Flagellimonas rhodophyticola. The sequence goes on along the minus strand of NZ_CP186326.1, from coordinate 823,380 downwards.
TTGACTTATGAGGTCATAACTTGAAGGTGTTGTGACAAACCTTGAGGGTTGTGGATAGGCCAAATTAAAAAAAAGCTTATCTCCAGCAAGAAAAGTGTCCTCTAGCGGTCCAGGCAAGAATCCAAAACTCGTATTAAACGATATCCTTTCCAAAAATATAAGCGTTTTGGCATCGTATTTTTCCAATTCGGTTTGAGGTTGTCCTTTAAAAATAACTAAATCACCCACATCCGAAATCAACAGACTTATCGGCGTACCTTGAAAGTCAATTGTGTTACTGGCACCTGTTTCAGTATCGTATGTTGTTAATTTATAGTTTCCAAGTCCGTCAACATAAGAAACGTACAATATATTCTCATATAATAAGGGCGCAAAAACATCATTAACATTAAAATCCAAGGTTGTTTCCTTTTCAGTGGAGTTTTCCAGGTCCAACTCGAGAATTCCCAAATTTCTAGAACCAACTGGTCCCAAATAACCAAAAAAAGCTTTTGAATCTTTGTTTACTCCCCAAGTTATTGAACGACCAACAGTATTGGTATAAAAATCCGGGTAGTTTCGTATCTGAGCAGACTGTATGTTTTTGGTCGATAAGGAAAAACGACCCTCCGAAAAAGTATAAAAAGATAAAACATCTCCCGCTTGTTCCAGGGTTAAAAAATCGACTCCCACACCAAGTTCTTGCGTAAGATCGAAGGTAACTCCCGTCTCAGAAACGGCATTATAATTATATTGAAAGACTTGATCTAAATCCTCCCCTACCGCAACAAAACTACCCTTTTCAACTATTGGGTTGCTGTCTTGCGGTTGGTCATCATTAGAACATCCGGCTAGGGAAAGTACCAATACCAACCTTATCCAAGTTTTCAATTTCATAGCATTTGTCAATTACAAGATACAATTTATTAGATCAGGCAATCGCAATATCCCTTAAATTAGTATTTTCCAATATGCTCAAAAAACTACTTTTAGAAAATATTCTCTTCCTGGATATAGAAACAGTTCCTCAAAAACCTAACTTCAATAATCTGGATGAGAACACCCAGATGTTATGGGATTTAAAATCACAATACCAACGCAAAGAAGAAATCAGTGCAGAAGATTTCTATAATCGAGCTGGTATTTGGGCTGAATTTGGGAAAATTATCTGTATTTCAGTTGGTTATTTCACCTTCAAAGGGGATGTCAAAAACTTTCGGGTTACTTCTTTTTCTGGAGTAGAAGAACAATTATTAGAAGAATTCAAACAATTGCTTGAAGAGCATTTTAGTAAAGCAAAACATCTTTTGTGCGCTCACAATGGTAAAGAATTCGACTTCCCTTACATTGCACGTAGAATGGTTATCAATGCTATTGAATTGCCCTATAAATTGAACTTATTTGGCAAAAAGCCCTGGGAAGTTCCTCATTTAGATACCATGGAACTCTGGAAGTTTGGTGATTTCAAACATTATACCTCCCTAAAATTAATGGCCCATGTACTGGGCATTCCTTCCCCAAAAGAAGATATGGATGGAAGTATGGTAAAAGACGTTTTTTATAAGGACAATGATCTTGATAGAATAGTTACCTATTGCGAACTAGATGTAGTCACTACAGCACAGGTGTTTCTGCGCTTGCGCAACGAAGACCTTCTCGCAGAAGATGAAATCAAAAAAGTATAACACTCAAGCTTTTAAACTTTTATGGGTATTGGAACGATTGCAATGGTTTTCATTTAATTCTTGTAAAACTTGGTGCTTTTGATTCCAGCGTAATCTTGAACAACCAAAACATACAGTCCAGAAGATAAGCCAGAAACATTGATCGATGCATCGGCCCCACCACTTTGAACTGAGTTTCCAGAGGTAGTTACAATTGAATACACTGCATCTGCGGACAGTTTAGCATCCAGAGTTAACCATTCTGTTGCGGGATTTGGGTATACAGAAATCTGCAACTCCTCATTAAAAGAAAGTGGTTCATAGGCAAAAATTTCGGTTTCTAATCCTTTAAAAATGAACTGCACCTCATCGCTAAAATCTGACATTATGTTTGCGGTACAGATACTTCGAACCTTAGTTTGGTAGGTTGTGCCCACTTTCAAATCTGAAAGTGTAAAATCACCTTCCCAAATCATCTTGCTTTGCCAAGCAGTCTCATTTAAAGCCTTATACTCTACCTCATAAAGTGTGTCTTCAGTGCCATTCCATGAAATTGTGGCAGAATCTTCTGTTGCCGATAGTAATCCAAAATCAGATGGACTGTCTGCAGTACAGTTGGTAAGTTGTGCTCCGGACACAATCAACGAAAAGTCTTGTGCTCCCAGCTTCAACATCCCTTTATGGCTTATGGTAATGATATATTCGCCATTGGCATTATCAATCTCTACCCGTTCATAAGGGTCAACGTTATTATCGCCTATCAAGGCAGCATCATTTGCCTTTGCAGGATTTAATTTCCATGGTAAATAAGTTTGCCCATTTTGTGTAACCCTAAGATCAAGATCATTGATAAGTGCTGGCGTCATATTATTCAAATCTCCGCGATTTATGAATTCTCCTTCTGGGTCTGTCCAGCTAATGGAGACCATTAGGTGCTCCAATCCGTTAGTCTCAACTGTAATCTCATAGGTCTCGCCTTCGTTTAGGCTTTCCTCATTTATTAAGCTACTGTAGTCTTTGTTTTGAATGACTTCCGCAGCTGTTTTAGCATTCATGACTCCCCAGCCCATTTTGTAATCTGGACCTTTGACATTAACGTCATCAGCCGTGTGCAAAGCCAATCCTTTCAAGGTTGCTGCTTTCATGTATGCATCATACAATTCCTCATGATACTGTTGCAGCAAAAGCAGTGACCCGGTCACGCCTGGGGTAGCCATTGATGTCCCCATAGAAGTGTCATAACTTGAGTTGCTATTAGAGCTTGTTGAAAATATGGAAGATCCATCCCCAGCCAAATCAGGTTTAATTCGCCCATCATCAATTGGACCCAAACTACTATAGCCGGCAACCTGGGCTTCTTTAAGTTCGCCATTATTTCCAATCTTGGTATTTGCCCCAGCAATGGTAAGTCCATTTTTGGACGTAGCAAATCCCAATAGAAGATCAAATCCTTCAGCGGTCTGCCCATAGTTAGGTAAGTCATTATCATATGACCTTTGCGCATTCCCTGCAGCGGACACCATAAGATAGTAAGGTGCACTGTACATAATTTTATCCCAATCCTGGGATACTTTTATATATGATCCAAAATACCAATCCGGAACTCTATCTGATTTTATTCCATAAGAATGATTGCTCAACAACAAACCGTTTGCAGCGGCTTCAGCTACTTCAATCTTGTCTCTCGTCCAATCATGTGACAATACCTCAGCGGCATAGGCGACTCCCTTTGCATTAGGTTTTATTCCAGATGAGATAAGGTTTCCTGCTACCCGGGTGGCATGAAGACTTACTTCGTTTGAATTGTCAACGCTGCTTGCCCTGCTATCAAACTCTTGATGGGAAATCAATACGCTACCGGCATCCCATACACCTACCTCTAAGTCATTTCCATCCAAACCCAGATTCAAAAGCCCATTTGAATACAATGTCTGCGCCCTTGAAACTTGGTTTGATGGGTCATTTAAGGTAGTATAAAATAGCGGTGTACCGTCCGTTCCAACATCCTTAAGTGCCACTACCGTACCATCCTTGCTTACTTCAAGTTGCTTCCAATCTTTGCTTTTAAGTACATTGTTAATTTGGACTTCCTTAATCTTATGCTCGGATTTCAATTCAGAAATCAATGTGGATAGTCTATGCTTATTATATGCTGACTTAATATTTCGCTTGTTGGTATCGGACTGTCCGAAAGCAACAAAACTGCTTAAAAAGAATAAAATAAGGGATGAAAAAACTCCTGTGCCCGATGTCAATTTTTTGCAATCCATAATAGAGGTTAAGTAGGATTTGGACTACAAATCTATTATCGAATCAAAAATCTATCGACAAAAACCCCTTTTATTTCGATGAATTACGTAGTTTTCGAAGTTGAGCTGTTGTGAAAATACCTTATTATGTTGTGTAGTATTTTTCCTTCGTTTAAATGCTACCTGTTTTCCTTTAAAGTAACATAAACCGGAAAGTGATCGCTATACCCTCCCAAGTATTTTTTCCCAACAAATGTTCTAAATGGATTCCCCTTATACTTGCCTTTCCATTCTTCTAAAAACTGAGGTGAAAAAACATTGGCCTTTTTAAAGCTATGCGTGCCTTGCTCATAATTCAAAAAACTATGGGAAATCAAGATTTGGTCAAAGAGACTCCATTCCCCCTTATAATTTGCACTACCTGAGTCAGGTGATAAAAGCTTTTCCATAGGATTGATGAACAGTCCTGTTCCCATCAACTTTTGAATGCTTTCAGAATTGGGGTCATCATTAAAGTCTCCCATAATGATGCAGTTTGGGTTTTCCGAATCCAGAGTATTTAGTTTTCTGATTATGGTTTCTGCTGCTTTGATTCTCTTGTAGCTAGTTTCATCGGCACCATCCCTTCGAGATGGCCAATGGTTTACAAAAACATGAACCTCTTCTTGGTGCAACACTCCATGCACATAAAGAATATCTCGAGTGTAATCTCGATTTCCATTCTCGCTTTCAATTAGAAGTGGAATTGTTTCCGAATCTAAAACCTTAAAATGTTGATGAAGATATATTAAGGCCGTATCTATTCCCCGCTCATCCGGAGAATCGAAATGCACATAATCATAATCTACAACACGCAATGTTTTTGATCCCAATAAGGCATCAATGACCTTTTTATTTTCCACCTCTGCAATGCCAATAAGCACTGGAGGGAAGTCACTTTCTTCCAATCCTATTTGAGAGATGGCCTTGGCCATTTTCTTTGATTTCTTTCTGAACCTTTCTTCATCCCATCCTTTTCTACCTTTAGGTGTAAAGTCATCATCTAAAGTATGTGGGTCATCAGTAGTGTCAAAAAAATTCTCCAGGTTGTAGAAAGCGATAGTGTACTGGTCTTCAAGAATACTCAAAGTAAATATGGTTTAGTGATACATTTATAAAATTATAAACATCCAATGTACAAAACAGCTTCGTAAACATTGTTTAGATTTGCACTTTAATTGATTCAATGCTAGAAAAGAAGGCTACAAATTATGAAAAGGCAGTGCTCATTGGGGTAATCAATAGGGACCAGGATGAACACAAGGTAAAGGAGTATTTGGATGAGTTGGAATTTCTCACCTATACAGCCGGGGGAGAAGTTCTCAACCGATTTACGCAGCGTATGGATGTTCCCAATCCCAAGACCTTGATTGGAAGTGGGAAGATGGAAGAGGTGGAAAAATTTGTAAAAGAAAATGAAATCGGCTCGGTGATTTTTGATGACGAACTTTCCCCTGCGCAACAACGAAATATTGAAAAGCAACTTCGGTGTAAAATCATAGATCGAACAAGCTTAATATTGGACATTTTTGCGCAACGGGCGCAAACCAGCTATGCTCGTACCCAAGTAGAGCTGGCTCAATATGAGTATTTGTTACCACGACTGACTGGTCTTTGGACACACTTGGAAAGACAAAAAGGGGGTATCGGAATGAGAGGTCCTGGTGAAACTGAGATTGAAACGGATAGACGAATCGTTCGTGATAGAATTTCATTGCTAAAGAAGAAACTCACCAAAATTGACCGTCAAATGGAAACGCAACGCGGAAACCGTGGTGCGTTGGTTCGAGTTGCCTTGGTAGGGTATACCAATGTAGGTAAATCTACTCTAATGAATGTCATTAGCAAAAGTGATGTCTTCGCGGAAAATAAACTTTTTGCAACCTTGGATACTACGGTACGAAAAGTTGTTATTGGCAACTTACCTTTTTTATTGAGTGATACTGTTGGATTCATTAGAAAGTTACCCACCCAGTTGGTAGAGAGTTTTAAAAGTACTTTGGATGAAGTTCGGGAAGCAGATTTGCTATTGCATGTTGTGGACATCTCCCATCCTAACTTTGAAGAACACATTGCTTCAGTAAACCAAATTTTGGATGAAATCAAAAGTTCGGACAAAAAATCCATTATGGTCTTCAATAAAATTGATAAGTATCAACCCGAAACCATTGACGAGGATGATTTAGTTACCGAACGAACCAAATCTCATTTCACTTTAGAAGAATGGAAAAAGACCTGGTTCAACAAAATAGGTGACCGAGCCCTTTTTATTTCAGCATTGAATAAAGAGAACCTGGATGATTTTAGAAAACGAGTCTATGATGAAGTGCGCTACATTCATGTGACCCGTTTTCCATATAATAATTTCTTATATCCAGAACATTTGGAATAAGCCTTAATTTGCTCCGGCCGGTTTGTCTATTCGCACAGTTGTTGTGTTGCTTGAAGAATTCCCGGAACCTTCCAATGTCACTTCGAATTCTACCCAAGTTTGAGAACCAAAACGAAAGCAAGTAGCCCAGACAATACTAGTGCCATTGTCTGTAAACTGTGTGTTTGTTTTACTCTCTGAACCTCCATCTGAAACTTTGGTCTTTATTTGAAGTTTTTGGATGTCAACACCATCAGAAGAAGTGTATGGAATGGTCATAACAAAAGTGCTTCCAGTACCACCTGAAAGGTCACAATTATTTACTCCATTCAATTGAAAGCTTTGAGCATTTGCCGTAATTGAAAGGTTCGATTCATCATCACTGCTGCAGCTAATACCAACAAACAGTAGTGCTATGTAAAACAAAGTGTTTTTTAGTTTTTTCATTTTTTAAAATTTATGTGTTCTTTTCTATATCATTATTGAAAATATGCCAGCATATGCACCATTTCTTCCGGGTCTGGCACATGACCTCCGCCAAAAGTCTTTCCATTTATATGGTACAGAATGGGTATGACCAATGCGACCTCATCGGTAAGAATGCAAGAAGTATGTTCCAAAACAACATTTATATTTCCTCCCGCATCGGCAACTGCAATATTCTCAGTTCCATTTGAAGCACCAATTGGCGGATTGGTTTGATTCACAAAATCATTCATAAAATCAATAGTCTCACTAACTTTTCTGGTCTTGTTCAAATATGCAAGCCAAAATGTATAAGTGCCATTTGGAATCATGCCTTCTAAAGCAACATTGATAATAGCGCTATCACCTTCACAATGCACATTTAATTCCCCTTTAGCCATTTTGAATTCGGAAAGTGTTACATGATGGTCATCAGGAGCTTTAATTGCGGTAAGCAATCCCAAAGGCTGATCAAAAATATTTGCGGCATAAAGAGGTTCGTTAGAGGCTATTGGTGTATTTCCATTTTCATCCAAAATCTCTTCCAATATCTGTACACTGCCAAAATTCAAATGGGCTTTGACGGGTTGTGGTTGAATAACAAAATCTACTTTGGATTCATTGTTTTCTGATATTTGAACAGTTACCGAAGCGCTAGAAACCGCTTTGGTGGAAAGAGGTAGGTCAAGCGTAAGGTCATGGGTTCCATTTGATTTCCCTTTTATCAAAAACTTTCCATCAACGCCAGTGGATCGAATCGAGGTTTCGTTACCCTTTACAAGTGTTATTCTGGCACCAGGATACACGTTGCCATCTCCATCTTTCACGATTCCGGTTACAGATCCTGGCTCTCCACCCGAATTAGCATCATCTCCGCTGCTGCAAGACTGCAGGGTAAGGGTCAAAAAGGAAATAAGTGCTCCTTTTAAAAACTGCATTAAGATTCCCCAATAAGGAATATGATCTTTTACATACATAGCTCATATTTTATATTAAAAATTTGGGGAACATTTTACATTTCAAAACTAGATTTTACTGTGCGTTAGTGCTATAAGTAGGGTGCCAAATGATAACACTAAGGTTCCACTTTCGGAGATATAACTTAAACGATGGCAGGTAACGGCTACTTAATAGGATGAAGGAGATACTCCATAGAGTTCCTTAAAGCATTTGGCAAAATAGGAGAGGTTGTTAAAGCCAACTGCGTAGGCAATTTGTGTAACTGTGTCCGCTTTTCTAGAGAGAAGTTGAGCTGCCCTTTTTAATCGAAAATTTCGAAGCAGTTCCCCTGGAGCTTCATTGGTAAGTGCTTTTAGTTTTCTATGAAGTTGGGTCTTGCTCATGGCCAAAGCCTCTTGCATCTGCAAAGCCCCAAAATCAGAATCAACATGTTGCTCCTCAAGCAAGGTCAAAACCTGTTCCATGAATTTTTCATCAAGTGATGTAGTGGTTACTTTTTTTGGATCAATAGTTGATTCGCTTTTTACAAAAAGTTCTCGAAGCTTTTTTCTTTGCTCAATAAGGTTTTTGACCCTGGCCAATAGCTCTTTTGGTTCAAAGGGTTTTGTAAGATAATCGTCCGCTCCTGTTTCCAAACCTTCAATCTTGTCTTCAATGCCTGCCTTAGCAGTTAACATGACTACGGGAATATGACTTGTGTTCAAATCAGATTTCAGGGCCTTACAAAGTTCTACACCATCCATTTTGGGCATCATCACATCTGTAATAATTAGGTCTGGCGGATTTTTCCTTGCAGCTACTAACCCCATTTTTCCATTTGAGGCCTCTTGAACATTATACAAGTTTTGAATGTGTTCTTTGATAAAATGAGACATGTCGGGATTATCTTCAACAAGTAAAAGTGTGGGTAAAGTCCCCGAACCTTTCTGATTAAACTCATAGGGTTTCTTATCCTTAACCTCACTTGAATCAGTTTGAAAAGGAGGTGTATTTTTTAAGGTTCCTGTTTTTATTTTTTGGATGGGAAGTGCTACCGTAAAAATTGTTCCTTTATTGATCTCGCTAGTGGCGGTTATGGTTCCGTCCATTAGCTCTACCAATTCTTTTGACAAAGAAAGTCCTATTCCGGAGCCTTCTTGTTCTCTCGTTGTTCCGCCATTTACTTGATAAAAACGATCAAAAATAAAGGGAAGTTTTTCTTCAGGAATGCCCTTGCCAGTGTCTGAAATAACTAATCTCAATTCATCCATCAAATAATTAACAGAAATGGAAATTGTACCTCCGTCATCACTAAACTTAAATGCGTTGCCCAAAAGGTTGTAGACAATTTTCTCCAATTTATCCCTATCAAAAGAGGCCCATAAAAGTTCATGTGGAATCTGCACCTTATAGTCAATTCCTCTTTGGGCCGCATGTGAGTTAAAAGAAGCTGCTGCGCCACGCAAGCATTTAAAAACTTCCCCTTCGGTTCGTTCCAGTTTAAGATTGCCTTTATCAATTTTTGACAGATCCAACAACTGATTCACCAATTGCAGTACGCGATTGGTATTTCTTCGAATCATTTTAATACTCTCCATTTGCAATCCCTCGGATGGATTCTGTTCCAATTGCTCAATGGGTCCTTTGATAAGGGTTAGTGGCGTTCTAAACTCATGGGAGATATTGGCAAAGAAATTGGATTTTAATTTGTCCAACTCCCTTAACTCCTTATTGGTTTTCTGTTTAATGCGATATTGATTGTACAATAGGCCGGCCAATAGCAGCAAGATAATTGTGAATGCGATAATGGCATTGCGCTCATTTACACGTTTAGCAAGTTGAAGAGATTGAAGTTTTTTATCCGATTCAAGCAATGAAATTTCCTTTGTTTTTTCTTCATTCTGATATTTGGCTTCAATTTCAGCGGCCAAACCTCTTTTCTCTTTCGCATAAAAACTATCCTTCACTTTAATGAACATGTTTTTATATTTCAGTGCCTCAACATAGTTTTTTTCACTTTCATAAATAGCAGCAAGCGATTCGCATGCATCCATCTCTATTAAGTTTAGTTGAACGGCTTTGCTTATATCCAATGCCATTATCAAATTCTCTTTGGCCTCAATATTGTTATTCAGTTTATAATATGCATCTCCAATAGCCTTAAGGCAATACCCTACATTGACAGAGTCCTCAATTACAAGGGAAAGGTCATGTGCATTTTTGTAATCTACCAGTGCTCCCTCATAGTTTTTTTGCTCCCAATTAATGCTTCCCATTGTGTATTGAGCATAAGCCTGTCTTTTTACATTGCCTAATATCTCATAACTTTTAAGTGCTTTCCTATTATATTTTAGAGCCTCGTTCAACTTACCATTGTTCTTATATATCACTGCAAGACTGTACTCCACAAAGGCCTTACCAGGCAGGTAATCAACCAGCTTGAAAATACTGTCACTTTGTTCAAGGTATGCTATAGCCTTTGGGTAATCCTCAAGCCTTCTTTGAATCAATGCAATATTTCCCAAAATGATACCATAATCTTTTATATTCCCTTTTGCTTTATGTTCTTCCGCTGCATTGATATATAACTCCATTGCTTTGACATATTCACCTTTCTCTGCATAAATATTTGCCATATTGTTATAATAGTGGACAACATCTTCTTGGCCCTTTGATTCTTGGGCTTTTTCAAAACTTTTTGCATGAAATTCCGTGGCTTTTTCAAAATTTCCTTTTCTCCAAAACAAGTTTCCAAGACCCGACAGAGACTCAAAAAGACCACTGTGATAATCTATTTTTTCTGATAATTGAAGTGCTTTATAATAAGCCACACTTGCAGAATCATAACTTGACCGGGAACCTAAAAAATCGGCATATGTGTTTAGGCCCTCAATTTGCAAACGGGTATTTCCTGTTTCTTTTGAAAGCGCAATAGCACTTAAAATTGTGGCTTTTGCTTTTGTTATGGAATCGTATCTATACTCTCCAAATAGTTCTTGAAGAATCTTTATTCTTACCGTATCATGGGCTGTATTGGTGTACGCTTGTTGCAGGCTATCTATTTTCGATTGCGAAAATAACAGCGAAGTAAAAAAGAACAAGCAAAGGAGGTGCAATTGTTTCATCTCCAAAATATTAAGTTATTAAAGGTACCTTTTTTTTAGGCAGCTTAGCTCAATACAATGTGATGGAAAAAGTAAAATATCACTAACACTAGGGTTTCAAATTGTAACAAAGATTCGATGGTTAAACCGAAAATCTCTTCTTAAAAACCATGACAACAACAATTTGATGGATAGAATCTCAAAATCTACATTAATGTTGCATAAGACGATGTGTTTTAGTTTCCCGATGAAATACAATCGTTAACATTTTCTACCACATCTTTTTGGCTGTTCACAACAAAAATTTAGGCCCTAACCACAGAAAAATTACTTTCATACTGTTTTTAAGTGATAGTGTTACATCCACATCTGCTATAAACTTAACCTACTTATAACATGGCTTAAAAACACCCCAAATTTCGTATATAACCCCATAAAAAAGCCCTCAATTTCTTGAGGGCTTTTTTAGTTTTATTGGTATTCTGTTAAAAGGAATAGCTCAATCCCAGTGTCCAATATGTTTGTAATTCATTGTCGATGGTGTCAAACGTTGCCGTTGGATCTGGTGTTGGTGCATTGTTGACGATGTAATTCAATGTCTCTTGTTTGTTGTTTCGCAATCCAAAATCAAATCCAACGCCTATGACCTTCCATAAGGTGTAGGCAAAAGAGTTTGTCCAGGTCCAATTGCTTAAGTCTCCGCTTTCATAGCTTTGGAACATCGACAGGTTTGTTTTAAAACTTACTGCACCAATCTGTTTTGTATAATCTGCCACGATTTTTGCTCCCAAAGAAGAGTTGAAAATGGTATCCTCATCACTGAATACAAAATTATAGTTCAAGGGGTGGATTACCACAACAAGGTCTGCAATTGGTGTCCAGGTACCCCCGACCCCAACATCCAAATACCCGGGATCATTAAAGTTGCTCAAGATGGTAGTCCTGTATTCCCCTAGGGTAGAAACAGCGAACTTATCACTTAGTTTATACCCATAAAGCGAGGAGATATTGAATACATCGGTTGACTCCCGAAACCCATCATCATCATTCGGGTCGTCTTTGTCATCAAGTTTAACCCAATTTAAGTTAACGTTGGCCGAGTTTCTCCAAAAGAATTTTTCCTCTTGTTGGTTGGCAAAAGCATTGACCGTAAAGCCAATCGTTCCTGAATTGTTGTTTGGAATACCTTGCGAAAACCAATTATTGAATCCGGAAAGACTTCCTCCAATAGTTCCAAAGGCTCCAATTTTCCAACCTGGTAATGCATCCAATTGAGATTGGAGAGCATTTACGCGACCTTGAATGGCAGCTATTGAATCTTTTTTTGGGCCAATTTGAGCCTTAAGTTCTTCTTCTGTTTGAGCTTGCGCCGCTATTACTGCAAGAAATGCAGTAACTGCATAAAGTAGTTTTTTCATAGAATGGAGTTTTGTGTTTAGAAACGCAAAATTAAGAAATGTCACATTTATGTTCGAGGAGAATTATTTCTTCTTAAAAAGAGGGACAGCTGAACAAGCTTCGCCATACATCACGCTTTTTGCAACCTCTTGTATTTTGACCATAACCATGATATAAGCATTCTCTGGTACTGGTTTGTTAGCGCATCCTTTAATGATAACGGGCTTGTCTTTGAATTCGGAAATATCCAGGTCTGCGAGCACACTTTGGTACAGTGATGTTTCTAAATCTTCCAGACTCCCAACGACTACCTTTTTTGCATAGGGTTGTAGTTTGGATGCCACTAACATAAACGCCCACCCAGGAACAATGGCATCAGTGGAACAAGTTAAAGCAACATAGGTATCTTTATAGCTGGCCCAATCCTGTGCTTCTAAAGCATTTCTAAAGTCCTTTTCTCTTAGAATTATACCTTCTTGCAACCAGCCTTTAATATCCAATTCTTCTCTATGACCCTCTGGATATATTTCCTCAAGATCAAAGGTTATCAGTTTACTTTGTGCTACTCTGTTTATTATATCAGACATAAGAATTCAGATATCAGTTGTCAGATTTTGCTTTCTAGGTGTTTAATCAAACCATAAATGGTTTTGGAAATCTCCTCACAAATTCCATAAACTTTTTCAAATTCAGCATTATTTACATATTCAACATCCATTGCCAAATAAAGTTGAGATTTTACTTCGTAGCAAGAAGCTTGGGCAACATTCAAAAAATAAATAAACTCTTTATTTGTCTTTCTTCCATAACCTTCCGCGATATTAGAAGAAATTGAAATAGATGCTCTTCTAATCTGATCTCTTAAAGCAAAATCCTTGGAAAAAGCTACTTGTCTGGTTAATTCGTAGATTTCTTTGTTTAAGTTTCTTGCTTTCTTCCAAGAAATAATCTGTTCAAACCCCCTATTCATTAAATATTAATTTCTGATATCCGAGGTCTGATATCTTATTTCTCTTATAACATTCCCAATTCCAATTTTGCTTCCTCGCTCATTAACTCTTGGGTCCAAGGAGGGTCAAAAGTGATTTCTACCTCAACATCTTTTAATTCATCCAAAGATTTTACTTTTTCTTCCACCTCCACTGGTAAAGTTTCGGCTACTGGACAGTTTGGTGATGTCAAGGTCATTAAAATCTTAACGTCATTATCCTCATTTACGAAGACATCGTAAATCAATCCCAATTCGTAAATATCCACTGGTATTTCCGGGTCGTAAATGGTCTTGAGCACTCTTACGATTTTCTCTCCGAGTTCCTGTGTATCTATGGTAATTTCTTCGCTCATCATTGTGTTAATTTAATTGGGTCTGATAGGCTATAGCGTAAAGTTTCAATTGCTTTACCATACTTACCAAACCATTGGCCCTAGTAGGGGACAAATGCTCTTTTAACCCAATTTCATCTATAAATTCGGTATCGGAGTCTATTATATCTTGTGGTTTTTGGTTGCTGAAAGCCCTAATCAAGATGGCTATGATTCCTTTAGTGATTATGGCATCGCTATCTGCTGTAAAAACCAATTTGTCGTTATCCAATTCGGCATGTACCCACACTTTACTCTGACACCCTTTTATGATATTGTCATCCGTTTTATACTGTTCTTCAATCAATGGAAGGGATTTCCCGAGCTCGATCATATACTCATAACGCTGCATCCAATCATCAAACATGGAAAATTCGTCTACAATCTCTTCCTGTATTTCTGTTATGGTCATTTATACGTTTTGTTCAAAAGTACGATTCGGACAATTGTCAATCAAAAGCTTTAAGAGAAAGATAACTTCTTGTTACGCAAGCATATTCTTGGAGCGCTTAACGCCTTCAACCAACACATCCACTTCCTCTTTGGTATTATAAAAACTAAAACTGGCCCTTACCGTACCTGGTATCTGATAAAAATCCATGATGGGTTGTGCACAATGGTGCCCAGTACGCACAGCTATTCCCAACTTGTCCAAAATGGTTCCGATATCATAGGGGTGAATCCCTTCTATATTAAATGAAATAACTGAAGTCTTCTGCGCTGCCGTTCCATAAATTCGCAATCCATCAATCTTCAACAGCTCATCAGTCGCGTATCGAATCAGTTCATCTTCATATTGTGCAATAGCTTCAAACCCTATAGAATTCATATAATCCAAAGCTGCTCCAAAAGCTATTCCTCCACAAATATTTGGAGTTCCTGCTTCAAATTTATGTGGTAAATCGGCATAAGTGGTCTTTTCAAAGGTAACCTCTTCAATCATTTCACCACCACCTTGATATGGAGGTAATTTTTTCAGCCATTCCTCTTTTCCATACAATATTCCAACCCCCGTTGGACCACACATTTTGTGCGCAGAAACTGTATAGAAATCTACATCCAAAGCTTGTAGGTCTGGTTTTATGTGGGCCGCAGCTTGTGCGCCATCAATTAAAACGGCAGCCCCAACTTTGTGCGCGGCCTCAATAATTTCTTCAATAGGGTTTATTGTTCCCAGTGCATTAGAGACATGATTACAGAAAACCAGCTTGGTCTTTTCTGAAAGAAGGGCATGGTATTCCTCCATAATCAACTCCCCATTTTGGTTCATGGGAATTACTTTTAATACTCCACCTGTGCGCTCACACAACATTTGCCAAGGCACAATATTGGAATGGTGCTCCATGGCAGAAACCAAAATCTCATCTCCCTTCTTTAAAAAAGAAGAAAAACCATTGGCCACCAAGTTTATACTATGGGTAGTCCCCGAAGTTAGGATAACTTCATGCGATTTTGCAATGCTAAAATGGTGCTGGATTTTATGACGTGCAGCCTCGTACGCATCTGTTGCTTCCTGGGAAAGGGTATGCACTCCTCTATGAATATTGGCATTATACCCGTGGTAATATTCAACAATCGCATCGATTACCTGCTGGGGTGTTTGCGAAGTTGCGGCATTGTCAAGGTATACCAAAGGCTTTCCATTTACCTTTCGGTTTAAAATGGGAAAGTCTTTACGAATTGTTTGTATGTCCAACGATGATTGCACCATGAAAGCAGTAATCTTGTCTTAGTTGTATAGATTTCTTAGAGCTCAAAACCAACACGAACGCCAAGTTTGTTGGCAATGATCTTGTTGATGCGAGCTTTAAGCTCTGGTATGCGAACACTTTCCAGAACATTGTTGGCAAAAGCATACATCATTAAAGCTGTTGCTTCTTTTTTGGGAATACCTCTAGATTGTAGATAAAACAATGCGTCTTCATCCAACTGTCCAATGGTACAGCCGTGAGAACACTTTACATCATCGGCAAAAATTTCTAGCTGTGGTTTGGTATTGATTGTAGCCTTATCACTAATAAGAATATTGTTGTTCTGCTGGAAAGCATTGGTCTTTTGGGCAATTTTATCTACAATAATTTTTCCATTAAAGACTCCCGTGGATTTCTCTCCAAAAATACCTTTATAATCTTGGTGACTTTCACAATTGGGCTGTGCATGATGCACCAAGGTATGGTGATCTACATGCTGTTTTTCACCCAGAATGGTAACTCCCTTAAGAACAGAATCAATTCGTTCTCCGTTTTGATAAAAGTTGAGGTTATTTCGTGTCAATTTCCCTCCAAAAGAGAAGGTATGTACGCGAACAACACTGTTATCCTTTTGAGAGATGTATGTATTGTCAATCAATGATGCACTATCCCGGTCGTTTTGAACTTTATAATAATCGACAATGGCATCTTTGGCAGCAAAGATTTCCGTAACAGAATTAGTGAACACTTCGTTATCGGTTAAACTTTGATGGCGTTCTATTATTTGTACTTCTGCATTTTCCTCAACCACTACCAAGTTCCTCGGCTGTAGCATTAATGAGGCCTCGTTTCCTGTTGCAAAATGGATAATCTGCACAGGTTTTCTGGGAGCTTTGTTCTTCGGAATATAGATGTATGCTCCCTCCCTGCTAAAAGCAGTGTTCAAGGTGGTCAACGACTCATCTTTGGATGCCACTTTATTAAAGTAAAGTTCTATAATCTGACGGTACATGGGTTTGCTGAAAGCAGAGCTCATCAAACATACGTCCACACCATCATGGGTAGTCTCTGATAGATATGAACTGTATACGCCGTCAATAAACACAATTTTATAGGTATCTATTTCGTGAAGGAAATACTTTTTGATATCCTTATAATCCAGGGTATTTTCTTCTTTTGGAAAAACACTGAAGTCTATTTTTTGAAGACTGTTCAGTGAGGTATATTTCCAAGCTTCTTCTTTCTTGGAAGGAAAACCTTTTTCCTCAAAGTTCTTGATGGCCTCTGAACGAACTTCGTGCACAGGGTGGTCCAAATCCACATTGTTCTCAAATGCTATGAAAGAAGAAAGTAATTTATCTTTTAAATCCATTTTACATCAATTGGCATTAAACTACCGTTTCTTGCTTTATCCAGTCGTATCCTTTTTCTTCCAATTCTAAAGCCAACTCCTTAGTTCCTGACTTCACAATTTTTCCATCGTGTAAAACATGCACAAAATCCGGCACAATGTATTCCAACAATCTTTGGTAGTGGGTAATGACAATTATTGCATTATCCTTTCCCCTAAGTTTGTTGACCCCATTAGCCACAATACGGAGGGCATCAATATCCAATCCTGAATCTGTCTCATCCAAAATCGCCAACTTGGGTTCCAACATGGCCATTTGAAAGATTTCATTTCTTTTCTTCTCTCCTCCAGAAAACCCTTCGTTAAGGGAGCGGGACAAAAACTTTCGGTCAATTTCCAACATTTCCGATTTCTCACGAATCAGTTTCAGCATTTGGTTTGCTGGCATATCTTCCAGCCCTCTTGCTTTTCTAGATTCATTGATTGCCGTTTTCATAAAATTGGTAACGGATACCCCTGGGATTTCAACTGGATATTGAAATGAAAGAAAAATTCCGTTATGCGCTCTTTCCTCTGGAGACAATTCCTCCAAATCTTCTCCTTCAAGGATTATGTTTCCTTTTTTGATTTCAAACTCTTCCTTACCGGCTATGACGGAAGCGAGTGTGCTTTTACCAGATCCATTGGGGCCCATAATGGCATGAACCTCTCCTGCATTTACCTCAAGGTTGATACCTTTCAATATTTTTTTATCCTCTACGCTTGCGTGTAAATTCTTGATTTCTAACATTGTGTTCTTCTTCAATATTATTTTAAATAGTTGGGTGCTTTTGGTAATTTTTCAAAGTCACCTTTGGCATGCTGTAAGTACACTTTTGCTCCTTTTTCTTTTGCAAAGGTTTCAAAAGCTAACATACTGGCCTTAGTCTGTTCTAC
Organism: Flagellimonas rhodophyticola; assembly: GCF_049332665.1. Lineage (NCBI taxonomy): Bacteria > Pseudomonadati > Bacteroidota > Flavobacteriia > Flavobacteriales > Flavobacteriaceae > Flagellimonas > Flagellimonas rhodophyticola. The sequence continues at coordinate 805,832 of NZ_CP186326.1, read as the reverse complement.
ATCGGTATTAAAAATTGGCACTCTTTGGTGCTCCCTGTTTTCATAAAAGTGGTACATATCTCCTGAAAGAAGTAACGGTCCATGCTCACCTAAATCCAAATACAACACCTGATGACCTGGTGTATGCCCCGGCATGGATTTTATGACAACACTTCCATCTCCAAAAACATCGTGATCACCATTAATTTTTTGGATATTCTTTAATTCCTTAATGGCATTATAGTTATCAGCCCTGTTTTCTTGTGCTTCTTCGTTGGCAACAAAATCGAGTTCTGCTTCTTGAACGATCCAAGTAGAGCCTGAAAACACATTACCATGTCCGGTGTGGTCGAAATGAGTATGCGAAAAAGTGATGTAATCAATATCTTCAACCTTAAGACCAATACTAGCTAACTGATTGGCTACGGAATCTTTTCGAGAAACAGTAAAGGCTCCACCTGGGGCTGTAAATGGTTCGGGCTGACCAACTAAACCTTCTGGAAGTCCGGCATCCCACATTAAATTTCCTTTTGGATGACTAATCACATAAAATGCATCTGCAAATTCTTTTGATTGACCTGTATAGGTAGTATCCTGCGAAAAAAGTTCCAATCTGTTTGCAACTACCGTTCCACCGCTAAATGTATACAGCTTGACTTCGGGCTTAACAACCTCAACTATCTTTTCGTCAGTGGCAGTTTCTTTTTTTGCTTGTTTGCATGAAAAAGTGCCTATTATTAAAAGTGATGCTATTATTTTTTTCATCTTCTTCGGTTTAAAGAAATGGTTATCCAACTGAGCCTTCAAGACTGATTTCCAATAATTTTTGGGCTTCTACAGCAAACTCCATGGGAAGTTTGTTCAAGACCTCTTTGCTAAAACCATTTACAATTAAGGCAATGGCCTTTTCAGTATCGATGCCTCTTTGATTGCAATAGAAAATTTGATCTTCACCAATTTTACTGGTTGTCGCCTCATGTTCTATCTGGGCTGTTTTGTTTTTGGCTTCGATGTATGGGAAAGTATGTGCTCCACATTTATTGCCCATCAACAACGAATCACATTGTGAAAAGTTTCGAGCATTCTCAGCCCTGCTATTGACCTGTACCAATCCTCGGTAGCTGTTTTGGGATTGCCCTGCGGAAATTCCTTTGGAAATAATGGTACTCTTTGTGTTTTTACCCAAGTGAACCATTTTGGTCCCTGTATCTGCTTGTTGAAAGTTATTGGTAACCGCAATTGAATAAAACTCCCCTACAGAGTTATCTCCTTTTAAAATACAAGATGGGTATTTCCAAGTTACGGCCGAACCTGTCTCAACTTGGGTCCATGAAATTTTGGAATTTGTTTCACACAAACCTCGCTTTGTCACGAAGTTATATACACCACCTTTTCCTTCTTTGTCTCCAGGGAACCAATTCTGAACAGTCGAGTATTTGATTTCTGCATCATCTAAAGCTATAAGTTCTACCACTGCCGCATGCAATTGATTTTCATCTCTTGATGGTGCGGTACATCCTTCCAAATAGCTGACATAGCTGTTTTCATCTGCAATGACCAAGGTGCGCTCAAACTGACCTGTACCTCCTTCATTAATTCTAAAATATGTGGATAACTCCATTGGACAACGCACGCCTTTTGGAATGTAGCAGAATGAACCATCGGTAAATACCGCTGAATTCAAGGCTGCATAGAAGTTATCTGTTTTTGGAACTACGGTTCCCATATACTTCTTGACCAATTCTGGATGTTCTTGAATCGCTTCAGAAATAGGCATGAAGATAATCCCTTTTTCCGCTAATGTTTTCTTGAAGGTTGTTGCTACTGAAACAGAATCTACCACAATATCAACGGCTACATTCTGCAATCTTTTTTGCTCATCTACAGAAATTCCCAGTTTTCGGTACATTTCCAATAAGTCGGGGTCTACATCTTCCAAGGATTTATTGGGATCTGCTGATTTTGGAGCAGAATAGTAGCTTATTGCTTGAAAATCAGGTTTTTCATAATGGACATTTGCCCACTCCGGTTCTTCCATTTGTTCCCAAATACGAAACGCCTCCAAACGCCACTCCGTCATCCACTCTGGTTCGTTCTTTTTCTTGGAAATTGCACGAACAATATCTTCGTTTAATCCCTTTGGAAACGTATCGGATTCAATATCTGTATAGAAACCATACTCGTATTCTTTGGTTTCTAGTTCTTTTTTTAATTCTTCTTCTGTATAAGCCATACTTTCAATCGATCAATGACCATAGGTCAATTAACAATTTATAGTGAAAAACTTTCCCCACATCCGCAAGTTCGCTGTGCATTAGGGTTATTGAAAACAAACCCTTTCCCGTTCAGTCCACCTGAATATTCCAAAGTGGTTCCGACTAGGTATAAAAAGCTCTTTTTGTCCACAATGATTCGTACTGCGTTATCTTCAAAAACTTTATCGGTTTCTGTCGTAGATTTATCAAATTTTAATTCATAGGACAAACCACTGCAACCACCGCTCTTTACACCCACACGCACAAAATCTGTAGAAGCATCATAACCTTCTTCGGTCATCATGGTTACCACTTTTTGTCTGGCTGTTTCTGAAACTTTAATCATTCTTACTTGGATTTATTCTAAATAGCTTACAAATATATGGTATAAGTAGGGTTTTACCACATTTCCTAACATTATAATAACGAATAATCCAATAGGGGTTATCTATGGAAAGAGTGGGGCTTATTTTATTTTGATAATCACTAAATCTATCAATCCTTTTGATTGAAGCCCCGAGAAGTCATCACTGGCTGTTTCCCCAACTAGAATAAGGTTTCCTTCAGTGTTTTGAATGGCATCAAAACCATAGTCCAAACCGGACCCGCCAAAGGTTTCTTGATATTCAATGTTTCCTTCGGAATCCGTTTTAATTATCCAAAGGTCATTTTCACCAGAATTCTCAGTCGCATCACCATCAGTACTTTTAGAATTTCCTGCAATGACAAAACCTCCATCTGAAGTCAGGTTTAATCCTCGGGCAGCATCAAAAGCAGTTCCGCCATAGTTTTTTTCCCAAGCCAGGTTTCCACTATCATCAATTTTGATCAACCAAACGTCCGACTCTCCATTATTCTTTGAAATATCGGTGTCGGTGCTAAAAGTGTTGCCTGCAATCACATAAGAGTTATCGTTGGTTTTGGCTATACTATAAGCTTTGTCTATTCCTGAACCACCAAAAGATTTTTGCCAAAGCATCTCTCCTGTACTGCTTACTTTAACCACCCAAAAATCATAGCTTCCTTTGGAGTCGGTAATGTCGAAATCGTCACTTTCCGAAGATCCTGCCATAACAAATCCGCCATCATCAGCCTGCAAAACTCCATAAGAACGATCGTTGTTTGTGCCTCCAAAATATCTTCTCCATTCCAGATTTCCATCAGCATCCAGTTTTGTGCCCCAGAACTCACCGACACCATGACGTGTGAGGTAATTTCCTTTACCATTGTTGCCATCTCCCCCGGACGAAGTAACATCTAAAAAGCCTGAAAAGAAAAATCCGCCATCATCTGTTTGCACTACATCGTAGGAATGGTCGTGCCCAGAAAAACCAAAGCTCTTTTCCCATAGAACATTCCCATTATTGTCGAGTCGAAGAATCCAATTGTCATGAAAGCCTTCATTGTTACTTCCATCGCCATCATCACTCATCGCATACCCCACAATGGCATATCCTCCGTCAGAAGTTTGAATTACGGATTGTCCTCTGTCGTCCTTACTTCCGCCATAAGTTTGATTCCATAAAAGGTCGCCTTCGGCATTCAGTTTTAACAACCAATAATCATTTACGTTGGTGGTTTTCCCAACAATATCTCCATCAATACTATTGCTGAAACCTAGAACGGCATAACCCCCGTCACTGGTTTGAATTACGGACTGAGCAGTATCTTCCCCTGACCCCCCGTAGCTCTTGATCCAGTCCACCTCTCCTAAAAAAGTTGTTTCATCCATCTCAGGAGATTGGTTATCGTCATTGCTACACGATATCAGAAAAATCAATATAAAAATGCTAAGCAATTTTTTCATCACACGAGACCTAATTCGATTTCTGAAGAACAAATAATCCTGAATTGATGTCATTCACGATAATCTTACCACTGCTAAAAAATGGGTAAACACTCCAAACTCCATCAAATTGTGCAACATTACTTGAAGGGTAAGTATCGAAGAAAGCCTTCTCGGTAATATTTTCATTTTCAATGTCTGAAATGTCCAGCACCCGCATTCCAGCGGTATAGTTTGCCAGGAAGAATTCATCTCCAACCACATATCCATTATGGTCAATCGCACTTGTTGGGCCAATATATGTAGTATGTAATTGCGGGCTATCTAAATCTGTCATATCAAAAACCAAGGTGCGGGAATTGAATCCAAAATCTGTTTCATCCAATTCGTCTCCAAGAATAAAATAGCGCTGATCTTCAGTGAACCATCCTTGGTGTGTATAGCCAATATTACCGTATGTAAATGTGCTTATCTGCTGAGGATTTGATTTGTCCGTAATGTCTGCAATAGCAATAAAGCTTTCATTGGCCCCTATAAAAATTTCACGTCCAGCATAATCTGCGTCTGGTCCATTATAGGTAACCACTTGGGCATCATGGGTGTATCCGTTAGTGCCGTAACCTCCGACCCCGTTTGGACTTGTTGCAGTTTGAATATCTATAAAATGTACCCCACCGTTAAATGCATCGTTTCGGGCTGTTCCTACTGGGTATGCAAAACCATTTAGCTCGTTCACCACAACATTATGGGCATTTCCAATTCCTGTATATCGCGCATCTGAACTAAATTCTTGAGGAGGATTAGATACATTTCGCAATTTTTTAAGGTCGAAAATCTGCATGCCATGATTACTTGCTTCCGCAACGATCAAAGCAAAATCCCCATAAACTTTTACATCCCGCCAACCGCTTGAAACTGTTGCCGTTGGTAATTTTCCTAAATACACGGGATTTGCTTCGTCGGTGATATCCACAAAGGATGTGCCATTATCCATAGCTACTATGGCATATTCGTTATTGGTTGTTGGATCAGTCCACCCCCAAATATCATTGCCAGAGTTTCCGCCAAATGCCCCTAAATCCATTTGAAACAAAAGATCATATCCGTTGCAAGGGTAAATATCTGCCATTCCACTTTGACAAGGGGTGGCGTTTCGGGTGACATCACCGGTTCCAATATTAATCCCAGAGTTTCCACCCCCGTTTCCGGAGCCATTGTTATTTCCGTTTCCTTGATTATTGGAGGTGCCATCATCGCTAGAGCATCCAAGAAATACGAATGCTGCAAGAACCATTTGAAAAACAAATCTTGGCATGGTATAGCAATTTTAAGTTTTTATTAAAGATACAACTTATAATTATCCTAGTTATTTTTGCCGAATGCTAGAAGATAAAAGTCCTCAACGGACAGCCTTGGAACACATGGGAGAGTTTGGATTGATCCAACACCTGACCCAAAATTTTGAATTGAATCAGGACTCCTCTGTTTATGGGATTGGGGATGATGCTGCTATTTTGGATTTCAAAGACAAGAAGGCAGTAATCTCTACAGATCTTTTAGTTGAAGGTGTGCATTTTGATCTTAGCTATATGCCGTTAAAGCATTTGGGGTATAAATCTGTAATAGTTAATCTATCGGATATTTATGCCATGAATGCCATGGCTACTCAAATAACTGTTTCCATGGCTGTTTCGAATCGTTTTCCTTTGGAAGCTCTGGAAGAATTTTATGCTGGAGTCGCTCTTGCTTGTAAAATGTACAATGTCGATTTGGTCGGTGGAGATACCACCTCTTCAACCAAAGGAATGCTAATCAGTATAACCGCTATTGGAGTAGTTGAGGAAAAGAAAATCGCATTAAGAAGCGGTGCTAAACCCAACGACCTTTTGGTAGTCACAGGGGATATTGGTGGCGCTTACCTTGGCCTTCAAGTTTTGGAAAGAGAGAAAGAGGTGTATAAGGTAAATCCAAATAGTCAGCCAGATTTGGAACCCTATTCTTATATCGTGGAACGACAGTTGAAACCGGAAGCTCGAAAAGACATTGTTGAATTGCTTGAAAAATTAGAGGTTAAGCCGACGGCTATGATTGATATTAGTGATGGCCTTTCCTCAGAAATTTTGCATCTGTGTCAGCAAAGTGAGGTTGGTTGCAATCTTTTTGAAGATAAAATACCATTGGACCCCACTGTGATTTCCACCTCCGAAGAGTTTAAGATGGATTCGACTACCATAGCTTTGAGTGGCGGCGAAGATTATGAGTTACTTTTCACTATAGAACAATCTGATTTTCCAAAAATAAAGGCCAATCCTAACTTGACAGTAATTGGACATATAACGGATAAAGCAGAAGGAGCTCATTTGATTACTCGAGGGGATACTAAAATTGCCTTAACTGCTCAAGGCTGGAATTCATTCACAGAATAAAAAAATCCCGAAAACAAGTGCTTTCTTACTAAACGGTCTTGGGGCACGCGACTGAATAGAACGATCAGCTTTCTTAATCTTCGGGATAAGCTTGAATATTTTAGAGAATCACAAACAGACTAGGCTACATGTTGAACATGTCTGCTCTGTCTTTTGCGGTACATATCTTCTAATGTGCTGTTAATATCTTGCATCTGTGGTGTCAAAGCGGAAAGTTTTCCACTTACATCAGTGGTAACTTGTTTTTGACAATGAAGACATTTGTATTCTTTAATGTGTTTTGTAACTTTTTTGGACACTACATAATGGTGTCCGAATAAGTTGCAGAAAATGGAAGATAGTTTGTTGCCATGGGAGATAGTAGTGGATGATTTCATAAGTCGGTGTTGTTTGGGTGGAGCATTGGTACGATTTGGGGATCGAAAATGCCTAATTTTCTGTAATTCTATTTTATATTCTTAATATTTATATTAGACCTTCTATTTTAGCAACGGATGTTGATAACTTTTTATTTCAAAAACTTTTGTCGAAAGCTCATTTTTCGATGAAATGCACAATAATCGTTAAAAAGTTGTTTTCACTCGTTGTAATACGCGAATGGAATATAGTATTTAGATTTATCTTATCAAAAATTTATTAACAGTTTATGAGTAAAAAAACTATCGCCGTAACCGCCTTCGCACTTTTTTCATTATTCTTTGGCGCAGGAAACCTTATTCTTCCACCACAGTTAGGTTTTAAATCAGGTGATTTATGGTGGCTGGTAGCTTTTGGGTTTTGTCTTTCGGCTGTTTTAATTCCCATTTTGGGAATTTTGGCGCATGCCAAACTTCAGGGAACCATGTTTGATTTTGCGAAAAAAGTATCTCCAACATTTAGTTTGGTTTATTGCTATATGGTTTATGCTATTTCCATTGCATTACCATCACCACGAACGGCTTCAGTAACACATGAAATGGCTATCCAACCGATTGGGGATTCTTCATATCTGTTAACAAGTATCATTTACTTTGTACTAGTCTATGTTTTTGTTGTAAACCGTTCCAAGATTTTAGATGTGATTGGCAAGTTCCTTACGCCAGGTATTCTAATTGTACTCCTATTAATAATAGGAGCTACCATTTTTAATATGGAATTCAACTTTGGGACCATACAATTCGAGAGTGCATTTACACATGGCATCCTGGAAGGTTATCAAACTTTTGATGCCATTGGTGCCGTTGTTGTAGGTGGCGTTATTATTATTTCAATAAATCTGAAGGACACATCGGCTTCTTATGAAACCAAAAAAAGTCTGATTCGAAAGGCAGGCTGGTTGGCCGGACTCGGATTATTCCTTGTTTATGCAGGTCTTATATTTACCGGTGCTTTGTTCCATAATTCTTTTGATGTCGATATCTCACGCACTTCACTTTTGAGTGGAATCAGCATAAAAACATTGGGGAACACCGCTAATTTAGGATTGAGTATTTTGGTAAGCTTGGCTTGTTTTACCACGGCGGTGGGTATCATAACAGGAACTGCAGATTTCATTAAAGGTCGTTTCAATAACTCCCAATTGGCTTATCGAATAACCGCGGTCATTGGTTGTGTTCTGGGTGTATTAATGGGGCAATTTAATGTTGGCTATATTATTGCCGTGGCCATTCCGGCACTTATGTTTATCTATCCTATTACCATTGTTTTGATTTTGTTGAATGTTGTCCCAAACGCATATGCATCCCCAAAAATCTTTAAATGGGTCATTGGAACCACAATATTTTTTAGTATCCCTGATTTCATAGGCAGCATTGGTCATGGAGATGCAATTGCCTCTTTTGCTTCTTGGATTCCCTTAAGGGAGTACCATATGGGGTGGGTATTACCAGCTTTGGTGGTTTTTGTATTAGGAAACATTAATTCAAGTCAGAAGAAGTAGATTTTAGTATCCCTCTTTTCCATCAAGACCGGTGACTCGATAAGAACTCAAATACCAGTCGTTTTCAAGATAAACCAAAATGTAATCGCCAGAAAAACTCTCTCCTCCATCTTCACCAGGAGTGACTAAATCCTTAAAGTCATCTTTGATTCTGATAATATCATATTCCCCATTTCCATTTAAGTCTAGTTCGGTTATACTTAAAGTACCAGGATAGTCTGCGTCTCCATAGGAAATAGACTCCAAGTTTAGCACAACTTTGGAAATGTCAATCGCTTTTAAAGCGTTAGGAGAAATATACGTAACAAAATCAATATTGCCTGGGACTTCAGCTTTGTAAACAATCGGCACAAGAGCTTCATCCAGATGGCCGACAGCATGTTGACGGGGGTAAAAAGTGAAAAAACTATTCCCTTCAATAGCATCTATTTCAACTAGTTGACTTTTATCTTTTTTGATCAAAAGCAAAGAAATTGGTCCACTGAGCTTATAAGAATAAATGGGTGTGTTAAATTTTGAAGCCCAATGTTCGGGTTTGTGAAATCCATTCCCAATAGCGTCGATATCCACTTCCGACAGTTTTGCAAAATGAAATATTTCCTTCTTACTGGTAAGAAAAGATTGCTTTTCTAATACTATTTTGGGCAAAAGATGGCCTATCATTCCCTCTGAAATAAAAGCAGGCTGTGTGTTTTTAGGCAGATTCCATTTTGTTGGGAACCATGGTCTCTTGATTGAAGTCGCTTTTTTAAGCAAAAAATCTTCTATAAAATCATTATTGGGTAAGGTAGATTCTTTCAGAGAACTATTAGTGATTTTTTGTCCATTTAAAAATTGACTTGTCGCATCCTTATTTTCCAACTCACCGCATCCGCTTGAAAGGTAAGCTTCGTTGTATTCCCGATACTGTTTTTTGAACGCATCATCGTCTGGGTTAAAATCCAGTTTACTTTTGGCGGCTTTCAGGTTTTTCAATAAGTCTGCGCAACGCAAGTTCGCGCCATAAGAACTATCGTCATCGGTAACAATAATGAACACTTTCGGATTTCCTTCAAGATGTTTTACCGTAAATGGTAATCCGATATCGGGATAGCGGTTTGTATTATCTGAATCGGGGTATAAATTGAAATCATCACTATCAAAACTTGTTTGCACAGTTTTTCCTTTGGTAGTTTTAATCAAAGCTTCATATCGTATCACAGGTTCTTGATTATACATATCACCTGTTTCATTTTTCTCAATAACAATTCCTTCTCCAAATTGGCCATGGTCATAGATCAGCTTGTTCGCGAAATCTGAACCAAATATGAATACTAGTAATGTGATTAAAAGCAACATCGAGGACCCTTTAGTTAGTGCCTTCTTCTTAAAATTTGAAAGTTCCTTTAATTTAGTCGCAAATCGCATCAACAGCATTAGCATTACCGCGACCATAAGAAATACAAAACGATTATTCGACAAAAAGTAAACCAATTCTATTAGGAAGTCCATAGCGTAAATTAGGAATGTTATTGTATCGCCCCGATTTATTGATTCATAAATCAAAATTGTTCTAGGACACCCAAATTACGGGTATTCCGTTTCAGCCATTGAGACAAAATTGGTGAATATGCTATATAGATTTACGGTATGCTTTTTTCAATTAACAAGGAAAGGAGGTTTTTTGCTAAGTCCTGTAATGTCCCTTCTTCTTTTTGGTATAATGATAAATGGAAAAAGTATGCAAAACCGAAAGCGGCTTGCTAATACGCAAACCGCTTTGAACATAATCTAAAATAATAAGTCAAGCCTTAATTCACATTCGTGAAAATTTTATTTACAATGATCCATTTATCATTTATTTTGGCCATGGACAGATAATCATAATAGTTGTACCCAGAGAAAGGCACATGAACTTTTGCCATGGCAACCTTCCCTAAAACATCCAGCCCAATTATCCTCATTTTGAATTCCTCGTCCAATTCTTTCGGGCTTTTTCTACTTTTAACCCCTTCAATATATTCATCTTTGCTTTTTAGATAATCTTCGCCATTAATATCTCCGTAAAGGTAAAGGTCATCATGAAAGCTCTTTTTTAGTTTATCAGCTTCTCCGTTGAAAATCCCTTGAAAGTAATCAGTAATAAGCTGCTCTATTTCTCTTCTATTTTCTTTGTACATCATCTTATGTGTTTAAATTGAATGTCCTACTGTATGTCCTCCAGCTATGTTTATGGTCTCGCCGGTTACAAAATCTGCCGTAGTCAGATAGTAGGCCGCTTCGGCAACCTCTTTGGCCTCTCCAATCCTACCCAACAAATGAAGCCCGGATAAACTATCTGCATCTTCCACACCCATTTTACCTTGTAATGGGCTTCTAATTATACCGGGAGCAATGGTGTTCACTTTAATATTGTCCTTTCCAAATTCAGCGGCCAACTGTCGGGTTAAAGCATGAATGGCCCCCTTACTGGTAAGTGGTGCAGTTGCAGGAAATCCGCCAATGGCATGATCAACCAAAACGGTTCCGATGTTGATAATGGAGCCTTCCTGCTGTTTTATCATTTGTGGAACTACCGCCTGGGATGTAAAGTAAGTTCCCAAAAGGTTAATTTTCCAAAAATGGTCAAGGTCATTCTCAGTGACTTCTAAAAAAGGTTTTGGCGAAAAAATTCCTGCATTGTTAATCAACACATCAATTCTTCCAAACTTTTCAAGAGCCAAGGCTGCCAATTGAATTCCGGTTTCATTTTTACTAACATCACCAGCAAAATAGATTGCATTTGAGGGAGAGCCCAAAGCTTCAAATGCGGCTTTAAGATTCGCTTCATTTGAAGAGTTCATAACCAAATTACACCCTTTATCTAAAAAGTATTTGGCCGTTTCTTTACCAATTCCTGTTGAGGCACCAGTAATTATTACTGTTAGGTTTTTCATTTTGTTGTTCTTTTTGTTCCTGTGTATTGTTTCCCATTATATCCCCAATTTCCCATGGGTACTTCGTCAATGACGATATGTATGGTTTGTGGATTCTTGTTTAGAACATCCACAAGCAATTGAGTTACTCCTTCTATCAATTGTCCTTTCTGCTGTGTTGTCACCTGTTCATCGGTAACTTTAATGTTTACGTATGGCATATTTTAATTTTTAATTACCATACAAAGTTCAAACACTTCAGTAAGGATATGAAGGAGGTAAGTCACAGATTCTGCGTGACATATGTCACAAAAACCAATTCGATTTTAGGAGGACAGTCGGCTTAATGTTTCTCGAGAAACGCCAAGATAGGCAGCAATCAATTTTTTTGGGACTCGTTGAAAAAGTTGAGGATATTCTTCTAAAAGAAGATTATAACGTTCTTTAGCCGAGTTTTTTAGAAGGGATAAAATTCTTTTTTGAAGCGCTATTCTGCCATATTTGCTCTTTTTGGCCCAAAACCGTTCCATTTTATGCATTTGGGCCGTCAACTTCTCCCGATTTTCATAAGAGATGAACAAAAGTTCACAATCTTCAATACAATCTATTGCAATTTTTGACGACGTTTTCTTAATGAAAGATTCATAATCAGTAATCCACCAATTCTCCATTCCAAATTGAAGGATATGTTCCTTTCCGTCATCATCAAAGAAGCAACTTTTTAAACACCCCTTGATTACCCAATATTCTTTGTTCACAAAATCACCTTCTTGAACTATGTATTGGTGTTTGCGTTTCCTAATTGGTTCGAAATGACTTAAGACAACATCAAATTCCTCATCGGTAAGTTGAATCAATTCTTGAATATGTTGTCTTAAAGGGTGCATTATGAATTCATCAATTCCTCAATCTCTTCAGCTTCGATTGGAATATTCCTCATTAAATTAAACGGTTCACCTTTTTCTTGTATGACGACATCGTCTTCCAAACGTATGCCCATGCCTTCATTGGGAATATAAATTCCAGGTTCCACAGTGAAAACCATATTTGGTTTCATTGGGGTTTTTAGCTCACCATAATCGTGTGTGTCCAAACCAATATGATGACTCGTCCCATGCATGAAGTATTTTTTGTATGCGGGCCAATCGGGGTTTTCACTTTGCACATCGGCCTTATCCAATAAACCAAGTCCCAATAATTCCGAAGTCATGATGTGTCCCACTTCTTTGTGGTATTCAGCCCAAATCACCCCTGGCACCAACATTTTGGTTGCCTCATTTTTAACTCGAAGAACCGCATTGTATACCGCTTTTTGTCTATCCGTGAAACGTCCATTGGCGGGAATGGTTCTGGTCATATCGCTGGCGTAATTGGCATATTCCGCGGCCAAATCCATAAGAATCAAATCCCCATCCTTTAGTTGTTGGTTGTTTTCAATATAGTGCAGCACATTGGCATTGTTGCCAGCAGCAATAATGGGGGTATAAGCAAAACCTTTAGATCGATTCCGTACAAATTCATGCAAGAACTCAGCTTCCATTTCATATTCCCAGACACCTGGTTTTGTGAATCCCAATATTCTTCGAAATCCCTTCTCGGTAATATTGCAAGCTTGTTGCATCAAGGCTATTTCCTCTGGTTCTTTTATTCCTCGGATTTGTTGAAGGATGGGATTGCTTTTTGACCATTGATGGGCAGGATAATCCTTTTTGCACTTTTCTATAAACCGATCTTCGCGGGTCTGAGTCTGTACTGCCTGACGATAATGCTCGTTGGTATTGAAATATATAGTTTCTGCTTCCGTCATTAAATCAAAAAACACCTTGTCAAAATCTGTCAACCAATATATCGTTTCAATGCCAGAAACTTGTGTTCCCTGTTCTTTGGTAAGCTTTGCCCCTTCCCAAACCGCAATATGTTCGTTGGTCTCACGAACAAATAAAATCTCGCGGTGCTTTTTATCTAGGGCATCGGGAAAAAGCAACAAAATGGTCTCTTCTTGATCTGCCCCGCTCAAATAAAAAATATCTCGATGCTGTTCAAAGGCCATCGTACTATCTGCACTGATTGGATAAATATCATTGGAATTAAACACCGCAATACTTTTAGGCTTCATTTGTGCCATGAATTTTTTACGGTTTTTGATGAAAAGCTGTTGGTCAATTTGATAATACTTCATTGAGATAAACTATTTGTTTCAAATGTAAAAATTTGATTATCGGCCACAAACAAAAAAAGGAGCCATTATGGCTCCTTTATACTTTGTATAAACCCAACTACTTGGACATTGCTCCTTTTATAGCACCCACTATGGCCATAATAACTCCGCCGCCAACTCCACCACCGGCAATGCTTCCAATAATTCCGGATACATCCATTCCGCCATCAGTGCCTAGACCGAGCATACCCAAAAGATATCCTCCCAATCCTCCACCAAGTATTCCGGAAATGGAATTTCCAAGCGTTCCAAGATTCAGTTTTGGCAATAATTTTGCAGCTAGATTACCTCCAAGGGCACCCGAAACAAGTTGAATAATCAACGGTAAATACTCTTCCATATTTATAGTTTAAATGGTTAATTCTAAAAAAATAAGCATTTTTTTATGAATGTGGTAAAATTTATCTTAACAAATCTGGATTATGTCAATCATTTTAATTGAACTATTCGGTTTTATCAGTTTGTCCTAACCACTAGTTATTCATACCTTGACAAAGAGAATTTAACCCATATTTCCATGAATAAATTTTTGTTTTTCTGCTTCGTTTTAGTTGTCCAAAACACAATTGCTCAACAAGTCGCAACCTCCGCGGACCAGGTGATGAAAGCCTTGGACCAAAAATCCAAAATGGCCCAAACTTCTTTGGTGAAAAACATTCCAATAAAAAATATCGGTCCTTCTGTTATGAGTGGTCGTGTGGTGGATTTAGAAGTAAATCCCAATGACCCAACCGAGTTTTATGTTGCCTATGCTTCAGGTGGGTTGTGGCATACAACTTCCAATGGAATTTCTTTTAATCCGATTTTAGACAATTCGAACACACAAAATATTGGAGACATTGCCGTAGACTGGAATGCAAAAACCATCTGGGTTGGAACAGGCGAAAACAATTCGTCTCGTTCTTCATATGCCGGTATCGGTATTTTAAAATCTTCGGACAATGGAAAGACATGGACAAACCTGGGTTTGTCCGATTCACACCATATTGGTAGAATATTGATCAATCCAGATAATCCCGATGATATTGTTGTTGGGGTTACTGGTCATTTGTACTCTCCAAATCAAGAAAGGGGCGTCTATAAAACCATGGATGGAGGTAACACCTGGACACAAACTTTACATGTGAATGATGCTGCGGGAATTATTGATGTTGCTCATTCACCCAAAAATTTTAATATCCAATATGCAGCTGCGTGGGAAAAAGACAGAAAGGCTTGGAATTTTTCAGGCAATGGTGCTTCTTCCGGCATCTATAAAAGTGTTGATGGAGGAGCAAGTTGGACTTTGGTCACTTCAGAAGAAAGCGGTTTTCCTGCTGGAGAAGGTGTAGGCCGAATAGGGTTGGCTGTATTTGATGATAACACCGTTTATGCGGTTCATGATAATCAGTTTAGACGGGATAAAAAGTCTGAAACGAAAAAGGACGGTCTTTCCAAGGAAGATTTTAAATCTATGAGCAATGCCGCTTTCCTTTCTCTGGAGGATAAAAAATTGAATGACTACCTTAAAACCAATGGATTCCAGGAAAAGTACCGCGCTGAAAACGTAAAACAGATGGTAAGAAGTGGTTCCGTTAAACCCGTTGACCTCGCCAAATATTTGGACAATGCAAATTCCCTTTTGTTTGACACTCCGGTAATTGGGGCGGAAGTATATCGTAGCGATAACGCTGGTTCCTCATGGAAAAAAATGAACGAGAACTATATCGATGATCTTTTCTATAGCTATGGATATTATTTTGCCCAAATTCGGGTAGACCCCAATAACAAAGACCACATTTACTTGGCAGGAGTGCCTTTAATTAAATCGGAAGATGGTGGAAATACCTTTACTTCCATAGGAAAAGAAAATGTGCATGCAGACCATCATGCACTTTGGATAAATCCAAACAAGTCAGGTCATTTAATCAATGGAAATGATGGTGGGGTGAATATTTCTTACGACGATGGAGATAATTGGATGAAGAATAATTCCCCAACTGTCGGCCAGTTTTACGCAATCAATATAGATCATGAAGAGCCCTATAATGTATATGGTGGCCTTCAAGACAATGGTGTTTGGAAAGGGGCTCATAATAGCGAGGAAAATCGGCATTGGCATCAAACAGGAAAAAATCCTTGGAAGATGATTATGGGTGGAGATGGTATGCAAGTGCAAATCGATAGCAGAAATTCTAATATTGTTTATACTGGGTTTCAGTTTGGTAATTACTATCGATTGAATCTTGAGGATGGAAGTCAAAAGTACATCCAGCCTAAACATGAATTAGGTGAATCTCCATATAGATTCAATTGGCAGACGCCAATATTGCTATCCCAACATAATCAGGATATTTTGTATTTAGGAGGCAACAAATTACATCGCTCTTTAAACCAAGGCGATGATTGGGAGGCAATTTCCGATGATTTGACCCAAGGTGGTAAAAAAGGAAATGTAGCCTACGGAACCATAACCACAATATCAGAATCCACATTTAAATTTGGTTTGATTTATACGGGAAGTGACGACGGATTGGTACAGGTTTCAAAAAATGCAGGGGGCAGTTGGGAGAAAATTTCTGATTCGTTTCCAAAAGATTTATGGGTAAGTGAAGTAGTCGCTTCAAAGCATAAAAAGGAAAGGATTTATGTGACCCTGAATGGTTATCGCTGGGACGATTTTACTCCTTATATATATGTAAGTGAAGATTATGGAAAAAGTTGGAAGAATATCTCTGGTAATATTCCAACCTCTCCGGTAAACGCTCTTGTAGAAGATGTTGAAAATGAAAATCTGCTGTTTGTAGGGACAGACAATGGTTTGTATGTTAGTTTTAATCGAGGTGAATCTTGGGAACTGTTTCAAAATGGGATCCCCAATGTCGCTATACATGATTTGGTCATTCAGCCTGAGGCAAAACACCTGTTGGTCGGCACCCATGGAAGAAGTATTTATAAAGCCGATATAGCCGCACTTCAACAAATAAAAGCGGATGTGACTTCGAAGGATTTGGTTGTTTTCGATGTAGAAAATATCAAACATTCCAAAAATTGGGGTAACGCATGGAGTTCATGGGCCAAACCGACTACACCTGGTTTGGATGTCACTTTCTATTGTTCCGAAACCGGAGCCTGCACCACCAAGGTGACAACTTTAGATGGAACTGTAGTAAGTGCTACAGAAATGGAGACCGATAAAGGATTGAATATATTGTCTTATGATCTTGCCTTTTCCAAAAAGGGAAAAAGTAATTTCCTCAAAAAGAATAAGATGAAATTGGAGGTTGCGAAAAATGGAAAAACCTATTTGCCCCAAGGAAATTACATGATTGAGATTACTGCAAACGGCGCTACTGAAAAAATTGAATTTAAAATAGAATAAATGCAATTATCACTTAGTATTCCTGCGCTTTTATTTCCGGCCATTTCATTGACCATGTTGGCTTACAATGCGCGCTATTTGGCCATTGCTGCCCTAATTCGACAATTGCACAAACAATATTTGGAAGATGCTACCTCTCCAGTAAAAAAACAAATAGAGCAATTACAAAAAAGACTTGGCATTATTAAAAATATGCAAGCCGCTGCAATCATAAGTTTTTTATTTGCTGTAATTACCATGTTTCTCATCTATGTGGAACAAAATATTTGGGCCAACATCATTTTTGGGGCAAGTCTTATCGTTTTGATCATCTCATTACTTTTATCACTTTTAGAAGTGCAATTGTCCACCAAGGCTTTGGGCATTCAGTTAAAGCATATGGAGAAATAACTTTAAACACCTTTAAGCAACCGATTGGGAATTTGGCATCTTCATCAAAGTGGCCTGAATAAATGAAACTCTCATTTCCATGAAAAAGTATTTGGCACTTAGTTTGGCATTTTTGTTAAGTGTATCCTGCAGTAAAGATGAAGAACAAGCATATGACTCCCTAATAGGCTCTTGGACCATTTCTGAAATAAAATCCATATATCCAGAGTCGCCTGCAAATGGTATTTCCTCAAATGAGGTTGTTGAAGAGACCGGCATTCTGGGAACTTTTGTTTTCAATAAAAGAACCGTGAATTTTGATTTTGTTAGAAATGACACCGTATATCAGGGAAATGCTACTTGGAATCTTGATCTTGAAAAAGTCCGATCTGGCTTCACTAGGGAAAACTCTTTTACACTGGACGTAGACGGATTTTTCCTTTTTGATGCTTTTTTTGGTGATGGAACTAGAAATTCTGAAAAAAACGCCGAATCCCTCTTTTTGATACAGACTGTGGACAATGATTTTACCCCAATCTTTGAAATGACACTAAAAAAATAAGTTTTGTAGTACAAAAATTCGGGAACTTTACTTTCGCCTGCAAGCTTTTCCTTGCAAGAAAAAATCAAGATTATTAATATATTTACCATTGCTGTCTGAAATACAGTCCCCTATTATGAAGCGTGTTACGGATATAGATTTATTTAAAAAAATACGGGAGATAAGAGAATTTGAATTCGGGAAATTCTACTTTTTTGACAATCTGGTCATTTCTGAGATGAAAGAAGGCGTCACCCTAAACTGGAATATGGCAAAAAAAGCTATTGACGCAGCATACGAGGTCATAGGAAAAGACAAACCTATTGCGTATATCTCAAATCGCATCAATAAGTATTATGTAGTACCTTCTGATTGGGCCAAGTTCTATAAACACCGCCATCAACTTAGTTTTTATTCTGTTGTCGGTAACACAAAAGGCAGTTTTGCTAGTCTTGTCTTGGAGCGCATGTTCTTTCAAAACTCCATTAAACAGTTTTCAGATTTGGAAGAAGCCGTTGCTTGGAGCCTTGCCAAAATTGAAAAGCAAAAGGAATTGGTTTAGGTAAACTATTGTTTTCCTATTTCTCTTTAAGCTTAATATTCCTGAATTTTATGGTTCCATTGCCCATTGCCTGAAGTCCAATATGACCTTCCAACAAAGTATCTTTTTCCATACTCGAAGTAAGTATGTTGTTCACAAAAACTTTAATGCTTCCTTCTTGTGTAACTGCCTTATAGGTGTTCCAAACATTTAAAGTTTCCACGATTTCATAAGGTTCTACTTTGGTTGTTATGGATCCCGTCCTAAAATTCTGATTTGGGTGTAAATCCCAAATATTGAGTTCATGACAACCAGTGGCAGACATTTCTGGTATAGCACACTGCACAAACACCCCAGAATTAATGGTGCTGTCAGGTTTAAATTCCAAACTTAATTCAAAATTTCGGTATTTATCATGGGTAATCACAAAACCCGTAGTACTGTCAGCTACTCCGATTAGTTCATTATTCTCAAAATTCCATTTTGAGTTTCCATCAATGAACCATGCGGTGCTATTTTCCTCAAAAAGCGTTACTGATTCATTCTCTTTGGATTTGCATCCAAGATAAAATCCAAGGGAAGCAGCAAAAAGCACTCCCGAAACAAATATTGATTTTTTCACTGGTTTGATTTAGTTTTTAAACTTCCAATATGGAACAGTGCGTCTCCTTGATTGACCACTGCTTGATTATTTATGCAAAACACATATCCTTCAAAGGGTGCCTTTATCTTTTTGTTTTTTTTGGCAAAGGTGTCGGTTACCAACCCTAATGTTTGCCCTTTAGCAACTTGCTCTCCATTCTTAACCTCAGGAACAAACATGCCAGCCCTCGGAGCTCGAATCCATCGAGTTCTGCTTAAGTGTACTGATGGTTTTTGCCTTGAAACCTTTTTCTTGGAAAGCATTCCCAATTCGGTGAGCACATTTTGGATACCTGTAATTCCTGTTTGTATGGAATCTTCATCGAACCTCATACTTTCTCCAGCCTCATAAACAATAGTCGGGATTCCCATTTTAAAAGTGGTTTTTCTAAAAGAACCATTAATCTGTCGTGAAGCAAAATAGAAAGGTGCGTTAAAAATTTCAGCCAATTCTTTACTCTTAATGTCTTCTGCGGAATATCTAATCTGCGGAAAATTGTGTCGTTGACTTCCACCTGTATGCAAATCAATACCAAAATCTACCTGTGGTAAAATTTCGGAGGTGTAGGTGTGTGCCATTCTGCTTGCTAGTGAACCCGTTCTTGTTCCAGGAAAACTTCGGTTGACATCCTTCCCATCTGGAACATCGCGTGAGAAATGAATAAAGCCAAAAATATTCAAGATTGGAACGACGATAACAGCTCCATTTTTAATGTTGAACACATTCTCTTGCAGCATTCGTCTTAATGTTTCAACACCGTTGATCTCATCACCATGCAATCCAGCCTGAACCAAAACTGTAGGACCAGCCTTTTTTCCATTAAAAACATGTACAGGAATGTCAATAAGTGTCCCGGTGGGCAATCTTGAAATACTCATACGAACCAAGCCATTTTGCCCTGGGGTAATGACTTCGCCATTTATGGTTATCGACTTATTTTCTGCTTCTGCGACCATTTTTTTCCACAAATTGAATAATATGCTTGGCTACATTTATACCGGTAGCACCCTCAATACCTTGCAGTCCGGGTGATGCGTTTACTTCAATCAAAACTGGACCTTTTTTTGAACGCATCAAATCCACCCCAGCTACACCCAGTCCCAAATACTTAGTAGCGTTTAGTGCTATAAACTGTTCTTTGGCTGTAGGTTTGATTGCTTGTGTATCTGCTCCCCTGTGAACATTGGACCTAAAATCATCTATGTCGCTGATGCGTTTCATGCTTGCTACGACTTTATTTCCCACAACAATTATTCGGATGTCTTCACCGTTCGCCTCTTCAATATACTTTTGAAGTAAAATACTGGTGTCCATTTTATAAAAGGTGTCAATAATCGATTTAGCGGATTTTTTGGTTTCCGCCAAAATGACTCCGCTGCCATGAGTACCCTCCTGTAACTTAATAATTACTGGGGGGCCTCCCAATAATTCAATCTGCTCACCAATGTTATTTGGATTAATGGAAAAAAGTGTCTCTGGAATTGGAATTCCTTTCCGAGCCATAATCTGTAAAGTGCGAACTTTATTTCTAGCTCGGGTAATTCCAAGAGACCTAGCTGTGCTAAATATATTGTTCATTTCAAATTGCTTTACAATGGCTGCTCCATGCCTGGTCACCTTAGCTCCAATTCTTGGGATAATTGCATCGAACTCGTCGGTCACATTTTCTTCTCCCAAATAAATTTGGGGTTTCCCTTCACCTAATTTGACAGAGCATTTGGTATGATCTATCAATTCTACATAATGACCTGCATTTTGTGCCTCCTCAACAATGCGCCGAGTAGAATGCACATTTAAACTAA
Source organism: Flagellimonas rhodophyticola (assembly GCF_049332665.1). Classification (NCBI taxonomy): domain Bacteria; kingdom Pseudomonadati; phylum Bacteroidota; class Flavobacteriia; order Flavobacteriales; family Flavobacteriaceae; genus Flagellimonas; species Flagellimonas rhodophyticola. The sequence goes on along the minus strand of NZ_CP186326.1, from coordinate 785,099 downwards.
CCGATAAAATTGCAATGTCCATGCCTAACAAGGTCAAGTTAAATATTAAGCAGTAATATCGGATAAAATTTGCAGATTTGACCTTACCATAGAAATTTTAAAAGATAACATTTGCCAATATACCTATTAACAAAAATCTTTTGATGAAATTAGTCTTATACATATTAGGCCTGCTTAAAATCAGTCTAAATAACCCGCTTTAAAATATTCAAAGCTTGTTAATAACTCTCCTGTGCCGTAAATTTGTAGGTAAAACCAGCACTAATGAGTGGATTGATAAAATCTTCGATTGCCCGGAAAGTAGTGATGGCACTTTCGGGTCTTTTTTTGGTTGTTTTTCTTACACAACATTTTGTCATCAACATCACCTCGGTAATTGACCCAGAAACCTTTAACTCTTGGTCCCATTTTATGGGATATAACCCGTTGATACAATATATTATGCAGCCAATTCTGATAGCTGGCGTTATTGTTCATTTTGTTATGGGTTTTGTGTTGGAAATTCAGAACAAAAGCGCACGAGGAGTCAACTATGTAAAATATAAAGGTAGTGCCAACGCTCCTTGGGTGTCAAGAAATATGATTTATTCCGGATTGGTGGTACTTGCTTTTTTAGTGCTGCATTTCTATGATTTTTGGGTGCACGAAATGGCTTATAAATACGTAGAGGTTCTTCCTGAAAACCCAACGCGATACCATGAAGAAACAGTAGTTAAGTTTGCTCCTTTCTGGAGAACCATTCTCTACGTTTTATCATTTGGTTTGTTAAGCCTTCATCTATGGCATGGCTTTTCATCTTCGTTCCAAAGTATGGGAGTGAACAATAAATATACTCCTGCAATAAAAACATTTACAAAAATCTTTTCAGTGATCATTCCTTTAGGTTTTGCCTTTATTGCATTGTATCACCACCTTAACCCAATAACACATTAATTATGGGCATATTGGATTCTAAAGAGCCACAAGGGCCATTGGCCGATAAATGGGCCAAGCATAAAAATGAAATTGACCTTGTTAACCCTGCGAACAAACGTAATATTGATATTATAGTTGTAGGTACTGGTTTGGCAGGAGGTTCTGCGGCAGCCACTTTGGCCGAACTGGGTTATAATGTAAAGACTTTTTGCTATCAAGATTCTCCAAGAAGAGCACATTCCATTGCAGCTCAAGGAGGTGTGAATGCAGCAAAAAATTATCAAGGAGATGGGGATAGCGTTTACCGTTTGTTTTATGATACCGTAAAGGGAGGCGATTATCGTTCCCGTGAATCCAATGTGTATCGCTTGGCTGAGGTCTCCACCAACATTATTGACCAATGTGTTGCCCAAGGTGTTCCTTTTGCCCGTGAATATGGCGGTCTATTGGACAACCGTTCTTTTGGTGGTGTTTTGGTCTCCAGAACCTTTTACGCAAAGGGTCAAACTGGTCAACAATTGCTTTTGGGAGCCTATGGCGCCATGAACAGACAAATTCAAAGAGGTAAAATAAAATCCCATACGCGCCATGAAATGCTGGATTTGGTTCTTGTGGACGGAAAAGCAAGAGGAATCATTGCCAGAGACTTAGTTAGCGGTGAGATTGAAAGACATTCGGCACATGCAGTGGTATTGGCGACTGGAGGTTACGGAAACCTATTTTTTCTATCTACCTATGCCATGGGAGCTAATGTAATGGCAGCTTGGCGAGCACACCGAAGAGGTGCTTTCTTTGCTAACCCATGTTTTACCCAAATTCACCCAACATGTATCCCGGTTTCTGGAGATCATCAATCCAAACTGACTTTGATGTCAGAATCTCTTAGAAATGATGGCCGTATATGGGTTCCTAAACGAAAAGAAGATGCCATAGCAATTAGAGAGGGTAAATTAAAGCCTGTCCAATTAAGCGAAGAAGAAAGGGATTATTATCTGGAAAGACGTTATCCTGCTTTTGGAAACTTGGTACCACGAGATGTTGCTTCAAGAGCAGCAAAGGAAAGATGCGATGCTGGTTTTGGTGTGAATAAAACCGGAGAGGCAGTGTTCCTAGATTTTGCTTCGGCAATTATGCGTTATGGAAAAGAGAAAGCACTGACCTCTGGGATGAAAGACCCAGATAACAATACGATTCGAGAGCTAGGGGAGAAAATAGTAGAAGCCAAGTATGGTAATCTTTTTCAGATGTATGAGAAGATAGTAGATGCAAACCCATACAAAACCCCTATGATGATTTATCCAGCGGTACATTATACCATGGGTGGGCTTTGGGTAGATTATAACCTTCAAACTACAATTCCGGGTTGCTATGCTGCCGGTGAGGCCAATTTTAGTGATCATGGCGCCAACCGTTTAGGTGCTTCTGCTTTAATGCAGGGCTTGGCAGATGGTTATTTTGTGTTACCATATACCATTGGAGATTATTTATCCGATGATATTAGAACAGGAGCCATCCCTACAGATTCTCCAGAGTTTGACGCTGCTGAAAAAGATGTAAGGGATCGTATGGAAAAACTTATGTCTGGCACGGGAATCCATTCTGTGGATTATTACCACAAGAAATTGGGGAAAATCATGTGGAACAAATGCGGAATGTCCCGTAATGAAAAAGAATTGAAAGAGGCTATAAAGGAGATTGCCGAGTTACGAAAAGACTTCTGGGAAAATGTAAAAATCCCAGGCAGTGTTGATAGTAAAAACCAAGAGCTTGAAAAAGCAGGAAGGGTTGCTGACTTCTTAGAGTTAGGAGAACTTTTTGCAAAAGATGCTTTGGAACGTAAAGAATCTTGTGGCGGACACTTTAGAGAAGAATACCAAACTCCAGAAGGAGAAGCGTTACGTGATGACGAAAACTTCAAATTTGTCTCTGCTTGGGAATACATGGGAGAGCCAAGCGCAGCAAAACTCCACAAAGAAGATTTGGTTTATGAAAACATCAAACTAAAAACACGTTCTTACAAATAAAAGCTATGAAATTATACTTAAAGATTTGGAGACAAAAAGATGCTTCTGCTAAGGGTCAAATGGTGGATTATACCCTGAACGGTGTGGAAAGTGATATGTCCTTTTTAGAAATGTTGGACATTTTAAATGAAGAGTTGATTTCCAAAGGAGAAGAACCTATCGAATTTGACCATGATTGCCGTGAAGGTATTTGCGGTACTTGCTCATTACAAATAAACGGTAGACCCCATGGGCCAGATACCATGATTACCGTATGTCAACTCCACATGCGTAGCTTTAATGACGGTGACGAAATTGTAATTGAACCCTGGAGAGCAAAGGCATTTCCTGTTATTAAAGATCTAATTGTTGATCGCAGTGCCTTTGATAGGATACAGCAGGCAGGAGGCTACATTTCTGTAAACACTTCTGGAAGACCTGTGGATGCCAACGCAATCCCTATTGAAAAACATGTTGCAGATGCTGCAATGGATGCTGCGACCTGTATTGGCTGTGGTGCCTGCGTAGCTGCCTGTAAAAATGCGAGTGCTATGCTGTTTACTTCGGCAAAGGTATCTCAGTTTGCTTTGTTGCCGCAAGGTCAGGTAGAAGCAGCTGATCGTGTACAGAACATGGTACGCCAAATGGACTTGGAAGGTTTTGGAAATTGCACCAACACCGGCGCCTGTGAGGTAGAATGCCCTAAAGGTATTTCTCTAGAAAATATTGCTCGAATGAATCGAGAGTATCTTTCTGCAAGTGTAAAAGGATAATATTCCTTAACGGAAATAACGTGTTGAAAAACCCAAGCGCCAAATGGAGGTTGGGTTTTTTTAATGTTCTAACTTTCAGCAATCAACATCCTCGAAGTTGAATAACTACGATTACCTCAAATTCAATAGCATCAGAAATGATATCATCTTTGACGCTTCCAACAATTCCTTTGGATTCATAACTTACTCCCCATCGGGTTCTATCAATTATAAATCTTGATTTAAGTACAGCTTTATTGGGTCCTTTTTCCATTGTGGAACTGAATTTTATTAATCGGGAAATTCCTTTTATCATTAACAAAGCATCCATTTCCATCTCCCCATTATCCCCATATCTTATTTGGTGAATCTCCAATTTAGCCTCTGGAAATTTCTCAACAGCGAAAAAATCTTGATGCTTAAGATGGGAAACCAGCATTTCATTGTATTTACCATCGGTATTCTTGATGCTGTTCATATCCACAACAAACATTCCTCCAGATATTCCGCTCTCATTCATAGAAATTTCTCCGTCCGAGAAGTTAACCGTTCCATAATGTTGGTTAAACTTAAAGAGATTGGATTCCTTCCACTTAATCACACTTTTTGCTGTGTCGATTTTTATAGTACCTTGTCCTTGCGCTATAGAAATAGCGCCAATGCCTACCAATAAGATGATGAGTTTTTTCATTGTCCTGTTTTTTGGACAAATCTAGACTCGGCTTGCTCCGGAGTCGTGAATAAAATGTAAATGAAGTGCAAAAAAGTGCAATTTTTCGTATCCTGAGGTCTATAAACATGAAAACTGTTACTTATTTATTTTGTGCGCTATTCTTAGTAGTGCTTTCCTTATTAATAAGCGGTTATTCCGGTAATGGGAATGATAAAACCATATCAAGTTTGGTCAAAGTTGCGCTAAGAAATACAGGGAACTCATTACTTCTGCAAAACAATGACTCCACTTCTTTGGTGTTGCCTGTTACCGAATCTCCTAAGAACAATTTCCAATTATCTTTTCAGACAGAACTGTCCATTACTCCTGATAGTCTTGTCAGCGCAATCGACAAGAATTTGACAGCCTTGAATCTTCCCAATGAATATCTAGTAGAAGTAATTGACTGTACCAACCAAGAAGTATCCTATAGCTATTCGGTATCCGACAACGAAGAAAAAAATATCATCCCTTGCCAAGGACGAAATCTCCCATTGAAGTGTTATTCGATAAATGTGTCTTTCAAGGAAAGTGTTTCATTAATGGGATTGAATTTTGGTGCCTCATGGTATGCCTTGATTCTTCTAGGGATAATGGGTATGTCATTGCTCTATTGGACCAATAAGAAGCAGGATATCACGTTGCATGAAGCCCTCTCATTTGAAACTATTGGGGATTACAAATTCTACAAAGGTCAAAAAGAGTTGGTTAAAAACAACCTAAGTATTCAATTGACTTCTAAAGAAGCTGAGGTATTGCAAATCTTGAACAACAACCAAAACCAGGTAGTAAAACGCGATTTTCTTCTTAAAGAAGTATGGGAAAACAAGGGTGTTTTCGTAGGTCGAAGCTTGGATACGTTTATTTCAAAACTTAGAAAGAAGTTTAAAGATGACAATGGTATAAATATTATCAATGTCCACGGGGTTGGATACAAACTTGAAATTGTAAACAAAGCTCGGAGATAATCTTCAACCATGTCAAAAAAATATCCTGAAGAGCGCATCAAAGTCCCTCGTTTTAATGAGGAGTCGGGGTTTTATACAACCCCAGAGCGTTCGAAAATCATGGGTAAAATCCGTGGTAAAAACACCAAGCCCGAACTAGCATTTCGCAAAGCGCTTTGGACCGCTGGCTATCGCTATCGTGTCGATTACAAAAAACTCATGGGCAAACCTGACATCGCTCTGAATAAGTATAAAACGGTAATTTTTATCGATGGTGAATTCTGGCATGGTTACAACTGGGAGGAGCGAAAACAAAAAATTAAGACCAACCGTGAATTCTGGATTCCAAAAATTGAACGTAACATTCAACGGGATCAAGAGGTAAATCTAGCCCTAAAGGAAATGGGCTATACCGTATTTCGATTTTGGGAGAGCGATGTGAAAAAGAATCTGGATGCTTGCTTGCAAAAGGTCCTTGAATCATTAGAAAGACATACTGTTCATGAATATAACTGAATCAAAATTGCCCAATATTGGCACAACCATATTTACCACCATTGGACAATTGGCCAATGCGCACAATGCCGTAAATCTTTCGCAAGGGTTTCCAAATTTTGAGCCTGACGCAAGGCTTTTAGAATTGGTAGATCTGGCTTTTAAAAAGGGCTATAATCAATATGCTCCTATGCAAGGCGTGTTTGCTCTTCGGGAAATCATCTCGGAGAAAATTGAGCAGTTATACGGAAGGTATTATCATCCTGAATCTGAAATTATTGTTACTGCGGGAGCTACCCAGGCCATTTTTACCACCATTTCGGCTTTTGTTCATCCAGGAGATGAAGTTGTGATTATTAAACCGGCCTATGATAGTTATGAACCAGCCATCGAGCTTTTTGGAGGCAAGGTTGTTCCGGTTGACCTTGAAGGTGCCGCGTTTGAAATGAACTGGGCCAAATTTAAATCGGTCATCGGACCAAAAACCAAAATGGTTGTCATCAATACTCCTCACAATCCTACAGGAGCAATTTGGTCTGAAAGTGATATGCTGCAACTTCAGGAGATTCTCAAAGGAAGTAACATCTTATTGCTTAGCGATGAGGTTTATGAGCATATTGTTTTTGACGAAAAGAAACATGAGAGCGCTGCCAAATATGCTGACTTGGCCAGTCGAAGCATTATTTGTTCTTCTTTTGGAAAGACTTTTCATGTCACAGGCTGGAAAATGGGATATTGCGTGGCACCCAAATCACTGATGCAAGAATTTCAAAAAGTACATCAGTTTAATGTCTTCTCGGTAAACCATGCAATTCAAATTGCGCTTTCGGAATATTTAAAACATCCAGAACATTATTTAAGCTTGGGAAATTTCTACCAACAAAAACGGGATTATTTTTTAAACGCCATCAAGGGTTCTCGGTTTAGGATAGCACCCACGGCAGGAACATATTTTCAGCTTTTGGAGTATTCGGATATTACAGAAGAGAAAGACATGGATTTTGCAAAACGACTCATTCTGGAGCATAAACTGGCCAGCATTCCTATTTCTGTGTTTTGCGGTGCTAATTATGATCAAAAGTTTCTCCGTTTCTGCTTTGCAAAAACTGAAAATATTCTTGATCAAGCCGCTGGCATATTGAATAGCATCTAATTGCTACAGCTGTTTTTTTACAATTCTAAAGACTTCCAAGATATCGGAAAGGGGTAGGTCAAAATCTTGATATTCTGGGGCGATATTCAAATTTTGACATTGAATGGTATCTTGTGATCCATTATACCCTGTTATCTTCTTGCAAATAATCCTGTTTTTGCAAACTAGAATATATGTTTTGTCTACAAAGGCATTTATTTCCTTTATAAAGACTTCCTTCTTGGTTTTTACCCCAAGCACGATGGTTTTGTTTGGAATTGAATGTATAGTACCATCATTCATAGAGTCTCCTGAAATTTCAAAAGCCTTGTATGGGTCCTCCTCTAAAAATTCAACAATGAATCCTGATTTAAAAGGGCTATTGCCCAATCGGCTTTCGGCCAAACTTTCGATGTAGTTGTTTTGTCGATCTACCAAAACCAAGGGTATCTGAACAAAATACTTGTCCCCATCCAAAGGGTAAAAAACGCACCCGTGTCTGATAAACGTTTTTCTCTTAGCATAAGTTCCTCCTGCTTCATTAACTTCTTGTAAATACAGTTCGGGAATGCTCATGTCAAAATGCGCGGCTATTTTGGCAAGATTTTTAGTGGGAATATTTGCATCTTTCTTCTCGTAATTCTGGATGGTGCGCAGGCTAACTCCAACTACCTCTGCCAATTGGGATTGGTTCATACTTTTTTTACGTCTCAACTGCTTAATCGCCCGCATAATTTTCTTATAATATGTAGTTATTTTTCGTATATTCGAATCTGCGCAGCAAAAATACCGTTTTCTGTAATTGGGTTACAAACCAAATATAGAAAATAGGATTTGACCCCGATACATTAATTGATAAACAACAAAAACATCAATATGGGGTCCATCAAAAATTTAGGTCTTGTTATTAAAGTTGATAGAGTCTTTTCCAAAGAAGATTTTGGGAAACCGATCAGTGAACAACTCTCAACCACTTTGCGCAGAAATGTCACCAAGAACGATTATGCCAACATAGCCTCGAGAACCAACGTGAGTTTCTCCACGATACGCGATGTGGTTTACAGGACGAATAGCTTAACAAAGTCCAACGCCATGGCTATTTCGCTTTTGATGCATGCCGCATATGAAAACTCCATTGCATTAAAGCTCCAAGCACAAGGAGATACCATGTTTTTGAATACCTTTTTAAAGGTCTAAGCGCATAAGAAAATCGGTTTGTTTGTCCTTCCCAATATAATAGGGGTGGGTTCCAAACTGTTGAAAACCGTGTCTAAGGTAAAATCGGATGGCGGCTTCGTTCTTTTCCCAAACGCCAAGCCATATGTAACTCAATGTTGCCCTTCTTGCTATTTGTATTACTTGATCAAGCAGCCATTTTCCAGCACCCTTTCCTTGAAATTGCCGCATAACATATATTCGCTCTAGTTCTAGGGATTGGCCATCTTTAATATCGCTTTGGGCCGATGCCTTATTCAGTTTTAAATACCCAATGAGTTCTTGGCCAAAAAAAACAAAGTAGAACTCCGTATCCTTGTTTTCCATTTCGGAAAGAAGCTGTTCTTTGTTGAAAGCTTTGTGAATGTATGAAGCGAAGTCCTCGGGGTCGTTATCCTTTTCAAAAGCATCAATAAAGGTTTCCTTGGAAATCTTTACCAACTTTTCCAGGTCGGTGATAACACATGGTTGAAGCTTTAATTCCATAATTCTGTTTAACCATTCAAATTAAACAAAAAAAAAGAGCCAAACATCATGTTCGGCTCGCAGTTTAGTTAGGTTTTATAGGTATTAAAGCATGAATAGCTTTTTAATCAATAGTATAAATCCTGTAAAAAAGTCGTTTCTGTAAACCTGGACGGTATCATCCAAGGAAGACTGGTTAAATTGGGGTGCCATGTTGTTGATTTTAATGGTGTTAATTTGGGAAAAAATTCTATAATATCAAAACTAAATACAACGGATTACATTAAAAAATGTTTGTTGTGTAACTATTGGATTTTGTTGTAAGAAAAAGACCTTAAATGGTGAAGGACAAAGCTCAATAACATACTGTTTTAATATTAAGATTATATGGATTAATCATTACCTCTTCCCAAATACGCTCTTATGGCTTCGATTTTACCCTCAGAATTGACCGTAATAACATCAACTACATAAAGTTCTTCGATATTATCAACGGTAATTTTCAATTCTGCCGCAACGGTATGAGTATTTCCATAGGTTGAAAGGATTTCTATTTGTATTGATTCCGCCGTCTCGAAATTTTTGCGGGTTTCCATCAGCGCTTTTTCCTTTCCAACTACACTAATTTTCCAATCACGCAAAACAATATTGTCGGCAAACATCTGCTCAATGCTTTCTATATCCTTCTCTGCATATTTATTTAGGTAGGAAAAACATATATGCTTGACTGAATCTTTACACATTTATCAGCTCTTATTCAATTATCCTTAAAATCCGTGGCAAGATTCGATATTGGTCAACAATTCTGCTAAACCTGCATCTCTGGAATATCCCCGCTAACTTCAAGTTTACCTTCAGTTGCTTGAATAATTTCTTCCACTGAAACACCTGGAGCTCTTTCCAGAAGTTTAAATCCATCTTCGGTTACTTCTAAAACGGCCATATTGGTAACTATTTTCTTTACACAACCTACACCTGTCAATGGCAGCGAGCATTGTTTCAACAATTTCGATTGTCCGGCCTTATTGGTGTGCATCATGGCCACGATAATATTTTCTGCTGAAGCAACCAGGTCCATTGCTCCTCCCATACCCTTGACCATTTTACCAGGAATCTTCCAATTGGCTATATCCCCGTTGTCCGCCACTTCCATAGCACCTAAGATGGTAAGGTCAACATGTTGCCCTCGAATCATTCCAAAACTGGTGGCAGAATCAAAAAAAGATGCCCCGGGCAGGGTCGTTATTGTTTGTTTTCCGGCGTTGATGATATCGGCATCTTCTTCTCCTTCAAATGGAAATGGACCCATTCCTAATACCCCATTTTCACTTTGAAATTCAACGCTTATATCGTTTCGAACAAAGTTGGCGACCAAAGTCGGGATTCCAATCCCCAGGTTTACGTAATACCCATCTTTGACTTCTTTTGCAATTCGCTTTGCGATTCCGTTTTTATCCAGCATAAATTATCCTTTTTGTCTTACGGTTCGTTGTTCTATTCTTTTTTCATATTTCTCACCCTGGAAAATACGTTGAACAAATATTCCGGGTATGTGAATCGCATTTGGATCTAAGGTTCCAGCGGGTACCAATTCCTCCACTTCAGCCACTGTAATTTTAGCTGCTCCGCACATACAGGGGTTGAAATTTCTTGCGGTTCCCTTAAAAATCAAATTCCCAGCTTCGTCTCCCTTCCAAGCTTTTACAAATGAGAAGTCGGCTTTATATGCGGGTTCAAGCACATACATTTTTCCATTAAATTCCCGTGTTTCTTTTCCTTCGGCCACTTCAGTTCCGTAGCCTGCAGGAGTATAGAAAGCAGGGAATCCTGCTTGTGCAGCTCTACACTTTTCTGCTAGAGTTCCTTGGGGGGTAAGTTCAACTTCCAACTCCCCGCTTAGCATTTGACGTTCAAATTCGTCATTCTCGCCTACGTAGGATGAAATCATTTTCTTTATCTGATGATTTTGAAGTAATAGACCCAACCCAAAATCATCCACCCCCGCATTATTTGAAATACAGGTGATGTCAGTGATTCCCATTTTTACCAACTGCGCAATTGCATTTTCCGGAATTCCGCAAAGCCCAAATCCACCTAGCATAAAGGTCATTCCATCCGCAACTCCTTCCAACGCTTTTTCTACACCGGAAACTGTTTTTTTAATCATTTATTGATGTGTTTTCTGATTGTTTGAAATTACGATTTAATTAAAAAAGCCCCAAGTGCAAAATGCAACTTTGGGGCTTATTCTTTTAGACATTAATCTGGTTAAAATCCTATGTCCTCTTCTAAGTCATCTTCGGTGTCCTGTTCTTCTTTAAGCTCTTTTAAAACTTTGGTACAATCGATATTAATGGACATTTCCTCAGGCTCTTCAAATGCATCTTTAGATACTCCCAATTCCTCATTTTCATAATTCTTTTTCATATACAAGGCCCAAATAGGCAACGCCATTGATGCTCCTTGACCGTATAAAATACTTTTAAAGTGAGCTGCTCTTTCTTCGCCCCCAACCCAAACCCCAGTAACTAGGTTAGGCACCATGCCCATAAACCAACCATCACTTTGATTTTGTGTTGTCCCGGTCTTACCTGCTATTGGATTATTCAATTCATAAGGGTATCCAGTAATGATATCCTTGTAAACTGTCTGGTTCTTGGCAAAAGAGTGCCTTAATCTTGTTCCAGAGCCACCTTGTGTAACACCTTCCATTAAGTTCACCATGGCATAGGCTACATCTTTACTAAGTACATCTTTTGTCTCTGGCACATATTCGTACAGCACAGTGCCATTTTTATCTTCGATACGGGTTACCGTGACCGGTTTTACATAGACCCCTTGGTTAACATAGGTTCCAAAAGCTCCAACCATTTCATAGACATTAACTTCTGGAACACCCAATGCTATCGCAGGTACTTCAAGCATTTCTCTCGAAATTCCCATGTCTTTTGCAATGTTTACAACGGAGCCTGGGCCCACCTTATCTATCAATTGCGCCGTTACCGTATTTACGGAATTCGCCAAAGCCTGCTTTAGGGTCAAGTTTTTTCCCGAGTATTTTCCATCCGAATTTTTGGGGCACCATGCCTCCATATTTCCGTGCTTTAATGGCTCTATACAGTACTGGTTGTCAGGTAAAGAATCGCATGGAGAATAACGCAACTGATCAATCGCAGCTGCATAAACAAAGGGTTTAAAAGTTGACCCCGCTTGTCTTGTCCCTTGATGCACATTATCATATTGAAAATGTTTGTAGTCTACACCACCTACCCAAGCTTTTACATGACCTGTTTGCGGCTCCATAGACATCATTGCAGTTCTTAAAAAGGTTTTGTAGTAACGTATAGAATCCATAGGTGTCATGATAGTGTCCTTATCAAAAGAATCACTATTCCAATCAAATACGGTCATTCCTTTTTTCTGATGGAAGAACTCTTCGGCCTCTTTATCTGATTTACCCAATCTTTTAAGACTTTTCCATGTTCCAGATTGTTTCATGGCACGACGCATAATGGTATCAATCCCTCCTTTGGTTAAATCCAAAAATGGGGCCGTTGGATTCCGCTCTGGAGTATTTTGATGGAAAAACTCGGCTTGCAAATTCTTCATGTGTTTCCGAACGGCTTCTTCCGCATTTTTCTGCATTCTAGAATCAACAGTGGTATAAACCTTTAGCCCGTCTAGATAAATGTTATAGCGCTCTCCATCCGGTTTTGGATTGTTTTTAGCCCAGCCATTCAACCAACGCTGCATATACATTCTGAAATAGGTGGCAAGACCTTCGTTATGTAATTCTGGACTATAATTTAGGTTCAGTTCCAGTTTTTGGAGCGAATCTTTTTCCTTTTCAGGGAGATATCCATATTTGGCCATTTGAGACAAAACCACATTTCTTCTGTTTTTTGTCCCAACAGGATTTCTATGCGGCCTTGGATTGTAAAAGGAAGAGTTTTTAAACATGCCAACCAACATGGCTGCTTCTTCTGTTCGCAATTCCATGGGTTCCTTCCCAAAATAAACTCTTGCTGCTGAACGAATTCCATCAGCGTTATTCCCAAAATCATAGATGTTGAAGTACATGGCTATGATTTCTTCTTTGGTATAATTGCGCTCCAATCGGGTTGCGATAACCCATTCTTTAACTTTTTGAAGATACCGTCTCCAATCTTGAGCTTTTCTTCCAACAAACAACTGCCTTGCCAACTGCTGTGAAATTGTACTGGCGCCACCTTTGGTTCCAAGAAAAGCAAAAGCTCTTAAAGTCCCCCTTGCATCTATTCCTGCATGGTCATAATATCTAGCATCCTCTGTAGCGATCAATGCATTCACCAAATTTTCAGGAAGATCTTTATAATCCAACCAAGTTCGGTTGTCATCCAAAAAATATTTACCTAGTGTTTCCCCATCCGAAGAAATAAGCTCGGTGGCCAAGTTTGTTTGGGGGTTTTCTAGATGCTCAAATGTTGGCATTTCCCCAAATGCTCCCCAAGCAGCCAATAGAAAAATCAACATAGCCAACAAAACCCCTGATCCGAAGAGAATCCAAAACCACTTTATAAATACAAAGAAACTCTTCTGTTCTGTCTTTTTCGTTTTTGCCATTGTTAACGGATACTTTTTTCTATTTCCAAGCCAACATCGGTAATACCATCTAGAATACGGAGCCCGTCCACATCTCCATTATTTCGCATGGCATGGATAATATTCAGTTTATATACGCCTGAATTGGGAAAAACGATGTTTTCTTGAAACCAAAGTTTGTTTTCTTTAATGCTCCCTAAGCCTTTGCCCAACCACTCACCTGTTGGTTCCGCCATTTTGTATTCCAGGGTATCCTTAAACGTTTCACCATCTGGGTATTCAAGTTCGGTAATCAAAAAGAGATTGCTGAATTTAAATGTATTGTCGTTTCTGACATTGATGAATACGTTGTGTGGCTGCACTGAGTCTAAAGATGAAAATTCAAAATTTACTGGTTTGGCCATGTCCCATTTTCCATTTTCCATAGCCTTGAATTCAGAAAAGACCAAGTTATCATTGCATGAAACCATACTCCACATAACAACCAAAAGAAGGAGGAGTTTATTGTGCATTAGAAGGCTTTTTGGGTCTGTTTTTTCTTCTTTTCTTGTTTCCTTTCTTTTTCTTGGGACGATCAAATCGGGTAAGACTATCTTGACCTACTACATTTTCAAAAGCCATTTTCTCCTCGCTAACATTGGTCTGGGCATATTCTTCTAGACTGGCAATTTTTTCATTGTTCTTGTTCATCTCTAAAATTTCCAGGACCTGGTCCTTATCCAATGCGTGCCATGAAGCAGGGTCGTCTTTATAGGAAAACCATAGAGTTTCTTTGAAAATGTCCGCTTTTTGACAAAAAGCTATCCCCTTTTCTGTCTTAAGTTTACTGTCTTGTGGTGGAAAATTCTTTAATGCTTCCAAATACATATCCAACTCGTAGTTGAGACAGCATTTTAGTTTTCCGCATTGGCCAGCCAATTTTTGTGGATTCAATGCCAATTGCTGGTATCTGGCGGATGCCGTGCTCACTGATCTAAAGTCAGTTAGCCATGTAGAGCAACATAATTCACGCCCACAAGACCCAATTCCTCCCAAACGCTGTGCTTCTTGGCGGTATCCTATTTGACGCATTTCAATCCTGATATTAAAGGCCTTTGCCATATCTTTAATCAACTGCCTAAAATCCACTCTTTCTTCGGCCGTATAATAGAAAGTTGCTTTGGAACCATCTCCTTGAAATTCCACATCGCTCAATTTCATTTGGAGTTTAAGCGATATGGCTATCTCCCGCGACCGCTTTTGAATCTCAGGTTCTTTGTCTCGGCATTTTTGCCAGATGTCAATATCGCGCTGTGATGCCTTTCTGTATACTTTTGGTAAGGCCTCATCGTCATGAGCTACTTTCTTTCGCTTCATTTGCACCTTGACCAACTCCCCGGTAAGGGTGACTATACCTACATCATGACCTGACTTAGCTTGGGTGGCAACCACATCTCCTATTGCTAATGGGAGATTGTCCGCATTTCTAAAAAATTCTTTTCTGCTGTTTTTGAAACGTACCTCAACACAATCAAATGGATTTTGACCGGTGGGTAACGACATATTGGAAAGCCAATCAAAGACCGTTAGCTTATTACAACCATCTGTGCCACAAGTACCATTGTTCTTGCAACCCCGCGGTTGTCCATCCTTGCCGGTTGAACAACTGCTACATCCCATATTTTTTATCTTGATTTAAGAAAATGTGCTAGATTTTCTTAAAAAGGGTTCATAAAATTACTTGTGGTAAATATAGCACAATTTGAGGCAGCCATGAAATGTTACTTTTTGTACTTAAGTACCTCTGAACGACCTTTTTTGAAAATTTTATTGCTCGCGTGTTTGCCCTTGCGCAACTTCTTTTGCTCTTCGTAGGGTAATGCATGGATTTCCTTACATTCTTGAGAACAGCACTCATTCATCGCTTCGGAACATTCTTCACATTGTATAAAAAGTAAATGACAAGCTTCGTTAGCACAGTTTACATGGGTGTCGCACGGTTTTCCACATTGATGGCAATTGGCAATGACATCTTCTGATATGCGTTCTCCCCGGCGATGGTCAAAAACAAAATTCTTCCCTAAAAATTTGTTCTCCAAATTTTCGGCTTTTACCTGTCTAGTATATTCAATGATTCCACCTTCTAATTGATACACATGTTTAAAACCTTTGTGCCTGTAATAAGCGCTTGCCTTTTCGCATCGGATTCCACCGGTGCAGTACATTACGAGCTTCTTATCTTCTTTATGTGAGGACAGGTCTTCTTCAATGATATCCAAGGAGTCCCTGAACGTATCCACATCTGGGGTAACAGCATTTTTAAAATGACCGATCTCACTTTCGTAGTGGTTTCTCATATCCACAAGAACCGTATCTGGATCTTCAATAAGTTCGTTGAATTTTTCAGCACCGACATGGATGCCTTTGTTGGTGACATCAAATGTATCATCGTCCAAACCATCTGCTACTATTTTTCGGCGGACCTTGACCTTCAGTTTCAAAAATGATTTGTTGTCCTGTTCAATTGCGATATTGAGTCGTACATTTTCCAAAAATGAAATGGAATCTAGATGTTCTTTAAACACCTGAAAGTTATCAGCCGGAACTGATAATTGGGCATTTATACCTTCGCGGGCCACATAAATTCGGCCAAGAACATCCATCTCATTCCAATTGATAAAAAGATGGTTTCTAAAAATTTCGGGGTTTCCAATGTGTGCATATTGATAGAAAGAGATGGTCAACCGGTCCTTGCCGGCCTCCTCTATAAGTTTTGCTCTTTCTTTTGCACTTAATGTATTGTACAGTTGCATGCTATACCAATATTTTAAGTTTAAAAAGTCTGAAATGTAATGAGGACAAATGTACAATTCTTTGATACAAATAAGAAAGGGCCTCTTTTAAAAGAGGCCCTTTCAACCACCATGTTTCTTTTCATAGCGCAAATTTCCCTTGCTGTGTGGTGTTGAATCGAAAACTCGATTCGATATATTGTTTTTTGAATCAGTTGCCCATTAGATACATCAATTTAAAAAGGTTGCGTTGCTATTGTCGCATGAAGAAAGAAATGGTAATTTAGCCTTCCTAATTACGAGAACCATGAGCAACGAAAAAGAAGCAAAACTTAAAGCCTTAAAACTGACCCTTGATAAATTGGACAAAACCTACGGAAAGGGTGCCGTCATGAAATTGGGGGATAGTGTTGTTGAAGATGTAGAAGTAATCCCTTCTGGATCCTTAGGGCTGGATATTGCTTTGGGTGTTAGTGGTTACCCTCGAGGAAGGGTCATTGAAATCTATGGGCCAGAATCATCAGGAAAAACAACACTTACATTACATGCAATTGCTGAGGCACAAAAAAATGGCGGTATTGCTGCCTTTATTGATGCTGAACATGCCTTTGATCGATTTTATGCTGAAAAATTAGGCGTTGATATTGATAATCTAATTATTTCCCAGCCTGATCATGGGGAACAAGCTTTGGAAATTGCCGATAATCTTATCCGATCTGGTGCAATTGACATTGTAATTGTTGATTCTGTTGCAGCGCTTACTCCTAAAAGTGAAATTGAAGGTGAAATGGGTGATTCCAAAATGGGGCTTCATGCAAGATTGATGTCACAGGCTTTACGAAAATTAACCGCATCCATTAGCAAAACTCATTGTACGGTTATTTTTATCAACCAGTTGAGAGAGAAAATTGGTGTGATGTTTGGAAATCCTGAAACAACAACCGGTGGTAACGCACTTAAGTTTTATGCTTCCGTTCGATTAGATATTAGAAGATCTACCCAGATAAAAGATACTGACGGAGCCGTACAAGGTAACAAGACCAGGGTAAAAGTTGTCAAAAACAAGGTTGCCCCTCCTTTCAAAACTGCTGAATTTGATATTATGTACGGAGAAGGTATTTCCAAGGTTGGAGAAGTGCTGGATCTAGGTGTGGCATACGAAATTGTCAAGAAAAGCGGTTCTTGGTTTAGCTACGGAGACACCAAACTAGGACAAGGCCGAGACGCGGTTAAAGCGCTGCTGGCGGACAACCCTGAATTATCAGAGGAACTTGAAGCCAAAATCAAAGAAGCTATCGCTGCCGTTAACGCCTAAACGGGACTTTTTTACCAAACATCTTACTTTTTCAAGAAACGGGTAATTTCACGCAACCCTTACCTTTACCATACATCTAGGGTGTAAAGATTTTTAGTGATGAAAAAGTTGATTGCTTTGTTTGCAGTGATTGCTATGGGGTCCACTCTAAGCTCATGTGACTTGGATGATGGGCAAAACTTTCAGTTTACAACCTTAAGAGTTGTAGAAGCACAAATGCCTGCATTTTTTGAATTGAATGAGATTTATGATATTGAGGTGACTTACCAACGTCCCAATGGTTGCACGTTTTTTGAAGGTTTTGATGTGGTCAAAACCGGAGATACAGATCGAGATGTGGTTGTAGTTGGAACTGAAATAGTCGATGGCGATATAGCCTGTACTCAGGCCGTAGAGGAAGTGACCGCTATTCTCCAATTCAATGTGATTTTTACTGGAGAATATCATTTTAGATTTTATTCTGGAAATGACAATGAAGATAACGCCACATATATAGAATATACGGTTCCTGTGAACTAGGCATCAGCAATCCAAAATTGACCAACATTTGGATCTTGAAGAATTAATACATAATTGTAAAAAGGGCAAAAGACAGGCGCAAGCCGATTTATACCGGAAATACTCCGGTATTCTTTTCGGTATGTGTCTCAAATATTCCCGAAATAAAACTGAAGCAGAGGATAATCTGCACGATAGTTTTATGACAATTTTTAATAAAATCGACCAATTCAACTTTAATGGTTCCTTTGAGGGTTGGATCAAGCGGATTACCGTGAATACCGTACTTCAAAAATATAGAAAGGAGCAACACTTAAATGTGGTTTCCGAGAACATAGGGGAAGAATTGGACGTTGATACGGAACAGGCTGATATAAGTCTTTCCGCATTATTGGGATATATACAAGAGCTGCCCAACAAGTATAGGTTAACATTCAACCTCTACGTTTTGGATGGCTACAGTCATAAAGAGATTAGTGAGATGTTGGGAACATCCACGGGGACCTCAAAATCAAATTTGGCAAGGGCCAAAATGATACTGAGGGAAAAAATTGAAAAAGAAAATATAAACATTGCTTAAATCATCAATGATGGGGAAAAAGAATTTAGAGCAATTGTTCAAAGAAGTATTTAAGGATTTTAAGGAAAGTCCGGATGATAACGTCTGGAAATCCATTGAAGCCTCCTTGGACAAAAAAGAGAAAAAGAAAAGGGTCATTCCAATATGGTGGCGACTTGGAGGGGTTGCAGCTTTGCTGGCCTTGCTGTTTTATGTGGTAAATCCATTTGA
The DNA here is from genome assembly GCF_049332665.1 of Flagellimonas rhodophyticola. Lineage (NCBI taxonomy): Bacteria > Pseudomonadati > Bacteroidota > Flavobacteriia > Flavobacteriales > Flavobacteriaceae > Flagellimonas > Flagellimonas rhodophyticola. The sequence continues at coordinate 766,508 of NZ_CP186326.1, read as the reverse complement.
GAGTTCAAATGAAAACAATGATATTATTATCACTGAGACACAACAGGAAACCGATTCGTCTAACATTAATTCAAACACGGAAGATTCTAAAAAGTCCGAAATTTTCACAACACCTGACGCTGAACAATTCGTTGATTCTTCGAATGAAAACGAATTAGAGCCCGTTGAGCAGTCTAATTCTGAAAAAGATGCTGATGATGCATTAATTAAAAATCAAAGTCTTCGGCCCAAACAGCAATTGGCAGGCAATCCTAATCAACCATACGAAGATATCGGACAGGAAAAGAATTCAGTTTCAAGCAAGAAATTAAATTCTTTTGATACTACTGAACAAGAAATTGTCTCTAGCGATATTAAACAACAGCCAAAACTTCAAACTGAAAATGAAGCTTTGGAAGTTGCAGAAACCGATATTTCATTGAAAAATTTAGAAACGGAGCATCCGGACAAACTTCCTTCAGAAAATACTAGCAAAGAAGTTGATCTTCCACAAAAAGAGAGTCTGTTTGAAATTTCAAAAAGCGATGATGCTATTGCCGAAAACAATGCTGATGAACAAGAAAATAAGGTTGAGGAGATAAGCAAGGATGAAGATTTAGATAGTACTCCAGAAAAGAAATCCATTTTTGAAGTAATTAAGGAACAAGAGGAAGAGGCTATTGCGGAAAATACATCTCAAAAATGGTCTGTAGGTCCTTCTGTTGCCCCTGTTTATTTTAGTGCTACAGGAAATGGTTCTCCTATCCACTCAAATTTTGCGGCTAACTCCAAGTCGGGGAATGTGAATTTGAGTTATGGCCTTACAGTTGCTTATGAATTGGGTAAAAAGTTGAAAGTACGCTCTGGTGTGCACCGTGTGAACTATGGTTATGATACCAATGATGTGATTTTTTCATCGTCATTAAGTGCTTCCCCGAATGATTTGATAGAAAATATAGATTACAGCCAAGCCTCCCGAACTGTAATAGTTCAGAGCAAGGAGAAAGCCCCTCAGTTTGCAGCGAATGATGCTTTTGTGGAATTGGCCGCCAACGAAACCCCTTCCTTGGATGGAAAAATGGTTCAACGATTGGGTTATATTGAAGTTCCTTTGGAGTTGGATTATTCAATTATTGATAAAAAGTTTGGTGTCAATCTTATTGGTGGTGTAAGTTCTCTTTTTCTTGTTGACAATTCCGTGCTTTTGGAATCCAATGATTTGGTCACCGAAGTTGGGGAGGCCAATAATGCCAACTCGGTGAATTTTAGCACCAACGTAGGTGTTGGGCTTAATTATGAGTTTTCTTCAAAAATTCAATTGAGTTTAGAGCCTGTTTTAAAATATCAACTAAATACATTTTCCGAAACCGCCGGTTCTTTTAGACCATTCTCCGTGGGTGTTTATAGTGGTGTGCGTTTCAATTTTTAAGTATATAAAAGAAGTTGGTTAGGAAGATTGCTCCTTTAATGCAATCATTTAGACACCTTGCTCCGGCGAGGTGTTTTTTTATTGGGTCTTATCGAAGACATAATAGACTCAAACTAACAAAACTTTGTTGCTTTGGGGGGATTACTGTAGTTCCTTCAAAATAACTTCACGAACCTCTTCGCGCAATGTGGATTTGTCTTCCTCGCCCAAAATTCCAGTTTCAAAAAAACGATGAACCTTTGCTCTTATAATTCCAGGACCACCGCTTAAAAATGTGAAGGAAAAACGCTTTTTATTGTCAAAAAATGTGATTGGCACCACAGGAATTTTGTGCGCTATTGCCATTTTAAAAGCTCCATCTTTGAATGCATCCAAAACCACTTGCTCCTCTGGGACCCCTCCTTCAGGAAAAATACACACGCTCAATCCTTGGTCTAATCGACGTTGCGCACGACGGTAGACTCCAGTCCGACTTTTAATACTCTCCCTGTCCACCATAATACAGACGCGTTTATAGAAAAATCCAAAAACAGGAATCTTTACCAACTCTTTCTTACCAACGAAAACAAAAGGGTTTTTGCTTACTACCAACATGAACATAATATCCAACATACTGGTGTGGTTGGCCACGAGCATATAGCTTTTACCTTTTACCATTTTTTGCTCCCGCATAATTCTAGGAAAGCACCCCATCCCATAAAGTATGGTTTTAGCCCACAAATTTCTGGCCAGCCAAAAGAACTGCTTGTACGTTTTTTCGGAAAGAGTGGTCAATAGCAGAAAGGGGAAGAAAATAAAAATAGGAATGGCTACCAGCACGTAAAACCAAATGCGGTATAAAACATATCCTATATTCTTCAAGACAGAAAGCATGCGCCAAAAGTAGAATTTTTGAATATCTTTATTGGAATAACCATAAAATCTTAAAAATGGGATTACTATATGCTTTATTGATTGGGGCGGCAGCAGGTTGGCTTGCAGGAAAAATTATGAAAGGTGGTGGTTTTGGTGCGCTAATCAATATAATTTTAGGTATCGTCGGAGGTGTTGTGGGTAATTGGCTCTTTGGGGTTTTGGGCATTCATATTAGTTCGGGAATTGTAGGAGACTTGATAACCGGAGTTATTGGAGCTGTTGTTGTGCTCTTTGTTGCTGGCCTCTTTAAAAAGTAACTTCCACTTAATCAAACACTGGCATCCTACTTTTTTTATCCCACTTGGATGCTTACTTTTACGGGCAAAATTAGGTATGGCCCGAATTTTAACTGGAATTCAAAGTACAGGCGTCCCCCATTTGGGAAACATTCTTGGGGCAATTATTCCTGCCATTCAAATGGCTCAGGATCCCAAAAATGAATCCTTTCTTTTCATTGCGGATATGCATTCGCTCACCCAGATAAAAGATGGCGAAGAATTAAGAAACAACACCTATGCTACAGCAGCCACATGGCTGGCTTTTGGACTTGATGTTGAAAACACCGTTTTCTATCGTCAAAGCGATGTTCCACAGGTTACAGAACTGGCATGGTACCTCAGCTGTTTTTTTCCATACCAACGACTTACCCTTGCACATTCATTTAAGGACAAAGCGGATCGATTGGCTGATGTAAATTCTGGCTTGTTTTCTTATCCAATGCTAATGGCAGCTGATATTTTGTTGTACGATGCCAATATTGTTCCGGTAGGCAAAGATCAACTACAGCACTTGGAAATGACCCGTGATGTAGCATCAAGGTTCCACAATCAGTTGGGTGAAACTTTTGTGCTTCCTGATGCCAAGGTACAGGAAGATACCATGTACGTTCCAGGTACGGATGGACAAAAAATGAGCAAGAGTAAGGGTAATATCATCAACCTTTTTCAACCTGATAAAAAATTACGCAAGCAACTCATGGGTATTGTCACGGACAGTACTCCTATAGAAGAACCGAAGGACCCTAAAGGAGATAATGTTTTTGCCTTGTACAAGATTTTAGCTTCTCAGGAGCAAATTGAGGAAATGAGTGCAAATTATCTTGCTGGTGGATATGGTTACGGACATGCCAAACAGGCACTTTACGAAGTAATTCTGGAAAAGTTTGCCGAACCCCGTGAAAAATTTGAGTACTACATGAACCATTTACAAGAAGTGGATGAGGCCTTGGCCATTGGGGCTGAAAAAGCCAAGAAAATTGCTGATGGCGTCTTGGAAAGGGTACGAGGTAAACTTGGATACTAAATCGCTTCAAACAGTTTACCCGGTAATGGTCTAACCACTCCCTTCATTTCCAAAGTAAAAAGTGTAGAGGATGTTTTGTGAATTGGCAAATTACATTCCAAAGCAACGGTGTCCAATAACTGTTTCCCGTTCATCTGCAAGTACGAATAGATAGACTGTTCTGTTTTATCAAGTTGCGGAAAAAGTTGTTTCTGAATGGTTTCTTTTTCTTTTTTTGATTCCAATTCCCATCCTAAAAGATAGATCAATTCTGCTGCTGAAGTCAACATTTGTGCTTTTTGGTGTTTAATTAAGTCGTTACATCCCTTGCTATATGTATCGGAAGTTCTACCCGGAACAGCAAAAACATCTCGGTTGTACCCGTTGGCCAAATCTGCAGTGACCAAACTACCACCCTTTTCTGCCGATTCAACAACAATAGTAGCTTTACTAAGTCCGGCGATAATGCGGTTTCGTTTTAAAAAGTTTTCACGATCCGGATTGCTAGTACTCCAAAATTCTGTCAAGAAACCTCCATTTCCCTCAATCTTTGAGACATATTTTTTATGAGCTTTCGGATAAGTTTGGTTTAGTCCGTGTGCCAAACAACCAATGGTTTGCAGGCCTTTATTCATGGCTAATTTCTGAATCGTTATATCCACTCCATAGGCAAATCCGCTAACAATAATGGGATCCAATGGAGCTATTTGGTCAATAAAGTCTTCACAAAAGCCTCGGCCGTAACTCGTAATATTTCTGGTCCCCACCACACTAATAATTTTCTTAGTCTCCAAGTTGATTTTCCCGCGGGTAAAAAGCAGTATAGGTCCATCGACACAGTGCTTCAGAAATGCGGGATAATCCTGGTCTTCAAAATATGAAAGTGTGATATTCTTGTTTTGGATATATTCATACTCAGCTTCAGCTTCTTCCAAATACGCAGAGTCATATAATCCTTTTAAGGTTATTTGCCCAATACCCCCAATCTTTATGAGGTGATGTAGTTTGTCCTTGAAAATTGCACTTGGACTCCCACAATGGGCAATTAATTTCTTGGCGGTAATATCTCCAATATTTGGAATAGCCTGCAGTCGGAGCGCTGCAATAATTTCAGGTTCAGACATTTCGATTTGGGATTGTAGTTGTTCACAAAATACAGAATTTCAAATGTTAATAAAAAGTGACAGCTCTTATTTTGTGATGCAGGTTTTTTTCCAATATTTGTGGCAATGCGCATGGAATCCTATATAGAAAAATTACTCTTCGATTATAATTGTGTCGTAGTTCCCGGTTTTGGGGCCTTTCTGGCACATGGAAAATCCGCAGAACTTGATTCGGTGACCAATACATTGATTCCACCAACCAAAACTGTTTCCTTTAATGCACAACTTTCCAAGAATGATGGCTTATTGGTTTCACATATCGCCAAGGAAAAACATCTTGGCTATGAAGAGCTTTTGGAAGAGGTGGAAAATGTGGCGGAGTCATGGAAGAAAAGACTTGAACAGGGTGAAAGCATTGAACTTTTTGGTATAGGCAAGTTATCTCTCAACCGAGATCATAGAATTCAGTTTGAGCCAGAAAATAAAATCAATTTTTTGACCTCTTCATTTGGCCTTTCAGCATTTGCCGCCACCCCGATTCAACGAGAAGTTTTAAAAGAGGAAGTAGAAGAACTTGAGGAAAAGGTTCCATTTATTATTACCCCAGAAAAGCGGGAAGAATCTTCGTTCAGACCTTGGCTAAAGTATGCCGCTGTTATCTTACTTGCTATTTCATTGGGCTCTACCTCATATAGAGCTTATGATGAGCTTCAACAAAAACAAGTAACGGTTCAGCAAGATGCCCAAGAAGAAGTTTCGCGCTTAATTCAGGAAGCCACATTTTTTGAAAGCGCTCCTTTGGAACTTCCAGCATTGAACATCAAAATCACCAAGAAAAAGCTTGGCAAACATCATGTAATCGCTGGTGCATTCAGAGTTGAACAAAATGCTGAAAAGAAGGTGGCCCAACTCAAGAAAAAAGGGTTTAATGCTTTTTATTTGGGCACCAATAAATTTGGTCTGCACCAAGTGGCTTATGACAGCTTTGAGAACCCAAAGGAAGCTCTAAAATTCCTTAGAAGGGTAAAGCGCACCGAATCTCCTGATGCGTGGTTGCTATCTGAGAAATAGTATTTCTTTCTTTAAAACCAGTATCCACTTCAATATCTTTGCGCAAAATTCAAATCTTATGAGCGCGAAAAATCCAAGCGAATCACGTACTGTAATGACAGATATGGTATTACCGAGTGAGACCAATCCCTTGAACAACTTATTCGGCGGTGAGCTTTTAGCTCGCATGGATCGGGCCGCTAGTATTGCAGCAAGAAGACACAGTAGAAGGATTACTGTCACGGCTTCTGTAAACCATGTTGCTTTTAACCGTTCAGTACCCTTGGGCAGTGTAGTCACTGTTGAAGCTTCTGTTTCTAGGGCGTTTAAAACTTCAATGGAAATTTATATTGATGTTTGGATGGAAGATAGATTTACTGGAGAGCGCGCCAAGGCAAACGAAGCCATCTATACTTTTGTAGCTGTGGATGAATCGGGCACCCCTACAGAAGTGCCACAACTAGAACCTGAAACGGATCTTCAAAAAGAGCGTTTTGCTGGAGCTCTTCGAAGAAAACAACTCAGTTTGGTACTTGCAGGTAAAATGGAGCCGAATAAAGCAACAGAACTTAAGGCTTTATTTACTTCTTAGAAGTCAAAATTATTTGGGTCAGGCCCAAAACGTTGGGCTCTATCTAGGCTATCCAACAGTTTTACATCTTCCTTATCCAATGCAAAATCAAAAATGTCTGCATTGGAAATAATTCGTTCTTTTTTGGACGATTTTGGAATGGTAATTACCCCTTTCTGAAGGTCCCATCTAAGTACGATTTGGGCAACTGTCTTTTTGTATTTATCGGCTAAATCCTTCAGTTGAGGAATATCAAACACATTGCCTTGCATCATCGGAGACCATGCTTCGTATTGAATCCCTTTTCCATGACAAAAATCTATCAGATCCTGCTGCACCAAATAGGGATGAAATTCCATTTGGTTCACCATAGGAACAATGTTCGCCTCGGTCAATAGATCTTCCAAATGGTGTTGCATAAAATTGCTCACACCTATAGCACGAATCCTATTTTCATTATAAAGTCTTTCCATGGCCTTCCAGGTGTCCTTAGATTTCTCCTTGGGCCAATGAATCAGATAAAGATCTAGATAATCCAGCCCTAATCGATTCAAACTATCATCAAAAGCTTTTAACGTTGAATCATAACCTTGATCACCGTTCCAAACCTTGCTGACCACAAAAACATCCTTCCGGTCAACATCACTTTCCCTAATTCCAGCACCCACACCACTCTCATTGTTGTATATAGATGCAGTGTCGATATGGCGATATCCGTGGTTTAGCGCTTCTTTGACTGCATTGGTCACTTCATTCCCATCCTTAGAAAGGTATACCCCTAAACCAAAGTAAGGCATATGAACTCCATTGTGCAATTCAAAGGTTCCTTGTAAATCTGTTATGTTTCTCATATTTTAAAGTTGGTAAATCCACTCCTCAGGGTTGAGTCGATTCGCATCCTGATACAGATAAAATTTGAGCTTTGTTGCTCCATTAAACCGACTGGTATATATGTCTCCAATCACTTCTTTTGCAGCTACTTTATCTCCTTTTTTGACATACAATTTAGATAAATTATAGTATGCGCTTATATAGTTCCCATGTTTTATTGTTACTCCCCTACCGCCACCTGGAACAGAAATTATAGCAATAACTTCTCCGTCAAAAATAGCTCTGGCCTGGCTACCTTCATCTGTGGCTATGGTAACTCCATTATTTCTATGTTTTATTCCGGGATAAAGTTTGTCTGCATACACCCCATATCCTTGACTCTTAACACCTTTTTCAACTGGCCAAATGAGTTTCCCTTTGTTTGCCGAAAAGTTGTTGGCCACCAATTGTGCCTCGGGAGTTAAAACGAATTTGGTTCTGCCGGACTTCCCCGCCCTTTTATTGGTGCTTGCTATAGCGCTCTTGATTAATCGCTCTATTTCGCGATCAATTTTTCGGGCCTCTTTTCTTTTTTGTTCAATTGCCGCAGTATACTTTGTTTCGTTTTGTCGAATACTCCTCAAGAGCACTTTTTGCGATTCAATTTCTTTGAACAGTTCATTTTTGACCTTACGATTATCAGACAACAAACGTTCTTTGGATTTTCTTTGAGCGACCAAATCCTTGTTCAGAGCAGCTAATTCGTCGGTCTTTACGATAATGTCCTCCCCTTGCTTTTTTCTATGTTTTGCATATTGCTCCATGTATTGAAGTCTTTTAAACGCCTGGAAGAAATTTTCGGCAGATAATAAAAACATCAATCGGCTACTTTGGGATTTATTTTGATAGGATTTTTGAATCAGATTTGCATAATCCTCCCTCAAGATTCTAAGGTCTTCCCGAAGCTTGCTAATAGTTCGGATATTAACGTTGATTTGCCTATTGAGAAGATTCGATTGTTGATTCGTAACACGAATTAGCTCTTGCCTGACATTTATTTTTTGGTCCAAAGCATCCATTTGGTCCAGAACATTTCCCTTTTCTTTCTTTTCTGTAAAAAGCAATCGGTTAATTTCCTTTATTTCTTTTTGCAAACGTTCGCGTTTGGCTTCCAAAGCTTTTTGCTCACTAGTTTGGGCAAATATGGGATTAGCTGTTAAGCTGATAAAAATCAGATAGTAAAGGCAATATGAAAATCTATTTATCATATTACTTTAATATAATTTCATCGTACCCTTTTGGAATTTTATAAGGGAAATTCAAGTTTCTATTCAATTCCATGTTCTTAAAGCTAAGTCCAATTGTTGTCCGGTCCATATTTTCCAAAGCAACGATGTCTATCTTATCTGGCAGCGCTTTTCCAGAAATATCCTGATAGGTATATTTAGTGCTTAGCTGTCTATTCTCTTCAGGCTGTGCAATTTCTTGAGCGGCAACCTTAAAGTTTCTTGGTTCTAATTGAAACAAGATCTTAAAAAGTTCATGTGCCTTTTTAGGTTTTAGTTGGTAATTTCCTTCATTAGTCCCCGAAATATATCTTCTTTCTCTTAGGTCCAGTATGGCATCACCTAACAACAAGCTTTGAACTTTATCAAAGTCCAATTCGGTTCCTAATAGTTCACTTAAATAGCTAAAGTCCCCGTCAAAATATTCGTTTTGCAGTTTGTTATAAAAGGATACCCTATCAGGTGTAATATGTGCTTTGACAACTCCAAGAGGAGCACTGATCCATATAACCTTATCTTTTTCCATACGCAGGCTGACGCTAACACCTTGCTCGCTCTTTCCATTCGAATAATCAATCTTAATCCTCCCGCTTAAGGTTTTAAAATCAATTTGATTGGCATAGTGGTTTTCTATAATTCGTTTAGCCGACATCCGCTCATCGATTTCACCACCAGTAATTGATTTAGTGGATTTGCATGAACCAAAAACCAACATGATCAAAAGCAAAAATATGGGAGCCTTAATTTTATATATTCTATGTGCTTTCATTACAGACCGGGCTTAACTTTATTCAAATATTCTTGCGCTTTGGATGTGTTTCCTATTGCCGTATACGCTTTTGACAATTCCTTGAATATCTTATTGGCCATTATATCATCATCAAGCAAATAATCCAGAGCGCTTTCCAAAACCTCCACCGCCTTCACGGATTGTGAATTTCTGTTTAAAGAAGTCCCATACGCATAATAGAAGTAGGGTTGCAGCGGATATGAGTCCAAAGCTTCTTTCGACACGGATTCCATCTGCCCAAAGTCGGATTTTGCCAACAAACTCTCTATCTGATTCTTGTATTGACCAATAGGGTCTTCGGCCTTAGCCGTTTCTTTGGCGATTACGGGTTGCGTTTCTCTTTTGCCTTGTTGAAGTGAGTCTTTTATTTTCAAGGTTAACTCAAGGGCAAAATTAGAGTCCCCTAAATCGCTCAACAGTTTTAAGGCATCCTGATATTTCTTCTTTTTGAAATAAATTACGGCAAGATTCTCCTTTAATTTCTGCGTCTGAAACGGAATATGTTGTTGGATGATCTCCGCCGAACTCCCTTGCTTTTCCAGAATATTTACCAAGTTTTCCAAATACCAGAAATCCGTTGGTTCGGCATTTAATGCTTCAATGGCATATTCTTCGGCCTGAATATATTTCTTGTCAAGAAAATAGGCTTTGGCAAGTTCATAGTCGACTACACTGCTAAGAGAATCTAACTTTTTACACTCCAAAAACAGCTTGATGGCCCTATCGTAGTTTTGGATTCCCTTTTGCTTAAGCGCTTCGAAGAAACTCTCTTGAAATTCATCGGTGTATTCCTCTAAAAAAACCTCGGCACTTTGTTCCTCTTCTTGCGCAAAAGTCCACAAGGAAAACATTAGTATAAACAGATATGTGCCTATTGTCTTTTTCATTTCAATTTAAGTTCTCCTTTTTGGGGAGTATAATTTTAATCTATTCCAACACTGAATAATCCCCTATGCTGATGGTCTCAAAATTACCATCAAAAACTACATGGTTACCAATCATGGCATTATCCAAATTGGCATTTGTAATTTTGCTCTTACTCTGTATTAAACTATTCTTTACAGTGGAATTTTCCAATACGGTGTCAGCTCCAACGGAAACATATGGTCCAACCGTAGTATTCTTTAACACTACGTTTTCGCCTATGAAACAAGGCTCAATGATGTTGGCATTTTCTTTTTTAACTGAGCCAGCTATCAATCCCTCTCCATCTTTTTCCAAAAAGTTGAGCATGCGCTGATTAGTTTCCACCGTAACATTTTTGTTTCCGCAATCCATCCATTCATCAACTTTACCTGGGACAAATTTCATGCCTTTTTCCATCATCCGTTTTATGCCGTCATTGATTTGGTATTCTCCACCGTTAATGATTTGGTTGTCCAAAACATACTGCAATTCGTTTTTAAGCACCCCTACATCCTTAAAATAGTAGATTCCTATCACCGCCAGATCGGAAACAAACTCTTGTGGCTTTTCTACTAGCTCAACAATCTCATTTTGCTCGTTTAAATTCACTACACCAAAAGCTTCTGGCCTATCTACTTGTTTGACCCAAATAACGCTGTCAGCGGACTTGTCCAAATCAAAATCAGCTCGAATCAAAGTGTCTGCATATGCAATGACTGCCGGCCCACTTAAGGATTCCTTGGCACTCATAATCGCATGTCCCGTGCCCAAAGGCTCATCTTGTCTATAAATGGATCCTTTTGCACCTAGGCTTTCTGCTAGTTGCATTAAGCTTTCCACCACATCATCTCCAAAAAAGGCTGGGTCGCCCAAAATAAAGGCTACTTCTTCTATTTGTTCTCCCAAAACTTTGGCAATATCGCTTACCAATCTGTGCACTATTGGTTTTCCAGCAACCGGAATCAAAGGTTTCGGAACTGTTAATGTATGTGGTCTTAAACGAGAACCTCTTCCCGCCATGGGTACTATTATCTTCATAAGCTTTTTAGTATAACGTATTTAGTGTTTAGTTTTATTGTACTCCAGTACTGCCAAATCCACCTGCTCCCCTGTCGGTTTCCGAAAGAACTTCAGTTTGAACCCATTCTGCGCGTTCGTGCTTGGCAATCACCATTTGGGCTATGCGTTCCCCGTTGTCGATGGTAAAATCTTCATTAGATAGATTGACCAGAATAACCCCTACTTCTCCACGATAGTCCGCATCAATGGTTCCCGGGGCGTTCAAAACGGTAATTCCTTTTTTGGCCGCCAGGCCACTTCGAGGGCGCACTTGAGCCTCATATCCGACTGGAAGTTCCATGAAAAGTCCAGTGGGCACAATAGTTCTTTCTAAAGACTTTATGGTTATGGGTTCTTTAATGTTTGCTCTTAAATCCATTCCTGCAGAAGCAGGAGTTTCGTAATGGGGTAATTGATGCCCCGATTTGTTTATGATTTTAATTTTCACGCTGTAGAAATATAGACTTTAGTTTATCTCCTTCCAATTTGTAAACTAATGTCAAAAATAACAAAAGTAGGAGGCTGCCAGCTATTAAATTTCTGTGAAAAACGTAGAAGGAAAGTGCAGAAAAAATAATAGAAATGGATAGATAAAAAATAATCTTACGCATGTTGTATGGAACTGGGTAATACTTTCTTCCAAAAAAATAGGACATGAGCATCATGCTTCCGTACGCAGCCAATGTTGCCAGAGCTGAAGCCATATATCCAATTTTTGGGATCAAAGCGATGTTCATAATCAATGTAATTAAAGCGCCTATTGAGGAAATATATGCTCCAAATTTAGTTTGGTCAGTAACTTTATACCATACAGAAAGGTTGTGATAAATTCCTAAGCAAAAACTGCCTAATAAGATAATCGGCACTACGTGAAGCGCCTCCCAATAAACTTCGTTCCGAATCAAAAGCTTTCCCAGTACATCAACAAAAACGACCACGCCCAGTAAAATAACAGAACCAATAATTACAAAGTAATTCGTAATCTGCGCATAGGTCTTTTGCGGTTTTTCAGTTTTGGCATGACTAAAGAAAAACGGCTCCACACCCATTCTAAAAGCAGTTCCGAACAAGGTCATAAAAAGGGCCAACTTGTAACATGCTCCATACTTACCCACTTCAGACTCGGCAATATTGGATGGTAATATTTCGGTCAATAAAATTTTATCGAGCACCTCATTAATTGTGAATGCAATCCCTGCTATCATAACAGGTCCAGCATATTTCAGCATCTGCTTCCAAACTTTGGCATCAAATTTATAGGATACTTTAAAATAGGTGGGCAGCAATAAGAGTAATGTGATTCCACTTGCGATGATATTGGAAACAAAAATGTATTGGATTTCCCAACCTTCCTGATAAATGCCAGTAAAGAATCCTTCTGGGTTTTCTTGGGCTATTTTGGGAAGTATTAGCAAGAAAAAAACATTGAAAGACAGATTTATAATGACATTGATGCTTTTTAAAACGGCATATTTCATGGGCTTTTCCTGTGCTCTTAGTAAAGCGAAAGGAATAATGACCAAGGCATCTAAAACCAAAATATATGTGGTGAATTTTATGTAATCCGCATTGATGTTGGTAATGCTCGCCAGGGTCTCTTTTAAAGACAATGCCAACACCAAAAAGAGCAATGAAGATCCCAGCAATGAAATCAAGGAGGTGGAAATAATTGTTCTCTTATTTTCTCCTTTATGGTAGAATCTGAAAAAAGTAGTTTCCATCCCATAGGCCAAAAACACATTGAAAATTGCTATCCAAGCATATATATTGGTATACTGGCCATATCCAGCAGCATTTACAAAGACAGAAGTGTACAGTGGAAGTAAGAAAAAAGAAATCACCCTAGGCAAGACTGTTGCCAAGCCATAGATAAAAGTCTGTTTAAAAAGCCGTTTAAGTGGGTTCAATAGAGACTCCTTGTTATAAAATCATCGCTAAGGTGCACGCAAGTTACGGAAAAGCCCTTAGTTATGGTGTCTAACAAACAATTTGTACCTTTTAATTTCAAACCATTCGATAAATGAACTTCCAATCAAAATCAATTTGTTTAATTCTATTTTCGATTCTATTTGTTTCTTGTGCAGAAAAGAAAAAAGAAGAGCAAGATACTCCTAAGGAAAAACCGAACATTATTTTTATAATGTCCGATGATCATGCCTATCAAGCTATCAGTGCCTACAGTGACCACCTAATCCAAACCCCAAATATTGATAGAATTGGGAAGGAAGGCATCGTTTTTACAAATGCAAGTGTCACTAATTCCATTTGCGCGCCATCACGAGCTACCATTTTAACCGGGAAGCATACCCATATCAATGGCAAGGTGGATAATCTTATGCCTTTTGACACTACGCAAGTGACTTTCCCCCAATTGTTTCAAAAAGCGGGTTATGAAACTGCCATGTTTGGCAAACTTCACTTTGGTAACAACCCTAAGGGGGTTGATGATTTTATGATCCTACCCGGACAAGGAAATTATATCAATCCTGATTTTATTTCCCAACGAGGTGACACCACAATTACTGGTTATGCCACTGATATTATAACCAACCTTACGTTGAACTGGTTGGACAAAAAACGAAATCCCGACAAGCCTTTTATGTTGATGTATTTGCATAAGGCACCCCATCGCCCCTGGTGGCCAACTCCAGAAAAATTCAAGGAGTTTTATGGGAAAGAATTCCCTTTACCTGCCACTCTTTTTGATGATTATAACAATAGAGGATCAGCGGCCAAAATCGCAGAAATGAATTTGTTGACCCATATGAAGTATGTTTATGATACTAAGGTCTGGCCGGAAACAATTGCCAATATGGGTGATGTGACTCCAGAGGTGCCAGATTTGGTCAATGCATTTACTAATATATACAATCGAGCCACTGAGGAGCAAAAAGCCCAATACAAGCCTTTTTTAGACGCTATAAGTAAGGACTTTGAGGAAAATTGGCCGTCCATGACCTCTGAAGAAAAAATGGTCTGGAAGTACCAACGTTATATGCAGGACTACTTGGCATGCATTTCCTCTGTAGATGACAATGTCGGTAGATTGCTAGACTATATGGACGAAAACGGTTTGAATGAAAACACCATGGTAATCTACACCTCGGACCAAGGATTTTATTTGGGAGAACATGGCTGGTTTGACAAGCGATTTATTTATGATGAATCGTTCAAGACTCCTTTGTTGATTCGTTGGCCCAACAAAATAAAGCCCGGTATTACCAGTGATGAAATGGTTCAGAATCTTGACTTTGCGCAAACCTTTTTGGAAGCCGCCCAAATTGAAGTGCCGGAAGATATGCAAGGTGAAAGTCTTATGCCTCTTTTGAGCTCTAATGAGAAGGAATGGACTCGGGATGCTGTCTATTACCATTATTATGAATATCCAGCAGAACATCAAGTGATGCGTCATTATGGAATTGTGACCATCGACTATAAATTAGCTCACTTTTATTATGATGCCGATGAATGGGAACTTTATGATCGTAAAAAAGATCCACAGGAAATGAATAATGTTTATGCTAACCCTGCCTATGCTGACGTAATAAAAGAACTTCATAAAAAACTAGAAGAACTTCGCTTACAGTATAAAGATTCAGATGAGCTCAACCAGCATTATATTGATTTGCATAATGCAAGAACAGCAAGCCCACACTAAGCTTTATCTTCTACTTTCGTAAAGCAAAAAGGCCACTTCTAAAGAAGTGGCCTTTCAATGAATTCATTCATTCTTTTACTAATTGTTCAGTCTCTCAGCTCTTTGAACATTTGGCTCCGCTCTGCTACGCCTAATTGCTCGTTCCCTCATCTCTTTGAACATTTGGCTCCGCTCTGCTACGCCTAATTGTTCGTTTCCTCATCTCTTTGAACATTTGGCTCCGCTCTGCTACGCCTAATTGTTCAGTGCTTCCGCACCACCAACAATTTCCAAGATTTCGTTGGTAATCGCTGCTTGTCTTGCTTTGTTATAGGTCAGTTTTAACTGATCTCTAAGCTCAGTAGCATTATCTGTTGCTTTGTGCATTGCTGTCATACGAGCTCCGTGCTCACTGGCAAAGGAGTCACGAATTGCCTTGTACAATTGTGTTTTCAATGACTTTGGAATCAATTGCTCTACAATTTCTGGCTTCGACGGTTCAAAAATGTAGTCTCCGCTATTCTGATTATCTCCTTCGATTGGAACTAGTGGCAAAAACTGCTCCGTCATCACAATTTGGGTCGCGGCATTCTTGAATTTGTTGTAGACCAACTCGATTCTATCATAATCACCTTCGGTAAAGTGGTTCATCAAATCTTGTGCTATTGCTGCAACATTATCAAAAGTCAAATCGTCAAAAACTGCACTGTGATTAGCGACAACATTTCCTTTTTTTCCAAGGATATCGTTCCCTTTCTTCCCAATCGCGATAAAGTCAACCTGTTTTCCAGCATAAGTTTCATCCAACAAGATGTTGGACTGCTTAATGATGTTGGAATTAAAGGCCCCACACAATCCACGGTTAGAGGTAATGGACACAACCAATACCTTGTTCACCGCTCTATTGTCTGTGAATTTACTTCCCGCATCACCATCTAGGCTTGCGCTAAGATTTTGCAATAACTCGGTAAGCTTGTTTGCATATGGACGCATTGCCGTAATGGCGTCCTGGGCCTTTTTCAACTTTGCAGCAGATACCATTTTCATGGCACTGGTTATCTGCATGGTCGAAGATACCGAGGCTATCCTATTTCGTATTTCCTTTAGATTCGCCATTTATCTATTGGGCTTAAGCTCTATATTTTCCTGAAAGATCTTTACAAACTGAAGTCAAAGTCTCGGTAACTTCATCGGTCAATTTTCCGGCCTTCAACGTATCCAAAATACCTCTGTGTTTGGCATTCATAAACTCGATGAAATCTCTTTCAAACTCCTTTATTTTATCAACAGGAACATCTCTCAACAAGTTTTTAGAACCGGCAAAGATAATGGCCACCTGGTCTTCCACAGTAAATGGATCGTTCTGTGCTTGCTTCAAGATTTCCACGTTCCTACGTCCTTTTTCAATAACGTTCAGGGTAGCAGCATCCAAATCGGAACCGAATTTAGCAAACGCCTCCAATTCGCGGAATTGCGCTTGATCCAGTTTCAATGTACCTGCCACTTTTTTCATGGATTTAATCTGAGCAGACCCCCCAACACGTGATACAGAGATACCTACGTTAATCGCAGGACGTACACCTTGGTTGAATAAATCTTGCTCCAAGAAAATCTGTCCATCAGTAATCGAAATTACGTTGGTTGGGATATACGCTGATACGTCACCCGCCTGTGTTTCAATAATAGGAAGTGCAGTTAACGATCCCCCACCTTTTACCATCGGCTTAAGGGAATCAGGTAAATCGTTCATGTTCTTTGCGATGTCATCATCGGCAATAACTTTTGCCGCACGCTCCAACAATCTTGAGTGCAAGTAGAAAACGTCACCTGGGTAAGCTTCACGACCTGGAGGTCTTCTCAAAAGAAGTGATACCTCACGATACGCAACCGCTTGTTTTGATAAATCATCATAGATAATCAAAGCTGGACGTCCTGTATCTCTAAAGTACTCTCCAATTGCAGCACCCGCGAAAGGAGCATATACTTGCATAGGAGCAGGGTCAGATGCATTGGCAGCAACAATTGTAGTATAAGCTAAAGCGCCTTTGTCTTCCAAAGTCTTGGCGATAGCCGCTACGGTAGATGCTTTTTGCCCTACAGCAACATAAATACAATACACTGGCTCACCAGCATCAAAAAATTCTTTTTGGTTTAAGATGGTATCGATACAAACGGTGGTTTTCCCTGTTTGACGGTCACCAATAACCAATTCACGCTGACCTCTACCAATTGGAATCATGGCATCAACCGCCTTAATTCCTGTTTGCAATGGCTCATTCACCGGCTGACGGTAAATAACTCCAGGGGCTTTACGCTCCAATGGCATTTCATAAGTGTCGCCTGCTATCGGTCCTTTTCCATCGATTGGGTTACCCAAAGTATCAACCACACGGCCAACAATTCCTTCACCAACGTTGATAGATGCGATACGTTGTGTTCTTTTTACGGTTGCACCTTCCATAACTTCTTTGGATGGACCCAATAATACAACACCAACGTTATCTTCCTCTAGGTTCAAAACAATACCTTCCATACCACCATCGAACTCCACAAGCTCACCATACTGAGCATTGGAAAGTCCGTACACACGGGCAATACCATCACCCACTTGCAATACGGTACCTACTTCATCCAAGGAAGCGGTAGCTTCAAAACCTGCTAATTGTTCTTTCAAAATTGCTGATACCTCAGCGGCTTTTACTCCTGCCATTTTTATAGACTATTTGTAAATTCTCTTTTTAATCCGTTCAATTTGTTGGCAACACTGGCATCATATTGTAAATCGCCAACGCGAAGTACAAATCCTCCTATGATACTTTCATCAATCTTGTTTTCAAGGGTAACTTTGTTGCCTGTAATTTTGGTTACCTCGCTCAAAATCTTTTTCTCCAAATCAGCTGTTAAAGGGACTGCGGTAGTTACATAAGCAACATCCTCTCCTTTTAACTGTTCATGCAGAATTATATATTTAAAGGCCACCTCTTGCAATAAAGCAATTCGCTTGTTATCAGTTAAAGTTCTGATTAGGCCTTTGGTAATTTCGTTTGATTTCTTGAAAATCTGCTGCAAGGAATTTTTCTTTACCTCACCTTTAACTACTGGACTCTCCAAAAGATTCTGAAGCTCCGTGTTTTCGGAAATGGTTACTGAAATCTCCCGCATATCGTTTTCAACGGCATCCGCCGCTTTCTTTTCGATTGCGAAATCCAAGGTTGCTTTTGCGTAACGTATGGCTGCCCTGCTCTCGTTCATCTTCCTAATTCAATTTGATATCGCCCAACATATCTTGAACCAACTTTTGTTGTTTCTTTTTATCGGACAATTCTTCTTTGATTACTTTTTCAGCAATGTCTACAGAAAGATTGGCCACCTGTGCCTTAATATCTGCAACAGCTGCTTTCTTTTCACTTTCAATCGTGGCTTGTGCCTGCTTTACCAATTTATCACCTTCTACTTGTGCTTGTTCCTTGGCATCGGCAACAATCTTATCTTTGATTTCACGAGCCTCTTTTAACATTGCTTCACGTTCTGCTCTGGCTTCCTTCAACAACTTCTCGCTGTCGGCAGTAACATTCTGCATTTCTTTTTTGGCTTCTTCAGCAGCATCCAAAGCATTTTTAATGCCTTCTTCTCTATCATTGATTGCTCCTAAGATTGGCTTCCAAGCAAACTTCCACAAAAGGAACAACAACAATCCAAACAATAATGTTTGCCAGAAAAACAGTCCTAACGAAAACTCTTCTAATAACTTTGCCATAATTCTTTTCTTGTTATATAAATTTTAAACTAGGCAAGGGCTGCAACCAACCGTTACAGCCATTTGCCTTAGATGTTTTGATTACACTGCAAAAAGAGCAGCGAAACCAATACCTTCAATCAACGCTGCTGCAATCAACATCGCTGTTTGGATTTTTCCGTAAGCTTCAGGCTGACGGGCAATAGCCTCCATAGCAGAACCACCGATTCTACCAATACCAAGACCAACACCTATAACTACTAAACCTGCACCTACCATTACTGGAATTTCCATATCTATCTAGTTTAAAAATTAAATGTTCAATATTTTAGATTCCCGCTTAAAAGGGAATTACTTTATTTTATTAGTGGGCAACTTCTGCCTCGTGTTCATGGTCATGCTCGTGTTCTTCAGAAGCAAATCCGAAGTACAACGCACTTAACATGGTGAAAATATAAGCTTGTAGCAAGGCTACTAATACTTCTATCAATGAAATTGCGAAGGCCAATCCGAATGACAATGGACTTCCCAACCAACTTTTAAAAATGAACATCAAACCAATCAAGCTCATCAATACAATGTGACCGGCTTGCATGTTTGCATACAAACGAATCAATAATGAGAATGGCTTGATAAATAATCCCAATACCTCAATCGGAACAAGGATAAGATATAATGGAATTTTACCGTACCAAGGCAGAGATTTTCCCAAAGGATCTATCTGGTGCATCCAATAATCCTTGGTTCCGGTAACATTGGTGATTACAAATGTCATTAGTGCCAAAGAAACTGTTATTGCAATGTTTCCAGTTACGTTTATCCCAAGAGGAGTCAATCCAAAAATGTTCAAGAACCAGATAAAGAAAAAGATGGTCAACAAGAAAGGCATATATTTCTTATATCGCTTTTCTCCAATGTTGGGTCTTGCAATATCGTCACGAATATAGAGCACGATAGGCTCGAAGAAACGACCTGCTCCTGTTGGAATTCCATTGTTTTTCGCATAAGACTTAGCCAAGCTGGTAAATAACCAGAGCATCAATAAACCTGTTACGATGATCATGACCACATTCTTAGTGATTGAAAAATCCAAAGGCTTTACATTCGTAGCATGATGGTCTTCATCGTAATTGATGGTGCCTTCAGCATCCGTCTTATATATTTTGCTATGGTATAATTTGTAATAATTACCATCTACCTCTGCCAAAGTTTCACCGTGATGGAATTTTGACGATGAGAAAACCTTTAAACCATTGTCCCACAACATTACTGGCAACGGGAATCCAACATATTTGTGCTCTCCATTTTCCTTGGTGTAGGAAAACAATGAAAAGTCATGTGAATCCTGAAGGTGATGGGAGATGTATTCCTTGATTTCGGTCTTAAGATCTTTGCCGTGTCCATCGGCTTCGTTTTCTTTTTCACTTGCAAAAGTGAATTGACCTAGCAATAGTGCTGCTATAACGAGTATTCCTTTAAAAAAAGTTTTTTGCATTTCGCTCAAAATATCGGTCTCTCAAAAATCGGTGCAAATGTAATTCTTTCTTACAAAGAAAAAAAAGCTTTCAAGCTTTTATTTTTGAGGATTTTGAGGGTCAAATTATTTGGGGTCGTCTTCTAAATTTTTTAGCATTTTGGAGGTGTAAAATGTTTCTAAAAAAAGTGCAACCGCATAGGGAATGAAAAAGGCGCCAAATTCAAGGCCAGACATGTCGCCATCGCTTTTATAAGTTGGGTAAAAAAGGAGAAAGAAAAACAAAAATTTAAGTAAACTACCTCCCATAAATAAAAACCCAATCTGGTTTTTCAATTTTTGGCGAAACTTATACAGCAGTATAAAGATAATTGCCGCCAAAAGTCCATTAACCACATAGGAGCGTACAATCAAATTGTCGAACGTTGGCACGTCCATACTAGACAATACCAAAATGTGCAATCCGAAAGAAAGGAGTAATGAGATTCCTAAAAGCGAAATAAATTGGGTAGGAGAATTGAGCTTGGGCATTAATATTTAATTCGTTTAAGTTGTTGCAAAACTACCCAAATAGAAATTGCCACTCCTAGCAAAGTGGCAATTACCGTAAAAATGTTCTTTTCGTTTTGATAATGGATATCGAGCCATTTGCCCCCTTTTACAGCCAAGAAAATAATGGCGCCCATTTCAAAAGCAATGCCCGATAGCATTGCAGCATTCTTTAAATTGTTTTTCTTTTTAGGAGACTTTTGCTGGCTCATTTGTTTTTGTCGACTGAAGCTTTGGAGCGCTTGTGCTTGAAGCAGTTTCCACTCCTTTACCCATAGTACAAGCTGCGTTAAATGTTGCTCCAGGTTCAACTGCCAATTTTGAAACACTTACAGTGCCTTCAATAATTGCTGAGGCTTTTAATGACAAAAGGTCCTTAACTGCCAATTCACCATTAAATTTTCCTTCAATATCAGCGTTGACGCATTCTACTTTTCCATTGATGTAGCCATCTTTACCAATAACTACTTTTCCTGAAGTTTTTACATTGCCTTCCAATTTGCCATCAATTCTAAAGTCGGCCTCGGAAGTAATGTTTCCTTTTATTTTCGTGTTCTTTTCAATTCTGTTGGGTTGTCCTCCAAATTCTGTCATAGGGCGAGGTTTTTTGTTGTCTGAAAACATGGTGTTCTAGGGTTTTGGGGTTGAAATATGTTCTTTGTATGATTCTAAATTCTTGTGGACTTGAATGATTTTGTAATTGTTGGATAAAACTACAAAATTCTCATCTTTGATGCGGTAGTCCTTATTGTTTTTTATGAGTTCAGCGTAGCCTAGTGCAAAATCCCTTGACTTGAATCCGTGCACCACCACAAACTGGTCTTCCAAATTATATATGTCCTTGGAAACAATGTTCTTATAATTAAGATCTTTAATAGAAGCCTCCAATTTTTCTTTCAGCTGTAAAGCTTTTTCGTTGTCCCTGATCTTTAACGGAAATACTACTTTCCAATTGCCTTTTGCTCCGTCATCCAAAAAGACTTTTGACTCCAATTTGGGTAATTGATCGGCAACTATCTCTTCGGCTTTTTTTCCTTCAGAATTATTTGGATACGTCAAGGCGACATAGTTAAGTGCTTCCTTGAAAGGCTCAAAACCTTGAAGTCGGCCAATGGCGTTTGCCTTCAACATCTCAAATTTGGGTACAATTGGGTCTCCGGTAAATTTATTGATGTATTCTTGGGATAATGTTATCACCTGAAGGTATTCTTGCTTTTCATATAATTTATAAAGTGCACCGTAACGGGCATCTGGACTGTCGGTATTTCCCTGAAGTACAACTTGAGGGTTTAATAAGATTTCAGCATAACGAGTATCACCGTGATTGGAAATAATATCCCTTTTCATATTCTCTGCTAAAGGACTCCCAGTCTCCTCATAGATTTTATAGAGATTGTACTTTGATGGCAAGACCAATCTTTCTTCTGGGTTCTCTGCCAAAACTCTCTCTAGTTTTGCTGCAGCCAAAAGGTTATCCTTGAATTTTTCCTTGTAAATTAATCCCAATTGATAGTTGGCAAAGTTTCTTTCTCCTCCAAGACTGTCGATAACAGTAACATCAGTTGGCACCTGATCTAAATAAAAGTCAAGCGAGTACTTTTGGTCATCACCTGGTTCCGTATTTGGATCTTGACCTGTTACAATATCTTCACCTGTAGCTTCGGAAGGCAGTGCCCTAGCTTTATTACTCCAACGCCAGTCATCTTCCAGTTCGCGATTTCCCCAACGGGTTTTAAAGTCGTTTTTGCCATATCCAAGACTTGTAATATTGTAGAAATAGAATTTCCCCTTGTTTTCTTTTCCTCCCTTGGACTCAGCAAAGGCTGCAAATCCAGCTTTAGTTCTTTCCAATTCTTTTTGGGCCTCTTCTTCTTCTTGACGTTTCAACTCGGCGATGTAGTCCTCAAAATAGGCTTTGCGTTCTGCCTCTGGCATTTCATAAAGCGTTATAACGCTATCTGTATACTGAACAATATCTTCATATTTGATAACGTCTTCGAGGTTATCCAACTTCTTCTTAATGTTCCGATATTTTTTTGTGTTCAAAACAAGGTTCGTCAAAGTGCTGTCATAATATGCGCCTGCCGTTTTATATTCGTCCTTATCAAAATTGTAGTCGGCCAAACTTTGATAATTGAGCGCATTCAATTTGCGTTCAGTCTTATTAGTGGCCAGTGATTTATTGTAGTAGGCTATGCCCAGGCTGTCGGATTGATTGGCCATATAGTATTGCGCAATCTCGCGATAAATTTTATCCAAAAATGGACGGTTTTCACGATTCTCTTCCAATTCGGTCAGGTACTCTAGCAACTCTTCCCGGTTGGTGTCAGTGATTGCAGTGTTTTGTATTTTTTTGAGGTGCGCATTGATCATATATACTCTTGGTGACTTCCTGTTCAGGGCAATTACTTTGTCAAAAGCATAATTTGCGCTATCCTTAAATCCCAATTGGTTGTAGAGCTGACCTATAATGAATAAGTATCTTCCTCTTTCCGGATTCTTTTTGGTATACGCCTGTGCAATCTTCAATTTTTGAATGGCGGTATCCTTTACTTTTAGATTGATATAGCATTGCGCCAAAACCGCATTTGCATCGGCGTATTCCTGATCTTTTAATTGTTCGAACTTGAAAAGTCTGTAGAGGTTTTTGATAGCCAATTCTGGATTGTCCAAACGCATGTTTGTCTTTTCCCTCCATATAGTAGCTTCATTCAACTTATCACTTTCAACATATTTTCTGAGTACATAATTGAACGATTCCAATGCTGGAATGTACCGCTGATCGAAGTAGCGTGCTTTCCCCAATAGCAAAAAGGCCTCATCGGTCTGAGGATTACGTTCCTCATCTTCAATGTCCATACTATGCTTCTGGATGGCTTTTGTAGCCTTTTCTTCGGCGATAATAAAATTAGGGTTGTTGTTCTCCGAATCCAGTTTGATTTCCTCAGTAACCTCAAGACGCTCTACGGGTAAAGTTTCCCAAAAATCATCTCGATAACTTGAGTTCAGTTCCTCACGTCCTTCTTCAAAGGCAATGTTGCCATTGTACAAAACATTGTACTTGGTTTTTAAGGCATGCCAATTGCGGTTAATGAACTTGTCTTTTTTTACTGAACAAGCATTAAATACTAGCAATCCGACTATGGCGGAAATAACAAGTTTGATGTGAAGCTTCAAAATTATCGATAATCGTGTTTTACCTTAACTGAAAAACGTCCAGTTTATTATAAGGCTCATCGGTAAAATGCAATTATTTTTTGGAGCAATCAAAACATTAACAAACAAGCATGTTTTACCAAGCGCTAGGGCGTTCAAAACTTGCCCTGCTGCGGTTGTATTTGGTTTTATATGCCACCGGTGATATTCCTGCGTACTTTTTGAACACTGTTCTAAAGGCTTTTTGATCAGCGTAACCCACTTGGTACATGACCTCATTTACATTTTGCTCTGTGGATTCCAAGCTCCGTTTGGCCGCTTCAATCCTGACGCGCTGAATGTACTCCAATGGTGTATTTTGGGTGGCCTTTTTAAATCTTCGCACAAAATTTCGGCTGCTGATCGCATATTTTCTCGCCAATCCTTCGACTGAAATTTTATCTCTTACATTGCTTTCAATAAACTTCTGCGCTTCTTTGATAGCGACATCATCGTGATCTTTCTGTCCTTGAAAAATGGCAAATTGATTTTGGTCAACCCGATCGATATCTATTTCAAAAAACTTGGAGATATAGATTGCTGTTCCTCTACCACAATATTTCTCTACAAGATGTAGCATAAGATTCAAAAAAGAAAATGCTCCTCCACTAGTATATATACCATCTTCTTCGGTGACAATCTTATTTGAAACCAGGTTTACTTTTGGGAACATTTTTCTAAAAAGTTCCATTCCAGCCCAATGCGTGGCACATTGCTTACCGTCAATCAGCCCGGTTTGGGCAAGCACAAAAGCCCCCATACACATGCTGGCCACCTCAGCATTATGAATATTCCGCTGGTGCAATATCCAAGGAATAAAATCTTTGTTCTGATCTAAGTCTTCATCGAGCTTATCTGGTCTAAGTGCTGGAATAAGTACTAAATCCGTTTTTTCGATATCCGCAATCGTGCTATCACAATGAATGCTGAACAAGCCCTCATATAAAGAATAATCGTGTTCCAATCCTACTAAATGGATGTCAAAAAAATTATCATCCCGTGCTCCACTTTGTTTTAAAAACTGATTTACCGCCATTAGAACTTTAAACGGTCCTACCACATTGCTCAAAATAGCATTGCCCTTAGGCACCAAAATACTTACATGTTTCATAACCAACGCTTTTAGTGCTATAAATGTAATGGTAAAACTTGGCACATTCAACCCTTTAAAGTGTCTTATTTCCCCTTATTTCTGCTTTCCCTCTTTCGTAGTTTTGGGACATGGAGTTGGAAAAATTTATGGAGATCAGAGAATTGTTCTGTTTAAGACATCCTAATGTTACGGAGGGAAAAATGATGAGTTCTCCTGCTATTCACTATAATAAAAAGGTGTTTGCTTTTTTTTCTCGGAAACAGAAAATGGTCTTTAAACTCGGAAAAGAGTATCCTTTGAATGAATTAAAAGCGGAAGCTTCAGAATTCAATCCCTTCAAGAACAAAAAGCCCCTTACTGGATGGTATGAAGTTGATTTTGACCATCAGGAAAAATGGGAAATGTTGACCAATATTGCTCTGGAAAAAATCAAAAAACAGTAGAAAATGATCACAGAAGATTATACCGCTTTCTTTAAAGAATTAGCCAAGAACAATGCTAAAGAGTGGTTTCATACTAATAAGAAAAGATATGAGAAGGACGCCAAAGAACCTTTTTTGAATTTACTTGAAGGTCTTTTGCAAACGCTTACCGATTGGGATTCTCGGATTCTATCAGATCCAAAAAAAGCAATATTCCGAATTAATAGAGATGTGCGTTTCTCTAAGGATAAAACACCATATCACACAATTTTGAAGGCTGGTTTTTCTCCAAATGGGAAAAAATCAATTCTCCCTGGATATTACTTAGGTATTGATGCCACAAGTATTCATGTAGGCGGAGGGCTGTTTATGTTGCGACCTCCGGAGCTTTCAAAAGTCAGAAAGCATATTGCTTCAAATACTTCGCAATTACTTAAAATTATTGATGATCCAACATTTGTGCAAGGTTTTGGACAGCTCAGTGGAGAGAAGGCAAAACGATTGGACAAAAGTTTACTTCCGGCAGCGGAAAAAACTGATTTCATCTATAACAAACAGTTCTATGCCATGGCCGAATTTCCTTTGGAACCTTTTTATGGTTCGGAAAAACTGGGAGAAGAAATCTTGGAGCATTTTAAAATCATCAAACCATTAAACACATATCTGAACGAAGCGTTCGATTAATCTAGAGCTTATTTATTCATCATAAAAACAATTACAAAATGACAACACAAGAAGTTGCGGACAAGTTAGTGAGCCTCTGCAGAGAGGGAAAACACCAGGAAGCCTATGGTCTATATGCCCAGGACGCCTGGAGCCTTGAAATGCCTGGAGTACCCAATGAAAAAACACAAGGGATTGACAACATTTTAAAGGGCTACGAACAATGGGCTAGCAGTATTGAAGAGATGCATGGTGGTTCAGTTGGAGATGCGGTTGTTGCCGGCAACCATTTCACAGTTCCAATGGTAAGTGATGTTACCTTTAAAGGTATGGGGCGTTGTAAAATGGAAGAGCTTTGCGTTTATGAGGTGGAAAATGGAAAAATAAAAAAGGCCCAGTTCTTTTATGATCCTTCGATGTTTGGAGGATAATTCCAATTAAAATTCATTGAGGCGATGGTTTTCCATCGCCTTTTTTTATTCTCCAAAAAATGTTTCAAGTTCTTTTAGGGTTTCAGCAGAAGTCTGTATGTCCTTTACAATTTCACCCTTGTTCAAAACCACTATACGTTCACAAACCTCCGTTACATGAAGTAAGTCGTGACTTGAGATAAGTACAGTGACATCTTCCTTGGCAGCTAACTCTTTAATTATTGCCTTTAACCTAATTTGGGTTGTAGGGTCCAAATTAGCAAACGGCTCGTCTAAAACCACAACTTCAGGATTCCCAATG
The DNA here is from genome assembly GCF_049332665.1 of Flagellimonas rhodophyticola. Lineage (NCBI taxonomy): Bacteria > Pseudomonadati > Bacteroidota > Flavobacteriia > Flavobacteriales > Flavobacteriaceae > Flagellimonas > Flagellimonas rhodophyticola. The sequence continues at coordinate 739,828 of NZ_CP186326.1, read as the reverse complement.
AAGGAAGCTACAATACCAGCTTTTTTCTGGTTTCCTTTGGAAAGGTCTCGCAAATATTTTTTTTGTCCCAAAATTTCTCCATGGAAAAAATCTTCAAATGAAGATAAAAGTTTATCTACATCAGCACGGTTTGCTCCTCTTAAATCCCCAATGAAATAAAAATATTCTTCAGGGGTCAAATACCCAATCAAAAATGATTCATCAATAAAAGCTGATGTAAACGGTTTCCAATCCTCACTGCTACTTACCTGTACCTCATTATTGACAATTTTTCCAGATGTCGGTTGAATCAAATCCAACAGCAGACTAAAAAAAGTTGTCTTTCCAGCTCCGTTATTACCTACCAGTCCGAAGCTTTGTCCTTTCGGAATTTCCAAAGACTCAATATTCAAAACCTGTTGCGAATTGTATTTTTTAGTCAGATTCTCAGTTGTTATCATATCTTTTCGTTTTAATTCCCTCTCATTGGAAATCTATTTGTTAGCTGTTTTTTTCTTTGAACCCGGCAATCATAATATATTTCTTCTTTCTATATAATTCCGTAATCCTTTTCATTAATGGTTCTTTCAATAGCAGCCCAATAATTCCTAAAGCAGCAAGCACACCCAGTGCTATTTCGAAAGAAAAGAGCAATTTTGAAACAAAAAAGAGTAGCATGGGAAGGCATAACAGTGGAATCAAAACAAAAAATTGAACCGCACTTGCCCCCTGCATATTGCCAAAGGCACTTGTATCTAACTCTATTCTTTTTTTATTAAAAGAGCCAAAAAATAAAACCATTGGAATATTAACCCCCAAATTGTACAGCGCACAACTAAAGTTAAGGGCAATAGCTTCCCAACCGAAATAGACATATGGAATCGATAACAAAAACATCGCCACAATACTTACTGATATCAAATTCACTTTGGATTCCAAGTATTTTCGCAGAGGTATATTTTGGGACATCATCATGCTGTAATAACCACTGTCCCATGCAGGGATAAGCTGCCCAAAATTAGATAGGAATATTCCAGTCATAAAAAGACCTACAAAAACAATCATTGGTGAAGTTATTCCGTAAGCATCCATAGAGTAGAAAATTAATCCATAAAAAATCATAAACAGGGATATGAAAGCTTGGGTTTTTGGTCGTTTGTTTCTCCATATCATCTTTAGATCGAGCTGTAAAAAGGTCCCCATATCACCAAAACGTTTGGTCCAGGCCAAATCAGACGCACTTGCCTCCTTTGTTTTTACACGTAAAGAGGCATCCAAAAACAACTTTTTCTTTAAATAGTTGAAGTTAATCCAGTAGGTAAGAATTGCCAAAGCTACTGGAACCAAAACAGCTATCGGGTATTGATAAAGGCCATGAAAAATAGGGCCAAAGAAATTTTTAACTGGTAAAAACTGAAAGTAGTCTAGACCATATAGCAATACTATTATTGTCCCAATAATTGCCAAGGCCTTATCACTCTTATTTATTATGAAGTTGGTGAAATTAATGCACATAACTATGGCCAAAATAGATGTCAACCATAGGACTACATTTATTATAGGATAGCCATTAAATACCAAAACAATTCCAAAAGGAATGAAAAAGCACAACGCCAAAATGTTATATCCAGAGAAGCCAGATCGGCCTAAAATATAATGGGCAATACTGCTTTTTTTCACAGGCATGGACAATAAAGGTTTAATGTCCATTACAGGTAGTTTTTGCATGAAATATCTAAAAAAGAGCTCGATAAACACCCAATACACCAAATATCGACTCAGCATCCACATCGGGTTCTGGTCTGGAAAGACTTTTCTCAGGATTTCATATAAAAAAGCGCCAACAAATACCAATGCGCCCAACATATAAAGTCCAAAAAAGATCATGACGATTTTCAGTGCCAAGCTCTTACCAAAAGATGATGACCTAAAAAAGGCTTTCCACTGAAGATTTATGAAGCGTTTGAACATGGTTGGTAATTTTCATCAAGTTAGTACACAACAAATGTGATTTGTTACAATCCATTCTCTTTTTTAGGAATCTTGCTATCAAAATTACTTGAATCCGTAGCTTTGCAAAAAAATTGATCTTACATGAGCGACTTTCATGCACTAAAAATTGCTACGGTTGATGCATTGACCGCGAACGCTGTAGCTCTGACTTTTGAAATTCCGGACGTCCTTAAAAATAATTTTGTTTTTACAGCTGGACAATATATTACCCTTAAGCACCAGATTAATGGGCAAGAGGTTCGCAGGGCATATTCCATTTCCTCCGCCCCCTCTTCAGGAAAGATTACAGTGGGCATCAAGAAAATTCCAGATGGTACATTTTCAGTTTACGCTAATGAAAGTCTCAAAGCTGGGGATGAAATCCAAGTGATGCAACCTGAAGGCCGATTTGTTTTTGAACAAGATACGAAAGCCAAAAATATTGCTGCCTTTGCTGCAGGAAGTGGAATTACTCCGATTATGAGTATTGCGCAAACTGTTCTGGAAAGTCATGCTGATAGCACTTTTGTTTTGGTTTTTGGAAATCAAAGCCCTTCGGAAACCATGTATTTACAGGTCATTCAGGAGTTACAGCGAAAATATACTGATAGGTTTTTCACGCAACATATTTATAGTCGCTCACAGGAGGAAGGTGCACTCTTTGGAAGAATTGAATCTTCAACCGTCAATTTTATTGTAAAAAACAAATTCAAGGAAACAGCATTTGATGCCTTCTATCTTTGCGGTCCAGAAGAAATGATTAATACAGTTTCAAACACCCTGAAAAAAAATGGAGTAGCTGAGGATAAAATACTGTATGAGTTATTTACTTCATCAGATTCCGAAGATACTCTAGCGGAAAATCTAGACGGAAAAACCAAAATAGAGGTTACTGTGGATGATGAAAACTTCTCTTTTACCATGGATAAAAAGGTCTTGGTTCTAGATGCGGTGTTGAAAGAAAATATCGATGCCCCCTATTCCTGTCAAGGAGGCGTATGCAGCAGTTGCATTGCCCGAGTTACAGAAGGGAAGGCCGAGATGGTGAAAAATCAGATTTTGACCGATGGCGAAGTGGCTGAAGGACTTATATTGACTTGTCAAGCCCATCCGCTCACCCCTACATTGAAAGTAGACTACGATGATGTGTAGTTTTTAGTAAGAAATTCAAGAAAAACACTCTATTTCATTCTATTTTCAAAGAACATTGACCGACCACCTGGTTTGTTTTCTTTGAAAACGCACCTCTTTTTTGCATTTCATCGATACCCCATCGATTTTAATCTGGAGTAATTAAGCAGACCGTTTTCTAAAACCGACCTATGGGTCGGAATGTTAAAATTTAAGATTATTGGGAACATAATGTAATTCAGCTTACCTTGTTTCGACCTAAATTCTTAATATAGGCTTAGCAGAAGTGTACATTTTGAAAAAATTTGGCTTGGAGAATACCGCTATTTTAATTTTCGCGAATTCCGCGGAAGAAGATGCTCGCCATAAAACTTCTGTATCTAATCCATTACTGTTCCAAGAACTTACCTCCAATACGCTTCAGATAGTTAAAAAAACGGGCTTGCCATTTTTTCATTTTACCGAAAAAGAGCAACGGGGTAACTCTTTTGGACAACGCTTTTCCAATGCTATCCAAAGTATTTATGACAGGGGCTATGAAAATGTAATTACTGTTGGAAATGATAGTCCAGAATTAACTGCCCATCATTTAATTGAAGCCAACAAACAGTTAAAACTAGGAAAAACTGTTTTGGGCCCTGCTCTTGATGGTGGTTTTTATTTAATGGGATTGCATTATTCCAATTTTGATGCCCAACTTTTTCAAAAATTACCATGGCAACGTGTTGGATTGTTTAGCAAGATTTCCCAATTACTAGGAACTAACAACTCAGCGCTTTTCACTCTTCCGATGCTTCGAGATATTGATATTCTTGAGGATATCACAGTATTATTGAGCCGTTTTAGACGAATTCCGAATACTATTTTCAAAATTCTGGCTGCCCTCATCAAGAGGAATATCAGATTTTTTGAAATGCATATCCCAAAACAGGAAATGCACTTTATTACCTTTTCTTTCAATAAAGGTTCCCCCAGCCTTTCGCTATTGGGCTAATAGCAAAAAATGGCATTTGCCATTACACCATCCTCTTGTAGAAATTGTAACACTTGGCTTCTTGCCATGAAAAAAATCATAATAGGGGAATTATTTCACACCAACATTCAATTAAAACATAAACACCAAAAAATGGCAAATAGTTATTACGATCCAGCGGATCTACGAAAATTTGGAAAAATTACCGAATGGAGCGAAGAACTCGGCAACAAGTTCTTCGATTATTATGGAAAAGTTTTTGAAGAAGGAGCTTTGAGTGCCCGAGAAAAATCCCTTATCGCGTTAGCCGTTTCGCATGTTGTTAAATGCCCCTATTGCATTGATGCGTACACCAAGGATGGATTGCAAAAAGGAATAACCAAAGAAGAAATGATGGAGGCAGTTCACGCAGGTGCGGCCATCGAAAGCGGTGCGACTTTGGTACATGGGGTTCAAATGATGAACAAGTACAATAAATTATCAATGTAGAGAGCAAAAGAGAAAGCTTTTCGGGTTGACTCTTTTTACCATCTAACCATAACATATCAAATCATGAGCGAAAGTATAATGCCACAGTTAAAAAAGGCGGCCAAAAAATCCCTAAAGGCTCAGGATAATGCATTGGCAGAAACCAATAAGCAATTGGAAATTTTAAATGGAGGAGTCTTTGCTGATGGCGAACTGCCTTACTTCAAAGATAAAATTGCCGAAATAGGTCATTTTCCGCTGCGCCCGAATAAATTGGAGGTTCTACAAATCAATGTAGGATACATGTGCAACCAAGTGTGTGAGCATTGTCATGTTGATGCAGGGCCTGATCGTAAGGAAATCATGACCCGAGAAACCATGGAACAATGCTTGGAGGTCATTCGAAATACCGGAGCCCATACGTTGGATCTAACTGGAGGTGCCCCCGAAATGAACCCTGACTTTAGATGGTTTGTTGAGGAGGCCGCAAAAGCTGGTATCCAAGATTTCATAGTCCGATCCAATTTGACCATTATCCGGGCGAACAAAAAGTACTATGATTTACCAGAGTTCTTTAAGAAACACAATGTACATGTGGTTTCTTCCATGCCGCATTATACCCGAGGCAAAACCGATAAGCAGCGTGGAGATGGAGTTTTTGACAAATCCATCAAAGCGTTGCAAGAATTGAATGCTGTTGGCTATGGCATGCCCGATAGCCCCTTGCGATTGGATTTAGTCTATAATCCTTCTGGAGCATTTTTGCCCGGAGACCAAGCTGCAATGGAAAAGGATTTTAAAAAGGCCTTGGATGAAGATTTTGGTATTCAGTTTCATAACCTATTTGCCATTACGAATTTGCCCATTTCCCGTTTTTTGGATTATCTCATTGCATCTGAAAATTATGAGGACTATATGTATGCCTTGGTGGAGGCCTACAATCCCGCAGCAGTAGCCAATGTTATGTGTACCAATACCATTTCCATAAGTTGGGATGGATGGCTTTACGATTGTGACTTCAACCAAATGCTCGACCTAAAGGTCGCTAGTAAGGTGAAACACATCAAAGACTATAATGAGAACATTTTAAACGACAGAAACATTATTATCTCTCAACATTGTTATGGCTGCACAGCGGGCGCAGGGAGCAGTTGTCAGGGGACTGTGGCTTAAACTAAAAGGGAGGTTTAGAATGAACTTATCGTTAAAGATATCGTTCGTTTTAATGAGCTATATCGACGGATAAGTGAAGTTCGGGAAATTTCAACGAAGATTCAAACACAAATCAACAGGTCTGCTTTAGGGATTGATATACTTCATAAATATTATCTTTTCAGGAATAAAAACAATTTCCTATCTGATACGCTCCAAAACCAATTGCCTGAAATCTATACATTGAGAACCTTTTATAGCGAACGCTTTTAAGCTGATAGTGTGTAGTCCTTTATCCAAATTCAGCACTCCCATTTCCAGAGGCTTAAACTCTTTTTGGAATGATTCTTCTCGTTTAGTGCGATCGTATTCTGCGCCCAGTATAGGTGGGTCATGAGCTTGTGTTATCTTGATTTCAAGTTCATTTTTACCTTGTTTTAAGGTAAGAACGGATCCAATTGTTTCCTTATTACAGGTATAGTAAACAGTAGCTTTATAATTTCCTTGAACACGTATGTCACAATCCCAAGTGATGCTATCTTTTGTATTTGTCCAATTTGTAAAATAAGAAGAGTTAGGCCATCTGCTAGATCTGAGAATATTGCCATGGGATACTGCATCATCAGCAGGTAAATTAGTATAGTACATACCTTCAAATCCTACTGGAAATACTTCTTTTCTGTTTCGGTCAAGCTCTTTTAGTACCGTATTTTCCCATAATTCCTTTGCTGAAATCAAGCCAGAAAGTATTGAATCCGAAGGTTTATCAATGGCATCTGTCTGCCCAGGGTCCGAATCCAAGTCAAATAGTTGGTTGGTATCATCCAACATATATTGTTGATTTCGAACACTTACTTTTCCATTCCAATGACTGAAAATATATCTGTCTTCCCATGAATCATCCAATCCAAAAAGAAGAGGCTTTAAACTCTTCCCATCCAATTTTTTACTGTTTGAAACGGAGACATTAGCCAAATCCATCAGCGTTGGTAAAATATCTATCGCACTCGCCATGTGGTCAATTTTTTTTGAATTCAATCTGTCCTTCCAATGCATTATAAAAGGAGACCTTACACCTCCTTCATCGGTATGGCCCTTTATTCCTTTAAGTCCATCATTCCACCTCCACCCATTGGGACCATTGTCCGACATATATATAAAAATGGTGTTTTCGAGCAACTTCAAACTATCCAATTTATTTACAATTCTTCCTACATTCCAATCAATGTTTTCGCATAGTGCCAAGGCGGCCCGTGTCTTATCTCCATTCTCCTTGCTACCATATCTATGAGTTGAATCAAGGACTACATCTTTATATTTATTCCACCACCTATCGGGCACTTGCATTGGGCTATGCGGGGTATTATAAGCCAAGTAAGCGAAAAAGGGCTCTCCATTATTTTTTTCGATGAATTCAAGTGCTTTATTGGTTAAATCGTTAATAATAAACCCTTCTCCCTTTACTATTTTTGTGTTCCTTTCGAGGGTGGGATTAAAATAATTGCCCCAATGCCCCGAACAAAAGCCGTAGAAGTCATCAAAACCTCTATTGTTAGGATGATATGGAGGTTGCGCTCCGTTATGCCATTTGCCAAACGCTGCTGTATTGTAACCATTGGATTTGAAGATGTCAGCGATTGTTTTTTCATCAAGGTCCAATCGTTCCCCTCCCCGCGATGTTGAATAAACTCCTCCTCTTGGGTGGTATCTTCCAGTTAAGATTTCTGCCCTTGTTGGCGAACAAACAGGGCTCACATAAAATCTGGTAAATTGTGCTCCTTCTTTTGCCAGATAATCGATGTTTGGAGTCTGTAGGTTCAAATTTCCATTGATGCCTAAATCACCCCAACCTTGATCATCACTTAAAATCAAAACAATATTGGGTCTCACATTGCTTTGCGAAAAAGTATCACTTGGTAAGAAGGTTATGATAGCGACAAGTAGAATAAAACCCGTTAGATAAATTATGTTTTTTCGTTTTTTACCCATTTTTAGAGACGTCCTTACCAAAAGGATGTATTATTTGATTAATCGATACCTGCGGATGAGTGAAGTTCGGAAATTTTAATTGAAAGACCCATTAAAAAGGTATTTGTCCTCCTCTGATATCATGTGTTAATGGTCGCTTTATTTATTAGTTTAAACAGTAGCGAAATTTGTCCTAAATGATAGTAGCTATGCTCTATTAGGCCTTCTATATTTCGTTGGTAAGTACCATACTCTTCCTTTACGAATAGTTCACTCCATTGATTTTCTGAACTATTTGAAATTTTCTCAATTATTGAATGAGCGTTGGAAATAAATGATTGTATTAAGTTTTGCCAGTCATTTTCTGATTCAATCTTCTCCATTTCGAAACTGTATTTATCCCTAATTTCCAGATCGCCACCATTCAACACGTTTAGGATTCCTGCTACATAGTAATTAATATGGTATGTTAGTTCGGCTATGGAATTATGATCTCCAATTTTATAATTGGCCTGTTTCCAAGTAGTTTTTCTCAATTGGTCTTGTAGGTTGGTGTTTGCTATCCATTTTCCGTTCAAGAGGACTTCTTGAATACGACTTGCCAAATTCTTGCTTTTTTTCATTTCTTTTTCTTTAGTACCACAGGGGCGTTCAAACTAAGAATCATTTGAATGATTCTTAGTATCCGATAAGTGAAGTTCGGGAACGGAGTGCCATCATTATTGGTATTTCCCGAACAATCGCATAAAAAAGCATTGATTCTTCCGAGATTTTCAATGACTTTTGTTCTTTATCGTTCTTGTATTTTTTTGATATAGTTATTTATGATTTCTGCTAACTCTTTTGGTTTACTTTTCATTGGTAAATGTCCGCAATTTAGTTTTACTACTTCTTGACAATTTAGATTTCCAATCATCTCATTTTGAATTTCTTGAGAAATCGATTTGTCGTTTAAAAGCTTTATGAACATACTCATTTTTGGCAAGGCCTCGTAGTTGATTTTAGTTGTATACAATTTTGATGACTCTGGGGAAAACCTTCTAACTATTTCTTCTGATTGGGAATTTTCTAAATCGTTGCACAATTCATCTTTAATCGATTTTTCAGGAGGCCTGGTTCCAAAAAATTTCAGTAATAGGGGTAAAACTAGTCTTTGTGGAATTGGGAAAACGTCAGCAAACGATTTTCCATCCTTGGGAATTATCGCGCTTATTCCAACAAATCCATTTACTCTTTCTTTGAAATAGTCGTTTAGTTTTAGACCTATAGAACCTCCAATTGAATGAGCTACAATTGTGAATTGACTTACTCCCCAGTTCTCAATTTGTTCAATAGCTGAGTTAAGATAATCCTGAAATAAAAGTTTTTCATTTACTTTACCCCCCATCTCTCGGTTTGGAAACTCTATTAGAAGGGTTGGACTATCTAAATGTTTATTTGTTTCGCTCCAAACATAATTTCCTAATCCCGCCCCATGAATTAAAACTATTCCGTGATTATCGTTCATCTTTATCATTTTATTATCTTAATAACAGCCAACGATTAAGCCAAGTACAGTTTCAATTGTCCTTATCAAAAGATATCCGCCTGACCAGACTGGCAGGTTGAAGTTCGGAAATTTCATTGAAGATTCAGATCTAAATTGATTGTTTCGTCTACCTGGTAGATGTTCTTTATCCCTAAAAAGAAACGCTTAAACCGACTGGCTGGTCGGTTAGTTTTTTTAGGAGAACTTGTTTTAGGTTCAATTTTGACATTTCACCGATTTTTCTTACAAATACAACCTTGATTCTTGAGGTTGGGTCCAATCTGCAGAAACTTTGTAACAGACTTAACGGTCTAATTGAACCCAAAACCCAATCTTATGGAACGAAACCTAAAACGACGCGAAACCATGCACCGATTGCATGCCATGGGCCTTGAAATTTTTCACTCAAAAGGCTACTACAATACCAGCTTGGATGATATCTTAACAGAATTAGACCTTTCCAAAGGAGCCTTTTATTATCATTTTAAATCCAAGGAGGATTACTTCATCAGTATAGTTCAAAATTTGATTGTTCAAAAGGTATACGCCCTATTGGTGGAACCACTTAATGTTAATGAAAATCCATTACATGCCATTCTAGACAGTTTGGAAAATGCCATGGAGCCCTGTAAAAGCAATGAAATGGCCTATGGATTCATGCTGAATGACTTTATCACGGAATTCAACAAACGCAATTCTGAAATTAGTTCGTACTTAAAAGACATTCTAAAAGTGTGGGAGGTAAACTTGGTCTCTGTATTGAAAAACGGCAAAATTGATGGGTATATAGCTCGCCATATCGACTGCGAGGGGGTTGCAACCTACATTATTGCCTCCTATTTGGGCATCCGTTCTTTACTATCCGAAACTAATGGTCAACAACTTAAGTACCGCTTTATACAACAAATGAGGCACTATTTTAATTCTATATCGGAGAGACAAACGGTAGCTTAACCTTCCAACAGGGTGATAATCTTATCTATTACCTGTTGAGGCGTAATGGTTTCCATTGCAGTTTCATACCCTGCGGGTAATTTATTGCCATATACCGAAGTTGGAATTAAAGGATATCGTTCCCGATTGGCCAGTAAAGCATGTTCTTTTGACTGACCAAAAGGATAAAACCCTGCAAAGGGGTGGGTAACGCCCCAAATTGTGATAACAGGAATGCCATAATTGGCCGCCAAATGGGAATTACCACTATCCATAGATAGCATTACATCGAGGTTTGAAATTAAAGACAGTTCTTCTTTTAAATTGAGTCTTCCGGCCATATTCAAAACATGCTCCCCTTCCTTGGCAATCGCCTCCAACTGCTTAACCTCATGGGCCCCGCCTCCAAAAAGCAATATTTTATACTTATTGGTATTATTTAGTTTTTGAATAACCTCTTTCATCAGATATAGTGGATACATTTTGCCTTCGTGCGCGGCAAAAGGCGCTATCCCCACCCATTTATTGGCATCTTGACGTACAAGTTCCAATACATTCTCGGAAAGTTGAATTCGCTCTAAAAGCTTTGTTTTTTTCAAATCAACAGGAAAACCCAGCTCCGTGAATACATCGGCATAGCGATGATGGGTGCTTTTTAGTTGTTTGAAAATTTTGTTCTTATTTCTGGTAAGTGCTTTCTTTTCCGCCCTTCCCTTATCCACCTGTATAAACGGGGTTTTGCCAAGACCGAAATATTTTTGAAGAATTCTGCTCCTTAGAACGTTGTGCAGGTCGGCAACAGCGTCAATTTGAAGACTTTTCAGTTCTTGGTACAAGCGCCAAAGTCCAACCAACCCTTTGTGACGCTTTTTGACATCAGCCTCAAATACATTAACATTTTCCAGTCCGGAAAAAATAGGTAGAAACAATTTTTTGGTAAGAACGGTAACTTCTATCTGTGGATACTGATTTAGTAATGCACTTAGCACTGGCACCGTCATGGCGACATCGCCCATAGCAGACAGGCGAATGATCAAAATATGGGTCTGCTTACCCTTTTTGCCCACGAAGTACCGGATTTAGCTCATCATCGTTGTACATTTTCATCTGTTTATAAACTTTCATGTACTTCTTTCCTGTTTCGATATCCTCAAGCAATTGGTCAATGGCTGAAGAAAGGTCTTTCTTTTGTTCTAAAAGTACTGTCAACTTTTTGCTGCACTTATCTATGTGCTCTGCTGATGCATCGGTTCGATCTACCTCTTCTTGCATATGGTAAATTTTCAAAGCCAAAATGGAAAGTCTATCAATTGCCCATGCCGGACTCTCAGTATTGATTGTGGCATCTGACTTCACCTCAACCCTTATATATTTATCGAGAAAATAACTGTCAATATATTCAACAAGGTCCGTTCTGTCTTGGTTGCTAGCATCAATTTTTCGCTTTAAATCAAGGGCTGAAGTCGGGTCAATCCCAGGGTCTCTGATAATATCTTCATAATGCCACTGTACGGTATCTATCCAATTCTTTCTGTATAGCAAATGCTCCACTTTATCCTTCGGATAAGGATTTACAAACTCCTGATAAACATCATCCTTGATATGATAAGTGTCTATGCTTTGTTGAAAAATAGTAAAGGCAAACGAACTGAACATGCTCACAAATTTGTGGCAAAGATATTGCTTTATCCTTTTACAGGTTAAGGTCTAAAACAAAAAGTAAAATGGGCAACAGCACACAGATAACGACGACCAATTCCTTAAGCTTTATCTTTTTAACGGTTTCCAGATAGTTTGTCATAAACACAGCAACTGGAAAAAAGGTAATTAAGACTGGAGATGCTCCATCGAATCTGAAAAAGCTTATGACCGCGCCCAAAACAAAAGTCAAGAAAACAATACGAAGTAAAACTAGTTTTCCACCACCCTTTTTTCGGACTTTGACAAAAACTAGAAACATAACCACTAACATTAGCGAAGTATAGACCAGTAGTTTTATAATGCCCTTATGTCCAAAAAAATCAATGAACAAAAAATCCAATCTAAAACGATAATGTTCCTCAAAAAACCCAAGGGAATCATTCAATTTTAAAACAGTAAAGGACAAAATCAAAACTGTAGCAATCGCAACCAAAGGAACCATCCAATTTTTAGCAGGTTTTTTATCATATACGTTGATTGCCACAAACACAAGAATCAAAAAAATCAATGTCCAGTCGTAAAAAAAACTGGCGACACATATCAAAAAGGTAGCGTCAAAAATCTTATGTTTTACGCTTCTCATAGATTTGATCGCAAGCAATCTCCAAATCGCAAGAAGCAAAAAAAAGTTGGCAAAAATGGCATTTTTATCCCCAATAGTATCTGAAAAAGCTACCAATAGCAGCGTAAAAAATAGAATAGCGAAAGAGCTCAAGCCTGTAACTTTCTCGACCTTAACTATTCTACTGATAATATATAATGAAAGCAAAAGTACGGCAAGTACAATCAGTTCCTCAGGAAATGTATCAAGGGTAATCCCAATATCCGTACCGAATAGTAAGTGAATCGAGTAAAAGAGGAGGAGGAAAACCGATAAAACGATATAATTTATCGGTTTTGTTTTCCCGAAAAAGCTTGAAATCATGTTAGGTTTTACTACTTTTGCAAAGTAAATATAGCTAAGATGAGCAAGTTTTTTTACGGTATTGAAGACTTATTTGTGAATGGTCTTTTTGCGCCTTATGATTTCTTTCGATTTATGGAAAACTGGTGGGGTTCCAATTCGGTGAATTGGATTTTCGCCGTCATCGGTTTTATTTCCATGATTTATTGGATGAAAGAACTTAAGATTTTTAATGATAATGGTGAGGAAGACAAAAGCATTACCTCCCATTCTTACCTATAGGTCAAATCCAAGATCTTTTCGATAGTACATTCCTTCAAAATGTAGCTTTTCTATATTTTGATAGGATTTCTGCAATGCTTCCTTGAAATTATTTCCGAAGGATGTAACGGCAATTACACGACCACCGTTGGTCAGCACTTTTCCGTTGCTCTCTTTTGTTCCAGCATGAAAAACCAAGGAATCTTCAATAGTTCCTATCCCTTGTATTTCCTTTCCCTTTTCATAAGCTTCGGGGTAGCCTCCAGAAACAGCCATTACTGTGGTTGCCGTTCTTTCGTCAATTTCCAGATTGATTTCATCCAAGGTCCCTTTTGACATTGCATCAAGAATTTCCACCAAATCTGACTTCAGTCGTGGCATCACTACCTCGGTCTCAGGATCTCCCATGCGAACATTATATTCAATAACCTTGGGTTCTTCACCAACTTTGATAAGCCCTATAAAAATGAAGCCCACATAGGGTAAATTGTCTTTTTTAAGGCCCTCTACCGTAGGTTTTACAATTTGTTGCTCTATCTTATGCATAAAAGCACTATCGGCAAAAGGAACCGGGGAAATCGCGCCCATGCCTCCAGTGTTCAGACCAGTATCTCCTTCCCCTATTCGCTTGTAGTCTTTTGCGGTTGGTAAAACTTTGTAGTTGGTCCCATCTGTAAGTACAAAACAGCTCAATTCAATTCCATCCAAGAACTCCTCTATAACGACCGTTGCGCTGGCTTCTCCAAACTTGGAATCCAACAACATCGCTTTTAATTCATCTTTGGCTTCATCCAAATCTTTGAGAATAAGAACGCCTTTTCCAGCTGCCAGTCCATCCGCCTTAAGTACATAGGGCGGACTAAGTGTTTCCAAAAACGTATATCCTTCTTCGAGATTTTCTGATGTAAAACTTTGATAAGCTGCCGTTGGAATGCTATGACGCATCATAAATTCTTTTGCAAACTCTTTACTTCCTTCCAATTCAGCGGCCACTTTTTGAGGACCAATTACAGAAACGTTCTTAAGTTGCGAATCGTTCAAGAAAAAATCATGAATGCCATTTACCAGTGGGTCTTCAGGACCAACAACCACTAAATCGATATTCTCTTTTAAAGTGACGTTCTTAATTCCTTCAAAATCGTTTACCCCCACCTCAACGTTAGAGGCGATTGTTGCCGTTCCAGCATTGCCTGGGGCAACAAACAATTTTTGAACTTTCGGGCTTTGCAAAATTTTATGGGTTATCGCATGCTCGCGACCTCCTGAACCAAGGATAAGAATGTTCATCGATTAAAATTTTGGCAAAAATAATTCAATTCAAATAGCAGACGCTAGATATGCGTACTTATTTCCCATTTAAATGTGAAAAATCGCGATGTTCTTTTTGGCGTAGTTCTTCTGGAGACAAAGATTTGAAGTATTCATACACCTTTTTCAAGCCCTCTGAACGATGCACTTTGGGCTCCCAACTCAAAATCTCTTTTGCTCTTGAAATATCAGGCTGACGTTGCAGCGGATCATCTGCTGGCAAGGATTTAAAGACTATTTTCTGGTCAGTTCCTGTAAGTTTTATGATTTCTTGTGCGAACTCCAGAATCGTAGTTTCATCTGGATTTCCAATATTGATGGGTTCCGCATAGTCACTCATCAAAAGACGATAGATCCCTTCTATCTGATCATCGATATACGTAAAGGAACGGGTTTGGGACCCATCACCAAAAACCGTCAAATCCTCCCCGCGGAGAGCTTGGCCCATAAAGGCAGGTACCACACGGCCATCATTTAAACGCATTCGCGAACCGTATGTGTTAAAAATTCGAACTATACGCGTATCTAAGCCATGATGCCTATGATAGGCCATGGTGATGGATTCCATAAAACGTTTGGCTTCGTCGTAAACCCCCCTTGGACCAATTGGGCTCACGTTTCCGTAGTAATCTTCATTTTGAGGGTGAACCAATGGGTCACCATATACTTCTGAAGTGGAAGCCACTAGAATTCGTGCATTTTTATCCTTAGCCAACCCTAACAAATTCAGTGTGCCCAATGAACCTACTTTTAAGGTTTCAATAGGGATTTTTAGATAGTCAATCGGACTAGCCGGAGAAGCAAAGTGCAAAATATAATCCAAATCACCTCCCAAATGCACAAAAGTAGATACGTCATGATGGTGAAATTCGAATCGCTCCAACGGAAAGAGGTGTTCAATGTTTTTAAGATCGCCAGTAATGAGGTTGTCCATGGCTATTACATGATGGCCTTCCGCGATAAATCGATCACAAAGGTGTGAGCCTAAAAAGCCTGCTGCGCCTGTAATTAGGGTTCTTTTCATAATCAATAGGCCTTTGCTTCGCCCTTAATAGCATTCAATACTGTTTGTACCATGATTTTCAAATCTAAGAACATTGACCAGTTTTCTATATAAAAGATATCAAATTTTGTTCTGTTTAAGATATCCATCTCCTGCTCAATTTCCCCACGATAACCTCTAACTTGCGCCAATCCTGTAATTCCTGGTTTAACAAAATGACGTACCATATATTTATCGACACTTGTAGCATATTCATTGGTATGTTTTACCATATGGGGTCTTGGACCAACAACCGACATTGTACCAAACAAAACATTATAAAATTGTGGAAGCTCATCGATGCTTGTTTTTCGAATAAACTTACCCACTTTGGTAATTCTCATATCATTTTTGGTCGCTGAATGATTATCGGCATCCTTGTTTGGTGCCATAGATCTGAACTTATAACAATAAAACTCTCGATTATCAATTCCATTTCTACTTTGTCTAAAGAATACCGGCCCCTTTGACTCAACAGTTATAATGATAGCAAGTAAAGGAATAAGCCAAGACAATAGTCCAAAAATGATAATCAATGAAAAAATTACATCGAAACTCCGTTTTAAAAAGGCATTTATGGGATTGTGCAAAGGAATGTCCCTTAATGATAACACAGGGATATAATCGTAATATTCAAATTTTAGTTTTTTGGCAAAAATGTTCTTGTTATCGGGAATAAACTTTAATGTTTTTAAGTTATTATCCGCAAAGTTTATGAAGGCACTAAGTTCTTCATTTTTTAATTCGGAAATAGAGCAATAAATCTCATCAACTTTATTTTGTTTTATGAAATTAAGCGTCTCTATCATATCAAACTCCAAGGTTGAAGGTGAAAATTGCTTTAGAAAGTTATATCCGAATTCTGTTCGTTCTTTGAAAACGGAAATTAATTGGTCGGTCTTCTTGTTTTTACCGATTACCACAACGTTTCTCAAGTTGCCCTTCAGATTGCCTCTGTACTGCATCAAGAAAATGTAGGTGACAAGTTTAGCTATCCCCACCGTCAACATCACTAAAGCAAAATATTGAGCCAATGCATAGCGGCTCATTAAAGGCTGTTTAAAAAACCCAATAAAAGCAAATAATATCAAAAAAAAGTAAAAAAATTGGGTGAAAATTTTCCTGAAAATAATTGGCACTTTCGTATATCGATGAATTCTATAGAACCCATTTCTAAGTGAAAAAATAACCCATCCACCTGTTATGTAAATATGAAATAAAACAGGTTCCTCAAGATTGATGGGCAAAAAATACGCGAAAAGATTGATTACCAATAAATCCATTATCAAGGACATTGGTCTTATTAAATCTGAATACTTTGTGAACCCAAAAAACATATAGGCTTTTAAATATTGGCACTTGGTGGTTAAAAGTATTAAAATTTAAAGCGCTCGCGGAACACCATAATAATAAACTTAGTATTACCTATCAAATATCTTTTCCACATACGTTTTGGTTCTTGAATAAATCTGTAAAACCATTCTAATCCCACTTTTTGCATGAATAAAGGTGCTCGTTTAACTTTTCCGGCAACTACATCAAAACTGCCACCTACTCCCATAATAAAATTGACTTTTGCCAGGACCGCCCTATTATCAAATAAAAAATTCTCCTTTTTGGGAGAACTCATGGCAACAAACAATATTTGAGCTCCACTATCCGCTATTTGCTTTGCAATTTTCTTTTCATCTTCTTTTTTAAAGTACCCATTTCTGTATCCGGCAACTATATCCGCCCCATACTTTTCCGAGTATAACTTCACAACGTTCTTCACTATATTCTCCTTAGCGCCAAAGAAAAATATTTTATGATGATGTTTGCCAGCAGAATCCACTAAATTCTCCATTAAATCTATTCCCGCTACGCGCTCCTTTAGCGGCTTCCCTAAGAAGCGGGAGGCCCAAACTACAGCCTGGCCATCAGCGTTTATAATGTGGCTATTGTTCACACTTTCCCTAAGTTGTAAATCTTTTTGCATGGAAACCATTTTCCCAGCATTGACCACGACATGATGAAGGTGTTCTTTGCGTTCGATTGCCTTGACTACTTTCTCAAGTGTCTCTTCCATTGAAAAATTATCAATTGCGGTATTTAGAATATTTATGCGATTCATTGATAGGTTTTGTATGAATGATCCAAATGAGTTTGTTCTATAAAACCGGAAAGTTTCTTTAACGAATATTGAGTAAATGCCTTTGGGTGTCCAATTAGAACAAGATTTCCCTTGTTTGCCGTTTTGGAGCGATACTTTGGAAATGCATTCTTTAGTAAGGATGCTTTATAACCATCTATGGATACCACACTATGAGAAAAATTAAGAAGTAGTTTTAATACATTCCGCTTGTCCATTGAAAGAGCATTCCCATCTCCATAGGGAATATGCTTTGCTTGTTTGAAAATTTTTACAAAAATAAATTTCCAAAAAAACCAAGGAGGAACTTTGTATGAACTTATTGGAATTTCCGTAAATTCCCCATTTTCATCTTCTTGGACAAGGTCATGTGAAAATCTATACTTTGTCTTGTATTGCTCCACTTGTGAGAAATCAAAAACCTGGTTTTTGGATTTATATTTTCCTCCCGGGTATACGGTGCTGTCCACCATGATACGGTTCTTTCGCAACCCTTTACCAATAGGTTCGAAGGGTTGTGCGCTCCATCCGCCTGCCCTATATGCTTGTGGTCGAATTCCGCAAATTCGTTCTAAAACTTCAGTATAGCGGGTAATAATGTCAACAATCCTATTCTCAGAAAAACAAGAAAGTCTATATCTATCCGTGTTAAAAATCCATCTGCTTCCGTCATAATAGGAATCTTCCCAATGTGGATGAACATGCAATTCAATTCCATGACCTTCACTGGCCAAATATTTAATTTGATCACATATGTTTTTATAATCGGATTGAAGTTGAGGGAATTCTGCTTTATTCTTCTCTAAGGCAAGTAGAAAGCCCGAATCTACGAAGCAGGTAAACTTAATATTATAGGGTTCTGTAATCTTAAGTAATTCTTGCGTAGGTTGAATGATACATTTTTCAACGGTTCCACTCTTAGAGCCGAAAAAAAGTTCATAATCCAAGGTAATATATATGTTCATCGCTTATTTTTTCGTCCTGTTCGTCCAACTTAAAAATAAAGAGGAAAATAGGGCAAAGTATTCCACTCCCTTTATCCTAACCAGAGTAGATTCAGTAATATTTGCAAGAATAAAGACGAAGAAAATAAACGTAAATAGATAGTCTTTTCTATAGACGCTAAGCAGAAACAAGAGTCCTAGTGACATAATATACGTGAAGCCCCCGATAGCTCCGTTTATACTTAAATATTCTAAAAACTGATTGTGGGCATTCAAGTCATTTGCCTCTGCCAAAGAGTAATCCCCATCCATATACTTTTGCCTTCTTATGGAATCAATTTCTGCAAATCCTACACCAAAAAAGGGGTTCTCCTTAAAAATCTCATAGGAAACCTCCCATCTTTCAATTCTTTTCTCATCCAAAATACTATCCACGGAGAACATTCTATTGTTCATATATTTATCTCCCATGGTCCAGAAAACCAGCGCACAAACACCGATTCCGGAAACTAACACCATAAGTTGCTGTCTATACGTAGATACTTTGCTAATTGCCAAGTACACAAAAAACATAAACAATAACAGCACTACCATATCACTGGCCAACTGAAATAATCCGAACACAAAAACAATTAAGAAAAAATATTTCCACAGCTTTGAAAAAGACTCGTCTTGAATTAAAAACAAAATCGAAGTGGCTATAAAAAGGCCAAGATAAGTGGGATGTGTATCTGCAACAGCTGTGAAACCATGCCCTATATTATCCCATGCAAACCAATTTCCCCAAGACTCTTCTTTGCTTAATATTCCCAAAATGAGGTTAATGTAACATATGGCTAAGGTGACCAAACACCCGAATACCAATGCCAGAAACATTTTTCTTCTTTTTTCGGTATCAAGACCACTTTCAGAAATTAGTACAATGGGGACAAATAACAGAGATAAATGAGTTTCTAAATAATAGATGTTTTCCCAATCCCATGATCGAAAGGCTGCAAGCATGGCCAAAACAAAAAACGCAAAAACCGGTATTCCCCTGAGCAAAATCTTTTTGATGTTTGACTTGGTAGGGTTCGATAAAATTTCTACAAGACGAAGCCCTATGTACAACACCAAAAAACCATTATTGACCTTGGTGTACATTGGAAGTGTAAAAACCACCAAATAAAGAATCCAATGTGTGTGTTTTAGTAAAAGGTTCAAATCTTGTATCGGTTAATGACCATAAAAGGCAGTGTAACAAGGTAATATAAAACTTGTTTTTTTCTGTTAAGGGATTTTTTCCATTTATAATCTGGATAAATGTTTATTTTTTTGTTATGCTTCATCCGATTCCCACCAATAATATGAGGCATTTTTATTTCTTCTGACAAAGTTAATTGTTTATCCTCTTCTCCGAAAATATGCAGTTGAATCCTTGATAACTGACTTAAAGGGTCCTCGACAAAATCCTCATATCTTACTTTGAGAACCCTTTTATCGGACCATGCTACAATCTGAGCAAAAAAGTTTATCAAAAGGTAATATAAAATTGTGGCAACGGGCTTTTTGGTAGTCTGTACATTTTTAGAGAATGAGTTCACTACTCCCCTCACATCTCTAGTCACGTATAGCCCCTTTACTTTCAATTTAGAACTTCTTGAGAGCAAAAGATATCTGGCAACGTATTTGGATGAATCCAAAAGGTATGTTTCAGTGCATTGTTTATGTATTTTTTCAAAAATCTTTTCCTGAACCGATAGATATTCAGAATCTGGCTTTTTTTTGAATAATAAATAAGGGATGTTCCTGTGGTTTTCTTTTTTATTTATCCTTGTATTCAAACTCCTTAGTTCCTGCTGCACATTTTCCAGCTCTCGCATGATGCTTCCCCAAAAGGAACATTTCTCCAAATGTTCTCCACATGAACATTTTTTGTCTTCTACAAGATAATCTCCAAATTGATGCATTTCTCCAACTGTGACAATATTTTTATTGGCATTTAAAACAGTGGCCAATAGTGTTGTCCCGCTTCTGCCAGCTCCTAGAAGATATATTATGTTCATCCTAAATTTCTTTATTGCCCTATTGGTTTTTATAATTCAACCCCATGTTCTGCCATTTTCAATAATCTACTAACAATAACTAATGTATGTTTCCAATTCTATGCTTTTAACAACTTCTAGATTTATGCAAATAGTCTTTGTTTTTTGTTTTAGGTTGTATTTCGGGGAAAACCACCCCATTGGAACTTGGTCATCGCCATCGAATATTTTTGCATTGCAAAATTCATTGTTTTTAAGTTCTAATTCGGCATCAAGATGTTTTATTTTAATACTATTTCCGTCGTGTCCCATTTGAGCATCTGGGTGAACATGAAAAAAAATACTCGCTAAGACTTCTTCGTCATTTTCCTTCTCAAGGGAATCCAAAATAACCACCTGGCCTTCTTTCCTATTAAGAGTAACAACTCTTTGGTGAATGACTCCCTGATTTAAAAAAGCAGTATGCTTTCCGGAACAAGTTGATTTTTTGCTTGAAAAAGAAACTGTGGCTTCTGGGGCCTTAGGTTTGGCGATCCAACTCATTCTATTGTTCATCACCGCATGATGCTGGCCATTGATGCTTATGGTATTGTGCGCCGTAATTCCCCTAAAATAATCGCGCCAGAAAGACTCTCTTGAATGATATTGATAAGTTCCTGGATCTATAATAAATGCCAATCCATGTTGTTGTAAGGTGAAATGTAACATATCTGAATGCCCATGCGCGGAAGAAACGTTGTCTCCCATCTCTCCAACATCAAAACTTAGTTTTATTCCATGCATATGGTCATACATAAAACAGTAACCAGAAGATTTAAAAAAGGTGTCGACTAGGGCGCTCTTCTTTTCAGAAACGTGAAAGCTTTCCCCAAAAATTAGGTAATTTCTAAAATCAATTGTGTTGGAAGAGTTATAGGAACTTTCATAAAGATGGTTGGATGATGCCAGTTGTGACTTGTATAAAGAAAAATTATTTACAAAATAGGGTTCTATAACATACCCTTCGTCACTATCTCCAAAAACAGTCTCAATATCATGGTAGGTCACATGCTCTATGAACTCGAACATTTTTTTATGTCTATTTTCAATCTCTGCCGGAATCTGGATGCCTATTCCACTCAAAAAGTGCAATGCAATCAACAATTGATCTGTTACTTCGGCATGATATCTGGTGCTCAGTTCCATATGCACCCCATCCTTGTTGACTTGGGACATAACTTCCCTAAACAATAAGGTTTTCCATTTATTTCGCTCTTTTTGACCGAACACGCAATACGTGCTTATTGCCACAAGACCCATCAGTTCGGCTGTTAAATGATTGTTGGCCGAAGAGTAAAGCGATAAATGATTTTTTAAAAATTGATAATTAAACGAAAGCAGCGAAAGTAATTCCTTTTCCAGTTTGTCGGGAAATTTATCGGCTTGCTTAAGAGCCATGTGAGAATATATCAGGTTTACGCTCCTAATGGCCACTTCGATGCCTGACGTCCAGTTAATAGATTTGAGATATGGGTTTTGGGCGTTCCAGGTGGTCAGGGTCGCTTGTATGCCATTTAAATACTCATCTTCTTTACTCTCCAGATACTTAAGTGACAGAAAAGGCAAAAAATGTAACCTGGAAAGTTCTGAAACAATTTTGACATCACCATTTTTCTTAAAATCCTGTCTATTTAGCGAACCATAATATTTAATTGGAGAAGATATTTCGTTGTGAAAATCCTTTCGCCAATCTTTTATTTTTAGAATATCAACTTCAACATTAAAGAAATTATAACGAGTTGAAATTGGTGACACCTCAAATAATTTTTCCAGGCTGTCGACACTATATCTGATTATTTCAAAATTGCTATCGGCTTTTAATGGTTTAGGTGTTTGCCTTGCTTGCACTCGTCCGAAAATCTTTGACTGAAGGGCCTGTGGAAGCCTATAAAAAATGACCTCCTCAAAGTCCATAAGTTTTAGTCTATTGTAATACCATCTTAGTTTTGCTATCATGGGGTTCAAGAAAAAATGGACTTAAATTGAGTTACTACGTATTCCTTGGAATAGCTTCTTTTTATTATTGATGTAGGCTCGTAACTCCCTTTTTTTGTAAGGAAATTTTCCATTGCCTCGGTATAAGCATGTTTTATAGATGAATTGTACTTTTCTCCAGAAATACCTGGCACGATAAATTTTTTAAGTGCGAAATCATCTGGTCCTATAACCGGAACTCCACAACTCATAGCTTCTAAACCTACCAAACCAAGACTTTCGCTTTTTGTAGGAAAAAAAAGGACGTCAATTTTTGCGTAAAATTTGGGCATTTCCGTTTTTTTATAAGTTCCGTGCATCACCACATTATGAAAAGATTTTATTTGATCAAGATATTTTTCCTGATGCTTTCCAAAATTAATAATGTGAAATTCGATGTTATTAGAACGGTATTTTTTTATAACATAAATCAGGTCCTCTACACCTTTGTTATAATCAATGCCCGATGCAAAACCCACTGAAGTCTTTTTATTAGAGGTTTTGTAATCAGATTGTGGACAAAAAAGCTTGGTATCCACCCCTCCGCTTGGAGAAACTATGAAGGTGGAATTTCTAAGTTTGGATATAGTTTCCTTTACTTTGGTCTTAAAATATTCGGAAGGAGCAATATAGGTATAACTGGGCAACATGAGTTTATATGACATTATGTTGGCAGCCTTGGCCATAAAACTTGTGGGTATGATATCCCCTCCATGGAAATTGATGACCACTCTTTTTATTCTTCTTAAATGGATGGTCAAAGGAATAAAGTAAGTGGCAAAATGATGAATGTAAACATAATCATATTGGCCATACTTTTTGAAAACCAAAATCCTCAGATAAAAGTTAAAATATGCGTATGCTTTTTGCAATTTGCTGTTATAATCTGAATTAAGAACCAATCTATCCACAATCAAACCCGCTTCCAGCAGGCAGTCTTCAATTGCCTTTATGTAATTTCCTCGTTTGGGATAATTTTTCGTAGGATAGGCATTATTTATCAGCAAGATTTTTTTTGTTTCTTTCTCCATTTTTTTGGAATACCGAAATGTTATTTGTCAAAAATAATACCGTTAAAAGGCTAAATATAACAATTCCCTTGTTCCTTGATAAATATGATTCTGAAAGGCAGGAAAGGTAAAAGAGCAAAAAGCAAAGTAACAGTAGCCATTGTCTATTCTTCATCAAAATGTAAAGGCTATATAACACCATAAATATGAAAACAGAAAACCCTAAAAGGCCATTGACACTTAAATAATTAAAATACTGATTGTGGGAGTTATACGTATATTTATATGCCGAGGTATGTCCTATTTTTCGATACCCATCTAACCGTTCATATCTAATCCTATCCGGACCAACACCGAAGAAAGGGGACGACTTGAATATCTCCCAGGAAACCCTGTTAAGTTTTATTCTATTCGCAACATCCGAGTTTTCAGAATTAATTAGCAGTCTTTGAAAATTATAAGACTCCTTATTGAATATTGTCAGTAAAGCTGATGATAGAACCAAAAGCACCAAAAACATCTTTAGGTGTTTATTTTTTAGCATTACTATAATTAAAAGAACCAAAAAAATAAACAAGGGAGCCCTTGCAAATAGCATTAGATTATAAATAAAGGAAAGGACGATCAATCCATTTAACAAAATCGGATTTATTTTAATCTTTGAGCGGTAATATATTACTCCCAGCAATCCAATCGCAATTCCAAGTGAAAAGTACACATGGTGTAATGCTACGTAATCTGACAAATATTCTCTGTTGTAATTGAGTAAAAGATATTCGTAAAAGGTTTTCGTGTCATTTGTAGCTAAAAAAATAAACAGAGAAACCACCTCAAGCGATAGTATGCCTAAAAATAGGGCTGTAAAAACTTGAGTCTTAAGCTTTCGTATAGATTCATAATCTACTAAGCACAGAAAAGGGAGTAAGAAAAAAGTAATGTTTTTTTCAACCTCCTTTAGCCCATAGTATTCGAACCCAAATATTATGAACGCAGAAAGCGCAATCAAACCAGGGATAGCTCCAAAAGAATATGCTTTCCAAAAAGAATATCTTGTCAAGGTTGACTTGGGTCTTTCAAAAATAAATAAAAGAACATATATAGCTAGGACGGAACTGGTGACATCCATTGGATAAAAAAGCAAAAAAACATAGGTCAGAAAAGCCAAGTTTCTGTAGCCATGTTCTTCGATGAAAGAGGAAAAAATATCTTTCATTAATTTAAAGGGTAGTTCTGAATCAAAGTCAAATTCATAAGTAAAATTATATCTTCCTTTTCAAGAATCTTAGAAAAGATATAAAATTGACGCAATTCGCCTTTTAAAAAATACTTGTTTACCAAATTATCTACCGTATACCCAATCCTCAATGTCATATCTCCCTTAAAATCAATATTAATCTTTTCCTCAAGGTACTTTTCTCCATCAGTATAGATAGTTAGTACTTTTGTAATACTGGAATATGTACAGGATACAAAGTATTTTTCATTAAGGTCCAAGGTTGGCAACTCTAAAAACCTTTTAGAAAAGTCATTTTTAAAATAGTAATTTTTTTTTCTGAAATCTTTTCTCCTAGCTAGTACAGAAAGTCTTTGCTTAGAAACCATTATCGTTAGAAGACTTTCTCGTAACTCATCCGTATTTGATAAATTCAGACTAAAAAGCACTCCATTTTCAGAATAGTTGCGGGAATGCATCCAAAAGGCAACTGTGAAACCGGTTTTATTAAAATCAACCAAGTTGCTATTCTTGTCTTTCGAAAAATTCTCTGCGAGTTCCTTTTTGAAGATGGCCTCATTGGTGTCAACAAAAACCTTAAGATTGTTCCTTTTTTGTGGCAAACACCCCAAAAACATGATTATGACCGTAAGAACATACGCTTTCTTCATGGATTCACAGTTCTCTTTTTATCAATCCAACAAAAGGCCATGAAAACATAAAAAAGACAAGGGCCAAAAGAAAAGTAGGAGAAAATGGTGCCCCTCCATGGATCCAAGTAATTTCGAAAGAAACAATATACATATAAAGCATATGCGCATATATGGAATATCTTGCCTTTAGGTCAAAAGTATAGTTCAAGTACCCTAGGATAACTCCCAAAAAACAAATTCCAATAATTCCAAAATCAATGTAAAATGGAGCTATAATCGTCCCTGTTTTTGTATTGTCCGTTGGGGCCTTGACTATGTTGTTGTATATATATCCGTAGTTTCTTTGTTTTCCTGGTAAAAAGGTAGATATATGTTCCAAAAAATACTTTCCCTTTCCATAATCACCATTTAAGTTTTCTCTAATCTGCTGAAATATTTGAGGCCCCTCTCTTATAGTATGTATTATAGGTGAAAGTAGAAGATACTTTCTGGGGAGTTCTTCCTTATCCATTATTTCATAGTAATGGTCAATGCCATACTCAGTTACATCACGATGCAATTTTAGTAGATTGATACAAAAAAATAAAAGTGCAAATAGAATAAGAATCTTCTTTAAGTTCCTTCTAAAAAAATCCGTTTTGGCAACGTTAAAAAATAGAATGATAAGTATGAAAACAATTGACGTCCTATATGCGGACAATATTGCACATACGACAAACAAACCCAGTAACATCTTATTGGATCTTGTGGGTTTTAAAACCACTTTATAATAAGCTAAAAAAATAGCTATTATGTATATTAACCTGAACAATGGCTTGCTTCCCTTTCGAGCACCTGATCCAGAGAACAATGGAACACCTCCAATCTGCATCCAGTCAATCAAAACACTCAACAACCCGAGCAAAACAATCGTGCCAAGCATAAAATAAGATGCTTTTTCGGTAAAAACACTTTTGAAATTCAGTTTCCTTTTAGTTACCACGGTAGCTAAACTTAAAACTGTATATGTGAGCATTATAAAAAACACAAACAGCATAAAATAGAGTTCATTATTGAAATCGACATGAGACCCTCTTTTAATGAAGTTTATTCCTCCCATAAAACCATACGCTAGCGAAACAAATGGAATAAATAGATAGGGCTTAAACAATTTTTTCTGAAAGACTACTAGGAAGCAAACAATCAATCCAATACACATTCCTTGAACTAATATCTTGTGGTCCACAGTAAACCCAAATACTGATATCAGATAAAAAGAAACAAGACAGAAGAACAATAAAGCTGTTACTGTTATTAAGTTAGTCTGTGCCTTGTCCAAAATCATTTAAAATTGTAATACGTTTTAAGTTTCAGTTTTTTCTTTATGTATTTACTTCCCATAATGTTCCAAACCATCATGCCCAGTGCACTCCCAATGGCAACCCCCACTACCCCAAGAAAATTTACCAATGCCACACTAAACAAAATGTTTATTGCCAAAGAAATGGTTATATAGTGTTGAAGTTTTTTTTGATTCCCTGTCATTTGGAAAATTGGCCCTACCGGGCCGGTAACGATATTGGTAAATTGTGCAATTAGTAAAATTCGCAGAACGTTTTCCCCTAAAACATACTCATCGCCAAAAAATCCAAGAAAACTAGTTGGAAAACAAAATAATATCAAAAATATGGGAAAGCTAAACAAAAAGATGATTTTTGAAGAGAATGAAATCGTTTCGCTAAGTTGTTTATGATTTTTGTCCTTGTAAAAAGCCGCAATTTTAGGAGTTGCTATTGTCGCAACGGCATTATATACAAATGAAACCGCAGTTGCAATCTTAATCGCAGTACTGTATATGCCTATCATCTCTTCCGATTCGTAGAACCCTAAAATAAAAATATCGCTCCAGCCCATTATCATAACTATTGCTGAGGAAATCATCATAGGGTATGATTCTGAAATGATGTATGCGGTTTTATACAAGTCGGTGGATTGATTACCAAACTTTCTAAGAACAAACAAAACGTGGGTAACAATTACAATCGCTACCAATGATAGTCCCAATAAATAGGACAAAATAGGAGCTTCCAAAAGTTGAGTTGATAATATGTAGAACGTTAGGATGGTCAGCAAAGGGGCCAAAAACTTTGCAAAATGAAAGTACAGGCCAAAAATTATAATCTTCTTTTGGCCTTTAAAATAGCTTCCCGTTACATCTATAATGGATAAAAATGGTATCGCGAGGGCCGCAATTTTTATACTGCTTTCAATGTCCGGTTTACTGTACATTTTGGATATTAATGGGGCAAGCAGGTAGATACCGGCGCAGACAATTAATGAACTAATTAAAACTACCTGTAACGATTTTAGGTAAACCTTCTTTTTCAATCGGAGGGACGATATACTAGCGACCCATTTGACCAATGCTGTCTCAACCCCAAGTTTGGCAACCATTGTACCAATCGATAGAAACAAAAAAGAAATAGAAAAAATTCCTTGTATCTTTGGGCCAAATTTATTGGCCACTACCCAAATAAACATAAACCCCAAGCCATACCCTAAGATCCGAATCAAAAATACACCGGCTCCTTTGATTAGTATCTCCTTTTTATTTGAACCGACACTCATTGAGTAAGACTTTTGTCCTAAATACTTTGCAGTGAAATCTAAACCACCATTCCCGCAGCCACCGTTTCATTAGTGCTCTCGTCTACCAATATAAAACTTCCAGTGGTTCGGTTCTCCCTATAAGCATCAACCAATAATGGCTTGGTAGTCCTTATTTTTACCTTGCAAATATCATTCATTCCCAGTTGTATATCTTCAGGCTTACGATTCAACGTATTGATGTCAATTTTATAGATTACTTCTTTGATCATAGCCTTTTGCTCGTTGGATGTGTGTCTGATGGTATATTTTGCCCTTGGTTTGGCAGGGTCATTGTGCAACCAACAGAGCATCGCCTCAACATCTTGTCTAGGTTCAGGTTTATTGTTTGATCGTGCAATCATATCTCCACGACTTATATCAATCTCATCTTCCAGTGTGATGGAAACGGACATGGGCGCAAAAGCTTCATCCAATTCCTCCTCATTAACGTCAATGGATTTTATTTTTGACGTAAATCCTGAAGGTAAAACGGTTACCTCATCCCCTTTCCGAAACACTCCGCTGGCAACACGCCCTGCATACCCACGATAGTCACGATATTGCTCACTTTGCGGGCGCAATACAGTTTGAACCGGGAACCTTGCATCCACTTTATTAATGTCACTGCTGATGTGCATGGTCTCCAACGTATGAAGCATAGGAGCTCCTTGGTACCAATGCATATTCTCAGAGCGGTTTACCACATTATCTCCTAGCAATGCACTGATTGGAATAAAGCGAACATCTTTCACCAATAATTTAGAGGAAAACTCCTCAAACTGAGTTATAACCTTATTATAAGCTTCCTCTTTAAAATCGACCAAATCCATTTTGTTGACACAAACTATAATGTGTGGGATTTGTAGCAATGAAGCAATAAATGCATGTCTTTTAGTTTGCTCGATTACACCGTGCCTTGCATCCACCAAAATGATAGCTGCATTAGCGGTGGAGGCACCGGTAACCATGTTTCGGGTATATTGGATATGACCAGGAGTATCGGCAATGATAAACTTCCTTTTGGGTGTGGTAAAGTAGCGATATGCTACATCTATAGTAATTCCTTGCTCACGTTCATCCCTTAGGCCATCTGTAAAAAGTGCCAAGTCCACCCCTTCGTGGCCTTTTTGCTTACTGGTGTTTTCAATGGCTTCCAATTGATCTTCAAAAATGGATTTGGAATCATATAAGAGGCGCCCGATAAGAGTGCTCTTTCCATCATCTACACTTCCGGCGGTCGTAAAACGCAATAACTGATTGTTGTCTAACATCTTTGTGCTTAAAAATATCCTTGTTTCTTTCTGTCTTCCATAGCTGTTTCAGAACGCTTGTCGTCACTTCTGTTCCCTCTTTCGGTCTGGCGCATGGCCGCTACTTCTTGGGCAATTTTTTCCACGGTATCGGCATCGGATTCTATTCCGCCAGTTATAGTGATGTCTCCAAGTGTTCTAAATCGAATTTTCTTGGTTTCGATTTTCTCGCTCCCATCCAATTGTAGGAATTCGGAATTCGGAATCCAAGAACTATTTCTCCATACCACCTCACGTTCATGTGCAAAATAAAGCGATGGGATTTCTATGTTTTCCCGTTTGATATAGTTCCAAACATCCATTTCTGTCCAATTGCTAATGGGAAATGCCCTGAAGTGTTCTCCCTCAAAATGTTTTCCGTTGAAAAGGTTCCATAATTCTGGCCTTTGGTTTTTTGGGTCCCATTGACCAAAATCATCCCGATGCGAAAAGAAGCGTTCTTTGGCCCTTGCCTTTTCTTCATCCCTGCGGCCACCTCCAATAGCACAATCCACTTTGTTGCCTTCAATGGCATCTAAAAGAGTTGTAATCTGAAGAGCGTTTCTAGTAGCGTTCTTTCCTTTTTCCTCGGCGACCCTTCCGGTGTCAATGGATTCTTGAACGGACCCAACTATTAACCTAACTCCAAGGGAAGTGATGAGATCATCCCTAAATTTTATCGTCTCAGGAAAATTGTGTCCGGTATCCACATGCATCAATGCAAAGGGGATTTTGCTTGGGAAGAATGCCTTTTTTGCCAAATGCGTTACTACTATGGAATCTTTACCTCCTGAAAACAAAATCACAGGGTTTTGGAATTGCGCCCATACTTCCCGAAGTATATATATGGCCTCGGACTCCAATTCATCCAAATAGTTCAAATAATATTTACTCATTTTCCTGAAGTTCTAATTTTTTCTGAATCGCTTTATAAATGATTTCAATAATTTCTTCAACAGTGTTTTTTTCCGATACTTCAACGTCAGGGTCATTGGGAGCTTCGTACGGTGCCGAAATCCCAGTCATATTTGTAATTTTCCCTGCTCTGGCCTTTTTATACAGTCCTTTCACATCCCTTTTCTCACATTCTCCAAGACTGGTGTTCACAAACACCTCTACATAATTTTCCCCTTCGACAGTTTTCTTAATAAATTCCCTATCTTTTTTATAGGGAGCAACGAATGCCGCCAAAACCACTATTCCGGCGTCAATGAATAATTTGGAAATCTCACCAATCCTTCTATTGTTTTCGGAACGATCTTCTGGACTAAAGGTCAGGTCAAAATTAATCCCTCTTCGGATATTATCACCATCCAATACATATGTTTTTATGCCAGA
Organism: Flagellimonas rhodophyticola; assembly: GCF_049332665.1. Lineage (NCBI taxonomy): Bacteria > Pseudomonadati > Bacteroidota > Flavobacteriia > Flavobacteriales > Flavobacteriaceae > Flagellimonas > Flagellimonas rhodophyticola. The sequence goes on along the minus strand of NZ_CP186326.1, from coordinate 709,245 downwards.
GTTGTATAATTTTTGTTCTAAAGCGTTAGCAATTGTCGATTTTCCCGAACCAGATAAGCCGGTAAAGAAAATTAGAAAAGAATTGTGCTTATTCAAAGCTCTTCTTTCCTTTCTATTAATCTTATAGTTATGTGTTATTATGTTCTTTTCCATTTTTTAGCTCTTTTTCTAATATCGAGGCCATAGTTTATACGATACCATGCTCTTTCGTGCAAATAGTATAAAACCATCTTTGTAACTACTTCTGCAAAACCGATTTTCAGTCCGGTCAAAGGGTTTCCTGAAATAACCCAAGAAAGTAAAATCGTGTCCAAGGTTCCAATAACCCGCCATGTCACAGTTTTTATTAAGTGCCTTTTTTGACTACTGGCGACATCCACGGATAGCCACATCCTTTCATGAAGATAGTACAAAACCATTTTGGTGATCATCTCCGCCAATCCAATTTTTAATCCCGTAAATGGATTTCCGGTAATTAACCATGAAATTAGAATAGTGTCCAAGGTTCCTACCAGTCGCCAAGTAATGGTTTTGGCCAAGTGTCTTTTGTAGGATACCTTTCGCATTAGCCTTGTATAAGAAAATAACTGTTCAACAAGTTTTCCTTGTTATACTGAAGCTCCAGATTGGTCTCCTTGGATATAACTTTTAGGCCGACTGCATTACATATGGCATGACCTGCTGCGGTATCCCATTCCATAGTTGGGGCAAACCTAGGGTATACATCCGCTTTGCCCTCGGCAACCAAACAAAACTTCAGGGAACTCCCTTTAGAAACTATTTCCACTTCTTCATATCGATTTTTAAGGTCAGCTATGAAGTTCTCGGTATCTGCATTCATATGAGATCTGCTGCCAACTACCCTAATCTTGCCTGGAGTAGTTGTTCCCGGAATTATTTGGTCTCTCATTGTCAATGAAAATTCTGGAACACTATGGTCTTTATCTAATTCAAATTTGTATGCTTTATTGCCCTCTATATTTGCAAAATACAATTCCCTAGTTACAGGAACATAAATGACCCCCATAACTGGGGATCCTTCTTTAATTAGGGCAATGTTAACCGTAAATTCACCGTTTCTTTTGATGAACTCTTTGGTTCCGTCCAATGGGTCAACCATCCAACAGGTAGCCCATTGCTTTCGAACTTCAAATCCAAGTTGCTTGTTTTCTTCTGAAATTATGGGAATATCGGTCGGTAGTAAATACTCATTGATTACTTTATTAGAGTAGAGGTCGGCCTCAGTGAGCGGAGACTTGTCTCCTTTTTCCAATACTTGGAAATCAGTATTTTCATATACTTCCAAAATGGCTTTGCCAGCATCTATAGCTGCTTCTATTGCAATCTTAAGTAGTTCTGAGATTTCAAGGTTGGTTTCCAATTACTAAAATTTTTGTAAAACTATGATTATTCTGTCATCAGAAGGTAACTCTACCAAACTAAATAAAAGCAAATATGGACAGTTATTGTCCTAGTCGACAAACAAATACGTTTAACGGTTCGTTTTTGTTGTTTTTAAGTTTTAGGCAAGTTTGTCAGTACTTGTAATTTCGGAGATATTTATTTATTTGAACTACCACTAGTACTCCAGTGACGATCAGCAACAAAACCAGGGGAAATACAAAAAGATATCTGTTCCAGAAGCCCTTCATTTCTACTCCCCTCGCTGGAAAATCACTAATTATATTCAAGATTTCCGACTTGTTGGCCCGATTTTCGTTAAGTTCCACCAACTTTTCCTTGATAACTTCCCTTTCCTTAACCAAAGCCAATTCCTTATTTTGAGATTCTCCATTCTCAGCTAAATTTATATTAGTTCCTTGCATGGGTTTTTCCGCCTCCTTCTCCAAAACTCTTTTATATAAGCTTTGAAGCGAATCTATTTCTATAAGTTGCTGCATGTAAATCGAATCTTGGAGCATTAAATTTTCATCATTGATTCTCTTTTGTAGTTTAAAATAATCATTGACAGAGATGGAGCTTATAATAGCAGACTGCGTTTTTTTTGCCACCTTATTATCAGTACTTATTATTGATATTTGATGAAATCTCGCATCCAAAGAATTAAAATTCTTGAGATAGTTTTCAAAGTCAATGGTCTTAATAGTTGTAGTATCCAGTTCACTGATAAAATTATCGAACAGTTTTATTTTCTGATTTTCATCGGAATAGGAGTCCACAAAAATCTTTTTTATGCTTACCGCTTCATTTGTAGTGATGTCTAAAGAAGAGGCTAAAGTTATCGAATCCTCAGCCTTGGCTAAATCATTATAAAAGTCAATATTGTTATATAGTTGTTGAACACTATTGAAATTCGGTTCAACCACCATTTTAGAAACATATTTTTCTGGCAAATAATTATCCAAAAAGTATCCTCCAACTCCTCCAACAACCACGGCAACAGTAAGAAGAATAAAGTGTTTTTGGATAAAGACAAGGAATAGTATCAAAAGGTGAAACAATCCCTTAAAAATGCTTCCTATAAAATTGAAGAACTTTTGAAAGCCCCTGCCGATGACCTGGAACAATTGTCCTAAATCAATCTCCTCTGAATTGTTCTGGTTTGATGATTGCTCTGCCATATCTATCCGTTGAAAATTTGTTTTAAAATCCTATCCGTTATCAAATATGTTGGTTTTACGCCTGTTGTACCCAAACCCCCAGAGGCTAATGTACTTCCAGTTTCTAGTGGGTTATCCGAGGCATAATAGGCGTACCTAACTTTCACATCCTTCTTGATGCTTTTACGAATCTTGGAGGCTGATTGTATCGCTTTTTGGTAATGAACCCCTTCCATTTCCAGTCCGATAACACTCCATGTGGATTCATAGAAAAACTTTAAAATATCTTTGTTCTGCAATGAGGTTCCCAAAACGGTAACCATAGTTCCTTCCAAGACTTTTAATCCGTACCCTTCAAAATCTGCATCGCAAAGTTCGTTTTTAAATGGGTAATTATCGGCTGTTCCCTCAAAAATATGTGCGGAAGGAATCATTAAATCGCCTTTTCCACCTTCCAAAATACCTGCTTTGCCCATTATGGATATGGAATCTACGTTCAGAAATTGTTTTTGGTCGCCTTCTTCAATTGGTTTCAGCAGCTCGTCTATGGTTTCATAGGCCTGCTCCCCAAAGGCATAATCCATTACGAAAATAACAGGTTTTTCATCATTCGGCATTCCTTCTGGAAGGGAATAGCAACAGGTGTCCTTCCCAAATTTGGCGGAATCAAATATTTGTACATCAATATTGGCTCCAGAAGTATCATCAATGAAAATCATACCATTCTTTGAACCAATTTCCATAACCTTTTTTCTCAAGTCCTTGTTTCCTGAAGAACTTAATGCTTCATAGATGTCAAGAGATTTCGTAGCTGGGAATTCTTTAGAAAGTGCATTTTGAGCAAAAAGTGAATTCATAACACTGTGCATATTAGCGCTTATGATATGAATCGGTCTGTGCAATAAATTATTCTTTCTAAGGGTCTCTTTAATCAAGTTTGCCCATCGCTCCCCATGAATATGATGACCTAATCTTTCTCTGAGCAGAGGACTAAAGGTAATTGTACGTTTGTTCCCGGTTGTCTCTTCCTCAATTGCCAATTTTCCCAACCAAAACACCACATCCAAAAATCGGTCTGGGTATTGTGGTTCTTTAAGTTTGTTGTGAAGCTCAACTACTTCGTCAAAAGTTCGCCCAAGGATGTTGGCCGTATGAATCATCGCAATTTCCCTTTCTGCATCGTTCTTTTCCTCACTTTGGACAAAAGCGGCTAATTTATCCCAATCACGTATGGTAGCGGTTCCATCCTCTACCAAAACCCTTTTGCTGATTTTTCCTGATTCGATGAACAAAAAGGTAAGGTGGGTAAGAATATCATAGATGTCGCTTCGTCCTCTTGTTATCTCAATATTCATTTGCTCGTCATCGATGCGATAACAATTCCTTCGTCGCTTTGGTGGAACTATTGCCTTTAAGTGTGACTTGGAAAAACCTTCATCTGAAGTAAGGTTGATAAACCTACATTCTTCTATGCCCTGCGGAAGTCTTTCCAAAACATAAATAAGTCCATTGAGTTCAGCCCTATCCTCTGCAATTGAGCCATAAATTTCAGGTCTAAGTAATAGTAATGCGTTTCGTAATGCGTTTCCTGAAACCCCTGATGGCTTATAAAATCCACGATTGAGCAGATGCCTCATCGTAATGTACATGCGCTCTATGGCGTTAGTGGATTCTTGTGCTCGTGTAGTCTGTTTTACTTTGGTTGCCATAAATAGTTCTGGCAAAAATACATGAATTCCTACTAAAGTAGCACTGTTGTTTATTAACTAAAGTTGAAATGGTGTAAGGCCGTCTGCAACCTTTCTATCATTAGATAGTCTTTGAACCTTATTTTGTCCCCCTAATTTACCAATGGTCTTCATATAATCTTGGAATCCTCCCGCATGGATTTTAGTAATTTTAAGAGGTTGCAATATGTTTCCCTCTATCAAATCAAAATAGTAACTATTCTGTTTCTTCATACTCTCTTCAATTAAGTTTGAGAATTCCGGTAAATCGGTTGGGGGCTTTTCAAATTCAATAAACCACTCGTGATATGGTAATTCTCGGTTCTGTGGGGAAGTTTGAGGCGCCACTGTAAATTCATTTACCAAAGCATCTGTGTTTTCAATTGCGGTTTTTATCGCCTCTTCCACTTCTTTGGCAATAACATGCTCTCCAAAAGCAGATATAAAATGTTTTATCCTTCCCGAAACAATCACTCTATAAGGTTTTAAAGAAACAAACCGAATGGTATCTCCTATGTTATAGGCCCACAAGCCCGCATCGCTTGAGATAATCATCGCATAATCCACTCCAAGCTCAACATCTCCTATCGTATGCCGTTTTGGGTTTTCCGAGAAAAACTCATCAGCTTTAATGAATTCGTAGAAAATTCCAGAATTCAACAATAAAAGCATTCCCTCTTCTTTTTGAGAGTCTTGATACGCGAAAAAGCCTTCACTTGCAGGGAAAAGCTCAATACTATCTACCCTGCGGCCTATTAGATTTTCAAATTTTGCTCGATAAGGTTCATAATTAACTCCTCCATAAATAAAAAGCTGAAAATTCTTAAAGAGGTCTCCAACCTTCTTCTCAGTCTTGGAATTGAGTTTTTCAAAATACATTTGAACCCAAGATGGTATGCCAGCAATCACCGTCATATTTTGGTCCTCTGTTTCCTCAATGACCTTGTCCACTTTGGTTTCCCAGTCCTCTATGCAATTAGTCTCCCAACTAGGTAGTCTGTTTTTTTGTAAATAAGCCGGTATATAATGCGCTGAGATTCCTGAAAGCCTCCCTAATTTGATTCCGTTTTTTTCTTCAAGAATTGGGCTACCTTGTAAAAAGATCATCTTTCCATCTACAAAATCCGTATTTCCAGTCTCGTGAATGTAGGATAATATTGCATTTCTAGAGGCATCTATTTGATGCTTGATAGATTCTTTTGTAATAGGGATATACTTTGCCCCAGAAGTTGTACCAGAAGTTTTTGCAAAATAAATTGGCTTATTTGGCCAAAGAACATCATTTTTCCCATCGATTATCTGTTGAACATAACCCTTGAGTTCTTCGTAATCTCTAATAGGAACGTTTTTGCAAAAATCACTATGGTTATTAATCCAATGGAAGTTATGGTCTCTTCCAAATTGAGTTTCTTTTGCGGAATCAATAAGCTTTTGAAATGTTTTTTCCTGGGTTCTAACAGGATTATTAGCCCATTCCATTGTTTGCTTAGAAATATATTTGGCAAAAAGCTTTGCCCCAAATGCTTTTAAAGACATTTAATTGAAGTCGATATAATTTAATGGATTCACTGGTTTGCCCTTTCTCCAAAGTTCGAAATGTAAGTGTGGCCCTGTCGTAAGCTCTCCAGTATTTCCTATAGAGGCAATAATTTCTCCAGCTTTTACTAAATCTCCTTGCACTTTACTTAATGAACCGTTGTGTTTATACACCGAAGTTAAGTTGTTGTCCCGGTGTTCTATAATGATGACATATCCCGTTTCAGCGGTCCATTCAGAAAAAAGTACAGTTCCATCACCAATAGATTTCACAGGAGTATCTTTAGGAGCGACCACGTCTACTGCATAATGTTTGTTTTCCGGGTCGTATCGTTGTGATAATGTGCCACTAACCGGAGAAAACAACAAAGTCCCAACATTTTCAACATCCCTTTCGAACAAATTGTACTTATCCTCCAATTCAACCTCTTCTCTTAGTAACAAATCCTGACGAATGGGTGTCAGATCAACGCTTGAAGGGTCAAGTTTGTATTTTTCAAAGAGTGAATCGCGATTTACCTCATTATTCTCTATATCTCCCCGTAAAACAAGCCTTACATTGTCTAAATACCGATTGGTATAGTTTAGAACGGTAACCAAGGAGTCCGTTTTATAGGTCAATTCGGTCGCCTGCCTCTTCAATCTTGTTGAAGAATAGCCTGGGATATACTCCCTTAAGGGAGTAAATGCAATTATTAAGGTAGTAAGGCCAATAAGAACGATGATAAAAAGTGTTCCGGTCACAAAAACGTTTAATCTGCTCAATTTGAAGGATATCTTTTCCTCAAAAGTGCTTTCATTTAATATCACAAGCCGATACTTATGCAGCAGCTTGCGTTTTATCTCTTTTCTCTTTTTCTTGTCCCGTGCCATATTGGACAAAGATAACCCTTGATTTTTATTTTAGTTGTTAAGCATTTTAAAAAGCTTTGAATACACTTTTCCTCTCTAAGTATAGCCAATAATTACTAATTTTAGTTAATGATAAGGGGGCTTACAGTTCTTTTTAGTAATTTTATCCCTCATTTAAAGGTTTAGATGTTATGATTGCTCAAACTATTTTTCTTGGTATGCTGGGTCCTTGGCAAATTGTCCTTATTGTTTTGGTGGTTCTTTTGCTATTTGGAGGCAAAAAGATTCCTGAGCTTATGAGAGGCTTGGGCAGTGGCATCAAAGAATTTAAAGATGCTTCCAAAGAAGACGAAAAACTGGAAAGTGGCAAGGAGTCTGATTCCTAATTCCATTTATTTATAAAGGTTTTTCTTACGCAATCAATGTCCCGTATTTAAAGGGTTCATCGATAAAAAACCACATTTTTTAGGCTTACATGCCGAAAATTTCCCCTTTCACAACAAAAAGTTATTCACAGTATCCCCATATTCTATTTTAGCAGTTGAGACTTATGCCATTTTTTATGGCGTTTGTTGAGATTGTCAACCACCAACGTTTTTTGGTGTGATGGAAAGAATATGAAAAACCTCATTCTAACCCTAATTCTTTTAGGTTCTTTTGGGCTAAAATCCCAAGAGTTATCTCTTTCGCAGTTCGAAGATGCAGAGCTGTATTCGACTGAGGTTGCTTTTGAGGATAGTAGCACACCTATGCAGGCTCCCCTTGTAAGGCAGTTGGATGGGTTAAGCAACCGTGCACTTGCAAGGTTCATGAAGAAAAAGGGTGTTACCGAGAAACTCATCAGGACAGCAGACGAATATTATGACAAGATGTGGTTTGCCGAGGCAGCAAGGGTTTATGATGTGGTGTTAGAAAAAAGTAGTGCCAAACATACCTTCAAACTTCTTTCTAAAGCCGGTGATTCACACTACTACAGTGGAAATCTTGAAAAATCATTCAAATGGTACCACGAGCTATATGAATTATTCACCGATGAAATTTCAGCTGATCGCTTTTTTAAATACACTCATACCCTAAAAGGGACAGGGCGGTATCGTCGAGCGGCCAAACTCACTAAAATGTTTCGCCAAAAGAGAAACGAACCCTATCAGGATATTGATGACGGGCCAGTTACCTTTAAAAGTCCGGCACAAATAAAAATCAAAAACTTGGCCATAAATTCCAAGTATTCAGATTTTTCTCCTATGTTTCACAATGATTCCGAGGTCGTTTATGCATCAGCCTTGGATTCATCTTTTCTAACTACAAGGCGTTACCGGTGGAACAATCAACCATTTTTGGATTTATATGTGGCCAAAAGTGATGAAGAGGGGGAAGACCTAAGTGGTTCCAAAAAGTTTTCTAAAAAGATAAACACAAAATACCATGAGGCATCCGTTGCCTTTTCACCAGACCAAAAAACCATTTATTTTACGCGGAATAACTACGGAAAAAAGCTAAAACGGGGCAAAAACGGGGTAAATCACCTCAAAATATACCGTTCAAAATATGTGGATGGAGAATGGACAGAGGCCGTTTCCCTTCCCTTTAACAGTGAAAACTATTCCAATGGACACCCTTCAATAAGTCCTGATGGCAAAAAAATGTATTTTGTGTCTGATATGCCCGGAGGATACGGTGGCACTGATATATATACGGTTGATATCCTTGATAACGGGAGTTTCTCAAAGCCGCATAATTTAGGAAGAACCATAAACACCAGTAAAAAGGAGATGTTTCCTTACATCACTGAGAATGCACTTTATTTTTCTTCTGATAGAAATATGGGTATGGGTGGTCTGGATATTTACCAGGCCGATTATGCTGGAGATATTTTTGGCATTGCGGTCAATATGGGCGACCCCATAAATAGTAATAGGGACGATTTCTCCTATATTATTGATAAAAATGGGGAAAAAGGATATTTTGCTTCCAACAGAAAAGGTGGAAAAGGAGATGATGACATCTATTCCTTTAAGATTATTGAAAACCTGAATGCAATTTCTGGAACTGTTGAAGATGATGTTACTGGAGATCTCATTGCAGAAGCAACGGTAGCCTTATTCAATCGAGATAAAGTAATAGTCGCAGAAGCTAAAACTACACCGGAAGGGACTTATGTGTTCAAAAACTTGAAACCCTCTTCCAAGTATATTGTGAAAACGGTAAAGAAAGGATATTTTGAAAATGAGATAGAAGTTTCCACCAAGAATAATATCACCGTAAGTATTGATCAATCATTAAAGAAACTCGAGGAAATAATTGTTGAGGAGAAAAATGTCAAAAAGATTGAAACTGAAACCATTTATTTTGACTTTGACCGCTACAACATTAAAAGACAAGCTGCCAATGAGCTAGATAAATTGGTGGAGGTAATGCGGGAGTATCCAGATATGGTCATTAAAATAGAATCCCATACTGATGCCATAGGTAAAAAGGCATACAATAAATACCTTTCGGATAAACGCGCCAAGTCTACAAGAGATTATATCATATCCAAGGGAATTGACCCAATGCGAATACAAAGCGCAATTGGCTATGGCGAAGAACGATTGCTAAACGACTGCGGAAATGGCAAACGATGCCCGAGGGAAAAACATCAGGAAAACCGGCGATCAGAGTTCATAATAATTGATATGTGACGAAATAAATTAGTAAAAAGCCCCGAATCGGGGCTTTTTTTCTGTTCCCAATTCCCAATCATTGCATTACATCGATAGTACCACTCGATATAATGCTTTCGGCAGTGTGCATTTCGTCGATAAAAAGTTTTGTCTTGTGGGTTTTTAAACTTTTAGTGGGTTTTTATCATTCATTTTTGGTCTTTCATCTGGTTGTTTTTCAAACCATGCCAATTGACCCAATCTTTGTCATGTCTTTAAATCTTAAAAACTCGACTTATGAAAAAACTATTACTCGTAAAAGAAATTTATTTAGAAGGATTCCGAAACCTGGGACACTTTATAATTGAAAGATATTTTAAAATCTTTGCCTGGTTCAGTTTTGTAATGTTCTTTATTGTGCTTTACGCATTCGTATACAGAATTGCAACCGGATTTGCATTTGACTAAAAATCCCTTTTAAGCATTTAAAGAACAAAAAAGCCCAGAACATCTGGGGAGATTTTACTGGGCTTTTTTGTCTTGCTTAGTTCTTAGATTAAGAACCCTCTTTGAACTCAACCGTTTTTAAAATGGCTTCCAGTTCGAACATATAATCACGTTTTTCTTCAGAAGGGGCAAAAGTGAACCCTTCCAGTATTAACTTCCTATTGTGCTCTTTATCGTTTATAATGTAGGTCAAAAATGGACCTGCCATTGGGTATCCGTTAATTTCCCATACTCCTCTGGCTTCGGCTGCCTTTTTCCCACCAACTTGTGCAGGATAAATATACGGTGAGAAGGCTTTTTCTGTCATCATAAAGGTGCCTTCGTACGGTCCCGGGACATATTTCTTTCCTATGGAATCCCTCATTTTTACAATATCCGAAACAAAGGTGGAGTCGTTGGTAAAACTATTCCAAGGCATGGAATACGCCATAATGTTCATTGTGCCTTTTGGAATTTGAATATCCATCCACACAAAATTCTTTTCACGTTTTCCAAGTTTATAAAGCGATGGAACTTTTAAACTAATTCCAAGCTCTTCTTCAAAGGCTTTTTCCTTGTTCAACGAACGGGTAAAGCGTCTTTGGGCCTCTTCAATTTCAACCTTTTTATATGCAGCAATGGCCATTCCCGCCAATGAGTCAATACTATGGGCAAAGTCGTTATAGGATTCTCCCTTGATTACCGCAATTTTTTGAGGCTTGGCATATACGTTGGTTTTTATATGCGCTAGTGAGAAGGTATCCTGCTCCACAAAAAGCACAGACCTAGAATAGGCAGTGGCTCCCTTAAATACCTGGGGAGGAATCTGCGTAATTGTAAATTTGGGTTCGCTTTGCGGAAGTCCACGTATCGGTGCTGCAAAATGCTCCCTAATTTTGTCCCCAACACCGCCTTTCCACAATTCGGTGTCCATCACAACCATCAAAGAATTGATTCCGCCAGTAGAAGGAGGAAGAAATCGTTTTTTAGGCCCATTATCACAGGAAAACATTGCCAAGGCTAGAATGGCAATGTATAGTGTTCCAAATTTTTTCATCTTGCTTTAAATTTACGAAGAACAATCGCACAATTTCAGTTTTGTGCCAGGTTTTAGGTTATTACTACTAAGACCGTTCCATTCTCGTAAATTCTCAATAGAAACCCCAGGATATTTTCTTGAAATGGTCCAAAGCGAATCACCTTCCTGCACTGTATGTACTTTTGTCCCACCAGCCACAGTTCCAGAACTTGATTTAGATGTCTTCGTTTTCGCTACGGCTTGCTTTGAGATATATGGTTTTCTAGGGAAAATTGTAAGTCGCTGGCCAATTCTCAGATTGTTGCTTCTTAAGCCGTTCCATCTTTTAATTTGGCTCACACCAACGCCATAACGTTCAGCGATCCTACCAAGATAATCACCACTTCTCACTTTGTACCTTATTTGGTTTTTTGTCTCAACCAATTGTGGCAAAGGTTTTTCCGAAGAATCCAATTCCTTTTTTGCGAAGGCATATATCGCTTCCTCATTGCTCACAAACTTGCCAATTTTGGTGATCGGCAATCTGAGCGTATATGTTTTTCCTTTAATTTTAGGAATAATGTTCAATTTGTAAGATGGATTCAGCATTTCCAATTCTTCAACACTTATATCCACCAACTTCGAAATCTGATCAAAAGTGATAACGTTTTTTACATGGACCGTGTCGGTTTCAAAATAGGGGCGTTCGGCCTTTTTGTACTGTAAACCATGCTCTTCAGCATACTCAAAAAGGTACATTGTTGCCAGAAACGCAGGAAGGTATCCTGCTGTTTCACGTGGAAGGTTTCTTCGAATGTTCCAATAATTCTTATATCCTCCGGATCGTCTGATTGCTTTGTTCACATTTCCAGGGCCTGAATTATACGCTGCCAAAGCCAAATCCCAATCATTGAAAATATCATGCAGTTTGGCCAAATATTTACTTGCCGCTTTTGTTGCCAAAATCGGGTCATGTCTCTCATCCACATAGCTGCTTACCTCCAGACCGTACATTTTACCTGTGCTGTACATAAATTGCCACAGTCCTTTTGCGCCTACTCTTGACCTAGCTCTTGGATTCAGCGCTGACTCAATAATGGCCAAATATTTTATTTCTAGCGGAATATCATTATTGTCCAATTCTTGTTCAAAAAGCGGAAAATAAAATTGACTTGCCGTAATCATGCGCTGCATCAAATCCTTTTTCCGAACTAAAAATGATTTGATCACACTTTCCAAGGATGGGTTATAGGAAATATTGAAAGGTGTTTTTTCATCCATAAGTGCCAATCGGGCCTTTAACGTATCTGTGGGCAAATCCACAATGTCAAATTCTTCGGTTGACGGGTTTTGAACCTCTAACAACATCTCGCTAAACAACTGTGCACTGGCATGCAACTCCTTCAACCACAAACTATCATAATTCCTAGCTTCTTGCAGATCTCTTAGATTGAACTTATTGTCCTTATCCGCTTTTACAATTGGTTGCCCATCAATTTGATCTGAAGTGATTTTTAGATTTCCTATTGACTGGATTGAAAGAGAATCTTTATTGAAATCAGCAGGCAATTCCTTTTTGGCTTCTTGCTGATTTACAATTAAGGAATCAGCCTCTTGAGCGCAAAGAAGCGAAGCTGAAAAGAGTAGTGTCGCCGAAAAGGCGATTTTAAATTTTTGGTTCATTTTGGACAAGGTTTGGTTTTGGGGCAAACGAAAATGGTGTTTTTTTCCGAAATATTAAAGTTTTCGGTCTAAAACATCTCTTAAAATAGCGCCTTGCCTATTAGTTCATAACGTGGGGATTAGCTCAATATTGCAGCTATCCCAGGTAAGGTTCTTCCCTCCAAACTTTCGAGCATGGCGCCCCCTCCGGTAGAAACGTAGCTCACTTTATCTTGAAAGCCAAATTGCTTGACCGCGGCAACGGAATCACCTCCGCCTACAAGCGAAAAAGCACCATTCTGTGTAGATTCATCAATAAAGTTTCCAATGGCTTTAGTGCCTTTTGCAAAATTTTCCATTTCAAAAACTCCGACTGGCCCGTTCCACAGTATCGTTTTCGATTCCAGAATCACTTTTTTGAAGTTTTCCAAGGATTGCGGTCCGGCATCAAGCCCTTGCCATCCATCAGGAATTTCATTTACGTCCACAAACTGAGTATTTGCCTCATTGTCAAAAGCATCAGCTGCAAGAACATCCACTGGCAAATGAATTTTTACTCCCTTGGCATCGGCTTGCTTCAAAATACTAAGCGCCAATTCCATTTTATCATCTTCACAAATAGAGTCTCCTACTTGACCTCCTTGTGCTTTGACAAAGGTGTAGGTCATTCCCCCTCCAATAATCAAATTGTCGACTTTATCAAGAATGTTTTCAATAATGGTAATTTTTGAAGATACTTTTGCTCCACCTAAAATTGCAGTAACAGGTTTCTCTCCAGTCTGCATTACTTTTTCAATAGACTTGATCTCTTTAGCCAACAGATATCCAAAGCATTTATTTCCAGGAAAGTAATTGGCAACGATAGTCGTTGAGGCGTGCGCCCTATGTGCTGTGCCAAAGGCATCGTTTATATAAATATCTCCATTTTTGGATAGGGCCTCGGCAAAAGTTTCGTCTCCTTTTTCTTCTTCAGCATGAAATCGAAGGTTTTCCAACAATAGCACTTCTCCATTTTGGAGTTCAGCAATAGATTTAGCAACTTCATCTCCTACAGATTCGTTTACAAATTTTACCTGCACTCCAATAATTTCAGAAACCTTTTCGCAAATATGGGATAGTGACATGTCAGGATTCACTTGTCCTTTTGGTCTGCCTAAATGACTCATTAGCACTGCGCTTCCACCATCTTCCAACACTTTTAAAATGGTTGGGGTTGCGGCTTCAATTCTACTGGTGTCTGTTACATTAAACTCCCCGTCCAATGGAACATTGAAATCGACACGTATTAAGGCTTTTTTATCTTCAAAATTATAATCGTCTATGGTCTTCATCTGTTTGATTTTATGCAAGATCAAATGTAAAGATTTCCTGCTTTTCTACTTGGGCCAGCTGGCCATATTTTTAAAGTTCCAACAAAAAAAGTGTTTCATACACCAGAACCTAAAAAATGTATCTTTGAAATATGCTATTTAAAGAAGTTTTGGGTCTTGAGCACATCAAAAGTCATTTGGTGTCTACAGCTAAATCTGGCAGGGTAGCCCATGCCCAATTGTTCGTGGGAAAGGAAGGCAGTGGAACGCTGCCCATGGCCATAGCGTATGCGCAGTATCTGCTTTGTAGCAATTCCGGAGGGGAGAATGAAGGGGAAAATGTTCTTTGCAACACCAAGTGCAATTCGCTTACTCATCCTGATCTGCACTTTGCATTTCCAGTAGCCAATTCTGATAAGATAAAATCCCATGCAGTAAGTGATAATTATGTGGATGATTGGCGACAGTTTGTAAAAGAACAGCCTTATGGAAATCTGTTTGACTGGTATCGGCTTATTGGAACCGAAAAAAAACAGGGACAGATAGGCGTTGACGAAGCTTTGGATGTGGTGAAGAAACTAGCTTTGAAGTCTTATGAAGGCGGGTATAAAATTCTGATTATTTGGATGGCTGAAAAGATGAACATCTCAGCGTCCAATAAGCTTTTGAAGTTAATCGAGGAACCCCCAGAAAAAACGGTCTTGCTTTTAATTGCTGAAGATGAAGAGCAAATTATAAACACTATCCGTTCGCGATGCCAGATTTTACATTTTCCACCTCTTTCGGAGAGTGCAATTGTCGAAGGTTTACTTAACAAGGGATTAGAAGAGTCCGAAGCCAATTCCATTGCACATGAGGCGAATGGTAATTTTAACAAAGCTCTGGATTTGATGAACAATGATTCGGAAGACCTCGTATTTGAGCGTTGGTTTGTGCAATGGGTAAGGAGTGCTTTTAAGGCCAAAGGAAATAAGGGTGCCATCCAAGAACTGATTTTATGGAGTGATGAAGTGGCCAAAACGGGAAGGGAAGTCCAAAAGCAGTTTTTAAATTACTGTTTAAGGGCAATGCGGCAGGCACTTTTGTTAAACTATCAAGCGAACGAGCTCGTGTATCTAAAGATACATCTGGAAAAGTTTGATCTTTCGAAGTTTGCTCCTTTTGTCCATGAGAACAATATTGAGCAAATTGTTGAGGAATTGGAAAAGGCTATTTTTCACGTGGAACGGAATGGGAACTCCAAAATTATATTTACAGATCTGTCGATAAAACTAACACGTCTTTTGCATACAAAGGCGGCCTAAAAAATAACTGACCATGGAATATATCTTCACAAATACCACCCAAATTTTACTGCTGCTTTTCTTAACCATTACCTTCTTGCAAAGTGGTATTGACAAAATCATGGACTGGAAGGGAAACCTGACTTGGCTTATTGGTCATTTCTCCAAAAGCATTTTTAATGGAGCGGTGCCTGTCCTGTTAGGAATTATATTATTGCTGGAAATGGTTGCTGGAATTTTATGCGCTGTTGGTGCTTTTCAATTTATTGCCGCGGGAGAAAGCGATATGGCCTTTTGCGGAGCACTACTTTCTGCTATAACTCTTTTATTTTTGCTTTTGGGGCAACGTGTAGCTAAGGATTATGAAGGCGCAAAAACAATCGTTGTATATTTTATTCCCACCATCTTTTTGATTTATCTCCTACAATAGGGTTTTTTAAACCCGTTATTTATTCTTTAACCGAGAATTTCATTGTCGCATGGCCAATGGCCCCTTCATCGGAAATTGCCTCAACACTTATGATGTAATCTCCAGGAATGTCTCCATTATAAAAACTTTCGGACACCATTCCCGTCCCGTCGGAAATCAAATCTGGGTTCCAATAAATCAATGACCGTAAATCGGGCTGTTGTTCATTTCTAGGAATGTCCACATCATATTTTGGTGAATAGAATTCCTTTATTGGCGAGAAAACTTCTATTGTAGCATCGAAATTCTCATGTATTGGTTTAACCGTACCTTGAAGGCCTATCTTCCCCTTTGTGTTTATAGAAATAATATGGCCCACATATGGTGCTTGTAAAACATTGGTTTCTGGGAATACGGTCAAATACCTGGATTTAAAGAATTTAGCAAATTTTATCAATTCTATGTTTTCAATAATTCCTGCTGGCATTTGAGGTACAAAATCATATTCATGTCGCTGAATCATCCTACCGTCCACCATCAACAAAGTTGGCCCTCCTGCAATATGTGCTAGCATAAAACCATCCGAATACCGTTCTATCTGAACTTCATTGCCGTAATTGGCCATCAGAATACTATATAACCCGTAAGTCCATTTTTTTTGTCGTTGCACCAATGAATCTCCTCGAATTATAACATCCGGCACTCCATATTTTTCATAGAACTTAATTCGTTCAGAATCCAGTTTATAATCTTCAACAATTACCTCATCCAGTTGAGTTACCCCATAAAGCGAATCCAATATTTCTTCTGTTCTTTTCCTTCTTTTTTCTCCTTCCAAAAAGAGGGAAGCCGTAGTATCTCCCTCTTGCAGAAAAGGATTGTATTTAAAAACAGCTTTCGGCTTTGAAAAAGTATCTATTATTATGGTGTGGTTTTTTATTCTTTTCCCGTTTTTATCAGCACTTAGCAAAGTCTTTATGGGCTGACCAAATGCATCGTCCAACAAAAATTGGAAGTTCCCTAGGTTATCTGTTCTTTGGGTATATATGGTGGTTTCCTTCCCAAAGGTGGTCAATGTCAAATCCAACTCATTTTCTTTTTTGTTATTAGAGGAAGTGATATTGACTTTACCTTTTACCATTAGCCCAGGCTCGGGCCAAAAAAATTGATTTCCTTGTTTTTTAGCTGGGTATTTGTAGTTGCGCCAACCTTGTGTTAGCAGTAATACTTCTAAATCAGTGTTACGGCTAGGGTTTGTTTTATTGAAATAATGCCCTGGGTTTTCAATGACACCTCTGAGTTCGGATTCTAAATAAAAATATGATCGAATGGATCTGTCCAACCCTTTACGCCATAAGTTTTTGTTGATCACCTTAATTGAAAGATTTGCAAATGATGGGTCCTCACCACTTTTTGCAAGCTGAATATTCAACTTTGTTCTTGCACGCCGGTCATATTCCCTTTGATCGGTGGACAGCTTGAGCTGAAGTTCATCACCGGATTCATTATAAACAAGTCGCTCGGCAATTGACTTACCTTCTTTATTAATCAATGTAAAAACGATGATTCCATCAGGAAGGCTTTTTGACTGCACCTCGGAAACAAGTTTTCCATTTTCCAGTTTTCCTTCAATAAGAAAATAATCCACAGCTCTACAGCTCACCTTAACAGCGATACTATCATTTTGATTGGTTGAGGTTATACGCAGTCTTAACTTTTTCGGTACTTTTTCAATAGATATAATGCTACCCTGCTGCATCACCTTTGGTAATTTGATTATCCTCTTTGTGCTAAAATTGGTTTTTGAAATCAACTGTGCGCGATAGTGTTTGGTGCTATCAGGTACTAAATAGAAAAAACCCATGCCTAGGGAGTTGCTTTCAAAAGCGACTATTTCCTTTCCCCTATCATCTAAAATAGTTCCATTAACTTTTCTCGCTTTTCCATTAAAACCTATGGCTTTAAAAGCCACCTTGCTCATGAGTCCATGAACCATTTTGCCGCTTTCAGGGAAAAATTGCAAATCGATGTTGTCATGAGGTTCAACCGAACCAGATAACTGAAGTTTGCTTTGCTCATGTTGGGCAGCTTGCAAACCAAGCCTGTTTTGGTTGGTCAGCTGATAAACCATTAAGTCTTGTTTGAACATATGATTTTCTCCAAAATTTCTATTCCATTGTGTATAGGCCCTTATCAAAAATTGACCATTAAACTTTGGAAAAATCCTAAAGGAACCATGACCAATGCCATTGGTTAGCTTAACTATTCTATGTGAAACAATTTCGCCATTGGAGTCAATCAAGTCAACATAAAGTACTCCACTCCGTTCGGTTGGAAGATGGTCTCTGGAGTCTGTGACAATCGCCTTGAACCATATATCTTGATTTGTGGTGAATTTAGTTGAACTGAGTTGTAAGTATATTTTTTCTGGTTCAAGCCCATTTCTAGTATAATCATCTGAAATCTGTGAAGACAAAGCAAAGCTCCATAGTATACAGGTCAAAAAAAACGAATTTGGACCACTCTTAACTCGACAAAAAATACAATTGGCCATGGCTTATTTTAGAGCACATTTAAGCTACAAAATTAGAAGAAATCCTCGTTGGGTTTTGGGATATATTTGGCAAAGGGAAACAAAAAAGCCCACTCTAATAGAGTGGGCTTTTCAATTTTGTGATTCTACTATGTTTATTTCTTGTATTTATCATTCAAGATTTTTAGCACCGCATCGGTAAGGTTCTGCGCATCTTTTCCATATAATACTGCGCCACCATCTCCACCTCCTAGAATGTAGGTATAGGCATTTGCTTCGCCATAAGCTTTAATTTCTTTTTTTACTTTACTCACCAAAGAATCCATTTCTGTTTGACTGTTCTTTTGCAGTTGTTGTTCCTCTTGCTGCAATTGTTGGCCAACAAATTGTCCTCTTTGCTGCAATATTGCATATTCTTCTTGAGCACTTTTCTGTGACATTTTTTGCGCCTTTGCCTGGAATGCTTGAAGTTCTATCTGAAATGCCTGGGAAATACTATCCCTCTTTTTTCCCAATACTTCTGCTCTAGCCTTGAACTTAGCTTCGACATCAACCTTCTCTTGGTAGCCATCCATTAGCTTCACATTGTCTACATATCCAATTTTGTCCTGTTGACAAGAAGCTGTTATTAAAACAACTACTAGTAATACTATGCTTTTTTTCATTTCTCTTATTTAATGATGCGCAAAAATAGAAAAGCTTTTTTAATGGTTGTTATTATCCCCAAAGTAATCCTAAAGGTTGGTTTGTGAGTCAATAGAAAATAATTATTGCCCTGGTGGTTTTAAATCAATAATGTTGATTTTGTCGGGCTGCGGAAATGGCCTTTAGAGCTAGTTTCTCTTTATGCGGAGAGAATTCGCTTATCATTGGTATAAAACTGCATAGA
The DNA here is from genome assembly GCF_049332665.1 of Flagellimonas rhodophyticola. Lineage (NCBI taxonomy): Bacteria > Pseudomonadati > Bacteroidota > Flavobacteriia > Flavobacteriales > Flavobacteriaceae > Flagellimonas > Flagellimonas rhodophyticola. The sequence goes on along the minus strand of NZ_CP186326.1, from coordinate 690,337 downwards.
AAGCACCTAAAAGCTAGTTTTTCGTCTAATGATATAAATAAGGGAAGAATACTCTTTTGAAAAATACGCTTTGATGTTTGACCAAAGACCGATACCGAAAGCTTTTATCATATAAATTTTGCTGCCTTTGTATTTTTCGGAAAGTAGTGAAACATAAAAAGCATCAAAAAGCATTGGTCTAACGGATATGACTTCCATATCATGCTTGTCGAAAAGACGTACAATTGAAGTTTTTGAAAAATGCCATAAATGTCTAGGAACATCATAAGCTGCCCAGTGCTGCCCATAATGCTTAGCGTCGAAAGATTTATAGTTCGGAACGGCAATAATCAAAGTCCCATCTTCATTCAGCAAGTTTTTAAATAGTTTTAGCTGATCATCCAAATTAGGTAGGTGCTCAAGAACATGCCATAAAGTAATTACATCAAACTTCTCTCCTTCAATTTCAGAGGGATGGGAAAACAACTGTATCCCCTTTTTTAAAGCATTGTCTCTGGCTATTTTACTTGGTTCTATTCCATTGATTTCGAATCCATTAGCCTTTGATTCAATCAAAAAATCACCTGTTCCCGCACCAAAATCCAAGAGTTTTTTAGATTTAACTATCTGATTATCAGCTATTTTAATCTTTTTTTTAATGTTGTACCTCTTTACCCACTGGTATAATCTATCCGTCAGTGAAGCCACGGAATCCGTATGGGAAATATATTCCTTACTATTATAATAGGAGGCCGTATCATTTGGTTGGGGCTGTGTTACAAGCATATCAAGTTCTGCATCATAATGCAGATCGAAACTTTCCCCGGATACTGAAAAATCCTTAGTTCTTAAAAACAACTTCATTATAATTGACTGTATTCAAATACTCATTTTTCAGTTGACCAAGATACGTTAAAAGCTTTTGTTTATAGGGTGAGTTTTCATGTAAGCAATCTTGTTCTTTATCACTAAAAACTTCAATTGCTAGATACCAGTTTCCAATTCTTGAAGTATGAACATCTTCGAACACCGGATCCATTTCAGTAGTTTGACTGAGGATTCCATCCATAACCAAAGGAATGAGATTTATCGTTTTGGTTGGTATTTCTACCTCATAGAAAGAGAAAAAGAACTCTTCCCCATCCAATTCAAATGGAATTTCTACATCTACATAGTAGTCATTCAAATCAAATTTTGTGTTGATGTAGTCGTAAAACTCATTTTCTTCTTTTGGGTCTTCAAATATGAACATGGTTTTCTTTGGAAGTCCTTTTTTAAATTTCTTCCCTTTAACAACCCTATAGTCTTTAATTGTTGGGGCTATCCTCAATGGGATACATGAATTGTAAGCCATTAGAAATATTAATGGTAGTAGCATTTTACGCATGGCTGATAATCGATTTGTATCATCGAATCAAAAACCAAGCCATAAAGTCCCTAAAAGGAGTGATTAAAATTGTTCCACGTGGAACAAAAAATACCTATCGCCCTAAAAATACAAGAAGGACGCTTATGTCAGATGGGGAGACCCCGCTTATCCGTGAAGCTTGAGAAATAGTAACCGGTCTTATTGCTTCCAGCTTTTCTCTAGCTTCAAAAGACAAAGATTTTAGCTTGGAATAGTCAAACCCTTCTGGAATCTTCACATTTTCAAGTCTATGTAGCTTATCGGCATTGTTTTTTTCCTTTTCGATGTATCCAGCATACTTTACCTGAATTTCAGCTTGTTCTAAAACTTCAGCATTAATTTGGTTCTCTTTCACAAAATTAGAAACTGAACCCAAGCTTAACATATGATCCATTGTTACCTTGGGTCTAGAAAATACTTTAAAAAGTTTATCGGATTGTTTAACCGTCGAAGAGGCAACAGACTCAAGTATCGGATTAATCTCATCAGGAACAAAGCTTGTCTTTCTAAAAAACTCGACAAAACTATCTGATTGCTTTTGTTTGTTCTCCATTAGTTCCATGCGCTGATTGGTTGCTAAACCAATCCCAAAACTTTTTGGGGTTAGCCTAAGATCGGCATTGTCTTGACGAAGTAAAGTTCTATACTCAGCTCTAGATGTAAACATACGATATGGCTCTTCCGTTCCTTTAGTGATTAGGTCATCTATAAGAACACCAATATATGCCTCATCTCTTTTTAATATAAAAGGCTCTTTCTCGTTTATTTTTAAATGCGCATTTATTCCAGCCATCAGCCCTTGAGAAGCCGCCTCTTCGTATCCTGTGGTTCCATTGATCTGACCTGCAAAGTATAGGTTGCTTACCAATTTTGTCTCTAAAGTATGCTTCAGTTGTGTTGGAGGGAAATAATCATATTCAATTGCATAACCTGGTCTAAAGAACTTTACATTTTCAAATCCTTTAACCGACTTCAGTGCTTTATACTGTACATCCTCTGGAAGTGATGTAGAGAAACCATTCACATAGACCTCAACAGTGTGCCATCCTTCTGGCTCTACAAAAATTTGATGCGAGTCTTTCTCAGCAAAGCGATTTATTTTATCTTCTATGGACGGGCAATATCGTGGTCCTATACTTTGGATTCTTCCATTGAACATTGGTGAACGGTCAAATCCCTCACGTAACAAATCGTGAACTAAAGCACTTGTGTGCGTCATATGACAATCCCGCTGTTCTTTTAAAATAGGAGTCTTTAGATAGGAAAACTTATCGGGTCTTTCATCACCTGGTTGCACAATCATCTTAGAATAATCCAATGATCTTCCATCCACTCTAGGTGGCGTACCAGTTTTCATTCTTCCGCTGTCGAAGCCGAAATCAACCAATTGCTCGGTTATACCCGTTGCTGCCTTTTCACCAGCTCTGCCGCCTCCAAATTGCTTCTCCCCAATGTGGATTAAGCCGTTTAAAAAAGTGCCGTTGGTCAGTACAACTGCCTTTGCCTTGATATCTATTCCAAGAGATGTCCTAACCCCCACAACCCTGTCCTTTTCTACTAACAAGCCGGAAACCATTTCTTGATAGAAATCCGCATTTTGGGTGTTCTCTAAAGCTAATCGCCATTCTTCAGCAAAACGCATCCTGTCGTTCTGTGCCCTAGGACTCCACATGGCCGGACCTTTAGACTTATTGAGCATTTTAAACTGTATGGCAGACTTATCAGTAATAATCCCACTATACCCACCAAGTGCATCAATCTCCCTAACAATCTGTCCCTTAGCTATGCCACCCATAGCCGGATTACATGACATCTGCCCAATAGTCTGCAGGTTCATCGTGACCAACAATGTCTTGGAGCCCATGTTAGCAGCGGCAGCCGTCGCCTCTGCCCCTGCATGACCTCCACCAACAACTATAACATCATATTCCTTCTCAAACATATCTATGGTTCCACGTGGAACAATTTAATCTTTTCGTTCTCCTTTTTTCGCATCAATTTAATTTCGTCTTCACCTTTATCCTTATAACCGATAAGGTGTAATACTCCATGACTCATAACCCGTAAAAGCTCTTCTTGACAATCAACATTAAAGCTAACCGCATTGTCTTTAACTCTATCAATCGAGATAAATATATCTCCCGAAATAAGCTTTTCCTCAGAGTAATCGAAAGTAACAATATCAGTAAAAGTGTCGTGGTTTAAATATCTTTGATTCATCTCCAACAAATAATCATCTGAGCAAAATATGTAGTCAACCTTACCCGTTTCCCTCCCTTCAGATTCTATAATCCTAGTTATCCAGTCGGAGTATTGCGTTAGTTCTTTTAAACTGAAGTTTGTTTCAAAATGGAAATCAATCATTCTTAAAATAAACCTTTACCTTCTTGTCGTAATTTTGCCGCAAAGGTAATGCTTGTCTATTTAATATTTCAACATCATTGCCAAGCTCCTCCAGCACCCCAGGTTTAGTTATAATTGGATTCGTAAACTGGCCTTGATTAGTGGTGCTTTTTCTTTCCTTTTGTTTACCCTGTTTTAAAGAAGCGTTCTTCAATTTCAACAGTTGATGCTGTATGGTGTTAGCCTTGCTACGTGTTCGTTGTGTGATACCGTTTTGCAAAAGGTCATTCTCAAAATTTTCCATTTGCTGGATCAACTTCTTTGCCAAGTTTCTGTCGGCAGTATCTATCATATCCTCTAACTGTTTCTCCAGTTGCTCCCTCAGAAACTGTTGTTCCTTATATATCTCATAAATCTCGCTCAACCCCATTTCATTGTCTCCATCTTGGCCATTTTCCCCTTGCCCGTTCTCGCCGGCTCCATTCCTTCCATCGCCACCTTTATCCGAACCATCTCTATCTTTTGAGTTCCCCCCATTGCCTTCCTGGCCAGACTCTCCCTCCTTAACCTGTCCCTGTTTGCCCGGTTTCCCAGATTCACCACTTTGTCCCTCGCCCTCGCTATTCATCTTCTTTCCAATTCCCTCTTGTCCCTCTATTATATCCGGCAATTGAAAATCACCTCCACCCTGACCACTTCCCTGACCGGACTGCATGCTTTGCTGCATGTTGTCTAAAACATTTGCTAAAAAATCCGCTAAAGCATTAGTGGAATTAACAACATATTGTTGATGGGAAGCCCCTTGAAAAATTTGATTATCCGCAATACTTTCTAACGATTTATCTATGTTATAATATACCTCCGTAATCTGTTCATTGACAAACTCTGACAGCTCTGCCCTCCGTAAGGAAAGTGCAAACAAACTATCATCAACATGTTCAAACAATCTCTTCAACTCCTTTTGGTCTCGAACTGTTCTTGAAAATTGGGAAACATCAACGTCAGCATTCTCAACATTCTCAAGTAAGCCCTCCTGTTTAAAAGAAAAAGTAACAAGATTATCCAGAATTTGCCTTAGCATCTCGGCATCCTCGGCATCTGATGAACCACCCCCGCCTGCGGCGCTTTGCTGCATTGACTTACTCATTTCTTTCATCTTCTGCGCTGCCGACTTTTGCTTTTGGGATGCTTTGGTAGTAGAATTTTTATCCCCTTCTTCATCTTGAACCTCTTTATCATTCTTATCCAATTCCTCTAAAGCTTCCTTTTGATCCTTTTTAACAGATTCCTGTTTTTTATCAGACACATCAATTTCAATTGGTTTTTTCAAATCCGCATTGTCCCGTTTCAAATCATCTATCTCTTTTGAAAGTTTTTCGAATTCTTTATTAAGCTCTTCCTGTTTCTTAACTTCCTTTTCCGCCTTATCTTGCTCGCCTAATTTCTCCTGTTTATCACCAAGCTTTTCCAGTTCTTTGGATAGTTGAGACATCTTCTCCGTAACATAATATCGTTTTGTAAGCTCTAATATCTGCTCTAAATTTCTTGCTCCGGCATTTTGCTTTTTACCCAGCTCTTCCAGTTTCTTCTTTAACTCCTCCTTGTTAATTTTATCCGATAGTTTATTCAATTCCTCCAGAAGCTTTTCATTCTTCTTCGCTTCCAATTCTTGCCGCTCTAACCTTTCTTGAAGCATTCTCTTCATTTCATCAGAAGACTCATCGTTATTCAAGCTCTCCTTCAATTGCCGGCTAAATTTCTCCATCAATTTATCCTGCTCTTCCTGTTTTTTTAAAAAGTCCTTTATTTCATTTTTATCATCAAAGTCTATGCTGCTACCCTCCTTTTGCTTATCATTGATTCTAGAGAGTGTTTCTTGTTGTTCCCTATACTTTTCGAGTGATTTATCCCAGTTCTTTAAAACGCTTTCCTGAAAACCTAACTCTCTGTTTTTTAGCTGATTATCGTCATATAACGATGTGTCAAAGAGCCTACTCCTTGCAACCTTACCACCTCTAAGTCCGTCATTATCAAGTACTTCGAAAAACAATTTATAATTCTTCCCTTCATCCAATTGAAAACCTGACGGAAAAGTATAGTAGAACTGATGCACATTTGAATTAGGTGATTCCAGAACTATACGCTGAACATTTTCTCTATCATCCAAGGGGTAGCAAACAACAGATATGGTTTTAACCTTATAATCGTCGGAGACCTGCCCTGTGAAAAATGATTGGTTCGGATTAATAGAGTCCATTATTTGCTCAACTTGAATTACAGGGTAAGCATCCTTAATTACCTCTAATTGATATCCAAGTCTCTCAAAGCTTTCAACATTAGAATTGGAAGTGCTCAATTCATACATGAAATCGTTACTTATTCGACGGCTCTTTGTAAAAACATTTCCATCCTTGACAAAAACAATTGATGTATCTACTATCGACATCTTAATTTCTTCGACATTCTTTCCTTCTATCTCCCATGTAACACTTGTTCCTTCAGGAACAACGGCATTACCGGTTCCTGTAACAACATCAGAAGGCCGGTTTAGGTAGCCAGGGTAATTCAAGCTCATCTTGAAATCAACAAGTGAAGGGGTGCTATAGCTTTTTACAGAATAAATTCTAGAATCCCACCCATTGGCGGTAAGGTAAAAATTGCTTTCGGTAACGGGAGCCTCAAACTTGTAAGTGAATATCCCTTCAGTCTTTTGCAACAGCATTTGTTCACTATCAACCACAATGAACACGTTCTCCGGTTTAACATCCCCGATTGTTTCCACCTGAACTGTTAATGCCTCATTGTCGAGCACTTCCAATTTCTCATTTAACAACCTAAATGTAAAGGGCGCCGGTTGTTCATATGCCACATCATAGTTTACAACCCTAGTGTACGAATTAACAAAATCCACAATATTCCCAGAGATCCAGACAATGCCAAGTATTATCAAAGGAATTACAGCATACTTAATATAACCTAGACTGTCTTTAAAATCAATAGCATTTGCGAATCTAAACTTACTCAGGTCATGACTCTTTTGCTCGATACTCGCCAATAACAACTCAGACTTGTTATTGTTCTCGGAAAGCTCCAATAGATTATATAACTTATCGTCTATATTTGGAAAGTGTTTGCCAATCAGGTTTGATGCTTCCTTATTGGACAAGCCCTTCTTTAATTTGAAGAGGTAAAATATAGGAGTCAAAATAAACTTATACAAAAGAGACAGCTCCACAGCAACGAAAACAACAAACAAAAACAATCTCCAATTCTGGTTCAGCCAAAGCGAATACTCCAAGAACATTATAGCCAAAGCAAAAAGAAGTCCTAGCGCCAGAAATAAAATACTTCCGCTCACCAAACGTTTTAAGTAGAACTTTCTACTAAACTCGTTCAGTTTCTTTATAATGTTGTTGTAAGCTTCCAACTTTGGTCTTATTTACTACCAAGATACCTGTTAGCTTGGAATTGTCCTGAAAACATTTTGTTAAATCAAGATCTCATTCCAGTTTTTTGCTGCTTAAGCAAATAGTATCTTTGCGATTCAAAATCTTATGATGAGTCAAAAAGTTCGGGTTCGATTTGCTCCCAGTCCCACAGGACCTTTGCACATTGGTGGTGTCCGTACCGCCCTTTTCAACTATCTGTTTGCTAAAAAACATAACGGAGATTTTGTGCTTCGTATTGAGGATACCGATCAGAATAGATATGTTGAGGGAGCCGAAGATTATATTATCGACGCTTTAAATTGGTGTGGCATTCCTTTTGACGAAGGGCCTGGAAAAGAGGGTGAAGTAGGCCCATATCGGCAAAGCGAGCGCAAACATTTATACCAAGACTATGCGCTAAAATTAATAGCAGCTGGGCATGCATACTACGCCTTTGACACACAGGAAAATTTGGATTTTCATCGAAAAGACCATGAGGCAAAAGGCAAAACATTCATCTACAATTGGCATAACCGTTTAAAGCTTTCAAATTCTCTTTCATTGACTTCCCAAGAAGTTCAACAAAAATTGAATGCGGGTGAGGACTATGTTATTCGATATAAATCTCCCCAAGATGAGACTTTGATTCTGAAGGACATTATCCGAGGGGAAATCAAAATAGACACGAACGTTCTAGATGATAAAATCCTTTTCAAAAGTGATGGCATGCCAACCTATCATTTGGCCAATATTGTCGATGATCATCTTATGAAAATTACCCATGTAATCCGTGGTGAAGAATGGCTTCCTTCCTTAGCATTGCATCAACTACTTTACAATTCGTTTGGATGGGATGCTCCTCAGTTTGCCCATCTTCCATTGATTATGAAACCTGTCGGAAAGGGGAAATTGAGCAAACGGGACGGCGAAAAAGGAGGGTTTCCAGTTTTTCCATTATCCTGGAATGAATCCCAAGGTTACCGTGAATCGGGGTTTTTTCCTGAAGCGGTAGTCAACTTTTTAGCGCTTTTAGGATGGAATCCAGGCACAGAACAGGAACTGTTCTCATTGGATGAATTGGTTCAAGCTTTCAGTCTAGAGCGCGTCAATAAATCCGGAGCACGATTTGATCCTGAAAAAACGAAGTGGTACAATCATCACTACTTGCAGACTAAAAGTGATTCAGCCCTTGCATCTGCTTTTATAGGATATCTTCAAAATAGCTCCCCATCTCTATCCGAATTAGCCGTCAACCATGATCATGTTGAAAAGGTAGTTTCCTTGATCAAGGAACGAGCAAACTTTATTTCGGATTTTTGGAGCCTTTCAAGCTTCTTTTTTGAAGCCCCTAACACCTACAATGAAAAAATGGTGAAAAAACAATGGAAGGAAGATACGCCTCAACTTATGCAAAACGTTGCTAATATTTTAAATAGTTGCAACAATTTTAATTCTGCCCATATTGAAGCCCAGGTTAAAAACTGGATTACGGAACAGGAGCTTTCCTTTGGAAAAGTCATGGGACCATTAAGATTGATTATTGTGGGCGATATGAAAGGCCCACATTTGTTTGATATTTTGGAAATGATTGGCAAAGAAGAAAGTCTAAAACGGATTTCTACCGCCATCAATTCTCTTGGCAATTGAACAATCTGTAACAAAACTTGATTGTTAGCTACTCATATCTTACAGTCTTTTTGTACTTTAACTTCTTAACTTAAAACTTATCTGTCATGAATCTAGCATACCTCATCCCAATATTACTTGTTGCAGGTTTTATCTTTTTCTCATTAGTCTTTATTGTTAAGCAGCAAACTGCAGTTTTGATAGAGACTTTTGGTAAGTTTACAAGTGTGCGCCATTCAGGGATACAATTTAAAATTCCATTTGTGCAGCGCATTGCTGCCCGCGTGGGATTAAAAATCCAACAATTGGATGTTATTATTGAAACCAAAACTTTAGATGATGTTTTTGTAAAACTTAAGGTGTCCGTTCAATATGTTGTAATCAAAGAAAAAGTTTACGAAGCATTTTACAAATTGGAATATCCCCACGACCAAATTACTTCTTATGTTTTTGATGTAGTGCGTGCCGAAGTTCCAAAAATGAAATTGGACGACGTGTTCGTAAAAAAAGATGACATCGCTATTGCCGTAAAATCAGAATTGCAAGATGCGATGCTAGACTACGGTTACGACATCATAAAAACCCTAGTAACAGATATTGATCCTGATGCTCAGGTAAAAGAGGCCATGAACCGAATCAATGCCTCGGAACGTGAAAAAATTGCAGCACAGTTTGAGGGTGACGCCGCTAGAATCCTAATTGTGGAAAAAGCTAAGGCCGAAGCTGAAAGTAAAAGATTGCAGGGACAGGGTATTGCTGATCAACGTCGCGAAATAGCCCGAGGGCTTGAAGAGTCTGTTGAAGTTTTGAACAAAGTTGGCATCAATTCGCAAGAAGCATCTGCTTTGATTGTTGTTACCCAACATTACGATACTTTACAATCCATCGGAGAAGAGACCAATACCAATCTAATCTTACTTCCAAACTCTCCCCAAGCAGGTAGTGATATGTTAAATAATATGGTTGCATCATTTACGGCGAGCAATATGATTGGAGAGCAAATGAAGAAAACAGGAACCACAAATAAAAAAGAGTAAAACCCAACAATCATCCAAATAAAAAAGGGAGCAATATTGCTCCCTTTTTCTTTTTCAATATTTAGAAAACTTCAAATCCGGTTCCCAGGACTCAAAACCAACATTTTTCTATTATAACGATGCTACTTGTCATTTTAAAACAAAGGTCAACCCTTTTGTCCGTAGATTTATAAAACCCTCAGAAAACCCTTTAAAACAAGAGGTTTTTAATAATTAAACCAAATGGTATTGTGTGATGTGGATAGAAAAATTCTATACTACGATTTTTGCTCCAGTTTAGCCCAGGTGTCCCTCAAAGTAACCGTTCTGTTAAAAACTAATTTTTCAGCAGTCGAATCGGAGTCCACATTAAAATACCCTAGACGCTGAAATTGAAATAGATCCCCAATCTCAACATCTTTCAAACTGGGTTCCAAATATCCGGTAACCTTTGTTAAGGAATCAGGATTTACAAAATCCATAAAATCTTTGTCCTTGTGTGTGTCGGGCGAAGCATCTGTAAAAAGACGATCATACAATCGAATTTCAGCAGAAATTGCATGGGGAATAGATACCCAATGCAAAGTTCCCTTCACTTTTCGTAAACTTTCCTCAGTACCGCTTCCACTTCTACTTTTCGGGTCATAGGTGCATTGAACCTCAACAACATTTCCCTTTTCATCCTTGGTGCAGCTTTCAGCCTTTATGATATAACCATTTTTAAGTCTTACTTCCCCTCCAAGCTTTAATCTGAAAAACTTCCGATTTGCTTCTTCACGAAAATCCTCATGCTCAATATAAAGTTCTCTCGAAAATGGCACCTCTCTGCTTCCCGCAGACTCGTCCCCAGGATTATTCTCCGCCTCCAACCATTCTTCTTTCCCTTCTTCATAATTGGTTATCACCAATTTCAAAGGGTTCAGAACGGCCATTACCCTAGGTGCAATTCTGTTCAAGTGTTCCCTAACATGAAATTCCAATAACGACACATCAACAATGTTTTCCCGCTTTGCAATTCCAATGGTATCAGCAAAACTTCTTATCGATTCCGGAGTATAGCCCCTTCTTCTTAAACCTGAAATGGTAGGCATTCTTGGATCATCCCAACTATCAACGATTCCATTCTCTACCAACTGTAGCAACTTTCGCTTGCTAACTACAGTATGGCTAAGGTTTCTTCTGGCAAATTCTCGTTGTTTTGGTCTCAACTTTCTAGAATCTACCAATTGGTCCAAAAACCAATTATACAGTTCTCTGTGAGGTAAAAACTCCAATGTGCATAGGGAATGAGAGACTTGTTCAATATAGTCGCTTTCCCCATGGGTCCAATCGTACATTGGATAAATACACCAATCGGTATTTGTTCTATGATGTGGTCTGTGTAAAATTCTGTACATAATGGGATCCCGCATTAGCATGTTGGGCGAGGCCATATCAATTTTAGCTCGAAGTACGTGGGTGCCTTCTTCAAATTCCCCATTTCTCATTCCTTCGAACAGCTCCAGATTCTCTTCAACAGAGCGATTACGAAACGGTCCTTCCTTACCTGGCTCCGTCGGACTTCCCTTCTGTTCAGCCATTTCTTCCGAACTTTGACTATCAACATATGCCTTTCCGCTCTTGATAAGCTCAACGGCCCAATCATATAGTTGCTGAAAGTAATCTGAAGCATAGCATTCGGTTTCCCATTCATATCCTAACCAAGCCACATCTTTTTTTATAGCGTCTACATATTCCTTTTCCTCCTTTGCCGGATTGGTATCATCAAACCTAAGGTTAACCGGTGCATTATATCTCAACCCCAAGCCGAAATTCAGACAAATAGAGCTTGCATGGCCAATATGGAGGTATCCATTTGGCTCTGGCGGAAATCGAAAACGAAGATGGCTTTTGTCATATCCATTAGCCAAATCATCCTCAACAATATGCTCAATAAAATTCAGTGATCTCTCTTCTTCACCCATAACCAAAATTTGAAGCGCAAAGGTAGTAAAAACCAGTGTTTATAGTCGATGAATGGTTAAACTGTATACAAAGAAGGCCATTTCACAACAGTTTTAGTGTCCCCGACAACAATATCTTTCCATTCGGGCAAAATAAAATCATATTTGTTATTGGAATATTATATGAAATAGTCGGCGCTGAACCCGCCGGAAAGAACTGAACAAAATTAAGGGGCGCAACTGGAGGGCATTATTGCCCATAACCTCTTAAAACTAACGCTGATGGAAAAAACTAGTTCATATAATCGAATTCTTGTGGCCGCTGCCGCAATTTTTCTACTTGCGGTCACCTATTCCGAAGCTCAGGTGCTTAACAAACCTGAAGCTGCTGACAACCCCAACCTAGCAGGTAACTCTGCGTGGACTGCGGCCTGTGCCTCAGATAGTTTCAATGAATATTTCGTAAACTTTACTTGGAACCCTCCGATGGTTGATTCCGATAACGAATTTGTTCTTGAGCTTTCCGATGCCAATGGGAATTTTGGTGCGCCTAGAGAGCTCGCCAGATTAGGTGACAAAAATGCAACTTTTGATTTTGAGTTTCAATTCGCGGTGCCAACGGATGTTCGCGGAGAAAGCTACAAAATGCGTGTTCGTAGCACAAGTCCAGCCAAAACAAGTCCCGCATCGGACGCCTATCCAATGCACTATGTTGACTATAGTTCTCCTTTGTTAATAAGCGAGGATGCTAGCGGTACAATTCCACCAGGAGGAGAAATTCAGCTTTGTGGGGGTGCATCCATAGTTCTTTCCCCACATAACATTCCAAATGCTAACACTTATCAATACAATTGGTATAGAAGTGGTACGCTTTTAGTTGAAAAAACAGAACAAATTACAGTATCAACCCCAGGTATGTATTATGTAGAACTAGATTACGGGTCCGTATGTTCAGGTTCGGCAAACACCCTTTCAAATACTATTGAGGTAACTACAGGTACAAGCCAAGGCATCGCAATCAATGGTTCAGCAGATATCGGACTTTGTGCCGGTGATGCCCACACTTTAGAAGCAAACATCAGCGGTTCTGGACTTACCTATACTTGGTATAAAGACGGAGCTATCGTTGCTGGCCCAACCTTAGAGGCCCATACTTATAATGTGAATACCAGCTCTTCGGGGTTTGAAGGTGATTATGAAGTTGAAGTTGACGGACCTTCTGCTTGTTTGGAGCGTTCTTCATCTATTACCATAAGAAACTTAGGTGATTTCACGGTAACGAGAGAAAATGATGCAAACATTGTTTTGCTACCCTCTCAAACTAAAACTTTAACGGTTTCAACATCAGCAACCACACCCACATATCAATGGTACAAGGATGGCGTTGCTATTTCAGGTGAAACCAATAGCACCGTTATAATAAATGAGACTGGCGTATACCATGCCACAGTTACTGAAACAGGAGGAGGATGTTCAGGTGCTCCTATAGATTCTGAAAATACAACAGTTGTTTCTCCAGATTCTTTTGAATTCGTTATCGCATATGCCGGAGCTTATGCTTCATGTCAAAATTCAGATGCAACCATTAGCCTTTCTGCTATCAATGCAGTTGGGGGGTCCGGTGCAAGAACAGATGTTACCTCCGATTTAGAATCTTCTTTTTCATACCAATGGTTACATGATGGATCCACCGTATCCGGTGAGACCTCTAAAACAATAACAATATCAGATTTCCAAAATAATGGGTCCTATACATTAGAGGGTACATTGAATACGTTCAATGCATCTTCAAACGATTTGCCTATTTCTTTGGTTACCAACCTATCCTTAAATATTACCTCTAACGGAACCGTATTATGTGAAGGAGCAGATCCGATTGTTTTCAATAGCTCGGAAAGCCTGACCGGTGAAACTTTTGAGTGGACCAGAGACGGCGTAACCATAGATACATCATCAGAAACAATCAATGCTGCTGAAACCGGTGTTTACCAATTAACAATAACAACTCATGATTGTCCTGTTGTTTCCAATGAAGTAACTATTAATGCCTTTGATGAATCCTTACTGGTTTTAGACCAACCCGAGGATTTGATTATCATCGAAGGTGAAACTGAAACGGTAACGGCAAGTGGAGCTGAATCCTATGAATGGTTTGATGCAAACAATACGCTTTTAGGCACTCTAGATTCATATGATTTCCAAACAGAAGGACAGTATCTACTGGTAGCCAATTTTGGTAATTGTACCCTGAACAGGGTAGTTACAGTTTCCTACAGAGACAACTTTGCAATACCTAATGTTATTACCGTAAATGGTGATGGCATCAACGATTTGTGGATTCTTCCAAATACATATTCTCGAAAAGATGATGTGTTGGTTACTATATATGACGAAAGAGGTAAAGAAATCTTTAGTCAATCCAACTACGAGAATAATTGGCCAGAATCAACAACATTATTTAATAAACAAAGTATGGTTTTCTACTATACCGTAGCAAGGAGCGGTGAAAACCTAAAACAAGGAACCATAACGGTCATCAGATAGCCATAATGCAAACAAACAAACCTCAACTCTTACTACTAATCATTCTTATGCTTGCCTTTACCGGGGTAAAGGGTCAGGAAGAGAATCCCTTTGTCGCATATAATGTCCCCTCTCAAAACTTATTAAAGTTTAATAGGTTTTTGATTAATCCTACATTTTCAACCGTTCGGGAAGACAAGTCGTACATCAATCTCTTTCACAGAAACCAATCGGTATCTTTTGATGACAACAATCAGGTCTATTTTCTTAGTTATAGCGGTAGAGTAGGTGATCGTAGTGGGGTCGGTATGAGTCTGTTTACTAACCGAGAAGGTTTGTTTAATAACTTCGGGGTGCACGCAAATTATGCATATGGTGTGCGTTTGAGTCCAAAAAGTAATTTCACATTCGGAGCCAACTTTTCATACTATCAAAGTGCATTTAACCAAAGTCGTGCAAACACCGTAGATATTGATCCTTTCCTAAATACTTTGGAAAGTAGTTCGCTTGTTACTTTTCAACCAGGATTCAACCTTTCTTTTGGCAATTTTGATATCGGTGGATTTGCTGAAAATCTATTTGATTACAACCTAAAAACCAGTGAATCAGTAACCGATTTTACGGAGAAAACGTTCTCTGGTCATTTGCAATATACCCATCAGTTCGAAAATGCTGCCGGCCTTCTAGAACAAGCAAGGTTAATGCCTCTAGCAAGGGTGCGTAAGCGCGGTGAGGAGGATATTACTTTGGGAGGGAACCTCATTTTAGACCTTCCAAAACTAGGATGGTTGCAGGCTGGATATGATGATTTTTATGGTGCTTCTGCCGGACTAGGATTTAACCTCAACAAAAGTCTTTCAATTGGTTATACCGTTGAGAAAGGATTGTCGAACAGTTTTGAAAACTTTGGGTTAAGTCACGAAGTATCTCTGGCCTACTCTTTCACGCCTAATCTTACCGAAGACAGGGTACTGTTAGAAGACGATTTTGAAGATTTAGTTCAGTCGGATTCAATTCCACAGGAAAACTTAACGCTCTCGGAAAAGGATTTAGAAATCCAGAGGTTACAGAACAAACTGGCTGAAAATGATGCTATTCTTGACGAGCTTTTATTACGTCAAGATTCTATAGAAAGCACGCGCAAGCAGGACTTGGAAAGACGTTTCGAAACGGTAATGAAAATGGTTAAACGCGAAACCAGGGGGGAAATGCCACAACTTGAAGAAAAAGCTAAAGAAATGTATTTCGCCAATGCTGACACCATGGACGTTATTACCAAACGCACAACACAACCTTTGGCTAATCATGGATTGTCCAACACTACGGCTGCAAAGAAGGTTATTCGATTGGACAACAACAATACGGCCGTTACCAAAACATCTTCTGTTAAGCGAGACAAGACTACGCGAAGGTTAAAAAGAAACACAAAAAGAAGGTTTAGATCATACTCCATTCCAAATGTGGAAAGCGGTCATTATCTAATCGCCAATGTTTTTAAAAACCCAAACAATGCTACCGCATTTTTGGACAAGTTACAGACCCAGGGCATTGATGGCGGTTTTTTCATCAACCCAAAAAATGGACTCAATTATGTGTACTTAAAGGGTTATCAAAACAAAAAAGAAGCGATTAATGCTTACCACACCAAACTTGATGGTTCTTATAGTGGTGATGCATGGGTCATGAATGTCAATGGCATTGACACCAATAGCTCAGGGGGTCAACTACTTGTAGCTGTAAACAACAAAGAAAAATCTAAGTATGAAGACAATGTGCTTCATAAAAATATTAATCCATCCAAAGGAAACCTTTCCCAAGTTTCCTATTCAACCTACAAAATAAATGGACTGGGTTCTGGCTTTTACATTATTGCCAACGTATTCAAAAATGCTTCAAACGCTAAGCGTTTTGTTAAAGATTTGAATGCCAAAGGACTGAATGCGAGCTATTTCATAAATCCAGAAAACAACTACAGGTATGTGTATTTAAAAAAGCACCAAACCTGGAACAATGCACTAACCTCATACTATTCCAAACTAAACGCCTCGTATGACGACGAAATGTGGATCATGCGGGTGAAACCAAACTCCAATAGTTAAAAATGACCAATCACTTTCTTAAAACTGTAATATGCCTTTTAGGCATCTGGTTTATTGGCTTAAAGGGGCAAGCCCAGGAAGTGCCTTTTACACCAAGGCTTTCAGATAATGGCAACACCTACCTTAATATAAAAGGGGACTATACTTTTCTCTCCAATAGTGTAATGAACAGTGTCTCAAACGGACACGATGTGAATACACCATACAATGGGAATGGAAGTAACAATAGTCTTCACGTAGAATATGTGGATATCGATTCAGATCCCACAACATTCAACTCTAGTAGTTCAACCCTCTCATTACCATCTTGTTCCCAAATCTATTGGGCAGGACTGTACTGGGCTGGTAACTACGATGTTGAACGAGATGGAGATCATAGAAGTCGTTATGAAAGTGGTTATACCGATGACCCAAATCATTATGATGTTACCCAGGTTAAACTGAGAGTTCCTGGCAGCGCAACTTATATAGACCTTCAAGCAGATACTGCCGCCGATCCCGTTGGAGAAGAAGATGATGTTATCGTAGACGGATATAATATTTTACCAAACGACCCATACGTATGTTATAAGAATGTAACAAACATCTTAGCCGGATTAGCAGATCCCACAGGAGATTATTTTGTGGGTAATGTCAGAGGAACTAGAGGTGCCACTACTTATGGTGTTGCCGGTTGGACCTTGGTTGTTATCTATGAAAACCCAACACTGCCTGGAAAGTACATTTCTGTTTTTGATGGTTATGAGGGTATCACCACACAATCTGGTAATAGCACTGCTGATATTACGGTTTCAGGATTTAATACCATTCCCGTTGGACCCGTAAATGCACGTATCGGAGTAAGCACATTGGAGGGTGAAACTTCTTTGTCAGGAGATACTTTTGGTATCGTTTCTAACAGTAGTTCAACATTTACAGCTATTTCGGATTCAGCGAATCCAAGCAATAATTTTTTCAATTCAACCATTAGTGAAGATGGCGCCAATGTCACTTCCAGAAACATAAACAGTACCAATGCAATTGGTTTCGATTCAGATGTTTTTGACCTGAATAATCCAAGCAATAGTATTATTGATAATGGCGACACCAGTGCAACTCTAAGACTAGGAACCAGCGGAGACTGGTTTGCTTCTTTCCTTGTAACATTTGGCGTAGAAATTATTGAGCCTGACATCGTTTTAGAAAAAAAGGTGGAAGACATTGGTGGTAATGATATCACTGGGCTTGGCGTTAATTTAGGACAGGTATTAGATTACGTACTCTCATTTGTCAATACTGGTAATGATGATGCTACGAACTACACGATTCGAGACGTTCTTCCAATAAACGTTACTTTGGATGAAACGGTAATGACCTTACCTCCTGGAGTAACCTATACCTATACTCCGGCCACACGTGAAGTGGTATTTGACATCCCGGATAACCTTGTTGAAGAAGGAGATCCAATATCAGAAATACGTATTCGAGTGCAAGTCGCACAGAACTGTTTCGATTTTATTGACGCGTGTACCGATATTATCCAAAACCTTGCATATTCAACGTACGAAGGTAGCATTAACGCGAATCAAATTAGTGATGACCCCAGTGTTTCTGACTTTGATAATTGCGGTTTTACCACTCCAGGTGCAACCAACTTTCTGTTAGATGACCTTGATAGTTGTGATTTTTCAAGAACCGTACAGCTTTGTGGAGATAATGTGGTCTTAGATGCTGGTGACAATTTCGATTCTTATATCTGGTATTTGGATAATAATGGCAACTCAGTCATTGATGCTGGTGATACCGTTTTAAATGATGGAGATCCAGATGCTGACCCTAGTACCTTATTGGTAACGGATACCGGGATTTACATTGTAGACAAAATAGTTGCCGATCCTTGTAAAGGGTTCCAAGAAATCATCACAGTTGAACTTTTTGGGATAACACAATCCAATCCGATTACAGCATTGATCAATGACACTTCGAATACTGTGGAAGGCGAAATAGTGACCTGCCCCAATGATGGTAGTGAGCTTCCGCAAATCTTTTTGTGCGGACTGAACGATACGGAATTGGTTCAAATAAATATTCCTGATGCCAACAGCATTGTTTGGGAGCAATTGGATGAAACCAGTTGTACTGCCGCAACCCAAGATTGCGCGAATACAGACAACTCCTGTACATGGAATACCGTTGGTACAGGTGGTGATTTCTTAGCCTCAGATGCTGGCCAATATCGGGTGGTGATCAATTATTTAAATGGATGTTTTAGTCGTTTTTACTTCAACATTTTCAAGAACCCATTAGACCCTCAATACACTTCAAGGGATATCATTTGTTCAAGCGATGGGAATATCACCATTACCAATATGCCATTGGATTACGAGTATAGGTTGATTGACCAAGCAACTGGAAACGAGCTTGTTGGATACAACTCAAATCCAAGTTTTGACATTACAAATAACGGCGCATATACCGTAGAAATGAGACAACAAGGCGTTGTTGACGGGTGTATTTTTGTGCTGGATAATATTGGAATCCTTACCCGTGATTTTCAAGTTGATGTTGTCCCTTCAGATACCGATTGTAACGGTCTTGGGGAGATTGCCATCTCAGTGCTAAATGTAGAGCCACAATATTATTATGAAATATCACAGGGAGGAACTACTGTTGACACTTTTGGACCCTCTTCAGATAACAACTATACTTTTGAAAATTTGAATGATGGTGTGTATGATGTTGATGTTTCAACTGATGATGGTTGTATTTATACAGAACAGGTAACCATAAATGATTTAACAGATTTAGACCTTAATGCCAGAGTTTCTCAGCATATTACCTGTAGAGAGGGTAATATTCAGATGGAATCGACTGGAGGACAAACTCCACACACCTATGCAATTTGGTCTTTTGTTGATGATGGAGGAACAACGGTTATTTCATATCCAACCGTAGGTGATATACCAGCAAGTGAATATCAAACTAGTGTAATTTTTGATATTCTCGACCCAGGAGATTACACCTTTGTGGTGGTTGACAGAAATAACTGTAGCGCCATTTCCAATACGGTTACAATCTTTTTTGAACCATCTATTGATTATACAACGGCATCCACGGATGAAACCTGTTTCGGAGCTTCGGACGGAACTATTTCCTTCAATCTAATAAGCACCAATGGTTATCAAGTTGAGTTCTTTTTAATTGATTCAACAGGAACGGAAATAGCAACTAACACTTCAGGGTCATTTACCAACCTACCGCAGGGAGATTATACTGTACGTGTAAACCAAAGGAAGGGAAGTGCTTCGTGCGATTTTTTTGAAAACTATAACATCAGTGGCCCAACCTCAGGAATTAGTGGAGACGCCGCATTAATTCAGGACTATACCTGTTTGCAAAATGGTATTATTGAAGCTCAAAATGTAGCCGGTGGTACAGCCCCATATGAGTATAGTATTGATGGTGTCAATTTCGTTAATGGAGTGGGGGCCGAGACCTTCTCGAACCTTACAAATGGAACTTTCAACATCACTATTAGAGATGCCAACAACTGTACATTCGTAACCAACGGAATAACTTTTGATCCATTAAACCCTCCTTCAGATTTAACTTTTACTGCAACTACACCAAACTGTCCAGCATTAACATCCGATGTTACTGCCACCGTTGTAGATGGAAATACTCCTTTCGTATTTGAAATTGTAGCTCCAGCTCCAATCGCGGCTACTTCAACAACCGGAGGTTCTGCGGATTTTGATGGTCTAGCTCCAGGCACCTATACATTTAGGGTGACCGATGACAAAGGATGTACTTATGATGAATCCTTTACAATAAATCCAGTTTCACAAATCAATGTGTCTGGACAATTAATAAGCAATATTACGTGTTTAGGTGACACCGATGGTGAAATCTCATTTACTGTCGCCGATTTCAATACAGATTACGATTACGCAGTAACAGGTCCAGCTAATTTCAATGGTAGCAACCAAACAGGAACCACAATTCCTCTGACAGGTTTAGCTGATGGAACCTATACCATTGTAGTAACAGATAACTTAACAAACTGTACGGCCACAACCGATGTTACCGTAAATGCTCCAGCTGCGGCGTTAACTTTAAGTGCGGCAGAGACACAACCGACTTGTATCTCTGATGGTAGCGTAACATTGACCTCAAGCGGAGGATGGGGAGGCAACTCGTTCACCCTGACCAATCCGGATACAACAATTTTTGGCACCAATAATACAGGAGCTTTCACTGGATTAACCCAGGCAGGAACATATAATGCATCGGTTACTGATGCAAATGGTTGTGTGGTAAACGCTTCCTTTACATTGAATGCTGCTATTCCACCCGTATTGGCCATTGTTCCCAATAACACATGTTATGATGATGCTGTTGGCTTAACCTTGACAGCTAATATAACATCAGGTGGTGACGGAAATTATCAGTATAGCCTTAATGGTGGTGCTTTTGGAACAAACAACGTATTTGCCGGATTAACTTCAGGCACGTACACCATTGATGTTAGGGATGGAAACAATTGTACAGATTCTGCGTCCATAACAATTAATCCTGAGTTGAGCGTAATCGCATCAGCTCCAAATATTACAGCTTGTACTACAAGCACAGATGTAAATATTACCGCAGCTGGTGGTGACGGAAGTTATGTTTATGCCATTGTTGCTGACGGTGTTACTCCAAACCCTGGTGATTTTGCCGTAACCAACCCCGTAAACATAACGGGTGCCGGCGACTACGATGTTTACGTAAGGGACAATAGTGGTAATGCTGGATATTGCGAAGCAAATTATGATTTAACGATTGCTCAAGATGCACCTTTGGCAATAACCTCTGGATTTACGCCTGTAAGTTGTTTTGGGGGTTCTGATGGAACAATCACATTAAGTGCTTCAGGAGGTGAGGCTCCATATTTGTTCAGCATTGATAATGGAACGAACTATCAAGTTTCGGGAAGCTTCGTAAATCTCGCTGCGGGAACATACAACCTAAGAATACAAGACGCCAACAATTGCGAAACAGCTGATACTATTACGGTCACCCAACCGAATCAATTGGCAGCCGAAGCGCAACAGACCCAAAACTATACATGCCTGCAATTGGGTGAAATTACCGTTGGTAGTGTAACGCCTACTTCCGGTGGTTCTGGTGACTATCAATATAGCATAAATGGAGGTCCTTGGACTCCTTCAACAACCGGAGGAACCGTATTTGCCAATTTGACCGATGGAACTTATTCTATTCAGGTTAGGGATGCCAATGAAATTGGGTGTACTATCACCCTGCCAAATGTAGTTATTGCTCCGCTTCCTACCGAACCTACATTAAGCACTTCTGTCGCATACAATTGTGATGGAACCGGAAATATCACGGTGCTTCCAAACGACCCTACATATACATATAGTTTGAATGGGGCTGCCGCTCAGGCCAGCAATGTATTTAACAATGTTGCTGTTGGAACACATACAATTGATGTTAATTATGGAAGTGATTGTGTAACGCAAACCACAGTTACAGTAACCGCAGGAAATGCATTTGGGTCATCCATAACAGCCTTCTCAGACATTTCATGTAACGCCGGAACTGATGGGTCGATATCTTTTGAAGTAGATAATTTTGATACTGTCAATGGTTTTGAATACCAAGTAAATGGAGGTGGTTATTCAGCTCCTCAAACAGCAAGTCCCATTACAGTTTCTGGTTTGGCTGCAGGAAACTATACGATCGAAGTTCGTGATGTTTTGGATAACACATGTATCATCACCCTCAACCAAACACTGTCAGAGCCAGTAGTTATTGCTGCTTCTGCTTCAATAACCGATGTCCTCACCTGTACTAACGGAGGTGCAACAATAACCGCCTCAGCAACTGGAGGAACCCCTGCTTATGAGTATCAATTGGAAGACGGCGTTGGAGGAATTATTGCTGGCTTTGACTATGCTACAAATGGAAACAACACCATTTTCACAGGGCTTGCAGCTGGTGATTATATTGTTAGGGTAAGAGATACTAATCTTTGTGAGGATCCAATCGATACTGCATTGACAGTTGCTTCCCCAACACCGATAACATTTACGTCCACACCAACTGCTTGTTACAGTGGAAACAATGATGGGACAATTACAGTGAACGTTACTGCTGGTAATGGAGATTATCAATTTAGCCTAAATGGAGGGCCGTGGATTACGCCATCTCCTGCCAATGCAACAACACATACTTTCTCTGGATTGATTGCTGGAAATTATACAATCAACGTTAGGGACGGTTTTGGTTGTACTGGTACACTTCAAAACCCAAGCATTACAGATGCATTAGTTGCAACTGTAGATGTTGTAGACATAAGCACTTGTGCTGATGGTTCTATTACGGTTACCGCATCTGGCGGTGTTCCAAACTTGGAGTACGCATTTGTTCCCACAACAACAAGTCCAACAGGATTCTTCTCAACCACAAATACATTTGCAGTTACCACTGGAAACGATGGTGATTATGATGTTTACGTTAGGGATAATTCAGCTACAGTGCCTTTCTGTGAGTTCATGGAAACCGTAACGGTAAATCCAGCAACTCCCTTGACTGTTACGAACACCCCGACGGACCCTTTATGTCATGATGGGACGGGTTCTATTTTAGTAGATATTACTTCCGGAATAACCCCATATACCATTCAAATTGTTGATTTGGACAATGCTGGCGCCGGAAATCAAACTGATACAAACGTTCTAGTTTCTAACAGAACTTATTTCAATCTAATGCCGGGTGATTACACCATAAACGTTACTGACGCTACTGGTTGTACTGTTTCAGAAACACCGGTAAATATTGCGAATCCAGATGAGTTAACTGCCACAATTGTAGGCGCTACACCTATGAATTGCACCGGCTTACCTAGTGACTTCGGGTTTGATTTTACAGCTTATCCAACCACTTTAGGCACTATTCAGTTTAGTGCGGACGGTGGAACAACATGGGTTGTTAATACAACTCCTGGAACAACAGATGAATTTAGGGGATACAATTCAGGTGATATTGTAAATCCTTCTATGAGAATTGTAGATGGGTCAAATAATACCGTTTGTCAAACAGATTTTCCTCCGTTTATCATTCCGTATCCATTGGATGATTTAGACATTACTATTTTACCAATTGTCGTAAACTGTAACGAATTACAGGTAACTGTAAGAGGGCAAAACGGAACTGGTCCTTACGAATATGCTTTTTCTGATGATCCAGCCAACTTTGACCCAGCTACGGCCACATGGACAGCCCCATTACCTTTAGGAACAACCCACACATTTTTAGGTTTAGTTCCCGGTAGAAGCTATACATTCTATGTTAGGGATTTTATAGGGTGTGTTAGGGGTAGTAGTGTTAATGTCAATGATATAATTACCGTTCCTTTGGATATTACTTCAGCTATTACACCTTCCTGTGATGGTGCCAGTAACGGAAGTATCACCTATACTGTAACAGATACTCAAGCGCCATTTGGACCACAGTTTAGATGGGAAGTTTTTGATATGAGCACTGGAGTTCCCGTTTCTGTAACCAGTAGTGGTGGAAATGTTGCATTTTCTTCTCCTCAAAATATTACTGTACCTGGTTTAGGTGCTGGAAACTACTTTATCGAAGTAGTTGAGGTTGACGGTGGTGGAGTTGACAGTTGTATCGGAGCTACTGAAAACGAATTGTTGGAAGAATTGGATCCATTGACCGGAACACCTGTCGTGCTTCAAAACATAAGTTGTGATACTCCGGGATTGATTCAGGTTCAAAGCCCATTTGGAGGTGGTGGAACCTATACGTATACCGTAACTGGTCCTGCTCCTTTTGTGACAATTTCTTCCACATCGGATAATCCAATTGAGATTCCAGCTAACTCACCTGCTGGAAACTACCATGTTACTATGGAAGATCAATATAGTTGCTCATCTCCTCTTGGAAATGTGGCATTGACATTGACTCCAAATCCAACAATTGATGCCATCGCTATAGATAACTGTTCCGATCCAGCCACAGTATCCATAACAGCTTCAAGTGGTGCTGCACAGATATTTTACTCATTGGATGGTGGTACGACATATTTGGACAACGGTGGTGTTTTCAACAATATCTCTGCTGGTACTTATAATGTATCAATCTTGGATAGTAATGGTTGTTCTGATACCAGCACAATTACCGTTCATCCTGTTTTACAGGCCACTGCTACATTGACCAAATTATTAGATTGTTCAGTTAGTCCAGATGCAGAAATTACCATTGACATTCTTGCTGGTTCTGGAGACAATCTTGGTTTTGCAGGAAGTTATGATTACGAAATCGCTGATGGAACCGGAACTGTCGTAGCTAGAACTGTATTGCCAAGTGACCCATTTGTGTTCAGTACAATTACGCCTGAAGATTATACAATTACCGTTTATGATAACAATACAACTGGTCCCGAGTGTTCCAGAGTATTCAATGTTACTGTAGACCCTGCGCTAACACCTGCGTTTAGTGTAACATCGAACACCGATGTCACTTGTAATGGTGATGATGATGGAACCATCGATGTAATGGCCACGGATAATGGTATTGGTCCATATACTTTTGAAATCATTTCAGGCCCCGGAAGTTCTGCTACATTCCCAATTGCCCCTTCATCCAACAATGCTACAACAGCATCATTTACTGGCCTTGAAGGTTCAGCAGCCGGAATTACATATACTATAGAAGTAACTGCAGCGAACGGCTGTACATCAACACAAACACAGACGATTTCCCAACCGGATATTTTGTCTAGCATAAACTCTAGTGTTGTTGAATTTGGATGTGCTTCTGGAAATAACATGGACAACGCAACCATAACAATCGATGCGGCTTCAATAGTTGGTGGAAGCGGAGTTTATACCATTTATGAGTTCATTAATGATCAAGGTACTCCGGCAACTGCAGATGATGTTGTTGAACAGTCCGGACCGAACAATGTCTACATAGAAACGAACATGGCTGGTGGAAGTTACATTATCAATGTATATGACAGTAATGGTTGTGTTGGCACAGTAACTGAGACAATTGCCGCTTTTGATGAGTTATTATCAACCGGTATCGCTATTGACGCAGCCGCCACTTGTGTGTCTGGAGAAAACATTACAATAACAGCTACCGGGTCTATTACGAATTCGACTACTACACCTGCCAATTATGAGTTCAGGTTGTTGCCTGCTGGTACTTTCCAAGCTTCTGGAAGCTTCACGGGTCTGGCGGTAGGAACCCATAATTTTGAGGCAAGGAACACAGTTACTGGATGTATTATTTCCACATCTCATATTGTTGCTGACCCAGAGGTGTTAAACCTTAATGTGGCTGGTACCACAAACATCACATGTTTTGGTGATACAAATGGAAGTGTAGATTTGAATCTTGTGGATGCTGGAAGCATTACCTATGCAAGTGCAGTTACCTATACACTATACTATGATGTAAACAATACTCCAAGTAACTTGGCTGATGATACAACGTCGATTGGTGGAGATTCCGATGGTAGTTTTACTATAAGCGGACTTGCTGCTGGAAACTATTTTGTGGAAGTGGTGGATACGAACCCTCCTGGTTCAGCCTGTACATATACTCAGGCATTTACAATTAACGGTCCTAGCGTTGGTATTTCTGCAAACACACAGGTTACTGATGTTACTTGTGTACTAAATGATGGGGTTATTGAAATCATTAATGCCGCTGGTGGATGGGGTGGATATACCTACTTTGTAGATTTAGCTTCAAACCCTGCACCAACATTTCCTGCTAGTTACCAAGCATCTCCACAATTCACTGGACTTGCTGGTGGAGCGGGAGCTGGTACAGACTATCAAGTTTGGGTAGCTGACACCAATGGATGTGAGTTCCAATTGCCAAATGTTAATCTTGTTGACCCAACGGCAATTACAGCAACCTTGCAAATCAACCAAGAAAATTGTACTGCCCTTCAAGGAGAAATTGAAGTTACAGGCACCGCTGGAGGTCAAGGAAGCAACTATACGTATCAACTGATTCGTGGAGGAAGTAATGTTGGTTCTCCGCAAACCAGTCCTGTTTTCTCAGGATTGGGTGCTGGTTCTTACGAAGTGTTGATTGCTGATCAATGGTCTTGTTCAACCACTATCGGTCCTGTTGTGTTATTGGATGAAATGGTTGCGACAGCTACTGTTGTAAAACCAATAGATTGTACTGTTGATCCCGGAGGTCATATAACTATAAACGTAACAGGAGGTTCAGCCAATCTTACCTATGATGCGTTGTTTCCAGATGCGGTAACAACAGCCAATAATACTACAGGTGTGTTCACTGGATTAACACAACCAGGAACATACACCTTTACCATAACAGATGGAAATACGGTAACACCATGTACCGTGGTAATTACCCAAGACTTGGATGATAGGGTCGACCCAGTAATCACTGGCGTTGTTGAAGACCCTGTAAATTGTTTTGGTGGATCCGATGGAAGTCTTACGGTTCAATTGGATGCTGCTACCGCAGTCAACCCGGTTTACACCTACGAGCTTTACGAAATTTCCAATTTAGCGGTTCCTTATAGACCCGCTCAAACGAGCCCTGTTTTTGATAATCTTCCAGCAGGAGATTATAGGGCCAGGGTAATCTCGGCCAGGTCATGTGATGACTTCTTTGATCAGACCGTGACCGAGCCCGTAGCGCTAGCTGTTTCAGCAAGTGCAACACCTTTTGCATGTAATCCTAATAATACGGTTAACACCTCAACCATAACTGTAACCGCTTCCGATGGAACTGGACCATATTTATATAGTATTGACAATATCAACTTCCAAACATCAAATGTTTTTGATGTTCCAGATACTGGTGCTGTTCAAAACATCACAGTTTACGTAACAGATGGTAATTCATGTGCTGAAACCGACACTGTAGTAATTCAACCTATAAATACATTCACCGCAGCGGTAACTCAAAATACAGCTATTAGTTGTGCTAATCCTGAAGATGTTTTGATTACTGTAACTGATAATGGAAACCCAGGCAACACATATACTTTTGAGTTATTGCCAATAGGAAATCCAGCCGGAAGTATTACTGCAACACCGACTAATGTTACTGCAACAGCAGACTTAACGGCTCCTGGAAGCTATACTTTTAGAGTAACAGATAATACTACTGGTTGTTATGTTGATACTGCGCCTTATGATATTGCTCCTTACGATTTGATTGAAGTGGTTGCTACGCCAACTGCACCTGCAATTTGTTTTGGAGATACAAATGGTGCTTTAGAAATTAACGTTACAGGATACACAGGTACGTACGATTATCAGGTTTTTGATGATTCCAACAACCCCGTAGGTCCTTTGGTGAATACAGATACAAGTGTAAACCCACGTCCAATTAGCGGACTTTCAGGAGGTAACTATTATGTGCGAGTTACACAAACAGGAAATCCTTTGTGTGTGGAAGATTCGAACACCATAACAATCGCATCTCCAGATATGGCTTTAACCGCAACTCCTATTGAGGTTGCCAACGTAAGCTGTGCCAATAATTTAGGTGAAATAGAGGTTTCTCCATCAGGAGGTTTTACCCCTTATAACGTTCAATTGACCAATACAACAACTGGCCAGATATATAATGCCACTAATATTGTGAGCTTCGTTTTCCAAGGACTTTCTGCTGGCACCTTTGATGTGCAAATCACGGACGATGCTGGGTGTACAATCAATGAGCCTATTGTTCTTGTTCAACCACTGCCTATAACGGCCGACATTTCTGCAACACCTACCTCTCTAGTTTGTTATGGGGATACAAATGCAACTGTATCCGCAATCAATGTGCTCAACGGACAAGGGGTATATCAATATCAGCTAAATGTATATGATGCAACCGGAACAACTATTGCGTTCACATCCGGTGCTCAGTCTAGTCCTGATTTTACCAATCAAGGAGCCGGAATTTACAGCATAACCGTTTCAGATGGTTGGGGATGTGATGTGGAAACCGTGCAGGTGACCATCACTGAACCAAATGACGTGCAGGCCAATCTTATTCAATTAACACAATTGACTTGTACTACAAACGCACAAATTGAGCTTTCCGCTACCGGTGGAACAGGACCTTATGAATATAGTGTTGATGGTATTGCCTATACGCCCTTGGCTGGTGGAAACACACATACTTTTACAGTTCCAGCTGGACCTTATCAGTACTACGTAAGGGATGCGTTTGGTTGTGATGCACTAATATCCAATCAGGTAACCGTTGACCCAATTGTTCCTTTGGGTGTTATCATTGACGATAGTGCCGCTACCATTAATTGTACAGGTGAAGCCTCTGCAACAATTTATGCTGAAGCTGTTGGAGGATTAGGTGGTTATTCTTACGAATTATTTACAGATCCCGGTTTGGCCACTTCTGTTGCAGGACCTCAAAACGATGGAGAATTCAACGGATTGATTGCGGGAACTTACTACGTACAGGTTATCAGTATGGATTGTCAAGTGGTGAGTTCAGCAATAGACATAATTGATCCTGTTCCGTTACAAATCGACAGACAGGAATCTACGGATGTTACTTGTGCTGGATTAGAAGATGGAACCATTACTGTTGAAGTTTCTGGAGGTACTGGAGAAATTCTTTATGCCATCACTCCAAACCTGAACCAGTTTGATACGGAAAATGTCTTTACAGATCTAGCTCCGGGAATTTATGATGTAATTGCTCAAGATAGAAATGGTTGTTTCGAAACCTTCCAGTTTGATATTCAGCAACCAGCGGCTATTCAAGCACAAGCAATCAACGTATTGCATGAGGTTTGTTTTGGTAGCGCTGATGGTTCTTTTGAATTGGATATTACCGGAGGTACACCACCATACTCATCTGCTTTGAACTCAAATGCAGATTCAGATTTTGTTCAAGATCAGGTGTTATTCCAAAACCTTGCTGCTGGAACACATGTGGCATTCATTAGAGATGCTCAAGGTTGTGAGACCAATGTAATTGTGGAAATCAATCCTGGTGTAAATCTTACCGCTACGGTAACACCTATCTATGAATGTGATGGAGACCTACCTACAAACCGTTTGGATATTGTATTTGAAGATCAATCTGTAGTTGCAGATGTGCTTTATGGTTTGGATACCACAGATCCAGCATTAATGCAGTTAACCTCGGATTTTGCCAATATTGCATCTGGTGATCATAGCTTGACCATTCTACATTCTAATGGTTGTGCCAACACGATTGATTTTAACATTATTGGATTTGAACCATTGGCCTTGGTGTTGGAAAATAGCAACATTAACGAGATAACCGCCAATGTAACCGGAGGATTGGAAGATTATACCATTTTCTTCGGCGATGTTAACAACGGAACCGATAATACTTACATTATTAACAGAACCGACACTTATACTGTAAGGGTGATTGATCAGAACGGTTGTGAAGTAATGGCAGAAATATTTATGGAGTTCATCGATATTGAAGTTCCGCCTTTCTTTACACCAGATGGTGATGGAATGAATGACCGATGGTTGCCTGACAATCTTGAAGCCTTCCCTAATGCACTAATGATCATATTTGATCGTTATGGTAGAGAGCTCTATCGCATGGGATATGGCGATGCTGGTTGGGATGGACTCTACAACAACAGTGAGCTACCTACAGGGGATTACTGGTACATCATAAAGCTCCAAGGCGAAAATGATGACAGAGAACTAGTAGGGCATTTTACCCTATATCGACAATGATACTTAACCTATTGAACCATGTTGAAAAAAAGTTGTTTCTTATTTTTTATGATGCTATTGGCCCATGGAGCTAGGGCCCAGGAGCTTACCATACCACAGCTGTCCCAGTACATTGCTGATAATCCTTTTTTAATGTCCCCTACCTATGCTGGTATTGGGGATCATATTAAGGTTCGATTAAACGGGTTAACGCAATGGGTCGGTATCGAAGATGCTCCAGATACTCAAACATTGGCGGCAGATGCTCGAATTGGGAATCGGTCAGGTCTCGGAATGCTCATGTACAATGATAGTAACGGGGAAACCAAGCAAAGAGGTGCAAGAGTTTCGTTTGCACACCATTTGACTCTTAATAGATATGATGATATTTTTCTTTCCTTCGGTATTTCCTATAACTTCAACCAGTTTAGGATTGATGTAGAAAATTTCACAGATTTTAATGGCCAATTACCCACTGATGATAAGGCCACGACCAACCATAATTTTGATTTGGGTGTTCTATATCGTTATGATAAGTTTTACCTCAGTCTAAATGCTTCCAACATATTACCCAAAAATCTAGAACAATTTAATCCTGTTTTTGAGCCAAACACGCTTCGAAACTATTATGCATACGCCGGGTATAGTATATCAAAAAGTAAGAACAGTAAGCTTGAAATAGAACCTTCTGTATTTTTTCAATGGTTTGAAAGTGATGGAAGATCTGTAACAGATTTGAACGCAAAATTTCGGTTTCACGACTTTGAGGATTACTACTACATCGGAGCAACTTATCGTTTTTTAAATGACCAGCTAGGTAAGCCCCTTTATATAGCTCCAATCGCCGGTCTAAAGAAAAGTAACTTCTACTTCGGATATTCTTATCAGGTTATTACTAATGAAATCTTAGGTTATAGTACAGGAACCCATGTGCTCACCGTTGGGATGGACCTTTTCCAAGGTATTAGTAATTGTAGGTGTATGTATTAATTTCGTTTAAACTATTTTTGTCCCGCTTAATACTTTATTGTGGGGAAAATCAGGATAAACAACATCAGGGTACACTCAAATCATGGTTGTTTAAAAGAAGAGATGCTTATTGGGAGTGATTATCGTGTAGATTTAGATGTTTACGCAGACCTTTCTCAGCCTTCCAAATCCGATAAACTTCAGGAAACCGTGGACTATGTCCATTTAAACAAAATTGTTAGGGAAGAAATGGCCATTCGTTCCAATCTTCTGGAACATGTCGCAAAACGAATCATCGATCGTATATTTTTGGAACTTTCCATGGTAAACGAAGCACAGGTTGAGGTCGCTAAAATAAATCCTCCGATGGGCGGAGATGTAGAAAGTGTTTCGGTTAAACTTAAATATTCTCGTTAAGCACCTCATTACTAGCTAACTAAATGACATACATTTATTATTTTTGGATACGAATACGGCATTGTGGTCGAATTGGATAGACAAAATCTCGCAAAGGTTTTTATGGTGGTTCGAGTCCACCCGATGCCTCCAAAGTTGTTCTCTTTAAAATACCCTTGCATTTAAAGTATTTTCGAGCTTTATCTTTCGTAAAATATTTTTAGCTTTGCCCATTCTGGCATCGTGGCCGAGTGGCTAGGCACAGCTCTGCAAAAGCTTGTACAGCGGTTCGAATCCGCTCGATGCCTCTAAAACCCAACTTTAGGTTGGGTTTTTTTGTTCGTTTATCCGTTCTATTCCGTCTTTGATGTTGAATTTTTCTTTGGGTAAAAATCCTTTTGTGATAAGGACAATACCACACACCATTAAAACGACGCCAAGACCCTTTTTAATGAGAACAATACGCTCCTGCGTTAAATATTTCTTTAATTGTTTTGCCAGCAATATTTTGAACAAATCTGTAATGAAATAGACTATAATAACTGAGCTGAAAAAGACTAATATGCGGTTAGGCGTGTTCTCCAGACTTGGACCAACAATAACAATGAGTCCCAACCAAAATGCCAAAACTCCAATATTTATAAAATTCAATAAGAAGCCTTTTACCATTAGGCCAAGATAGGTTCCTTTTGACGCTTTAAGATTGGCTTTTTTTGCTTCTTTCTTCACAAAAATCACAATTCCATACACCAACAATATCATCCCTCCGAAGACAAAGAGACCAGGTTGATTACTCAAATTTTCCAACAATTGAAAACTACTGAAATAAGCTATTAGCAGAAATACAATATCGGCAATAATAACGCCAACATTAAAGCTCAACCCTGCCCTAAATCCTTTGATTGCGCTAGTTTCAAGCAGAACAAAAAATACTGGGCCTATCATAAAGCTCAGTAAAAAGCCCAAGGGAATCGCTGCTTGGATATCTTCAACCATGGCTTATTCGATTCGTTTTATTTTACCTCCAAATACTTTCTTTTCGTCCATCTTTTCAGGGTCTCCATACACCAAAACCTCTCCACCGGCTTTTACGTTGGCCTTTACATAATTTGTCGCATAGATTTCGGCATTACCACCAGCATTTACGGTTATAGTAGTGAATTTTGTCTTGAATGCTTTACCATTATAAGCTCCACCAGTATTTATAATCACATCCTGATTATCAGCAAAACCCATTACCTCTATTTCACCCCCAGTGACGGTCTTTACCAAAAGCTGTTCCGTTTGACATTTTAGAACAAGTTCACCACCTTCTTGCGCCCGAACATCAAGAATGTCTTGAACAAAAGTTTCTTCCGAAGCTATTCTTGCATCTTCATTAACATCTATCACCTTTAATTCTTCAGTAAAATAAAGATCGATAAATGTTCGATATCCACTGAAAATCTTATCAATTTCCATCCGGAGTTTAAGTACGCCATTGTTATTGACAACCGCTACTTTCTTAATGTTTGCACCTGTTATTATTGCCTTATTGGTATCGGATTTAATCAAGTTAATGGAAAGCCCATCAAAACCTTTTACTTCTGTGAATTTCTGAAGTTCTACGGCAATTTTTTCGCTTTGGGCGACAAGCACCTGGAACGAAAGAAAAACTAGAAAAAATTGTATTGTTTTCATTGGTTATAAATTGACCTTCAAACGATAACAAATTCTATTCCAAAGTAACATTCTCTTTTTTCCCTATTAATGAAAAATCAAGATGTCGTTTTACTAAATCGGTATCTTTTACCATTACATAAACTTCATCTCCCAATTGATACATTCGATTGTATCGTTCGCCAATAATTGCGAATTGTCGATCATCAAAAGTGTAATAGTCATCTCTAATATCGCGAATCCTGACCATACCTTCGCATTTGTTTTCGATAATTTCGACGTAAATGCCCCACTCCGTCACACCTGATATGACTCCCAAGAACTTTTGGTCCTTATGGTCATCCATAAATTTGATCTGCATATATTTTACAGAATCACGCTCTGCATTTGCTGCTAACAGTTCCATGTCAGAGGAATGTCTGCACTTTTCCTCGTAAATAGGAGCTTTTGCCGATTTACCTCCATCCAAATAATGTTGTAGTAATCTATGTACCATAACATCAGGATATCTTCGGATTGGCGAGGTAAAATGAGAGTAGTATTCAAATCCTAAACCATAGTGACCAATATTTTCAGTGGTGTAAACTGCTTTGCTCATACTCCGAATGGCCAATGTATCTACAAGGTTCTGTTCTTTCTTGCCCTTAACATCTTCCAAAAGCTGATTTAAAGAAGCATTAACGCTCTTTCTATCACGAAGGTTGATACTATGTCCAAACCTAGAAATCACGCCGTTTAAGGCAATCAATTTATCTTCATTAGGTTCGTCATGAATTCGATAGACGAAGGTTTTTTTCTGTTTGCCAATAAATTCAGCGACCTTTTTATTCGCTAACAACATAAACTCTTCAATAAGTTTATTCGCGTCTTTGGATTCCTTAAAATAAACACCTTTAGGCTCATTTTTTTCATTGAGATGAAATCGTACTTCTATTTTATCAAAAGAAATAGCACCATCATCCATACGTTGCCCACGCATAATTTTTGCAAGCTTATCAAAGGTCAACGTGGCTTCAACTATTTCATCCGATACGGTGTAGCTTCCCTTTCGTATTGAAATTTCTTTAGGTATGGTAGCTTCTCCCGTTTCAATGATATGCTGTGCCTCTTCATAAGCGAAACGCTCGTTGGAATTGATTACTGTCCTTCCAAACCATTGATTTATGAGGTTAGCCTTTTCATCCATTTCAAAAATGGCCGAGAATGTATACTTCTCTTCGTTTGGTCTAAGTGAACACGCATTGTTCGATAAAACCTCAGGTAGCATGGGTACCACCCTATCAACTAAATACACTGAAGTTGCACGTTGATACGCCTCATCTTCCAATATGGTATTCTCTTGCACGTAATGCGACACATCTGCGATGTGGATACCTATTTCATAATTACCATTTTCCAGTTTTTGAAAAGACAGCGCATCATCAAAATCCTTGGCATCTTTTGGATCTATGGTAAAAGTCAATACCTCTCGCATATCCCTTCTTTTTGCAATCTCAGATTCTTTAATTGAGGTATCCAAGGTCTGTGCAAACTGTTCTACTTCATATGGAAACTCATAAGGAAGTCCGTATTCTGCTAAAATGGAATGTATTTCAGTGTCATGTTCTCCTGGTTTTCCTAGAATTTGGGTAACCGTTCCATAAGGGGAATCTGCATCGGCTGGCCAATCCCCCAATTCAACTAAAACCTTATCTCCATCTTCAGCTTTTTTAAGCTTATCTATAGGAACAAAAATATCAGTGTACATCTTAGGATCGGACGGTCGCACAAAAGCAAAAGTTTTCTGCTTATCAACAATCCCAACAAAGGTGTTTTTTCTTCGTTCTAAAACTTTGGAAATCTCTCCCTCAGGCTTCTTTCCATTTCTTTTAGGCTTTAAAAATACCTCAACGGTATCGCCATGAAAAGCACGGTTCAATTTGTTGTAGGGTACAAAAACATCATCTTCCAAATCATCAATCAAAACATAGGCGTTACCACTCATAGTAACATCAATACTTCCAGTAAAATATGTATGCAACGAGGGTTTCTTCTTGAAACTTCCACGTTCTACCTCCAAAATTCTGTCACTAGCCCTAAGTTGTCCTAAACGTTTGATAAGATCATTCCTATCTTTGGTTTCTTTGATACCTAGTTTAGCTGCTATCTGTTTATAATTAAAAGATTTTGAAGGTTCTTTTTCAAGTACTGTAAAAATGCCTTTAGTAATTTCATTCTTTCGTTGACTCCTTACTCGCTTTTTCTTCTTCGACATTTATTATTTGTTTGGCGAAAAATACGAATTAATATCCGTGGCACGGTCAACAATGGATTAACCTTTGAACAACACTTATTTTATCAACAAACAACAGTATTATATTTTTTCTTCTTTTTTAAATTAAATTAAAATGATGATTATGATTGTATGTTGAAAACAGGAATAAGTTTTTTGCAAAAAACTTGTGTTGAACAGGAAGATGATTTTATCCACAATCTTTCAAAGTATAAGAAGATTATAAATCAGCATATTATATTTTTTATGCACTTTGTTTGATAAGTGTTGTCAACATAAAATTCTTGAAAATTTAATATTGATTTTATGTTAATTAAGTAGATTAAAATCTTGATCACGGTTGATTAATTTTTAATGGAATTTAATCCTAATATTAAAACTTTATACGTAATAAGATTGTATAGGATGAAATCAAAATTTAGTTTGCTGATTTTATCTTCAAAAGATCAACAATATGTGGTTTTCTATAAACCATTGATTCTTAGTTTTATCTGAATTTTTCCTGATTCTTATCAACATTGTACGATTAAAAGAATTGTACCTTTGTTGTATAGACATTTCAAAACCCTGACCATGAAATGAGCCGTAAGAATTCTTGATACGCATTAAGATGATTATTGGTGAATTACATCTGACCTTTAAAAAGCAATAAACATTAACAGATGAAAATAGCAATAGGCAATGACCACGCCGGAACCGATTATAAACTGGCAATTATGGGATTACTAAAGTCCAAAGGAATTGAGGTTACCAATTATGGAACGGATGGTACTGATAGTGTGGATTATCCTGATTTTGTGCATCCTGTAGCCAAGGATGTTGAAGAAGGAAATGTTGATATGGGCATTGTTGTCTGCGGAAGCGGAAATGGTGCAAATATGACAACAAATAAACACCAAAAAGTAAGGAGCGCTTTGTGCTGGACAAAGGAAATTACAGCTTTAGCTCGAGAACACAATGATGCGAACATTTTAAGCCTTCCAGCTCGTTTTATCGCCTTACCACAAGCCCTAGAAATGGTAGAAACTTTTTTGAATACTGAATTTGAAGGCGGAAGACATGAAAGAAGAGTGGAAAAAATTGCTTGTAGATAACATAGAGCAATGGGACACCACCACCATCATGGTCACCAACACTCCCATAACGATTTAAAGGGAAGAAATCTTCTCATTTCGATATTTCTTAACATTGCAATTACCGTTTCCCAGGTAATTGGAGGGATAATCTCAGGCAGTCTTGCGTTATTATCAGATGCACTTCACAACTTTAGCGATGTACTTTCATTAATTATTAGTTATGTGGCTGCTTTATTGGGGAAAAAGAAAGCCTCTAAAAACAAAACATTCGGTTACAAACGAGCTGAAATTTTAGCGGCATTTATTAATGCCGCCACTTTGATGGTTGTTGCCGTTATTTTGATGATTGAAGCCGCAGAACGTTTTTTTGAACCACAAGAAATAGGCTCCAACCTAGTTATTTGGCTATCATTTATTGCCATTTTAGGAAATGGCTTCAGTGTGCTTTTATTGAAAAAAGATGCTGAAGACAATATGAATATGAAATCAGCTTATTTACACCTACTCACCGATATGATGGCATCTGTTGCGGTGTTAATAGGTGGCTTGCTGATGAAATTTTTCCAAATTTATTGGGTAGATGCCGCTTTGACAATGGCTATAGGAATTTATCTGATTTATATGGGGTATGATTTACTTAAAGAATCCACCAAAGTTTTGATGTTGTTTACACCAAAATCTATCGAGGTAAAAGAAATTGTGGAGTCCATTTGTACATTGGAACCCATTAAAAATGTACATCATGTGCACATTTGGCAATTGAATGAGGAGGAAATCCATCTGGAAGCCCATATTGACTTCAAGAACGACATAAAACTATCCGAATTCGATAAGATTTTGGTGGACATTGAAGAACATGTATATCACAAGCACGGTATCAATCATGTAAATATTCAACCCGAGTTTGATAAGTGCGATTCCAAAAGCGTAATAGTGCAAGATTGATGGATATTATAGCAAAGACTTTCGATGAATTATCCACCAAAGAGTTGTATCAAATTTTACAATTACGGAGTGAGGTTTTTGTTGTGGAACAAAATTGTGTGTACCAAGATGTTGATGGCAAAGACAAAAAAGCACTACATATTATTGGAAGTAAAAAAGGAAAAGTTGTAGCCTACACCCGTGTTTTTGGACCTGGAGATTATTTTGAAAATGTCAGTATTGGAAGAGTTGTAGTAGCTAAGGAAGAACGAAAATATAGCTTTGGTAAAATAATAATGATGGCCTCCATCGATATAATTGGCAAAAGATTCCCAATAAGCACAATTGAACTCTCTGCCCAGACCTATCTTTTAAAATTTTACAATGAATTGGGCTTTGTTATCGAAGGTGAAGAATATTTGGAAGATGGTATTCCACATATTAGAATGTTAAAAGCCAATATAGCGCCAAGAGCATAGATGTATACAACTAAGAACAGGCTATGAATAATTAGTAGTGGATAAATGAAGACACTTGGCGTCATCTTTCTATTTTTTTTGTTTGCTTGTTCGCCCGAACAAGCAATGGAATACAATCTAATAATCTCCAATGTTAACTTGATTGATGGCACAGGTTCTGACGTTAGCAAGGGTGCAAATATTTTTATTAAAGGAAACATCATTGCACATATCGATTATAAAAAAGTCAAGCAAGGACCCAACGTAATAGACGGCACGGATATGTACGTAATACCTGGCTTGTTCGACTCTCATGTACATATTTCTAATTATGAAACCGAGTTCAAGCAATTGATTCACTATGGAGTCACTTCAATTTTTGTGCCAGGTGGAGAAAAAACAACTGATGAGTACTATGATCAAATGAGAAATATTGGAAGCCAAGATTCAACGCCCGCACCAAGAGTTTTTCACACAAGCCAAATATTCACAGTTAAGGGAAAACATCCATCGTATTCCAATGATACAAACCGTTGGAGGGATGGAGAAAACATCCATTTTATTTCAGACACGCTTCAAATAGAACGTTTGATTCATAAAGTGACACTACAGCCAATTACAGGTGTTAAGCTCATAATTGAAGA
This sequence comes from Flagellimonas rhodophyticola, assembly GCF_049332665.1. Classification (NCBI taxonomy): domain Bacteria; kingdom Pseudomonadati; phylum Bacteroidota; class Flavobacteriia; order Flavobacteriales; family Flavobacteriaceae; genus Flagellimonas; species Flagellimonas rhodophyticola. The sequence goes on along the minus strand of NZ_CP186326.1, from coordinate 651,850 downwards.
TGGAGTGCAACCTCCTTTTACCGAAAGAATACAACAATTTCTGATAAATAAGGTAAACAGAGAGGCAAAAAAAAATAAAACAAGAGTATTTGCCCACATTAGTGATAATGTAGAGTTAAAAATGGCACTTGAAGCCGGGATTGCTAATTTCGTTCACTTTACTGGAGTTGATATTGATTTTGAGGATGAAAAATTGATTGAATCAATAAGACACAAAAACATTTCTTGGGTTACCACCTTAATGCTGGATAAAAGCATGATTTACCCGAATCACCCGGAATGGGTTACTGGAGAAATGATCAATATTTATGGTGCTCAAAGTTTTAAAATAATGAATGAGCAAAACTATAAATCTAGGGCAGAAGAAACAATTCAATATTTCAAGGATAGTTATTCATTTCAAAGCCCGACCCTAAAAAACATCGTGGAATTCCAAGTGGATGATATAAATCTTTTGGCCGAACTTGGCGTAAATATGGTTTTGGGAACAGATGCCGGAAACCCTTTTATTCTTCCTGGCCATAGTATACATGAGGAAATGCAACTTCTAGAGCTTGGCGGTATGGATAGGAAGAAAATTATAAAGATGGGAACCTATAATGCTGCTAGGATGCTGAATGTTTCGGAAGAACTCGGTACTGTTGAGGTAGGCAAATTGGCCGATATTATTTTATTGGATAAAAACCCCTTGGACTCAATTTTGAATACATTATCAATAAACACCGTAATTAAAAATGGCAAGGTTCAAAAAAGGAATGACTAATCAATATTACTTAAAAGAGAAAGGTTAGCGCAGCTTTAGTTTCATAAAATGTAAAAGGCCGCACAACGTGCGGCCTTTAAAACCAAATCAACCAACCAAAAATCCTAGACTCTCGCCTAGTGAAATTTTTCTTTTTTTATTTAACAACCGTATTCAAAACCAATCTCTTTATGCTTTTCAATTATTTGACACCACTTTTTAAAAAAGGTCACAAAAAAACCGCCCAAACAGATTTTAGAGCGGTTTCAATATTAAAAAGGTTAATAATTTTTAGACTTGGTGGGTTGGCTTTAGAAGGTCGTTCACCGTTTTCACCGGATTAAAGGTAACCAATGGCACTTCCACAAAAATTGTATTCCAAAATGCCATTGCTCCGTTCCATAACCCTGGGAGCTCCAAAGCCTTTAGTTCTTTGCCTTCTTTTGTCTTATTGGTAATGAACCCCTGTTTTACATCAACAAAATCCAAGAGGTTGTACTTTTCTCCTTTATGGTTTCTAATTCCACACACCAAATCAACAGGGTTGAAATGCGTAGAATTTTTAAGAATGGAGGCTTGTTGCTCATTGGACAAATCTATTTGTGCTGATTCAATAATTTGAAGGGAAATATTCCCGTTTTCGTCACTTATCCAGAAAGGACCACCTCCAGGCTCTCCTTCATTCTTGACCATTCCACAAACTCTAATGGGCCGATTTAGTTTATCTGAAAGTATAGAAACCTGCGTTTGCAAATCTGCAGAATCATAGTTTTCGGGCATTCTAACATTTAATTGCTGTTCTAAGAAGGCTTTGATTTGTTGTGCATCACCTACTGAAATAGACCCTTCTGAAATAGCTTTAGCGTAACCGAATGCTGTTTTTTGTGCCTTGCGTAAAACCCCCGCCAACATTTTCTTGCTATCGGCCACCTCTTCTAAATTCTCATCAATGACCACATTATCAATGTTTTTAATAAAAATGATATCAGCGTCTTGATCATTCAGGTTTTCAATGAGAGCCCCATGTCCTCCAGGGCGAAATAATAAAGAACCATCACTGTTTTTAAAAGGCGCGTTCTCCATGTCCACCGCTATGGTATCGGTAGAGGTTTTTTGGTTCGAATAACTTACATCAAAATCCGTATTGGTAACAGCCGAAACCCTTGAAGCTGCCATTGCATGTTCTTTTTTGAACATAGCGTCGTGTTGTTCAGAAATGGTAAAATGGAGATTGGCTTTTCCACCCGTTTTTGCATATAGCGAAGCTTCCTTTAAATGTTCCTCAAATGGTGTGGCTGATGCGGATTGGTACTTGTGAAAAGGAAGCAATCCTTTTGGGTAAAAACCATAATTTAACCCTTCAAAAACCAGCATTTCTTTTACAAAAAGATATACTTCTTCGTCCTTGGTTTTTGATTTTCCGGAAATCCTTTCCATAATCAAACCATAAAAAGGAAATTTTTCCAGATTGTCGGAAAACTGTTTGACGGCAGTATCCCCTGTCCGTTCGATATAATCAGATAGTTTTTCTTTGGAAGCAACATATGAATCCAAGAAATTGAACATGGCTTTGAACATCCTGGAAGCAGCGCCGGAAGCAGGCACAAATTTTAAAAGGTCCATTGAGCCTCTTTCATCTTCAAAAAACCGGACAAGCTCTTTGTGTTCATCTTCTGAAAATTTTAGAATACCGTCTGAAACCACGGCTGCTTTCTGAAGTTTTACAAATGGGATACCAGCTTTAAAAGTTTCGATTTGATTTTCAACTTTTTCTTTTGGAATGCCCTTACTTTCCAATTGGGCCAAGTCTTGTTGACTTAAATTGCTCATGTTTTGAGGAGTTTATCGATATGGTTGATTGCTGTTTGAAGCCTTGTTTTTTTATCTCCTTTCAAGATAACGAAATTCCTGTCATATTTTTCCAAAGCACCTTGAAAACACTTGAACATTTCTTCTCTTTCGTTGGGTTTGTCCCTTAAATCATCAGCTTCCCAAGGTGTATCAATGTAGGTTAAGAAATATATGTCATACGTATTTTTTAGCGCGTATTTCTCCAAGATAGGGTCACAGTGCCCAATATAATAGGCTTCGGAATATACTTTGGTCTCCAATAAATCTGTGTCACAAATAAGAATATCGGTCGTTTTCTTTGAGAGCTCATTCTCCAAACGGATTTGACCTTCTGCTATGGGCAATAAGTCATTAGGTTCACAGGTTTTCCGCTCGTTATTCCATTTATTCTGTAAATATTCACGCGCATATTCTGGAACCCAAACTGTATTATAATGCCTAGCCAGTTGCTGTGAAAGCGTAGTTTTTCCAGTAGATTCCGGTCCAAAAAGGACTACTTTAATAAGGTCTGAGGGCTCTTGCCTAAGTTTTTCTTCCATGCTTTATAGCCATAAATGGCAATAATGGTGAACAAAAAATATTGAAACGATGAAAACACTAATCCTTTATATAAATACAAAGGCACTGAAATAACATCTCCAATAATCCAAAATATCCAATTTTCAAGCTTCTTTTTGGCCATCAACCACATTCCCACAAAAAAGATTGCCGTTGTGATAGTGTCAATATAAGCTGTCCAAGTATTGAACTTGTTTGCAGCAAAATAGACTGCACTAACAAAAACTATTGTTCCAATAAATAGTAAAACGGACCATTTTTTTTCGTTTTTGGAGGTTCTGGAAATGGGAACAAAATGAGTTTCATCTACTTTTCGCGTCCAAAGATACCAGCCTACTACGCTCATTATAAAGTAATATGCGTTTATGAGCATATCACCCAATAATCCATAAACCAATAAAATATAAACAAATATTGCTGTGCTTATTATTCCAGTAGGGAACACTAAGATGTTTTCCCTTTTCGAGTACCAGACACTCAAGAAACCAAAAACCACCCCGATCATTTCTAGAACAACCAAATGGGATGGGACACCCTCGTACTGCGCAAAAATCCAATCAAAAATGTGGCTCATAATCGCTTCGGTCCCATTTTACCATTTTCATTGTCAGAACCACATGTTCCAGGTTGTTGAAAGTTTCTTTTATTTCTGAAGTTAACAGGTCCATTACGGCATCATAATTTCCATAAACTTGGGTGCTTAAGGGATTCTCAAGAACCCGTAAATCTGAGGCTCGTAGTTTTTTGATGAAGTCAATGATGGGTGGTTCAAAATTGTCTTGAAGAGGAGTCAATGTTAGCTCAACGGAAATGTTCATGGGCCATGCAAAATTTTCAGGACAAAGCTACTAAAAAGAAGTATCAACCACCCATCATTCGAAGCGCATAAACACAGGTAAAACCTTCAAACTCTAAAAATTCAACCTCATAATGTGATTTTTTGCCCTTATACAGGATTTGGGCCACGGTTCTTTTATCGTCAAAAGAAAAATCCATCACATCAATGTGTTTTAAAAAACTAAGCCCTTGTTGTGCGTAAATTTTGTAAAGCGACTCTTTGGCTCCCCAAACTATGGTCAACTTTCTTATTATGGCTTCGGTATTGGCTAGTGTTCTATATTCTTGTAAAGGGGTGAACTTGTTTGCAATTCTTAAGATTTTATCACGCTGCATTTCAATGTCTATGCCAACCTCATCCGTTTGGCTTACAATAATCCCCGTGAAATTATGCGAATGTGTAATGGAAATGTGGTTACCATCCTTTAAATGCGGTTTTCCAAAATCATCATAATAAAGGTCATGATCTTTGTACCCCGCTTCAGCCATTAAGTGGCGGATACTCAAAAAAGCTCGTCTGTGCATTTCCGATTTCATCCCATCCATACGGTTCTGGCAATGGGGGGTTAGCTCAATACCTTTGGCCAATTCAGGCTCGGTTTCAGTAACCTTCCATATATATGAAGAAGTGGTAGGTGAAATTGTTATGGTTTTGTAAATAGGCACGACTAAGAGTTAAGCGATTTCGTATCTTTGCATCCGATAATAGCTAAGCTACAAAAAGAAAACGACGTTAAATATGAGCACAAAGACAATTCCATATGTTCCTTATAAAGTGAAGGATATTTCCCTTGCAGATTGGGGTCGGAAAGAGATAGAACTTGCCGAGGCAGAGATGCCCGGTCTAATGGCATTACGCAAAGAATATAAAAAGGAACAGCCTTTAAGAGGGTCAAGAATTGCAGGGTGCCTGCACATGACCATACAAACTGCTGTTTTAATTGAAACTTTGGTAGAGTTGGGTGCCGATGTCACCTGGAGCTCTTGCAATATATTTTCAACTCAAGATCATGCCGCCGCTGCGATAGCTGCAGCGGGAATTCCCGTTTATGCCTGGAAGGGTATGACAGAGGAGGAATTTGATTGGTGTATTGAGCAGACCTTGTTTTTTGGTGAGGACAGGCAGCCGTTAAATATGATTTTAGATGATGGTGGAGATCTTACCAATATGGTGCTGGACCAATATCCAGAATTGGCTGCAGGCATTAAAGGACTTTCCGAGGAGACCACTACGGGTGTTCATCGTTTGTATGACCGTGTCAAAAATGGAACGCTTCCAATGCCGGCCATTAATGTGAATGATTCTGTTACCAAATCCAAATTTGACAATAAATATGGCTGTCGTGAGAGTGCTGTGGATGCTATCCGCAGGGCGACAGACACCATGTTGGCTGGAAAACAAGTAGTAGTTGCAGGCTATGGAGATGTAGGTAAAGGTACTGCAGCTTCGTTTAGAGGTGCAGGTGCTATCGTAACGGTTACGGAGATAGACCCGATTTGTGCTTTGCAAGCGTGTATGGACGGTTACGAAGTAAAGAAATTGGAAACGGTTATAGGCAAGGCAGATGTAGTTATTACAACTACCGGAAACAAGGACATTATTCGCGAAGAGCATTTCCGAGGCTTAAAAGACAAGGCCATTGTCTGCAACATTGGTCATTTTGACAATGAAATCGATATGGCCTGGTTGAACGACACCTATGGAAGCACTAAGGATGAAATTAAGCCACAAGTAGATAAATACACCATTGAAGGTAAAGATGTAATTGTTTTGGCAGAAGGTCGTTTGGTAAACCTTGGTTGTGCTACTGGGCATCCAAGCTTTGTGATGAGCAATTCATTTACAAACCAAACTTTGGCGCAGATTGAGCTATGGAAGAACAGCGACAAATATGAAAATGATGTTTATATGCTTCCTAAGCATTTGGATGAAAAAGTGGCTAAACTTCATTTAGCACGTTTAGGAGCTGAGCTTACAGAACTTAAAAAAGACCAGGCCGATTACATTGGCGTTAAGGTCGAAGGCCCTTTCAAGCCTGAGTACTATAGATATTAGGCTTGAAAACCTAATTGAAAAAAACCTCGTTATTCAACGAGGTTTTTTATTACATGTCCAACCATTTTTTAAAATTGGTGGTGCGTTCTCGTGATACAATGACCTGTTCTTCTTCCTTGGGCAGTAGCTTAAGCAGCAACCGGCTATTGAAATAACTGTGAATTTCAACCACAGCCCTTACGGATACCATAAACTTTCTGTTAATCCTGAAAAAATGAATCGGATTCAAAATATTTTCCAATTGGTCTATGGTGTATTCAATAGGATAGGTCTGACCTGAATGGGTATATAAACAGATCATACCTTCGTGCGATTTAAAAAATGCAATATCCTCCACATTAAAAGATCTGAACTGATTACCTACTTTTACCATAAAGCGGTGTTTGTATTCTTTATGGAACAATTGCTTTAGATGCTCTAAATTCTCGGTAGCGCCTTTTCCATTTCGGGTTACATTTTTCTTGAATTTTTCTAAGGCACCTTTTAGGTCTGTTTTTACAATAGGTTTTAATAGATAGTCAACGCCATTGTACTTAAAACCCCTAATTGCAAATTCATTGTAGGCTGTGGTAAATATTACCGGTGGGTGATCTTCCATTCCGTCTAAAATATCGAACCCATAACCGTCATTGAGTTGAATATCCAAAAAAACTAAATCGGGTAGTTTGTTTTTGTTGAACCACTGCGTTCCGCTCTCAACGGAGGTTATTTTTGCAACAATGTCAATCTCAGGTGCCAGTTCGCTTACCAATTGAGCCAAACGCTTGGATGCAAATTCTTCGTCCTCTACAATTACTGCCGTCATAGTTAGGATACCGCTATCAAATTCATATCAATTACTCCCTTGTCCAAAAGAGGAATGATTACCTCGAAAAAATCATCTTCTTGCCGAACCAAAACTTGTTTGTTGGTATAATAGCCATATCGCTTTTTAATATTCTTCAATCCCAATTGAGTGGTTTGTTCTTTTAAATCTCTTTTTTGCAGATTATTCCGCACTACTAATGCATCATTACCAATGGTGGAGATTTCAATATACAAGGGCTTTTCCTTACTGTAATAGTTGTGTTTGATCGCATTTTCAACCAACATTTGAAGTGAAAGGGTTGGAATTATATAGTCTTTTGTCATAACCTTTACCTCGGACTTGATAACAACCGCATTTTTATGCCTAACATCCATCATGAAAACAAAAGCGTCCAAAAACCCCAATTCTTTTTTCAGGCTTACCAAATCCTGCTCTCGATTATCCAAGATGTAGCGATAACTCGATGCCAATCGAGTAACGAAATCGGAAGCTAGATCTCGATCTTCATACATCAAGGAAGTGAGCGTATTTAGGCTGTTAAAAAGAAAGTGAGGACTTATCTGACTTTTCAAGGACGCATATTTAGATGCTGTCATCTCCCTTTTTAAATCCTCCATTTGTTTGTTCATTTCATCCCTTTGGTTCATAGCAAAGTGGAACATATTGAAAAAAATTACGGTTACACCCAGAAGGATGGCTCTTAGAAAATCTACAGTAAACTCCACTAAAGGTGGATCGTCACAAATAATACCTAGAGGTTCTCGCAACGGAAACAAACCTAAGTAGTAAACCAGGGCCGCTGCTGGAGCCAGTAAAGCTATATTTTTTCCAATGATGACCATGCTGCTTTTAAAATGAAGCCCGCCTTTGGTCCGTTGTTTTTTTAGAAACCAATCATTGATTTCCCATGTGAGCATAAATAAGAAGAAGGCTGTGAAGTAATAAAAAATGCTTGTAGGATTAAAAAATGTATGTGCCTTGTCTTCATCTGGTTCCATGGTAAGTTTTACCAGAAAGAAGACCACATTGATTACCGCCAACCTAAACAGAAATTTATATATCCTTTTCTTTTTAAACATATGCTTTGCCTTAGGGTAAAGATACTGATCATTAAATAAGAAGATACCGGCCCTTACCCTGATCGTTAAAAAACAGATTGAACCGTTATTTCGAGATTTCTATTGAAAAATGCACACAATCACTGAAATTTTCCAATTCGAAGAAATAGATGCCAACCTAATGGGCTAAACAACACTTCATGATTTATAATGGGATATGGACTATAGGTTTATCTGACTTTCGAGCAAACTAAAAATAAACCTATTATGAAAAAGACCATTTTGGCAATCACTCTTTTATCTTCATTCTTCGGTTTTGCACAAACCGGAATTATTAAAGGGACAGTACTTGACAAACAATCTGAAAGTCCCTTGGAAGGTGCTACGGTTGAGCTTCTAGATGCGGAAATCGCCACAGGAGTTATAACCGACTTGAATGGACACTTTATACTCAAAGACGTTCCGATTGGGCGACAGGCCATTCGAATTAGTTACGTTGGCTTTGAAAGTTCCTATGTTCCAAACATTGAAGTTACCACTGGCAAGGATGTTGTGCTCAATATTTCGTTAAGGGAAAGCTTCAACACTCTTAACGAAGTTGTAATTACCTCAAACTCAAATCTAGATCGTCCAAAAAATAAAATGGCCACTGTTTCAGCAAGGCAGTTTGGCATTGAAGAAGTAGGCAGATTCTCTGGCGGACGTGGTGATATTGGTCGATTGGCTGCAAATTTTGCCGGGGTCTCTGCCCCTGATGATAGTAGAAATGATATTATTGTCCGGGGTAATTCCCCAACTGGCCTGCTTTGGAGAATAGAAGGAATTCCTGTTCCAAATCCCAATCATTATTCTTCCGCAGGAACGACGGGAGGGCCAGTTTCAGCTTTGAACCCCAATATGCTTAAAAACTCGGACTTTATTACTTCGGCCTTTCCTGCAGAATATGGAAATGCGATAGGAGGTGTTTTTGATATTGGTTTAAGAAATGGGAATGTAGATGATTATGAATTTGCTGCCCAAGTGGGTGCATTTTCTGGATTGGAAGCCACTGGAGAAGGTCCCTTGGGCAAAAAGGGCTCTTTTTTGGTTGCAGCACGGTATTCGCTGGTTGGGTTGATAGGTTCTGCGGGAGCAGGGACCTCCGCGAATCCGAATTACGGAGACTTTTCGTTCAATCTCAATTTCGGAAATGGCAAACTTGGTAGTTTGTCCCTTTTTGGTATCGGTGGAACTTCAGACATTGAATTTTTGGGAGACAATATCGAGGCGGATGACCTGTTTGCCGCCGAAGATGAAGATGCTTATGTAAAGTCAGGTTTTGGTGTGATTGGATTGAAGCACACCATTCCCTTTGGGAAAAACTCCTTTTTTCGGACAGTGGTAGGATATTCTACTTCTTCCAGCGAGTATACTGCCGATCGCTATTTCGAAAAAGACACGCCCCAAGAAACTATTTTGCTTTATACCAAAGATGATGAAAAGGAAAATCGTTTTACGGTTTCGTCCTTGCTTAACACAAAATTGAACAACAGAATCACTTTTAGAACAGGAGTGCAGTATGAGCATTTGACTTTGGATTACATCAACCAAGATCGCGAAGAACAACCGGACAATGATGGAGATGGCTTTTCCGACCTGACAACGCTTATTGCTACAAATGAAAATCTTTCTTTGATACAACCTTTTGTTCAAGGCCAGTATAGACTTACCAAAAAACTTACGCTAAACACAGGGCTTCATGGACTTTATAGCAATTTGAACCAACAATTTGCTATTGAACCAAGAGCCGGCTTGAGTTTTGAGGCCACAGAAAAGCACAGGTTCAGTTTGGGATATGGTATTCATTCACAAAACATTCCACCCCCGTTATTATTCTTAAACGAAGAGGTTAACGGAAGCTCGGTACAAACCAATAGGGATTTGGAGTTTGTTAAAAGCGCTCATTACGTTTTCGGATATGATGTAAAACTTGGCGATAAATGGCGAGCCAAAGCAGAGGCGTATTACCAGGATATTGACAATGTTCCTGTGGACCCCTTCTCATCCAGCTATTCGACCTTGATAGAAGGCGCTGATTTTGGATTCAGTAATGACGCAGTATCTCTGGTTAACCAGGGAACAGCAACAAACCAAGGTGTTGAATTGACTTTAGAAAGGTTCTTCAGCCAAGACTATTATGTGCTATTCACATCTTCTTTTTATCAAAGCAAATACAAAGGGAGTGATGGTATTGAACGAAACTCGCCCTTTAACAATGGGCAAGTAATAAATCTTTTGGCGGGAAAGGAGTTCCCAATAGGGAAGTCAAGAAAAAACAAGTTTTTTATGGATACCCGATTAACCTATTCAGGAGGGAGATATTATACTCCAATAAACCTGGAAGCATCACAAAATGCGGGTTATGAAGTTCTGTTCGATGACTTAGCCTATAGTCGACAATATGACGACTATTTCAGGTGGGATGTAAAACTTGGATTGAAAATTAACAGCAAGGGAAAGAAACTATCTCACCAATTTTATGTTGACCTACAAAATGTTACAAATCGGACGAACATCTTTTCTAGAAGATATAATAGACTGACCAACAACATTGATCGCGAAGATCAAATTGGGTTTTTCCCAGATTTTGGATATCGCTTTCAATTTTAAGAATCATAAAACTGTTCGTTATGAAAAAAGCAGGGTTAATTTTAGTAGTTTTAGGAGGTGGATTAACTATTATCATTTTGAATAAAAACTCCGAATCCGACCCGCACTTTTTAGACGAACAGTTTTCTCAAATTGAGGGTTTCATTCCGCATAGAGACTCCTTAAACTCCAAAGTATCCAAGGTTGATGTGGCTTGGCACTTGGACCATATGCTTAAGACCATAAATGTTATATGTAAATCATTGGAAGTGTCCAATCCAGAAGAATACCGTTCCAATTTTAACTTTACAAGGGCCGTGATTTATACCTTGGGTGATTTTCCCAGAGGGGTGGCCAAATCACCAAGAGTAGTGCGCCCACCAGATGTAATTGCTACCGAAGACCTTTATCGGCAATTGGAAATGGCAAAAGAAAATTTAAAAGCCATTCAAAGGTTAGATGCAAAAGCCCATTTTGAGCATCCATATTTTGATGTCCTTAACAAAAAACAAAGCATACGGTTTTTAAAAATACATACAGGACACCATTTGAAAATTGTCCGTGACATTGTAAGAAAGTAATCAAAGAGCAAACTCAAAAATGAAAGATATTTGGTTCGAAATTGACAATATTGATGAGGTAGATTCCCCTTCCATTGCATTGTATAAGGAGCGACTTAGGTTCAATTTAGACGAGATGATAGCGTTGGTAAGCGGCAATGCGGATAGATTGATGCCACATGTTAAAACAAATAAGATGCCTGAGGTTTTGAAGTTGCTTATTAGGGCAGGTATTACCGACTTTAAGGCTTCAACTATTTCAGAAGCCGAGATTGCAGCAGCAGTTGGGGCCAATTCTGTTTTGATCGCGCATCAGCTGGTGGGGCTAAAAGTAGATCGCTTTCTTGAACTATCAACACATTTTCAATCAACTTGCTTCTCAACAATAATTGATTCCGTTGATGCTGCATTCCTTTTAAATAAAAAAGCCGAGAAAAAAGAACAGAAGGTTAATGTTTATATAGACATCAATAATGGAATGAACCGCTCTGGGATAAAAATGGGCCCTGGGCTGGACGCATTGTTGGCAGCTATTAAAGAGTGTAATGGACTTGAATTTAAAGGCCTTCATGTTTATGACGGACATTTGAGAGACCCTGAGTTTTCTGTTCGCAACAAAAAAATTGAGTCAGGATTCGAAGATGTCACAACATATTTTGATGCCTTGAAGAAGATTTATCCTAATATCAAAATGATTTGCGGCGGAACACCTTCATTTACCTCACATCTCTTAAATGAAAGCCGAATTACAAGTCCAGGCACCTGTGTTTTATGGGATTGGGGGTATGGTGAAAAACTAACGGAACAAAACTTTAAATATGCGGCTCTTCTAGTCACGCGAATCATTTCCAAACCCACGGAAGACATAGTGACCCTAGACTTGGGACATAAGTCGGTGGCATCAGAAAACCCCATTGATAAAAGGGTCAAGTTTTTGAATATTGACAATTATGAACTCCTTTCACAAAGTGAGGAACATGGGGTTTTAAGGGTTTCCAACTGGGATAAACTCAAGGTGGGGGATGTTCTTTATGGAATCCCGTATCATATTTGTCCAACCATTAACCTGCATGATGAGGTCTCTGTAATTGAAAATGGCCTGAAAACAGATTCCTGGGAAATCACGGCCCGAAAACGGAAACTTCGATTCTAATTTTCGAACCATTCACCAAGTACTTTTTCCAAATCGTGGAAAAAGAAGTTTTTCTCATCATTCATGGCAACAAAAAGCCCAGAGGAAAAGGTTTCATTAAGTGGAACGGTTACAACTTCGCAACCATCTGTTTCCAGTGTAGTAAGGTTTACTGCTTTTATAAACGAATTATCCTTTCTTGAAAAAATATTGAATTGTCCTTTTTGCTGATCGGAAACGATGATAACTCCTTCTCCATTTGGAAAGCTGGCAATAGCGATTCCTTCGATATCCTCAAGAAAGTGTTCTCCTCCAAAACATGAAATTTCACTATCTCCCATTTCTGGTTCAGCATGGTACTTTCTTATACAAACACCTTCATCCGAATAATAAATCAACTCGTTTTCATCATCAATAGCGATGGCCTCAATTTCTTTTTGACCGCTAAAAGCCCCAAATTTTCGAACTAATTTGGAACTTACTCCAGTGCTGTCCGAACTCAATTTGTATTGATACAAATAACTACCATCTGGACCTGTTTTTCTTCCGACAACGGCATAGACTGATGAATCTTTCGGGGATTTATATAGACTTATTCCCATTGGCAACTTGTGTTCCAAATTGGTTTCATCCTCAAAAACTGGAAAACCTCCGTCATCCAGGGGTTGCATATCTGGAACAGAAAACAGCCTTATTTGTTGTTTTTCACGCTCGGTAAAGGCTAGGATATCAACTGAAACTGAATCGTTCAGCTGAAACCCATATTCAACATCTACATTGTTGGGTCTTTGGATGTTTAAAATGGACTTATCCTGGAGAATCTTCCCATTCAAATCAAAGGCGTAGATGCCTCCGTTGGTTTCTTTGTCTGTTCCAAAAACGATGCTTTTTGAGGCATCAATGGGATTGACCCAAATTGCAGGGTCATCCGTGTCGTTAATGGTGGTTTCTGTTATTACATCAGGTTGAATAGGGGGCAGCGGACTTTTTTCGTTACAGGAAATGAATCCTATAATTAGTGCGAGCACAAAATAGTTGACGTTTTTCATGGTTTTTGTTTACGACAAAAGCTGCCCTAAGGCAGCTTTAAAGACTGTAGGTTAATGGTTTTATTTTTTGAACAAATCATATTTCAATCCAAAAGTCAATCTTTTTTCATAAAACTCAACTTGTTGAGTTCGATTTGAAACACCTTGATAATAACGCAAGGGCTGGTTGGTTATATTGTTTAGATCTGCGTACAATCTGAGATTTTTGTTGATGGTAAACGAAGCGTTAAGATCTACAAAAAACTGCTTGTCATAATACCTGTCCTCAAAATCATTACCTCCCAACTCATCAATATAAGCATCAGAAAAATTGGTCGATAGACGAAGGCTAAACTTTTTATCGGTATAACCCAAGGAGGCGTTAAACATATTCGGGGCCGTACCAGGAAGGTCTACATCTTCCCTCGTCTCATCTCCGTTTCGGATGCCATCTGTTGAGGATGTAAGAAGAGTATAATTCAGATATATGCTAAAGTTTTTGCCGAAGCCAGGAAGGAAATCCAATTGTCTCTGGAAAGCGACTTCAGCGCCGAAAATGGAAGCGCTATCACCATTTAATGGCTGAAATAAATCGAAACCAGTTGCGCTATCTTCTGATAAAGAAGTATAGATGAAGTCCTGGACATCTTTGTAAAAGACTCCACCAGAGATGATACCCACAGACTCAAAATAATGTTCGGCCACTAAGTCAAAATTCATGGAGCGAGTGGGGTCCAATTCGGCATTTCCGGTTTCTACTTCCTCATCTTCATTGATTACATTTCTGAAGGGAACCAAATCTTGATAGTTGGGCCTCGCAATGGTGTTGGTCCAAGCAAAACGTAAGACTGTGTTATTCGAAGGGTCATACTTAAAATGAACACCGGGTAATACACTGGTATATGAACTTTCGTCACGGATTTCATTAAAACTTGCAAAATCTCCTTCATCATCAAAGATTACTTCATTCCCAAGGCTGTTTACCTTGGTGTTTTCAACGCGGATACCGGCAAGAACAGATAGTTTTTCGGACAATTTTTGATTGGCCATAATATAGCCGGCGTAAACTTTTTCATCTACATCGAAATTCCCAGCTAAAAACTCATCTTCAATAGCATTTGTGTCAAAGTTAGCGGTATTTGAGAAGTCGAGAGTTCCCAAAAATGCAGGATCTAAAAAGAACCCTGCAGCATACTGGCTTCCTGCTAAGAAGTCGTTCTTTGTGTAGTCTCTGGTGTCAACATCGGCCAAAGTTTCAAAACCATTGCCAATCGGTTCTGATTCAAAAAAGGTGTTGTCCCTTACCTTGTTTTTAGATTTAATTCTAGCTCCAAATTTTATGGTTCCTTCCCCGGCACCAAAAATATTTGAGGGCAATTCAAAATTCAAAAAGGCATTAAAATCTTCTTCTTCCGTAAATTGATTTTCCTCAGTGAATTCTCTCAATTCAAAGCTGGACAATGTTGCATCGGATACATTGGTTGGTCTGAAAGAAGGGTATCTTGGATTGTCCAAATCGGCGTTTATACCAATGGCATCTCCAATCTCATATTCAGCATAGCGCTCGTTTGGCCGTTCTTCGGAAGCTTTGGCATAGGATGCCATCCAATCCACTTTAAGGTTACCAAAAAGATGATTTCCTCCGAGACTATAGTTTTGCATACGTTGATCTTCCAATCTAGTATTTTTGATACGGCCACCTGGAATCCCTCCTTTGGTCTGTCTGCGAATCTCACCTTCATACCCAACAACATTCTCTGTTCCATCGGCAAATACGGGCTCAATACTTCTGAATCGTAGTCGAAACCTATTTTCCCGATCATCACGCCAATTGTACATGGTTTTTAGGAAAATTGTATTGTTGGCATCAAATACATAATCCATATTGGCGGAAAAACTTCTTCTGATTCGTTGAACCAGATAAGTTCTTATATCGGATTCCTCCACAAATGGATTCACCTCAATATCTTCTTCGGTTAGTGGACTTTCCGCTTCATTGACCCATTCTGCTTCCACGTTGTCGGAACCAAAATCAACATTATTATAGGACGTGGCCAACATCCAGCCAAATTTTCCATTTTTTGTTCGGTCTCCTAGCAAAAATCCCATATTATAAATGGGCTCATCGTTTATAAAACTTACTCCTGAACCCAAGGTAGTGGATAGACGAAAGCTTTGAGGTGAGGAACGTGTTATCAAATTCACAGAGCCTCCCAGTGCGTCGCCATCCATGTCTGGAGTAATGGCCTTGTTTACTTCAATGGTCTGAATCATATCCGATGGAATCAAATCCATTTGAATGTTTCGATTATCCCCTTCAGCGGATGGGATTCGACTGCCATTTAAGGTGACAGAGTTTAATTGCGGAGCAAGCCCTCTTACAATTACATTTCTTGCCTCACCTTGATCCACTTGCATAGTTATTCCAGGGATTCGTTTTACGGCATCACCTATATTGGCATCGGGAAACTTTCCGATTTGATCAGTTGATACAACGTTGGTGATGTTTTGGTTTGTTTTTTGGGTATTGAGCGCCTTCGCTTGGCCGCTTAATCCATATGCCGAAACCTGGACTTCATTCAGCTCAACGCTCTGGGGATTCATGGTTATTGAAATCACAGCAGTTTCGTTGGCCGAAACAGTAATAATTTGTTCCGTGGTTGCATACCCTAAATAGGATATTTGGATGGTGTGGCTTCCCTCAGGAATGTTCAGCAATGTAAATCTTCCATCAAAATCAGTGATTGCCCCTTTCGACAATTCTGAAATTATAACATTGGCTCCCGGGACATAGATTCCGTTTTCATCGGAAATGGTTCCCTGTACATTACCAGTTTGAGCCATAAAAGAAACTGGTATAAAAATAAGGATAAAGAGGTTTAAATATTTTTTCATTTCTAAGTGGTTGTTATTTGACCACAAAGAAATTGTTATATAAAAAAAAGGGGGTTAGATGATTTTTAAGATTATGTGATATTAAATGTAGTTTTCTGCGTTATTTAAGATAGCTTAACAATGAAGTAACAAAAAACCCCCACTTTGCAGTGAGGGCTGTTTTATAGAAGTAATTTTATACTATGCTTCAAAAGGCTCAATGGAAACAAATGATTTTCCACCGGCTTTCTTTTGAAACTTTACAAGACCATCAACTTTAGCGTGTAAAGTATGATCTTTTCCCGCGTAAACATTTTCACCTGGATTGTGCTTTGTACCACGCTGTCTAACAATGATGTTTCCAGCTACAGCAGCCTGTCCACCAAAAATCTTAACGCCAAGGCGTTTCGATTCTGATTCTCTACCGTTTTTTGAACTACCTACACCTTTCTTATGTGCCATGATATATAAATTTTAGTTCGTTTTATTTGTTAAGAGCTTCAATAAGGTCTGCTTTCTTCATAGAAGAAATACCGGAAATACCTTTTGCTTTGGCCATTTCTTTCAACTCAGCTACTGTTTTTCCGCTCAAGTCTTCAACTGCAGCCTTTTTGGGAGCCGCTTTCTTTGGAGCTTCTTTTTTAGCAGGAGCCGCTTTTTTAGCTTCAGCAGCTGGCTTCTCGGCTTTTGCCTTTGCAGGAGCTGCTTTCTTAGCACCTTTAGCTACAATACCTTCAACAACAATCTCGGTTAAAGATTGTCTGTGACCATTTTTAACTCTGTAACCTTTACGTCTCTTCTTTTTAAAGACGATTACTTTATCACCTTTTAGGTGCTTAACAACTTTGGCTTCTACAGCCGCACCTTCTATGACTGGGGCGCCGATGGTAACGTTTCCTCCGTCTTCCAAAAGAAGTACTTTGTCAAAAGTGACTTTTTTCCCTTCTTCTGTCTGTAAACGATGAACGTACACCTTCTGGTCTTTTGCAACTTTAAACTGCTGCCCTGCCATCTCTACAATTGCGTACATAATGCGTTAATTAAATTTGTATTTGTCGTTTTATTAAAATAAGCGGGTGCAAATATACTGCTAATTCCTTAATGCACAAGCACAATCAAAGCTTTTCAAGGTATTATTTTTTAGGATTGTTCGAAGTTTTAAAGAGCTGCATGAATGATAATGTTAAAACCAAGGTTGTGGCAAATCCCATAATGGCCACTGTAAAGAACACAATCCCTTGAAAATTGTTGTAATCTTTGGCCCAAACATCTGAAAGTCGGTCCAAGAAACTTGAATCCAGTTCCGTCGCATAGAAAGCAAAGAAAATAGTGAACAATAAGGTGGCAACAAATCCTGTAGTTATGCCAGCCATAAAGCCTTTTCCATAATCAAAACCTTTTCCCATTCGCAGTTTGGTGTATTTAATGGTCTCGTAAATTCCAAGACCCGTGATTATACCATTGAACAGACTATAAAAAACATTGGTATGCTTTCCCATAAGCGCCAAAATCAAAAAATACGCCATTAGAACAGCACTGGTAACAATGCCAAAACGGATTGGAAGGGATAAGTTTTTCATTGCGCTAAAATTTTGGATGATGTTTAATTTACTGAATGTTGAGGAATTATGCTACAAATTCTTGTTAAAGACTTACCTTATAATGGACAGATCTTTTATTTTTTGACCCTATTTAATGTAACATCGACTCTAATATCGATACTAATTCTAATTGTTAACTGATTATAAAACATATGACCATGAAAAGATTTCTACTATCTATACTTTTCATCATGGCGATGGGCCATATTACCAATGCCCAGGAAGTTGCCTTTGAAGAGTACGATTTGGACAACGGGCTCCACGTAATTTTACACCAAGACAATACTGCTCCTGTAGTAACCACAGCGGTTATGTACCATGTGGGCTCCAAGGATGAAGACCCTGAGAAGACGGGGTTTGCCCATTTTTTCGAGCACTTATTATTTGAAGGCACCAAAAACATTAAGCGGGGGGAGTGGGATCAGATTGTGGCATCCAATGGAGGTAGCGGAAATGCAAATACCTTTTTAGATAGAACGTACTATTATGAGACATTCCCATCAAATAGCTTGGAAGTGGGGCTTTGGATGGAATCAGAACGGTTATTACACCCAATTATCGGACAGGTGGGGGTGGATACTCAAAAAGAGGTGGTACAAGAAGAAAGGAGACTTCGTGTAGATAACTCACCTTATGGAGCTTTCTTTGAAGTTCTTTTGAAAAACCTTTATAAAAAGCATCCATATCGATGGGGTGTTATTGGATCTCTTGACCATTTGGCAAGTGCAACCCTTGATGATTTTAAAAACTTCAACAAAACGTATTATGTTCCCAACAATGGTGTTTTGGTCGTAGCGGGTGATATAGAGGTTGCCAAAACAAAGAAAATGATCTCAGACTATTTTGGACCAATTCCGCGGGGAGCTGATATCCAAAGGAACCAAGTGGATGAAGATCCAATTGTAAATACAATACAAACTAACTATTACGACCCCAACATTCAAATCCCGGCTATCTTATTGGCCTATAGAACTCCTGGTCAAGCAGAAAGAGATGCTTATGTAATTGATATGATCTCAACGTATTTAAGTGATGGAGAAAGTTCCAAGCTATATAAGAAGTTGGTAGATGAGAAAAAAATCGCCCTGCAAATATTTTCAGTGCCTATCAGTGCGGAGGATTATAGCTCCTATGTTGTTGGTGGACTTCCTGTTGGTGAAAATTCCATTCAGGATATCAAAAATGAAATCGACGCCGAGATTTTAAAAGTACAGACCGATTTAATCTCCGAAAAGGATTATCAAAAGCTTCAGAATAAATTTGAAAACAACTTTGTAAACGCCAACAGCAGTATTTCGGGCATAGCCAACTCCCTGGCCGAAAACTATATGTTGCGG
Organism: Flagellimonas rhodophyticola; assembly: GCF_049332665.1. Lineage (NCBI taxonomy): Bacteria > Pseudomonadati > Bacteroidota > Flavobacteriia > Flavobacteriales > Flavobacteriaceae > Flagellimonas > Flagellimonas rhodophyticola. The sequence continues at coordinate 632,780 of NZ_CP186326.1, read as the reverse complement.
GACGATACGAACCTGATCAACACTGAAATTGACATTTATCGCTCAATCACACGAGAGGAAATTAGAGAAGTGGCCAAAAAATACTTGAAAGTGAACCAAAGGGTGGAATTAGAATATTTACCAGAACAAAAAGAAGCTAATTAAGATGAAAAAGTATATTATATTTTCCCTACTGTCATTTTTTATGACAGTTTCACAAGCACAAATAGACAGAAGCAAACAACCTACACCAGGCCCTGCTCCGGAAATTAATTTGCAAGAGCCTGCGCGGTTTGAACTCAATAATGGGCTTAAGGTAATGGTGGTTGAAAACCACAAACTCCCTAGAGTTTCCATTACCCTCACAATAGACAATCCTCCAATTTTACAAGGTCAGAAAGCAGGGGTAGCAGATTTAACCTCTGCGTTGTTGGGAAAGGGGTCAAAATCGATTTCAAAGGACGATTTCTATGAAGAGGTCGACTTTTTGGGTGCCAATATCAGTTTCACGGACCAAAGTGCGTCAGCGAGCTCCCTTTCCAAGTACTTCCCCAGAATTCTGGAATTAATGGCAGATGCCGCATTAAATCCAAACTTTACTCAAGAAGAATTTGATAAAGAAAAGGATATCATATTAACTGGTATCAAATCTCAAGAAAAAGATGTTTCGGCTATTGCCACAAGAGTGCAATTGGCTTTGGCCTATGGAAAAGGTCATCCGTTTGGAGAGATTACATCTGAAGAAACGGTAAATAATGTCACTTTAGCGGATGTTGAAAAGCATTACCGTGACTACTTCGTTCCGGCCAATGCCTATTTGGTGATTATAGGGGATGTAGATTTTGCAAATGCCCAGGAGTTGGTGACAACACACTTCACACCTTGGTCTAAGGCAGCCCCTCCTTCCTTTAGCTATTCTCAACCAAAGGATGTGCAGTATACCCAAATTAATTTTGTGGATGTTCCAAATGCCGTACAGTCGGAAGTTGTTGTGGAGAACATTACCAATCTTAAAATGAAGGATGAAGATTATTTAAATGCGCTTTTAGCCAATCGAATTTTGGGTGGCGGCTCACAAGCCAGATTATTCAAGAATTTAAGGGAGGACAAAGGTTATACCTATGGTTCCTATTCTGGAATTCGAGATAATAAATATAGCCCCATGCGTTTCAGTGCAGAGGCACAAGTTAGGAACGTGGTCACCGATAGTTCTGTGGTTGAAATTTTAAGTGAAATAGACAAGATTATTTCTCAGCCGGTTACCGAAGAAGAGCTAACCAACGCAAAGGCTAAGTATGCAGGTAGCTTTGTTATGGCTCTTGAAAGCCCTTCAACAATTGCCAATTATGCATTAAATATTGAAACTGAAGGACTGTCCAAAGACTTTTATAAAACGTATTTAGAACGTATTGATGCAGTTACTATTGAAGATGTCCAAAAAGCAGCCCAAAAATACTTTACCACAAAGAATGCAAGGATAGTGGTTACAGGAAAAGGAAGCGAAGTATTGGAAAACCTGGAAAAGGTTGACTTTAATGGCAAAAAAGTTCCCGTTTTGTTTTACGACAAGCACGCCGGCAAGACAGAAAAACCAAATTATGATGCTGCTGTGCCTGAAGGGATAACGGTGGAATCTATCCTTCAGAAATATATCATGGCCATTGGTGGTCAAGAAAAACTGGAAGGTGTAGAGTCTTATGCAATGTCCGCCGAAGCCGAAATGCAAGGGATGAAATTGGAATTGGAGTTGAAAAAAACTACCAAGGACCAGTTTATGCAGGACGTGAAAGTGATGGGGAACTCCATGCAAAAACAAGTCTTGGATGGAGACAAAGGATATATGGTTGCTCAAGGACAGCGTAAAGACCTTTCCGCAGAGGAGATTGAGCGCATAAAAGAAGAATCTGCTGCTTTTCCAGAACTTAATTATTTGGCGGCCGGAAACATTACGCTAGACGGTATTGAAGCTGTTGGGGATAAAAAGGCCTATAAGCTAAAAATCACTGATAAAAAATCGGCCTTTTACGACATAGAAACGGGATTAAAGCTTCAAGAAATAAGTATTGAGGAGGTGCAAGGTCAGCAGATGAACAATACGGTTGGACTGGATGACTATCAGGAAGTATCGGGCATTAAATTTCCATTTAAGCTCACACAAACCATGGGCCCCCAGAGCTTTGAATTTGTGGTAAAAGAAATTAAAGTTAACGAAGGAGTTAGCCCTTCAGACTTTGAATAAAGAGAGACCAAAATAAGTGCTAAGAAAGGCTTTCTTTAAAGAAAGCCTTTTTATTTTTGCAATCGAAATCAAAAGTTAATTGAAACGATTTGCCGCTTATAGTTTTGTGCTCCTTTATCTTCTGGCAATGACAAGGCCAGTATTACCCTTGATAGAGTACATAGTTTATGAAGACTATATAGCTGAATTTCTTTGTATCAATAAAGACAAAGCGGAGCTGGAGTGTAATGGAAAGTGCTATCTTATGCAGCGTCTTTCCGAGCAAAACGAACAAAAACAGCAGAACCTTCCCAAAATTGTATTGGAAGAATACCCGATAGGTTTTGTCGAATTAATGGATAACCTCACCAAAGAGCAGCTGCGGATTGAATCCAAAAATGAATTCAATTATAGCAATTCCTACGCTTTTTTATTCTTGGCTTCTAACTTTCATCCTCCCAATACTCTTATCTAAATTCTGCGACCCATAATTTATTTAAGGTAATCTACGTATACAAAGGATTACCCTAACCTTCAATATTTAAAACCGAATGAAAAAATTTATATCGGCTATTGCTTTAATGGCCTCACTAGCGCTATGCGCACAAGAAACCAACGATAATATAGAAAAATGGTCTGCCGGAAGACCTGATGGACATGCCCCCATTGCTGTAATGGGAGATCATATGCACGGCAAAAATGAATGGATGTTTTCGTACAGATATATGTACATGAATATGGAGGATCTTAAACAAGGAAGTGATAATGCATCTTATGACAATGCATTGGCAAATTATATGGTAACTCCAACAGCAATGCCCATGCAAATGCATATGTTGGGAACTATGTTTGCACCAAGTGATAAAGTGACACTAATGGCCATGTTCAATTACGTTTCTATGGAAATGGACCATCTTACTAGAATAGGGGGGACATTTACTACGGAGTCCAGCGGATTGGGAGACATTAAATTATCCTTACTATATCAATTTTTCAATAAAAACAGGCAAAGTCTTCATGGTCAAATAGGATTTTCTATTCCTACCGGAAGTATTACGGAAAGTGATGTTACACCAGCATCTACTCCTAATGAAACGGAACTGCCATATCCTATGCAGCTAGGAACCGGTACTTTTGACCCTTTAGTTGCTGTTACCTACCTAGGTCAATCCAATTCAGTTTCCTGGGGGAGCCAGATAAAAGGAGTTTTTCGTCTTGGAGAAAACAATAGAGACTTCCGATATGGAAATAGATATACCTTTAATAACTGGTTTGCGGTTAAGGCCACAGATTGGATTAGTTTTTCAACTAGATTGGAAGGGCTTATTGTTGGAGAATTGGGAGGCGCAGACCCAAACTTGAACCCAACGATGGTCATAACAGCCGATACTGGCAATTCTGGGGGCACTTTTTTGAATGGAGGCTTCGGATTTAATATCTATGCTTCAAAAGGGGCACTTAAAAATTTGCGTTTCGGATTTGAGTTTGCCACACCTTTCTATCAGGATCTAAATGGCATCCAGCTGAAGAACAAGGAAACCCTAACTTTAGGAACCCAGTATTCATTTTAATTCTAAAATCCCTGGAAGCGTAGCTTCCAGGGATAAAACAATTTGCATATGACCAAAAGACAATTGATTCAATACAACCGCAAATGGCATCGGTATCTAGGGGTTGTCCTTGGAATCCAATTTTTATTGTGGACTTTAGGGGGACTATATTTTAGTTGGACAAATATTGATGAAATTCGAGGAGATTATTTAAAAAAGAAGTCATTTGTTTCGCTTCCTCAACAAGATTTGGTTTCTCCATCTTCGTTTCTAAACCCTGGAATCATTTCATCAGATGGGATTGTTTCGATAGAGGTGATAACCATTTTAAATCAACCTACCTATCGTGTAATTTATACATCAAAAACAGGAAACATTTCCAGACTATTTGATGCCTTGACTGGTCTACCGAGAGCTCCTTTGAGCGAAAAAGAAGCGACTTCGGTCGCAATGGAAGGGTTAAATGTAAGTGCTGCCGTCACTGAAGTTGAATACCTAAAAAACACCCACAAACACCATGAATATCGAGGCCGTCCGTTACCGGCATATGCTGTGACTTTCGCAAAACCTGCGAACACCACGATATATGTATCTGAAAACTACGGAGACATTCAAACCTTCAGAAGCAATAAATGGAGGGCGTTTGACTTTCTTTGGATGCTTCATACCATGGATTATGAAGGCAGAGACAACTTTAACAATATTTTGCTGAGGGCCTTTGCAATTTTCGGCCTGTTCACCATACTTTCAGGCTTTAGTTTATATATTTTTACATCAAGAATTTTTAGAAAAAAAACATCAAAATGAAAAAAGCACTTTCAATATTAACCACATTCGTTTTAGTACTATCCTATTCATGCAAGGAACAAAAGAAGATGGAGGAAGGACCCACCCAAATGGAAGAGGTTATGGCAGTTCATGATGAGGTAATGCCCAAAATGGGAAAACTAGGAAAACTCGTTGGAGAACTTAAGAGCAAGGTGGACACTACTGCTTTGGGACAGGAGTACGAAAGTGCCATGAAAGAACTTCAAGAAGCCAACAACTCCATGATGGAATGGATGATGAACTTTGGGAATCGTTTTGATTCGGATGAGATACTTGACGGAAAAGAACTTACCGAAGAAAAACAGCAATGGTTAAATGAAGAAGAAGTTAAAGTAGAAGCGCTTCGCGAACAGATCAACTCAAGTATTGCAAAAGCAGAAGCATTGCTAAGCGAAGAGTAGATTTATTATTTCCAACGCAATGTTTCCATAATTCTTAGGATATCATTTTGTAGGTAGGCCGCTGCCGGTAGTATGGAGTCGAAATTCGGCTTTGCATAAAAATACAAGGACCCGGTTACGAAATGATTTGTGCTATCGGTGACATAGAATTGGGATTGCGAAGCGGCATTTCCACTAACCTCATAGAACATTCCATATACTTGCGCGTCTTGGTTGAGGTATTCCTTAGGCGCAATACCATCGGCTTTCACTACATGTTCATAGGTGAGTTTTTGGGCGTCAATCAACAATTCCTTGATATTGCCTTCCACCTTTTTGTAGGTAAGAAAAACGGAGCCCTTCATCATTGGGTAATCTAAAACCAGAGAGCAATCCTTATTTTCTTTTACCGAAGCTAAGGTGTTGATTTCAAAAGTATACGCACAGTTCTCATTGATTTCTTTGTATTTGGCTTGAGGATAGTCCAGCCTTAACATCGCATTGGGTTTGGGCAAAACATCATTTTTACACCCTAAAAGAAGTAATGCCGAAATTGAATAAACAATAAATCTATGCTTCATGGGGTAGTGTGACTTTTATACGTTTTAGTCTCTTTTTATCAAGGCTTTCTACAACAAACAGATAGTTTTTGAACCCGACTTTTTCTCCACGTTTGGGGAAACTTCCGGAAATTTCCAGAACAAAACCGGCTATAGTCTCAGATTCTCCTTTTTGCTCCTCAAACTCATCTTCATCTTCGATTTTTACAACTCTATAAAAATCTTTTAACGTTGTTTTTCCATCAAAAACGTAATTGTAGTCATCCAATTTGGAAAAAACAAGGTCTTCGTCGTCAAACTCATCACTTATATCTCCAACAATCTCTTCAATAATATCTTCTAAGGTTACAATGCCAGATGTTCCACCATATTCATCAACAACTACAGCCAAATGATTCTTTTTATCTTGAAATTCCAGGAGCAAGTCGTCCAGTTTTTTGTTCTCAGGAACAAAATAGGGTTCTCGAATCAGTGACATCCAATTAAAACTTTTTCTGTCAATATAGGGTAATAAGTCCTTCACATAAAGCACTCCAAGAACATTGTCCATATTCTCGGAAAAAACAGGAATTCGGGAATAACCATTTTTCTTGATTTCCTCCATTACCTCTAGAAATTTCATCTCTTCATTGAGAGCGAATATGTCAATACGTGGACGCATGACTTGCTTAGTGTCTGTGTTACCAAAGGTGACGATTCCTTCTAAAATTTTCTGTTCCTCTTTGGTGGTGTCACCTTCAGAGGCCAGTTCTAAGGCTTGTGATAAATGGTCCACACTTAAATTGGATTTCTGCCTTCCCAACTTCTCCTGAAGAAAACCCGTTGCAGAACTCATGGGAGAGCTTAAAGGGGTTAAAAGCACATTCAATATTTTAAGGGGAATCGACATAAAATGTGAAAACTGGATTTTGTTGCGGTTGGCATAAATCTTCGGAAGTATTTCACCAAACATTAAAATCAAGAAGGTGGCCACAATAACTTCCAGCAAAAATCTGACTGAAACAACACCAAAAAGTGTTTGGTTAACTTCTGAGAATAGTGTGTTGCCAATGGTGCTGAACAATAGTACAATCCCAATATTTATTGTATTGTTAGCTATTAGTATTGTTGCCAAAAGCTTTTTTGGCTTGTTGAGCAATTGAACTATGAGTCGCCCTCTTGGGGAATCTTTTTCCTCAAGTTCATTCAAATCGGTTTGGGACAACCCGAACAACGCTACCTCTGCTCCAGAAATCAAGGCAGAGCAAATCAAAAGAAGCAAAAGAACAATCACCTTTATGGTAAAGATACCGCTGAAAGCAGTGAAGAAAAATGCCAAACAATAGGGTTCGGGATCCAAATTCGTATGTTTTATACTTATTTTTTAGAACGGAAGATCATCATCTTGTTCCACCTGTTCAACCGATTCGGGACCGGAAGGCTTTGCTGGTTCATGCTGCGGTGTAGCTGCGGGCACTTGCTGGGCATTGGCCATACTTTCCTTTTTGGTAGATAAAAATGTAAAATCTTGAACATGTACTTCTGTGGTGTACCTGGTATTACCGTCTTCACCTTGCCATTGTCTGTTCTTTAAACGACCCTCCACATAGACTTTGTCACCTTTACTGAGGTATTTTTCGCAAATTTCGGCGGCTTTGTTTCTTACCACAATATTGTGCCAATCTGTATTGGTAACTTTCTCTCCTGTTTGCCTACTGGTGTAGGTTTCATTGGTAGCCAATGGAAAACGACCAATACATCCTCCCCCTTCAAAATAGTGTGTTTTTACTTCGTCTCCCAAATGCCCGATCAGCATTACTTTGTTTAATGTTCCGCTCATAATTCTTTAATTAATCAAAAGTACTAAATTTTAAATGTCTTGATGAAGTCCGCAATCAAAACAGGAACGGGAAATGAGCTTATATTTTGCCATGGAACCCCGTCCAAAAATGGTTGTTCAACTTCCAATATCCAAAATTTAGTATGTAAATGCTGATGGGACAACTTATGAATAATGAATTCATTGTTATATAGCCTGATGGTCTTATATTTTTGGAAGTCCTTTGTTGTCTTCAATTCAATTCTCAAATCTTTTTCGTCCAGAGTCTTTTCGGATTCCAATAATGGAAATTGATAGAGGTTTTGCCAAATACCCTTTCCCTTTCTTTGTTCCAACCTAGTGTTTCTTTCGGAATCAATAAAGACTAGATAATTGAAGTGTCGGACTCTTATTTTGGTTTTGTTGATTTTTACAGGAAGGCTAGCAACCTTATTTTCCTTAAGTGCTATGCAACTTTCATTTAGAGGGCAATGCAAGCAATATGGTTTTTTAGGCGCACATTGAATTGCACCAAATTCCATTATACCCTGATTGTAATCTCTAATATTACCGGTGTGCATTACTTCTCTGGCCAATTCTTTGAAGTATTTTATTCCCTCAGTACTGTTAATGGGTAGATCAACTCCAAAATAACGAGCAAGTACGCGATAGACATTACCATCAACAACGGGTTCGGGGATATCAAAACAAATGGAGGCAATGGCACTTGCAGTGTAATCTCCAACACCTTTTAGACTTTTTAGTTGTTTATAGGTGTTCGGGAATTTGCCATCATATTCTTCCACCACCATTTTGGCAGTTGTATGAAGGTTTCTGGCCCTGGAATAGTAACCCAAACCTTGCCATAGCTTCAAAACTTGTTCTTCATTTGCATTTGCCAATTTGAAAACAGTTGGAAAAGCTTCTAAAAACTTGTGATAATAGGGCATTCCCTGTGCAACTCGGGTTTGTTGCAGCATAATTTCAGAAAGCCAAATTTTATAAGGGTCTTTGGTCTCTCTCCAAGGAAGAGCACGCTTGTTTTGGCCATACCATTTTAGAATATGCTCGGAAAAAGTCATACAAGAAAATACTAAGGACCAAATGTATCAGTTTATATACTTAAAATTAAAGGGTTTAAACAAAAGATTAATTTTAATTTTTATATTTGCAAGCCTAAAAAATAAGAAAATAATAATACGAAATGACGAAAGCAGATATTGTAACTAGAATCTCAGAAAAACTAGGTATAGAAAAAGGAGATGTACAAGCGACAGTTGAATCTTTTATGGAGGAGGTAAAATCGTCCTTGGAGAATGGTGATAATGTATATTTAAGAGGTTTCGGAAGCTTTATCATAAAGACAAGAGCGGAAAAAACTGGTAGAAACATTTCAAAGAACACTACCATCAAAATTCCAGCACACAATATTCCAGCGTTTAAACCTGCAAAGGTTTTTGTGGAAGGTGTAAAAAGCAACGTTCAAGTAAAATAAAATATAACTAACACTAAAGGAAGAGCCATATGCCGAGTGGTAAAAAAAGAAAAAGACATAAGGTAGCTACCCACAAGCGTAAAAAACGCAGAAGAGCTAACCGACACAAGAAAAAGTAGTTGTAACAACTACTTTTTCATTTTACACACCTACGTTCTTTGACATAGAGATTCAAGTAAAGAATTTCAATCGGTTGTATAAAAACCGATTCTATATATTGTTTAATCATTTATTCCAGCTAAATAATAGTGGAATAAATAAAAATCGATTCAGGTGAATAGAGAATTAATCGTTAGATCTAGCACTGATGCAGTCGATTTTGCCTTACTAAAGGATGGAAAACTAATTGAATTACACAAAGACGAGGATGACAACAATTTTTCTGTCGGTGATATTTTCCTGGCTAAAATCAGAAAGCCAGTCACCGGTCTAAATGCGGCATTCGTAAATGTTGGTTATGAAAAAGATGCGTTCCTGCACTATCATGACCTTGGTCCGCAATTGTCCTCCATGTTGCAATTCATAAAGAAAGTTAGAACAGGGAAGTTAAAAGATTATTCTCTGAAAGATTTTCCATTTGAAAAAGATATAGACAAGAATGGCAGTATTAACGAAGTTATTAAAGCCAATCAGTCATTATTGGTACAGATTGTAAAAGAACCCATTTCCACCAAGGGACCACGAATAAGTTCCGAGCTTTCGTTAGCAGGACGTTATTTGGTCATGGTTCCATTTTCTGACCGCGTTTCCGTATCACAAAAAATAGGAAGCAAAGAAGAAAAAGATAGGTTAATACGACTTGTAAAAAGTATTAAGCCCAAAGGATTTGGGGTAATAATACGTACCGTTGCAGAAGGCAAGAAAGTTGCAGAATTAGACAAAGATCTTCAAAATTTATCATCCAAATGGATGAAGATGTGCAGGAGACTGCAGAAGGCACCTCATCCATCTAAGGTATTGATAGAACTCAACAGAGCTTCATCAATATTAAGGGATGTTTTCAACGATTCCTTTACAGGAATTCATGTAGACGATGAGACCTTATTTAATCAAATCAAGGATTATTTGCATGAGATCGCACCCCAAAAAGAATCCATAGTTAAACATTACTCTGGAGTAGCTCCAATTTTTGAAAAGTTCGGCATAGAACGTCAAATAAAAACCTCTTTTGGCCGAACGGCCTCCATGAGTAAAGGAGCTTACCTTGTAATTGAACATACCGAAGCATTGCACGTTATAGATGTAAACAGTGGTAACCGTTCCAACAAGGCCAAGAATCAGGAAGACACCGCTTTAGAGGTAAACATGTTAGCTGCCTCAGAAATAGCACGTCAGCTTAGGCTTCGCGATATGGGGGGAATCATTGTTGTGGATTTTATTGATATGACCAAAGGCGATCATAGACGAAAGCTTTTTGATCATCTAAGAGATGAAATGAAGGAAGATCGCGCAAAACACAAAATTTTACCTCCAAGTAAGTTTGGATTGGTACAAATTACAAGACAGCGCGTCCGTCCCGAAATGAATATCAAAACAAGTGAGGAAAACCCTAATGGATCAGGTACCGAAGTGGAAGCTCCAATTCTTTTAATAGATAAGATCAATCTCGATCTAGAGCGAATCATGAAAGGCAACTATAAGGATAATGGTGTTATTTTGAACATTCATCCATTTATTGCGGCCTACCTAAACCAAGGATTTCCATCGCAACGCTTCAAATGGTTTTTGGAGTATAAAAAGTGGATAAAAATCCAACCGAGGGATGCCTATACATACCTTGAATATCGTTTTAAAAATAAAGACGGTAAAACAATTAGATAATACAAAGCGACCTCAGCAATGGGGTCGCTTTTTTTGTTTTATGGATTTGGCAACAATATGGTATTTTTGAATAATTCACCATCCTATTTTGAGACCATGAAAATCATTTACACTTTTTTTTTAGCGCTGCTGTTAGCCAACTGCTCAGTAGACAAGCAAAGGACGATAGCTGATGTATTGATTGATTCAGCCTCAATTTCAGGAAAACCAGACTATTTGGAATCTCCATTTGTCACTGCCGGTGATCGTGTTTATATGGTTGGTCATCAGGATGGAAGCTTTCCGGATTTGGGGTGGCATATAAAAGGTGAAATGGGGGGCATCTGGAACCATCCCATTAAACTAATGGATGGGTTTGATGCCCATATGATTATCGAATCAGATACTTTGCAGTTGAATAAAGCTTCAGAATTTGTAAACTATCCCATGGCCAATATGCATAGCTTTTCATGGCCTTCCAAAAATATTACGGTTGAAAGATGGCAGTTTGTACCTGATGGAGAACAAGGTGTTTTGGTACAATACATCATCAAATCCGAGCAAAACTTAAGGGCTGCGAAGTTTAATTTTGTTGGCCATACCGATTTACGGCCAACATGGCTTGGCGAACAAACTCAAATGGTAGATTCAAAGGATTCCGCGGCTTTCGAAAATGAAAAATGGGTGGTTAAAGATGAGAATAATACCTGGTTCAATATTTTTGGTGCCGATCAAAAAGCTGAAGGACACAAGTCATTAGATCAAAAAGGCAATGCTATTTCTAGTGCATTAACTTATGCAATAGAATTGAATGATCAGGCCCCGACTGTTTTAACTTTCGTAATTGCGGGTTCTTATACTTCAAAAGAAGATGCATTAAAAACCTACGATGCAATTCAAAAGGACTACTATACCTTGGCCGACCAGAAAAGAGAACGATATAAAAGGTTGGCGGCTCAATCCAAATTGACAATTCCTGACAAAACTCTTCAACAAACATTCGAATGGCTTAAATATAATTGTGATTGGTTGGTGCGAACAGTTCCCGAAATAGGAACGGGAATCGGGGCTGGCATTCCTGATTATCCTTGGTGGTTTGGCGTCGACAGTGAATATGCCTTAAAGGGATATATAGCTATTGGTCAAGATGATATTGTCAATCAGACCATCCAATTATTGGACAGTGTTTCAATGGAGGTTAATGGAAATGGAAAAATACTTCATGAAATGTCCACCAACGGACACGTCTTTAATCCTGGAAATATCAATGAAACACCTCAATTTGCTTCCTTAATTTGGGAGATTTACAATTGGACCGGGGACAGACAATTCTTGGAAAAATATTTTCCAACCGCGCAAAAAGGCCTTGCCTGGCTAATGAATGAAAATGACAGCAACAAAAATCTTTTCCCGGATGGATTTGGAATGATGGAAATTCATGGGCTTGATAGCGAAATGATCGATGTTGCAGCGTATACCCAAAGAGCTTTTGTTGATGCCACTAAAATGGCCTTAGAACTTAATAAACCTGAATTGTCAAAGGAATATAGCGCCTTGGCCACCAAATTAAAAGATAAAATCAATGATGTTCTTTGGTCTGAGGAATTCCATTCTTATGCCGATTTTTTAGGAACTGACGAGCAAGCCATTCATTTGATTGAAGATGCTATTGTGCGTGCAGACACTTTGAACAAACCTTGGGCAATTGAAGAACTGGAAGCCACAAAACAGCAAGTTTTAAAAAATCCGTCCAAAGAGCTTAAGCCTTTTGTACTTCACCATAACTGGGTTGTAAATACGCCAATGGAAATGGGAATTTCTGATTCTTCCAAAGCCATTTCAGCTTTGAATACCGCTAAAAAATTCACCAACCCATTTGGTGTGTTCGTAACAGGAATCGACAGGGACGACTCGGCGGGCAAGGATTTTGGCTCTTTCAAAGGAAGCAAGATCTTTTCATATACAGGGGCCGTGATGACCCTGCCAACAGGTGTTCAGGCTATTGCAGAAAACAATTATGGAAGACCTGATGAAGCCCTTGATTATCTGCAACGCATGACACGAACATTTAGTTATGCCTTTCCAGGAAGCATATATGAAGTTTCTCCCGATTATGGGATGATAACCCAAGCTTGGAATATTTATAGCTATGCTATTCCGATTGTTCAACAATTTTTTGGAATACAACCGATAGCACAGCAAAAAAAGACAGTAATCAAACCTCAAATGCCCAGTAGTTGGGAGGAAGGAGCTTCACTTGAAAATGTGAAAGTTGGAGATAATTCAGTTTCCATCTTTTACGCAAAAGAAAGAATAGAAGTTCGACAAACAAATTCCACCTGGATAATTCAACTGGAACTGCCTAGAGATATGTACGAGATAATTGAAGGGGAGGCTGAAACTACATCTAAAGGCTCCAAATCTGTATTTACATCTATGGGAGAAAGACTTGTAGTTGGAAAAAGTAAGTAGCATGCAAAGGCAAAACTCAGGCCATAAACACACTTCGGTTCAAGAGGCCAAAAGGAAAATGGAGGGTTACTGTGCTTATCAGGATAGATGTCACAAGGAAGTGCTACAAAAGTTGGTAGACTTGCGAATGATTCCTGAAGCAATCGATCAAATTATGGCTCATCTAATACAGGAAAACTATTTGAACGAGGAACGCTTCGCCAAAAGCTTTGCCAGAGGTAAATTTTCCATTAAAAAGTGGGGAAAGAATCGCATTGTGAACGAATTGAAACAACGTCAAATTTCAACATTCAATATAAAGAGCGCATTAAAAGAAATCGAAGAAGAAGACTACCGCAACACCCTAAATGAATTAGCTCTTAAGCGATTGGGACAGCTCAATGAATCCAACATACAAAAGAAAAGGAAAAAACTGGCCGATTATTTACTTTATAGGGGGTGGGAAAGTCATTTGGTCTATGAAAAACTAAAAGAATTGACCTAAATCCTATGCGTTATTTACCGTACAAAAAATCATGTGTACGGGTTACCGCTTTTTTATTCTTCCAATCTATCCACTTTTGGCCTTTAAGTCTACGCATAAGGTTGTCAAAATATCGCATAAAAAAGATGTTATAAACAGCCTTTCCCAGATTTTTGGGCTTTCTGGGGATTGCTCTTAAACTCATAGAGAATCCAGGCGAAATGTATTTCATGTGATGCCAATACCCTTCAGGTATATAAAGCACATTTCCATGTTCTAATTGTGCAACATGTCCTTTGGCGTGTTTTAACGCCGGCCATTTTTCCAAATCAGGATTGGCAAAATCGATGTCCTCCCTTGTAATCAAGGAGTGGGGAATCTTGTACAGGAACTTCGTCTCGGATTGTGAAAAAAGTATACATTGTTTTTTTCCTTCAAAATGAAAATGGAAGATATTGGCCAAATCAATATCATAATGCATAAAGGTGTGTGAATTGCTTCCACCAAAGAATAACATGGGCAACCCTTTCATCAACCGAAGGCCAAAATCGGGGTACTTAAAGTCCCTTTGAAGCTTTGGGACCTCCTTCAATACATTCCATAGAAATATGCGATACTTGGTGGGCTCTTTTTTTAAAAGATCAACATAATCCCGCATCTTCATTTTAGCATGGGGCTCATTAAATCCCTCATCATGCTTTACAGGTCTATCATCATACAGCGGAACGGTTTTATCGCCTGCAATTTCCTTCATATAATCAAGGTTCCACTTGGAATATGCGGGCCAATCCTCAATAAAGTGTTCAATGACAACCGGTCTTTGAGGTCTAAAATATTTTCGGATAAACTCTTTCTTGGAAAGTGTTTTTTCTCGAGGAATTTGGTCAAGGTTAAGTTCCAAAATTTCAATGATTTTGAAACAACTAAAATAATAAAAGGTTTTTAAACAGTTTTTATACCCCCCTATTCTTTAGAGACCAGTTTTGCCTTTTGCTTGGCAAGCTCGTTGCGGTCTATAGTATGTTCTGGCCTTGTCCATTTTGGTTTTTCACCGAGGGGTTGTAGTTCTGAATCTTCAGCTTCCACTGTTTTTGGCTGGGAAATTTTAGTAAATGGTTTTTGTGGATTCAAGCCAAGAAGCTTGAACATTTCCATATCCTCATTCACATCTGGATTGGGGGTAGTCAATAATTTATCGCCCGCAAAAATGGAATTTGCCCCAGCGAAAAAGCACATTGCTTGCCCTTCACGACTCATCTCAGTTCTTCCCGCAGAAAGCCTAACTTGAGTTTCCGGCATCACAATTCTCGTTGTGGCAACCATTCTGATCATCTCCCAGATTGAAACAGGCTCGATATCTTCCATGGGAGTACCTTCAACAGCTACCAAGGCATTTATTGGAACTGATTCTGGTTGTGGATTGAGCGAAGTCAGGGCCACTAACATTCCAGCACGGTCCTCCAAAGCTTCTCCCATACCAATAATTCCACCGCTACAAACGGTAACATTACTCTTACGGACATTATCTATGGTATCCAATCGATCTTCAAAAGCCCGAGTGGAAATCACATCTTTATAATAATCCTCAGAAGTATCCAAATTATGGTTGTAGGCATAAAGTCCTGCCTCTGCTAGTCGTTTAGCTTGATTTTCTGTGAGCATGCCCAAAGTACAGCATACCTCCATATCCAATTTATTGATGGTCCTAACCATCTCCAGAACTTGATCAAATTCTGGTCCATCTTTTACATTTCGCCATGCGGCTCCCATACAAACCCTGGAACTTCCTGATGCTTTTGCACGAAGCGCTTGCGCTTTTACATGGGGCACACTCATTAAATCATTCCCCTCAATGTCGGTATGGTATCTAGCTGCCTGCGGACAATACCCACAATCCTCGGGACAGCCTCCAGTTTTAATAGATAGTAAGGTCGAAACCTGAACTGTATTTGGATCGTGATGTTGTCTATGTATTGTGGCTGCTTCATATAACAATTCCATTAACGGTTTGTTATAGATATCCAAAATCTCTTCTTTGGTCCAGTTATGTCGTGCTACAGTCATGGGTTAAATCGATTTTCAAGGTCAAAAATAGCCCTTATTCCCAAAATGCTGTAATAATATCACTGTAAAAAGAAAAAGGCCATGATAATTGTCATGGCCTTTTTTTAAAGGATTAAGAGTTTAGTCTGAATTCTTATTCTCTTTAAGAGTATCTCCACTTTCTTTCTTGTCACTAGAATCGGGTACTTCTTTACCCTTTAGATATTCAGGAAGTTGCATCCCTGCCATGTTAAACATCTCTTGCAAAGGAGGGACAGATTTGTACATCCCTGAGATAAAATTAGCCGTGGAGTTTTTCCCATCTTCAGTCTTTGCTCCAGAATCCCAAACGGTAACTTTATCAATTTTAATGTTTTTAATAGCGTCGGCTTGAGTCTTGACCAATTCAGGTAATTTATCAGCAACCAATAGTAGTACGGCATCTTTAGGGCTATCCCCTGCAGCTTTCACAATTCTATCAAGACCTTCGGCCTGTTTGGTCAATACTTCCAAGATTCCTTGTGCTTCTGCCTGTGCTTTAAAAAGAATGGCATCTGCCTCACCCTTGGCTTTTCTACGAATCATTTCAGCTTCAGCTTCAGCATCAATTTCTACTTTCTTTTTATCTATTTCAGCTGGTACAACAATATCCGCCATTTGAGAACTACGCTCTCGTTCTGCCCTGGCAATCTCTGCATCTTTTTCAGCTGCGTAGGATTCTTCCAATGCTTTGGCCGTTTGTACTTTTTCAGCTGCAATGGCAGTTCTTTCTGCCTCTGCCTCACGTTGTCTTCGTAATGAATCAGAATTTGCAACGTCAATTTTTGCGATGTTTTCCCCTTCTACCGCTTTTGCGTTGGCTGCAGCTACCTGAGTTCTTTCGTCCTGTACTGCATTTGCCTCACCAATAGAGCCATCTCTGTTTTTTTCTGCTACGGATTTACGAGCGGCATTAATGGCATGAGCAGCCGCCTCTTTGCCCAAAGCTTCAATATAACCAGATTCATCAACAATGTCCGTGATGTTTACATTAATAAGCTTTAAACCTACTTTCTTTAATTCCGATTCTACACTCTGTGAAATATTGGTTAAGAATTTATCTCTGTCGGAGTTGATTTCTTCAATATCCATAGAAGCCACTACCAAACGTAATTGACCAAAAATAATTTCCTTGGCCAAATCTTGCACCTCCTGCATTCCTAACCCCAATAACCTCTCTGCGGCATTTTGCATCACTCCAGGTTCTGTAGAAATACCAATTGTAAATCGGGAAGGTACGTTTACCCTAATGTTCTGCCTACTCAAGGCATTGGCCAAATCCACTTCGATAGAAATCGGTGTTAAATCCAAAAACTCATAATCTTGAATAACGGGCCAAATAAAAGCGGCACCACCATGGATACATTTAGCTGAATTTCCTGTACCTACTTTTCCGTATACAACTAGAATACGATCAGAGGGACATCGCTTATACCTCCGTATAAAGGAAATGATGATAATGAAAAAGAACAGTATGGCGAAGCCAATGGTTAAGAGCGAAGCGCCTCCGCCCAATTGTAAGGGAATTAATAGCATATGGTTATTTATTTAGGAGTTTAACAATCAATATTCCGTTATCGGTAACTTTATTCACCTTTACAACGTTGCCTTGCTTAAGGTCAACGTCTTCATCGGTCAATGCTTCCAGTTCTCGAAGCGTTCCTTGGACATTAATACTTACTTTTCCAATACGGGATCTATTTGCACCAATGGTTAGATATACTTCTCCTATTTGATCTAAGGCATTTTGAAGTTTCAATGTTCCACTGCTCTGCATTTTGCTTAAGTAATAGAAAAGCGATGCCATGGCCAACATCATTAATAATCCGCATACGGTAGAAACCAATATGGTGACACCGGTAGAAAGTCCACTATCTATGTATGAAATGCCCGACCATCCAAAAATGGTAAAAAAGCCCATCAGGTTTTTAAAGGAGAGGAATTGAAATCCTATTCCACTATCCCCGTCAATATCGGCATCAATATCCCCACTTACATCTTCAACATCCCCGCCGACGAAGGTTAAAACAACCAAAATCAGCAACACAAGGGAACCAGCTATTGCTGTTATCCAGTAGACTTTTTCAAACAATGTAAGCGCAGCGAACCATTCTTCCATAATCAACAGTTTTTAGGTTATTATTTAGATGAAAAAAGATAAGACTTTATATGAATATATCTGTCTTATTTGGAAAGTAAGATAGAAACTGCATTTCCACCAAATCCTACGGCATTGACAAGCACTTTTTGTGGAGGTCTGTTTCTTGGGCTCGGTTTAAAGAATGGGGTTTCAATATAGCTTTTGTGTTGTAACATTAGCAATGCCATTTCAACACTCAAAATTCCTGAGGCGCCAAAGGTGTGACCTACTTTCCATTTATTTGTTGTCAAAAATGGAATTTTGTTACAAAATACATTTTCAATGGCCTTAAATTCTGACAAATCCCCTTTAATTGTGCCAGGAGCATGCATTACAATAGCATCGATGTCATCAGGGGACAATGAACCCAAAGCCATTTTCATGGAATCTTGAAAGCATTGGGCATCGGTCGAAATCGAAATATTATGTTCCAAGGGTTCCGTAGCAAACCCGATACCTGTCACCAAAGCTAAAGCATTATCTTTTTTACCTTTTTCCAAACACGCCATTCCGGCTCCTTCTCCAAGAACCATGGTGTTTTGTTTCTTTTCAAGATCAAGAGCCCTGCAAGGGAATTCTCCTGTTTGCTTAGCATATATTTTTAAGGCCTGCATTTGTGCAATAGTAAAAGGAGTTAGTGGTGCCTCGCTACCTCCAACTAAAAATTTATCGGACATCCCGCCTTGAATCCAGGCGATACCATTCAAAATAGCATGCAGAGCGGTGGAACAGGTAATAGAATGCGATATTTCTGGTCCTCTGGTTTTTAAATCGTGAGCTACCCAAGAGGAAATATTTCCCAAGGTAGTTGTCGGAGATGACAGGGTTGAGGATTTTCCTTGAGTTAGAAATTCCTTGTGATAATGCTCAAAAAGCGCTGTAGCTCCTCTGGAAGACCCGATATTCACACCAAAATTGTCGGAATTGCTCCAACCAGCTTTTTTAATTGCTTCCCTGGCTGAATAGATTGCATAAAGCACAGTTTCATCGAGGTCTCTGTATTTGGAATCGGAATTTCGAAGCTCTTGCAAGGAAGATTGTATTTCACTTGACAACTGAGAACTCCAAACGTTTTGATCCCCGATTTCGATTTCCGACAAGAAGTGGTCCTTATCCGAATAGGAGTTCCAAACCTCTTCAGAGGTGCTTCCTAAAGCAGAAATAGAGGATAAAGCTGTTATGGAAATAGGTTCTTTTAGCATACTACGACTAAAATTTTGCTAGTACTTGCCGGATAGAATCGTATATCTTTTGTAATTGTTCATCCGTAATTACGTAAGGAGGAAGTGCATATATTGTATTTCCGAGCGGGCGAAGGTTTACACCATTATCCATAAAGAAATGATATAAATCATCTCGCAACTTGCCATATCGGTCCATTTCAACGTTCAAATCAACGGCCAGAATTACTCCCATACTTCTCGCACTCTTGACTTTTGAATGATTTTCTATGGAAGCCACAAATTTTTTGTGCTCAAGCTCTATATATCCCCTTCTTTCCAAAATTTCGTTTGAAGACAGCAAGTTTATCCCCGCAAGCGCCGCTGCACATCCAATGGGATGGGCACTAAACGTATGGGCATGAAAAAAGCCTTTGCTTACCTCATCGCTTAAGAATGCATCAAAAACGTTTTGGGAGCAACTGGTAATGCTCAAAGGAAACATTCCGGCAGTCAGTGCTTTGCTCAAACAAATGATGTCCGGGTTATGCTCTAGATAATCGGAGGCAAAGTTTTTGCCCGTTTTACCAAAACCGGTCATAATCTCATCAGCAATACATAGAATGTCGGAATCATGACATTTTTCAATTAGCCTATCCAAGCCTTTTGCCGAGTGAAATTTCATTCCCGCAGCGCCTTGAACCAGAGGCTCAAAGACAAATGCGGCACATTTGTTTTCACGACAAATTGACTCCAACAGCCCCAAAACCTTCTCAATATTTTCTTCTGTAGGAACAGGAATGCGTTCTACTTTCAAAAGAAAATCCTCAAAAGGACCGTTATAAGAAGAGAGTCCAGATGCACTCATTGCCCCGAAAGTATCTCCATGAAAACCTCCTTCGAAAGCGATAAGTGTATCTCTTTTTTCTCCTTTATTATGATAAAACTGCAAGGCCATTTTTATGGCGGCCTCCACGGCGGTAGAGCCGTTATCATTAAAGAAAATTTTAGCTTGGTTGTTCGGTAATATTGCCATCAGCTGTTCGGAAAGCTCAACTGCTGGGGTATGCGTAAAACCACTGAACATTACAAAGTCCAATTGCTTCATTTGTTCAGTAATGGCTGATGTAATAACCTCGTTACAATGCCCATACATTGCCGTGTACCAAGAAGCAATGCCATCTATGTATGTTTTACCATCTTCGTCCCAAAGCAAAGCGCCTTTGGCTTTTACAATACCAATAGGAGGTTCCGCTGTTTTATGTTGGGTTAAGGGGTGCCATAGATACTTTTTGTCCCTTTCTGATAATTTTTCCAATGCAACTGGATTAGTCAAACGCTTCAATTTATCTATCTTGCAAAGATGCTAATAAAACGCAAAAAACTCCCAGCCAGCCGTGTTTAAAAAAGCAATCTCATTTTTAACTCCAAATTATCAAACCTTAAATTGGAAAACAGTTTTCTTAATTCTGTTTTTGATTGCATTTTTTATCCGATTCCCATTCTTTTTTAGGGATTATGTTGATCGCGATGAAAGCACATTTATTATTATGGCGCAATCGTGGGCAGATGGACACCTACCCTATACTCACCTTTGGGATTTAAAGCCCCCTGTCACGTTCTTATTTTTTGCTTTAGTCATTAAGGCCTTTGGAAAAAGCTTTATGGCAATTAGATTCTTTGGGGTGATTTTGGTTGCTCTTACAGGCTTGTTCACTTATGGGATTGGAAGACGGGTAACAACTCAAAAGGTCAGTTTTTGGTGCGGGGTTTTCGCAGTATTCCTATTGAGTTTATTTGGAAGCTTGCAAGGGGTAATGTCGGAACACATATGTACTTTGTTCTTTGTTGTTGGCGCATATCTTTTACTTTCCAAGGAAAGTAATGGTTGGTATTTGGTTGTCGGTGTTCTTTTTGGGTTGTCCGTGATGTCCAAATTAAATATGGCCTACCCTTTACTTACGCTTGTAATCTATATAATCTGGAGTTCATGGGTGAAAAAACGGCTTTGGCAAGAGTTCCAATGTCTTGTTCTTATGGGGCTGGGATTTGCCTTGGTCCTTGTTTTGACTGGAGTTCCATATTACCTGCAGGGTGAACTACAAGTATGGTGGGAATCTATTTTTGAGGCGCCTTTGGCATACGCCGGGTCCAAACAACATTCCTTCATTAAAACACTTCCCTTTGTGTTTATTATTGCTGGAGTGTTATATACCTTGTTCAGATTGAAGATTGTAGATTTCAAATCCGAAACTCTTCAATTGCTCACCGCCATTATTATTGGTGTCTTGCTTTCTTTTATGCAAACAGGTAAGGTAAATGGGCATTATTTGATTCAGTTATATCCTTTTATTTTGGTTCTACTCGGAATGGCATTGAGCAAACTCCCAGCGGTAAACAAAAAGTATACACTCCCGATTGCGTTCCTCCTTGCATTGCTTCCGATGGAAGCTTATTTGGAGTATGGTAATATAGTTTCGAACAAGATGGAAAAGGGCACCTATTTTAACGGTGAAGGAATTGATGTCCCAAGATATATTGTTGAAAATAATATTGAAACAAACAATATCTTTTTCACAGAATATCACATTGGATATTGGGTGTTAGGGGAGCACCCTCCTACGAAAGCTGCAACACACCCTAGCAGTATTACGCGAGAAGAGCTTTTTCCTTATATGCAGAACCCTAGGCACACGGGAATGCAAGAACTGAAGTATATTTTAGAGGAAGTGCGTCCAAAAACCGTAGTTGCTCGAAAAGGCAAACGCATTTTTGATAAGAAACTCCTAGAATTTAATGCGTATATCGATGCTTACCTGGCAGAAAATTATACGCTGATTGCGACTATTGACAGAGGACTGATTTATCAACGCCTAGAATGACCCCAATGCTTCTTTAAACAGGGCAGCATACTTTTTTACCACATGCTTATTAAAATGTGTTTCCTCGTTTATTCGTCCGAGAAAAGTCACTCCTGTTTTTTTTAGGATAATGCTCTCTGTTGTGGGATGTTCGTCTCCGCTAAAAATGATTCCGATTTTGAGGTTTTTCTCCTGGAGTTTTTCAATGGTCAAAAGCGAATGGTTAATACTTCCCAAGTAGTGTCGAGATACCACTATGACTTTGTAATCAGGTTGAATTAGATCTAAAATGGTGTCTTTGTCGTTCAATGGGACCAATAATCCGCCGGCACCCTCAATAACCAAATGGTTATCGGTTTCAGGGGGAGATATTTTGTCCAAATTGAGGGTTATGCCATCAATTTCAGCAGCGGCATGTGGGCTCATCGGAGAGTTAAGCGCATAGCTGTTCTTGTGAATTTTGGTGCGGTCATTCGAAATGAGGTCTTTTATTTTATGACTATCAGAATTATCTAAATCTCCCGCTTGCACAGGTTTCCAATAGTCTGCTTCAAGAGCCTCAACTATAATTGCTGAAGTTATAGTCTTACCAACTTCTGTGGATATTCCCGTTACAAAAATTTTCATTGCGATGGCTTGGTGATAAAGTTACACTGAGTACATCGATATTTTTTGGGTTCAAAAAACGGGAAAAGTTTATAAAAAATACTTTTCCTTGAATAATATACTTCAGATTTGGTCGCTTTGCAGTTTGGACAAATAATGGGTTTGCCTTCCGAATCGGTCGCATAATTTCTAATCTCATCAAAAATTTCCTTGGCCCGTTCTTTGTCTTTGGTATACACTTGAAGTTTTACTCCTCCAATTGCTGTACTAATCAAGGGGTCAGAATTTATAGTAGTTTCATCCCTCAAAAAAACCATTATTCCTTCGGACTCAAGTTTTCCTTTGATAATTTGAACATCTGCGGGAAACTCAAACGACCCCAATGTGTGAAACTCAGATTCCATTAAACGATTTCATTTTTTACCAATGACAAAACTCGTGATATTTCTTCTTTTGTATTGTATGAATGTAAACAAAATCGAAGTCGCTCCTCACCCGCTTTAACAGTTGGGGAAAGAATAGGCCTTACATCAAATCCTGCGTCTTTTAGATTTCTGGACAAATCCTTTGCCATTTGATTTCCTGATACGATTAAACAGTGGATGGCAGAGTTGCTCACAATGAAATTATTTTCCAAGCTCAAAGACTGTATCTGTTGTTTAAAGTATGTGATGTTTGCCAAGAGGTTGGTGCGCTCTTCTTTTACATGCTCCTGTAAATAGTGATATGTTGTCAAGATTGAGGCTATGCTATGAGGTGAAAGAGCGGTGGTATAAATCAAACTTCTCGCAAAATTAAGGAGGTAAGTTCTTAACGCTTCTCCACCCAGAATAGCCGCTCCATGATTACCCAAGGCTTTCCCAAAAGTCACTACTCGGGCAAACACCTTGTCTTCTATCCCCAATTGGGATATCATCCCTTTGCCTTCTCCAAAAACCCCAACGGCATGGGCTTCATCAACAATCAAATGATAGTTCCCATGTGAGCAAAAGTCCACTAAGGACACTAAATCAGGAGAATCCCCATCCATTGAAAAAACGGACTCCGTTACAATATAAATCTCCGAATTTTCGTCTGTATTTTGATTACGACCTATAAGACTGCGTAAATCATTTAAGTTATTATGGGCAAACTTGTAACTTTTGGCATTGTTCATTTGAATACCATCCCGAATGCTGGCATGTGCCAATTCATCATAAAAAATGAAATCTCCCCGCTGAGGTACGGATGAAAAGAAACCAATATTGGCATCGTACCCTGAATTAAAGACCAATGCCGATTCCGAATTATGATAATCTGCCAAAAAATCTTCCAACTCCTCATACAAAATGTGATTTCCGGTCAGCAGCCTAGAACCCGTGGACCCCATGGAGGTTGTTTTTTTCGTCTTTAGAAATTTTAGGGTGTCGTCAATCAACTCCTCCTTTCGGGCCAGGCCTAAATAATCATTCGAGGAAAAATCAACAAGAGCTTGTGTATTGGGAAGTGTTCTCAACGCATTTTCCAATCGTCTTTTTTCCAATTTTTGCTCAAGCTTCTTGGGAAGTTTTGCCATACATCAAATTTAGCATTTACTATCCTTAAACATTATATTCGTCACTAATAAACCATTGGAATATGAAAACTCCAGTTACTTTTTTAGTTCTACTCTGTTCTTGTCTGTCAATAGGCCAAACGAACACCTATGAAATTTCATTTGAGAACGCTGTGCACCATGAAGCGGTGATTAAGGCAACCTTTCCAGATTTGGATATGGATACAATTTCATTGCGAATGAGCAGAACATCACCAGGGAGGTATGCCTTGCATGAGTTTGCTAAAAATGTATATGGATTCAAAGCTACGGACGGCAAAGGAAATCCGTTGGAAGTATTTAGACCAAACCCTTATGAATGGAAAGTTGTGGGGCACGATGGAACTGTGAAAATAAGTTACATCCTATTTGCAAATCGAGGAGATGGCACATACTCACAAATTGATGAAACACATGCGCATCTTAATATTCCGGCAACATTTATGTATATCGCGGCATTGGGGGAGCGTAAAATTGAAGTGGATTTTGATGTTCGGGAAGATTTGAACTGGAGAGTCGCTACCCAAATGCCTTTGGTTTCCGGCACAACATATACTGCGCCAAACCTGTATTATTTTATGGATAGCCCAACGGAAATCAGCGATTTTACTTTAAAATCTTTTGACGTGGGTGGACAAACCATTCAGTTGGCGCTGCACCATAATGGAACTGAAGCTGAAGCCGATGAGTACTTTGAACGAGTAGCAAAAATTGTTTTAGCTGAAAAAGAAGTGTTTGGCGAACTTCCCAACTTTGATTTTGGCACTTATACTTTTTTGGCATGTTATATTCCAAATGCATCAGGTGATGGGATGGAGCATCGAAACTCGACAATCTTAACCAGCACTCGAAGTTTGGCAAACGGAGGTATGAGGCGCAATTTGGGAACAGTGTCCCATGAGTTTTTTCATGCTTGGAATGTAGAACGTATTCGGCCCAAAAGTCTGGAGCCTTTTGATTTTGAAGCTGCCGATATGAGCGGGGCACTTTGGTTTGCTGAAGGCTTCACAAGCTATTACACCAACTTAATTCTCTGTAGAGCGGGACTTATTTCTCCAAAGGAATATATTGAAGGGCTTACTGGGGCTTTCAATTATGTTTGGACATCACCGGCAAGACAGTTCTTTAATCCAATCGAGATGAGTTATCAGGCTCCTTTTGTGGATGCTGCAACTTCAGTTGACCCTGTAAATAGGGAGAACACCTTTATTTCCTATTATTCTTATGGTAGTGTTTTAGGATTGGCACTCGATTTGTCTTTGAGACAGAAAGAATTGAATCTTGATGATTTTATGAAGTTAGTTTGGCAGCGCTTGGGAAAAGAAGAAATTCCATATAGTATCAAAAACCTGCACGAATTGCTAAACGACTACGCCGGAAAGTCCTTTGGGGATGACTTTTTTAACGAGTATATCTATAAAAGTGGAATGCCGAATTATAATAAGCTTTTCGAATTCGTGGGAGTGGAGCTGCAACAAAAGAAAGACAAGCCTTATTTTGGAGCTTCAGTATCAACTAATGACGAAACTATGAAAGGAACAATCACTAGAAACCCAAAGAAAGGGAGTCCAGCATACACATCTGGATTGACCAAAGGAGATGCAATCAAGAACATCAACAATATTCCTTTTGAGGCTGGACAAAAATTTGGTGATTATCTGGAACAGTTTGCAATTGGGGATTCGCTGCAAGTTAAGTTCTCTCGATTTGGGAACGAAAAGAATGTTGCGTTAACCATGGAACCTAACCCAAATTATTCGATTAATCTTATGGAAGACTTAGAACAGGAACCTTCTGACGACATGCTAAAAGCAAGAAAGGAATGGCTGAAAAATGAATAGATGATAACCTATACGCAGGCCTCGACGATTGATCATCTTGAGCAAATACTTTTGTTGCAACAACAAAATCTCCCGAAAAACCTTACGGATAAGGAAAAGGAAAGAGAAGGTTTTTTGACGGTAGAGCATTCTTTTGAAGTGCTCAAGGCAATGAATGATGAATGTGGGCATATCATTGCACTTGAAAATGGAAAGGTTGTTGCCTACGCGCTTTGTATGCATCCTAAATTTGCCGAAAGCATTGAAGTGCTTAAACCCATGTTCCAAGAAATCAACCAAATTGTAAAGGGCAAAAAGAACTATATGGTCATGGGGCAAATTTGTGTAGCCAAGACCAATAGGGGTCAAGGGATATTTCGGAAGCTCTACGAAACCATGAAAGAAAAATTACCTGAAGGTTTTGATACTATTATTACCGAGGTGGATGCCAAGAATCAAAGATCTGTCAATGCGCATAAGGCTATTGGATTTTCTGAAATCAAAAGATATAAGGCTGATGGAAAAGTATGGTCGCTTATAATTTTAAAATAAAAAAGCCACTCAATTGAGTGGCTTTTATTCTATTTTCTCGAAATGGCTTAATCTGCCAATACAATAACTTTGTTATCCTTCATTTCAATGGTGCCGCTGGAAATGGATAAAACGGTTTCTCCATTAGCGCCTGTGGAAAACTTACTTTGAAAATCTTCCTCGATAGTGATATCGCCTTGCACTTTAACATCTCCTTTTTGTAATAAGGAAACTATGGGTGCGTGGTTTTGCAACATTTGAAATTCGCCATTGATACCAGGAACGGTAACCGAGGTTACTTCTCCGGCAAACAAAGTGGCTTCTGGTGATACAATTTCTAAATACATATGCTCTTATGCTTCAGCTAACATTTTCTCTCCTGCTTCAATAGCATCTTGGATGCTACCTTTAAGGTTGAATGCAGATTCCGGCAAGTGATCAAGTTCACCATCCATAATCATGTTAAATCCTTTGATGGTGTCTTTGATATCAACCAATACACCAGGGATACCTGTAAACTGCTCAGCAACATGGAACGGTTGCGACAAGAAACGTTGTACCCTTCTTGCTCTACCTACTGCTAATTTATCCTCTTCGGAAAGTTCTTCCATACCAAGGATAGCAATAATATCTTGAAGTTCCTTATAGCGTTGCAACAACTCTTTTACCCGTTGTGCACATGCATAATGATCATTTCCTAAAATTTCGGCAGTTAAAATTCTTGAAGTAGAATCCAATGGATCCACAGCAGGATAAATACCCAGCTCGGCAATTTTACGTGAAAGTACGGTAGTTGCATCCAAGTGGGCAAACGTAGTTGCAGGAGCAGGGTCCGTCAAGTCATCCGCAGGAACGTAAACCGCCTGTACAGATGTAATGGAGCCTCTTTTTGTTGATGTAATTCTTTCCTGCATGGCACCCATCTCTGTTGCCAAAGTAGGCTGGTAACCTACCGCTGAAGGCATACGACCCAAAAGTGCCGAAACCTCTGAACCAGCTTGTGTAAAACGGAAGATGTTATCTACGAAGAAAAGAACGTCTTTTCCCTGTCCATCTCCAGCACCATCACGGAAATATTCAGCAATTGTCAATCCAGAAAGGGCCACCCTAGCACGAGCACCAGGAGGTTCGTTCATCTGTCCGAAAACGAAAGTCGCTTTGGACTCTTTCATAGCTTTTTTATCTACTTTGGATAAATCCCATCCGCCTTCTTCCATAGAATGCAAGAAATCGTCTCCGTATTTGATAATACCGGATTCCAACATTTCACGAAGCAAGTCATTTCCTTCACGTGTTCTTTCTCCAACACCTGCGAATACGGAAAGACCACCGTGTCCTTTTGCAATGTTGTTAATCAATTCCTGAATCAATACGGTTTTACCAACACCAGCACCACCAAATAACCCAATTTTACCACCTTTAGCGTAAGGCTCAATCAAATCGATAACCTTGATTCCGGTAAATAATACTTCTGTAGAAGTTGAAAGATCCTCAAATTTTGGAGCTTCTCTGTGGATTGGCAATCCGTTGTCACCAGTTTTTGGAAGGTTTTCCATACCATCAATAGCGTCTCCAATTACATTGAAAAGTCGTCCGTAAACATCCTCTCCAATTGGCATTTGAATTGCATTTCCAGTAGCATGGGCCTTAACTCCTCTGCTCAAACCATCGGTAGAATCCATAGAAATTGTTCTTACCGTGTTTTCACCAATATGAGATTGAACCTCTAAAACTAACTTACTGCCATCAGCTTTATTGATTTCAAGGGAATCATAAATTTTAGGGATTTCAACTCCCGATTCAAATTCAACGTCAATGACCGGGCCAATTATCTGGGCAACTTTACCTGTAACTTTAGACATTACTGTGTTTATTTTTAATTGAATACGTTAGGAAAAAACTGCTTTTTTTCCGGCTGCAAAGATATACTATTCCTGTTGTAATAAGAAACTTAAAATTTGTTTTTTTAGAAACAAAAAGGCATCGAATTTTTCGATGCCTTTTTTAATTCTATTTGCTTTGATCTTAAGGATTAATCGTCCAAGAAACATAGTAGATGGAACCAATGTTACCAGTACCTACGGCGGTGAAGTATTCATCTCCCAAAAGGTTTGACCCTCCTGCTTTAAAAATTGACTTAATACTAGGCACTGAGTAGTTGATCTGAGCATCAAGTACTGTGTAAGCTGGCACATCTCCGTCAGCGAATGACGCTTCCCAGAAATAGCTATCGCTCCATCTGTAGTTTACATTGAAACCAAAGTTTTTGAAAAGCTCGGTGTTTCCGAATGATGCTTTTACTTTATGTTTTGGCGTATTGAAATTTGTTCGAAAGTCTGGAAATCTTGCTTCATCAAAATCCAATTCCGCATAGGTATAATTGACACCTAAATCGAAATCACCAAGTTTAGTGTCAACGCCGATAGTACCTCCATAAGAATTTATATCGGTAGTTGAATTGGTGTATGTTTGATAGGGTTGCCTATCTCCATTTTGAAGCGCAAGTAACGAAAGTCCTCCATCACCAGCTGTACCGTAAAATGGCACTAATACGGTTACATTGGCTATGAAATCTTTGTAGCTATTGTAATACCCACTCAAATCTATTGTAAATTTTCCTATTTGACCTCTATAACCTGCTTCCAAGGCAGTGATTTCTTCAGGTTTGATTATTGATGTATTGACAGCCTCTGGAGCTCCATTAAGCACAGAACTAAGGGAGTATGCATTTTCATAAGCAGCTCTGCCTACTATATCTACAGTAGATTGGCCTATTACTCCTTGGCCGCTCTGGCTAACATTAAAAGTTCTGACATCTCTATCTAGGTTTGCTGGTGCTGATCCGACTAAAATAGCCGAGCCCGCATTCAACCCAATAAACAAATCTTGGGTAGTTGGATTTCTAAAACCTTGCTGAGCTGATATCCTAATATTGTGATTTCTGTTTTCCCCCGCCGTGTATCCAAACGAAATTCTTGGAGAAACAAATCCGTCAAAAAACTCATTTTTATCATAACGAGCTGAACCTGTAAACTTCAATCGATCATCCAATAGCTTTTTTTGAAGTTGAACATAAGCTCCGTATTCATCATACTCGATTGGACCATCGAAATCTGTGAAAATAGTTCCCCCTGAATTCAATTCGTACTGTCTATATGACCCCCCTATTTGTAAATCTGCCCAATCATCAATGAGGTGTGCCAAATTATAATTACCATTAATATGTCGAAACTTGGTGTTGTCAATAAACTTGGCACCCGTTGTTAGATCACCATCACTGGTTACTCTATTAAATGCACTTTGGAATGCAGCAGTTCCAGGCACAAGCCTTCCGGTATCGGCAGCTTGTCTAGCTGCTGCATGGGCTGCTACAGATGCCTGCTCCCTGGTCAATCCTCCTTGTTGAACTCCACCTAAGAAAGTTGGTATGTAGGTTTGAGCATATTCGGTAAACCATTGCGTGTCTCCTTTCCAAGCTCTGTTCACATTAATTGCTGTAAAACGAGTATCGTATGAGTCACCGGCGTTCTCCGTAGTTATATATCCTCTAAGGAAAAAGTTTTTATTTCTAAATTCAATTTTGTGCTGTTGAAGAATGAAATTCTTTACAGAATATCTGTTTGCACCTTGATAAATTGTATTTCCACGTCCAACTCTTCCATTATATATGATTTCAAAGTCATCTGCAAAAGGTCTGTAGAAAATTGAAAAATCTGTTTTAACACTTTCAGCATCATAATCAAGTAATTGATTTTCAGCATAACCTGTTCTAGAAACATTAGCTGTACCTACGGTTCCAGTAGGCAGTCCTGCAGCAGCATCAAAGTTCAATAAGGTTGTAACTTCATCACCATATATATTTAAACCATTATAGTTTGGATCTGTTCTATCGGCACCTGGATTGTTTAGATCGAGGGTGTTTACGGCATGCCAATCTTCTCCTTTTAAAAAGGAAAGGTTCGCTTTCAAAGCCAGTTTATCACTGAAAGCGTGGGCTACACGAATTCCAAAATCATAGTAATTGTTGTCTCCTGCCGCATCTTGAGAAGTAATTCCTGTTTTTCCATAAGCACTTATTCCTTGGAAATCAAATGGGCTTTTACTGTTCATGAAAAGAATACCGTTAAAAGCTCCAGCTCCATACAGAGCCGATGATGCTCCTGGCAGAATTTCCACACTCTGTACTTCAAGCTCTGACATACCTACCAAGTTTCCTAAAACGAAGTTTAGACCTGGCGCGGAGTTGTCCATTCCATCAACCAATTGCAAAAACCTATTGTTTGCGAAAGTGGCAAAACCTCTAGTGTTTATTGATTGGAAAGTTAAACTGTTCGTGTTGATGTCAACTCCCTTTAGATTCTGTAACCCTCCATAGAAAGACTCAGCAGTTGTATTTTTTATTTCCTTTAATCCAAATCTCTCCACGGAAACGGGAGATTCAAAAATACGTTCTGGTGTTCTGGAAGCAGAAATTACAATTTCATCCAAAAGGGTGGATGCTTCAGAAAGGGTTATGGAAAGCGTTTGATTATTCGATGTTACACTAGCAAGGAAATCAGAAAATCCAATTGCGGTAAATCGTAGTTGAAAGGGGGGTTGTTCAGAAGTGTTGAAGGTGAAATTTCCATCGAAATCTGTAGTGGTTCCTTCTGCCTTTCCTACCAAGACAACATTTGCTCCTGGTATTGGTTCGTTATTTTCATCAACTACTTTTCCCTGTACTGTGGTTTGTGCATAAGCGATAACACCAAACAGCATGAGGGAAATAATCATTAATCTTCTCATCAGTTATATATTAGAGTTAATTAGTTAAAGATCTGCTAAGTATTGGAGGTCGGAAGATACATTTTTTTTCATTTGGTTACCAGAAAATTGAAAAAAATTATGCATGCATAGTAATTTTTTGCTAAAAAAAACGTGGTTTATCTGTGGTTTTAACAAAAAAGGCGTCGATTTCGACGCCTTTTCTTAATTATATTGATTAAACCAAGTCACTCTACGGTAACCGATTTAGCTAGGTTACGAGGTTGGTCCACATTACAGCCCCTCATCACAGCGATATGATAGGAAAGCAATTGTAATGGGATCGTTGTCAATAGTGGTGATAGACTTTCAGAAGTCTCGGGCACCTCGATTACGTGATCTGCCAGTTCCTTTACGGATACATCTCCTTCGGTAACTATGGCAATAATCTTACCACTTCTGGATTTTATTTCTTGGATGTTGCTCACTACCTTTTCATAATGTCCTTTTTTGGTAGCAATTACAATGACTGGCATTTGCTCATCGATCAATGCAATGGGTCCGTGCTTCATTTCTGCGGCGGGATATCCCTCTGCATGTATGTAACTGATTTCCTTTAACTTCAGCGCTCCCTCCAATGCAACAGGGAAATTATAACCACGACCTAAATAAAGGCAGTTGGTTGAGTCTTTATATATCTTCGCAATGTCTTCAACAACATTATTGGATTCCAGCATTTTTTCCACTTTGGCGGGAACACTTTCCAATTCTGCTAGATATTCATGATATTTTGATTCAGAAAAAACACCTTTTTCATGTGCCAATTTCAATGCTATTAGGGTAAGCACCGTAATCTGTGTGGTAAATGCTTTGGTTGAAGCAACACCTATTTCCGGTCCAGCATGGGTATAAGCCCCAGCTTGGGTTTCCCGTGCAATGGAAGAACCTACTACATTGCAAACACCAAAAACGAATGCACCTTTTTCTTTTGCCAGTTTAATAGCAGCCAATGTATCTGCAGTTTCTCCAGACTGGGAAATTGCAATTAGGACATCGTTCTCGTTAATAACAGGGTTTCGATATCGGAATTCAGAAGCGTACTCTACTTCAACAGGAATTCTTGCCAAGTCTTCAAAAATATACTCAGCCACAAGACCGGCATGCCAGGAGGTTCCACAGGCAACTATTATAATTCTATTAGCGTTCAGGAATTTTTCCAAATTTTGGTCAATTCCAGCCATCTTGATGATGCCTTGATCAGCCAACAATCTTCCTCTATAGGTATCTAAAATTGCTCTTGGCTGTTCATAGATTTCCTTGAGCATGAAATGATCGTAACCTCCTTTTTCGATTTCTTCAAGGTTTAACTGAAGTTCGAGGATGTTAGGATAAGCAATCGCATCGTCCTTTATCTTGCGCAATTTGATTTCTTTTCCGATACGGACAATTGCCATTTCCTCATCTTCCAAATACACGGCATTATTCGTAAATTCTATGAATGGTGAAGCATCTGAAGCGATGAAGTATTCATTTTCTCCAATTCCTATTGCCAATGGGCTTCCCAATTTTGCAACTACGATTTCATCTGGCTTGTTCTTGTCAAAAACGGCAATGGCGTATGCTCCTACAACCTGGTTCAATGCAATTTGTACCGCTTTACCTAATTTGACATCTTCTTTTTTCTTTACTTCTTCGATAAGATTAACCAGTACTTCAGTGTCTGTATCTGATTCAAAGGTATATCCACGTTCTATAAGAGCTTTTTTAATGGACTCGTAGTTCTCAATGATACCGTTGTGAATGATAACAAGATCTCCGGAATTGGAATAATGTGGATGGGAGTTTGTGTCGTTTGGAACACCATGAGTCGCCCAACGCGTGTGTCCAAGCCCTAGCTTTCCGTTGGTATCTATAGTGGCCTCCGATTTTTTCTTTAGGTCTTCAACCTTGCCTTTGGTTTTGGAAAGATGGGTTTCATTTCCATCGAACAATACTATACCAGCACTGTCATAGCCACGGTACTCTAGACGTTGTAGCCCTTTTATAATAACGGGATATGCATCTCTATGGCCTATATATCCAACAATTCCACACATAAGAATAATTTTAAGTAGTTGTAATAGTTTGAGTTATCTGCAAATTTAGCACGACAATTGAGATAATTAGTATCTCAAGGGTTCTAATGCAGAAAAATTCTGTAAATGGTAGTAAATAGTGTATGGTTAGTTAGCCTGGGTAAAGAAAATCTCCAGCTTTAGCTTTTTATCCTCGTCAGCCAGAGCAACATTGCTCCCAAAAAGCACTGTCCCTAAAGGGTTTATATTTGACAGAATAGGAACATCTAGAACTGGTTCCCCTGTTCCGACAGCTTCAGATACCGTTCCATCACCAATATTTGAGGTTAAGGCAAGCGCCAACTTGGCATTCGTTGAGTCTCTAACAATTATATTATTGATATGATCAGTTATACGAACAGTATACTTACTTTGATTATTTTCTTCTTCCAAGATACCATCATAATCAAGGAACAATCCTAAAGGCTCATTAGTTACACTATTCTCAGTGGCCGGATTAAATATAACCTGATTTGTCTCACCATTATACAAATAGAGACGCGGGGGCTCTTCAACAACACCTGCTTCGGAGTCCACATAAAACACCAAATTGGCTTCGTTAATTATCCAGTTATTGGAACGTATTTGATTAATAATATCTGCACCTCCATTCTCAACATCTTCAAACAATCGTATCTCTGCAATAGTCCCAGCTCCTTTCATATATATTCTCGAGGCATTTTCTCCATTGTCCAAAGCACTGATTATTTCAGGAGGAAAAGAATCATTAACAAAGGAGTTTACCGCATTGCCCTGAATATTACCATTGACGTTTACCAGAAAATTAAGCACAAAATCTCTTTCAACCGTTTCTATTACGTCATCGGCTGTATTAAAATCTTGGAACTCATAGGTTATTGTGATATTGGCCTGCGTCAAATCAAATAAGAACATAAGCTCTTCCATATCTGATTGCCCCGATATACGTAACCCTCTAAAAAAGTCTCTAAAATTTGCTTGGCTCAACAGCTCTGACTGACCTTCTTTGTCCAAAATATTTGTTTGGAAAAAATCGGGATTCAACTCAACCCAAATCCCTGGGTTAAGACGGGTACTAACAGTGGTTGATTCATCCACATCGTCTGTTTCGGGATCATCCTCATTAAAAAATAGTATCTCCTCATCACTGATGGTGATTGGACCCTCAAAAAACACCTCTCCTTCAAAAGAGGTAAAATCATGGTTGGAAAAAAATTCTTGGGCTTCCTCAAAATTTGTATTTGGGTCCAGGTCCCTTAAGAAAAATGTATTTTGAGCGACCCTTAAATTGAATTCTTGTAGTCGGTCTCCATAAATACTATCTAAATCGAATCTTTTGGGGAAAGTATTCGCTACAAAATCATCTCCAGTTCCATCTTCATTCGGATCAAATGGGTTGGAACCAATAATACGTTCGTCGTTGTCGCTAACACCATCACCATCTTCATCGGTGTTTGGATCGGTAGAGTCGTCATCAAACATATTCTCCACACCATCACCATCACTATCCCGCAAGGATGCAGGAGGCAACTGAAACGGGAGATACAGACGAACTGTCTTTACAGTTTCATTTTCTGGAATTGTGCTTTCCAAACCATCACTATCAGCATTATCTTCAGTTTCCTGCGAAGAATCACCAAAAGTTGGATTTCCTTGCCCGTTGTTAGGCAACGTAACTTGTGTAACTATAGATGCATTTCTTCTACCATAAACGGGATCATTAAATGTTCCCAACTGATATAATGGTAGTTGATTGGTCTGTACCGTCGCTATACCTTTGTTGAATGCGAAAACATCAAATGACTGCTTTCCTGTGGTGAAAGGCTCACCACCTACAACACCTTCCCCGATTGTACCCAACTCTTCCTCACAAGAAGTAATGATCAGAAATAAAGCTCCAAACAAAGTCGAAACTTTTAAAATCCTAGAAAATTTCATGCAATTTATTTTAAAACTTCTGTTTGATAGAAATTTGTGTATGCTTCCTCTGCCTCTTGAAGAGAGACATAGGGCAATACTGGTTTGGAAAGATTTGCAATATGATTTTTCAAGTCCTCCGACACCTCTTCCGAGGCTAAAATAATGGCATCGGAATAATCGGCGGCAACTTTTAACAAATTATTATAGTCAGGGCTTGAAAGGGAAGAAATACTTTCCTTGTCAATGCCATCAAAAGCAATTTTATCAATCATACCTCCATCAAGCTCTCCATCGTATCCTCTATCATAGATAGATGTTACAATTTTACTATCCACAAACAAAGGTTCATCAGCATAATATTTGCGCAGGTAAAGGGGAAGCAATGATGCCATCCAGCCATGCACATGGATAATATCAGGGGACCAGTTCAGCTTTTTTACAGTTTCAACTACTCCTTTTGCAAAGAAGATAGCTCGCTCATCATTGTCTGGAAACAAATTCCCGTCGGCATCCTCAAATGTGGCCTTCCGCTTAAAATATTCTTCGTTATCAATAAAATAAACCTGAATGCGTTCCCTAGGAATAGAAGCTACTTTAATAATAAGTGGCATATCCATATCATTGATCACCAAGTTCATCCCCGACAATCGAATTACCTCATGCAATTGATGTCTTCTTTCATTGATGTTTCCATATCTTGGCATAAAAATGCGAATCTGGCCACCGTTGCTGTTGACCATTCTAGGTGCTTCGTATGACATTAAGGAAACTGGGTTCTCTGGGAGATAGGGCACTAATTCAGAAGATACAAACAATATCTTTTTACCATTCATAAACACTTTCTTTTGCTTAT
This sequence comes from Flagellimonas rhodophyticola, assembly GCF_049332665.1. NCBI lineage: Bacteria > Pseudomonadati > Bacteroidota > Flavobacteriia > Flavobacteriales > Flavobacteriaceae > Flagellimonas > Flagellimonas rhodophyticola. The sequence goes on along the minus strand of NZ_CP186326.1, from coordinate 596,855 downwards.
CTGAAAAACGTAGCTGCAAAAGTACAAAAATTATGCCGATTAGCAGTATTTATAGTATTTTTGCACGCTTTTGAATCGCAGTATGCAAGTATTTCATCAAAAAAAGGATTTAATTTCATTCCTCTCTACCCAAAAAGATAAAAATCAGAGTGTAGGGTTGGTCCCCACTATGGGAGCTTTGCATCAAGGGCATCTTTCACTGGTAAAGTTGGCACTTGAACAAAATGAGGTTGTGGTTGTGAGCATTTTTGTGAATCCCACACAGTTTGATAAAAAGGATGATCTCGAAAAATATCCAAGGAATCTTGATGACGACGTCAAACGTTTAAATAGTGTTTCAAAAAGCATTCTAGTATTTAATCCATCTGCGGATGAAATTTATGATGGCACGGTTAAATCCGAATCCTATGAATTTGACGGATTGGATAAAGTGATGGAAGGAAAATATCGAGAAGGACATTTTGATGGTGTAGGCACAATTGTAGGGCTTTTATTGGGAGCCGTATCACCGGACAGGGTGTATTTTGGGGAGAAAGATTTTCAACAACTTCAAATCGTTAGAAAAATGGTTCAACTAAAGGATTTACCTTATGAAATTGTGCCATGTCCTATAGAACGTGAGCCCCATGGATTGGCCATGAGTTCGCGTAACGAACGGTTGTCTGAAATGACAAGAAAAGAGGCAGGGTTTATTTACAAAATCCTTCAGACTGCCAAAATCAAATTTGGCACGGAAAGTGCTAATGATATAACGGATTGGGCTATTGCCCAATTCACTGAAAAAGAAACATTTGAGTTGGAGTATTTTATGATTTCAGATGAAAAAACCTTATCTCCAATCTCAAGAAAAGACAAGAACAAAAAATATAGAGCGTTTATTGCCGTTTATGCCGAAGGCGTAAGGCTTATAGACAATCTAAGACTGAATTAACTAATTTTGCACCATGCAAGTAGAAGTTGTAAAATCTAAAGTTCACCGAGTAAAGGTCACAGGGGCCGACCTCAATTATATTGGTAGTATTACCATTGATGAAGATTTAATGGATGCGGCAAATATAATCCGAGGTGAAAAAGTACAGATTGTGAACAACAACAACGGAGAGCGTTTGGAAACTTACGCTATTCCTGGACCAAGAGGTTCAGGCGAACTCACCCTAAATGGAGCAGCTGCGCGCAAAGTCGCGGTAGGCGATGTTCTTATTCTTATTACCTATGCATTGATGGATATTGAAGAAGCCAAATCATTCAATCCGGCATTGGTATTCCCAAATGAGGAAACCAATCTTCTAAACTAGTTTTGAGCAGTTCTCTAAAAAAGACACTTAAAATTCTAATCCCAATCCTTATTGGTTTGGGACTTGTTTTTTATTCCTACACTTCAACTACACCCGAAGAAAGGGCTAGAATTCTCGAAGCAATTAAAAATGCAAACCCTCTTTGGGTATTTTTATCCATATTTATTGGCGTACTAAGTCACATTTCGAGAGCTATACGTTGGAATTACCTTTTGGCTCCAATGGGATACAGACCAAAGTTAGTCAACAATGTACTCATTATCCTTACCAGTTATTTTGCAAATACCCTTGTACTGCGATCTGGTGAATTTCTTCGGGCTACTGCATTAAATACCTACGAAGACGTCCCGTTTGAAAAAGGTTTTGGCACCATTGTTACAGAGCGAATTATCGATGTAATAATGCTGTTGCTAATAATAACTGCGGCACTTTTGGTACAAACCGATGTAATATTGGGCATTTTAGAGGAAAATGGAATTGGCCTTGCTGGCTCGCTAATATTACTTCTAGTAGGGGTTTTAGGACTTTTTATCTCCATCCGACTCATTAAAAAGTCGTCCTCCAAACTAGCAGTGAAAATAAAAACCTTTCTAAGTGGCCTTTTGGATGGAGTCCTCAGTATTTTCAAAATGAAGCGAAGAGGAGCTTTTATCTTTCACACTTTCTTTATCTGGGCATGCTATATAGCTATGTTTTGGGTGATAAAATTCACCGTCCCCGAAACCACCGAACTTCCTCTTGGCGCATTTTTGGTAGCATTTGTTGCTGGAGCATTTGCAATGGCCACAACCAACGGTGGCTTGGGACTGTTTCCGATAGTGGTTACAGCAGCATTATCTGTTTACGGTGTTAGTAAAACATCAGGTGATGCTTATGGCTGGATTATGTGGACCGCCCAGACCTTAATGGTGGTTGTTTTTGGGACAATATCCTTTATCATCTTGCCGTTATTGAATAGAAATCGGTAGACCCCGACCACATAAAACTTTACCAAAATGAAAAAATGTCTATTTGTTTTAATAGGCTTACTGTGCTTCAATCTGGGAGCCCAAGTGAAAAAAGAAATCTTCGAGTCCTTTAAGCTTCAAGAAAGAAGGGATGTTTCCTATTATTTTCCTGAAGACTATTCTGAGGATAAAAAATATCCGCTTTTGGTTGTGCTAGATGCAGAATATCTTTTTGATATTGTTGTGGCCAATGCCAAATTTTACAGTAGGCACCATAGAATGCCCGAAGCCATAATTGTTGGTGTTGATCAAGCTGAGAACGATTTGCGATGGGAAGATTGCGACTTTGATCAGACCTCGGGATTACCAACAGAAAAAGGTGCTCTGTTTTATGAATTTTTGGGGACAGAGCTTATACCTTATTTGGAAACACAATATAATGTCGCTCCCTTTAAAATGTTCATAGGATATGACATAACTGCCAATTTTGGAAACTACTTTTTGTTCAAAGACAAATCGTTGTTCAATTCATACCTATCCATATCGCCGGTGCTTGCCACAGAAATGGAAAGCAGGGTGCCTGCAAGGCTGTCAGATTTAGATCAACAAATTTTTTACAATGTGGTGTTGGAAAAAGAACCCACAGAAGAAAGGCAACGAATTCTGCAGATGAATAACGCAATTAAGTCTATCGATAAAGAATCGTTGCATTACTTTTTTGATGAATATAAGGACGCGGATCATGTTTCCATTGCAGCGTATGGAATAAGTAAAGCATTTGACAATGTTTTTAAGATTTTTAGACCGATTACGCCGAAAGAATACAAAACGGAAATTCTTGCTTCGGACGAACCTGTATTTAAATATCTACAAGATCGATACGATATGATTGAGAGTTTGCTTGGTTTTAGAAAACCTGTGGAACTTAATGATATCATGGCAATCTATGCAGCCTCGCTGAAAAAAGAAGATTTTGAATCCCTAAAACCACTTGCTGAGGTTTGTAAAAAGCAGTTCCCCGACACGATGATGGGCTTCTATTTTGAAGGAGAATATTACGAACAGTTGGGAGAACCCAAAAAAGCATTCAAGACTTTCGAAAAGGCATTTCAAATGGAGGAAATCGACTTTCTGACCAAGGATATGGCACTGGAAAAAATCGATGCCCTAAAAGCTGACTTCGGATATTAGATAGTTTGATATTGCATATCTTTAGGCTCTTCTTAAAAAACGAATGGCCAAAACCAAAACTGCTTTTTTTTGTCAAAACTGTGGTTCCCAACATCCGAAATGGATAGGGCAATGTTCTTCGTGCAAACAATGGAATACCATTGTGGAAGAAGTAGTTCAAAAAGAAGAAAAGCGCGATTGGAAAAGTAGTTCCAACGCCCCCAAAAAAGCGTCTGTTCCTCTTCGAGTTTCTGAAATTACCAATGAAAAAGAGCTGCGGTTAGACACAAAAGACCAGGAGTTTAATAGAGTTTTAGGAGGTGGTTTGGTTCCAGGGTCGTTAACGCTATTAGGGGGAGAACCGGGAATAGGAAAAAGCACACTACTATTGCAGATAGCCTTAAAGCTATCTTACAAGACTTTATATGTTTCGGGAGAGGAAAGCCAGAAACAAATTAAGATGCGGGCAGACCGCATTCATCCCGACAGTGAAAACTGCTATATCCTTACCGAAACCAAAACACAAAATATCTTTCAGCAAATTGCAAAGTTGGATCCAGATATTCTTGTGATTGATTCCATCCAAACCTTGCATACTGATTATATCGAATCCGCTGCCGGGAGCATTTCACAAATTCGAGAATGTACAGCTGAACTCATCAAATTTGCTAAACAGAGCCATACTCCGGTAATTCTAGTAGGCCATATTACAAAAGATGGCACAATTGCTGGACCAAAGATTTTGGAGCACATGGTCGATACGGTTTTGCAATTTGAGGGTGATAGGAACTATGTATATAGAATCCTTCGCTCTTTAAAAAATCGTTTCGGTTCTACCGCGGAACTGGGTATTTACGAAATGCAAGGAAGTGGATTGCGTGAAGTAAATAATCCTTCTGAGGTGTTGATTTCCAAAAATCAAGAAGACCTAAGTGGAACCGCAATTGCCGCAACCGTTGAAGGAATGCGCCCATTACTTATTGAAATTCAAGCCTTGGTAAGTACAGCGGTTTATGGTACTCCCCAGCGTTCAGCAACCGGATTCAATGCAAAACGGTTGAACATGCTTTTGGCTGTTTTGGAAAAGAGGGCTGGATTTAAGTTGGGAGCTAAAGATGTTTTTTTAAATATTACCGGAGGTATTTCGGTGGATGACCCTGCAACAGATTTAGCCGTTGTGGCCGCAATTCTTTCTAGCAATGCAGATATCCCGATTGAAAAAGGAGTCTGCTTTGCTGCAGAAATAGGATTGGCCGGAGAAGTGAGGCCTGTTCAACGAGTGGACCAGCGAATTCTTGAGGCTGAAAAATTGGGATTCACTGACATCTATGTTTCTAAAAACAATAAGATTGGTTTAAAAAACACCTCAATCCAAGTGCACTTGGTGTCGAAAATTGAGGATGTGGTTAGCAAGCTTTTTATTTAAACCCTAATCTTCCATTATACCACTTTGAAGATGTTTTGGTAAAAAAGAAAGTGTTTTTTCACGGTTATTCTTATAGGCCAGTTTGTCTTTTGTAGCATCTTTTTGATAGTACAAGTTATCAAGCAAATAGAACATAAGTAACCTGTTATAGTCATCCAAGTTTTCATCGGAAATCATCAAGGGGAGTTCATCTTCAAAAATTACCAAATCCTTGCTTTCGGCTATCGCTCTTCCCATTCTGCCAATACTTCCAAAATAGTGGTTTTCAGCTACGTTTTTACTTCGAAAAGCAGTTCCGAAAATCAATTCAGGAATATTGATATCCAATTCTTCGAGTTCCTTTATATAGGTTTGCCGGCCCTCCCATGCCCAACTACCATCTGAGACCCTACTTACTTTATCGTTCAATACATTCAGGTGTGCCCGAAGAAAAATATCCCAATTCAAGGATTCTCCAGCAAGCTGAGCAATGTTCATGGCATGAATTCTAGGGCTGTTATCCATACTGCATTGTCCTACAACCACCCTGTTCCTCTTAAGTTTAAGTGCTTTTTCAGTTGATAAAAATCTGGTCACATATTGCTCAAATTCGTTACTGGAATTCTTGTTATGAAGAGCCTCGGAATAAGCTTCGTTCAATAACTCATGAAATTTGGCATCCTCGGAAAGTACATTGTCAATAAATTCCTTTTTTGATTTTTCCCAATGCTTAAGGCTGTCAATATTAGCCATCATCTGTTCCCTTGTCCAATTTTCCAAAGGGTACGTAAGTGGTTTTTTCTTTCCGTACCTTGTTTGTATATACTTAACAAACCTATTCTGTTTCGTTTTTGATTTGTCTTTATGTAAAAACCATCTTTTTTTGGACGCCCCTTCATTGAAAATTTGACTGGTGGTATCGATTAAGCATTCAGAATACATGAGCATTCGTGAATACCTTTCAGGTATTGCTCTACTGTAAAAAGGCTTATCCAGGTAGGCTACATCCACGTACTTAGGATTCGAAAAATCCCATATCCAGTTACCGTTTTTGGAACTTTCGAATGATTCCTCCAAGACTTCCAGTCTTCCGCCATCGGGTTGTTGTCGTATTCCAATGGCTTTTTCCCCATCGCGATTGGAATAATACGTTTTTGTCAACAAGAACAATTCGACATTATCAGAAGTACCATATTTCGCAACAAATACATCAAGGGAGATGTTATTCGTCAAATCTGCTTTCAATTTTTTCAGATCGGGTTTGTTTAGGTCGAACACCCTTCCTTTTGTCTGCTCCAGGGATTTGAACTCCTTGGTTAGGTCACATACTCTAAATTCTTCGTTTTTTTCTCCAACCATAGTTTTAAGTTGCTTCATGGCATACGGAGAATAAATCAGTCCATTTTCATATGTTTTGAACTCTTGGGAAAATGTAAAAAAGGAGGATAACAGTAGAACGGTAGAAATAAAATTTCTCATAATGATCGGCTTTATGGTTCAATATTAAATTCAACACAATAATTATTCCAATCAAAATGAGGGAACAGGTCTTTTCAATGAGCGATAAGTCAAAGTATGCTCCTATTTAACTATTTCCAAGGTTGCGTTTTATCAACTATATTTAAAAAAACATCTCCATGAAAAACTTTGCACCTTTTGTTTTTCTGATTTTTCTTCTCTCATCCTGTGGCGAAACCAAAAAAGATACGCTTGTCAAAGAATATCACACCACATGGCAACACTATCTGGGGGACCCAGGAAGATCTCATTATTCGACATTGAATCAAATTGACACTTCAAACATTGAGAAACTTAAACTCCTTTGGACCTATAAAAGCGGAGGTATTGAAGAGGACAGAACTACGCAAATTCAAACAAACCCTTTGATTATAGGAGATGTGCTATATGGCGTAAATGCGGCTATTGAACTATTTGCCCTTAATGCAAGAACAGGTAATGAAATCTGGAAATTTAAGCCTAACGCCTCTGATAATTCAGGACTTGGGTTAAATAGGGGACTGAGTTTTTGGGAATCGGATTCCAATGAAGAAAGTAGATTATTCTTTTCTTCAGGACCGAAGATGTATGCTGTGAATATTGAAACGGGTCAGGTAATTTCTTCCTTCGGAGAAAATGGAAGTATTGACCTAAGAGATGGTTTGGGGAGAGCCCCCGCAAAGCTATCGGTCATGGCCAATACCCCGGGGGCTATTTATAAGAATCTACTCATTATGGGGACCCGTGTTGGCGAAGGACCTGGCTCTTCACCCGGACATATTAGAGCTTATAATGTAGTTACTGGGGCAATAGAATGGATTTTCCACACCATTCCCCAACCAGGTGAATTCGGATATGATACTTGGCCCGAAGAGGTGTATAAAACAGTTGGGGGTTCAAACAGTTGGGCAGGGATTGCATTGGATGAAAAAAATGGGATCGCATATGTTCCAACAGGATCAGCAGCCTTTGATTGGTATGGTGGAGACCGTGAAGGAGAAAATTTATTTTCCAATACGCTATTAGCTCTGGATGCTTCTACTGGGGAACGTATTTGGCATTTTCAAATGGTCCATCATGATACGTGGGATAGAGATTTACCTGCTCCTCCAAATTTATTTGAAATGGAAAGAGGTGGAAAAAAGATTCCGGCGGTTGCCCAAGTTACCAAAAGTGGGCACGTCTTTATTTTTAACAGGTTGACAGGAGAATCACTTTTCCCAATCGAAGAAAGGGAATATCCTGCCTCTAAACTTGAAGGCGAGATAACACATAGAACACAACCTTTACCTTTGAAACCGAAACCTTTTGCGCGGCAAATCTTAAGAAAGGAGGATTTATACGAGCCAGAAAGGGCAGCTTTTGTTGATGATTTTGTGGACAAGGATCAAAACATTGACCCTCCTTCGGTATTACAAAAGTTTGAACAAATTACCTCAAACGGACAGTTCATTCCTATTGACACCACAGGGGTTATTTTATATCCAGGGGCAGATGGCGGAGCAGAGTGGGGTGGCGCTGCCCTAGACCCAAACAATGGAGTAATGTATGTGAATTCAAATGAGATGGCTTGGATTGTGCGGATGTCGAAGGTTGGCGGTAAAAACGGAGATGGGACTAACTTCGGAACAACTTCTGCAAAAATTCATTGTGCGCGTTGTCATGGCGGTGAGTTCCAAGGGTTAGGAGCCATTCCGAATCTTCAAAACTTAGAGGAAAAATTTTCAAAGGACTCCATTTCAAGTATCATAAAAAATGGAAAAGGGGCTATGCCTGGGATGCCCAACCTATCTGATAAGGAAATATCAGGAATTGCCAGTTTCCTTTTGGGCATTGAGGGAGAGACCGATCATCGCGCGGAAAAAACCGAGATTGAAGTCCCATATGCGGTGGGTGGATTTGGACGGTTTAAAGATGACCGTGGTTTTCCTGTGGTAAAGCCGCCCTGGGGAACACTTAATGCGATTGATTTGAATACAGGCGAATATCTTTGGAAAGTTCCACTTGGACATGAGGATGCATTGAATGACCCTGAAGTTCAGGTTTCAGGCACCGAAAATTATGGAGGTCCGGTAATTACAGCTGGGGGATTACTGTTTATAGCGGCTACTAAAGATGAAAAAATCCGTGCATTCAATATGAAAACCGGTGAAATGTTATGGGAGGATAAACTACCGGCTGGGGGCTATGCCACTCCAGCCACATATGAAGTTGACGGCAAACAATATTTGGTCATTGCATGCGGGGGCGGTAAAATGGGCACTCCATCTGGTGATGAATATAGGGTGTATGCTTTAGAGTAAACTCAAGGAGCTGGATTAGGAATAGAGTTGTGAATATCTTCAATCCCTTTTAATACTTCATCGGAAAGCTCTATATCTATGCTGCCTATATTTTCCTCTAACTGCTCCATAGTTGTTGCACCTATGATATTGCTGGTTATAAATGGTCTCGTGTTTATAAATGCCAATGCCATTTGTGCTAAACTCATACCATGCGAGCTTGCCAATTCACTATATTTTTGAGTTGCTGCTGTTGCTGTCTCTCCACTATAGCGATCATAATGTGGAAACAAGGATAATCTGGCCTTTCTTGGTGCAATGGCATCCAGATATTTTCCGCTTAAAACACCAAAAGCAAGTGGAGAATAGGCTAAAAGGCCAATATCTTCTCGCATTGAAATTTCGGAAAGCCCAACCTCGAACAAGCGATTCAATAAACTATAGGGATTCTGAATGGTAAGCATTCTTGGTAAACTTTGGTGCACCTTGCTTTCTTCCAAATAGCGCATGGCTCCCCAAGGTGTTTCATTGGAAAGTCCAACATGTCTGATCTTTCCTTCTGAAATCAAATCCCTTAAGGTTTCCAATACCTGGTGTATGTTATCTTCCCAAGGATCAATGGAATGGGCATTGAATCCTCTTTGTCCAAAATAGTTGGTATTACGCTCAGGCCAATGCAACTGGTACAAATCAATATAATCGGTTTGTAAGCGCTTTAAACTACCTTCCACAGCACTAACAATGGAGTCCTTACTAAATCCAGTTGTTCGAATGTATTTAGCGAAATCAGCTCTACCTGCAATCTTTGTGGCGAGCACAACTTTGTCGCGATTTCCAGTTTTTTTGAACCAATTACCTATGATTTCTTCGGTTACAGCATAAATCTCCTTCTTGGGAGGTATGGGGTATAGTTCAGCCGTATCAAAAAAGTTTACACCTTGGTCAAGTGCATAGTCCATTTGCTTATGACCTTCCTCTTCGGTATTCTGTCTACCCCAGGTCATAGTACCCAAGCAGATTTTACTGACCTTGATATTGGTGTGCGGCAGTCTGGTATATTTCATCTAGGTATTAACTTTGAACTGGCAAAAATACTCAATCCTTATGTCGGTCTGTTAAAGGAATTGTTATTTTTCTATCTCTAGAAGAACAGGACAATGGTCGCTATGCTTGGCATCGGCAAGAATTACAGAACGTTTTAATCTATCTTTTAAAGAATCATTGACCATACCGTAATCTAATCGCCATCCTTTATTGTTTGCTCGTGAATTGGCACGGTAACTCCACCAGGTATAATTATGCGGGTCTTTGTTGAAGTGTCTAAAACTATCTATAAAACCACTTTTAATAAAATTACCGATCCACTCGCGTTCTACAGGTAAAAAACCCGAGACATTTTTGTTACGAACAGGATCGTGGATATCAATTGCCTCGTGACAAATGTTATAATCCCCACAAACAATGAGGTTCGGTCTTTCTTTTCGAAGTTCATCGGCATACTTCTGAAAATCCGCCATATACTTCAGCTTGTGCTCCAAACGAGCAATGTTTGTTCCTGATGGGAGATACATGCTCATGACTGAAACATCTCCATAATCTGCTCGTATGTTTCGCCCTTCAAAATCCATATAGTCGATGCCTGTTCCATATTCTATATGGTCAGGCTGTTGCTTACAGAGTAAAGCCACACCGCTGTAACCCTTTTTTTGAGCACTGAACCAATAGTGGTGCTTATACCCAGCTGCTTCAAACAAAGAAACATCAACTTGTTCTTTCATAGCTTTAGTTTCTTGGATACAAACCACATCTGGATCTACAGCCGTAAGCCACTCAATAAAACCTTTATTTAGGGCAGCTCGAATACCGTTTACATTATAGGTAACAATTTTCATTTTATTGCTTTTGACTAAAGTATGGAAACTCTTCAATCTTTAAAAAATAAGTTCTCAAATCATCTCATATAAAAATCTTATTTTCGACTTACTTTAAGATGCAAGCACTTTTATTAATAGATATACAAAAGGGAATTCAAGAAACTGGGTATTACGGTGACGAGCGTAACAATCCTGGAGCGGAAGAAAATTGCACCAAAATCTTGACGGCTTTCCGCCTAAAGAATTGGCCCGTATATCATGTACAACATTGTTCAACCAACTTGGAATCACCTTTGCATCCAACGAAACCTACTCATGATTTTTATCCGGGAATTGCTCCAAGAAATGGTGAGCCGATCATTCAAAAAAATGTAAACAGCGCATTTATTGGGACCAACTTAAAGGAACAACTTGAACATAATCGCATTACAAATGTTGTCATTGTTGGCCTAACCACAGAGCATTGCATCTCAACATCCACTCGAATGGCCGCTAATTTAGGTTTTATAGTTACCCTGATTTCCGATGCGACCGCAGCTTTCAATAAAACGGGTATTGACGGACAGAAAATAGAAGCGGAACTGGTGCATACGATTGAACTAGCCAATCTTAAGGACGAGTTTGCCACTATAAAAGATACTGCCTCCTTATTACAACAGCTTCAGGATTAGTTCTTATTTTTATAGGATATTCTGTTACGTATCAAAACAACCTATGCTACGCACTATTGTAACCCTAGTTTTTTGTCTTGCACTTAATATCCTCCCATGTTTATCTCAAGAAAAACCCTTACGGGTAGGTGTTGCTGGGCTTACCCACACCCATGTCCACTGGATTTTGGGAAGAGAAGATATAGGGGATATTGAAATTGTAGGTATTGTTGAACCAAATCGTGAATTGGCACAGCGATATTCAGAGCAACATGGGTTTTCCATGGATTTGGTCTTCAATACATTGGAAGAAATGATCTATGCAACCAAGCCCGAGGCGGTGACAGCTTTTGGAACCATTTATGATCATTTGGAAGTTGTAGAGACCTGTGCACCTTTAGGTGTTCATGTAATGGTTGAAAAGCCATTGGCAGTAAGTTTGGATCACGCCAAACAAATGGCTGCACTTGCTAGAAAACATGACATCCATTTATTGACCAATTACGAAACTACATGGTACCCTACAAACCATATGGCCAAACAATTTTTGAATCATGGTAAAATAGGTAGACTCAGAAAGGTGATTGTTCGAGATGGACATAAAGGTCCCGTAAAAATAGGTGTCAATAGAGAGTTTTTAGACTGGTTGCAAGACCCTGAGGCAAATGGTGGCGGGGCTATTACCGATTTTGGTTGTTATGGAGCTAACTTGACCACATGGCTCATGAATGGGAAACGGCCTAATTCGGTTACTGCAATTACCCAACAATTTCAGCCTCTGAACAACCCAAAAGTGGATGACGAGGCCACTATAATCCTGACTTATGATAATACCCAAGCCATTATCCAAGCCTCTTGGAATTGGCCCATTGGTCGCAAGGACATGGAACTGTATGGATTGACAGGTGCCCTTTACGCTGACAATAGAAATGAGCTACGCCTTCGGATAGCCGAGGGCTATGACGGTTATCATGAAGAAAAATTCACGTTAAAAGAAAGACCATCTCCGCATAACGATCCCTTTAGCATGATGGCCGCAGTTATAAAGAATAAAATTCGGCTTCGGCCCTATAGTCTTACATCTTTGGAGAACAATTTGGTGGTCATGGAAATCTTAGACGCAGCAAGGGAGAGTGCCAAACATGGTAAAACAATTACCTTGACAAAATAATTTCATCAATTAATCTCAACTGCTACAAAATCAATGGCATTTTCAAAAGCTCCCTACATCTGTGTTTTCTTATTTGTTACAGTTTCATTTTTTGCTCAGGAAGTGCATAAAGATTCAGTAAACCAATTGGATGAAATCATCCTGATTGAAGATATTACTGTGAGAAATGCCACAGGAATTACACCTTATGCTATTGTAAATGAACAAACCTTCGAAAAGTTTAATCCGATTGACATTTCTTCAGCAGTAAATCAGATTCCTGGTGTTTATGTACTTTCAGGTGCACTCAACACTAACCGAATTACCATCCGTGGGATTGGAGCGCGTACACCTTTCGGAACTGATAAGCTTCGTATGTATTTCAATGGAATTCCCGTAACTAATGGAACAGGGTCTTCGACCATAGAAGCTTTTGATATGGAAAATCTAGGTAAGATTGAAGTCATAAAAGGCCCAAAAGGCACCTCATTTGGCACCAACCTGGGAGGAGCTCTTCTTTTGGACACCAAAAGTCCCGAAGCAAATGAAACTAGATTAACCAATGCGTTCACTTTGGGGTCATATAATATGCTAAAGGAAAATCTATCCTTTCAACACTCCGAAGCAAATTTCAATCTCACTTTTAGCTACAACCATTTTGAAACTGATGGTTACCGGCAGAACAATCGTTTTGATCGAGATGGTTTCTTGCTGAATACCAATGTTACATTGGGTAAAAAAAGTGATTTAGGTCTATTAGTGAATTATATTGATTATACGGCACAGATTCCTAGTTCATTGAACCAGACCGACTTTGACGAAGACCCAACACGAGCTGCGGGCAATTGGTTGGCCGCTCAAGGTTTCGAAGCCAACAAATATGTGCTTGCCGGGTTGTACCATACGTATGAGTTTGACCACACCTTCAAAAACACCACAAGTATTTTTTACACCTATCTGGATCATTATGAACCTCGTCCTTTCAATATTTTGGATGAGTTCACTAATGGATATGGTTTTCGAAGTCAATTTAAAGGCATTACAGGAACTACAGAGTATACTTTCGGAGGAGAACTGTACAAAGATGAATACCATTGGGGTACCTTCCAGAATCTTTTTAGAGATAACAACGGCAATGGTAGTTTGCAAGGTGACCGCATAAGTGATAATAGCGAATTTCGAAGACAATTTAATTTGTTCGGAACACTAACGCAGACTTTTACATCACGTTTTTCTGCCCAGATAGGACTTAACCTGAACAAGACCAATTACAATTTTCGGGATTTATTCAATCAAGGAGATGCAAACACTTCTGCCAACCGAAATTTTGATGCCATTTTGCTACCCAGCTTCGGATTGCAATATCTCTTCGTGGGAGGAAAACTGTTTGCCAATGTAAGTCGAGGATTTTCCAACCCAAGTTTAGAGGAAACTTTAACGCCTGATGGGATAATCAATCCTGATATTGCCCAAGAAACAGGAACTAATTACGAACTAGGGGGAAACATTAACCTATTCAAGGGACATTTATTTTTGGATGGGTCGCTTTACAGAATGAACATTAATAATCTATTGGTAGCCCAACGCGTTGGCGAGGACCAATTTATCGGTAGAAATGCCGGAGAAACCCGACACCAAGGCTTGGAACTAAGCATTAGGTCTTGGCTCTCACTTGGCAAAGACTTAAAGATGTATCCTTATCTAAATTATACCTTGAGCGACCATAGTTTTGTGGATTTTGTAGATGAGGACGATGATTTTTCAGGCAATCCACTCACTGGAGTGCCCAAAAATCGAATTAGTTCTGGGTTGGATGTAAAACACACTAATGGATTGCAGCTAAATTTAATTCACCAGTTTGTGGATGAAATCCCGCTCACGGATGCTAATAGCCTAAACAGCGAATCTTTTAATGTGTTCAATGCCAAATTAGGTTATAGGACGGAAATTTCTAACCATTTTTCGTTGGGATTGAATATAGGGGTGAATAATGTATTCGACACTAGATATGCCCAAAGTGTCTTAATCAATGCGGTTGGTTTTGGAGGTGCATTGCCCCGATACTTTTATCCGGGGAACGACAGAAATTTTTACGGAGGTCTTAAGATAGGGTATCTCTTTTAGTCTTTCTGTATATCCGATAACAATCCCTTCTCGATTAAAGGTATTCTAAACCTTTCCACCTCAGCATCGCGGTGCTCCTTGGCAAAAATTTCGGCTGCTTTTGCTATAATTTCAGGGTTTTGATCCGCAATATTATTGAGTTCTTCAGGATCTTGAACAAGATTATAAAGTTCCAGGGTTGGCTCTTCTGTCGGATTCTTAAGATTTTGCCTGACTACCTTCCAGTCGCCCATTCGAATGGCTACTTGTCCTCCATATTCAGGGAACTCCCAATATAGAAAATCATGCTCTGTCTGACCTTCTTGACCTAATAGTGTGGGCAAAAAACTGATGCCATCAGTCTTTATCGGATTTTCTAAATTGATAATATCAAATAATGTAGCCATTATATCATAATGTGCGGATATATGGCCGGTTTTGCTCCCTGCCTTAATATGATTGGGCCAAGAAGCAATCATGGGAACCCTAATACCTCCTTCGTAAACAAAGCCTTTACCTCGTCCTCGCTCTTCACCAAAAATTCCAGAACTATTGAAAAATTCTCCATCTGTGCCGCCAGTAAAAGTTACTCCGTTGTCCGAAGTAAACATTATTAGAGTGTTTTCATAGAGTCCATTATCTTTTAAATAGCTCATTAATTTCCCTACATTTTCATCGAAATATGAGATCATAGCGCCATATCCTGCTTTTGGATTTTGATGCGGAAAATATCCTGCTTGGCCCAAATAGGGTTCTTCATCACCAAATTTTTCCTTATAGTAATCCACCCATTTTTGAGGTGCTTGTATTGCGTTATGTGGAATGGGAGATGCCCAATAAAAAAAGAAGGGATTGTCTTTGTTCTCTGATATGAACCCCATCATTTCATCAAATATCAAATCTGGAGCGTAATCATTTAAATTGAATTTTTGATAATTGGAAGGGTCATACGGGTCAGCTTCTTCGGATAGTTTTGTGTGGGGAGGGATGGTGTCATTGTTGAGGTGGATCCTATTTTCATTTTTGTACAAGTGAACAGGATAATAGGTATGGGCTTGTCTTTGACAATTGTATCCATAAAAAAAATCGAAGCCCATTTTTGTAGGAATAGAATTCGTATGCGGTGCTCCAAGACCCCATTTACCTGCCATACCTGTGGCGTAACCTTCTTTTTTTAATAACTGCGGAAATAAAACTGTAGAGGTTGGCAGTGGCCGTTGACCTTCCAATGTGGAGTCGAGGATTACTTCGCGGTAATCCCAAACGTTACCACGCTCGTTCCATTCGTCATTCCCTCGTATATAGGAGTGGCCGGCATGCTTACCAGTTAGAAACATATACCGGGCGGGAGCGCAGACAGGTGCGCCTGTATAATGCTGGGTAAATAACATTCCACTTTGTGCCAGGGCATCTATATTGGGAGTTTCAATCTTTTCTTGTCCATAAACACCCAATTCACCATATCCTAGATCATCAGCCAAAATGTAAATGATGTTAGGTTTTTTAATACTAACCGTTTCATTGACGCCTTCTTTGCATCCTCCGAGAGCAAAGAATAACAGCAGTGCGGTTATTTTAAAAGGACATATGGACCTGTAAATTTTTTTCATGCTTCCAATCAGATAAGTTGGATGTGGTTTACATCTTGTTCAAGATAAGGTTTTCTTATATCTCATGTAAAGCATCAACGTTCAAAATAAAATTCAAGATAAATGCAGATTTGTCACTTTCCTCAATATTGATAGGAGAGTTATTTTTTATGCGTTTCAAGAAGTAGACTGTAGTTTTTTCTGTTCCCGAACATCTTTAACCTTAATCCCGACGAACCTTAACAAGCCCTAGGTCAATTTAGTCGTAACTTTAAGTAAATTAACCTACGTAATGAGAATTCTAGAAATCATACTAGTGTGTTTTGCCTTTCAAGCATTTGTTTATGCGGGCTTTCTATTATTTAAAAAAAGCAGGGTAAGAAAAGCAAATACCATCTGGGCAATTTTCCTTTTCCTTTTTGGACTAAACATTTTATACAATGTTTCATTCTGGCTATATGGAGACAACGATACGGTAAGCGCATTAAATATGCTTTATTATGTTCCATTCTCTCTTTATGGACCGCTGTTTTATATGTATGTCAAGACTTTGGTTTCTGAGAAAAGGCCGAAGGCCACAGAAATACTTTTCCACATCACAATTCCGGTTTTGGTATTGTTAAATTTCATTCGTTATTATACACTTTCCGTGGAGATAAAACTGATGATAGAAAAAGGGATGGTTGCTCCCAATAATTACATTTTTATCTCAGCGGACAATGTTTTCTATTTTTTAATAGCATCAACCATTCTTTATGCCTTGGCATCCTATTTCACTAACAAGAACAGATATGCTGATGACAAGGAAATGAAATTATGGTTAAAGCTAATTTCTGTGGGCTTTGGTTTTTTTGCCATTTCTTGGCTCTTCTATTTTACTTTGTTCCAGGCAGGGCTCATAAATCAATCTCAGGATTATTCGATTACCATAATGATGGGGGTGTTTATTGGACTCACTTCCTATTTCGGTTTTTACCACAGTGGTGTTTTCAATGGGAAGGCTTTAAAGAAGATATTCCCAATAATAAAATATCAAAAATCGGGGCTTTCTAAAAGTGTTCTAAACGATTACAAGGTGAAGCTTCTTAATCTTATGGAATCCAAATCTCTTTATTTGGAAAGCGAACTGAAGCTTACCGATTTGGCCTCAATGTTGAATCTTTCCAGGCACAATACTTCGCAGATAATTAACGAATGCTTTCAAATGAGCTTTTATGAGTTTATCAATAAGTACCGAATTGAAGAAGCGGAAAGATTACTTGTTGATGACAAGGAGCACGAAATGAACATTACAGATATTGCATATCAGGTTGGTTTCAACAACCGTATTTCTTTTTACAATGCGTTTAAAAAAAATATCGGGATCACTCCAACCGAGTTTCGAAACCAGAACTTGGCTTCGTAATTTATTCCCTTTCTGATTTAATAGATTGTTAATTCCGACGGATATTTACAAAATCCGCCACCCCATTTATGTATTTTTAACTGTATCAAACTAGTTTATGAGGGTATTGGGCATTGTTTTATTGTGTTTTTCGTTTCAAGCTATTTTGTATGCTGCATTTCTATTTGCGAAAAAAAGCGACAACAGCAAAGCAAATAGAATTTGGGCCATTTTTTTATTATTGTTCGGATTGGACATTATTCATAATGTGCTGTATTGGACCTATAATAACAGCGATATATCAAATGCCATAACTTATATATACCTTATTCTACTTTCATTATATGGTCCTTTGTTCTTTTTATATATAAGGACTTTGGTTCAAGGAAAGAGAATTACCTGGAAAACCATTCTACCACATTTTATTCTGACAGTATTGGTAGTATTGAACTTTGCTCGATATTATATACAGCCAGTTGCAATCAAAAGAAGTATAAATAGCGGTGCGATCAATGTGGGAAACTATGTTTTTGTTCCCTCAAGTACGGTATTTATAATATTGCTGTGTAGTCTTTTCTTCTATACGATTTGGACCTTTAGGATAAATCGTAAAAGCTATATTGAAGATAATGAGATGAAACTATGGCTTAAGTTGACCATCACAACATTTGGTTGCTTTACAGGATCATGGTTTACTTTTTTCGTTTTACTGAAGGCGGGAGTACTCGACTTCACACAAGATTTTGTTATCACCACGGCCATGTGTTTCTTTGTTGGGCTTACATCGTATTTCGGGTTCTACCATGTGAGTATTTTTAATGGAAAACCATTAAAAAGGGTATTTCCGGTGATTAAATATCAGAAATCGGGACTATCTAAGAATGTGCTGAACGACTACAAGGAAAAGCTTGTTAATCTTATGGAAACGGAGGCAATCTATTTGGAAAATGAACTAAAACTTGTTGATTTGGCCAAAATGCTAAATCTTTCTAGACACAACACTTCTCAAATTATTAATGAGTGTTTTCAAATGACCTTTTATGAGTTTGTAAACAAATATAGAATTGAAGAGGCCGAAAGACTTTTGGTAGAGGACAAAAGTCTAGAAATGAACATTACGGACATTGCTTATCAGGCGGGGTTTAATAACCGTATTTCCTTCTACAATGCCTTTAAAAAATATATTGGTAGTACCCCCACTGAGTTTCGAAACCAAAATATGGCTTCTTAAAACTAATTCCCCTCTTATTTTTCGGAGCTAATTCCGACGCAGATTTACAAAACACAGCCACGTAAACATTTATTTTTAGCGGACCCAAACAAATTTAAAGACATACCCATAATGGTGCAGTTGCACCAATTTTGGATGTGTTGAATATGGCACATATACATTTTGTTAAATTATAAATACTGAATTATGGATATAAATATGGTTTTAAAACGAACCGGTAAAACTGTAAGTTGTCTGTTATTGGGCTTACTAACGAACGGGGCTATAATTGGCCAAGACACCTTGGAAGATACTGGTCTATTAGCAACGGAAATAAATAAAACTGCCCCAACCTTGACGGATCATTGGGGGCAATTGGTGGGCAATTGGGATATCGAGGTGGAGATAGTCAACTCTTCAGGTGAGATAACACAAAGTTTCAATGGCGAATGGAATTGGTTTTATGTAATGAACGGAATGGCGATTCAAGATGTCTTTATTTTGCCAAAACGTGAAGACGCCAAAGATCAAAACTCATTTTATGGAATAGGATTACGAATTTACAATGAGAAACTAAATAAATGGCAGACAGCGTACATGGATACCTCAAATAAGCAAATGGATACGGGAGAAGCCATATCAACAAATGAAAAGATTATATTGATTGAAACAAATGAAAAAGACGAAAAAATAAGAATTACCTATTTTGATTTTCAAGACAATACATTTAAGTGGCAACAGGAGGTATTCAACGAGGATAGAAAGGTGTGGCAAATCAACCAGTTGATACACGCTACCAGAAAGAGTTGATGAAATAACAGTTTACTTATAAACATGGAGCACTTAACTATCACTAAACTTAAATAGAATGAAGATTAAACAACTTGCTTATTTGTTTTTGCTAGTAATTTATGCGAATACATTTGGACAAACAGAAACCTCAAAGGAAAAAGAACAATATTTTGATTTTTGGATCGGCAAATGGAATGCTACTTGGGATGAAGGTGATGGTAAACAGGGAAAGGGAATTAATATTGTTACGGTAACCCTCGACGGCAAGTCTATCCATGAGAATTTTGTTGTTACTGAAGGTGCGCAAAAAGGATTTAAGGGAGTAAGTATGTCCATGTACGTTCCTTTTTTAAAAAGATGGAAGCAGTCATGGAATGACAACACTCAAAGTTATTATGACTTTACAGGTGAGTTTGAGGGGGATAGAAGAATTTTTAAAACAGAACCAATCAAAATCAAAGAAAAGGAGGTTATACTCAGGATGGTTTTTCATGACATCAAAAAAGATTCGTTTACATGGGACTGGGAAGCATCCATCGATGCAGGTAAAACTTGGAAGCAGAACTGGCAAATATTTTATACCAGAATACAGGAAGATAAAATAAGCAATTTGTCTCCCGAAAAACCCGATTTCACAAGTTTGATTGGAAATTGGAACTGTATCGTATCAAACTTGGACAAAGACGGTAATTGGAAAGAGGCTAATGCTAAATGGGAATGGAAAACTATTCTGAATGGAAAAGTTATTCAAGATTATTGGGAGTCGCCCACCATGAAAGGAATCAATATAAGAACGTTTAATCCTAAAACCGGAAGCTGGATGAATGCCTGGGTCAACGATCAGAATAATTCAATTTCAGAGATTTGGACGGCCAACACAAAAGATGATGGTACCATTATGATGACGGATGACAAGAAAAGCTTTGAAATACATTTTTATAATATCAAGCAAGACTCATTTGATTGGAAATGGGATGTTCGACAAGAAGATGGAAGTTTAAAAACCATATCCAAGATCAAGGGTACTCGGATATGAACATCCCATTCTTAAAAAGAGATTGAGTATTTACCTTTATAATCTTTCTGCGTATATAAAGATACTCTTAAGATCACTCAACTTAGCCGGTCTGAGTCTTTTGTCCCGAATATATTTTTTAACCGCGGTTCTGGAAGCGCTCGGAAAAATTTTCAAGAAGTCCTTTTTCTTTTTCGGAATAGCTACCAGAGATGCATCACCTTTTAATCCATAGAAAAGGGAAACATCATCGATAAACTTTGCTGGAATAGATTGGGCCAGAGAGTTTGTAGAGGATTTACCTGGAGAGTATTTCTTGCGCTTATTGGAATACAAGACGTAAGTATCCCCTGTAAATTCTTTTATACAATAACTGTCGCCCTGCAACCCATCTGCGCTTACGTATGAAAAATATTGTATCTCTTTGCCCTCAACAACAGTCTTGATTTCATTGGACTGTACCAAAAACTGGAATTGCTCCTCGGACAAATCCGAGTTTTTGATTTCCATTTGGTCTTGAAAGGCATTGTATCTTAAATAGAAGGAACCCAAAAGATCGTTCTTATAATAAAGGTTACCCTTTTTAAAAGTATCAAGATAATATGGAGAGCCTTCTATAGTGGATAAATCAGCATTACTTGATGATTTTTGAGCGTTACTTACAATGGCATTTACAAGAGATTCTCGCATTTGTATGCTTGTAAAATCCTGAAGGTTGTTCGTGCCTACTGCACTTCCAAAGTTCTTTGCTTGTTGGGCAGAACAAGTAAAACTTGCCAAAACAGCGAAGCTAAAGACGGGTAAAAATTTCATTTTCATCATGACATTATTTTTTTAGATTGATAAATAAGGCGCACAGTTTTTGTGCGCCTTATTTATTGTTTACTATAGTTTAGTAAGTTGAAATGATGCTTGAGGCGACCCTGTGCCACAATCGTTTGCTTCATCAGAGGTAAAGTTGATTATAAAGGAACTATCATCCGGATTACTTAGATCATATGTGGTATTCACCGAGGCGGTTCCTGAAGCAATTAAACCAACACAACCGGCTCCAACACTTTGGGCCGGTGTTACAATGATTTCCCCACACACAAACTGGAACTCAAAATCTACCGGACCAAAAGGGCCAAAGGCAGGAAATGTAGGAACATTTCTAATAAGCCGTGTAGTGTTGCCCACGGCATCTATGGTGTAAACTCCATCTTGGTAATCATTTATACCAAAAATACCTGGAGTCAACGTTGTAAGTTGGTATTGTCCTGTAAACAGTTCATCTGAAGGAAGCAAAGCAATCAAGGTAGCTCGGTAAACATATGGTGAGCTAAAAAAATCGCCTCCGCTAATGTTCGGGTTTTGGTCTCCACCCGTAAATGTTTGACCTGTGGTAAGATCCATTTCAAAACGAAGTTCAATTTGATCACCACAATTAAATTCGCCCGCTGACAATCCAAGAGCTCCGGTAAGCTCTCCTAGCGTGGAAGTTACCTCTCTTCTAGGCAAGCCGAAAGGGCCATTAGTAAAGTCAGAAGGAGAAAAGGTTTGTATCTGAACCTCACCAGAATCTGTAGTTCCATTTTCAGGAGTATTGTCAATAAGCTTGGCAAATAGCCGAACCTCCTCCATCAAAGCACCATTTTCTAAATCCTGGGCTTCAATTTCCACTCCCCAAACAGCAGATGGGTCGAGAACATCCATTGCAGGACTTATTACATTTACTGTGCGCAAGATTGCCCCGCGAATCACATCATCTAGTACTTCCCCTGATAGTTTGTCATCCTCGCTGCACGAAAAGAAAAACAGGGCCACTAATAAAAAAGAATATTTATATATGATTTTCATATCGAAATTAGTATTTAGTTAGCTATTGGACCACTTGGATTATTGTCCCAAAACACTGGCTGGGCCTGATTGGGCTTCTGGCTAATGTTTGAGTTTGTATTTACCGCATTTGAAGGGTAGTACATTGATCTTGGAAAATCCCCTGGATTTGGAGATCTATTGGCTTGCACGGTTGTTGGATAACCTGTTCTTCTATAAAAATTATAAGGCTCAACTCCATTACCAAAGCAGGCTATAAAAAATTGTTCTCCCAAAACATCCCATTTACCATCAGCTGTAGCTGCGTCCCAGGCTGCTCCTATTGAGGATACAAATGAATCTACAGTCGCTTGATCGGGAGCAAATGAAAAATCCGCACTTGGATCTAACGAACTAAAAGATTGAACCTTGGTTATCGATTTATTGACGCCTTCCAGCAATGCTGCTCTGGCTGCGGTTAAATCGTTACTAGCTAAACGTACTTCAGCTATCATAAAGTCTACCCAAGATGCAGTCAAAATAGGTGATATTCCTGCGCCGAGGCCACCTTGTCCAGGACCAATACCTTGAAATGTATCGTCATCAAAGCGACCTCCGAAAGGATAAACTCCCCACATGGTCACAAAGAATGCATCAGGATCTCGACCATCGTTTTGTCCATGGTCTCTTCCCCAATATCCGTTTGGCAGATTACAGAAGGTGAACCCACCATCAATATAATGTTGTGGAGGAGATTGTGTTGAACATCTAATGGTTTCTTGGTTTGGTGGAATCTCCTGCCCTGGCACAGCAGCTGTCTGCCGATAAAAGTAATACCGAATTCGCGGATCATTCGAGACTTGCATTTCATTCATCAACCAATTAGAGACAAAATCAGAAGCGCCGGTCGGGGTATAGTTAAAGCCGTACCTAGGATGACGCGTATCTGGGTTGGATGCGCTTGTCCCTGGCCACGAATACTGAAAATCCTCAGAGGAGTCGGTAATGTAATTTCCGGAGGCGATAATGGCATTAAAACTTGATATGGCATTTGCATCCACCAAACGTGTCTGATAGTATATTTTCAACTTCAGGGTATTAGCAGCCTTTATCCACATACCATAATCATTGGCATAAAAAACATCTGTACTTGGCTCATCACTTGCAGTAGTTCCAAAATTTACTATTGCCTCATCGATTAAATCCAGTGCCGCTTGATATACCTCTGCTCCTGAATCAAGTTTTGGATTAAGGATACCTTCTTCACCCTTGAATGCTTCACTATATGGTATATCTCCAAAGAAATCTACCAAGCTCACGATAAGATATGCCTCAATAAATTGTGCTATAGCGATATGATGAGTTTGACCGGCTTCTTCAGCCAATCCGTTCATAATATTTATATCTTGAAGGATGCCAGTATAAGCATTTGTCCATTCGTCTGTGAAATCAGAATCCTGATAAACCGATTGATAGTTTTGAGAATTACCGTTGTATAATGCCCCAGTTCTGGTCAATTCCATACCATGCAGGTTAAAACCATCGCCGTTAGTGGCGCCTCCAGAAACCCAGTTATCATTTACATCAAAGTCGGCGTTACCTTCCAACTGTCTTACAAAATCTTCCTGAATGGAATTCAAAAAGAAATCAACACTTGCCTGCTCTGGTGCTAGGGCATTGGGGTCTTGAGTTATATCTAGCTCTGTACTTTCGCATCCACCTATAAACAGCCCTAAAGCGGCCAATGGAATCAGTATATATCTATTTGTTGTTTTCATCTTTTTCATATTTATTAGAATGTGGCTTTTACACTTAGACCATACCTTCTTGAACTTGGTCCATTAAGGAAATCGAACCCAACTCCGTTTCCAACACCTAAACCTGACGTATTTGGGTCAAAGTTTGCACCATTTGGAGTGTTGATAGCATCATACCAAAGGTTTTGCCCCGAAACAGTAAAAACCAACGAGCCAAAAGGTGTTTTGTCTAAGAATTTTTCAGGCATGCTGTAAGCCAAAGAAACTTCTTGTAGCCTTATAGTGGTAGCGTCATATACTTGAAGTTCACTTGGACCAAAGAGGACATTGGTAAAGTAAAAATCAGAGTTGTTTATCTGGATATTGTTCGGTTGCCCGTTCGGACCTATTCCGTCTAAGACAAAGGACTCTCTTCTATTTAAGGTCTCTGGGATCAACCCTCTTCCCAATAAAGTGGAAATAGTACTGGAATAGATATCACCACCTTGAGTATAGTTCATTTGAAAACCAAGGGTAAAATTGTGGAAAGAGAGGGTGTTCTGTAGGTTCGCCACCCAGTCTGGGTTAGGATCACCGATTACACCATTGTTTGGGTCTTGCTGAAAATTTCCCTGAGCGTCAATGACCAATTCTCCATTAGCGGTACGTTGAACTTGTGACCCAAAGAAAACACCTAATGGTTCTCCTGGAATAGCTGCATTACCCAAGTTTGCAAAACCAGAATAGATAACTTGATCGGTATCAATACCTAAATCAGTTACAGTGGTTTCGTATGCGGTAAAGTTTAAATTGGTATTCCAGTTTAAGCCCTTATCGTTGCTTCTTATCCAAGTCACCCCTAAATCTGCCTCAATACCCTCACCGTCAATTTCACCAACATTGGTATCTGTAAAAGTAAAACCTGTTGAAGGATCCAATGGCCTTCTTACAATAAGGTCCTTGGTGATTCTTTTATATACAGAAACATCAATGGTGATTCTGTTATCAAGAAGGGCAGACTCGATTCCAAGCTCGATCTCAGAGACTGTTTCTGGTTGTAGGCCAGGGTTTCCTAAAGTTTGGCCTGAGGTATTGCTCACTATATTCGTTCCACCTCCTGTTTGGTTGTCGTTGGTCACCAAAACAAGTGTCGATGCTATTGGATAAGGATTAAAGGTGTTAAAACCTGCTGAGGTTCCATACCCAGCCCTTAGCTTTAAGTAATTTAAACCATTTTGACTCTTTAAGCCATCTATAGCTTCGGTTGGAATAAATGATAAACTAGCACTTGGATAAAAGAGGCTTCTATTTTCTTTGGAGAAATTGGAAGCCCAGTCATTTCTGCCTGATAATGTTAGATAAAGGAAGTTGTCATAATCAAAGTCTAACTGTCCATAAACCCCTACCAGATTTCTCTCGGTGAAAAATTGGATTTCATTGTTGTTTAAGTAGTTAAAGTGCCGCAGCACACCAAATACTTGCTGACCATCACTGGCAATTCCATTTTGGTCAAACACTTCTCTTCGGGAAGTCCCCCCAACGTTGAATGCGAATCCAACTTTGGTGGTTAAATCGTAATTACCCGTTAATACAAGGTTATGATCCCAAATGGTATTGGTGTTGTTCCAAGTGGAGTAGACTCCGCTCAACAGTCTTGCATCTCCACTATTACTGTTTACCCCACCTCTATTTTGGAAGTTTAAATTGTTTTCACTGTAATTATCCAGTCCAACACGATAGTTTATGTTCAAATGATCATTGATATCATAGCTAATACTCGCATTTCCAAACACTCTGTTGGTTGCTTGATCGGTTCCCGAATTCGCAATAGTCCATAAAGGATGCTGAATACTGTTGTCTTGTCTATAATAAACTGATCCGCCTGTAATGGGATTTTCAAAGGGAAGCGCATCAAAATTTATACTTCTAGGGGTAAACCATAAATCTCCAAAAATAGAAGAACCTGTGCCGGTAGCCCCGTTACCATTACTAAGGGCAACTGGAGGCGATTTAAACTTGGTCAAGGAATAATTCAATGTTCCAGAAATCGTGAATTTGTTCGAAAGCTGTGCAGAACCCCCTATGGAAAGATTGTTTCTAATTATCGAGTTTCCGGGTGTAAATCCTTGATCCTCTAAATGTCCATAGTTTGCATTATAAGTGATTTTTCCATCTTCTGAAGAACCCCGTGCGTTAATAGAGGTATTAAGTACCGTACCTGTTTTGAAGAGGTTTTTTACACTATTATAAGGCCGCCATTCGTATCGAGAAGTTGCAAATTCTGGAAAGGCTTGCGGAATTCCTGTTGCTGGAGCCGCTGTTGAATAAGGATGTGGAAGGGTCCCCTGTTGATCAAAGGAGCTATCATTTCCCCAACCATCTACACCACCTCTATTAAAACTTGGGCCCCAGTTACTAAAGAACCACCCAAAAGATTGGTCAAAACCATTTCCATATTCATTTTGATAATCGGGAAGAGAGGCTATTTCGTTAAAGAAAAGAGAAGTACTTACCGTAATCTCAGATTTTTTGGAAGCACTTTGTGAAGCTTTACCACCTTTGGTGGTAATCAGAATTACACCGTTCTTTCCTTGCGAACCATAGAGAGTTGCAGCTGCAAGGCCTTTTAACACGTTTACACTTTCAATATTATTTGGATCCAAGTCCAAAAAACGACTAGATCCATTATTTCCATTAATAAAGGTTCCTTGAGGATTAGTGTCATTGCTAAATGGCACGCCATCTACAATGAACAATGCTTGATTACTGGTACTAAAGGAGTTTAATCCTCGAATGATAATGTTTGTGCCGGAGCCTGAAAGTCCACTTTGCTGATTGATTTGTACACCCGAAGCCTTTCCGGTGAGGATTCTTGCAATATCACCCTCTGATTTTTGCTCCAATTGTTCCGAACCTACTTCAGCAACTGCGTATCCAAGAGCCTGCTTCTCTTTTTGGATTCCAAGGGCGGTAACAACCACTTCTTGAAGGGCTTGCGCATCCTCACGCATTTGCACGTTGATAACACTTCCAGACCCAACAGATCTACGCTCTTCGCGTTGACCTATATAGGTATACAATAGTGTTTGCCCTTCTGCGGCTTGGATGCTGTAGTTACCGTCGAAATCTGTTTGGGTTCCGTTACTGGTACCCTGAACAACAATGTTAACACCTGGAAGCGGCAAACCCGCTTGATCAATGACCTGGCCAGTGATCTGCTTGTTTTGGGACCATGCCGATATGGCACAGAAAAATGCCAGAACCAACGGTCGCACTAGTTTCTTTACTTTCATAAATAAAAAGTTTTGTTAGTAATTAATGAGTTAGCGCAACTGAGAAAGGTAGGAGGAAGAAGCTTAAGGAATAGCTAATTCAAATAATCAAAAAATGAGAACAAAACTTTATTTTGGATAGTCGCTCGTCATTAAATGGTAAGACATCTCACCGTCCTACCTTACAATTGCAACGTAAAAGAATAGAAATCGAAATGCGTACCTGATAACGCCCATGCGGATTTACAGATTATCCGACGTAAGTTGACATTTACAAACAGGTAAAAAATTTATTAAACCGCGTCGAGGTCACGGATTTTTATATCTACATCGTGAATTTTACAGCACAGCGAAGGGATACTATTTAAATAGAATTACTATCGCTCCTATCGCAGTAACAACTAGAATGAACCTTTTGTAATTTCGTTCATTGATTTTTTTCACAATAAAAACTCCGGAGAGAAGTCCTAAAGCAAGAGCAGGTAAAAGCTTTAAATCTATCAGTAAAGATTCAATAGAAATCGTTTTCCAAACAAAAATGTGAAAGGGTAGTTTGAATGCATTGGTGATTAAATAGAGCCAAGCAGCTGTGCCTACGAACTCGTTTTTGGGTAGGCGCATGGCCAAAAAGAAAATGTTGGTAAAAGCACCCGCTAAATTACCGATCATGGTACACACTCCTGCCACAATTCCAATAGGACCTGCAAACGCCCAGTGTGTGGGAATGTTGGTAGATTTTCGTCTGTCCCACCAGATCAATAAGAATAAGCTTATAAAAATGACGATAACCATGCCTAACTTAAATTCTTTTTCCGGCAAATCTTTACCTATAAAGACACCGATTAAAATTCCGGAAATCATCCATGGGAGAAAACGCAGAATGTATTTCCATTGCGTATGCCGATTATAGTACAGCACGGCAACAATATCACCAACAAGTAAAAGCGGCATTATTAAACCCGTGGATTCCCTAGCGCCAAAAGCCAAAGCCAAAAGTGTTACGTTGAAGGTGGCAAGGCCTTTTAGGCCCGCTTTGGATGTCCCCATTAAAAAAGCCGCTGTTGCGCCCAATATCCATGCAACAAACGTAGGTTCAGAAGTCATATGTATAACCAAAGCAGGTGTTTAGCGAACAAAAAGCAAAGGTATTTCAAAAAAACTTTACCTTTAGTAACTTACCAATTAATAACCAACATGGACATTCAAACTTTAGATTATGTAATAATCTTCGGATTCTTTGCAATTGTACTTTTCATAGGAATCTACGTTTCAAAAACATCAGGAAAAAGCTCATCTGAATATTTTTTATCTGGTCGAACAATGCCATGGTGGCTATTGGGCCTTTCCATGGTGGCTACCACTTTTTCAACGGACACACCAAACTTGGTAACTGATCTGGTTCGTACGAATGGGGTCTCAGGAAATTGGGGCTGGTGGTGTTTCTTGGTCACTGGAATGTTAACGGTATTTGTTTATGCCAAACTCTGGAGAAAATCCAATGTAAAAACCGATTTGGAGTTTTACGAGTTGCGATATGGTGGAAAAGCAGCTAGTTTTTTACGCAAGTTTAGAGCGGTTTACTTAGGGGTGATCTTTAATGTGATCACTATGTCGGCGGTTACGCTTGCAGCAATAAAAATTGGAGGCGTTATGTTGGGCCTCGAACCATGGGTGACTGTGGTCGCAGCAGGTCTGATTACGGTAATATTTAGTGCTCTCGGAGGATTTAAAGGAGTAGTTTATAGCGACTTCTTGTTGTTTTTTGTGGCGATGGCGGGTGCAATTGGGGCAGCATACTATTTAGTTAACCTACCTGAAGTAGGGGGAATTCAGGCTATTATCGAAAATGAGAATGTTAAGGATAAAATGAGTATTCTGCCGGATATGAGCGACACAAAGGCTGTCATAACCCTCCTGGTAATACCTCTTGCAGTACAATGGTGGAGTTCTTGGTATCCTGGCGGGGAACCAGGAGGAGGTGGATACATCGCCCAGCGAATGTTAGCTGCAAAGAATGAGAATCATGCCATTGGGGCCACCTTCTTTTTTAACATCATGCATTACGCCCTAAGGCCTTGGCCATGGATTTTGGTTGCTTTGGCTTCATTAGTGGTTTATCCTGATATTGCAAGCATACACGAAGCTTTTCCAAATGTTGCCGCGGATAAATTGGGTCATGACTTGGCCTATTCCGCAATGCTGACAAAACTGCCAAGTGGATTGTTGGGTGTTGTTTTGGCTTCATTGGTTGCCGCATATATGAGTACAATTTCGACCCAATTAAATTGGGGGTCATCCTATATCGTTTTTGATTTTTATAAACAGCAGATAAATCCTAATGCAAGCGAAAAGCAGATGGTGGCTGTAGGTAGAATTTCAACTGCTGTGTTGATGGTATTGAGTGCTTTTCTAGCCCTTGCGATGCAAAATGCGATGGGAATTTTCAATTTGTTACTTTCATTTGGTGCGGGTACTGGCCTAATCTTTATTTTAAGATGGTTCTGGTGGAGAATCAATGCATGGAGTGAGATAACGGCAATGTTCGCGTCTGGGATATTGGCGATTCTTTTGGAGACCACTTCCTTGAGAGAAGTTCTTTTTGGCGTCGAATCCGGGTTATTGCCAGATTGGGGTGAACTGCCATTTATAATGATAGTGACCACCGTGATATGGTTAACTGCAACCTTTGTAACACAACCTGAAACTAAAGAAGTATTAAGAAGTTTTTACCAGAAAATACAACCAGGAGGTCCAGGATGGTCAAAAGTTGTTGATGAAGCTGAGATGGACAATGTTCAAATTGTTGAATCCAACGAAAAATGGAGTGTACCTTCGGGAATTACGGCAATGCTACTAGGTGTTGTGCTAATTTATTCCATAATGTTCGCAACCGGATATTGGATTTATGGCGAAACTAATTTGGCACTAATTCTTACTGGGGTATCAGTTATTTCTGGAATTTTGCTCATTAGGGCATGGAATAGAATAAAAGACAACGTATTATAGCGCACTATGAAAAATAGGGTATTATCTGTAGATATTTTTAGGGGAGCCACCATTGTTTTAATGATTTTGGTGAATACCCCAGGAACGTGGTCCAATGTTTATGCACCTTTGTTGCATGCAAAATGGCATGGGTATACCCCTACCGATTTAGTGTTTCCTTTTTTCCTTTTTATAGTTGGGACATCCATTGTGTTTGCTTATAAAAACAAGGAAGCAAATGCGACGACCTATAAAAAGATATCCATAAGAGCATTAAAACTAATTGGATTGGGGCTTTTTTTAGGGGCCTTTACAATCAGTTTTCCATTTATAAAAGAGTTTGCACAAATTAGATTCCCTGGCGTGCTTCAACGAATTGGGGTCGTGTTCTTTTTTGCTGCCATTCTTTTTTTGAATCTTGATTGGAAAAAACTGGTCGTTACCGCGATCATTCTCTTAATAGGATATTGGCTTTTGATGGTATTCGTTCCCGTGGAAGGAGTTGCATCGACCCTAGAAAGAGCACCGAACAACTTCGCAAATTATTTGGATGTAAACGTATTCGGAACACATAATTATAAACCTGATTACGACCCAGAGGGCCTATTGAGCACAATTCCCGCCATTGTCAGTTCTATTTTGGGCATTTTTACCGGACTTATTTTGACCTCGAAACAAGAAAAAAAGACCATGATACTTTTTGGATTGGGAGGTTCACTTCTAATAGTCGGACATCTATGGGACTTGTTCTTTCCAATCAACAAAGCGTTGTGGACAAGCAGTTTTGTATTGGTAACTGCCGGATGGGCCAATGTGGTATTGGCTTTGATTTATTATTTGACCGATGTCAAAGGGATAAAGTTCGGAAGTATATTCCGATATGCTGGAGCGAATGCCATAGTAGTGTATTTCCTTTCCAGTTTTATTACCAAACTGTTTTATTCCATAAAAGTTGATGGAGATACCTCATTGCACGGATGGCTCTTCAATAAGATTTATGTCCATGATTTTATATCTATGGAATTTTCATCTTTGCTCTATGGACTAAGCGTAGTGGCTTTTTATTGTTTGTTAGCCTATGTTCTATATAAAAGGAAGATTTTTATAAAAGTGTAGGATCAGGGTATTGAGATGCTAGTCCATTTGGCTATTAGTCAAATTTCTTGATTACTTTTTCTACCCGCTTTCTTTTTGTTTCTTTCTCAATATCATCCAACCTTGATATAAGCATTTCTATAAAAAGAGTTTTATTCTGGTCATTGATTATTGGCATTGCCCTTTCGGCATACATTGGCAGTTGATTTGTGGGGCTTTTCAGAAGTTGTTCAATCAACAGAGGAAAAGTGTTTTCTGCATAATCTTTTATGGAACACAGTGTTATTAAAATGTTCACGGCATGGTCTTTAGTGATAACAGAACCCTTGTCCGCTGCTAAAAGTATGACAGGAAGCTCTTTATAAATTTCTTTTGGACGATTCCGTGTAATGGTGCCGAGTGCCATCATAGCGCCCCATTGAAGCCTATTGTTTTTGCTAGATAGTTGAGCAATAAACTCATTGATATGGTTAGAAATAAGGTTGGGTTCCTGTTCGCCTATTTCATAAAGCACCTTGATACAATCATTTTGAATGGCTTTTTTATTGGAAAGGTTTTCAAACAATACTTTGACGGCTTGCTTATCCTGTGATGATACAATTTCTTTGGCTAACTCTTGATTGGGGACTTCATCTCTTCGATCAAGTGATGATGCCAATTTATCAATAACACTCATTTCAATTTTCTTTGGTAGTGACTAACTATTGTTTGACTTCTATAAGCCTCGCCACATATTTTCCAATCACATCAAACTCTAGATTTACCTTTGTGCCTACTTTATAAGAATGAAATCGAGTATGTTCCTGTGTATATGGAATAATAGCCACACTGAAACTGTCCTTTTTTGAATCAACCACCGTGAGGCTAACCCCATCAACGGTAATAGATCCTTTTTCAATCGTGACATTGTTCAAAGAGGAATCATAAGCAAAACTGTAGATCCAACTTCCATCTTTTTGCTCAACTAAAATGCAATTTGCGGTTTGGTCCACATGTCCCTGCACTATATGCCCATCCAATCGAGCCCCCAATTTCATGGCGCGCTCTAAATTGACCAAATCTCCATGCCTTAGGTCATCCAAATTTGTTTTGCTCAGGGTTTCTTCGATGGCAGTCACCGTATAAGAATCAGCATCCATAGCCACCACCGTCAAACATACCCCGTTGTGCGCGACACTTTGGTCTATTTTAAGTTCATGGGTGATTTCGGAGGTGATGCTTATATGCAAATTTCCTCCATCGTTTTCCAACTTGGTCACCTTGCCTAAAGTCTCAATAATGCCTGTGAACATGAATCTTTTTAATTAAGTAGTTTTGCAGTGTAAATGTAGCCATATCGGCAGTGATTATATGAAAGAAAAAGGAAAAATTAGGCTCGGAATCTCAATAGGGGATTTAAATGGAATTGGGTGTGAGGTCGCATTGAAAACTTTTGAAGACCCAAGGATGTTGGATTTTTGCACCCCAATTATATTTGCTTCGAATAAGACAATCTCTCAACAAAAATCCGATTTGGGAGTTAATATTGCATTTAACGGAATTCGAGAAGCTTCCCTGGCTACCGAAGGAAAGATCAATGTTGTAAATGTTTGGAAGGATGCTCCTAAAATTCAATATGGAGAGGCTACAGATGATGGCGGAAAATTTGCGATTAGTTCTTTGCGTGCTGCCGTCACTGCATTGAAAAATGACAAGATAGATGTCCTGGTCACGGCCCCAATCAATAAAAATAACATCCAGTCAGAGGATTTCAACTTTCCCGGTCACACGGATTTTCTTGCCCAAGAACTAAATGGTGAAAGTCTCATGTTCATGGTCGCAGGCAGTTTAAGGGTAGGCTTGCTTACTGATCATATTGCGGTAAAAGATGTAGCTGAGGCAATAACCCCCAAGCTTATTAGGGACAAAGTTATGACCATGGAGAAATCCTTAAAAATGGATTTTGGCATACGACGACCAAAGATTGCTTTGCTTGGCATAAATCCACATAGTGGAGATAACGGAACTATTGGCGAAGAGGACGATAAGATTCTTAAACCTGCCGTCCAGGAATTGTTCAATAATGGCATTTTAGCATATGGGCCCTATTCGGCAGATAGTTTTTTTGGTTCCAATTCTCATCAGAATTTCGATGCCATTCTAGCAGCATACCATGATCAAGGCCTTATACCTTTTAAAACACTTTCCTTTGGAAAAGGTGTTAACTACACAGCGGGACTGGACAAAGTACGTACTTCTCCAGACCATGGCACGGCATATGAGATTGCTGGAAAAGGCGAAGCTGACGTTGGCTCGTTCAAAGAAGCGGTATTTGCTGCAATTCAGATTTTTAAGAATAGAGAAGATCATATAGAACTCAATAAAAATCCATTGCAAAAGCAAAAATTAAAAAAGCCAGCGAAAAGTTAGCTAACTAGCGTCAGAATTATTGAAATTGGATTGGAGTTTTCCAAATAAGTAGTATCTTTGCCCCCGCCTTTAGAGGCTGGTACACAAACCTTAAGTGTAGAAATGATGAAGCTGAAGGAATTTTTTATTCCGTTTACGGGACTAAAATTAGGGAAGCATGAGTTTGGGTATCAAGTTGACAATACGTTCTTTGAATCTTTTGAATACCGAGAATTTAATGCTGCCTCTATAAGCGCTACCGCCATATTGGAAAAATTGAACAATATGATGGAGTTGGATATAGAAGCTAGCGGAACGGTAAATGTAGATTGTGATTTAACGGGGGAACCTTTTGACCAACCTGTTAGCGCAAAATTACATCTTGTTGTAAAATTCGGGGAAGAATACAATGATGAAAATGATGAAATTTTAATCATTCCCCACGGCGAGTACCAAATCAACATTGCACAATACATTTATGAAATGTTGGTATTGGCCGTCCCTCAAAAAAGGGTACATCCTGGGGTATCTGACGGAACGTTGAAGTCAGAAATCTTAGACAAGCTGGAAGAATTACAGCCAAAAGAAAGCAAAGAACAAACAGAAGGTACAGATCCCAGATGGGACGATTTAAAAAAGTTACTAACGGACAAATAGGTTTATAATGGCACATCCTAAAAGAAAAATATCCAAAACCAGAAGGGATAAAAGAAGAACTCATTACAAGGCAACTGCGCCTACAATTGCCAAAGATTCTGTGACAGGTGAAATGCACTTGTTCCATAGAGCACATTGGCATGAAGGAAAGTTGTACTACAGAGGACAGGTTTTGATTGACAAGACAGAGGAAGAAACTGCTGCCTAGTTCAAAGCACTTCAAACAATATTCGACTCCCGTTTTTTATTTAACGGGAGTTTTTTTATGGAATTAGGTTAATTTCAAAAACTATCCATTTTTTGGTCAAAAGTCATATAAAATGACTAATTTTCACCGCTTTTGCGTCAAATATGGGCGTTTTTGACAAAAAAAGACACTAATATGAAAAAAACAACAGCAGCAATTACAGCTGTAGGAGGTTATGTTCCCGACTTCGTTTTATCCAATAAAGTGTTGGAGACAATGGTGGATACCAATGATGAATGGATTACTACGAGAACTGGAATAAAAGAACGTAGAATCCTAAAAGGTGAAAACAAAGGGACTTCATATTTGGCCATAAAGGCCGCAGAAGATTTACTACAGAAAAGTGGGGTGGATGCAGCCGAAATTGATTTCGTTTTGGTAGCCACTGCAACTCCTGATCTTCCAGTCGCAGCAACAGCAGCTTTTGTTGCTTCAGAAATAGGTGCGGTCAACGCTTTTTCTTATGACCTGCAAGCAGCATGTTCAAGTTTCCTATACGGAATGTCCACTGCGTCGAGTTATATTGAATCTGGAAGGTATAAGAAAGTATTATTAATAGGCGCTGATAAAATGTCATCTATAATTGATTATACAGATCGAACAACTTGTATAATTTTTGGAGATGGTGCCGGAGCGGTTCTTTTTGAGCCTAATGAAGAAGGACTCGGATTTCAGGATGAGCATTTGCGCACTGACGGTGTAGGACGTCAATTTTTGAAGATAGAAGCAGGAGGATCTATCCTTCCGGCATCTGAAGAAACGGTAAAAAACAAACAGCATTTTGTATTTCAAGATGGAAAATCCGTGTTCAAATTTGCAGTTTCAAATATGGCAGATGTTTCAGCTTTGATTATGGAACGTAATGGACTGACCCATGAAGATGTGAATTGGTTGGTACCACATCAAGCTAACAAGCGAATTATTGATGCCACAGCCAGACGAATGGGACTTGACAACGATAAGGTGATGATGAACATCTATAAATACGGAAATACTACCTCGGCAACGCTACCTCTATTGCTTCACGATTACGAAAAGCAATTGAAAAAGGGAGACAATCTTATTTTTGCTGCCTTTGGAGGAGGATTTACCTGGGGTTCCATTTATTTAAAATGGGCATATAATTCTTAACTTAACAACTAACTGACTAAATCATATTCCATGGACATTAAGGAAATTCAAAGTTTAATCAAGTTTGTGGCCAAGTCTGGTGCCAGCGAGGTAAAGCTTGAGATGGAGGACGTTAAAATAACGATTCGCACAGGAAGTGCACCATCAGCTCCAGAAACTACAATTGTACAACAAATTCCAATGGCGCAAGCCCCAGCCGCACCCGTTGCACAAATTCCTGCCGCAGAACAGGCGGCTCCGGCTAAGGAGGAAAGCCCTGCGGACTCAGCTGAGGATTCAAAATATATTACTATTAAATCTCCCATCATTGGAACCTTTTACAGAAAACCTTCTCCAGATAAACCAGTATTTGTTGAGGTAGGAAGCACCATCAAACCAGGAGATGTACTTTGCGTAATTGAAGCAATGAAACTTTTCAATGATATTGAGTCTGAGGTTGCTGGTAAAATTGTAAAGGTTTTGGTTGACGATTCATCTCCGGTAGAATTTGACCAACCTCTGTTTTTGGTTGACCCCTCTTAATTCAAATTAAATACCCAAGTTCCAATTACCATTGAATATCGTATGGAATTTGGAAATTGAGCATTGAAAATTCAAGGTATTATGTTTAAAAAAATATTGATTGCAAATAGGGGAGAGATTGCACTTCGGATTATTCGAACCTGCAAGGAAATGGGCATCAAAACTGTGGCTGTGTATTCAAAAGCTGATGAAGAAAGTCTTCACGTACGTTTTGCGGACGAAGCTGTATGTATTGGACCAGCACCAAGTCATGAGTCCTATTTAAAAATACCCAATATTATTGCGGCAGCAGAAATTACAAATGCAGATGGGATTCATCCTGGATATGGATTTCTTTCGGAGAATTCCAAATTCTCAAAGATTTGTAAAGAACACGAAATAAAATTCATTGGTGCATCCGGAGAACAGATTGACAAAATGGGAGACAAGGCTACGGCCAAGGAAACCATGAAAAAAGCCGGAGTACCATGCGTGCCCGGATCAGACGGTCTATTGAAGGATGTAGCCGATGCTAAAAAGACAGCCAAAAAAATGGGCTATCCTGTTATGATCAAAGCTACAGCAGGTGGTGGAGGTAAGGGAATGCGTGCTATTTGGGCTGAGGAAGAAATGGAAAGCAATTTCGAAAGTGCGGTCCAAGAGGCAACTGCGGCATTCGGCAATGGCGGAATGTATATGGAGAAGTTGATTGAGGAGCCTCGCCATATCGAGATCCAAGTTGTAGGGGATCAATACGGAAAAGCCTGCCATTTGTCGGAAAGAGATTGTTCCGTTCAACGTAGACATCAAAAGCTTACTGAGGAAACACCGTCTCCATTTATGACCGACAAATTGCGCGAAGAAATGGGGAAAGCTGCTGTAAAGGCTGCAGAATATATTAAGTATGAAGGTGCCGGAACCGTGGAGTTTTTGGTGGACAAACACCGAAATTTCTACTTCATGGAGATGAATACCCGTATTCAAGTAGAGCATCCTATTACCGAACAAGTTGTGGATTACGATTTAATACGTGAGCAGATTTTGGTGGCTGCAGGAGTTCCGATTTCAGGAAAAAATTACTTCCCAAAACTGCACTCCATTGAATGCAGAATTAATGCGGAAGACCCTTACAATGATTTTAGACCTTCACCAGGAGTTATTACAACACTTCATACTCCAGGGGGACATGGTATTCGTTTGGATACGCATGTGTACAGTGGATACAGAATCCCACCTAACTATGATTCCATGATTGCAAAGCTTATTACCACAGCCCAAACACGAGAAGAGGCTATCAATAAAATGAGAAGAGCTTTGGACGAGTTTGTTATTGAAGGAATAAAAACAACGATTCCGTTTCATAGACAATTAATGGAACATCCAGATTATTTGGCTGGAAACTATACCACCAAGTTTATGGAAGATTTTGAAATCGACCCAAAATATCAAGATTAAATTAGCCCCGATGAAAGTCGGGGTTTTTGTTTTATGGAACTAAGCTATTGGGAATATAAAACCTGGTTATCAGATGTAGATTTCACTGTGATTGGCAGTGGAATAGTTGGACTTAATTGTGCCCTACATCTTAAAGAAAAACACCCCAATTGTAAAGTTCTTATCCTGGAAAAAGGAGTATTGCCCC
This sequence comes from Flagellimonas rhodophyticola, assembly GCF_049332665.1. Lineage (NCBI taxonomy): Bacteria > Pseudomonadati > Bacteroidota > Flavobacteriia > Flavobacteriales > Flavobacteriaceae > Flagellimonas > Flagellimonas rhodophyticola. The sequence goes on along the minus strand of NZ_CP186326.1, from coordinate 559,041 downwards.
AAGGCGCTAGCACAAAGAATGCGGGTTTTGCATGCTTTGGAAGTATTTCAGAACTTTTGTCAGATCTTGAAAAGCATACAGAGGAAGAGGTCTTCGGTTTGGTGAAAAAGCGATGGCAAGGAATTCAGCTAACACGCCAACTTTTAGGAGATAAAACCATTGGGTTCCACCAACACGGAGGTCATGAACTTTTTTTGAATAACGACGTAGCATTGTACGAGCGATGTTTAGAAGGGATTGACGGACTAAATAATTTGTTAGCACCAATCTTTGGTGAAAAACCATTTCAAAAAACTACAAACTTCTTTGGCTTTGAAACTATCTATGACACTTTTATTACCCAGACGTTTGAAGCTCAGTTAAACACCGGAATGCTGATGAACGGCTTGCTTAAAAAAGCGCTAGACCTCGGCATTCACATTTTAAACGCAGTTGAGGTTATAGAATTTAATGATTCAAATGCCAAGGTTTCAATTCATACCGACGCTTTTTCTTTTAAAAGTAAAAAGGTCTTTGTGGCTACCAATGGATTTGCAGCAAAGCTGCTCAAAAATGAAGCCGTTCTTCCTGCTAGGGCTCAGGTATTGGTGACCAAACCCATAAAGGAATTAAAAGTAAAAGGTACTTTTCATTTGGATGAAGGGTACTATTATTTCAGAAATATTGATGATCGTATTTTACTCGGTGGTGGTCGAAACCTTGATTTGAAAACAGAGGAAACCACGGAATTTGGACAAACAGAACGAATACAGAATAAGCTAGAGGAACTACTTCAAACCGTAATTTCACCCAACCAAAAAGTTGAAGTAGAGCATCGCTGGAGTGGAATTATGGGCGTGGGCATGCAGAAAACCCCCATTGTAAAACCTATTTCCAACAATGTGTATTGCGGAGTTCGTTTGGGAGGTATGGGCGTTGCCTTGGGCAGTTTAATAGGCAAAGAATTGGCCGAATTGGCCGATTAAGGATAATCCTGAGTCCCTTCCTACCAAAATATCAGACTGAAGTAAAAGAGAAGCAACTGATTACAATCCATGGCGGTTTTCCTGAACCTATAATCTTTACCAGTCTATGGGCGTTTGAGTCTTATTAATTATATACTTTATTACCTGCTGCTATTAGACTAAATTAAGTCAATGAAGGCTGATTACCTTTGTAATTACCCATTTTCCATCTTCATTTTTCCAAACCAAAATAAATTTACTTGCTTTTGACTTAGCATTTGGTTCTTGATTATTATAAAATTTGTGATATCCAATTTCTATTGCTCCATAATCTTTTATTGGATAAACTTCAATGCTTCCTTCAAGTAAAGTTCTGGTAACTTTTCCACAAATATTTTCTTCAATCGCTGCAAGCACATCTTGTTTTGAAGTAGAGACACCTCCTTTGTCATGAAAGAACTCAAGATTTTCCGAGTATAGTGATTTTTGCTTCTCCATATCACATGAGTTATAGGCATCAAAATATTCTTTATCTAAAGCAACAATAATATTATATAGTTCTTTATTTATCGGAGTATATTCAGTTTCTAAAACTTCTTTGTAAGTTTCTTGTGCTTGTATTGATTGAATAAAGCATAAAAATGATAAAATAAGAATTGATGTAATCTTTTTAATGTTCATTTGAGCGCTAATTATGGGTTGTTGTTTGCTTGCAGGTAACGATTAAGATATTTCTCGTTTTAATGAGCTATATGGACCGATAAGTGCGTGTTTTTTAAACCATTCTCCCATCCAATAGATTAATAATTCTGGAACCATAAGATGCATTTTTTTCAGAATGCGTCACTTGGATAATGGTGACTCCCTCTTCATTAAGTTGTTTGAAAAGTGACATAATTTCTTCACCCTGTGCCGAATTTAGATTTCCTGTAGGCTCGTCAGCCAAAATTAGTTTGGGATTTGAAATTAATGCTCGCGCAATACCAACGAGCTGTTGTTGGCCTCCGCTGAGTTGAGCTGGGAATAGGTCCTTTTTCCCCACTATATTGAATCTATCGAGCATATCCGCCACCATAGCTTTTCGTTCAGACCCTTTGAATTTTTTATAAAGCAAAGGCATTTCTAGATTTTCCTTTACTGTGAGTTCATCCAATAAATGGTATGATTGAAAAACGAAACCGATATACTCCTTATATAAATTGGCTCTATGTTTCTCCTTTATGGAATGAACCGATTCATCCAAAAAATGGTATTCTCCTTCATCAAATCCATCCAACATGCCAATGACATTGAGCAATGTTGATTTTCCAGAACCCGAAGGTCCCATTACGGAAATAAATTCCCCTTCTTCAACGGTGAGGTTGATATCTTTTAGCAGAAAAATACGTTGTCCGCCTGAGTTCACCCATTTGAAAATATTGTTTAATTGTAGTAGCATTGTCTTATTATTTTATTTTTAATTAGAAGATTACTCCTCCCGTAATCCATCCACTGGATTTCTATTTGCCGCCTGTATTGCTTGACTCCCCACTGTTAACATGGCTACGGCAAGCGCTGTTACACCAGCTGCCAGAAAATACCAAAACCGCAAAGGAATATGATAGGCAAAACTTGAAAGCCAATTATTTGTGACTAAATAGGCAATGGGCAAGGCGATTAAAATGGCAACCAATACCAATTTAGCGAAATCGCTTGAAAGCATAACAGTCACCTCAGCAACAGTTTGCCCAAGAACTTTTCGCACACTGATTTCTTTTTTTCTTCTTTCGGCTGTGAACATGGCCAAACCAAAAAGACCCAAACAAGAAATTAAAATAGCCATTCCCGCAAAATATTTTGATAGGGTGGCAACACGCTGTTCCGATGCATAAAGTGCTTTATAGTTGTCGTCCAAAAATTCGTACTCGAATATAAACCCTGGATTAAAAGATTGATAAATCTTATGAATTTGTTCAATAGCATCCCTCTCTTTTCCAGCCTCAATTCGGACCATTACCTTGTTCACTTGAGGCATAATAGCCATGAACAGGGGTTCAACTTTGTCATGCAACGATTTAAAATGAAAATCCTTTACAACTCCGATTATTTCTATTCTACCCTCTACAATTTTGCCAATCGGATCTTCCAGTCCCATTGCCTTTATTGCCGTTTCGTTAAATATCATTCCAATGCTGTCACCGAACGCTCTATTAAATCCACGACCTTCCACTATTTCCATATCCATTGTTTCAATAAAGTCGTAATCCACGCCCACAATTTGAAAATTTATTTCACTGTCTGGATCCATTCCTTCCCATTCTAAAGAAGTACTCCAGTTGTGACCGATCATGCTATGGGTAGTACTTGATGCGTTTTTAATTCCAGGTAATTGTTTCAGTTCGGCTAAAAATGTTGGCAACTGTTCCTTTACCTTGCCTTCTGCCTTAAAATAGACAATGTTGTCCTTGCTATATCCTAAATTTTGGTTTTGGGCAAATTGGATTTGATTGTAAACTACAATAACGGAAACAATCAAAATAATGGAAAGCGCAAACTGTACAACAACCAATCCCTTTCTAGTCCATAACTCTCCTAAAGATCTGTTGAGTTTACCTTTAAGGACGGTTACCGCATTGAACCCTGAAAGATAAATAGCAGGATAGCTGCCCGCCAAAAGACCTGTAATGAAAGTAATGCCCAGTGTTAGCAAAACAAGATTAAGATCAAATGATAATGTCAATTGTTTTCCGACAATAGTATTAAACCGAGGAAGAAGTAAAACAACTATAGAAAGGGCGACCAATAATGACATAACTGACATTAAAACAGATTCGCTAAGAAACTGGAACAGGAACGTTTTTCGTTTTGCCCCAACCGCTTTCTTTACCCCGATCTCTTTTAGTCTTTTGGACGCCCTTGCTGTAGACAAGTTCATAAAATTAATACATGCGATAATCAATATTAAAATCGCTATCATTGAGAACAACTCAACATATTCAATACGACCTCCAACCTGTTTTCCGTTTTTATAGGTTCCATGAAGATAATGTTCTGAAAATGGAATCAAGATTGATTTTCTAAGGTCATTTTCATTTATTTCGTTTCTGATTTTTGCCACTTTGGCGTTAAGTGCATCAATGTTGGTCCCTTCTTTCACCGTCAAATAAACTTGGGGGCCGGTGCTACCCCAATGGTCTGTGTTTATGGAATTCCAAGGAGCTTCATCTTTATAAGCCTTATCCGACAGCACAAAATCGAATTGCATTGTGGAATTGGGTGGCACGTCTTCAAAAATTCCTGAAACCTGGAATTGTCTACTTTTTTCATATTCTATTGACCTACCTACGACGTTCTCGACGGTACCAAACAGTTTTAACGCCAAACCTTTGGAAATAACGATGGAGTTTGGATCTGCTATTACCTGGTTCTTATCCCCTTGGATTAAATTGTAGGAGAAAATATTAAAATAGTCCTTACTTACTAGCTGTCCTAATGCTTTTAGATTTTGATCTCCTACCGATAAGGCGTGTTTGCCAAACCAACTTGGGTCAATCGTAACTGCCGCATATTCAACTTCTGGCATTTGTGCCACCAAATACTCGGCCATTGGAGCCGAAGATTCGACCATGGTTTGAATACCATCACTAAACTGAAGATTTTCGGCTACTTGATAAATTCGATCATGATTTTCATGAAACTTATCTACTCCTAGTTCATCATTTACCCAAAGAGCAATGAACAGAGCACAGGCCAATCCTGTTGACAACCCAATGATATTGATTAAAAAAGAACTTAGATTTCTTTTGATGTTCCTAAAAAAAAGTTTGATGTTGTGCTTTAACATGATTTCTGATTTTTTTGATTGATGGTCAAAATCTAGAGAGATTATTCATCTCTTAAAGAGTCTACAGGATTGGCAATAGCAGCTTTAAAGCTCTGCCAACTAACTGTTAGAAGGGCAATACTGAGAGCAGTGAAGCCTGCCAAAGCAAAAATCCACCAACTCATGGTTGTTCTATAGGCAAAACCTTCCAGCCATTTATGCATAGCAAACCACGATATCGGTATTGATATAATAAAAGCTAACCCTACCCACTTCACAAAATCTTGATTGAGCAATTGTAGAATTTGTGTAATTGTTGCCCCATTGACCTTTCGAACACCTATCTCTTTTTTTCGCTGGATGCAGGTATAGGATGTTAGCCCGAATAGGCCTAATGAAGCAATTAGTATAGCCAAAATGGTAAATATCTGAAAAGCCTTAGCGAACTTTCGGTCTTCGTCGAACAATGCCTCGAACTTCTGATCCAGAAAGGTGTAGTTATATGTGCTAACAGGAAAAACTTGATACCATGTACGCTCTAGCTCAGCTAACGCCTTATCGGCCCCAGCCATAGTACTGGCCTTTTTATCCAACTTTACAAGAATATTCTGGGTGTTTCTGCTGTGTCTAATAATAATGGGAACAACGGCAGACTTCATTCCAAGATGATTGTAATCTTCAACTACTCCGCTAACGGTCCAATCTTGACCCCAAAATTTGATAGTCTTGCCAACAAGATTCTTCACATCTACGACACCCATAAAACGAGCCATCTCTTCATTGACCACCACATTATGACTCCACTTTTCTGAGGTTTGTAGAAAGGTACCCCCAGCCACGAACTCCATTCCCATCAGACTAAAATAATCGGGGTGTGCCCCATAATTGTACCAAATGTGGGTTTTATCAGTATGTCCATCTGGAAAGGTAAGTTCAATATTGGAACTCATGTTGGAGAAATCATCTCCAGGATATGTGCGAGCTACACTAACGTCTGCTACATAAGGATTTCTTTTAAGTTCCTCCAACAGTACATCAAAATCCTTATAATATATTGAATCGTAAGCTCGGTCCAATACCTGGCCGTTCAATGCTACTATCTGATTGAGGTTTGCACCAATAGGTTGGTTTTTTAAATGTTGAATCTGCTTGTTGGCTACAAAAGTGCCCACCAAAAGAACAATAGTTGCAATAAATTGGCATACGATGAGGCCTTTCCTAAAATTGAGACTGCTTTTTGAAGTCTGTGCCTTGCCTTTCAATACTTTGGAGGGACTGTATTTACTCAAGACAAACGCTGGGTAAAAAGCTGCCAAGGAAACTCCCGCTACCAAAACAACAAAATAGGGCAGCATAGACTTTAGCTCTAAGGAACTAAAACCTAAGTTTTGCTCGATAAACCTATTAAAACTGGGAAGTAAAATATAAACAGCCATAATTGCCAATACAACGGCTATGGTGTTTATTAAAGCGGATTCCAGTAAAAATTGCCAGACCAATTGCGGCCTTTTAGCTCCGACAACTTTACGAATGCCAATTTCTTTGGCCCGCTCCAACGATTTACTGGTGGAAAGGTTCATATAGTTTATCCAGCTCAGCACGAGGGTGATAAAAGCAATAATTGCCAAAAGTTTAACGCTACTGGCACTACCATTGGCCTCAGCTTCATAAGGCTTGTTAGAATGCAAGTGAATATCTTCAATGGGTTCCATATGATGCCTTTCCTTGAACTCAAATCCCTCAGGCACAAAGGCCATTATTTTTTGATTTAGCAGCTCCGCATCAGTATTTGACGCAACCTTTACATAAGTGTAATATTCATTTTGGTTCCAGGTGTATTTCCAATCGTTCTCAAATATTTTCCAGGTATAAAATGTTTTAAAGGAAACAAGTAGGTCATTTTTAATGTGGGTGTTTCGATTGGTATTGTCCATGACTCCGGTTACCGTAAAAGTTACGGAGTCATCTCCTGCGATTTTAATAGACTGTCCAATGGGATTCCTACTGCCAAACAGTTTTTGGGCAACTAGTGTGCTTAGCACCACAGAATACGGTTCATTGAGTGCAGTAGCTTCATCACCCTTGACTAAACCATGGTCAAAAACATCAAAATATTCGGAATCTGCCAGAGATCCTATGATGCCATCATATGGGGTATTATTATGCATTACCACTAAATTTCGAATTCGTCTAAACCGAACAAAACTTTCGATTTCAGGAAATTCGTCCTTTAAGGTCGGTGCGCTTACGATATATGAATTAGCATCTCCGGGCACATATTCCCCTCCTTCAAAATAATCCATAAAGACACGATAAACGTTCTCGGAACCTTCAAACTTGTCGTAGCTTCTCTCATAATTTACGTAGAGCATGATAAGCACAAAAGAAGCAATGCCAATGGTCAACCCAAAAATGTTGATATATGAGTATAGCTTATTTTTAAGCAGATATCTTGTGGCAATTTTTAGATATAATTTCAACATTGTTCTTTGGTTTTAGCTTATTCTGTTCGTAGACTTTTTATGGGGTTAACCAATGATGCCCTTATAGATTGAAAGCTCACGGTTGACAAAGCAATGAACAAGACCATAAATCCGGCTGCAAGGAATACCCACCATTGAATTTCTATGTGAAATGCAAATTCTTGCAACCATTGGTTCATTCCGAACCAGGCAATCGGTATTGCTATTATAAATGCAATGAATACTAATTTTAAGAAATCTTTGGAAAGCATATTGACCAGGCGTACGGCACTGGCACCTAAGACTTTTCTTATACCAATTTCTTTAAAACGTTGTTCGGTCATAAATGCTGACAAACCGTAAAGGCCCATACATGAAATGAAAATCGCAAGGAGAGCGAATACATTAAAAATGGTCCCCATACGTTGTTCACTTTGGTACTGGGCATCCAAATCGCCATCCACAAAATTATAAGTGAGCGGATAAGCGGGATTTAAGCGACCGTAAATATCTTTCAAAGCGGCAATGGTGCTCTCGGTTGTTGTGGGAGCGGCTTTAATTACGGCAATAGAACCAAACTCTTTATTTTGTATCAGAAGGGGCTCTATGGCATATTGAAGAGGTTTGTAGTTAAAATCTTTTACAACACCTATTATAGTGCCTTTGTCTTCTCTAAAAGTTAGGCTTTTGCCAACTGCAGTTTCCGCATCGTACCCCATAATGTCTGCGGCGGTTTCATTAATTAAATAGTCGTTGTTTTCTGTGGAGGTCTTCGAAAAACTTCTTCCGTTGGCCAGTTTCATTTGAAAAACATCCAGAAAATTTTGATCTGTGACCAAGCTTGGAAAAAGTACTTGCGAATCAGGGTCTTTGCCATCCCAATGAATATCAAAATCCCCAGTTATTAAATTAGCTGGCAAATCGGCCACAATAGAGAAATTGCTGGTTAATGGGTTCTGGTTGAGAGCTGATCTTAGGGCCTCCTGCTTTCCCCACATTTCACCTTCCATTGGCACGTAGATAAGATTGGATTTGTCGTACCCTAGATTTTTATTCTTTATAAAATTCAATTGGTTGTAAATAACCATGGTGCCAATCAGCAGTAAAACCGATACTACAAATTGAGTGATTACCAATCCATTTCGAAAAACAAGATTGTACTTGGAAAGCTTCAGTCTACCTTTTAAAACTTTGATCGGCTTGAACCCCGATAAAAATAATGCAGGATAGCTGCCAGAGATTAAACCGGTGATAAGGGCAATAGCTAAAAGGGAAACCCAAAGATTATTATCGCCTAAGCTAAACAACAGTTCCTTTTGGGCAAGATTATTAAAGGCCGGTAGAAATAAATACACGATACCAACCGCTAGGATTAGAGAAATAAATGAAATCATAAGCGATTCCCCTAAAAACTGAAATATTAACTGACGACGTCCAGCACCAATTACTTTTCTCAAACCAACTTCTTTAGCTCTTCTAGCGGAGCGTGCAGTTGCCAGGTTCATATAATTAATACAGGCTACGATTAAGATAATGAAGGCAGCAATAAAAAAGATGTTTACATATAAAACATTTCCGTGTCCTGGAAGATCTATCTGCAAATTGGACCTTAAATGAATATCCTTTAAAGCTTGTAAATTGAATGTGATTACAAACTCGGGTTGTCTTTTGGCATAGATTTGATTAATCTTTTCGATTACTATGTTTACATCGTCTTGGGAAGAAATAGCGCCTTTTTCGAATTGGAAATATCCATAAAAATTAAAGCTGTCCCATACCTTATTGATGAGGTCGTTATCAGTTTTTGCGAGATATGCCATTGGCATGATCATATTAAACTGCAAATGTGAATTGGGCGGGACATCGGCCATTACCCCAGTAACGGTAAAGATGTCACGATTGTCTATTTTAATGGTCTTCCCTAAGGCGTTTGCCGATCCGAAGAATTTTTTCGCTGTTTTTTCTGTAATCAAGATACCATCTGGTTTGGCAAGCGCGGTTGTTGCATTTCCTTCGATGAGTGGAAAGGTGAACATATCCAAAAAATTGGAATCAGCGTAAAAAATGGGCTCCTCCTTGAATTTCTGATTGTCTATCTCCACCAAAGCCTCGAAGGGCGCGCTTAAGCGAAGACTAGATGTTATCTCTGACACTTGATCGGGAATCTGCTCAATCATACCCGCAGGACTTACCGCAGCTTTGAAATCTTCATTTGCTATGGCAGTTAACCTATATATTTCATCTGAATTGGTGTGAAAGGTGTCGTAGCTGGATTCATTTTGGACCCATAGTAGAATTAGGATACTACAAGCCATTCCTATGGCTAATCCGCCTAGGTTTAATAAGGAGTACCATTTGTGCTGAATAAAATTTCGCCAGGCAATTTTCAAATAGTTCTTGAACATGATTTTTCGTTTTTGATTATTCCATTCTGAGACTTTTGACCGGATTGGCATTTGCTGCCCTTATGGCCTGAAAACTTACTGTGATTACCGTGACTAACATGGCCCCAATCATGGCTAAGGCAAAAATCCACCACTCCAAAATAACGCGGTAAGGATATTCTTGTAGCCAACCATTCATTACATAGTAAGCAATGGGTACGGCGATAAAACAGGATACCGTTACGAGTTTTAGAAAATCTTTGGAAAGCATATTCCAAACATTAAATACGGAAGCCCCCAACACTTTTCGCACACCAATTTCTTTAGTCCGCTGTTCGGCTACAAAAGAGGTGAGGCCGAACAAACCAAGACAACTTATGATTATGGCCAAAGCTGTAAAGATTCCAGAAAGTCGTCCAACCCGCTCTTCAGCGGCAAATTTTTTGCCGTACTGTTCATCCACAAATTGGTATTCGAATGGGATATCAGGGAAATGCTCTCGAAATATACCTTCAATGGCGGCAATGTTCTGTGTTGCACTTTGGGTGGGATTTAGTCTTAGATTATAGTAACTAAAATTATTGTCGCGATCATATACATACCAACCTTGTTTTACCGGCTCGTAGGGAGATTGGGCAATGATATCTTCAACAACTCCAACAATTGTGCGAGTCGGACCAGGGTCTTCTTCGTTTGTACCTCGAATAAGCATTCCGACAGGGTTTTCTACACCCATATATTTTACCGCAGTTTCATTGATAAGTATTCCGAGTGAATCCGATGCAAATTCCCTGGAAAAATCTCTTCCTTGAACTATTTTTAAATTCAATGATTTTGCGTATTCTGGAGAAACTTCAGTCCATGCAAAGTCCTCTTGAAAACCTTCAGGCTTACCTTCCCATGTATAACCGCTTCTGTTAGACCAAATTCTTGTGGTTGGACTACTGGAGGTAGACATTTCAACTACGGCCCCGGAGTTTATGAACTCATCCCTCATCAAATCCGTTTTACCAATAAAATCACGACTAAAAGTGGGCACTTGAATGAGTCCTTCCTTGTCGTAGCCAACGGGCCTGTTTTTGGCGAAGTTAATTTGTTGCATCACAATTACAGTTCCAATAATAAAAGCAACGGATACTGTAAATTGAAAAACAACGAGAATTTTTCGAGGGGTACCGGCATGCTTTCCTGCTTTGAAAGTGCCTTTTAAAACATCGACAGGATTGAAAGAGGACAGGTACAATGCAGGGTAGCTTCCCGCCAACAAAGCAGTTAATAGAATAAAGACGACTGAAGCCAGCCAGAAAACTGGGCTGCCCCATGGAAATGAGATTTCCTTGCGAGCAAGTTCATTAAAACCGTCTAAAGAAACCAATACGATCAACAATGCAATGGTAAAGGCAAATAAAACCACCAAGAAGGATTCCCCTAAAAATTGATTTATCAATTGATTGCGCTGTGATCCAATAGATTTTCGGATACCAACTTCCTTTGCTCTTTTTTCTGACCTTGCCGTACTCAAGTTCATAAAGTTGATACAGGCCAACAGTAAAACAAATGCGCCAATAATGCCAAACAACCACACGTATTTGATACGACCTCCAACTTGCTTGCCACCTTCAAAATTGCTACGCAAATACCAATCTTTCATCGGCAAAAGAAAAAGCTGTGGATTGAATTCCGCAGTATCCTCGTTCAGATCTTTTTTTACGTCTCTAATAATACTATTTACGTTCTCCAAATTGGCATTTTCAGCTAGCTGCACGAAGAGCTGAAAGGAATTGTTGCCCCAATTGTCCTCTCCTTCTTGAACCCATTCGTTGATAGAAACATAGTGGTCCCAAGGGATTAAATATTCTGTGTCGCTAAATGAGCTATTGTAGGGAATATCTTTATAGACAGCGGTAACCATTAAATCATGTTGGTTACTTGCTTTTACCACTTTTCCAATAGGGTCTTCAGCTCCAAAAAGAGCTTCAGCCACGGATTCGGATAGCATAATTGAATTTATCTCGCGAAGCCCATCTTTATCTCCCTTTACTATTTGTAGTTCAAGAAATTCTGGAGCTTCACGCTGCATATAATTTCCTGGTCTGGAAATACTGGTCTCGTTATACTTTAAATACAGGTCATTGGTCCATGAAGACATAATCAAGTGTTCAAAGTTGTCCATGTAGCCGTCTCGCAAGGCATTTTCCAGCGGTCTTGGAATTGCCGGTCCTGTGCCAATATTCCCATTGAAAGTTTGGGACTGCATCATTTGGGCAATTTTATCATGATTCGAGAAATGATTGTTATGGGATAACTCATCATGCATCCAAAGACCAATGATGAGGGTAACTGCCATCCCCAATGCCAGTCCACCTACATTGATGATGGTATAGCTCTTATTTTTTGAGAGGTTTCTCCAGGCAATTTTCAAATAGTTCTTTAACATGATTGTTGTTTTTTGATTTATTCAGTTCGAAGACTCTTAATAGGGTTTGCCAATGATGCCTTCAACGATTGAAAACTTACAGTGAGCATTGCAATAACTAAAAGCAAAAGAAAAGGCCATAAAAAGAAACTCCAGTGAATGGAAATGCTAAAAGCGTAACTTTTTAACCAATGATTCGCCATAAACCATGAGAGCGGAATGGCAATAGCAAATGAGATTATCAATAGAGTGCTAAATTCAGTAAACAGGAGTCTTAAAATATTAACCACTGATGCGCCAAGTACTTTTCTAATTCCGATTTCCTTTGTCCTTTGAAGTGTGGTAAAAGAAGCCAATCCAAAAAGACCAAGGCAAGCTACAAGGATAGCCAAAATCGTAAATAGACTGAAGACCTTTCCAAATTGTCTGTCCTGCAGGTATTGAGCGTTAAAATGATCATCAAGAAAGAAATGTTCAAAAGTATTTCCTGGGAAAAACTTTTCCCATTGGTCTTGTACAACCGCCATTGTTTGAGCTACTTGTTGTGGCTGAACTTTCAGGGAGAAAAAACCATAAACATCGGGAACCAAGCACAATATCAGCGGTTCATAGGACTGATGTAATGATTGTTGATGGAAATTCTCAATAACCCCTACAATTATATATTGATTGCCCCAAAATTCGATTTCCTTTCCAATAGCTTCGTCCGGATTATCAAAACCTAATTGTTGAACACCCTTTCGATTAAACACCACCGTGCTTTTATCGGCCCCAAAATCCTTTGAAAAGCTGCGCCCAGCAATTAGTTCCATACCATAAAGACTCATAAAGTCATGGTCCACTCTCATAAATCGGTATTGCTTTTGCTCACTGTCACTTTGCGTAACAAGACGAATGCCTCCTGCGTTGATGCCACCATCTTGCCCTGGAACAGTAGAAGAAACAGCAGCCATATCGATAAAAGGGAACTGAGTCAAAGCTGTTTTAAAAGATTCTTTGCGATTTACAAAGGTCGAATCTGCCACAATGGGAGGTTTAATAACCAACGTTTGATCAATGTTGATGCCAAGAGATTGATCACGCATAAAATTGATTTGTTTATAGACCACAAATGATCCAATAAGCAAAAACAGTGACGCTGCAAATTGAAACACCACTAAAGATTTCCGTAATGTCTGACCCTGGTTTGAACTGGTAATAGTGCCTTTTAAGACCTCAACAGGCTTAAAACTGGATAACACAAATGCAGGGTAAGAACCTGAAAGAATTACCCCTAGTGTAAAAACTGTTATTAGCCCCACCCAAAATAGTGGTCTAGCAAATAAGGTAACAGACATTTGTTGTCCTGAAAGTGCATTAAAGCTTGTTAGCGAAACAAGCATGAACAAAATTGCAAAGACTAAAGCAAGACCATTGAACAAGGCAGATTCGCAAAAGAATTGTACAATCAATTGTTTTCTTAAAGACCCAATAGCCTTTCTTACCCCAACTTCTTTTGCCCTATTGACGGCTCTGGCGGTTGCTAGGTTGATATAATTTACCCAGGCAATAATAATTATGAAGATAGCAACTCCCAAAAGTAGATAGACCATATCCTTATTTCCGTTGGGTTCTGCTTCTTCCATATAATTGGAAGTAAGATGAATATCGGTTAGAGGCTGCAAATTATAGGTTACGGCTGCATTGAATCTCTCTAAAAGTTCACCTACATGTGTTTCGGCGATAGGGACAAACTTGTCCTCTACTTCAGCAGGAATAGCACCTTCAGCTAACAAAACATAAGTCAAACATCCATCCCAATCCCAAGCGGTATCTGGGGTGTTATTCCCGATATTATTCAAAAAAGTGGGATAGGAAACGAGCATCTTACTCTTGAGATGAGTATTTCTAGGCATATCTTCAAAGACACCAGTGATGGTGTAATCGTTAGTTCCGTTTGCATTTATTACTCTACCCACGACATCTGTTGTCCCAAATATTTGGTTGGCAGTTGACTCAGAGATTACCACGGTGTCTGGCTGATCCAAAATTCCTTCGGTTTGACCATAAATAAGGGGGTAAGAAAAAATTTCAAAAAACGAGGTTTGCGAGTAATAGACCTTATCAATTTTTAATGGATTATTATTTACCTCAACAATGATGTCACCTGCCGGGATGACCTTTACAAAATTCTCAATTTCAGGAATTTCTTCAGCGAAAACATTACCTGCAGCATATGCTCCTGCCGCCCACTGCGTTGAAAGTTTCCCATTGTCATAGCGATCTTGTTGGATTCTGTAAATACGATCTTTGTTTACGTGGAACTCATCATAGCCCATTTCAAAGAAAACATATTGAAGAATCATAAAACATGCGGTAATGCCAATAGCCAAACCACCAATATTTATGAATGAATAAACCTTGTTTTTAAGTAAGTTTCTCCAAGCGATTTTAATATGATTTTTTAACATGATTCCTCGTTTTTTGATTTGATTATTCGGTTCGCAAAGATTCAGCAGGATTAATCAAGGCAGCTTTTAGGGATTGCGCCAAGATTGATAATGTTGCTATAAGAAGCACAATCAATAGTGGAACAATAAACATCCAAAGCCCCATGTCAATTTTAAAGGCATAATTTTCCAACCATTTTTTAGTTAGAAAATAAATTAAGGGTAGGGCAATTACACTTGAGATTAATACTAAGCTCAATAGTTTTTTGGGTATTATTAGCAATGCCTGTCCTACTGAAGCACCTAAGACCTTCCGCACGCTGATTTCCTTGATTTTTTGCATTGCCATATGGGACCCCATTCCAAAAAGCCCAAGAGTTGCAATAAAAATCGCCAAAATGGAAAAGAGTAGACATATGGTTCCAAATTTTAAGTCAGCTTGATACTGTTGGTTGAAATACTCATCAACGAAGAAGTGCTTTAGAAGGTCATCAGGGAAGAAATTCTTGTAAGTTGTCTCAATATCTGAAATAGTCTCTTTTACATTATTACCCGCAAGAATGTTAATTGTTATGTAATCCGCATTATAGTAGTCAAAATAAAGAAAGACCATTGGTTCATACTCGTTCTGAAGAGATTGTTGATGGTAGTCCTCGACCACTCCAATTATCTCGGCATTTCTTTCTATTCTTAGTTCAAAGATCATGGGTTTGTTTATGGCCTCATCAGGATTTGAAAAACCTAAAATTTCCGCTGCCGACCTATTAATGATTACTCTACTGGCTTTGGAATTTTGGGCATTGGCCTCCTCGTTGTAGAAATTGGCATCCTGTTGTACATAATCCCGTCCCGCGAGCAGATCAACATCATATGTTTTGAAGAAGTCTTGATCAATACTTACATATTTTGCTCCGGATGCAGTTTCCTTAAGGTCTTGGGGTTTCCGAATTAGATTGCTCCATGAAACCTGGTTGCCTGGAATTTCATTGGATAGTGCTACACCTCCAATCTTTGGATTTTGCATTAGCTCTCTTTTAAATGCTATAATCTTACTTTGCATGGTAGAATCAGAATAAATAGGAGCTGCCAGCACCAAATTTTGGTCTGCCTTAAACCCCAAATCCTGATTTTGCATGTAGGAAAACTGATTATAAACGATAAACGTACCGGCTATCAGTGCAATTGAGATAACAAATTGAGTTATAACAAGGGCTTTCCGCAAGGAGTTACCTTTAGTTCCATGATGAAATTTTCCCTTTAAGACCTCGATTGGAATAAAATTAGATAAGACAAAGGCAGGATATAGGCCAGCTAAAATCCCTCCCCCTAGAAATATTCCCAGTACGGTAAACCACACTTCGCGTTTAGTCCACATTGAGAAGTCCAATACTTCATTTCCCACTAGCGTGTTAAAAGAAGACATCAATAAGCTTATGAATAGGAAAGCCAAGAGCAGAGCCAAAAAGTTGATTAAAAGAGATTCGTATAAAAATTGTTGCACCAAAGCTCTTTTGTTTGCGCCGACTACTTTTTTTAGACCCACTTCCTTTGCTCTTTCCATGGATTTGGCTGTGGATAGATTTATGAAGTTAATAAGCGCTATTGCAATTATAAAGCCAGCTACTATAAGTAAAAAGTTCAAAGTTCCACGACTGTTATTGGCAGAAATCTCTTTGTCAATGTTGGATGTTAAGTGAATATCTTTTACCGGCTGCAGGTCAAAACGAGCTTCAAAACCATGCTCGTTCATAATGTCGCTAAGATAGTTTTGGACGAAGGCAGGAAATTTAGATTGTAATATTTCGGGGTCAGTGCCTGGTTTCAAACGAACATAATTGTAAAATTCAGGCCAGACCCAACTATTGTCAAAATCACCTTCTTTTGGAAATGTGGCATAGGATATGACTATGCCTAAAGGTAAATGCGAATTCTTGGGAAGGTCATCAAAAACACCATTTATTTTGAGTTCAAAACCATTATTTATTTTAATGATTTTCCCCAAAGGATCCTCATTCCCAAAAAAACGTGCGGCAATTTCTTTGGTTAAAATGGCTGTATTGGGTTCGGCAAGGGCATTAGATGGATTTCCAACGCGTAAAGGAATATCGAACATTTCCAAAATGGAATTGTCGGCAAAGTAAATATGATCGTCATTAGCACCCGACTTAATCAAATTACCATTTGCATTTACGTAGGACAGAATTATAGAACCGGAAGTGACAATGGATTTATCAACAATTCGGACATAGCTTTCCACCTCAGCAAAATCTCTTTTCATTGCCGGTCCTACGGCCGGGTGATTCGTAGCAATTGTGGCAAAACCCTTATCTCCTAAATTGGAAGTAAGGGTTACACGATAAAGATCATCGACATGTGGAATAAATTGATCATAGCTTTTTTCAAATGCAATATAACGCGCTAACAGCATAAAAGCGGTTATCCCAATGGATAAACCAAGAATGTTGATTCCAGTAAAAAGCTTGTTCTTCAGGAAAAAACGAAATGCAATTTTAATGTGATTTGTAAGCATGATTCTCTCATTAGTAATAGTTTATTCGGTTCTTAGACTTTTGACAGGATTAACCACTGCTGCCTTTATACTTTGGTAGCTAACAGTAAAAATTGCGATGGTTACAGCCAATAAAGGCGCTATTATAAATACTTCCCAACCTATGGATATGCGATAAGAAAAATCTTGGAGCCATTTATCCATTGCGAACCAACCAATGGGAAGGGCCACCAATATGCCAATTGCAACCAATCTTAGAAAGTCTTGCGTTAACTTATAGGTAATTTGACCGACACTGGCACCTAGTACCTTTCTTACCCCAATTTCCTTGGTTCTTTTCTCTGCATTAAAGGCAGCCAAACCAAATAGACCCAAACAGGCAATTAATATGGAAAGTGAAGTAAAAATGAAAAATATACTACTTAAGCGTTGCTCGGCTTTATAGGTTTTGTTGAAGGAATCCTCCATAAAATAATAATCAAAAGGTTGACCGGGAGCAAGCTTGTTCCACACACTTTCAACACCGGTTAAAGCGGTCTGAAAATCAGCCGTGCTTAGCTTGACAGCCATCGAACCGGCAAATTTGTCCAACCCAAGACTTAGGGCTTCGATATCATCTCTGAAAGGGGAAAAGTGAAAATCTTTGACAACACCGATAATGGTTAGAAATTGAGGATTTTCTTGGCCAAGATCAGAGGTGTATCTTTTGCCAATGACTTCTTGTGGGGTTAGACCTATGGTAGCGACGGCAGATTCATTTATAATAATACTGGTAGAATCATTTTTAAATGTTTTATCAAAATTTCTGCCGGCAACAATTTCAAATCCAAGGGTGGAGATATAATCATGGTCAACACCCCAGGTCTGCATGGATACCGCACTTTCTTGATCGGTTAGCCCATCTTCGGGGGCAAATGTGCTATCGCTTCGCGAGGAAGGTGTGGGAAAATAACTGCTTAAAGTCACATTTTTAACGTAACCTAGTTTTTTTACCTCTTCTTTAAATGCAAGTCTTTTATCGCCTAAGGCATATACGTCATCAATTATCAACACCTGATCTTTAGAAAAGCCCAAGTCCTTATTCTGTATATACTGCAATTGCTGATACACCACTAGAGTTCCCACAATAAGAAATACAGAAATAGCGAATTGGAAAATAACCAATCCATTTCTGACTCTGCTTCCGCCTATACTATTGCTGTTGGACCCTTTAAGGACTTCAACAGGAATAAATTTTGACATAAAGAAAGCTGGATAACTTCCAGAAAAGAGGCCAAGAAAAATACCAGAAACGAATAAAATCAGCCAGAATAAAGGATTTGAATAAGGCATGGAAATATCCTTGTCAGCCAATTGATTAAAGAATGGAAGTGCTATAATAGCTACGACCAAAGCAAGTAATAACGCTCCAAAGGAAACCAAACCAGATTCCACTAAAAACTGCCGTACCAAATCGGTTTTATTTGAACCTAAGGTTTTTCTAACCCCAACTTCCTTGGCTCTTTTTAAAGAATGCGCGGTTGATAAATTCATGAAATTAACGCAGGCCAAAACAAGAAGAAAAATGGCTATAAAACTTAAAATATAGATTCCTTGAATATTGTTGTTGGGGCTTATTTCGGCAATCCTATCGGAATTTAAATGAATGTCCGTTAAAGGAATTGTGCTAAAAATTAAATGATTGCCTGCGGCCTTAAATTGTTCTTCGGTAATTCCTGGCATAAATTGTTGCACCCCTGGAATTACATACTTGCCCAAAAAGCCTCGCAGTGGTTCTTGGATATCATCGATATTGGCTGAGGGAATTAATTTGATAAAAGTTTGATAGTTATTACTTCCCCAATTTACAACTCGAGAATCCTCATAACCTGCCATGGCCATAAAAACCGTGTGTTCTCTCAAAAAGGAATTTTTTGGCAGATCATCTATGACGCCAGTGACTGTAAATGTTTGGGAGTTGTTCAACTCTAGGGTCTGCCCTAATGCCTCATTGATTTCGAAATGCTTTTCTGCTGCTGTTTTAGTCAACACCACCGTGTTTGGAGCAGTCAAGGCGGTTTTAATATCACCAACCAATAACTTTATGCCAAACATTTTAAAGAAGGTCGAATCAACAAAGGTGGACTGTAGTTCTTTGACATTAACTTCTGTGCCTGTTCGTTTTACAAGTGCACTGCCTCGGGTACGAAACCTGGTGGCAAGTTCCACTTCAGAGAAATCGTTTTCTAAGGCCTCGGCGATTGGTGCAGGACTAACTGCAAATTTCCGGTCCTCTCCGCCAAACTTTATGTCATTGTTGATTCTGTGGATTCTATCCGCATCAGCAAACATTTTGTCATAACTGAGTTCATCAATAATATAAAGTGAGATCAAGAGACTTCCTGCTATACCAATCGCAAGCCCAAAAATGTTCAAAAATGTGAAGAAGGGCTGTTTTTTGAGACTACGCCAAGCTATTTTAAAATGATTCTTTAACATGATGTTCGTTTTTGTATTATTCTGTCCTTAAACTGTTTACAGGATTGGCCATAGCTGATTTTATTGCTTGAAATCCAATGGTCATCAAGGTGACCAATAAGGTTAAAGCTCCAGCCAACCCAAACGCCCAAGCCGGAACGTTTATTCGATATGCAAAATCACTTAGCCATTGATTCATAAAATAATAGGCCAAAGGCGATGCAATCAATATTGCGATAGCAATCAACTTTAAAAAATCTTTTGAGATTAAAAAGGTGATACTGTTAATACTTGCCCCCAATACTTTTCTGATACCTATCTCCTTAGTGCGCTGTTTGGCCATGAAAGTGGCCAAACCAAATAGCCCCAAGCAGGACAATAGGATTGAAATTATAGCAAAATAACGGGCCAAAGTGCCCGTCAACATTTCTGTTTTATAATTTGCAGCATATTGCTCATCAAGAAAGTCATAATGCAATGGTGTGTCTGGCAATACTTTTTCAAAAACGTTTTGCACCGAGGCCAATCCTTCTTCAGTTTGTCCCCCATCTAGTTTAATCATCAACTCACCTGCATTTTCAGGCTCCAATAAGAAGACAGTGGGTTGTATAGGCTCATAAAGTGATCTGTTGTGAAAATCTTTTAGCACCCCTATTATTTGCCGTTGTGCACCCCATAATTGAACAGTTTTTCCAATGGGATTTGCACCTAGTTGCATCATGTCCGCGGCTGTTTGGTTGACAACCAAGTTCAAAGTGTCTTGTGAGCCTTCCCTGTAATAATCTCCCTCATTGAGAGGAATATCAAAAGCGCTTGGGAAATTGTGGGCAGTCCATAAAAGGGCAAATTCAATATTTTCTTGCTCTTGGGTTTTTCCTGACCAGCTGACACCGCTGCTGGAAGCCGGGGTGGCCAAGGGAGAAGGTCCAACCAAAGTAACAGCTTCAATACCAGCAGAAGCTGTCAATTCACTCTTTAAGACCTGATATTTTTCAGTAATCACTTGGTCTTGATGTATGGATATGATATGATCTTTGGCAATGCCCAAATCCTTTTTATTCACAAAATCTATCTGATTTTGAATGACCAAGGCCGAAATGATCAATAAGATAGACAGTGAGAATTGCAACACGACCAATCCTTTTCGCAAAGAGATGGTGTTTTTCTGTTCCTTGCCGGCTCCCTTAAGGGCTTCAATAGGTTTAAATGATGAAATAATCAGCGAAGGGTAAGCTCCAGATAGAAGCGTTGTGAAAGCGAAAACCGCAAAAACGATAATCCATAGTTGCGGACTTGTTATGTCTATGGCGAGCTGTTTACCGGTAAGGGTATTTATAGAAGGTAAAAGTAATGCCGATATTACTAAACCTGCGAGAAAGGCAAGTGAGGTTATTATAGTAGTTTCCATAAAGAATTGCACAACCAGCATATTCTTCTTTGCACCTACAACCTTTCGTACTCCAATTTCTCCAGATCTTTTGGTCGCATATGCTGTGGAAAGGTTTATAAAGTTAATGCAAGAAATAATTAGAAGAAATATGGCTGCCAAAGTAAATATTCTCACATACTCAATACGTCCGCCGGATACTTTTGCTTGTTCATCAAAACGGTTATAAAGATAATTTTCAGAAAACTTCTGCATGAGAATGCCTTCCTTGAACTCACCAGAGATGTTTTCCCGAAAGAGTTGCTCTGTCTTTTTTGCAACCGCAGCTACATCAGCATCTTTACGCAACAAAAATGCACCTTGCATTCCATTGTTTCCCCATTCCAACATCCAGTCATTCTGGCTTAGGTGACGTTGAAAGCCGTAATAAAAATCGTTTTGAATGGAAGATTGTGTTGGAAAATCCTTGTATACTGCTTCCACAGCAAAATCGCCATTGTCATAAATATGAATGGGACTTCCCAAAGCTTTTATTGGCCATTCATCACCCCAAAACCGTTTAGCCAAACTTTCTGATATCGCAATTGCTTCCAGTTTTTCATCCAATGCATTAATATCCCCAGCAAGTACAGGAAAAGAGAAAGAGTTGAAAAAGGCAGCGTTGGCAAATGCCCCAGGCGCTCTAAAATCTGTATTCTGAATGCGCAGGTTATCGTCAAAAGTCCTTCCAAGAGTAATATATTCATCAATTTCTGGAAGTTGTTCTTTGGCAGTTTTCAACAAAGGATAGGATATGCCACTATAAACATCCAAAATACCCTCTTCTAATGGAATGGTTCTTTTCACCAAAAAAAGCTGGTCGTCTTTTTCGTGGAACTTGTCCATACCAGATTCATCAAAAACCCAAAGCAACATTAAAAAGGAAACCGCAATTGCAATGGATAAGCCAATTGTATTAATGGATAAATACACTTTGTTTTTGAGCAGTGTTCTCCAAGCGGTTTTTAAATAATTCTTTAACATGATGTTCGTTTTTTGATTGGCTATTCAGTTCTTAGACTTTTTACAGGATTTACAACTGCCGCCTTTATACTTTGATAGCTTACGGTCAATATTGCAATTGTCACAGCTAAAAATGTAGCTAATACAAAAACCTCAAAGCCAATATCAATACGGTATGAAAAATCTTCCAGCCAGGTATTCATTGCATACCAACCTATTGGTAATGAAACAAGCACTCCAATACTAACTAGCTTAAGAAAGTCTATAGCCAGTCTATATGTAATTTGGCTTACGCTGGCTCCCAATACTTTTCTTACCCCAATCTCCTTGGTTCGTTTTTCTGCATTGAAAGCAGCCAATCCAAAGAGTCCGAGACATGCTATTAATATGGATAGCACAGTAAACACGACAAAAATTTGCCCCAGTTTTTGTTCCGCCTCATATGTAGTATTAAAGGCATCATCCATAAACCGATAGTTAAAAGGCTGCCCCGGGGCCATCTGGTCCCATATTTTTTCTATTGCAGAAACGGAACTGGAAAAATCCCCAGCATTAAGCTTTACCGCCATTGAGCCAATTGAATTACCAAGTGTTAGACTTAGTGCACTAATATCTTTTTTTAACGATTCAAAATGAAAGTCTTTAACCACACCGACAACTGTAAAAAAGGTAGCATCTTGTTCACCTAAATCCCTAGATATGCGCATTCCAAGAACTTCTTCTGTTGAAACCCCTAAAATAGATACTGCGGATTCATTTAAAATGATGGCCGTTGAGTCAGCAACAAATTGATTGCTAAAATTTCGACCAGAAACTAGTTCCATATTTAGAGTAGGGAGATAATCATGATCTATCCGCCATATCTGCATGTTTATTGTATTTTCTTGATCTTTGGTGCCTTCCTTAAAAAAGGAAGTATTGCCCCGATAAGAGGGTGTTGGAAGAAAACCAGATAAGGAGGCACTTTCTACTTGCCCAAGGCTTGCAACTTCTTCCTTAAACGCTTGTGCGTTATCTCCTGCTGCGTATGCATCTTCAATAATTAATACTTGATCCTTAGAAAAACCAAGATCCTTACTTTGAATAAAATCCAACTGCTGGTAGACGACAATTGTGCTTACAATGAGGAAAACAGAAATTGCAAATTGGAAAACGACCAAAGCATTTCTAACTTTTCCACCACCAATACTTTTTTCTCCAGAGCCTTTAAGTACTGCGACCGGCATGAACCTTGACATAAAGAAGGCCGGATATGCTCCTGAAAATATTCCCAAGAAAAAGGTGGCTGCAACTAAAGCAATCCAGAAAAATGGATTGGAAAAAGGAATTGAAATAGCCTTGCCTGCTAAATCATTAAAAAATGGAACCGCAATAATTGCTATGAGTATTGCAAGAACAAGAGAAATAAATGTGATTAAGCCAGATTCCATTAAAAACTGACGTAAAAGATTTGCTTTTGTGGAGCCCAAAGTTTTTCTAACACCTACCTCTTTACTTCTTTTTAAAGAATGTGCTGTAGATAGGTTCATGAAATTAACACTGGCCAGTACAATTAAAAAGAGCCCAATAAAGGATAATATATATATGTTTTGCATACTACTATTGGCACTCATTTCCGATTCTAAATCGGAATGCAAATGAATTTTGGTAAGTGGTATTGAACTTAAATAGTAGTGGTTGCCCGAAGCTTTGAACTGCTCTTCTGTTATACCAGGGAAAAACCTTTGCGCATACGGTATAACATATGTGTTGAACATAGACTGTAAGGGCTCTTGAAAGTCATCTGAATTTACCCCTGGAGCTAGTTTAATAAACGTGGAATAGTTGTGGCTGGTCCATTCTGTACTCAGAGCATCCTCATAACCAGCCATAGCCATAAAAACACTGTAATCTCTAAGAAAGGAATTTTTTGGCATATCATTGATAATGCCTGTGACTGTATGGGTGCCCCCATTGTTCAAAACTAAAGTTTGACCCAGAGCTTCGGATGTTCCAAATTGTTTTTCTGCAGCTGTTTTGGTCAGCACTAAAGTATTGGGTTCTTTTAAAGCGCTATTAATGTCCCCTTTCAATAGTTGTAACCCTAACATTTCAAAAAAGGAGGCATCCACAAAAGTTGAATTGCTCTCTTTTGTATTTTGCTTTGTATTACTTTTTCTAATAAGTATGCTGCCATTTCTCCTAAACCTCGTAGCAAGTTCCACTTGTGGAAAATCCGTCACCACAGCATTTGCCATGGGTGCTGATACTTCGGCCATTTTACTTTCTTTGCCCCCAAATTTGACATCCACATCTATTCGATGTATGCGGTCTGCATCTGCGAACATTTTGTCAAAACTTAGTTCGTCATAGATATATAAAGAGATAAGCAGACCCCCTGCCATACCTATGGCAAGTCCAAAAGTGTTCAAAAATGTAAAGAAAGGCTGCTTTTTAAGACTACGCCAAGCTATTTTTAAATGATTCTTTATCATGATTGTTCGTTTTTTGGTTGACTATTCGGTTCGTAAACTTTTCACCGGACTGGCCACGGCCACTTTTAAGGTTTGATAACTTATGGTTAATAATGTGATGACCATTATCGATAGTATGGCAAATGCAAATACCCACCAATGAATTTCCGTTCTATAGGTATAACCCTGAAGCCATTGTTCCATTAAATACCATGCAATCGGAGTGGCAAAAACTCCTGCAATCAGAATCAATTTGAAAAAATCCGCAGTAAATAGTGCCAGGATATTGCCAACGTTGCTTCCCAACACTTTTCGAATGCCAATTTCTTTGGTACGTAGACCAACAAAAAATAGAATTAAGCCATATAGCCCCAAA
Source organism: Flagellimonas rhodophyticola (assembly GCF_049332665.1). Taxonomy (NCBI): domain Bacteria; kingdom Pseudomonadati; phylum Bacteroidota; class Flavobacteriia; order Flavobacteriales; family Flavobacteriaceae; genus Flagellimonas; species Flagellimonas rhodophyticola. The sequence goes on along the minus strand of NZ_CP186326.1, from coordinate 534,420 downwards.
CACCCAATTAAGATGGCAAGACCAGAGAAAACTTTGGAGAGCGAGAGATAACGCTGTTCCGTTTCGTATTGTTGGGCGACTCTTTCATCCAAAAACTTATACTCATAGACGTATTCCGAAAAAGTGTCGGTCCAAACCTGCTCAATCTGGCTAAGCGTAGCGTTGGTATTGTTCATATTAACTTTAAAAGCTAGCTCGTTATACCAATCGTTGTTTGCACCGATGAAAACTGGATTTATTTGTTGCGTAAAATCAGTGTCATGGAAGTCTTTTACGACACCAACAATAGTGGCTTTGACACTCCCGCCGCTAGCTTCTATTTTTTTACCAAGCAATTCTTCAACAGATGCCAACCCCAGTTTTTGGGCAAGTCTTTCATTGACCAAAACTTCGGTAAGTGAATCACTCTTAAAAAAGTTTCTCCCCGCAATCAAGGAAATATCAAATGTTTTGATAAAATCGATATCCCCAGCTTTAATTTGAATATTGAATTCTTCATCTTCTGGCTTGTTGTGATATTTTATATTAGTGCCCCAGCGACTTTCCGCCCCCCCAGGACTGCTCAGACAGGCAGTAGTGTTTTGCACTCCCGGAATTTGGTTAAATCGGTCTTTAAGCCCTTGTAATTGCACGGGTTCTATATTCTCTGGGATATCTACCATTACAATAGATTCTTTGTTAAAACCTAGGTCTGTATTTACCGCATAATCAATCTGTCTTGATATGATTAAAGTTGCGGCTATAAGGGTAATGGAAATTGCAAATTGGGCAACAACCAATATTTTTCGTGTAGTGTTGCCTCCCGTATCATTATGACTTAGTTTTCCTTTTAGGGCCAATACGGGAACAATTCGTGACATCAATATCCCAGGATAACTTCCAGATAAAAAGGAAACCATACCTAAGACCAAAATCAGGAATGTAAAGAATCGTATATTCAATAAATGATATGCGGACAACTCTATCTGAAAGAGATCGTTGAAAGAGGGGAGAAATAGAACTGCAAGACCAACGCCAATAAGAATTGCAAAAAGGCTGATGACAAATGTTTCCGACAAAAATTGCCAAAACAAATGTTGTTTAAAGCTTCCCAACACCTTTCGAACCCCAATTTCCTTGGATCTATAAAAAGCTTGTGCGGTTGAAATATTGATAAAATTAATACAGGCTATAACGATGAGAAAGAGTCCAATGATTCCAAAAACCCATAGTAAAACCGGGTCAAGCCCGCCATAACGTGGATCATAATGCATCGCTGATAAGGCCTGAAGTCTATAGACATGTTTATTCTTGTTTTTTGCTCGGTGTTTTTTTGGAAGTTCTGCAAGCGCAGTTTCAATATGACCAATATTTTGGTTTGGTTTTAACAATGCAAAGCATTGTAGGTTGGAAGTAATCCCATTCCAACTTTCCTTGGCGGCGAATTCAAAAAAGTCTTCTAGATTTTTAAAAGAGACGAAGACTTCCGTTTCCAGGAAAGTGGTTTTCGGAAGATTTTTCAAAACTCCGGTTATCTGGATTGTCTTGTCGTTTTCCAAAACAAAACTTTCCCCAACCACTTCCGTTTTACCATACATTTTTTGCGCAAGGTCTTCCGTAATGATTGCCGTATTGGGTGCAGATAAGGATACTTTGTTGCTGCCATCTAATAAAGGATAATTGAAGATTTGGAAGAAATTATCTTCAACAAAGGCCACATTTTCTTTAAACTTGTCGACAGAGCCATTTTTTTTGGAATGCAATACGAACCCGTGTTGCGTTACAATTTTTGCAACTTTTTCAGCGTATTGGTAATCTTCACGAAAAGTTTTGGCAAATGCAGGAGGAACACTGGCTTCATATTCAACTAAATCCCTGTGTTCCTCCGTTACCATTCTGTAGATTCTATCAGAATTTGCATGGAAATTATCGAAAGAAAGGTGATAGCTTAAGAACAAATAGATGAGAACACTACTGCCAAAGCCTATGGCCAAGCCTAAAATATTAATGGCAGTAAACACCTTCCTTTTTAAAAGGTTTCTCCAAGCAATTCTGATATAATTCCTAAACATGGCTGCGTTTTTTTGATTGTGATTGATGAATAAACTCGATTATACCATGGCGCCTATCTCCCGATTCTTACTTTCAGTTACTATTTGACCATCAAATAGGTTCACTACTCTATGTGCATAGTGCGAATCCCTGTCAGAGTGGGTAACCATTACAATAGTGGTTCCTTCTTGGTTCAGTTCGGTAAGTAGATTCATGACTTCTATTCCGTTTTTGGAATCCAAATTACCCGTCGGCTCATCCGCAAGAATCAGTTTGGGATTAGTTACGACCGCTCTTGATATGGCCACACGCTGTTGCTGGCCACCTGACAGTTGTTGTGGAAAATGCTTTTCGCGATGTGCTATTTTCATACGTTCCAAAACCGCCTGGACTTTTTCTTTTCGTTCAGACTTGCTCATCTTTAGGTAGATCAATGGTAGCTCTACATTTTCGTAAACGGTAAGTTCATCGATGAGATTAAAACTTTGGAAAACAAAGCCCAAGTTTCCTTTTCGCAGTTGTGTGCGCTGACTTTCTTTAAGTCCGCTGACTTCATGGCTGGCAAATTGATAGCTTCCTTCTGTAGGGTTGTCGAGCATACCTATAATATTCAACAATGTAGATTTTCCACATCCGGAAGGCCCCATAATAGCCACAAATTCTCCTTCGGCAACATTAAGGTTTACACCATTAAGTGCCAGAGTTTCTACTTCCTCGGTTCTAAAACTTTTTTTAAGTTGCTTTATCTGTATCATTTTCTGATTGTTATCCTGTTTGATTTATATATTTAAAGACATCTGGACTGTGCATTCTGTGACAGTCTTTTATTTTAATACTATTCTTTCTGCTGTTCCAAAACTGTCGTAATTGCTGGTAATTACAGTTTCACCTGGTTGTAGCCCTTCCAAAACTTCAAAGTATCTAGAGTTTTGTTTCCCGATTCTGATGTTTCTTTTTAGCGCTTCATTACCATCAGTTCCAACTACGAAAACCCATTGCCCGCCGGTGCTTTGGAAAAAACCACCTTTTGGCAATAAAAGAGCATCACTTGACGCGCCCAGCTGTAATCGTATATTGTAGCTCTGACCAGCTCGAATAGTTTCGGGTTTTTCACCGGTAAAAACTAAGTCAACCTTAAACCTACCGCTACGCACTTCGGGATAAACCTTTCGCAATCGTAACCCATACTCTTTCTCATTTCGTTCTAAGGTTGCTGAAAGCTCTCTTTTTACACGATCAATATAATGTTCATCTATTTCTGCTTCAATTTTGAAGTCGGTAAGGACATTTATTTGACCTATGCGTTCACCTTGTGAAATGTTCTGCCCAATTTCTGCATCCAAAAAACCTAACTGTCCGTCGGCGGGAGCTCGCACATTTAGATGATCTAAGCGCTCATATACCATGGACAAGGTTTTTTTCATTCGGGTGAGGTCAGTGTCAAGCCCAGCCAATGAGGTTTTCCTCATTTCGCTATCTTGTTCAGTCTGGAGCTTTACAATCTCATGTTGTTTTTTGGAAAGCTCATAATTTTCTTTGGACAAAAGATATTCCTCTTTGGATACAAGTTCCTCCTGGTACAAAGCTTCGTTCTGTTCGTAGTTTCGTTTTAAGCGTTGAAGGTCATATTCGGCAGTTGCCAAAGATCTCCGTCCTTCAACTTGTCTAGAATCGAAAGTGAGTCTAGTGGAGCGAAGATCATTTTGTTTTAAGGCAAGGTTACTTTCGCTTGCTAAGATTTGCTCATATAGCCCCATGTTTTCCAGCTTAAGGATGATATCACCTTTTTTGACCATGGTGCCTTCTTCAATCAGTTTTTCAGAAACTCGCCCTCCCTCGTAAGCATCCATATAGATGGTGGCTATGGGAGCGACATTACCATTAATGGTAATATAATCGTCAAACTTACCTTCTGTCACCTGGGAGATGGAAAGACGTTCTTTCTCTGTTCTATAAGTAGAAATTGAACTTGCGAAGAGGAGCTTATACCCGGTGAACAAGGCCAACAAGCCCACAGCTATGTAGCCGTAGTGTTTTGGTTTAAGTCCTTTCTTCTTTTCTAATTGTATATCCATGATTCTTTTTAGTTGATGTTAAAAATGGGCAGTCCGTTGTAAAAATCGATAGTGCTTTTGTTTACTTTCAGTCTTAGGCCCACCTGTAGGTTTTCATTTTGTGCAACGCCGAATAAGTTCTTGGCCTGGAAAAGGTCCAAGGCATTTATCAATCCTTTTTCATAACGTTTTTGCGCAATGGCAAACGCTAACTCTTGTGCTTGCACCTTTTTTTTGCTCTGCTCAAACTCATCTTTCAAAGCCCGGTTTGTTTGTACCAATTGTTGCAAAAGCTGAAAAAGCTCCTGTTCTTGGATTTCAAGATTGTTTTTGGCTTGTAAATAGGCAATTTTTTGCTGCTTTACACGTGATCGATTGGACCAGCCATTGCTGATAGGAATATTAAGCTCAGCACCTACAAACTTTGAAGTGTTATCCTTGAATTGTGTTCTAAAGGGAATAAGATTTCCATTGTCGTCCACATTGGTTTCAAAATAACTGGTTCCTATTCCAGCAATTAACGCAAGGGATGGATAAAGACCTCCCCGAATGGAATGCAGTTGTTTTTTTGCAGCATTCATACGAAACTCCTGTGACTTTACTAAGGGTACAAAACCTCGCGCCACATTATATAAAGAATCTAGACCTACTTCTTGGTTGCTGAGTTCTTCTGCATCATCCAAACTCGGTTGCAGATCAATATCATTTTCTTCGTTCAGGTTCATTTCCTGAAGTAAAGTAAGCTTAGCGATGGCAAGCAAATTTTTGTTTTGAGTGACCAAAAGTTTATCTCCCAAAAGATTGGATTCTGCTTCATACAAATCTGCACCGGCCATCATACCCAATTCCACTTGTTTTTGTACCAAGTCATAGTTGGATTGCGAAATTTCTTGCTGCTCTAATGAGTTTGCCACTAAACCCTCGTAAAACTTAATATCATAAAAAGCACTCATAACCCGGAACGCTAGCAGAAACTTTTCCTGTAATACATCTTCTTGGGTAGCTTTATAAATGAACTTTGAAGCTTTAATGGCGTTCAATTTTTGAAAACCTTGAAATACATCCAGATTGGTTCCCAGTGAATAGTTGTTTCTAAAGAATTCGGTATTTACAAAATCGTTGGTATTGGGATCTTCGGACCGTCCAAATTGTATCCTATAATCGGTATACCCATTTACTCTGGGCAACAAATCCCTTATGGATTGCCTATAGGTTTCTCTACCGGCGTCATTGGCATAGGATGTATTTTTTACTTGAAGGTTATGTTCAATGGCATAGGCAACACATTCGTCCAACGTCCAAACCTTTTGGGAAAATCCGGCAAGGGATAGTAGAAAAATAAATGCAGTTATATATGTTTTTAACGTCATAGTTTTTATGCTGTGCCAAACTATTTACCATTGTCATGCCAAATTATTAAATCGCTGAAAAACAATTGATTAAACTGTTCCTTAAGTGGGAAATCAAATTCGAGTGTAAAATATTTGTACAAAATTTGTCCAATTTTTTTACACTGTTGAAAAGGATAATATATCAATTTGTAGTTTTAGGACTTGTAAGACTTGAAACCCCATGACTAACGCCAACATTTTAGTGGTAGATGATAATAAAAGCGTCCTTAGCGCTTTGGAAATCTTGTTGCAGTTTGAGTACAATAGTGTTCAAACCATATTTAACCCAAATCAGATTTCCTCTTTTCCGAATCTAAATGAAATTGACATTGTCTTGCTGGACATGAATTTTTCCGCGGGGGTAAATACTGGAAATGAAGGGCTATTTTGGTTGAATGAGATAAAGAAAAAATCTCCCAACACCTCGGTAATTATGATGACGGCCTATGGAGCGGTAGATCTTGCAGTCACCGCGTTAAAGCAAGGCGCGTCCGATTTTATTTTAAAACCTTGGAACAATGAGCGCCTATTGACCACAGTTAAATCAGCTTATGAATACCGTAAATCCAAAGAGGAGATTCATAAACTTAAAAAGAAGGAAAGCCATCTAAAACAAGTGATAAATGACGATAAGAATTTTATCATAGGGAACTCCAAGGCTTTGACATCAGTGCTAAACCTTACCAGAAAAGTGGCAAAAACGGATGTCAATGTTCTAATTACCGGTGAAAATGGTACGGGGAAAGAGTTGATAGCAAGAGAATTGCATCGCCTGTCATCACGGAAAGATGAGGTCTTTATTGGGGTAGATATGGGTTCCATAGCCGAAAACCTATTTGAAAGTGAACTCTTTGGGCATATTAAAGGGTCCTTTACAGATGCCAAGGAAGATAGAGCCGGCAAGTTTGAAGCGGCAAATCAAGGGTCCTTGTTTTTGGATGAAATGGGGAACCTGTCTTTACAGACGCAGGCCAAATTATTATCTGCAATTCAGAATAAATCCGTGATCAGGGTGGGCTCAAATAAACCCGTAAAAGTGGATATTCGATTGATATGTGCTACCAATTGTAATTTGGAGCAAATGGTAGTCGATGGACTTTTCAGGGAAGATTTATTGTATAGAATCAACACCATTCATATCGAAGTTCCACCGTTACGCGATCGAGATGGTGACATCCTTATTTTGGCTGATTTTTTCCTTAAACGATTTGCGAATAAATATGACAAACCAGGATTGCGTATCAATAATTTGGCCCAGGAAAAACTTATGGAGTATTTATGGCCCGGGAATGTGCGGGAATTGCAACATACTATGGAGAGAGCCGTAATCCTTTCTGAAGGAAACGTGTTAAAACCTTCTGATTTTTTATTGCATAGCAAGCCTTCACAATCTTTTGAGCACGGCCCGGCAACCTTGGACGAAATGGAACAGCAAATGATTTCAAAGGCTTTGGACTTGCATGATGGCAACTATAGTGCGGCAGCCGAACAACTGGGAGTTTCCCGACAGACACTTTATAATAAATTGAAGAAAAAGAATAAATAAATGGCCAGTAGAAATTTTTACTTCAAGGTAATCTTCAGGGTACTTTTGATTGCTTTAACGGCGGTTGCTCTGGCTTTTTCCATTGTCTGGAAATGGTATTTTACCTTAGTCTTCTCTACCTTTTTTCTTGGGGCACAAGTATACTATCTAATTAAGTTCATTAATAGTACAAATCGCAAGATTGCTTATTTTTTCGATGCCATTCGAAACGAGGATTTCACACTTCGATTTCCAGAACGGGTATCCATTGAATCGTTTAAGGAACTCAATAGAAGTCTTAACCGGGTAAATGATTTAATTCAAGAAGTGCATTTGCAGTTGCAAATTAAGGAGCAATATTATCAGGAAATTTTAAAGCAGGCCAGTATCGGAATAATGACTTTTAATGATAAGGGACATATTCTTTTTGCGAACCCAACACTGGAAAAATTACTGAACTACACCCCTTTGAATCATATAAAACAGCTATCCCAGGTGGATGAAAAGTTATATGAGGTCTTTAAATCATTTCAACCCTTTGAGCGAAAGCTTTTCCAATTGACCAATGAACGCGAACAGATTCAATTAGCATTGAAATCTACACCCTTGACTTTGGATGGAAAATCATTACTCCTTGTTGTAGTGCAGGATATTCATCAAGAACTGGATGAAAAAGAAACAGAATCATGGGTGAGATTGATACGTGTTCTGACCCATGAAATTATGAATACGATAACTCCTATAGCCTCAATTTCGGACTCTATTATCAAATATTATCGGAATAATGGGGAGATAGTTCCGATGGAAAAATTGGGTGAAAGCCAGATAAAAAACACCCTGAAGGGACTTGAAGTTATTAAGGAGCAAGGGGGAGACTTAATGGATTTTGTACAGTCGTACCGAAGCCTATTGAACGTTCCAGAACCGAACCGAGCCATTATTGATGGTGTTGGATTGTTAGAGAAGATAGACGTATTGATGTCAGCTCGGCTGAACGCTGAAACAAAATTCTCTGTGACCTGTTTTCCAAAGGACCTTGAGTTTTTTATTGATGAAAAGCAGATAACCCAGGTATTGATCAATCTTGGGAAAAATGCAATTCAGTCTGTAAATGAGACAGAAAATGGGCAGGTACGTATGATTGCTGGAACGGATGACGAGGGAATAAAGTACATTGAAGTCAGGGACAATGGACCTGGAATTTCACCGGAATTGATGGATGAGATTTTTGTTCCTTTTTTCACCACAAAAAAAGAAGGCACAGGGATTGGCCTAAGCCTTTCCAAAAGGGTCATGCAAATGCATGGAGGAAATTTAAAAGTGCACTCCATTCCAAATCGAGAAACAGTTTTTAGATTGACGTTCAACTAAACGAAGTGGCAGGCATCAAAGAAAAACTTTTAGAATTCTGTTGGGCTAGTGTTGATGAAAAAACAACACGACTAAAAAAACGAAGTGCCGAACTGCAAGAATCTCTGGGTTCCGAAACCAAGAGCAGCGCAGGAGACAAACATGAAACGGGTCGGGCAATGGTGCAATTGGAACAAGAGAAATTGGGAAACCAACTTGTAGAATTGGATAAGACCAAAGCAATTCTTCAAAAGGTAGATATTGCCAAAGAGTCTTCAAAAACTGTATTGGGAAGTCTTGTTAAAACCTCAGGAGCAGATTATTTCATTGCCGTTTCTACTGGAGTGTACACAAATGGAGGAACCAGTATTTTTTGCATTTCGCCTGGAGCACCAATCGCCCAATTATTATTGGGAAAGCAGAAGGGAGATAAAATTGTTTTTAATGGGAAAGAAATTGAGGTTCTTGAGGTACAATGATTTTTCAGCTACTCCTTTCTCAAATGTTATCCAGAACTTTCCGAAGGAAAAGGAGAACAGCTCATTATCCATTGATTGTTTTTATCAACCCGTAATCTGCAGATATCATTTTAGCACTTGAATCTTTGGCTTAATTTCTCGAACTTCACTTATCGGTCGATATAGCTCATTAAAACAAGCGATATCTTTAACGTAGGCAAACATTTAGCAAAACCTCATGAAAAAAAGAAAGACAATTGCATTATTACTTTTGATTATCGGAATTGCTCTTAGTATTGCCTTTATAATGAAGATTGAATTTCCCCAAAGTTTCGAGACATATTTTAAAAGAGAATATTATAACCAATTTGGTCCTTTAGCAATAAGTGTTGAACTATTAATTGCAAGTTATTACTTATTTATTGGACATAAAAAGACAAATTTCACTTTGGCTCTCTTTGGTTTTACTGCTGTGCTAGATCCTTTTTTTAATCAAATAGGGCTTTTTAACAGCATCATGCCTTTATACGGAACTATAATTTTATCGATTTGTGCACTGCTATGTCTGTGGTTGGCATTTTCAAATGCTTATAAATTGAAACGCTTATCTATTTTAGCCGCGTTTTTTAGTGCTGTGCTTGGTGTTTTTGTGGAACTGTTCTTCAATTACCCGTGATAAACATTTGCCAACTATATGTATAATTAACTTAGATCAACGTCGGAAAATCCTAACTGATTTTCCGTAACTATCCATACACAAACACGTTCTCTGCAAACTAAAAAAGTCGACATAAAAAAAATCGACTCTTAATAATACCAATTGAAAATAATCCTACAAATTCACGACACCACCATCGGCAATAATTTCTTCGCCCAAAATGAAGGTAGAATCCTCTGAAGCTAAGAAAACTGCCACCCTACCCATATCAGTAGACTTACCAATTCTTCCAATTGGAATTAATTCTGTAAACGATTGTTTTGCGTGAACCGAATGTTCTTCGGGAATCCCAAGGTTTTCAAACAATGGCGTATCAACGGTTTCTGGACTCAGTACATTTACCCTTATTTTTCTATCCAGTAAATCTTTGGAAAATGTACGAGCAAAAGAACGAACACCAGCTTTTGCAGCAGAATACACCGTTAATCCGGGCATCCCTTTATGAATGGCAATTGAGGCAACCAATATCACGGAAGCACCATCTTTTAGATAGTGAAGCGCTTTTTGCACGGTAAAAAAAACACTTTTTAAGTTTAAATCCATCATTCTATCGTAGTCTAACTCACTAGCTTCTTGAATGGTACTTAACGAACCTTCTCCAATTGCCCCACCTGCATTTACTACAAGAACATCTAATTTCCCAAACTTTTCAGCAGTCGTGGTAAAAAGGTTTTCTAACTCGGTGGTATTGGTAACATCTGCCTTAATTCCAATAAAATCATCACCCAAAATGTCCAGTGCTTTTTCCATTTTGTTAGGATTTCTACCTACAATTACACCTTTCGCACCTTCATTTTTAAACTCTTGAGCTATACCTAAGCCAATTCCACTATTTCCGCCTGTAATTACCGCTACTTTGTTTTCTAGTCTCATTTCTTAAATTATTGAATATTAATTTTTGTAAATACAGGATCAAACGTATGAATGGCTTTCATAAGAACAGGAACAGCCTTGGTTTTAAAATCCTGATTAGCAAAAAGCTTGTCCTTGTCTTCAAGACTTCGCCACTCAACAATAAACTGCATTTGCGGACTGAATGTCGCCTGACCTCTACTGTCTTTTAAACTCTGAAATACGATTTTAAACTCTGGATAATCACCACCATAACTGCGTTTAATGGGTTCTGCAATTTGATTGTATTCCTGCAAAATTTCCCCGCCATCTTTTACAAGATTTGCTGTTCCAATCTCATAAATCTTATCCGATTTAAACTCAATAGGTGAATCTTGGCTTACATTAAACCAACCAAATTGCATTTCATCTTGAATCGCAGCATCTCTAAGATGTGTGATTTTTTGGTAGTCTTTATCTGCCAAAAGATTTAAACGAGATTGTGGACTATCCCATTCAAAAATGGCCACCGTATTTACCTGAAATTTTTCGCTTTCCGATTTTACAACCGAGAATGAAGTGAATGGTTTCCCACCATATTTTGCAGCAATTGGAATTAATTTTTGAATGTATTCACCCAATATTTCAGCTTTTTCTGGGTTCACTGTGGCGTAAGCAAATTCATAAACCTTGTTACTCTTAAAAGTAACTTTTGTCGATTTGTTAATGTGCATACAAGTTTTCGCACAATCTTTTTTTTGTGCGTATAGACCTGCTGATAATAGTACTGAAAAAAGTACTACGTTGATTTTTTTTAAATTCATTTTTACGGTTTTTAATATTAATACCGCAAACTTATTTACTATGTTTGTACCATACCATTTTTATGGTACATACAATTTAGTTCGTAGTCATGAGAAAAGAGAACTCTACCAATGTAGAAAATCAGAAAATCCTAGAAATGTCTTGTGGACTTACCTATGCTGTTGAGTTGTTAAACGGTAGATGGAAAGTAAACGTCATTTGGAATCTTTCCAAAGGCATAAATCGATATGGACAAATCAAACGAAATATCCCAGGGATTTCAGAAAAAATGCTAACCCAACGTTTAAAAGATTTGGAAAAAGAGGGTTTGATTATTAGAGAAGACTTTAAAACCGTTCCACCTCGTGTAGAATATCATTTAACAGAAGCAGGAAAAGAATTGGTTCCTGTATTAAAAAAACTGTGCAATTGGGGAACTAAAGTAAGAAAGGAAACTAGTGTATTATTCTAAGTCAGCAGAGAACAATGTGTATAAGTAATAGCGGTTTAAGTGATAAAATCAAAGTGTAAACACAAAACAAAGGTCAGTGCAAAACCGAAAGGGTTGTGAGTAGAAATCCGCTACTACTCATACACAAACACGATAAGTGCAACCATATTTTTTATTTGACAGCGATCAATCCCAATCCGGTTTTTTACGATTTGCCTTTTTACTGGAATCGATTTTTTTGGATTTTAACCGCTTTTCAACGGATGACTTTGATGGTTTGGTCCGCTTTCTGGTTTTCGGGACTTCTAAAGCTTTTTTCAATAAATCAAAAAAGCGTTTAATTACAATTTGCTTGTTTTTATGCTGACTTCGAGCTTCATCGCATTGCAAAATAAAGCCCCCTTCTTTATTGAGACGGTTGCCTAATTTTAAGAGCAATCGCTCCTTTTCGGTATGGGTGAGACCTTCGGATAACTGTGCAACAAATGATAACTCTACCTTGGAGGACACTTTATTTACATGTTGTCCGCCTGCACCACTACTTCGGATGGCCTTAAATCGGAGTTCCTTAAGAATCTGTTCTTTGTTCAACTTGAAGACGGGCATTGATGGTATCCAAAGATACATTAAGGAAAACAGTGTCACCCTGCTTTAGCTTTTTGGAAGTAACAAAGTACAATACGGTGTCATCTTCTGCGGTGGCTTCATTAAGATAATGACTTCCTTTGAAGAAGGAAGTTTTTACCAAAACCTCCAAGCCTGAACTATCGGAAAGTTGAAATTCATGTGGATAAACCAATACTGATTTATTTATGGCAGCATAAGATTTCAATAGTTTGATGGGGACTTCATTCACTTCACCAAACAAGGATGCCGTATAATAATTAGGAGGGTTTTTATAGAGCTTTTTGGTTTTTTGGTCTGCTATTATCTCACCATTTTCCAAAATAACTGTTCGATCGGCATATGGCAAAACATCGTTTGGGTCATGGCTGGCCGTAAGTACGGTGATTCCTTTTTCTTTTAGATATTGAAATAAGTTTCTTCGAAGGGAAGTACGCTTAAAATTGTCAATATGTCCAAAGGGTTCATCCAATAGAATGAGCTCGGGTTCCTGTGCGAGTACTCGAGCCAAAGCAACACGTTGTTGTTGTCCACCACTTAGATTTTTGACCTTTATTTTGGTATAATCCTGTAGTTCAATGAGCTCCAAAAGCTCATTAATACGCTGTGAATGGTTTTCTCTTTCAAATACAGAAAGATGTTGCCCAATATTCTCTTCAACTGTGGTGAATGGCATCAGATCAAAATCCTGGGAAAGATATTTCATGTATGCTTCACCGGGAATCAAATTGAAATTGGGCCCTAGAATTTGCTTATCATCCCAAAAGATAGTACCGCTTTCTATATGCAATAGGCCATAAATGATTTTTAATAAGGTACTCTTTCCAGAGCCACTTTCACCCATTAAAGCTACATGGTCTCCTTTGTTCACCTCAAAAGAAATACCCTTTAAGATGATTTTGGAATCGTAGGCAAAGGAATCGATATGAACTTTAAGCATATTGTCGGCAAAAATAAAAATCCGCTTCTATTGAAACGGATTTTAGACCGATTGAAGTATCCTCAATCCTTGAATTCTTTTAATACTGCTTGGTTCGGCAGCTTGTCATATCCCATATTAAAAAAGGTAAAGCCAAAAATATCGGCATATTGCTCGATCGTTTTGCTGACAGGTGTACCTGCTCCATGTCCTGCATTGGTCTCAATTCGGATCAATGTTGGATTATCCCCAGCTTGCTTTTCCTGAAGTTCTGCAGCAAACTTAAAACTATGTGCTGGAACTACACGATCATCATGGTCGCCGGTTGTAACCAATGTGGCTGGATAAGGCGTTCCGGTTTTAATATTGTGGAGAGGGGAATATCCTTTGAGGTAATTGAACATATCCTTACTTTCTTCTGAAGTCCCATAATCATACGCCCATCCGGCACCTGCGGTGAAGGTATGGTAACGAAGCATATCCAAAACACCCACGGCAGGTAGTGCAACCTGCATCAAGTCGGGTCTTTGGGTCATGGTTGCCCCTACCAAAAGTCCGCCATTTGAGCCTCCGCGGATGGCTAAATATTCCTTGGACGTATACTTGTTTTCAATAAGGTACTCAGCAGCGGCTATAAAATCATCAAAAACATTTTGCTTTTGTTGCTTGGTCCCGGCGACATGCCATTTTTTACCATATTCTCCACCACCTCGAAGATTAGGTACAGCATAGACGCCTCCTTGTTCCATCCATACGGCATTTACGATACTAAAGTAGGGTGTCAAACTGATATTGAAACCACCATACCCGTATAAGATAGTTGGATTTTTACCATTGAGTTCCACTCCTTTTTTATAGGTGATGATCATGGGGACTTTGGTTCCATCTTTAGAAGTATAAAAAACCTGCTCGGATTCGTAGTCTTCAGGATTGAAATCGATTTCCGGTTTCCAGTATTGCTCATAAGCCCCGCTTTCCACGTTGTATTTATAGGAAGAACTTGGCGTATTGTAATTGGTAAATGAAAAATAGAATTCCTTTTCATCTTTTTTGCCGCCAAAACCATTGGCGCTGCCAACTCCTGGAAGCTCAACTTCGCGGACTAACTTGCCATCATAATCATACTGAAGCACCTTCGAAATGGCATCTACCATATATTCCGCAAAAAAGTAACCGCCTCCAGTTCCGGTGGTAAGTACATGCTCAGTTTCTGGAATGAAATCGGTCCAGTTCTCGGAAGTAGGTGTAGCTGCATCGGTAACGACAATTTTTTTGTTTGGGGCCTCCATGTTGGTAACCAGATAAAGCTTGGAACCTACATTTTCAATAACATAAGTATCCGAATCGGTATGATCCAAAACGGTAACTAGACCACTATCAGGCTGGGTCAAATCCATCAAAAACAATTTGTTTCCTGATGTAGATGTCGATGCTGTTATGAACAAGTATTTTTCATCTTCGGAAACAGACCCTCCAACATAGCGGTGTTTTTCTTCCGGGATACCTCCAAAAATGATTTTATCCTCGGCCTGAGGTGTTCCCAGTTTATGGTAATACAATTTGTGCTGGTCAGTTTTGGCCGATAATTCACTTCCTTTTGGTTTATCATAACTGGAATAAAAGAAACCTTCATTACCCTTCCATGAAATACCACTGAATTTAATATCTACCAAAGTATCTTCAACAACCTCACGAGATTCGGCGTCGATAACAATTCCCTTGCGCCAGTCACTTCCCCCTTCAGAAATAAGATAAGCTGCTTTTGAACCGTCCTTTGTAAAGTTCAATGACATTAAGGAAGTGGTTCCATCTTCAGAAAAAGTATTAGGGTCCAAGAACACTTCTTCTTCACCATCTTCTTTTTTTCTGTAGACCACATATTGGTTCTGCAGACCATCATTTTTATAGAAATAAGTGTAGTCTCCTTCTTTAAAAGGTGAACCTAATTTTTCATAATTCCATAGTTTTTCCAAACGGTTCTTTAAATCTTCTCGAAAAGGAATCTGATCTAAGTAACCAAAGGTTACTGCATTTTGTTCTTTGACCCAAGCCTCTGTTTCGGGGCTTCGGTCATCTTCCAACCATCTATAAGGGTCTTTGACTTCGGTTCCAAAATAGGTGTCAACCGTATCAACTTTTTGGGTAGTGGGATAGTTCACGGAAATGGGCTCTCTTTTTGTTGTGGTTTCGCAGGCAGCCAATATGGCTACAACAGCAATTAGACTTATTTTTCGCATTTTTTCAGATTGATTCTGATAAAAATACCATAAATAAATTTTTGGTAATGTAAAGAGTAGCTAATGTTTCGCGTTTTCTATGAAATGGCTTCTGACGTGGAAGAAACCAAACTGTTCTCCACCAAATATTCCGCTATCTGAACAGCATTGGTTGCAGCTCCTTTTCTAAGATTGTCGGAGACCACCCACATGTTCAAAGTGTTGGGTTGGGTTTCATCACGACGGATACGGCCCACAAAAACATCATCTTTGTCATGCGCATAAATAGGCATGGGATACGTATTGGTGTCTGGGTTATCTTGAACAGTAACCCCTGGAGTTTCACTCAATAATTTTCGCACTTCATCCAGGTCGAAATCATTATGGAATTCAACATTCACTGATTCTGAATGGCCACCAGCGGTTGGAATTCTTACAGCGGTTGCTGAAACGGAAAAAGTTCGGTCGTTCAATATCTTTTGTGGCTCGCGAGCCAGTTTCATTTCTTCTTTTGTGTATCCGTTTTCCATAAATACATCGCAGTGCGGCAAGGCATTTCGGCCAATAGGATAAGGGTATGCCATTTCACCTTCTATACCGGCAATCTCATTTTCCAATTGTTGCACGGCTTTAACCCCTGTTCCAGAAACAGATTGATAGGTAGAAACCACTACACGCTTCATCTGGTATTTTTTATGCAATGGGTCGAGAGCCATTACCATTTGAATGGTGGAGCAATTGGGATTTGCGATAATTTTATCTTCAGTGGTCAATTCGTGTGCATTGATTTCTGGAACCACCAATTTTTTGGTCGGATCCATACGCCAAGCGGATGAATTATCAATTACTGTTGAACCCACCTGGGCAAATTTAGGAGCCCACTCCAAAGAGGTTCCTCCGCCAGCGGAGAAAATGGCTATATCAGGCTGCGCGGTAATAGCATCGTCAAGTCCGATTACGGTAAATGTTTCACCTTTATAGGTCAGTTTTTTGCCAACCGAACGTTCAGAAGCTACCAACAATAACTCTGTAATTGGAAAATTACGCTCTGCCAATACCTTTAACATCACTTCGCCAACCATTCCAGTGGCCCCTACAACTGCTACTTTCATTTGTATATTTTCTTTTTTGAGAGAACAAAGTTACTGTAGAATAGCGTTTAAGCAAGCATTTTATTACACTATAATCATAAATTAACAAAATGTTATAAATAAAACAACCGTCAGCTTGTTAGCGATGCAAACTGACGGTTTTTATGAGTACTACTGTGATGTAGCGGTCACCCTTATGGGCAAACGATTTTTATTTTTTCAAGGCATCTCTGATTTCAGTCAGCAATTCCTCTGTAGTAGGACCTTTTGGAGCTTCGGGAGCCGGCTCTTCTTTCTTTTTCATTTTGTTCACTCCTTTTACAATCATGAACATTACAAATGCTACAATAATGAAATCAATAACATTGGTTAAGAATTCACCATACATAACGGCAACTTCTCCTACTTTTTCTCCTGCATCATTCATGGTTCCTTCAGTAATTGTATATTTTAAATCTTTGAAATCTGCATTGAAAATAAGACCAATCAAGGGGGATACAATTCCACCTGTAAATGAGGCAACCACCTTGTTGAAGGCAGCACCCATAACGAAACCTACGGCAATATCCACTAGGTTCCCCTTCATTGCAAAATCTTTGAACTCTTTAAGCATTTTATATAGTTTAACTGGTTAATATGCTTACAATTTAACCAAAAAAAGGGTTTTTTTCAATCGGGACACCCAAAAATCACTGGATTACCACTCTAGTTACCCGGGGTGAAATGGCGGTGAGAATTTCATAGGAGATGGTATTGGCGGAAGAGGCAAAATCTTCTGCAGAGCATTTGCCGCCAAAAACAATGACTTCATCTCCTTCTTTGCAATCGATTCCGGTAGTGTCGACCATGATCATATCCATGCAGACATTCCCAATTATTGGAGCTTTTTGTCCGTTGATGGATACATGGGTCTTTCCATTTCCATAGTGCCGACCAATACCATCGGCATGACCGAGGGGTAGCGTAGCTGTAGTTCGATATCCTTCAGAGGTATATGCCCGATTATAGCCCACACTTTCATTGGGCTCAATTTTATGCATTTGGGAAATGATGGTCTTGAGCGTGGCTACTGGCTTAAGTTGGGCATCGACTTTCAGATTATTCCCATAACCATACAAGCCTATTCCACTGCGTACCATTTCGAATTGAGCTTCAGGATAATTGATAATTCCGGAGGTGTTCAACATATGTCGAAATGGAGCATGTCCTAATTTTTGTGTAATATCCTCGCTTATTTTTTTGAAGGTTTCGATTTGAGTCGTACTAAATTCTTGTTCACTAGAATCTTCAGAAGCGGCCAAATGTGAGAAAATTGAAAGAATCTTCAATTCATTTCGTCCTTGTAATTGTTTTATGATGTAGTCTACATCATTCTCCCAAAATCCAAGCCTGTTCAAGCCAGTATTGAACTTAATGTGAACCGGATAGTCTTTTAGCTTTTGGGAAGCAGCCACTTCCAAAAAGCGCTTGAGCACATGAGCGGAGTACAAACTTGGTTCCAGTTTGTTTTCTATAAGCTCATTAAAGTTGATCGATTGGGGATGAAGCACCAAGATGGGCAGTTTTATGCCAGCTTTTCGCAGTAAGGCACCTTCTTTCACATAGGCAACGGCCAAATATTCAGCACCGAGACTTTCCATTTTTTTGGCAACGGTAATCATATCACTTCCATAGGCAAAAGCCTTTACAACGGCCAAAAATTTGGTATTGGAAGTTAATTTCGACCTTAAAAATCTGTAGTTGTGTTCTAAAGCGGTCAGATCTATTTGAAGGGTAGTTTCACCGACTTTATCCATTGGCGGTTTTCTTTTTTGCTTCAACTTCTTCAGCTTCCACATCCATCTGACTTACCTTTTCCCTTAACATGGCCTTATAGAAAGCTGCCCTGCTCAAAGGTTCGTATTCCCCAGTTTCGCCAAGGAGAACTAGTTTGTCATCCTTAGACTTTCTAAAACTATAGTTTGCCAAATTTCCGGTGCGGGTGCAAACGGCATGTACTTTGGTTACATATTCGGCTGTTGCCATCAACGCAGGCATCGGTCCAAAAGGATTTCCCTTAAAATCCATGTCCAGTCCGGCGACCACCACCCTTACACCTTTGTTGGCGAGGTCATTGCAAACCGTTACGATTTCATCATCAAAAAATTGGGCTTCATCAATACCTACCACGTCGCAGTCGTCAGCCAATAATCGGATATTTGCTGCGGCCGGAACAGGGGTGGAACGAATTTCATTTGCATCATGGGAAACCACCATTTCCTCATTATATCGTGTGTCAACTATAGGTTTAAAGATTTCCACTTTTTGTTTGGCAAATTGTGCGCGCTTCAATCTTCGAATAAGTTCCTCAGTCTTTCCAGAGAACATGGAACCGCAGATAACTTCTATCCATCCAAATTGTTCCTTAGGGTTTACTGTGTTTTCGAGAAACATAATGTACTTTTAAACGAAATTGTGTGGTTTTTTCGTTTTTATTATGGGAAAGCACAAAACTACTAAAAAAATATGCCCCAATTTTGGATTAAAATTTAACCTTTTGTTCGTAGTGGCATATTTAAAATGATTTTATTTTTATAGTAAAGACTAATAGCGATGATAAGGAAGTTAAGGGAAGAGTTGATAAAATTATCCACGGATGTTATAACCGCGCGAGAAGATAAAGAGTTGACTGAATTGTACGATAAGGCCAAAGGTATTTATGAGAAGTTGGCCGTACTGAAGTTTATAGATGAAAAGTTAAGTGATATAGAGGTTGATGTGTCTAAAAATGTGATTGCTTCAAGGTTTGAAAAAATGGCGAATGCTGTTTTGAGCGGGAATATTGCAGTACCAGAAAGCAACCCACATGAAGACGAGGATGATTTAATTACCCCGGGAATGGACACTATAAAAGACATGGTCTCTGAAATGCCCACCGAAGCTGCTTTGGAGCAAGTTTTTACCGAGTTTGTAGCCAAACCGGATACTATGAAGAATGAAAAGGAAATTCTTTCTCCAACAGAAAATGCAAAATCAAAATCCTTGAACGATACACTTGTTCGTGACCTCCAAGTTGGACTCAACGATAAACTGGCTTTTGTAAAACACCTGTTTGATGATAATATGAACGACTATAACAGAGTGCTGTCCCAACTGAATACCATTGACACCGAAGAGCGTTCTATATCGTTCATTAACAATATGGTTAAGCCCGAATATAACAATTGGGAGGGTAAAGAAGATTATGAAGCTAGGCTTGTTGCTTTGGTCGAACGCAGATTTGCATAGACACTTTTCCATTTACTTTTTATATTTTTAGGAGCATTCATCCTAATAACATCAACATGAAAATTAAAAAGATAGGTTATTGGCTGTCAACAGCACTTTTGACGGCTATTATGTTCTTTTCTGTTTATAATTACTTTTTCAATCACGAGACTATTGTAGGTTTCTTTGAAGCCATGGGATACCCGACTTATATTATTTATCCACTTGCAATAGCTAAAATCTTGGGATTATTGGCCATATGGGGTAACTTCTCCAAATGGTTGAAAGAATGGGCTTATGCTGGTTTTTTCTTTAATGCTATACTGGCTTTTTTTGCACATTACATGATAAGCGATGGTCAACATATGGGTGCCGTTTTGATGTTTGTTTTTGTTTTGATTTCTTATTTTACGGGAAAGCAAGTAAGGCCGTAACTTTGGCCTATGGGAAAGCTGTATTTGGTTCCAACACCAATTGGAAATTTAGAGGATATCACCTTACGAGCCATCAAGGTTTTAAAGGAGGTTGACTTGATTTTGGCTGAAGACACCCGTACTAGCGGAAAACTGCTCAAGCATTTTGATATTGCAACCCCCTTGCAAAGTCACCACATGCACAATGAGCACAAACAATTGGATGCCACCTTACAAAAATTGAAAGGAGGGACTTCGTTAGCCTTGATTTCAGATGCTGGAACCCCAGCAATTTCAGATCCAGGATTTTTATTGACCCGTGCCTGCGTTCAAAATAACATCGAGGTGGAATGTTTGCCAGGAGCCACGGCTTTTGTACCTGCCCTGGTGAACAGTGGACTCCCAAATGATCGATTTATTTTCGAGGGATTTCTTCCTATTAAAAAAGGCCGCCAAACAAGATTGCAGCAACTTGCTGAAGAAACGCGCACATTGGTGTTCTATGAATCGCCTCATAAATTAATCAAAACCTTGACTCAATTTGTCGAATATTTTGGAGCGGATAGACCTGTTTCTGTTTCCCGCGAATTGACCAAGATGTACGAAGAAACAGTAAGAGGAACTGTTGCTGAGGTTTTGGAACATTTTAACGCTAAACCACCTAAAGGTGAGTTTGTTATCGTAGTGGGCGGTAAAACCTAAACTGTTAGTAAACACCAATATTTCCGACATACTTTGGTAATAACCAAAAGCCAAAGTGGTAGAGAAATTACTTCCTGAGATAAACAAGGTGTACTTTATAAACAAGTATACCCTACTTCATATTATTTCTGGTTCAGGAACCATCGAGGTTGATTTTAAAAACTATACAGATTGGGAAGATAAGGCCATCTACCTAGAGAAAGGACAATACATAAAGTTCTTTTCGGATGATTTCGTTGTCAGAAAAATAGAATTTCCAAACAAGACCATTTTTGAAAAGAAAGAAGTACGGGTGCTCTTCAAACATCTAATTTCGTTGGGATATATCAACTTCAACGAATGTGAGGAGTGCAAAAGGTATTTATCCAACACGGTGTTTTCAGAGAATACTTCTGAAATTATTGATATTTCTTCCAAACAATGGTATTGGCAAAATCCTTTTCAGGCAAGCAAACAAGAATATCAGATAATTTTTGATGTTAAGGAGATTATCGATAAGGAATATTATGGCAATTTCAACAACAATGACCTGTCGGCATTAATGTTGGAAAACGGATACAATGCCCAAGCGCTTGTGAAGGATAAGATAGGTCTATCTATTAGAGCTTTGCTCTCTAATAAAAGATTAATGGAGAGCAAAAAGAAAATAGCATTTACGGACAAAAGCATTCAAGAAGTCTCTTACGAAACAGGGTATCGAGATCCAGCATATTTTAACAGGGTATTTAAAAATACTACGGGACAGACCCCATCAGAATTTCGAAACGATTTCGATTATGAAAACCGCGATACCTTCACCAAGAACCTTATCGAATTACTAAAAAATCATCATGCTGAGCAGCGAAACCTTGAGTTTTATGCTGACAAAATGAATCTCTCCGTCAAGGCACTTTCCAAAAAAACCAGAGCAAAAATGAACGCTTCTTTAGGTCAGCTGATTCGAAACGAGTTGATTTCTACCTCAAAAAAACTACTTGTCCAAGAAGCTTCCGTCAAGGACATTGCCTACAAACTTGGATTTGAAGAGGCGAACCATTTTTCAAACTTCTTTAAAAATTATACAGGAAGTACTCCTACCGATTACAAAATCAAAAAGTACAATTTTTAGCGTCTTTTTTGTACCTCTTAGAGGGCATTCCATTCTGAAATTTGCAATGTAATTACAAACTAAAATTTGTTTAATCATTAAAAATAAAAGTAATGGATATTAAATCACTAGCCACCGAAATGGATGGCATTGTAGGCAAAGGAGCCATTGTAGATGCAGTAAAACAATTTTTTGCAGAAGACGCCACAACGTCTGACTATAATGGACTAGCGACCACAAACAAACAACAAATGGTCGAAAAAATGGAAGGCTTCGCGGGAGCAATCGCTCAAGTAAATGGGATTACCCATCACCATACTATTGTAGATGGAAATGTATCAGCTTCGGAATTCACTTTTGATTTCAATATGAAGGACGATAGCAAAATCTACTGGCACGAAATCATTCGTCGTGTATGGAACAACAACGGAGAAGTAGTTCAAGAAGAATATTTCAACGCCCAATAAATGTTCCCGTCTTTCCCTGATATTAAACCTAAAACTCGATTACGTGGTATTAGTGATGCCAGTTTTGGCGCCCTTTTTATTAGGTCCAGATGGTATTATCAATTAGGATTGAAGGGAAGAAATATCAGTAGGGATAAAGACATATTAAATAAAACAAACAAATAAATATTTAAAGAAAAGCAAAATGAAAATTTTAAAATTATCTATAGTAATGGTAGCACTAACATTTGCTACAAATTTATCGGCTCAAGACAAAATGGCCAATAATATTGACAATAGTAATATTGCACTTGCAGGTTATAGCCCTGTATCATACTTGGATTTGGGATTGGCCCAGAGAGGGAACAAAGCGTATAAATCTGAGCACAAAAAAGTGGTTTATTATTTCACTTCAGAAGAGCAAAAGGCAACTTTTGATAAAAATCCTTCCAAGTATTTACCTCAATATGGTGGTTTCTGTGCATTTGGTACCTATGCCGGAGCAAAATTCAGAGTAGACCCAACTAAATTCATTGTAAAAGATGGAAAATACTACTTGTATTTGAACAATGTAGAGTTGGATGCAAAACAACTTTGGCTTGCAGAAAACAACCATGCAAAATTAAAAAGTGTTGCTGACACCAATTGGAAGAAATTGGGTAAGACGCATAACTAGAACATTTTAATAATCGCTAAAATTTTTAGTCATGAAATTCATAACCAAAAGAATTCACGCATTTTTAGATTATCCTGTGGCTGTTGCATTAATAGTACTACCCTTCTTACTAGGGTTGGGTGATTCTAACCCGTTGGCTTTACAACTTTCGGTAGCAACAGGAATTGCAGCATTTGCGCTGACCTTGTTAACAGATCATCACTTGGGAGCTTTTAAAGTTATTCCCTATAAGTTTCATTTGTTGGTTGACTTTATAGTTGCCATAGTATTTATTCTGGCGCCTTTTATACTGTCTTTTCAAGGAATAGACGCCTATTACTATTGGATAAATGGAATTGCCGTGCTAACCGTAGTTAGCCTTCATAAAGCAGAAGTAAGTGCTTAGCACCAGAACATGGTAGATTAGGGTAACACCATGTTCACATAAAACAACTAAGGATTTTGGTTGGTTATGGCTCCGGGCACATCGATTTTAGGATTGATGTGCTTTGGGGTTTAAAATTACTCTTGGCTTTTTTATACATTTAACAGACATGAAACAATTACTCTCGGATATTCGTAAATGTGAAGTATGCATAGAACACCTTCCTTTAGGTCCAAGGCCTATAGTGGCTGGGCACCCCGAGGCCAAAATTTTGATTATTGGTCATGCTCCAGGCACTAAAGTGCACCAAACCGGTGTTCCGTGGGATGATCAGAGCGGCAAGCAATTGAGAAGGTGGATGGGTGTTACTGATGAAATCTTCTATGACGAAACCAAAATAGCCCAAATGCCGATGGGGTTTTGTTATCCCGGAAAGGGAAAAACTGGTGATTTACCACCAAGAACAGAATGTGCGCCCTTATGGCATAAATTACTACTGAATAAAATGCCTAACATAAAATTGACAATTTTAATCGGACAATATTCCCAACGTCATTATTTAGGCAACAAAATGGAAAAGAATTTGACCGAAACAGTTCGAAATTATGACAACTACGCACCTGAATATTTTGTATTACCGCACCCCTCTCCCAGAAATCGATTTTGGTTGAGCAAGAATCCTTGGTTTGAAGTTGAGGTTATCCCTAAACTGCAGGAGCATATTTCAAAACAATTGAACCCTTAATACGAAGTACCGGATCGTAATCGGCTAAAAGTTTCGGGTTTCATGTTAAGGTAGGAGGCCAAATATTTTTGAGGAATCACTTTTAGCTCTTCAGGGCACCGTTGCATAAAAGCGATATAGCGCTGTTCGGCAGAAAGGGTTAAAAGTTCTACCTCTCTACTTAACCTTCCAAATAAGATCTGCTGAAAAAATTCATGACCCCACTTATAAAAGCCGGGGTACTTTTCAAACAAATCTTGATAGTCTTTAAATGAAATCGCCAACATTTGCGATGGTTTTAGTGCTTCTAAAAAAGTATACGAAGGTTGTTTGTTGATAAATGAATCAAACACTCCGGAGGGACTTCCCGAATACGAAAACCCAAGAACCACTTTTTCCCCTTTCTCGTTTAAAATGTAAATGGCCTGGACCCCTTCCAACACAAAATAGAAATAGCGTTCAATATTTCCGGCTTCCGTGATGAGGTCGTATTGATTAAAAGTCTTTACGGACCAAACCGATTTAAAATGATGTTCTTCTTTTTCGGTCAAAGCGACCTGAGGGAAAAATGCCTTTAGGCGAAGAAAAGTTTCATCATCCATTCGGGAAAGAAGGTTTTCTCAAAAATAATCCAAATTGTTCCTTTTTTGGTTGTCATCCCAAATTTTAGGAAGAGGTGTATAAGAAAAGAAATTGTTTATAAAACCAGAATTGGCACCCATCAAGTTGTGCTTGAATCTTAGGTAAAATTTCCCGAACTTCACTTATCGGTCGATATAACTCATTAAAACGAGCAATATCTTAAACGTTACCTGCAAGTTGGAATAACACAATGATTGACAATGAATACAAATACAGAATAAACAATGTAATTGACCATATCGAAAAGAATCTGGACAACGATTTTTCATTGTCGGAATTAGCAAAGATTTCCAACTTCTCAAAATTTCATTTCAGCAGAATATTTCAAGGCATTACAGGCGAAACACCATTTCAACTGATTCTTCGACTTCGACTTGAAAAAGCAGCATCGCTATTAATTCACGGAAACGATACAATCTCTGACATAGCTTTCAAATGTGGATTTAAAAGTTTGCCTGTATTCTCAAAAAACTTTAAGTCACATTTCAACGATTCTGCAACTTCATTCAAAAAGAAAAATAGCAATTTGAATAAAGTGAATAGCACGAAAGATAAAAGCGTTGGCACACCTTCCATTTACATTTGTAACCAAACGAAATCAATTAAATGGAAAGTAGATATGAAAAATAACGAAAGTATTGAAATAAAGGAATTACCGAACATTCCCGTGGTTTATTTAAGACACATTGGACCTTATCAAGGAGATTCGGAATTATTCGAAAGATTATTCAGTAAACTGTTTGCTTGGGCTGGGCCAAAAGGAATTTTAGACAACGGAGATTTCCAAACGGCCATTGTTTATCACGACGATGTAAATGTTGCTGACAAAAGTAAATTAAGAACAAGTGTTTGTTTAACTGCACCAGAAAACACTTCGGTTGATGGAGAGATTGGAAAAATGGTTCTTGAAAAAGGAAAATATGTAGTTGCAAGATTCACAGTAAAAGCCGATGAATTTCAACAGGCTTGGGATTGGCTTATGGGAAAGTGGTTTCCAATAAGCGGATATCAACCCGATGACAGAGCTTGTTTCGAATTGTATCCTGAAGAGCCTGAAGACGGGGTTTTTAAAGTCGATATTTGCGTTCCTGTCAAAAAATTATAATTTTTTGACAAAAACCAGCAGCTAACAGACACTATCATCCATAAGCCTAGCCGGCCGCACTAACCGAGCTATTTGCAAAGACTGGTACTATAAGATACTTTAGTAGAAATTTGAAAAGTCCAGCTTACGGATGATAGTTGGCCGATAAGTGCAATAGAAAACGGGTTGTTTTTAACAGTGTTGTCTCAAAATCTCATCAATCTGTACCATATGTCGTTCCAAATGGCAAAGCAAAAACTCAAAACACTCCGGCAAATAAAAATTGACAATAGGGCCGATGGCCGAGGTAATCTTTACCTGGGTTACATCCTTATTTCTGCTTTTCAGGATAGCCTCCTTAAGATGGGCATGACGCTCAAAGAAGACTTCGAATATCGCGTCTATTTTTTCTTGGGTCAAACTCTGATTGTCTAGCAAAGGCTCAAACCGTTTAAGGGTTTTCATTTTCCATTTCCGCACCCCATTTTTGGGTCGTTGGCCGGCAATTACAATTTTTTGCCATGCCCGTGCCTTGAATTCAGAAGCACCAGAATCAACATCGGGCAATTTGGTAAAAGCTTCATCCAGTTTGGGAATGTAGATTCCATAAGCAATATTCAAATGCGCGATGACCTCAACAACATTCCATGCTTTTGAATGCGGAGGAGTGGTTAATCGCGAAGCATCTAATTCCTGAAGCGATTTTACCTTATGTAAAATATGGTTTAAACGCTGAATTTGATTTTCAGAAGTAAGGATTAAGCTTGCCATAACTATTCGTTTTTTGATGGAAACAAAGTTCAGTTATAGCCCTGTAATAAACGTTGATGCAAATCAAGAAATGATATATAACAACCCGTAGTCCATTTTAACCCAAAACATTATAAAACGTCAGTTCGAGTGATTTTGAGGAATGAAAAATCGTATCGAGAACCACTTTTGAGATGAAATTCTTGTTTTCGATACAAATTTCACTCATTTGATGGATGAAATTCACTCAAACTGACGAATTTCATCTAAAGGCATTGTGGTAGTTTTATATTTCTAACATCTAGTATTTACTCCCGTCGTGCTTCCCTTTTTCCCAACCGGTTTTTCCCAAATATTGTTCTGCGCTTTCTACGGCACCATCTTCGATGGAAGTACCCATTGAATCGTTCCAACGGTTGAGGTATCCAAACAATGAGATCACCCCAAGCATTTCTACGATTTCACCTTCGTTCCAGTGTTCGTACAAACGTGCTTTGATATCTGCATCAACCGCATTTGGAACCTGCGAGGCGGCCAATGAAAAATCTAAGGCTGCACGTTCCGCATCAGAAAAAGCAGCATGGGTTCGGTATTCCCAGATATTGTCCAATTGCTCTTGTTCTGCTCCATAACGTTCCGCGGCGCGAATTGCATGCGCTTGACAGTAACGGCATCCGGTAGCATTACTGCTCACCCAGGCAATCATACGTTTTAGGGCAGATGTTACTCGTCCCTCATTGGCCATAACGGCCATATTCATATTGACAAATGCCTTGGAAATCGCGGGCCGATATTGCATGGTCAGCACCGAATTCGGACAAAATCCAAGAGTTTCGTTAAAGAATTCGGCAAGCTTTTTTGTCTCTGGGTCGTAGTTGGGGTCAAGTGGATTTACTAATGCCATAGGTGCGGTTTTATATCGTATTTTTGAAGGCTACAAGAAACAAAAATTTAATAGCATGACAAATCATATCACCACCAAATGGTTAGGCGAAATGGCCTTTGAAAGTAATAACCCCTCAGGACTCAATTTAAAGATTGATGCCGGCCCAGAAAGCGGAGGTAACGGAGAAGGTTTTCGTCCAAAGGCATTGATGCTTTCTGCACTTGCCGGTTGTTCAGGATTGGACGTAGCTTCACTCATCAAAAAAATGAAGTTGGAGGTGGATGATTTTTCCATTGAAACCATTGCCAATTTAACTGATGAGCATCCAAAATACTATGATGCCGTGACCATAGAATACCATTTTCACGGATCAAACTTACACGAGGCGAAGCTTAAAAAAGCAGTTGATCTTTCTATTGAAAAATATTGTGGGGTAATGGAAATGTTCCGAAGATTTGCAAAAATGGAAATCAAAACGATTTTTCATCATAAGCAGTAGTTATGGAAGCCATAAGAACACCTTCGGACCGATTTGAAAATCTACCTGATTTCAATTTTAAAGAAAACTATGTTGATTTTCAGAATATGCGGATGCACTACCTTGACGAAGGAGAAGGTGAGGTGATTCTGGCATTGCATGGAGAGCCGAGCTGGTGTTTTTTATACCGAAAGTTTATACCGGTGTTGAAAAACTATAGATTTATTGCTCCTGATTTTTTAGGTTTTGGAAAATCAGATAAACCCGTTAATTGGAAAGAATACAGTTATAAGCTTCATTTGGACTCGCTGGTAAATTTTTGTGATAAACTTCAGCTAAACAACATTACGCTAGTAGTTCAGGATTGGGGAGGATTATTGGGGCTTGGATTACTTGGGCAACAACCCGAAAGGTTTAAAAGAGTGGTGATATTGAATACTTTTTTGCCTATCGGGAAAAAGTTGAAACTTCCGTTTAAAATTTGGGTTTGGTTCGCGCGATACCATCCATCGCTTCCGGTTGGAAAACTAATTCAATATGCAAGTCATGAAGCCTTGCCAAAAGAAGTATTGAAAGCCTATGACGCACCTTATCCGAATAGAAAATACAAAGCAGGAGCAAGAGCTTTTCCCTCTTTGGTTCCAGGGAATAAAAAGAATCCAGCTGTTCCGTTTATGAAAAAGGCCAGGGAGGTATTGTCAAAATGGGATAAACCTGCACTTGTTTTATTTTCTGATAAGGACAAAATATTGGGTGGACTGGAGAAATTCTTTTATAAATTAATTCCTTCTTCGGATAAGCAACAAAAAATTATAATTAAAAACGCCGGTCATTTTCTACAGGAAGAAAAAGGAGAAGAAATTGCCCAATATATTGATGCCTTTATCAAAGGTGATTTAAATATTAAATTCAAGTAAAAGAAATAACCTTACATTTAATTACAATTTCAACCTCAAAATCAAATCATAGAAATTATGAACGACAAAAAGTTTGATTTAGAGGATAGGTTTGTTGAGTTGGTAGCTAGTATCGCTTTATTTTGCAAGGGATTCCCTTCGGATTTTTCAGTTAACATCGCTAATGTCACTTCGAGTGATTCTGATATGGTCAGAATTGTATCGAGAAGTTTTTGAGACATAGAATGAAAGTTTCTTATGTCTATATGCTCAGATGCTCCGACCACACGTATTATACTGGAGTTACCTCCAATCTTGAAAAGCGGATTCAAGAACATAAAACTGGAACACACGTAAAGAGCTATACCTATTCAAGACGACCTGTTAAATTGGTGTTTTATGCTGAATTTAGTGATATCAGAATGGCCATTGAAAAGGAAAAGCAACTAAAGAAATGGTCAAGAGCGAAAAAGGAAGCTTTGATTCAAGAAAATTATAATTCACTCCCAAACCTAGCTAAAAAGAAATTTCGATAACTTGTTCTCGATACATTTCGAAGCAAGTTCGAAACACTCGAACTGACGTTTATCCAAATCAGAAAATACCATGCGATGGACCATAAAACCCAAACCTGCCCAAGAGAATATTAACCGACTTTCAGCTGAACTGAAGGTTGATAGCACAGTGGTTCAATTGTTGTTACAACGTGGAATAACCACATACGAAGAAGCCAAAAACTTTTTCCGTCCTGAACTTTCACATCTACATGACCCCTTTTTGATGAAGGACATGGATAAAGCAGTGGAGCGGATTGATGCTGCTATTGCGAACAACGAGAATATTTTGGTGTACGGCGATTATGATGTGGATGGTACCACCGCCGTTGCGCTTTTATCCTCTTTTCTGGAAGAAAATTATCCCAATGTTGCCACGTATATTCCCGACCGCTATACTGAAGGGTATGGAGTATCCTTGAAAGGTATTGACTTTGCTTCGGACAACGATTTTTCTTTGATTATCGCTTTGGACTGCGGCGTAAAGGCTATTGAACAGGTAGCTTATGCCAAAGAAAAGGTGATAGACTTTATAATTTGCGATCATCATAGACCTGGGGGAACATTGCCAGAAGCTGTGGCAATTCTCGACCCTAAACGAGAGGATTGTGAGTACCCCTATAAAGAACTTTGTGGTTGCGGAGTAGGATTTAAGCTGATTCAAGCCTTAGCTTCAAAAAGTGGGAAAACCATAGAAGATTTAGCGTCATATCTAGATTTGGTGGCCACGGCCATTGGAGCAGACATTGTTCCGATTACTGGCGAAAACCGCGTTCTAGCATATTATGGCATGCAAGTAATCAACAGCAACCCACGAATTGGATTTAAGTCCATTATAGATCAAATCAAAAAAAATAGACTTACCATAACAGATGTCGTTTTTATTATTGCTCCAAGGATTAATGCTGCCGGAAGAATGAAACATGGACAACACGCTGTAAACCTTTTGAAAGAAACAGATCTAGCAGTCGCACAACAGTTTGCTTCAGAAATAGAACAGTTTAATGCAGATCGGAAGAACCTGGATAAAGAAATAACTGAGGAAGCGTTACAACAAATCCAGGAAAATGGAGAGGAAGACCGATTTACTTCCGTAGTATACAATGAAAACTGGCACAAAGGTGTCATTGGAATTGTGGCTTCTCGACTTACTGAAACCTTCTATCGCCCAACACTCGTATTTACCAAAAGTGGAGATAAGTTGGCCGCTTCCGCCAGATCAGTAAAAGGATTCGATGTTTACAATGCTTTAGAAAGATGTTCCGATTTTTTGGAGCAGTTTGGAGGACATAAATATGCAGCAGGATTGACATTGGCCGAAGAACAATATGAAAATTTTAAGGCCAAGTTTGAAAAGGTGGTTTCCGAAACTATAGATCCAAAACTGTTGGAACCAGAACTTTCCATTGATGCACAGATTGAGCTACCCCAAATTGATGATAAGCTTATGCGAATCATAAAACAGTTTGCACCTTTCGGTCCTGGAAATATGACACCAATATTTATGGCTGAGAAAATTCAGGATACGGGGTACGCCAAGGGTGTAGGGGAGGATGAAAAACATTTAAAATTGTCTGCTTTTCAAAAAGGATCTACCGCCATTGGGGCCATTGGTTTTAATTTAGGAGGAAAATTGGACAAAATCAAAAACAAAAATTCGTTTGATGCTGTTTTTTCCTTGGATGAAAATGAATGGAACGGACAAGTAAATTTGCAACTTAAACTCAGAGATATTCGATAGTCATTCATGGATCCATACGCAGCTTTACGTTATAAAGAGTTCAATATTTTTTTAGTGGTTCGTTTTGCCATGGTCTTTGCATGGTCCATGCAATTTATTGTGATAGAGTGGCAGGTGTATTCCATGACCAAAGACCCTTTGTCATTAGGAATCATTGGATTGATGGAGATAATTCCGGCTGTTGGAATGGCCCTTTTTGCGGGACATGTGGTGGACCAAAAAGAAAAACGAAACCTATTGATCAAATGTATTTTAGGATTCTCTGTGATAAGTCTTGGGCTGTTTTTGATAAGCGACCCCGATTTGGAAGCCTCCGTCAGTCAGTCGACCATATTGTACAGTATCTATTTTTTAGTGTTTTTAGGTGGATTGGTTCGAGCATTTATCGGTCCAACAATTTTTTCATTGATTGCATTGATTGTACCCAAGAAAATTTATCCAAACGCAGCGACATGGAGTAG
Source organism: Flagellimonas rhodophyticola (assembly GCF_049332665.1). NCBI lineage: Bacteria > Pseudomonadati > Bacteroidota > Flavobacteriia > Flavobacteriales > Flavobacteriaceae > Flagellimonas > Flagellimonas rhodophyticola. Next base: position 502,807 of record NZ_CP186326.1, on the reverse strand, counting down.
TTCCACATGGCAGTTGGCGTCGGTAGTAGGTCCAGCATGTGCAGGATTTTTGATTAGTTGGATTGGGGTGCATTGGTCTATGTGCGTCATTTTTGCATTTTCGCTCATGGCGTTGCTCTTTCTTTTAAAGATTTCAAGGAAACCAATCCTGAATCCAAACATAGGGGAACCTGTCTTAAAAAGTTTGAAAGATGGTCTAAAGTTTGTGTTTAGCAGCAACGCTATTCTTGGTGCCCTAACCTTGGATATGATTGCAGTGTTATTTGGAGGAGCTGTTGCACTATTGCCAATTTATGCCCAAGATATTTTGCATGTAGGTTCCGAAGGGTTCGGTATTTTGCGTGCGGCACCTGCGGTAGGGGCATCCATAACCATGTTGGGATCCACAAGATTTCCATTGCATAAGAAAGCTGGTAAAAAATTATTGTTGGCGGTTTTCGCTTTTGGTATTTGTATTATTGTTTTTGGGGTTTCCACCTTGTTCTGGGTCTCGGTAGCTGCGCTGTTTTTAAGTGGGGCTGTGGATGGTGTTTCTATGATTATTCGTCAGACGATTTTACAGCTAAAGACGCCCGACAATATGAGAGGAAGGGTGGCTTCAGTGAACTCGATTTTTGTAGGGTCTTCCAATGAATTGGGTGCTTTTGAAAGTGGATTGGCCGCTAAAATTTTGGGAACAGTTCCGGCTGTGGTTTTTGGAGGGTGTATGACCTTGTTAACGGTGGGAGCAACTGCATTGGCATCACCCAAATTCAGAAAGTTGGATTTACAAAAAGATATTGAGGAACATGAAAAAGACTAGTCTTCCAGTTTTTGCAAGGATAGTTTCTCTCCGTCAAAAACGGCATAAGTAAAATAGGAAATCCAATCCCCTAAATTGGTATAGGTAGATGTCTCATTGAGTTTTATTTCCATGGGAAGATGTCGATGTCCAAATATGAAATGATCGTAATGCTGGGTTTCCAGTTTTCGTTTGGCGTAAAGAATCAACCACTCCTTATCCTCTCCTAAAAAAGAGGCATCCGCATCTCCGGAAATAATTTTATTGTTTACGGACAAATATTGCCCCAAACGCACTCCTAAATCAGGATGCAACCATTTAAACAACCATTTGGACAATGGATTGGTGAAAACTCTTTTCATTCGTTTAAAACCTTTGTCTCCTGGCCCAAGACCATCACCATGTCCAATAAAGAATGAAGTGTTATTGATGGTAAATTGTTGCGGTTTATGATACACTGGAATATTGAGCTCTTCTTCAAAATAACCGTTCATCCATAAATCGTGGTTGCCCACAAAATAAGTAATCTGGATACCCATGTCGGATAGCTCCGCAAGCTTGCCCAATGTTCGAGTAAACCCTTTGGGGACGACAGTTTTATATTCAAACCAAAAATCAAAAAGATCACCCATCAAAAAAATGGCTGCTGCATCCTCTTTTATAGCATCTAACCAAGCTACAAACTTCTTTTCCCTTGGCAAACTATCTTTTGAAGTAGGTGCGCCCAAATGATTATCACTGGCAAAGTAGACCTTTTTGTTAATTGGAAGATTGATGTTGGAAACTGACACTGTTTTATCTTTTAAACCTTCTGCGGTTTCTGATTCTTGTAACAATATAAACTACGATGACCAAAAGGGCCAATAATGGAAAAACAATATCACTGTTTAACAAAGAAAGTATGTCCATAAATATTACTTCTTAAATTTTTCAAGGGCATTTTTAGTATTTGGGGATAAAGCAAGTCTACCTGAAGCCTCAGCGCGTTCCACCAACAAGGAATCCCAATGCTCGGTTCCTTCCCAGAGCACTCTTTTCATTTTGATGAGAGCTTCTGGATTATTTGACGCTAATTTTTGGACATGGAAGTCTAGCTCTTTATCCATTTCTGCTATGGAATCAAATACCTTGGAAAACAATCCTTTTTCTTTTGCCCAATAGGCATTTTTCCATTCCGTTGGGGCTAAAGAGAGTTCTGCCAATCCTGCCTTTCCAATTTTTCGCTCCACGGAAGGTGCAATGACCAGGGGTGCAATACCGATAGAAATTTCGGATAGCTTAATGGATGCCGCCTCTGTGGCGTATACATAATCGCAAGCCGAAGCCAATCCGACTCCTCCACCTACTGCTTTGCCCTGAACTCTTCCAAAAATTGGTTTACTGCATCTTCGCATAGCATTGATTACATTGGCAAAGCCACTGAAAAAGGCAGTTCCTTCCTCAAGATTAGAAATAGCCACTAATTCATCAAAGGATGCTCCTGCGCAAAAAGCACGCTCTCCTTCAGATTTCAATACAATCAATGAAACCTCTTTGTCTTCGGATAGTTTATCAAATTCATTGGCCAAACGAGCCAATAATTCTGAAACGAATGAGTTGCTGGCCGGATGCCCAAACTCAACAAATGCAATTCGATTTTCGATTTTGGTATAGAGGCTTCCGTTAGTTCTGTCCGTAGGCATTAGTTGTGGTTATCAATTCTTTAAAACACTAAATTAACTGTTTTGTACCAAGGGTTTGAACTTTCTTCTGAATTTCCACACCAAAGCCAGTCCTCGAATCATCATCCAAACTACAAATGCAATCCAAATGGCATAAAATCCCCAACCAAAATATTTGCCAACATACAAGGTTGGGATAAAGCCCAAAAAAGTGGCAGTAAGTAGTACGTTTCTTAAATATTTCATCTCGCCCAATCCTTTAAAAAGGCCGTCAAAAACAAAGGCAAGGGTATTCATGGGAAGTCCTAGAATGACAATGAAGAAGATTCCATAAAACGTATTCAAAACAATCGTCTCATTTGAAAAAATGTGCCCGATAGGCCTATAAAAGACAAATCCGAAAAGCATTAAAATAAGACTTACAATCATGCCATAAGTGATGATTTTCTTAGCCAACTTCCAAAGTCCTTTGTAATCACCTGCTCCCAACAATTTGCCTCCCATGCTATTTCCTGCGGCTCCATATCCATCAATAAAAAAAGCGGCGAACAGCCATAGGTTGATTGCAATGGTATGGGCTCCGATAAATTTATCGCCTAAGGCAGTCGCCTCTCTGACGGCAATGATCAAAGCCGCATTTAGAGCCAATGCCCGGACAAACAGGTTAAGACTCATAAAGACCAATCGTTTAAGCTCTTTGTTTAGAGGAAAAACAAGCTTTAGACTGATGTCCGTTTTCTTTAACAATAGAATAAAGGCTAGAATGGCCATTATTGCCTGGGCTATCAAGCTTGCCCATGCAGCTCCATCCAAGTACATAGCTGGAATAAGTCCATCAACACCATAAACAAGGATGAAATCCAAGATAATATTTAGAACTGCACCCAAAATGGCGATAACCATGGGGTAAAAAGTGTTTTGGAGTCCTCTGAAAATACCGAAAATGGCAAAAGTGAACAGCGTGAGAGGGAACCCCCATACTCGAATGGAATAGTAGGAGATACAGTATTGCAAAATTTTCCCGCTTGCTTCGAACAGACTAAAAATTTCTTCGACAATAAAAATTGTGGACAGCAATAGCACAATACTTAATAAGATGTTGAAAAAAATGGCTTGGGCGGGTAGATTTTTTACTTCTTCCAACTTTCCAGCTCCCAGATATTGGGAAATTATTGCCGAGATAGAACTTCGTGTTTGTCCCAAAACCCATATGAGCATGGATAGAAAAGAACCTACAATTCCAGCTGCGGCCAAGGACTCAAGTCCATCTACTGGAATATTCCCGACAATTGCCGTATCGGTAATGGAAAGAATGGGTTCCGCAATACCAGAAATTGTTGCCGGAATTGCAAGCTGGTTTATGGATTTAAAGTTAACTACGGTCTTCAAAGTCGGTGCAAGTTACAGCACTAATTCATAACAATGAAAAGGATGAGTACTTTGTTTTGGAAAGAAAATATCACCCAATCGTTGATACCCTCGTTGTTCGTAAAACCGTTGATTTCGTTTGTTTTGGGAAAAGGTATCCAGACGAACTGATTTGAAGTTGTTTTCGCGAGAATATGCTTCTGCATAATCCATAAGCTCTTGGGCATATCCCATTCCCTGAAAATCAGGATGGATGCAGACGCGATGGATGTAGGTGCTATTTCCATTTGGTGTGAGCCATTCAATCGGCATATACTCATCATCCATATGTGTGGAAATTACTATTGCTCCGATGACTTTACCTTCATATTGTTTTACATAAAGCTCTTTTCTTTCCAAATCTTTCAAAAACGCACTTTTGGTGGGGTAATGCTCATTCCATTGGTAAATACCGTTTTGAATCATTTTATCTGCGCAAGCACGTGTAATGGTCATGATATCATCGATTTCGGATATCTTTGCATATCTAATCATGGATTGGTTTCAATTAAATTGTAAATTTAAACTATAATCATAACCACCAAACAATGAATAATATACTGGTACCCATAGGCACGTCACCGAACGCAAATGAGACACTTCAATATGCTATTGATTTTGCATCCAATTTTGGAGCAAAGGTTTTTGTTATGGACGTGTTTTCAGTTACTTCATCCGCGGGCAGTTTGGCAAATGTCAAAGAAAAGGTAGCTAAAAGTAGTAAGGAACATATCAAAGAACTTATAGATGAGGTAAACGCCAATAATGTAGAACTTAAGATAGCTACATATAACGGTGATATTATTGATGGTTTGAACGATATAAACAATGAGCTCGGCATTGATTTAATTATTATAGCACCTCGAAGTAACGGTATTAAGGAAGAGCTTTATCTAGGCAATACCACTGGAAGAATTGTGAAACAAACCAACATTCCAACATTGATTGTTCCAAAAGGCACAATATTCAAACCTATTAAAAGTATATTGACGGCTTTTGGGTCTGGAATTCTTAAAAGAAATAGGGTGTTGAATCCTTTGGCTGCTATTAAGGATAAATTTAGGGCAAAAATAAACCTGTTATTGGTGAAGAGGCCTGGCTATTCTGAGGAGGATCTTCAGGTAAACACGGCACTTTTGGATATTAGTGAACAGCTGATCATTACTGAACAGGGCACAACGTATTTGGGAGTGTTGGAACATTTTCAAAAACAACAACCCGATCTATTGTGTGTTTTTAGAAGAAAACGAGGCTTTTTCAAAAAGCTTTGGGAAAAGAATACCGTGTTAAAATCCGAATTTTTTGTTCCTATTCCAGTTTTGGTATTGAGCGTAAAAAAATAGCAAGAAGATAAGAAGCTTCGATTTTGAAACTTTATAAAAATGTCTTTCCTTTGCGGGGCTCTATGGGGGATTAGCTCAGCTGGCTAGAGCGCTTGCCTGGCAGGCAAGAGGTCACCGGTTCGACTCCGGTATTCTCCACTAATATAAAAGATGCCTCAGAGGAGTTTCGTTTCTGAGGCGTTTTTTATTTCTCCCAAAAAATAGAATTTCTCGACCAATACCCTAAACAAAAGATGTATATAAGTAGTCATAGAGAAGCAGGGGAGTAAAAAACTTTAAGCATATGCCAGGTCTTTGGCATATAAGGTTTCAAACGCTTCATCGAATTTACATTCATAATTTTCATAAGAATTTCTCGATGTAATCTCATGTATGCTGCTCTTCCATACTTCTAATGTTTCATTATGCATCTTGGTAATATCTAACTGGCCATTTTCCAAATAGACGGTACATGCCTGTTCGTGGAATGAATCCATATCAAAACAGACTGCGGGGAGCATAAAAGCTTTTTCCTCAAATGGAATAGAGAAAACCCTTATATACTCTTTGTTATTAGAGTTATTGAGTTTGTCATATAAAGAGGAGACAATATCCTTATTGGCCTCATAAATAGCCCCCCAAAGATTGATAGCTTGTTTATGGGTGCCATTTTCAAGTTGCGGTACGATATAAGTATATTTCTTGGGATTGCCAGAATCATCGTATAATGCTAAATTCTCCGATATGCACTCAATAAATTTGGCACCTATTTTGGTGCCAGTTGTTTCAATGGGTTGCGAAATTGCAATGAATATCTCAGAGGCATTATTTGCCGCTTCACAAAATGTGCCGAGAGATTTTAGGACCTTATCCTTCTCAGCGTTTTTGCCTTTAACAGAATTTTCTTGATAAGCCTTTTCTAAAGAAGTAAAAATACGGTCTATGTTGGATTGGCCTTGAGGGTGAGAAGTAAACTTAGATTCTAAAACACGTCTGAAAGGGCGTTCTAATTTTTTGCCAAGTTTCCTTTTTCCATTAATCACGCTGTTTAGGATAACATATAAACTCTTAGTTCTGTCTGCCCTTTCTTGTTCGTTAATTACTCCTTCTTCATCTAAGATACAAGAAACAAGCTCTGTTTGACCATTGAACAGTTTGTCATCGAAATGGGAATGGATTTTGGTGAATAAAAAGTATTTGGGCGTCATTATAAATTTTTTTTTTGGTGATTGGTTAGTTTGGATCTTACTGCTCTAAAATTAAGCAAAAAACTTTACGAAAACGTTTTCGTATAGTTAATTAACATAAATATTCGATGAAAATAACATAATTCTATTAAATGTTATAGCTAATAATTATAATTTATTAACTCATATTTAGTATTAATGTTACAAGTTATATAACTTTTTCGTATATTGAAACAAATAACATTTTAACAATCATATTATTATGGTAATTACTAGAACCCAAGAAATTCCGAAATATCAAGATTGGAATTTCAAATCGAAGCGAGAAACTAATTATTTGACAACAGAAATGCTATCTGAAAAGGAGAATTTACAATTGACCCAAAAAGAATTGATTAACCAACAGCCAAAAGCTAGATCTAACCCCATTGAGAAGATTGCCTTTCTCGTTTAAATAGGGTGGATTTGTCAAGGCTGTATTAAAAATACACCGAGATGAAATCAAAAATCCTTTACTACGTTCTTCATCCCAAAACTTGGCCATCATTAATACAGTATTTTTTTACCATTGAAGGGTCTTTACATCTAACCTACAAACTAAGATCTGACTTTGGATTAGATTGGCAATCCTGTGCCGCGTTCTTGATCCTTGGTTCTTTTTCTATTTGGCAGAAAAAAAGATTAAAAAAGCTCATCACTTCAGCCAGCTTTAAAATTAAGGCTGCTTATATCATTACGTGCCTTTTCTTTTACCTCATACCAGTTTTTAATTCTTACGCGGGATATATTGGACATCAAGACCATAGTCGTTTAATTATGCAATTAGTCTTGTTGGGTGTTCTTTATTGCATGTGTACCTGGATAGATTCAATAGGAAATCCTGGAATGTATAAATAGTAAAGAAATGGGAAAAAAAATATTAGAAAATGGAACCGCCATTAAGTATCGGGATAGGATGCATGAGAATGGGGAAAACAGAAAAGAATTCAATGGACAGATTAGTGATTTGAAGAGTCATTGTAAAATCTCCGAACTTGCTGATGAGTGTGAAAGATTAGGGTGGTTACTTGGTAAAAGAAAAGAGAAGTTAAAAGGCTGGCAGCTTATAATTGATTCAGTTACAATAGTGGTTGGATTATCGGCCGCTATATTATTATCGCTTAACAATTTGAAGCTAATTACATTGAACATGCCAGGTTTTCAAGTTTTTCCGATTATTTGTGCCTTTGCTATTGCAGCTTTTGCATTAGCCAAGAGATATTTTAAAGGAAAAAATGACCCTGACCTTATTGAAGCATATGCATCATATATATATCATTACATGTATCAACTTCGGTCGGTTAAAGATGATTTAATCATTAGCGATACTCAAAAGAAAGCTAAGCTTCAATATTTGAAGGACTCTACAAATAAAAATATCGGCGATATTTATACAAAATGGCCAAGCTTTAAATTACCTATAGATTAAATAGGGTTAGATTTAAAAATATTGAGACAGTCATTTCAATTGGAAAAGAGGTCACCGATTTGATTCTGGGGTTCTTCTCCGGATTTAAAAAAGAACGACTCTCAAGAAATTGGGAGCTTTTTTATTTTTCTATCGAGGCTATTTCCCTGGCCAAAGCTTCTAAATCAATTCCAAGATTTTCTTTATTAACCCGAAGCACTTCTTCTTTTAGATCATCTGGAAGGTTGTGATAACCAACTTTTGCACCGAGAATCATACCGGCAATAGCGGCAACTGTATCATTATCCCTGCCATAATTGACTATAAATTGCATAGTTTTTTCAAAATCACCTTGACCAAATTCCAAGGCTGTTACCAGAATTTGCCAGATTTCTGCCGAATGGAAAGCAATGGCCCTTTGTTCCTTTTCCAACATTTGATAAACCATCTCCTGTCTTGCCCAGTTAGTTGGGCTACCTTCAAATCCTTTGGGAATTTTGAATGTGATTGAATCCTGGACAATTAATGAATCTACCAATAGTTGCTGTTTAATGCTACGTACACTTTTTTGCGCATTGTCCAACAAGGCATAAGGAATTCTACCAATCAATCTGCTATCTTGATATCTCTTGGGATCGACAAAAGCAACGGTATTAAGAATAGAATCCATGCTTTGGGTACGCATTGCCATGTGAGTCAAAACAGATACTAAACTAGAGATGTCCTTGGCATAGCCAATGTCAAAAAGACTATGCTGATAAGCTAGCTCATAAGCCTCAGAAGGACTTTTGGCAATTAATCCAAACATTGAGGTGTACAATTGTCCGGCACATGACATTTCACCCCCATAAAATCTGTTTTGCGCCTCCACATAGGTTTTGCTATCCTTTTGAAAAGCTGTGGCAACCTTAGCCCATTCCTTGATCCAGTCGATTTTTTCAATTTGTGCATCCAATGAATCTGGATTTTTTTGAATGCTCTTCTCTCCAAGTTCATTGGTCAACGAGCTATGATAGGAACTTATGAATGCGGCGAAATTTGAAGCTGATAGATCTTCTTTATGGCTTTGAAAGTATTTGCCCATAAGATATTTCCATCGAGTATCATCGGTTGTAGCGCCTGCCAAAAGATTATGTGCCCATGGACCTTCCGGTGATTGATCACGCACAAGCGGTGTAAGGCCATTAATGTATCCATATTGCAGTTGGATGTCTTTCCTGTGCCACATTTCAGTTGAGGCGCCCATAGCATCTCCTATTGCCGAACCTACCAAAGCTCCCATGACCTTATCATAGTAAACGGTGTCATTTAAATTCAAGAAGTCCTCTACGTAGGCTTGGTTTTTAGGCGCTGGGATATCAATTTTTTGACTTTTGGGCTTGCAGCCCGTCATCAGTATTCCGAAAATTAAGACTGTAAAAAATGTTCTCATGATAAAATAAGTTGATGCCCTAATTGTAAAAGATATTCTTTTTCGTCCAAAGTCCGTTCCAAAGGAAGCTGTGCTAACCCTATAATTCTGCGCATGATTTCAATTCCAGTTATTTGTGCAGTTAATTTGGCATCTACCGCGTTAGTATAAGCAGTTATTACTTCGTTCAAATAGTGTTGTTTGCCAGTGGCCATAATTAAATGAGCTGCCATTACACCTAAATCAAATTCAGGAAACCCAACAAACCCAAATTCGGGATCGATGACATATAGATTTTCTTCTGTCGTCATCCAACTACCGGGGTAATAATCACCATGAAGGAGTGTATCTCCTTGCTCTAAGTAACGGACTCCTATTTTATCAATTTCCTTTTTTAGAGAGAGGTCTTTTTTATAGGGTTCAGAAAGTTCTTGTAAACCTTCCTGAATATCGTCCAAAGAAAATCCATTCTCCGATATGAAGGGTAGTTCAAAAATATGTTGATGGTTTAGGTTCCGCATTTCAAGGTTTGAAGGGAATCCTTTCGGAACTTCGGCCTGGTGAATCTCTTGTACTATCGTAATTAGTTTTTTGAGAACGTTACCAGAAATGGAACGAGCTTGATAGATTGTGCTCATATCTTCGCATTGGCCCAAGTCTTCCAAAACCAACATATATGAGTTGGTGTCATATCCAATAACTTTTGGCAAGTGCTGCTGTAGAGATGGTTTTTGTATGGCTTTGTAAAATTTTTGCTCAACTTCAATTCGATGCAAGGGTGCCGGAACCTGTTGGTATTTTTGAACAAAGGGTCTGGATTGTTTTGCAATGAAGCTCCGTATATTGGTTTTGACCCTAAGTACTACATTCATATTGCCTTCCCCGGCTTTGGAAATAGATGTAATTTGCTCGTTTTCCTGCAACCAATTTTTATCTCTTAGAAAATTTTCAAGGATACTAAAGGATATATGTTCATCTATCAGAAACAAGCCTAACTATTTTATGTAATCTGCAAGATAGTTTTTAAAACAAAATGTCTGAGGCGATGTGACTTTTTTTCAAATTTCAAAATCAATAGGTTGCAAAGGACATGGACCCTTCGTTTTTTTGGTTTACAGACGAATGTTACCGATTTTTGGATTTTAAAACAAACTGGATGGATTTAAAAGATAAAGTCGCCTACATCACCGGAGGCACAAAAGGAATTGGACTGGGAGTTGTAGTATCATTGCTGCAACAAGGAATGAAAGTTGCAATTAGCGGAAGAAGTATAGAAAGTGTCGAAGCTACGATGAAAACTTTAGGGAATGAAAATGTGTTAGGCCTTTGTTCAGATGTCACCGTTTTAGAAGATGAAGAAAGTGCTGTGCAACAGATATTGGATAAATGGGGTCGTTTGGATGTGGTGCTAGCAAATGCCGGAGTTGGCCATTTTGCACCCGTTGATGAAATGGAAGCTGATAAATGGAACCAGATGATCAATACCAATTTGAATGGGGTGTTCCATACGTTGAAAGCCTCGGTTGAAGCCCTAAAATCTTCAGAAGGTTACTATATGACCTTGGCCAGTTTGGCAGGAACCAATTTTTTTGCCCAGGGAGCGGGATATAATGCCACTAAGTTTGGGGTGGTTGGATTTACCCAAGCGGCTATGCTGGATTTGAGAAAATACAATGTTAAAGTCACCACCATAATGCCCGGTTCTGTAGCAACACATTTTAATGGAAACGAACCATCGGAGAAAGATGCATGGAAAATACAAGCAGAAGACATAGGAAAGCTTGTAGTCGACTTATTGCAGATGCATCCTAGAACATTGCCCAGTAAAATAGAAGTACGTCCTACGCGACCTGATTTAAAGTAGACTAGAGTTCCTTTTCGGTGAATGGAATGTTTGGATTACAGATTTCCAAAATGAGTTTTTCCAAATACGTTTTAAAATTGTCAAGAGTTTCAGGGGTTATCAAAGTGCCTTCAGAGGTAAAGGGTAAAAACCCCTGACCAAGATTTTTAAAGGAATAAATACCCGCGTTCAGATTTTGCACATTCTTTTCTTTAGTAAAAAGTAGCGCATAGCAAAGTAATTGAAAAGCTTTGCTTTTGTCATAATCCGCAATCAATTCATCCCAGTGAGGAATTTTCACGTTTTTTGGATCTACCCTTCCGGTTTTATAATCTACAATTCTTGTTACACCGTCGACTTCATCAACACGATCAATGGTTCCCTTAAGTTTGATGGGATATGGCAATCCTTTAATATGCAATTCAATCGAATGCTTTTTTTCCAGTTCCAAGATGCGAATCTGATGTCTTGACAACATTCCCTTCTCCAGTTCTATGAATTTTTCTAGATATTTTACAAGCACATTAAAAACCAAAAGAAACTTACCCTTTTCCAGGTTCGCCCCAGGCAATAGCTTTTTGAAATGTTGTCGGACCACTTTCGGAACAGATTGAATGGTTTCAGAAAGTCTTTCAACAGTCAAGAATTGTCCTAGATACGGATTGTAAAGCTGCTCAAGGCTATCATGTATAATAGTCCCAAAGGTGTTGGCTGCGATATTTTCCTCTACCTCCTGGATATCGTTTATTCTTAGAATATTTCTTTTATAAAAATCTATGGGATTTCTAATATAATTGGTCAATGAAGTTGGTGAGAACCCATTCTGGGCCAAGTTTTTGATGTCCGATTGAAGCAGGGGAGTTTTGGTTATTTCTATTTGCTTCGAGGGTTTAATTTTGACCTCGGGGGATGCTATTTGGTGGGATACATATTTAGAAATTGCATCATCAGTAAGCAATTGAGAAATCAATCTACTTTTTTCACCTCCTTCCAGAACATCGGGCTCTGTGTTATAAATGATATGAATGTTCTTAGCTCTTTGTATCAGACGATAGAAATGGTAGGTATAAATGGCATCTTTTTCTTTATAGGTCGGAAGGCCATATTCTCGCTTTACATCGAAGGGAATAAAAGAGTTGTTTGACTTTCCAGAGGGAAGAATACCTTCATTGACGGAGGTTATTATTACGGTCTCAAAATCTAGATTTCTACTTTCCAGCATTCCCATTATTTGAAGCCCAGAAAGAGGTTCCCCTATAAAATCCAATGTTTCACTGGCCGTTAACTGTTTGAAAAAGCTTCTTAGGGTTTTTAAGTCTTTTATAAAATCGACTTCGGACAGCTGGGAATGTAGCTGATTGAATAGGGAATAGAAACGGTACAAATATTCAAGCTCCATGGCGTTGTCCATGGTTTGAAAATGGGACTTCAACAGTTGGATCAGAGCCAAGCAATTATCAATCCATTGTGAAGGAGAAATCGTTTTCTCCGGGAATGCTAGGTCAATCTTATCTGCCGAAGGATAATGTTTTAAAATAATTGCAGGATTAAGGTATATCCAATTGTTTTTCTTGATGTCGGTATCCAGATTTTGTAAAAAAGAGAATTCTTTGGATTGTGCAAGACTTTTACAATATGGATTGGAAACAAATTGAAGAACATCGTTATAAAACCAACCTTTATCGGAATGTGCAATACTGAGTTCAAGAAAGGAAGCAAAAAAGGAATAAAGAACTGTATTGTTTAGTGGAAGCCCCATGGTTATGTTGGCTTCTTCTATGTGGGAAGGAATGGCTTTTAGAATTGGGTTGAGCAAAGCTTCATCAGCTAGTACGAGGGCCGTTTTCTTAATCCCTTCATGTATCTCGCTTGTTTGAACATCCACCAGGTTCCCCACATATTTGGCTTGGGATGCACTTTTAGGAACTCCGGTAATCGTTATGTTTTTTGATGATAAAAAATCATTGTGAACACCTTGCAATTTGTTTTGCTTGTAAAAAGGCCATTCATTTTGATAATCTCGAATGAATAGCCCGGCATCATGGATTTTATCATCAAGAAAGTGTGAATCAATATCCCAATAGATTTCCGTGTTTGGTTGTTCCAGTAGGTGTTGAATTATTCTGGATTCAGCTGTATTAAGTGCATTGAATCCAATAAAAACAAGGGGTCCATCTTCACGATTTACGGTATAGCTGTCTAAATGCTTCACTGCCGTTTTATAAACCAAGCCCTGATATCCTTTGTTCTGTTGTAAAAGTGATGTGGTAAACGTATTATAAAGGGATTCCAATTGATTCCACAACGCTAAATAGTTTTGGACTAATTCGGTTTTTTCTTGTTTTAAGGACCAGTGACTTATGTCTTTAATGGCCGAAAGGTAATTTAGGATATCATGTGCTGGGATAAGATAGCGATCTATCTCATTGAAATCTTGGATTAAAGTTTGACCCCATTTTAAAAAGGAATTAAAGTCGTCGTGAGTTTTGAGTTTGGTCTGCTTATATGATTTAAAGAGAATCAGTAATAAGTCAATGGAAGTAGTGGTAGAAAGACCAGCAATATCTGCTATAAAGTCTTCTATGGACAAAATTTTTGGTGCGAAAATGTTTTTGGAAATCCTTTCGGAAATATATTTTTTTAAAAAGGTTCCAGAGCGTTTACTTGGAAGTATGAAGGTGCAATGCTCAATTTGCATTTCCTTCTTTTTCAGATCATCCAATACGTATTCTAGAAAACTCTGCTGATGCATGGACTAAAAATAAAAAAGGCTCTGCATTTGCAGAGCCTTTTTTTGAAAAGAAAACAGTTTGTTTTCTAATTATTTTATCAAGTTGATTTCAACTCTTCTGTTTTGAGTTCTACCAGCTCTTGTATTGTTGGTAGCGATTGGCTTGTCTTCACCGTAACCGATGGCAGTCAATCTTGCAGCACCGATTCCTTTGTCAATCAAGAAATCTCTTACCGCGTTAGCTCTTTTTTCAGAAAGCGACTGGTTCAATTTAGCGCTACCTACGCTGTCAGTGTGACCTTCAACAGTAAACTTAGCGTTAGGATACTCATTCAAGATTTGGATGATATCAACCATTACTGAAGTAGACTCAGCTTTGATAGAAGATCTACCTGTATCGAACAAGATTGTTCTAGCGTAGTCGTTCAATTGTTTTTGAACTTCTTCAGTTACTTCTGGACATCCGTTGTTGGCAACAGTACCAGCTACTTGAGGACACTGATCGTCTTTGTCAAGAACACTGTCACCATCAGCATCAGGCCAAGGGCATCCGTTGTTCTCAGCAGGACCAGCTTCGTTAGGACACTGATCATCTTTGTCAGCTACACCGTCACCGTCAGCATCAGGACAACCGTTCAATGCAGCAATACCAGCTTCGCTAGGACATGCATCATCTTTATCGGCAATACCGTCACCGTCAGCATCAGGACAACCATTCATTTCTTTAGAACCAGCTTCGTTAGGGCAGCTATCTTTGCTGTCTTCAATACCATCACCATCAGCATCAGGACAACCATTGAAAGCTTCCAAACCAGCAACCTCTGGACAAGCATCGTCTTTGTCATAGATTCCGTCACCATCGGTATCAGTTCCACCAAATTTGATACTGATACCAGCCATGTGCTGGAAGTGTTGCATCAAGAAGTCTTCGAAAGCATGCTTGTATTGGGTCTGTAATGTAAGACCGATGTTTTCTGAGAACCAGATGTTAACACCGATACCTCCATTAACGGTACCTGCACCGATTTCATCAACCCAAGTATAACCACCACCTATCTCAGCGAAAGGATCTATAGTAGTATTTTTAAGGAAGTTGTACTTTAAAGTACCATCTACAGCGTAGTGAGAAAGATCGTCAACAGACAAATCTCCATTGTTTTCTATCCTGTTCAAAGAACCTCTTGCTCCAAAAGAGAAACCGTCACCAATGTACTTGGATACGGCTACGTAAGAAACAGAAGGCAAAATGTTCCAGTGATCAGAAACATTGAAGTACTCATCAAATAAAGTAGTACTTGAGGCAATGTTGTCAGCATCATTTGTAGGATAAAAGTCAATCGCGTTTACCCCGAAACTAACTTGCCATGGATTATTCTCGTCTTGCGCTTGTATATTGTTAAAACCCACAAAAACAAGGGCAACAACTAATAATTTGCTAAGATGTTTCATGCTCAAAATTTTAAGTTTAAGTGTTTATCAGCAGCAAATGTAAGTTGTTAAGACTTATTAACAAAATCAATTTTTCTTTTTTTTTGGTGCATTACATGGGATTTTTATTGCATTTCAACGATTTTGAGGACTTTACCTACCTTGATAAAGGCGTTTATAGCTTGGTCTAAATGGTGTTTTTCATGGGCAGCTGATAGCTGTACCCTGATGCGAGCTTTACCCTTTGGTACCACTGGATAAAAGAACCCGATGACATAAATACCTTCTTCCAAAAGTAAATCGGCCATTTGTTGCGAAAGCTTGGCATCGTACAACATTACTGGAACGATTGCGGAATCTCCATCGATGATATCGAAACCTGCTTTTTTCATTCCTTTTTTAAAATATTCTGTGTTTTGCTGAAGTTTGTCACGAAGTGAAGTATCCGAGTCCAGCATTTCAAACACTTTTATAGAAGCACCAACAATTGCTGGAGCTAAGGAGTTGGAAAATAAATATGGACGAGATCGTTGACGAAGCATTTCTATGATTTCCTTTTTTCCAGTGGTATATCCACCCATTGCCCCACCAAGTGCTTTCCCTAGGGTGCCGGTAATGATGTCAATACGGTCCATCACTCCCTTCTCCTCCAAAGTGCCCCTTCCTGTTTCACCTATGAATCCTGCGGAATGGCATTCATCAATCATAACCAGGGCATCATATTGATCTGCTAAATCACAAATTTTATCAAGAGGAGCTAAAAGACCATCCATGGAAAATACACCATCGGTAACAATTATGCTGAAACGAGCACCATCTTCTTTGCTTTGTTTCAACTGTTTTTCCAAGTCGTCCATGTCATTATTGGCATAACGATACCTTTTTGCCTTGCAAAGTCTTACACCATCTATGATCGAGGCGTGATTCAACGAATCGGAGATTATGGCGTCTTCAGCTGTCAAAAGAGGTTCAAATACCCCACCATTGGCATCAAAAGCTGCTGCATAGAGTATGGTGTCCTCTGTCCCATAAAATTTCGCAATTTTTTGCTCCAATTCTTTGTGGATATCCTGGGTACCGCATATAAATCGAACGGATGACATTCCAAAACCATGGGAGTCCAATGCATCTTTGGCTGCTCTGATTACCTTTGGATGTGACGAAAGCCCCAGATAATTGTTTGCACAAAAATTAATGACCTCCTGTCCCGTTGAAATTTTAATGACTGCGTCTTGGGGCGAGGTAATAATCCGTTCTTTTTTAAACAGACCAGCCTCTTGAATGGCCTGAAGTTCTTGTGCGAGATGTTCTTTGATTTTTCCGTACATAGTATTTGTTTAAAGAAAAAGGGGTTTTATTTCGGGTTCAATGTAGACAATTATCGTGTCTTTTATGATGAAATCCATGTCTTGTAAGACTTTGGAATAAGATAAAATCTGCTCCTTATGTGTATAGCTAGGTTTTCCTGATTTATAATCAATAATTGTAATCTCATTATTCAAAATCACCAATCTATCCGGTCTCATGGATTTGCCTTCTATAGTTAGGATTTCCTGTTCGTTCATGACTTTACAGTCAGATGAATAATATTGCTTTAAACTAGGGTGCTTTACGATAGCCTCCATTTTGTTTGAGACGTTGGTCGTTTGATTTTCGGTAACATGTCCTTCCGATTTTAATTTTTCAAGAATACTTGGAACATCATCTACAAAGTTGACCAAACTCATTGCAAAATGAATCAAATTTCCGGCTTCAATTGCCTCTCTCTTCTCATCATCCCACAATGCACTGGACTTTGTTGAAATGACAAAACCTTTTTCATTTTTTTGCCTCGTGGTATATGGAATGGGAAGGTTTTTTAGGGCAGTGGATGAAGCATTGGAATCCTGCTCCAAAAGTGCTCCAAAAGTGTACGCTCCATTTGAGTTCTCTGAAACCCCATGCGCCTTCAAATAGTGCTGAAATAAATCCGAATAGGAACTTGCATTTTCAATGGGTTGAGTGCTTCGTGTGGTTTCTGAAATAATGTACATTCCTTTTTCTGCGCGGGTCAACGCAACATAAAGTACGTTGGCAGCATCTAGTTCTGTTTTGGACACCTCTTCCAAATAAGTTGAAGAAGTTCTTTCGTTAAACTCCAACATGTCTTTATTGTTATTGACCAAAAATTCGTCCAGATGTAAATCTTCCTCTTCATTTGTTTTGGTTACCCAAGATTTTTTCTTTTTGCGTTTATCATCAATCAACATATTGGCAAACGGAAATATCACAATCGGAAATTCCAATCCCTTGGCTTTATGAACGGTCATGATTTTTACGGCATTCATGGCTTCAGGAGCGGTTAGCGAAAGGCTTTCTTTTTTTGCTCCCAATGTTTTAAAAAGTAATGCACTCCAGGGCCATGCCTTTTTTCAACTTCCAATACTTCATCCATTAAAAAATTGATATGTGCAGTGGCTATTTGCGCCAAATCAAACTGAATAATCGCAGCTTCAAGAATGGTCAAAACCGGTTGACTTTTCATGCGATGAATATCAAACTGGTAATTCTCAGAAAGGATATCCTTTACATTGTTGATGTATTGGCCAATGAAGTCATGCATATTGGATGCATCCTTTCCCAAAAACACAAGCACTTCATAGGTAGCTTCCTTGTCCATTTCATTCTCGATAACCCTCAATATGGATATGAGAAAAGAAACAACATCACTATTTTTTAGCAATAAGGATTCAGAGGATACTATGGGAATGTTGTTTTCAGAAAGAAAATTGGCTAAAAGCATTCCATGGTCGTTTTTTCTCACCAATATGCAGATGTCCGAATAGGTATAGTTTTTGGACTTCACCTCTTCTATGGCATTCAGAACTTGCGAGCAATATTCCTCCAATTTATTCTCTGCTGTGTAATCAATGAACGACAATTCAACATACCCCCCCTCTTTGTTGTTAGCGTTTTGCTGTCCGCTTTTCAAAAACAGATTTTGATAGTCTGGATTTTTTAGAAAGGGCGCTATCGATGTAAAAAAGCTGTTGTTGAATTTGACAATTTCGCTGTGACTCCTCCAATTTGTGTCCAACGAACTAACATTTGGTCGCACAGCAAAAGGATGTTCTTTTTGATTCAATAAGTCCAAAAACTGTTCGGCCTTGCCGCCTCGCCAGCGATAAATGGCTTGCTTTACATCTCCTACCAAAAAAAGCGTACCGTACTCTTTTTTTTCGTTCTCACTTTCAAGTGCGTTGCCAATTAATGGAATCAGATTTTCCCATTGCATTTGTGAGGTGTCCTGGAACTCGTCAATAAAATAATGGCGATATTTTTCTCCAAGTCTTTCATAAATAAAGGGCACGGGTTGATTTTTTATCTCATTTGAAAGGAGGACGTTCATTGCTGAAATAGGAATAATGTCTCGTTCAAGCTCAATGTTTTTTATCTCTTTTGCTATTTCATTTAGCACAGTCAACGGTACAATATTCCCGTAAATATTTTTGAGATAGGCGCGATGATATAGACTTTTCTTAATTTCTAGATATCCAAAAAGGGTCGATTTGGATAGTTCAGCGGAATCTCTTGAATCGCTGGATTTTAAAATTTTACCTTCTTTTAGGTTTTGTTCAAGTTTATTACTGTAAAGCGTTCTTATATTGAATTCCTTGTCGGCAATCTTTTTAAAATGGTTTGGCAATGTTTGTCTTGGAAAATCTTCAGGAGCAAAGCCTAAATTTTGAATTTCGCCAAGAACGGCTGTCGCCCTTTCAACTGTATTTTTTTCAATTTGTTGGATTTGCTCAAGAATATTCTTTTGAACATCCTTTAGTTCACTGATGGATTTTGAACGCAATTTATTGATGTGCGAGGAGTGATTTTCCTGAAAGAGCAATTTTCCAATTTCAACAAGATCATAATTAATGCTCCAGCTTTTGTCATCGTCAATTTTTTCAAGAGAAAAAGCAATTAAGACGTTGGTGAGTTCTTGGTCACTTCCTGCTCTTTCAAGTAATTGCCCGACTGCCTGCTCGAGCAAAAGTTCCGTGTCCAATTCCACTTCAAAATTCTGCGCCAACTGAAGGTCTCGAGCGAAGGTTTTTATGATTTTGTGATTGAACTTGTCAATGGTAGAAATCTCAAAAAACGAATAATTATGTAAAATTCTTTTAAGCACCAACTTGGCGCGCTGTTTAAGTAGGGCTGGTTCAATTGACAACTCTTTGCACAGGTCATGGAATAAACTACTTCGGTTTTCGAAACCACCTATCTGGCTAAAGTCATGTAGACTTTGAAGAATACGACTCTTCATTTCAGCAACGGCCTTATTCGTAAAGGTTATGGCAAGAATCTGTCTGAACTTTGCAGGCGAACCATCTGACAATAGCAATTTCAGGTAAGCTTTGGATAAGGTATATGTCTTTCCAGAACCTGCAGAAGCATTGTATATTTTAAAGTTGGAAACCTCCAAAAAGTTTTTCTGGCAAATTACGGATTACCTTGCTGAACTTAATAAGTATTTGAAGGAATATATGGCTTAAAAGCGTATTTTTACAGAACGATTAATAACTTAAAAACAAAATAATTATGGCTTTTGAATTACCAAAATTGCCCTATGCATATGATGCTTTGGAGCCACATATAGATGCTAGAACTATGGAAATACACCATACAAAGCATCATAACGGATATACCACTAAACTTAATGGAGCAATTGCAGGGACCGACCTAGAAGGAAAAGGGATTATGGACATTCTTTCTGGTTTGGATATGTCCAATGGCGCCGTTCGAAATAATGGAGGAGGATTTTATAATCACTGCCTGTTTTGGGAAGTGATGTCTCCAAATGGCGGCGGAGCCCCTAGCGGGGATTTGGCCGCAGCGATAGACGAAGCTTTTGGCTCCTTTGATGCATTCAAGGAACAATTTAGCGCCGCTGCCGGAACAAGATTTGGATCAGGATGGGCTTGGTTGTGTGTTCACAAAGGTGGAAAGTTAGAGATTTGCTCCACTCCAAATCAGGATAACCCAATTATGCCAGGAATAGGGTGCACTGGTCACCCAATTTTAGGGTTGGATGTATGGGAACATGCTTACTATTTGAATTATCAGAACAGAAGGCCTGACTATGTTTCTGCTTTCTTTAATGTAATCAACTGGGACAAAGTTTCCGATAACTACGCTTCCAATAAATAGTTAATCACCAATTGATAGTATAAAAGGCCGGGCTCCATTTGGAGCCCGGCCTTTTTGTTTTATAAAACTTATATAATAGAAAAGGGCGAGGAAGCCCTCACCCTTTTCGTCCCAAATCTTACCATAAACTTAACCTACTTATGCTATGGCAAAACTAAATTACTGGTATTGTGAGAAATAACAAAAGTTTTTGAGGAAATTTTTGCTTTTAAGAGCAAATGTAAAGTGGATATTGATAGTGGAAATTTGATAAATGGTTGGGAGTCAAACATAAAGAAGGCGGAGTTGCCTCCGCCTTCTTTCCCCAAATCTTACCATGAACTTAACCTACTTATGCTATGGTCCTCCAAATGTACGCCAAGGCCTAGGTTATTTGAAAAGCTTTTAGACGAAACCCCTTTTATTTGGTTGAATTGCCAACCTTGACGGAGGGGAGTACTAATATTAAAGAAAAGGATTACGAGAGGACGAAGTGGGATTACTTTAAAATAAAAAAGGTGGAATAGCTTCCACCTTTTTTGCCCCAAATCTTACCATGAACTTAACCTACTTATGCTATGGCAATACTAAAGTAGGCGCGACATTTGCCTATTGTACAAAAAGCCGACAACCTGCTTATTTCATCGATGAAATGCACTATTGATTTTCCTCTTAAAGAGATTCCTTAATAGGCCCTTTGATTTTTACCTTCATAAAAGTTAATGAAAGCTCTATTGACGACCCGATTACCTCCAGGTGTTGGATAGTTGCCAGTAAAATACCAGTCACCAAGGTTTTTAGGACAAGCTTCATGCAAACTTTCAATGCTTTGATAAATGATATCAACTTCTGCCTTAATGTCTTCGGGACTCAAAATCTGAGCGATTTTCTTGGATATCTGATCAGCAGTGAAGGGCTTATAAAATTCCTTTACGTAGTTGACCACTTCTGCATCATCAGTTTCGGTTTGCGTAAGGCACTTTTCGTAGATCTCCTTTATAATGTGAGTAGTTCCATGTTCTTCGTGCAAAGCTTGGGCAGCTTTAAAAGCTACAAAATCCTCCAGTTTGGCCATATCTATTCCATAGCAATCTGGATACCTAATCTGTGGAGCGGAAGAAACTACTATGATTTTTTTAGGAGAGAGTCGGTCAAGAATTTTAAGAATACTCTTTTTTAAGGTAGTCCCTCTTACAATACTGTCGTCTATAATGACCAAGTTATCATTTTCTTCGACCGATCCATATGAAATGTCATAGACATGGGTCACAAGATCATCTCTGCTGCTGTCTTGGGTAATGAACGTTCTAAGCTTAGCATCTTTAATGGCTACTTTTTCAATACGTGGACGTACATCTAAAATCCGATGTAGTTCCTCACCAGTAATATTTGGACCAAGCGCCAAAATTTGTTCCTCCTTAAGTTTGTTCAGATAATTCTGTGCTTCCTTTACCATTCCAAAGAAAGAAGTCTCGGCGGTATTCGGGATATATGAGAAAACCGTATTGCTCAAATTTCCATCAATGGATTTCAAAATTTGTGGAAATACAAGTTTGCCCAGTAACTTTCTTTCTTGATAAATCTCTTTGTCACTTCCTCTTGAAAAATAGATGCGCTCAAAAGAACAGGCCTTGCGTTCCACAGGTTCTTTGATTTGCTCTAAGAGGGTACCTCCATTTTTCTTTATGATCAAAGCGTGCCCTGGGTCTAATTCCTGGACATCTTCATAGTGCACATTGAATACGGTTTGAATGGCTGGGCGCTCAGAAGCCACCACAACTATTTCATCATCTTTATAGTAGTAGGCTGGACGTATACCTGCCGGGTCTCTTACAACGAAAGCGTCGCCATGCCCCAATAAACCAGCCATAGTATAACCACCATCCCAATTTTTGGAGGATTTTCTCAGAATTTTTGCGACATTCAATCGTTCCGCAATCAATGGTGAAGCTTCTCTTTTATTATAACCTTCTTTTTTGATCTGTTTATAGAGTTTGGCAACGGCGTCATCCAGAAAATGACCAATTTTTTCCATTACGGTCACGGTATCCGCCAATTCTTTAGGGTGCTGGCCTAGGTTCACCAAATTATCAAAAAGCTCGTGGACATTGGTTAGATTAAAGTTCCCAGCAACGATAAGATTACGGTGCATCCAATTGTTCTGACGTAAAAATGGATGAACACTCTCAATACTATTTTTCCCAAACGTACCATATCTTACATGGCCCATAAGCAGTTCCCCTATATACGGGATATGCTTTTTTTGCAGAGCAACATCATTTTCATATTCAGGATTCTCCATGAACGCCGTGTTGATACGATCATTGATTTGGGCAAAAATATCCTGAATGGGCTGTTGCTTGGCTGACCGCACCCTGCTCATGTACCGCTCCCCGGCATTCATATCGATTTTGATGCTTGCAAAACCAGCACCATCCTGACCTCGGTTGTGCTGCTTTTCCATCATCAGGTACATTTTATTTACGCCATAAAAAGCTGTACCGTACTTTTCCTTGTAGTATTCAAGAGGTTTAAGCAAACGGATCAGTGATATTCCGCATTCGTGCTTAATCGCATCACTCATAACAAACCAAAATAAAAAAGCCCCGATATATCAGGGCAGGTATTTATGTTAACTCTATATTGAATTGTGTCAATTCTTTAAATTGCAATAAGCGGTTATCCACTTCTTGCTTTTCCAGTGTCAGCATTCGTTCTGTGCCAAATTTTTCTACACAGAAAGATGCCAGGTTGGAACCATGTATAATAGCATTTTTCATGCTTTCAAACGAAATATTTTTGGTCTCTGTCAAATACCCTGCAAATCCACCAGCAAAGGTATCACCCGCACCGGTTGGGTCAAAAACCTCTTCCAGAGGTAATGCCGGAGCAAAGAATATATGATCTTTATGAAACAAGAGAGCACCATGCTCCCCTTTTTTTATTACCACATATTTAGGACCCATCTCTTGGATTTTGGCAGCAGCCTTGACCAAGGAATATTCATTGGTCATTTGCCGTGCTTCTTCGTCATTTATGGTAATTACATCTATTCGCTCGATGACCTTTACCAATTCATCCCAAGTATTGTCCATCCAAAAATTCATGGTATCCAGAATAATGAGCTTTGGTCGTTCTTTCATTTGATCGATTACACCCATTTGAATATTCGGATGGAGATTACCAAGCATGACAACGTCGGCATCTTTAAAACCATTGGGAACAATAGGATTAAAATCGGCCAGGGTATTTAGTTCGGTAATTAAAGTATCCCTTGAGTTTAGGTCGTTGTGGTACCTTCCTTTCCAATAAAAGGTCTTTCCTCCTTTTACAATCTCAATTCCTGAAACATCTATATTTCGTTCGGCAAGAAGGTCAATGTAGCGTTCTGGGAAATCATCACCTACTACAGAAACCACTGCTGATTCTAAATTGTACTGTGAGGCCGCCAAACCTATAAAGGTTCCTGCTCCGCCTAATATTTTATCGCTCTTGCCAAAAGGTGTCTCAATGTCATCAAAGGCCACACTTCCAACAATCAACAATTTGCCCATTCCTGAAATTTGTTGCAAATATACACTTTAGCAATACCATTTAAAGCAACTGTAAGTCTTTTTAAGACAAAGGAGATAAAACAAGGTTCATTGGGCTTATTTTCTTCCAAAATCAGCAGGAATTTCTCCCCAAGCACCAGTCTCCCATTTCACAATAGGGGTGTTAAAACGGTTTTTTTTGAGCCAGTCTTCTGCTCTATCGATAAGTTCAAAAACCTTGGCATTTTTGGCATTCTTTTTCAATTTGGTGCCACACTTTTTCTTACGGACCCAGCCAATCGCAATCCTGGAATCGGAGTAAATAATACGATTACTGTTTTTACTCTTTAAAAAAGCAAGACCATGAACCAGTGCCAAAAATTCTCCGATATTATTAGTTCCTTGTTCAAAAGGTCCCTGCTTAAAAAGAACTTTTTTTGATTTCGTGTCTACTCCTTGATATTCCATTTTGCCAGGGTTACCACTAGAGGCGGCATCTACCGAAATCGAAGTGTAATTGGGTTGTCCAATTTTTAAAAGCGCTTCTGGTGACAGTTCTTTTTTCTTTTTGGATTTTCCTTTGTACTCCAAATAATTACCGTTGAAGGCTTTTTTCGCTTCTTTGAATTCTGGGAAAGATTTGTATTGAGCTCCTTTGAAACCTTCAATTTGTGCTTTGCAGTCATCCCATGTCTCGTAAATGCCGGGGTGTTTGCCCTTCCAGACTACATAAAACTTTTTTTTGGCACCCATGTTATTTCAAGAGTTTTTCAATCACTTTAGGAAAATGTTCATATTCTAATTGATGCACTTTTTCCGCAATGTCATGCGCACTATCGGAAGTTTTGACAGCAGTTTTGGCCTGAAATATTATGGCACCTTCATCATAATTCTCATTTACATAATGAATTGTGATGCCAGTTTCGGGCTCAGAATTTTCTTTTACGGCTTGGTGCACTTTCATACCGTACATGCCTTTTCCACCATATTTAGGCAATAATGCAGGGTGAATGTTAATCATCTTATTGGGGAAAGCAGAAATTAATGAAGAAGGTATTTTCCATAAAAACCCGGCCAATACTATTAAGTCAGGTTTTAGACTTTTAAGGATTTCTACAAGACTTTCACCATTTGAAAACGCTTCTCTATTAAAGTAGAAAGCAGCAATGCCAAGTCTATCGGCACGCTCCAAAACCTTGGCGTTCTTTTTGTTGGTAAGTATTGCCGTAATTTCCACAGTACTACTTCCTTTAAAATACGAAGCAATATTCTCGGCATTTGAACCACTGCCAGAGGCTAAGATTACTATGCGTTTCATTCAATAAAATTGATTCAATTTAAATCTGATTTTTCAAGGCTAAAGTAATATACTAGGACCTAAGATGTTTAATTTGAGGCACATTTTATCGACAAATGGTGTATTTAATCCAAAGTTTTATATTTTTGCCCCGATTAAATTTTTAAAACCGATATAATTATGTCAGACATTGCATCAAGAGTAAAGGCTATCATCGTTGATAAACTAGGTGTAGATGAAAATGAAGTAGTAGCCGAGGCTAGCTTTACCAACGATTTAGGGGCGGATTCCTTGGATACTGTTGAGCTTATCATGGAGTTTGAGAAAGAATTCGATATTCAAATCCCTGATGATCAAGCAGAAAACATTGCAACTGTTGGTCAAGCCATTAGCTATATAGAAGAAGCGAAGTAATATATATGATATTTTACTAAAGATTATAAATTATCCATGTGATGATCATCACATGGATAATTTTTTTATAATTTAGGTTCTAAAGGGTAAAAAATAGTTCAATGCAGTTAAAGCGAGTAGTGGTTACCGGAATGGGCGCACTTACACCTATTGGTAACAATTTAGAGGCTTATTGGGAAGGACTTAAGAATGGGAAGAGCGGTTGCGCTCCCATTACGTACTTCGATACCGAAAAGTTTAAGACCAAGTTTGCTTGTGAACTCAAAGGCTATGAGCCTCAAGACTTTTTTGATAGAAAAGAAGCCAGGAAGCTGGACAGGTTCGCCCAATATGCCTTGGTTTCTTCAGATGAGGCGATAATAAACTCGGGTCTAGACTTAGAAAAAGTTGACAAGTTCCGGGTTGGCGTTGTTTGGGGAGCTGGAATTGGAGGGCTTGAAACCTTTCAAAATGAAATGATCGGGTATGCCGGTGGTGATGGAACACCAAGGTTCAATCCTTTCTTTATCCCAAAAATGATTGCAGATATAGCACCGGGAAACATATCCATTAAACATGGATTTATGGGCCCCAACTATACTACAGTATCTGCCTGTGCATCTTCGGCAAATGCCATGATAGATGCCCTTAACTATATTAGACTTGGGCATTGTGATGTAATTGTAACTGGTGGAAGTGAAGCTGCCGTTACCATTGCTGGTATGGGTGGATTTAATGCCATGCATGCGTTATCTACCAGAAATGATAGTCCAGAATCTGCATCAAGACCTTTTGATGCTACTAGGGACGGTTTTGTTTTAGGAGAAGGCGCTGGAGCACTTATTCTTGAAGAATACGAGCATGCAAAAGCACGTGGAGCAAAAATATATGCTGAAGTTTTGGGCGGAGGCCTTTCCAGTGATGCCCACCATATGACCGCGCCGCATCCCGAAGGGATAGGAGTGGTTAAAGTAATGGAAAACTGTTTGCAGAATGCAGGTCTGAATCCTGAAGATGTGGACGCGATAAATACACATGGAACCTCTACGCCACTCGGTGACGTAGCGGAATTAAAGGCAATATCCAAGGTATTTGGAGCTCACGCCCCAAATATCAACATCAATTCAACCAAATCCATGACTGGGCACTTATTAGGTGCAGCAGGCGCTATTGAGGCGATTGCCTCAATATTAGCAATGGAACACAGTTTGGTGCCCCCAACTATTAACCACAGCGTTGTAGATGAGAATATAGACTCTACTTTAAACCTTACGCTTAACAAGGCGCAAGAGCGAGAAGTGAATGTGGCCATGAGCAACACCTTTGGGTTTGGCGGTCATAACGCATGTGTTCTATTTAGAAAAATAGGGTAGTTTTGTAAGCGATGAAATTTTCCTCCAAAATATTCAATTCCCATCCGAAAACGGATGGGAATTTTTTTTCGGGGATAAAAAAAATTCTTGGTTTCAAACCAAAGGACATTGACATATACAAAAAGGCTTTTTTACATCGATCCGTGAACAAGCGGGATGCAGAGGGAAATCCAATGAACTACGAACGGTTGGAGTTTTTGGGAGATGCAATGTTAGGTACAATTATTTCCAAACACTTGTACAATGAAGTCCCAGAAGGAGATGAGGGTTATCTTACCAAAATGCGCTCCAAAATAGTCAGTCGAAAGCATTTAAATGAGCTAGGGAAGGACTTGGAACTATTACGTTTTGTGGAAAGTAGGATTCCTAAATCGCATTTTGGTGAAAACATCCATGGAAATGTGTTCGAAGCTCTGGTAGGAGCTATTTATTTGGACAGAGGATACCAGTATTGCGAAAAATTTATCAACGCGAAAGTGATAGACCCCTATGTTGATATTGAACAATTGGAAGGTAAGGTCATAAGCTATAAAAGTTTGGTTATTGAATGGTGCCAAAAACAAAAGAAAACCTTTCGCTATGATGTTTATGAGGATACCGGGAATGATGAACTCAAGCATTTTGGTGTAAAATTATCCATTGGAGATAAGATAACCGCAAAGGCCAGGGCAACTTCCAAAAAGAAGGCTGAGGAAAAAGCTTCCAAAAGAGCATATTTTGCATTACAGAGTAAAATTGAAAATCCACAGCATTAAATAAGTGTAAACTCAAACGTTTTCGTTCGGTTTTGTCACGTATTGTTTTCTTTCAACTAGGCTAGAAAAGGTATTAAGACTATATTTACGGTTCGCTTTTGAAACATGTTGACAACGCACAAGATATCTGCTGATTTTTACGATGATAATTTTCAGCTTATTGCCATTCATTGTGGTTTGGAAGACTATGCGATGGGTTATGCAATAAACTTCATTTGTGGATTGCGTTTGAAACGAATGAAAAGCGACCTTGAATTGAATCAAAGCCTTTCATTTTCAATGTTTGAATGGGAAGATGGGCTAAGTGACAACTATTGGACCCTTATTGCCAATAAATGTGCAATCATGGAAATAATGCCATCTTCAGGTCTATTCGAAAACAGCACTTCTTCTATTAGGACAGATTATTTGATAAAGGAAAAAAGGGAAGTGGATTATTTTTTGAAAGTGGATGCAGGATGTGAATTAATTATTGATTCATATGTAGAATTAATAAACAAAATACCTAGTGTAATAACCGCTTATCAGGTTAATGCGCAAACTTTAAAATCGAAAAGAAACTTAATCTTTTAAGTAATGCCAACTAGAAAAAAGACCAAGATATTAGCAACATTAGGACCCGCTACAAGCACTAAAGATGTGCTTAAAAAGATGATCGAGGCCGGGGTTGATGTTTTCCGTATAAACTTTTCCCACGCTTCCCATGATGATGTTGCCAAACGAATCCAAATGATTCGGGAGCTCAATGAAGAAATGGAGGTAAATACATCTATTCTTGCCGACTTACAAGGGCCAAAATTGAGAGTAGGGGTTATGGGAGGAGAAGCTGTTGTTGCACCTGGTGACGAGATTGCTTTTGCCACTGGAGAGCCATTTGAAGGAACTGCCCAAAGAGTGTACATGAACTATTCCAATTTTCCAAGGGATGTTAAGCCGGGTGAGCGTATTTTGTTGGATGATGGAAAATTGATTTTTGAGGTTAAATCGACCAATGGAAAAGATGAGGTTAGGGCTACTGTGATTCAGGGAGGACCTTTAAAGTCTAAAAAAGGCGTGAACCTTCCTAATACAGATATTTCTTTACCAGCCCTTACCGAAAAAGATATCAAAGACGCCATTTTTGCCATAAGTCAAGAGGTGGATTGGATGGCATTGTCATTTGTGCGACACAGTGAAGACCTCATGGACCTTCAGAACCTCATAAGCAAACATACGGAGCACAAGATTCCTATCATTGCAAAAATTGAGAAACCTGAAGCCGTTGAAAATATTGATAAAATTGTTGCTTACTGTGATGGATTAATGGTTGCAAGGGGAGACCTTGGTGTAGAGGTTGCGGCCCACGAAGTGCCATTGATTCAGAAACAATTGGTACTGAGAGCTAAAAAAGCTCGAATTCCTGTAATTATAGCTACCCAAATGATGGAAACTATGATTACTAGTTTGACACCTACACGAGCGGAAGTGAACGATGTGGCCAACTCTGTAATGGACGGAGCGGATGCAGTAATGCTATCAGGTGAAACTTCAGTCGGAAATTACCCTGTTCAAGTCATTGAAAAAATGTCAAGTATCTTGGAGAGTGTAGAAGGATCCAATTTAATTAGTGTTCCGCAAACTCCGCCGCATATTCGAACCAAAAGATATATTACGAAGTCGGTTTGTTACCATGCGGCCACTATGGCCAATGAGATTCAGGCAAAGGCTATTTCTACATTGACAAACAGCGGGTATACTGCATTTCAGATTTCCGCATGGAGACCAAGCGCCCATATTCTCGTATTTACTTCAAATAGAAGAATTCTTACTCAATTAAACCTCTTGTGGGGAGTTAAGGCGTTCTATTATGACCGCTATGTTTCAACAGATGAGACAATTGACGACGTGAACCAAATTGCTTGTAAAAAAGGCTTTTTGGAAGTTGGTGATATGCTAATTAGCCTTGCCGCAATGCCAATAAAGGAAAAAGGAATGGTGAATACGCTCCGAGTTACCGAAATAGAAACCTGCAACTTCTAGTAGGAAAAAGGTATACTATTAAGCAACCTCTTTTTCAAAGGCGATGAAATTCACGACTTTACCAGTTTTGTCAAAAATCGGGGAACCCTGTATCCAACAATTATAAGTGGAGCCGTCTTTTCTATAATTCAGTAAAACAACTTCAAAAGCTTTTTGCTGCTTTATTGCTGTTGAAACTACTTTTTTGGTTTCTTCGCTGGTTTTAACACCTTGAAACATATTAGGCTTTTTCCCCAATACTTCATCAGGTTGATAACCATTCATGCCGTACATATTCTGAGAAGCATAGACGATGTTAAGATGTGGATCAGTTACTACAACAACATGCTCATTCTTCAAAATTTGGCTTCGAAAAGAAAGCTCTCCATGCCATCTTCCCTTCTCAGCAAGGTCACTAAGAATTTTAACGTCATTTAGATTTTTGCAAACCTTATCGAAATTGCTTGCATGAAAATCCAGCGAGTTTATAGTAAAGCCTTTTATTTCTGAATTTGAATAGAAATTATAGGCGGCCTCATCATAATATTTTAACTTTTCCATACCCAATACTATAAAAAGTCTGATAGGTGATAAAATCTGACTTAAAAATTAACAGTATTGTTTAAAGATTGTCTCGGTATTAGGGTGTTAACTAGATGTAAGTATCAACAGAATATCTGGACTAATAGGAGGAAAACAGACATTTTTTAAGAAAGCGCAAGAAAGATTTAGCCAATGAGATACGAATATAAAGACCCCAAACTAGGATCGATACTTGGCCTCACGGATGACATAAAAAACGATAATCTAAGGTTCTCCTCTACAGTCAACACCATTAAGTTTCTTTGGAACAGAAATGAAGAACCCCTAACAATTATTGTGGATGATTTGGAACTGCAACTTGACCCAAATCAATTGGTAACTGTTACCTACTTGCAACATGTTTCTTTTTCCAAAACGCATTTACCCCTTTCAGCAATCCTTTTTAACAGAGAATTTTATTGTATCTCCGATCATGATAGTGAGGTTTCTTGTAATGGGATTTTGTTTTTTGGAACACAAGATTTACCCATCATTTCCGTTCCGGACAATCAACTGAAGAAATTCAACCTTTGGTTTGATGTTTTTGTGGAAGAGTTCTCGACTCCAGATAATATTCAAGGTGATATGCTTCAAATGTTGTTGAAGCGATTGATTATCATGAGCACTCGGCTGGCCAAGGAACAATTGATCGTAAAAACACTTAAGAACGATCAAATAGATGTAATCAGAAAGTTCAATTATTTGGTGGACATGCACTATAAAACAAAGCGGAAAGTGAGTGATTATGCCGAGATGTTGTTCAAATCCCCAAAAACACTGTCCAACTTGTTTTACATTTACAATCAAAAACCTCCTCAACAAGTTATTTTGGAACGACTTGCACTAGAAGCGAAGCGTCTTATTCATTTTACGGATAAGCAAAACCAAGAAATCGCTTTCGATCTGGGGTTCAATGACCCAGCCCATTTTAGTCGTTTTTTTAAGAAAATGACCCAAATGACACCTTCAGAATACCGCGAAAACACTTTGGAAATGGCCTAAAGGAAATTTAGGCAAGCCATCGGGAAATTCCTGCTAACACTTCCCTTCCCTTTTGCAACATCTTTGTGCCATAATTAAAACAAGATAAAGATGAAAGCAAAGGAAAAATCAATTTTCAATCTCATTGAGATTTTCAGAACGGTTAAAAGACCAGCGCCGCAACCCATCATATCTGAAGCACATTGCGAGCAAAAACATCATCATGATTTCTATTGTGATGCAGAAAAACCATTTGTAACGAATTTTTAACCCTTATAACAACACATTTAATATTTAGAATTATGAGCACATTTAATGTTCCCAAAAGAGAAGAAGTTAGCGAAGCTAACCAGGCAATATTTGACAATTTGGAAAAAGCTGTTGGTTTTGTTCCCAACCTTTTTGCAACCTATGCGCATTCAGAAAATGCCTTAGGCAATTATTTGAATCTTTCAAACGCTAAAACTTCATTGAAGACAAAGGAGAAAGAGGCAGTAAACCTGGCGGTTAGTGAAGTAAACGGATGTATATACTGTTTGTCCGCACATACGGCAATTAGTAAAATGAACGGATTCTCAGAGGACCAAATCTTGGAACTAAGATCTGGTAGAGCTTCATTTGACAATAAGTTGGATGCTTTGGCCAGATTGGCAAAGAACATCACCGAAAACAGGGGAGCTACTGAAGCTGCTGTGGTAGAAAATTTCTTTGCTGCTGGATGGACCAAGGAAAATTTAATTGACACTATAGTTCTAGTTGGTGACAAAACCATTTCCAACTATATAAACAATACAACAGACATTCCGGTAGATTTTCCTGTTGCACAACCTCTACAAGCTGTTGAGGCTTAATAAAAATAGTAACCCAATAAT
Source organism: Flagellimonas rhodophyticola (assembly GCF_049332665.1). Taxonomy (NCBI): domain Bacteria; kingdom Pseudomonadati; phylum Bacteroidota; class Flavobacteriia; order Flavobacteriales; family Flavobacteriaceae; genus Flagellimonas; species Flagellimonas rhodophyticola. Next base: position 470,645 of record NZ_CP186326.1, on the reverse strand, counting down.
TTATAATTAAAAGTAAAAATGAAAAAAGTAATTGCAATTTTAGTATTGGCCGTTGGCGTTGTATTTTCAGCTAGCGCACAAGATAGGATGATGAAGGACGCACCAGTGAAAACCTTAGCTTTGGAACAAACAACAGGTGAGTTTACCCAAAAGCAAATCACGGTTTCCGCTGGAACCTATGTTTTCGATATTACCAATAATGGTGTTGGACATGATGTTGGTTTTGTATTGGTAAAAAAAGGTCAGGATGTTAGCAAGCCGGAAAACCATATCCAAACGGCATATGTGACCAAACCGGTTAAAACCGGTACATCTCAAACTTCCAAACCTACAAAGCTGGAAAAAGGGGAGTACGTATACTTCTGTCCATTAAACCCAACTTCCACCGACAATACTTTGGTTGTAAAGTAAGAAAGTGGATTTGTTAGCGAAGAGCTCCTTGTATAAGGGGCTCTTTTTGTTTAAACCAATTCGGAATTTGCAAAAAGCGATGGAGCAATGCTCCTCGACATATAAATTGGCCAATCATTTTTAAATAAGTAACTTTCTGTTATGGCACTGTCGTAAAGAAGATAGATTCCACCCGATATCTTTTCAGTTTCGGCCTTGGAAATGTTTATGATATTTTCACTCACCACCTCGCCCAGATACAGCAACAATTCCTTTTTTTGTTTTTGAATGACTCCCAGGAGTTTTTTTTGTTTTGGGGAAAGTTCACCTAAGGTCTTAAGGGCCCAGCAGCCGTGAAAATTTTCGTCACGGTACATATCCCGTAAAAAATCAAAGATGGCCAATAATTGATTTTTCCCATTTTTACGTTTGGAAACATAACTCCTCAATGACGTCAAAAAATCTTCATGCCGTTGGGTTAAATATGCTATGCAAATATCTTCTTTGGACTTAAAATGACTATATAATGTAGCCTTGGCGATGCTGCATTTATCAATAATTTCGTTGATTCCTGTGGAGTTATACCCTTGGGCATAGAAGAGGTTACCAGCTGTACTAACAATTTTTTCGCGAAGTGTAGGTTTTTCCATGGGGTAAAGATAAAAAAAGACTGGTCTGTCTGGGTTATTTTGGATCAAAACGTGCATGCTCTCTCTAATACCTGAAGTTATAAGTCTTTTTAACAGTGGGTGATGCCGTTTTCACGTAGTTTTGCAAACTAAAAAAGTTGCAATGTTGGATCTATTGACCTCTATACTTTGGAGTTTATCTCCTTTTGGCGAAGCCAAGGTTGGTATACCCTACGGTATTGTGAAAGGTCTTAACAGCTATGTGGTTTTTCTGGCTTGTTTTTTGGCCAATGTGGCAGTCTTTCCGTTGATGATGTTTTTTCTTGAATATATTAACCGTCATCTTATTAAATGGAGATTTTATAAAAAGTCAGCAGTATTTATTGCTAAACGAGCTAAATCTGGCTCGGGAAAGAAAATTGAAAAATTTGGGTTTTTTGGCCTAATGCTTTTTGTGATGATTCCTTTACCAGGAACAGGAGTATATGCCGGCAGCATCGCCTCTTACTTATTCCGAATTGAAAAAAAGAAAGCATTTTGGGCAAATACCATTGGTATTTTTATCTCTTCCGTTTTCGTATGGACCGTTTCCATTTCGATGAACAAAATATAGAGAATTCTTAATTGGCACTTTTCAAAAATCAAACTTTAGCTGCACCATTACGGATTCATCTTGAGGTTTTTCCTCTTTTTTTTCAGTATTGAGGTTTGCCAAGGAAATACCCAAAAGACGAACCGAGTTTTCCATCGATGATTGATACAGTAATTCTTTGGCTGTTTCCAATATCAATTCTTTGTCTGCTATAAAATATTGAAGTGTCTTGCTTCTTGTCTGCAAGGTAAAATCGCTATACTTGATTTTTAACGTAATGGTCTTTCCTGCAATTTTTGACTTTTTAAGTCTTCTTTCAAGTTCGATGGCTATGTTTTCAAGCTTTTCCAACATAAAAATTTCACTGCTGAGGTTTTCGGAAAAAGTACGTTCGGCACCAACCGATTTTGGAATCCGGTGCGGTTTTACCTGGCTATTGTGGATTCCGCGAACAACGTGGTAGTAATATTTTCCGCTTTTGCCAAAGTGCTCATCTAAAAACTCTATGGGTTTTTGTTTCAAATCCTTGCCAGTAAAGATGCCAAGCATGTACATTTTTTCAGCAGTAACTTTTCCGACACCATAAAATTTTCGAATATCAAGATCTTCAAGAAAAGCTGTAACCTCCTCTGGATTCACCGTTTTTTGTCCATTGGGTTTGTTGTAATCACTTGCCACCTTGGCAATAAATTTATTAATTGAGATTCCAGCCGAAGCAGTTAAACCTGTGGCATCCAAAATTTTCTGTCGAATTTCCTTGGCAATCAATGTAGCGGAAGGGTTTCCCTTTTTGTTTTCAGTCACATCCAAATATGCCTCATCTAAAGACAATGGTTCTACCAAATCAGTATATTCAAAAAAAATGCGGTGGACTTGTTTGGAAACTTCTTGGTAGCGGTCATAACGTGGTTTTACGAAGATGAGTTCTGGGCAGTTTTTCCTGGCTATATAACCAGCCATGGCACTTCGTACCCCAAACTTTCTGGCTTCATAACTGGCGGCGGAGACTACGCCGCGTTTTGAACCTCCGCCGACAGCAATAGGTTTTCCCTTCAATTCAGGGTTGTCATGTTGTTCAACAGAAGCATAAAATGCATCCATATCCACATGAATGATTTTTCGTAAGGGAAAATCAAAGTCCATACTCAAATTTAGGGTATATTTAGTTTGATGGAACACTTGGAAATTGAACGAAAGTTTTTGGTCAAATCTGATAGGTACAAGCAAAGTGCAAGTACTCAAGTCCGCATTGTTCAGGGGTTCTTGAATACGGACCCAGAACGTACAGTTAGAGTCCGGATAAAAGGGGACAAAGCCTTTTTAACCGTTAAGGGGCTGAGTAATAAATCAGGTACTACCCGATTCGAATGGGAAACTGAAATTAAAGCTTCTGAAGCGGTTAACCTTATTGATTTATGCGAAGCGGTGATTCTGGAAAAAAATCGATATCATGTTCCTATTGGAAATCATGTTTATGAGGTAGATGAGTTTTTCGGAGAGAATAAGGGCTTGATCATAGCAGAGATTGAACTGAATCATGAGGATGAGATATTTGAGAAACCTGAATGGCTGGGAAAAGAGGTTACGGGAGAGATTAAATATTACAACTCCCAGCTAAGCAAAACACCATTTAATGCATGGTAATGGAAATTTCCAACCTAAGAAAGACTATAAATGTCCTGAGCATGATTTCAGCCCTAGCGGCGATAATTTTCGATTATTTAGGCCAAACATTCCTCTATTCCATATGTAAACCCTTGACTACCGTGCTAATTCTGTCTTTGTTGTTTTTTGTGACAAATAATCGGATGTGGCAGTTCAAGAACATAATAATTGCTGCACTAATTTTTTGTTTGATAGGAGATGTGTTACTCCTCAAAGAAGAATATTTTGTATTTGGACTTGGGTCCTTTCTAATAGGTCATTTGCTGTTTGCGACAGGATTTATCAAACTTGAAGGGTTTCAATTTCATTGGGCGTTGCTATTTATTCTTATGACTATAGGAGGGGGACTATTTATCTGGCTACGGCCCGATTTGGGATCGATGGAAATACCAGTGGGCGTTTACGTTATTGTAATTGTTTTTATGGCTTGGCAGGGAACTGGGCTGTTTTTGAAACAACAACAAAAAGTATATTGCTTAATTGGGATTGCGGTATTACTTTTTATGTTCTCTGACACCATCATTGCAATAAATAAGTTTAAAACCACTTTTAAATTGTCTGGCTTAGTTATTTTGATCACATACTGGTTGAGTATTTCCTTAATTGCAAATGCAAGCTTTTTAATCTTGAGAAAAAAGAGTTAATGTAATAATCCGTTACTCTAACTTTTTGTCAAGGGCAAGAATTGTTTGAAGTAGCACATTGGCACCATTGGCCATGTCCTTTGCTGATGTGAACTCTTTTGGTGAATGACTAATTCCGCCCCTACTGGGAACAAAAATCATCCCGGTGGGTGCAATGGTTGCCATATCTTGGGCGTCGTGTCCTGCGCCACTTGGCATATATTTATGGGTCAACCCAAGAGTGGTTGTTGAGTTTTCAATTTCTTTTTGAATTGTAGTATCGGTCAATGCGGGAGCTGCAGTGGTGTCCAAAGGCCTGAATTCAATACCAACATTGGATTCAGCCGCTATCACTTCCCCTTTGGTTTTAATGGCCTGAAAGACTTTTTCGATTACAGCTGAGGACAAATCGCGAATTTCCAAACTGGTGACCACCTTGCCCGGAATTACATTGGGAGCACCAGGGTCGGCCTTGATTCGACCTACAGTTCCGACTTGTGAACCTTCAAAACTGTTAGTGACCTCGTTTACTGCGACTATAAATTTTGCGGCGGCCAGCAAGGCATCTTGACGAGCATTCATTGGAGTTGTTCCAGCATGGTTGGCGAATCCGGTGAAAACCACGTCCCACCATTTTAATCCGACGATACCTTCAACAATTCCAATATCAAGCTTTTCTTTTTCAAGTATTCCGCCTTGTTCAATATGCAATTCCAGAAAAGCTGCCATATCTCCTTTATTTCTTTGCACATCCGTTATCCTGGTTGTATCACCACCCAATCGCATGACACCTTCACCCATAGAAAATCCTGTAGAATTGACCACTTGCAAGGCACTGTTTCCTAAATGACCCGACATGGCCCTACTGCCCATAACCCCGCCTTCTTCATTGGAGAATATGATAACCTCAAGTGGATGTTTTGTGGTAATATTGTTTTCATTTAGAGTTTCAATAACCTCCAAAGCGGCCATTGAACCTACACATCCATCATAATTTCCTCCGTTAGGGACTCTATCAATGTGGGACCCAAAAGATATAGCCTTAAGGTTGGATTTCTTGCCTTTTCTTAACGCAACAATATTCCCTGCAAAGTCTATGGAAACGTCTAAACCTTGATTTTTTAATGTTTGAATCACCCATTGTCGAGCTTCAATATCGGCATCACTAAATGCAACCCTTTCAGTCTCACCATTTTCTTGGATTCCAAATTTTGCAAGTTCAAAAATGCTGTTTTCGAGACGGTTTTGGTTAACTTTTATTGCAGGTTTTTGTGCATGGGCGAAACCAATTCCAACCGAAATAAGAAAGATTAACAAACGATAGGTCATACAAGTAGTTTTTCAATAAATTGAGCTGATGACCTAAATATAAACAGAAAAAGGATGCCTAAAAAGAGGACTTGAACTGTTCTAAAAACCGAACATCATTTTCACTCAACAATCGGATATCTGAAATTTGGTGCAATAGCAATGCAATTCGGTCAATACCCATACCAAATGCAAATCCTGAATATACTTCTGGGTCGATATCACAATTCTTAAGCACATTGGGGTCGACCATTCCACAACCCATTATTTCCAGCCAACCAGTGCCTTTGGTCATTCGATAGTCAGCTTCTGTTTCCAATCCCCAATACACATCTACTTCTGCACTGGGTTCTGTAAACGGGAAATAAGATGGACGGAGCCTAATCTTTGACTTTCCAAACATCTGAGAGGTGAAATATTGAAGTGTTTGTTTCAAATCGGCAAAAGAGACGTTCTTGTCTACATAAAGTCCTTCCACTTGATGGAAAAAGCAATGCGATCGAGCAGAAATTGCTTCGTTTCGATAGACTCTTCCCGGGGAAATTGTCCGAATCGGAGGTTTATTCTCTTCCATATATCTCACCTGCACGGACGAGGTATGTGTGCGTAAAAGAATATCCGGATCCGTTTGGATGAAAAAAGTGTCCTGCATATCCCTGGCCGGATGGTATTCAGGGAGGTTTAAGGCCGTAAAATTATGCCAATCATCCTCAATTTCAGGCCCCTCCGAAACGTTGAAACCTATTCTTGAAAAGATATCGATGATTTGATTCTTTACAATAGAAATAGGGTGTCTTGCACCAAGACCAATAGGTTCCCCGGGACGGGTTAAGTCGCCATATTTTCCTTTGGTTTCCGTACTGTTTTCAAGTGAGGTTTTAAGAGCATTTACCTTTTCGGTCGCAGCCCCTTTCAATTGGTTAATGACTTGACCGAATTCTTTTTTCTGCTCGTTGGGAACATTTTTGAACTCGGCAAAAAAGGTGTTCAAAAGTCCTTTTTTCCCTAAATATTTTATTCGGAAAGTCTCTATTTCCTCTTTAGAGGTTGAAACAAATTTTTCAACTTCTGCCAAGTGTTCTTTAATAGTCTCTATCATGGTCGGCTGCGCTATTGGCCGACAAATTTAGCAAATTGTCTTTGAATATGGACTATGATAGAAATTGGAGGAAATAATAAAAGATTTTGGGCACCAGGTTGATTATCATAGCACCCAATTTTGTTTGGGCTTTAATGTAAATCTTCAATGTTAGCTGTAATCCAGTCTAAACAGGGTTGAAAATCCTCAAAAATATCCTCCCTTGGAATTAGGTCTGGAATAATATCGATTCTTTCCATCAGATATTTAGGTTGATCGAGAAGACCAACAAGCAGTACTTTGATATCCCTTTTGTTGAGGTCCTGTAAAACATCTTCCATTGCATATAATCCTGATTGATCCATATACTGCATGCGATCCAAACGGATAACCACTGTGGATGCTGTATCTGGTATCTGCTCGGCCAGTTGTTGAAAGTCGCTAGTAGAGCCGAAGAATAGGGGACCTTTAATATGTTTGATAAAAACTTCCTCCTTCAGTTTTGCCGGGAAGTTTTTCTCATCGGCCCATGGCTGTTCTTTAAGTGGTTTTACATTTGATCTTGTAGCGGTAAGATCTCCGATTTTTTTCATGAACATTAAAGATGCAATTATCAAACCAATTCCTACTGCATATACCAGGTTCCAAATAGATGAAAGTACTAACACAGTCAGCATAATGATGACCTCAGAACTCAATTTAAGAGGTCCAAGACTGATATCTTTAGGCAGATGTGGGATAGCTTTTAAACCTTTATAATCCATAACTCCAATACCAACGGTTACCAAAATTCCAGCTAAAACTGCCGCTGGAATCTGCGAAGCAATGGGTCCTAGAGCTAGCAGAATCACAAGCAAAAGTATACCGGCAATCATACCAGATAAGCGGGTCTTTCCTCCTGAATTGATATTCACTACGGTTCTAATGGTAGCTCCTGCACCAGGAATTCCACCGAAAACTGCAGCTATAGTGTTTCCAATACCCTGACCTACCAATTCCTTATTCGGTTTGTGCTTGGTTTGTGTCATATTATCAGCTACGACAGAAGTTAATAATGAATCAATCGCACCTAAGAGAGATAGTGTTAGAGCTGTAAAAATGTATGGTGTTATTGCGGAGAGTTTAAACTCGGTAAATATTCCAAGTTGTGGAATAGGAAGTCCCTCTGGGATTTTTTCAATTGGACGGTAATCCAATCCAAATCCAACAGCGACTCCTGAAACTACAATTAAAGCAACCAAAGTGCTGGGGACAGCGGTCGTTATTCTTTTGAATCCATAAATGATAATAATGGTGGCCAAAGCAAGGGCAAGTTCCAACCAGATGATGTTTTTAACTGCGCGTCCAAGGACCTTAAAGGTGCCCAAAACTCCAGAAGCATCTTTAGCTGCAAGGGTTTTTGCTTCCTTTTGCATGTCAGCAGGAGTAATTTTATTGGCCCTTCGAATAGTTTCTTCAAAATCTTCCAGCACCAAAATTCCTTCTCCAGCTTCCTCTCTAAGAATGTTTTCTAAGATTTCTTCCTCAGCTGCAGCTTTAAATTGGCTAACATATTCTTCATCTTCTTTTGGATAATAACCGACCGCGGGTAAAATTTGCGTTACTAAAATGATAACCCCGATTGCAGTCATGAATCCTGAAACTACAGGATAGGGAATATATTTTATATATTTTCCGAGTCCAATAAGGCCCAATCCAATTTGCATCAATCCCGCTAAAAGGAATACGGCTAAGATAATGGGAAGTGCTTTACCAACATCTCCATCGTGGACGGCTAAAATACCAGCTATAATTACCATACTTACAGCAGTCATAGGGGCTGTAGGTCCAGAAATCTGAGTGTTGGTTCCACCAAAAAGAGCGGCAAAGAAGCTAATGAAAATAGCTCCATAGAGCCCGGCACTAGGGCCAAGTCCTGAGCTTACACCGAATGCAAGTGCCAATGGCAATGCAACGATACCGGCGGTGATACCACCGAATAAATCTCCTCTAAAGTGTTTGAACATGATGCTGGTTTATTTATTGTAGAACAGTTAAGATACTAATTTTAAAAAACTAAAAAAGGCCAATGAAATGTTAAACACTGGCCTTAATTTGTATGTATTATGTTCTAAAGCTTACATATAATGTACTTTTCCGTTGGAAATATCATACATACCACCTACAATCAGAATTTCACCATTGTCTTCCATTTCCTTGAGAACTGGACTTTGGGTTCTAATGTTATCAATTGTCATTTGCACATTCTTCTCGGCTACGGTATTGACAAAACTGATGTTTTTTGATGTTCGCTCAGAAGCATCCGATGGCTCTGTAATGGCATTTACCGCAGGTCTTATTTTGCTAAGCAATTCGGTAAGATTTCCCATTTTAGCATCATCACATGCCCCTTTAACGGCACCACAAGCGGTATGCCCAAGGACAACTACAATCTTAGTTCCTGCCAACTTGCAAGCAAATTCCATACTGCCCAAAATATCCTCATTGACAATATTGCCAGCAACTCTTGCACTGAAAATATCACCAACTCCTTGGTCAAAAATCAATTCTGCGGAAACCCTAGAATCAATACAACTCAATATGGTCGCAAAAGGATACTGCCCAGAAGCGGTTTGTTCTACCTGAACCAATAAATCACGATCAGCTTGATTTTTTTCTACAAACCGCCTGTTGCCCTCTTTTAAAAGTTCAAGAGCGTTCTGCGGAGATATAGCCGCCTGAGTTTCTTTAGTATGTGCATTCATAGTTTTCAGTTTAATGAGTTATCAAATTTTGCTTTGTGCTTTCCTGCTAAAACAAAAGGTACATTAAATTTACCAATTACATTTTTAACATTGATATTCGACGTATCATTCAAATCCATGAACAAAAGATCTACGTTTGTTCTGGCAAGGTAGTTGGACATGTTCTCCAAAGCATCGTCTTGAGGTTCAAAGACATACTCGACCACCGGTTGGTCAGTTTGTTCTTCTTGTGCAAGCTCGTTTTTACCGTGTTTGATTTTAAACGACTTTAAGGGTTTTGAACTTTGCTTCATTAGTTTCTCCAATAAGTCTGTTTTCATCAAATCAGAGGAACCGTTGAGTGTTCCTAAGGAGAGCTCTTGGTTATTTCTGAAAACTTGCTCATGAGATGCAATCATCACCAGTCCATCAAAAGTCGTTAAGACATGTTTTGTGATGTTGTTCCCCAAAAAATTTAATGGAGAGGATTTTCTTTGACCCAAAACAATGATGTCCGGACCGAATTCTTTTATTTTTTTATTGACTTCATCCTTGACATTCCCAACCTTAAAAGAGGTGTCAATGCTTACCCCTTGGTCTTCCATAATTGGACTTACCAAACCTTTAATTTGGTTTTTAGTTGACTTATAGGTATCGTTGATAGATCTTACCGCAGATAACTGATTGTCCTGCTTTACAACACCCAATGGTTGCTTTACATGCAGCAATGCAATTTCTCCACCGATCATTTTTGCCAAACTGGCGGTATTTTTCAAAATGGTTTTGCTTGTTTTTCTCAAATCTGAGAGCACCAATATTCTATAATTTTTATTTTCCATGATTTATTATTTTAATTTAAACTTGGATTTGGTTTTGGTCGGGTTCTGAAGAACTCGATGTAACTAGCTGGATTTTCCTCTATACCTCGTTCCGAAACTAATTGAATGTCTATATTTCGTTGCTTAGCTTTTAAGGCGAAATCTTCAAGTATTTCTATGATATCATTGTCCAGATACCTGGTATTAAAAACATTTAGTTCTAGGTAGGTGTCATTAGGAAGGCTGTCTAGTTCCTTAAGAATAGCTCCTTTGTTAAAGAAGGTTACTTCTTCGGCCAAGGTCATTTTGATTTTGTGCTTGCCATTACTTTTATCCTCGATATGAAGGAAATGTGAATTTTGGTAGCTCTTCAATAAAATCACCACAATACCTACCATTAGACCTAACCCTATTCCTATTAGAAGATCGGTAAAAACAATACCAAAAACGGTAACCGTAAAAGGGATAAATTGCTTCCAGCCCAACTTGTACATTTTTTTGAACAAAGCTGGTTTAGCTAATTTATAACCTACAATTAGTAGAATTGAAGCCAAAACAGAAAGAGGAATCATATTCAGCAATCTGGGAATCAACAATACTGAGATCAAAAGGAAGAAACCATGAATAATGGCGGAAGCTTTTGTTCTTCCACCAGATTGGATGTTCGCTGAACTTCTTACAATTACTTGGGTTACTGGAAGTCCTCCCAATAAACCTGAAATACTATTACCTACCCCTTGCGCCAATAATTCCTTGTTTGTCGGAGTCGTTCTTTTAAAAGGATCTAATTTGTCGGTGGCTTCGACACATAATAACGTTTCCAAACTTGCTACCAAGGCTATGGTGAATGCTGTCACCCATATTTCTGAACGACCTATTACTGCAAAATTTGGAAAGCTTAACAGATTACCTAAAGATTCCACACTTTCCGGAACGGGTACGCTCACCAGTAAGTCTTTGCTTATACCCCATACAGAGTTATCTTGGGTGAACAAAAAATACACAATACCCAGCACAACTGCCACTAACGGACCCTGTACCAATTGAAATATTTTGGCTTTTTTACTTAGCACTCTATCCCATAATATTAGGATGAGTAAGGCGACAACAGCAATGATTGTTGCCCCAGGGCTAATAAAATTAAGTGCGTTTATGATTTCACTAAAGGTGTTCTCACCATCTACCTGAAAAAAGGCAAAATCCCCTTCTGGATTTGCACTATATCCAAAGAAATGTGGAATCTGTTTTAGAATGATAATAATTCCGATTCCTGTTAGCATTCCTTTAATCACAGAGGATGGAAAGTAATATGCGATTACACCAGCTTTTAATATGCTGAAAACTATTTGGATCAGTCCCCCAAGAACAACGGCCACCAAAAAATTTTCAAAACCACCAAGGGTTCCTATGGCTGTTAAAACAATCGCGGCCAAACCGGCAGCTGGTCCACTAACACCGATTTGGGACCCACTGAGCGCCCCTACGATAATTCCTCCAACAATACCCGCAATAAGTCCTGAAAACAGGGGAGCACCACTAGCCAAGGCTATTCCTAAACATAATGGTAACGCCACAAAGAATACTACGATACTTGCTGGCAAGTCGTTTTTTATATACTTAAACATGATAATAAATAAGTTGCGCCCCCTACTTAGTTTTTAGGTCGGAGACAATTGAAAATTGATTTAATAAAAAGTATGGTGGTTAAACCAATTTTCGAGGAGGAGGGACCAGAATTTCGGAGTGAAATTCTAATACGGAGAAGCGATATCCTGTATCACTGGTACTCTTATTTGAGTCAAGAGTTCCGTCCAAAGAGGAAATTTGATCGAGGAATAAATTCTTCTCGTCAAACTTTTTTTCGGTTTCTTTTTCTTTACCCTTCTTTTCCTCAGGAGTATCCACATAAGCCATTAACTCGCAATCTCTGTCCAATAAAGGCAATACAGAGGGAGCCAATATGGAAAATATTAGCATAAAGCAAATTAATGGATGAGCAATAGTCTTAAGCAAATGGGCTCTTTTTAGCTAAAATAAGTTTAAACAATGATCTTTCTGTTAAATAAATTTTAAAAATTCTTCAACAATCTAAGATTTTCTTCAAGCATCCAACCCGTTTGTCCGTCAGCAATTCGGACTTTGTTCCAATTATTGAAGCGCTCCAAAACATTTACCTTGGTGCCTTCGTGCAATGTAAAGACAGCTTCACTGTTGGCATTAGGTTCAGAAGTTACCCTGATTTCTTTACTAAAAACGATTGCAGGGTTATCATTTTTGAAATCTTGATATTGTAAATAGGCGAGCAAAACACAAATTCCACCTAGAATCAGTGAAAAAATGCCTGTTGTAAAAGCAATTCGCTTATGGGTAGCGTAACGCAAAAAGAAATAAGCGAGATAAGCCAACACAAATAGACTAATCAATAAAATTGCTACATACGACCATTGGTCAAACGATAAGAAATTGACCAAGCTTTCGTAGGCTTGTCCGAGTTCCGTTTTGGGCATCTTTTCAACAGCATCAAGTCGCATATTTTGTGCGTAGCTTAGATTGTTGAGTATTTCGCTATCGTTTGGTTTTAGCAGAAGTGCCTTTTCATAATAGTAAATACTGGGTCCAATGGCATTTAACTTGTAATGGCAGTTTCCAAGGTTAAAATACAGCTCGGCGGAATGCTCTCCGTTCTCAAGAATTTTCTCGTAGCCTTCTATGGATTTTGAATATTCACCTTTATTATATTGCTCGGTAGCACGATTGAATAGCGCGGTGTTCTGTGATGTCCCAATATAGAATGAGAAAAAACAAACCAGGATGACCAATTTTTTCATATTCATAAATGTTTGTCCATTTTAGAAATCACCTCACTCGCCTTTTCGTAATCGTTCTGCATCTGTACATCTGAAAATGGACTATAACGTGCCATTTCACAGCTTTTGAGCAAACTGATAAAGCCTTCAAGATCAGATAAGGCTACGCCTTTTTGTGTCAGGATATCAGTGATTTTCTCCTTACTGAATTCGGAAGTTTCAATTTTCAATTTCGCTTTCAGGTAGTTATGAAGGCCCTTTTCCAGAGCTACGTAAAATGCCTCCTTGTTGCCCAATTCTTTCTTTGCAGTAGAAAGATACTTTCTTGCAAGCTTGTTGGCTCTTTTTATTTTATTCCCTGCCACGTCGCTCGCGATAGCTTCCCTTTTCTTGAATGAAAAAACCGCTATTGGAATAAGCAATAATGGAGCGAACAGTAAAAGATAGAACTTGTTTGAACCAAAGAAGTAATTAGTTCCAATCTTGGTGAGATTGGGTCTGATTTTAATAAAATGAAACTGCTTTCCGGTGGGAACTACAAATTTTTGATTGGTATTGGAAACTACACTATTATCTGAGGTGGAACTAACAGGACCCTCTAAGACCTCAATGTTGATTTCTTCAGATTCGAGGGTTACGTATTTTTTACTCTTCGGATTGAAATAACTAAAAGAGATACTTGGAATCGGATATTTCCCCCGATATGCGGGAACAATGGTATAATTGTTTGTCACCTTACCTTCCATGCCGGTACTGAGAGTTCGAACCTTTTCATCATACTCTGGCTCATATACCTCAAGGGCACTGGGCAATTCAGGTTCTGGCAACTGGAAAAGTTTAAGGTTTCCTTTTCCTGTTACTTCTACTTTAGCCTGCAATGATTCTGAGGCATTCAGTTGCTTTTTACTTGCGGAAACAGAAAATTCGAAATCACCAACGGCGCCTCCAAAATTTGCTGGTTTTCCAGCTTCTGGCAATGTTTTTACCTGTAATGTTCTTCTTCCAGCGGAAACTGTTTTGCTAGCCTGCTTATAAATCCGACCACCAAAAAAGTCACGTCGGTTTGTGGGAACGTCCACAAAAATTTCCAAGGAAAGTGGTTCCAACTCTAGGCTTCCTGATTTTTGCGGGTAGAGTACAACCCTTTTCAATACTACATAACGATAGGGCTTTCCTTTATAAGTGCCATTTTGTGCTGTATGTTTGGTGACTGGAATATCTTGGCTCCAGAAATTGTTGTATTTAGGATTATCCAGGGGGCGATAGTTCGTCACGCTAATATCCGGACTAACGTATAGTTTGTATACAACAGTTACTGCTTCGTTCAAATAAGGATTGGATTTGGAAACTTCAGCAACTAAATGAAGATTTTCATCGGCGACATCATCTACTGTTTTGGAATCATTTGGTTTATCCACAGCTGCAGTGACTTCTACAGTTTTGGGCAAGGTTTTATAGGTCTCGCCGTCAATCTCAATGGTGGCCTGTTTGATTGAGAACTTCCCACGGGCAGTGGGCACAAGGATATAGGAATATGATTTTGAAAAACTCCGTTTTCCGTTGATCCATGATGAGCTTATGGATTGTGATGGTCCCATGACCACCTTAAAACCTTGAAACGGCGGGGGATTAAAATTATCCCCATCCTTGTTCATCGTAAATTCTACCCGAAGACGTTCGTTGATGCCCAGTTTTTCCTTGCTCAGTTTCATTTCAAACGAAACCTCTGCTTCTTGGGCATACGCATGAGTTCCTAAATAGAGGAACACTTGAATAAGTATTAAAAATTTGCCCCAAGACTTATACATCACCAATCTTTCTCGTTTTTTACTTTTTTGCCACGGACCTTTCTAGCTTCCATTTTTTCCTGGACTTTCTTTTCCTCGTTCTGCATTGCTTCTAACAGATTTTGAATCTGCTGTTTTGAAAGCTGATTTGGTCTGGGTTGTTGTTTTTGCTCTTCAGGCTGATCACCTTCATTGGGCTTTTTTTCTTGTTCTTTCTTTTCATCTCCATCACCTTCTTTATTTTCTTCAGGCTTATTTTCTCCATTATCACCTTCATCGCCTTTATCCTTGTTTTCCTTATCATCTTGATCACCCTCCTTGTCCTTATCGTTATCGCCTTCGTTATTCTGATCTTGGTTTTTGTCCTTTTGATCTTGTTGATCCTGATTGTCCTTATTATCTTGATCTTGGTTGTTTTGCTCGTCCTGCTGTTTTTCCAACATCTTTTTGGCCAATGCTAAATTATAACGGGTCTCATCATCATTTGGATTGTTTCGCAAGGCTTCCTTATATGCATCCACTGCCTGTTGATAGTCCTTCTTTTTCATGAGTACGTTGCCCATGTTGTGAAAGGCCTTATGTTTTTGCGGTTTCTCCTTTGTCTTTTCACCAGTTTGCTTAAACCGACCAAAAGCTTCACCATAACTTTCTCTATTGTAATAAGCAGTTCCAAGATTAAATGGGGCTACAGTATTCTCATCACTTTTTGATATAGCCTTACGGTAATCTGATTCGGCTGTGGGAAAATCATTTGCTGTAAGCTCTTTGTTAGCTTCCCAGGTTAGGTCGGTAGAGTTCCTTAATGCTTTCTGAGCTTTTTTAGCAGCCTCATCATCTTGCGCATGTGTCACTACTACAGTACAAATGAGCATGGCAAACAATAATCTTATCTTATGCATCATCATGTTCATTAAAAAGATTTAGCTTTTTCAACCATTTCGTTTTTCTGTCCAAAAGGAAAATATCCAAAAATAAAAATAAAAGACCTATGCCCAAGAACCACTGAAATTGGTCCTTGTATTCGGCAAATTGCTTGGCCTCGAATTCTTTTTTGTCCATTTGGTTCAACTGTTCTTTAATATACTCAACCGCTTTTTCGGTATTGGTTCCATCAATATATTCACCGTTACCTTCGCTGGCTATTTCGGATAGTATGGTTTCATTAAGACGCGTGATTACCACTTCTCCTTGGTTGTCTTTCTTCAAACTTTCAACTACACCATTTCTTTTAATGGGGATAGGTGCTCCCTTAGGTTTGCCAACACCAATAGTAAAAACTCGAATCCCATTTTGGGTGGCATATTCAACAGCATCAAGAGTGGAACTTTCCGAATGGTCTTCTCCGTCAGATACAATGAACAGCACTCGATTGGTTTGCTCGGCATCATCATAATAAGTGCTGGCAAGGTCAATGGCAGCATTGATTGCAGTTCCTTGTGATGATAGCATATTAGTGTTCATGCCTTGTAAGAACATTTTGGCGGCACCATAATCTGTTGTAATAGGCAACTGTGGATATGCCTGACCTGCATAGGCGATAATCCCAATTCGGTCACTGGCCAATTGATTTATGATCTCTGAGACCAATCTTTTTGCTTTTTCCAATCGATTTGGTGCAATATCCTCGGCCAACATACTTTTGGAAACGTCTACGGCAAATACAATGTCAACACCTTCACGTTTGACGGTCTCCAGTTTTGTCCCAATTTTAGGATTTACCAATCCCAAAATAAGAAATGTAAGACCCAATAAAAGGAAAATCAATTTCAATGCTGGCTTG
Organism: Flagellimonas rhodophyticola; assembly: GCF_049332665.1. Lineage (NCBI taxonomy): Bacteria > Pseudomonadati > Bacteroidota > Flavobacteriia > Flavobacteriales > Flavobacteriaceae > Flagellimonas > Flagellimonas rhodophyticola. The sequence goes on along the minus strand of NZ_CP186326.1, from coordinate 454,445 downwards.
AAAATAGATTTATTGGGAGCTAATCTTCGCAATAATTTGGTATCAGCAAATTGGCGTTGCGTCTTTTTTTTCCAGACCTGAAGAAGAAAAAAGCCAGGGCCATCACCGGGATGATAGCTAAAAGATAGAAATATGCCTTTTCGTCAAGCTGAATCATATACTAAATAAAACTTTTAAAGATTGAGTTTCGCAGTCCCCATTCTAACAACAACAAAATTCCTGCCAGCAAAATCAGGGGTCTAAACTTTTCCTCATACTTATAATATTTGAATTCTTCAATCTCGGTTTTTTCGAGTTTGTTGATTTCATCATAAATTTCTTCCAACTTTTCATTGTCGGTTGCCCGAAAGTACTTTCCGCCAGTATCTTTGGCGATTTCCTTGAGCAATTTTTCATCAATTTCAACCTGGCGCATTCCATATCTGAAAGTGCCATCTCTATTATAAGCCACTGGCGATAATGCATTTCCATTGGTTCCAAGCCCTATTGTATAGGTTTTGATTCCGAACTCAACAGCCAGATCCGCCGCGGTCGAAGGTTCAATAAAGCCTGAATTGTTCACACCATCCGTCAATAGAATAATTACTTTACTAATAGCTTTGCTCTCTTTTAATCGGTTTACAGAAGTGGCCAATCCCATTCCAATAGCGGTGCCATCCTCCAATTCTCCATATGAGATTTCTCGCAGGGCACTTAATACAATTGACTTATCACTTGTAATCGGAGTTTTCGTATAGCTTTCTCCAGCGTACCCCACCAATCCGATACGGTCATTGGGGCGTTGTTTGATGAAATCCCCTGCCACATCTTTTAATGCTGAAAGTCTGTTGGGCTTTAAATCTCTGGCCAGCATACTTGATGAGACATCGATGGCCATTACAATATCGATTCCCTTGGTGGTTTTTGTTCGGGTTGAAATATCTTCAGTTTGCGGTCTGGCTAAAGCGGTTATTATAGCGGCCAAGGCCAATAGGCGCAACACAAATAGCAGCGGTTTAAGCTTGGAAGCCAAACTACCAACTGTAAATCCTTTTATGCTCGATATTTTTAGCGAAGGAATTTCTTCTTTTCGTTTGAAAAAATACCATAGCAAAGCCAATGGGAGCAACAGGAGCAACCAAAAAAACTGTGGATTTGCGAATTCTACATTTTCAAACATTTATACCTGCGTTTTTACGTCCAACGTACTTAATATTCTTGTCACTATTTCCTCTGCATATTCATCTCCATCCTCCCAAGTCAAGGCTATTTGTTGGATAAATCCTTTTCCTCCGAACAAGAGAATATTGTATTTTAATCTTTTCGACTTTTGTGTTGCTGGATTTTTAAAATTCCCAGAACCAAACATTTTAAGCCCGGCAACTCCTGATTTGGTGGTGAATTCCTCTTGCTTGGTTATTATATTCCTAATACCCACTTGCTCAAAAATACCGAGAGCGGAACCGACAGCTCCTTCAAAATCTGGGTCTCCTTGATTGTTTTTAAACATCACCGAAGTGCTGCTAATGGACAAATGCTGAATATAGCTTCCGTAAGTAAAAGTTTGCATGTCCTGGATGCTGTCCAAAATCTGTTGAGGTATTTCCAACTCTTGCCTTACGAGAACATCGGGAGTTTCTAAATCTATAGGTGGATAACCGTATGAACTTGTCACCCATTCGCCCTCCAATAGCTCCTTGGTTGGGTGTCCAATAACAGTATCCTTAACTTCCTTGAATCCGTAGTAGGCAATTGAAAACGCCCCTCCTAAAAACAAAATTCCAACAAAGATGGCAGCAGCCCAATAGATTTTTTTTCGTTGCTTTTTCTTGGCCAATTCTTCCAGGTACTCCTCCGTAAGCATTAATTCTTCTTCCGTTGGCTCAGGAAGTGCATCATGGGTTTTTACCACAATCTGTTCCACCAGTTTTCTATCTTCCTCCGCAGTTGAGGTCGGCGGTTTTGATTTGGCAAATTTGACCAAATCAGCTGTTTCGAGTATTTTTTGGAATTGGACTATGGTATCATCTTCCAATTTGAGCTCACCGGCATCTTTAAGCATTTCTAGCTTGGCAATTAACTGCCCTGTAGTACTTTCCATGGCGGAAACATGTACATCTTCTTCCAAATAGGAGCGAACAATATCAGTAAGCTCTGAATAGTATTTTTTGTACTCATCTTGGATGAGATATCTGGAGTTTTCCAAACGCTTTAGTTCTAACAATGCGCGGTCGTATGGAGGTAGCAAAGCTTCTTTTTCTTCTTCAGTCAACGGCTTCTTTCTTAAAAAGAACCAATAGACCAGTCCGCCTACAATAAGAAGTCCTAAGAGAATAAAAAGAATCCACATCCATATTTTAGCATAGCTTTTTTCAACCTGAATCAGAGGTTTGATGTCGAACATTTTCTGCTTAGTGGTGTCGACCACCACATCGGCAACCTTAATCTGGAATGAATCTGTTAAAAATGGCTGTTCGTTTATGGCAATACGTTGTGGAGGTATGGTGTAAGCGCCACTATCAAATTGTGTTAGGGCGTATACTTTTTGAAGAATAACTTTATTTTGATTTTTCACGGTATCCTTCATGATCGCCTCCACCGTTTCTAACGGAGAGAAGGTTTGTCCTTCTGGGAAATGGACAATGTTCAGAGAATCTGTTTCAACAGTTACCGTATATCGAATTTGTTCTCCTATTTTAATGGAAGTGGTATCAACTTTTGCTGACACTTTAGAACCATCTTGCGAAAATCCAAGGAAGGGCAGGAGCAATATTGCTGCTACAATTACCAAGTTGTATTTTAAACCTTGCACGCTCATTACCCCCTTCGTTTAAAATAACCCAACAATTTTTTTACGTAGCTTTCGTCCACTCTACAGTTGATGACTCCTGAACCCGATTTTGTAAAAGAATCCTGAAAGTAGTCCACTTTTTCCTGGTGAAATTTTCCGTAGGCATTGCGCACTTTTTTAGAGCGGGTGTTCACTAATTGAAGTAATCCGGTCTCCGCATCCTGCATTTGAACCATTCCTAAATTCGGAATGGACTCCTCTCGCTCGTCAAATATCCTGATACCCGTTACATCGTGTTTATTTCCCACAATACGAAGGGTATTGTCATAATCATCGGCTATAAAATCAGAAAGCACAAAGACAATGGCCTTTTTCTTCATTACATTGGTCAAGAACTTTAAGGCTTCCGCAATATTGGTCTCACTGCTTTTTGGAGAAAACTCTAAAAGTTCGCGTATGATTCGTAGCACATGACTTTTTCCTTTTTTAGGAGGAATAAAGAGTTCAACTTCATCAGAAAACAAGATTAAACCTACTTTGTCATTATTCTGCATGGCTGAAAAAGCCAAGGTGGCCGAGATTTCGGTAATGACTTCTTTTTTAAATTGGTTTGAGGTTCCGAAGAGCTCTGATCCACTTACATCAGCCATCAACATCATGGTGAGCTCGCGTTCTTCTTCAAAAACTTTTACATAAGGTTCGTTGTAGCGGGCGGTAACGTTCCAGTCGATACTTCTAACATCATCACCAAACTGATATTGGCGAACCTCACTGAAGGTCATACCCCTACCTTTAAAGGTAGAGTGGTATTCTCCACCAAAAATATGGTCAGAGAGACGTCTCGTCTTTATCTCGATTTTACGTACCTTCTTAAGTAGCTCTTTTGTATCCATTTGGTTCAAAGAAATATGGCGTTCTTGTCACAGTTTTTAGCTGGTCAGCCCTAACAAGAAATGTTGAACCCTAAGGTACTTCTACCTCGTTTACAATCTTATTTATTATCTCTTCGGAAGTGATATTCTCAGCTTCGGCTTCATAGGTTATCCCAATACGATGCCTTAGCACATCATGAACTACCGCTCTGACGTCTTCCGGAACAACATATCCTCTTCTTTTTATAAATGCATAGCATTTTGAAGCATTGGCCAAATTGATGCTCCCTCTTGGAGATGCACCAAAACTGATAAGGGGTTTTAAACTTTCAAGATTGTATTTTTCTGGATAACGGGTAGCAAATACCAGATCCAAAATATATTTTTCAATTTTTTCGTCCATGTAAACATCCTGAACCGCTTCTTGGGCACTTAAAATTTGCTTTAGCGTAATTACAGGTTTTACTGGCTCGTTTGACCCACTTAAATTTTGTCTGATGATCAACTGCTCTTCATTCAGTTTTGGATAATCAATTACAGTTTTAAGCATAAAACGGTCCACTTGAGCTTCGGGCAGTGGATAGGTTCCTTCTTGCTCAACAGGGTTTTGCGTCGCCATTACCAAGAATGGAGCCTCTAACTTAAAAGTCTCATCGCCAATGGTAACTTGTTTTTCCTGCATTGCCTCAAGGAGTGCGGATTGCACTTTTGCAGGCGCTCGGTTAATCTCATCTGCTAATACGAAATTTGCGAAAATAGGACCCTTTTTAATGGAAAAGTCATTCTCCTTCATGTTATAAATCAAGGTTCCCACCACATCCGCTGGAAGCAAATCAGGAGTAAATTGAATTCTACTAAAATCGCCTTTTACCGCTTTTGCCAAGGTATTAATGGCCAAGGTCTTTGCAAGCCCGGGAACACCTTCCAATAATATGTGGCCTTTTCCCAAAAGCCCTATTAGTAAGCGTTCTACCATATGTTTTTGGCCTACAATGGCCTTGTTCATCTCGTGTGTAAGGAGGTCAATAAAAGCACTTTCCTTAGCAATTTTTTCATTCACAGCACTAATATCAATAGTAGTGTTTTCTTCCATACAAATAATAATTGTAAAGTGTTAATGTCAGTGTTTTTCTAAGAAGTGCAAAATGAAAATTAATTTAAAATCCACCTGTTAATTAATGGTTAAAAAAAACGCTGAACCCCTAGTTTTATGAAGGATTTAAGGGTTTAATTTTATAATTTCATTCTTTATGCAACATACGAATAATTATTCAAGAATTATAGCCGGGGCTATGACTTGGGGAAGTTGGGGCAAGAAACTTTCCAAAAATCAAATAATCGACCTGATGGGTCATTGTATTTCAAACGGAATCACCACCTTTGACCATGCCGATATTTATGGAGATTATACTACCGAAGCGGATTTTGGTGAAGCCTTTGGCGAAAGCGGTGTTCAGAGGGAGAATATTCAAATTATTAGCAAATGCGGTATTCAAATGACATCAGGGAGGAAAAACCGGGTGAAACATTATGAATACAGCAAGGATTATATTACTTGGTCGGTTGAGGAATCTTTAAAGAAACTACATACAGAATATTTGGACCTTCTGCTTTTGCATAGGCCAAGCCCTTTAATGCAGCCTGATGAAATTGCCGAAGCAATAACCCAATTAAAGGGTGATGGTAAAATAAAGGAATTCGGAGTTTCCAATTTTACCCCATCACAGATTGCAATGTTGGAAAACACAATTCCGGTATCGGCCAATCAAGTTGAGTTTTCATTGACCCATGATACTCCTATGTATAATGGCACTTTTGATGATTGTATATCTAGGAAAAGAATGACCATGGCCTGGAGTCCGTTAGGGAGTGTTTATAGGGAGGACAGTGAGCAAACCAAACGAATCAAAGCAAAATTGACAGAACTTTGCGAAAAGTACGATGTAGAGGAAAGTCAACTGCTGTTGGCTTGGATATTAAAACACCCATCTAGGGTGCACCCCGTAATTGGAACCACTAATAAAGACAGAATTGAACTATCTGCTAAAGCAATAAAGATTGATTTGGACCTACAAGATTGGTTTGAACTTTTGGAGGCAAGTCAAGGAAATAGCGTGCCATAAAAATATCATATGGAAGAGAAAAAAACAGCATTCATTACAGGTGCTACGAGTGGCATCGGAAAGGCGACAGCACAACTGTTGGCGAAGCAGGGATTTAATTTAGTCATTTGTGGCAGAAGACAGGATAGGCTTGATGCCTTAAAAGATGAGCTAGGCAAGACAACATCGGTTCACAGTTTAAACTTTGATGTTCGTGACAAGGAAGCAGTTCACAAAGCCGCCGAGTCACTTCCTGAGGACTTTTCGCAAATAGATATCTTGATTAACAATGCTGGAAACGCCCATGGGTTGGATTATATAGATCAGGGAAGTACTGACGATTGGGATGCTATGCTAGACATTAATGTGAAAGGGTTGCTATATGTATCCAATGCAATTTTGCCTCAAATGGTGGAACGAAAGACGGGCCATATTATCAATATTGGTTCAACCGCTGGGAAGGAAGTTTATCCCAAAGGCAACGTATATTGTGCAAGCAAACATGCTGTAGATGCTATTAACCAGGGCATGCGTTTGGATTTAAACGAACATGGCATCCGGGTAGGCGCAATAAACCCAGGTTTGGTGGAAACAGAATTTAGTGATGTTCGCTTTAAAGGAGATTCAAATAAAGCAGATAAGGTTTATAAGGGATATCAACCATTGAAGCCTCAAGACATTGCAGAAATCATTCATTTTGCCATTTCTAGACCTTATCATGTCAATATTGCAGATTTGGTGGTAATGCCTACCGCCCAAGCGAGTAGTACTATTGTGAAGAAAGAATTATGATCAACAAACGCCTATTGGTCAAAAATCTTTTGGCTCATAATGACGAGAACAGTTTTTATGACAAAAAGCGTTTTATTTCCATTGGTGAAAAAGAAGGTAAGGCCAAATTTTTAAAACATGTTTGTGCCTTAGCCAATAGTAACCCCAAAAACAACTCCTTCATTGTTGTAGGAGTGGAAGATGCCGATAATGAAATTGTTGGGGTTGATTTCTTTGATGACAGCAAGATTCAAAACTTGGTAAATGCTTACTTGGATAACCCTCCAATAATTTCTTATGAGAATATTCCCTTTCCTCATCTGCCTGAAGGAAAGGTGGTTGGCTTGGTCACTATTAAATCGAATGGAAAGGTTTGCGCACTACGGAAAAATATATGGAAGTACTATGGCGGTGCAGTGTTTTTTAGAGAAGGGAGTATAAGTCTTCCCAAGGCATTCGATATTGAGTTAAAAGATATTAATTCAGAAGCCGTTGCAATAATAGAGCAACATGCCCGAAACAATATTGAGTTAACTCTAGATGCCGTAATCAACTTTATTAATACGCGACATGCTGATTTGACCCGTGACTACAAGGTTTTTAAAGAACAATTTGTGGTTTGCTGGGCAGGAAACAAAAAAGTTGCAAAGAACAAAACCTATTACTCTCGGGTCGATATTGAGCTAATCAATGAACAGGTGAAACTGTTTTATTCAGCCCTTGATGAAATCACAATCACCTATAATGAAGATTCCTTTAGCATGATGGAATTTGTGCAGTTGGGACTTGGGACACAGCAGAGGTATTACCCATTGGAAGAAATGGTGATCACATTTTCAGAGAATGGAAAATATAGCATCAATAGCAAACTGGTCTTTGACCCTCCTCAATACGATAAGAAGACCTTGTACCATGTACTGAATTCCAACAATTCACTACTGCAAAAATTAAAAAACAAGATTGCCCTGAATAAAACCGAAGCGGATGACCTTACTCATTTACCTGCCACGTATCTTATATGTTATTTGAACGGTTTTGAGGAAGCAAAGGAACAAATGGAGTCGGCGAGGGCTATCTTAAAGGCCCATAATAAGATGGTTTACCAATCCTTAAAAGAATCATTGAGAATACTTAGAAAAGTAAGGTATAATTAATTCAACTTAGAAAGTTATAATCCAAGTTCCGCTTTGTTTGGTAGCGCTATGATGGCCCCATAATTTGTGGTGGTAATTGCCCCTGCTTTGTTGGCTATTTCGACCATTTTTAAAAGAATGTCCGTGCTTTCAAAAATCTGTTCAAAATTGTCAAGGTTGGCTATCTGGTAGAGTAGACAACCTATAAATGCGTCACCTGCACCTGTTGTGTCCACAGGTTTAACTGGAATACTGGGAATCATGGTTTGATTTGCTCCTATACTTAAAAGAGTACCTTCTTTGCCCAATGTAACTGCAATGATTCTTGCTCCAACATCGTGCAGTACATTACAAGCTTGATACACATCCTCTTTTCCAGATAAAATCTGTGCTTCCTCCAAGCTGAATTTACATAGGTGCGATTTTTCAATAAAAGGCATACATTTTTTAATGAACTTCTGTTCATTATCCTTCCAAAGATCTTGTCTAAAATTGGGATCAAAGCTGATAAACATTTCCTTGGTCAGGGCATCAAACAGGTATTTGCCATAGGTCATCTCCAAACTGCCTCCAAGTAGGGCCGTGGCCGCTCCAAGGTGCATCAAATTTCCATGAAAATTTTTGCGAAGGGCTGGGTCGTAGGTCAATTCCTTATCGGCACCCCGACTAAACACAAAGTCACGTTCCCCATCCTCTGCCAAAGAGACAAAAGCCAAAGTGGTAAAGGTTTCAAAGGTTTGGGCCATGGAAATATCCACCCTCTGATCTTTAAGGACATTCAATAAAAAATTACCAAAAGGATCGTTGCCAACACTGCCGATAAAGAAACTTTTGCCACCAAGTTTTGAAATGGCGCAGGCTACATTGGCAGGAGCACCGCCTGCTTTTTTTGTAAAAGTAATAGCTTTTGAAAGGTCGTTTCCTTGTTTTTCCGCTACAAAATCAATCAATAGCTCCCCTACACAAAATACTTTTTTCATCCCAGAATTGAAGATTAAGCTTTCTAATGTAAGGAGAAAAAAGGTGCTACTCCAAAATTTTATGACCAATAATGGTAAAATAGGTTGAGGTATCCGTGCATAAAGATTCTTTTGCTTTTGCCTCTAAAACCATGTCTTTATCTAAACCTTCCGGATTAAAAAGAAAGGCAACAGTCAATTGTTGTTTGTTTGAAAGTTTTTGATTCAAACTACCTCCGGATTTTACGATATCTATGATTTCCACAGTAGTAACATATTGCTTGGAAGACCCACAGATTTCTTTGTTACTTTCCATTTCACCAATCATTTTGACTTTGAAAATAACTTCGTTTGGGCCAAGTAACTGCTGGTCGATTTCTATCTCTTCGTTTTGAACGGTTTCTTCATTTTGAGCATTTTCCTCTAGAGCAACAACATTTGATTTGTCACATGAATTTCCTAAAGCGAAAAGCAATAAAAAGATGAGGGGTTTCATATGTCTTGTTTTAAGGGATATACGTAAAAAGAATAGTATATGGATGTTATAAAAAAGGCGCGATTTAATCGCGCCTTTTTGTCAATGTATAAAAGATTACTTCTTAACTATCTTAAAATCAGTATTGGTATTAGTTCCGATTATTTTAACGAAATAAACACCTGCAGGGCTGTTAGATGCATTCCAAACAAATGGCTCTGAACTGTCAACTTCTGTTTGTTCAAATACTTTTTGACCTAAAATATTAAAGATTTGGGTACTTAGTTTTGAATCTGTACTATTCTTAACAGCAAATGAGAATTGGTCTGCCGAAGGATTAGGCCAGACAGCGGTCACAATTTCAGGCTCAACCGTTGCCAAATTTTGCGGCGTGGTGTCTCCTGCAGTTTCTCCAGCTACTCCCGAAGGTGCTATTTCCACAGCTGTATCTCCGGTTGAAGCACTGTCAACGGTTCCAAAAATCTGGAATATTTGATCTTCAGGTCCTCCACCAAACACAAGGCTCCTCGCGGTCCAATCCACTGCTCCAGTTCCGAACAGGTCCGCCGTATCCCTAAATGAAGATTCATTTCCAATCAACCCGGCCTGAGTAGACCAGAACCATTGGGTCGCATCAGGTAAGAAATCCAAATTGGCATAAACAGACAACCAATAAGTTCCTGCTTGCAATACCACCTCCTCGGGAAGGTCTATACTTAGATTCGGATTGTTGGGGTCAGATGTTGGCACTACTGCTCCGCTAGTATAAACAAGCTCTCCGGGAGCTCCACCGTTATCGGTAAAAATTGCCACGGAAGCGCTGGTTAAAAGTGGACTGTTGTTTGCACCACCGAATGCTAGGATGTTATTTACTGTCCATTGACTTCCTTCAGGAACGATAAAATCATCTGCCGTTTGTAACAATGCTCCTCCAAAATCAGGAATCAGTTGGGAAGGACTACTGTTCACGGCTACATCATTTTGCTCGTAAATCGGAAACTCTGTAAGGGTAACCGTAAAGCCTTCGGAGACTTGCTCTCTTCCAGAAGTAGCGATAAGTCCGATTGCTGCAGAACCTTCCGTTCCAGGTGCAAAGGATAACTTTATAACATCATCTTCCAAAATCGCAGTGACCAAATCAGGATTTGAATTGGTCAATTCCACGGAAATTGGTCTTCCTCTTGAATTCACAAATAGGTCTTTTACATTGACCTCTTTATCGGGACTGCTTAATGGAAGAACCATGTCTTCCAACAAATAAGCAACACTCAATTTGGATTCTGGAGAACGTGATGCATAGAACTTGGCATTGTAGATTCCATTTCCATGGGCCGCAACAGCAATAAACCCATCTTCACGAGTTCGTACTTGAGGAACCACCACATTTCCAACTATTGCAGGCTCACGATACCAGCGTGTGCGATCACCATTCAAATAGAATGACGCGTAAAGACCGGTACTTGTTCCAGCAAAATAGATATTATTGTTTCCGCTAATGGCGAACCAACGTACCGATGGTCCATTACCTGACCCATCCTTATTTTCTTCCAAGTTACCGCTAATACTTTGCCAGGTCTCACCGGCATTTCTACTCATAAAAATACTTTGGATTCCATAATTAGAGAATACCGCAACTACCATATCGGAGTTATTGGGATCCACATATATTTGGTTGATGTTCCCTTCTGGAAGACCTTTTCCTGATGAAATATCTACTGCGGGTTGATCATCAATATTAGCATTTTCAATTTTGAATATCATTCCCGAAGATGTCCCGTAATACAATCTGTTCGCTACCGGAAACCTGGAAACGTCCAAACCGGAAATAACCGATCCATCTGGCGTTGCAGTCTGCCCTTGCTCAACCCAATTTACAGAGGTTGGAGCATTGGAGAACAGTGGAATTCCATCTAGGTCATTATTTCTCCACATTCTATCCCCTGCCGGCATATACATAATGTTGTCGTTGTTGGGGTCCAGAATGAAAGGAGCTACAAAATCAAATCCGGAAGCTCCGGCTGGTTGGACTCTTGTAAACGACACAAATTCACCGGCTTCGTCAAAGTTGAAACGGAACACCACTCCAAATTGAGCAGAAACATATCGGGTACGCCCTCCATCAGCAATGGCATTAAATGAACCATCACCACCAAAATCTTCTTCCCAAGGATCACTTCCATTCGTGGAATCTGTAAACCAAGTTCCATTATCCTGGAACCCTGCGAGTACATCTTGACTATTTCCTTCTGGATCTATGGATATTGCGTAAGGTTGGGTTGTTATGTATCCGTTGTTCAATGAGGTCCAACTTACCGGTTCGGTGGTTATGCTGATATCCTCAGTAACTTGAACTCCACCATCATTGGCTGAAATCGCTTTGTTAGGATTTGATGGTAAAAAGACCAAATTATGCTGATCAGGGTGATGGTTCGGATAAAGCGCGAAACTATCGGCGAAAATCGTGTAACCACCGATCCAGCTATCAAACCCGGTAGGTGTTGTAAACCCAGTCGTAGATCTATAAAGGTTGGTTCCTCCCAAAAATATCAAATCAGGATTGGTGGGATGTACCTTAATTATCATGTTATAAGCACCTTGAAGATTTAGGTTTCCAGCGCGACCTCCAATAGTTGTTGGAAGATTGGCTGTAAGATCTACCCATTGCTCTTCCGGAGTTTCGGCATCCGCCTGGTATCTCCAGAGAAAGGCTTCTCCGGCATTGCTTGCATCATAAGAAAAGAAATATACTCTATTCTCATCTGATGGGTCATAGGCCATCACTGTTCTTCCAAATGACGGAAACAAACCTTCCGGCGTAATGTTGGTCCATGTGTCCCCGTCTTGGGAGGTAAAAAATCCTGCATTTTCACCAGCAAAAATATCAGCTGTTGCATAGATTGTTCCTCCAGGGGTAATAATAACTTCTGTTTGACTATCGAATCCACTTGGTAAAACTTCGTCAAAGGATCTTGCGCCATTTTTTGAACGGAAGAGACCATCAAAAGTAGCGGCATATACATGTCCGTTCGCAGGATGAACGGCTAGACTATTGATCAAATCAAAGGAAGAGAAAGAAGTGACGTCGTTGTCCGAAGTGTTGCGCATTCTGAACCAACTTCGTCCGTTGTTATACGACTTGTAAATACCCGAACCTTGGTAGAAGGCACCAGGTGCACCTGCAGAATTCCCATATCGTTCACCCGAAGCATAATACCAAATATTTTGACGGTATTTTCTTGGATCCTGAACAATGGAAGTTATGCTAGGCGATTGTCTTTTGCGCGTTACTCTTCTCCAAGTTTCACCGGAGTTGGTAGAGCGCCATAATCCGCCTGAAACCCCACCAGCAAGTATGGTATTTTCATTGCGCATGTCAATGGCAAGTGCACGGGTTCTTCCCCCAACGTTTGCGGGCCCTCTGTTTCTAAAATAAAAGAACCTTTTTTTAGACGCTTCGCCCCCATATGTTTTTGACATTTGGGATTGAATGTCGGTAGAATCTATTTTTCCTGAAAACTCGGCTTCTCTGTCAAGAATGCCTTGTGGAATTGTTTTGGTGAAAGGGTTTTGCACTTGTCGGAACTCATATTCCAGACGGTCTAGTGCGCGATCTCCCACGGCTTGAGGTTTTACTCCGACAGGACCTTTTTTACTATCATAAATTTTTGATTTCTTATAAAGGTCATGACCTTTTTGTGGAGCATCATCATGAGTCTTTTTCAATTGTTGGGCATTGACTCCTGAAGTAAGGAGAAAAAGTGCGCCCAATAAAAAGTACAATGGTTTAGTGAGTAGAGGTTTTTTCATATAGTTCTGATTAAAAATAAATTAGCATAGTAATATAACAAAAATCAATATACGTGTTAAATAATTCTGTATAGAATCGATGAAATACCTTGTTAATGGAAACTTAAAACGTATTAATGGTTTTTTAAGGATATCATTAATAAAAACTTTACGTCAAATTTTAGCGGTCAATTTTTTTGTTATGTATCATTGCCAAAAATTTCGTCATGCGGACATTGGTTGTGGGAGATATCCATTCGGGATTGAGGGCATTGATGCAGCTCATAGAGAGAGCTGATGTAAATAGCGAAGACCACTTGATTTTTCTGGGAGATTATGTTGATGGCTGGAGCACGGCCGTGGAAACAGTAGATTTTTTGATCGGTTTGAATAAAACCCACAATTGCACCTTTATTAGAGGAAACCATGATGAACTCTGCAGACATTGGTTATTGACGAAGGAAGAGAATCCGCAATGGCTTGCCCATGGAGGTACGGCAACACGTGATTCTTATCTCGAAGCTGGAAGAGAAAACTGGAAACCCCATCTTGACTTCTATGCTGGATTGAAAAACTATTTTTTAGATGACGACAACAGACTTTACCTTCATGCAGGATATACCAATTTAAAAGGGGTTGATTTTGAATATTTTGACCAGCTCTTCTATTGGGACCGCACATTGTGGGAACTGGCTAGAGCATTAGACCCTCAATTAAAACGTGAAGACCCTAATTTCCCCAAAAGGTTAACTCATTATAAAGAGATTTTTATTGGCCACACTCCAATTTCAAAGAAAACAATCGCTACCCCTTTAAGAGGTGCAAATGTGTGGAATGTCGATACGGGAACTGCCTTTAAGGGTCAGCTTACGATGATGGATGTAGAAACGAAACAATTTTGGCAAAGCGACCCAGTTCACATCTTTTATCCAGGAGAAAGGGGAAGGAACTAAAACTTTCCTGACTTGTGCTTTATTTGCCATTTGGCCAATTCTTCCCACTGTCCTTTGTAGGCCATTTTCGCTTGCATGGGCCATGAGGCGGGGTCATGTATCCGGTATCTTTTACCGGCTGAAGTCAACAATTCTTGACACTTTACAGTGGAAGTTTCAGATAGTGCTTTCCAAGTCTTAATACCTTGACCGTGAAACAATCCTTGGATTTTCGGGCCAATTCCTTCAACTAGAGTAAGGTCGTTTTCTTTTATCTTTTTTCCGAAAGCCTCTTTGGCCGCGGTCGCATTGAATTTGTTTTCAGTTAAGGCCGATGGTGTTTCAACTTTTGGTGGAGTGATTACTTGGGATTGTTCTTTTTGACATGCTTCCAACTGCCCTTTGAGGGTCTCGTTCTCACTTTGCAATAGCTCCATCTCTTTATCAGATGAACTTTTGGCTTTGCCCCAATAGGAACCAATAATTCCACCCATGAGTCCTACTAAAACTACTAGGGCCCAGTACCAAACATTTATATGCTCAAAATCCATTATTATGGGGTTAGTGTAAGTTATCTGCACCCACAAAGTATTAAAAAAATGCTAAAAAAGAGGAGTTTAACCCAAAGAATGTGAGTTGCTTACGAAGATATCGGTCAGAATCCAACAATGCACATCAACTAATGACGAACAAAAAAGAACCAATCATACAATTTTTTAGACCAGTGATACCATCCTTGTATTGGAGCAGGAAAATTATGCGGAAATTTGAGGTATATATTAGGTAAGGAACCCTATTTCTCCCGACGAAGTTCCGGCATTGAAGTAGGGTTTAATTTTTTTAAAGTTTGAGTTAGTTAAGTTGGTTTTATAAGAACCGCCTATTTTCCAAGTTCGTCGAAAATAGGCGGATTTTCTTTTTTATAGATCAAACTTTATTCCCTGTGCCAAGGGAAGCTCGGTAGTATAATTGATTGTGTTTGTCTGTCTTCTCATATAAACTTTCCAAGCATCGGATCCACTTTCACGACCTCCGCCGGTTTCTTTTTCACCTCCAAATGCTCCTCCTATTTCAGCTCCTGAGGTACCAATGTTTACGTTGGCAATTCCACAATCACTTCCGGAAGCAGATAAAAAGCGCTCAGCCTCCCTTAAGTTATTAGTCATGATTGCAGAAGAAAGACCTTGCACAACACCATTTTGTTGAGCAATGGCACTCTCAACTTCACCTGAATATTTTAGCAAGTATAAAATTGGAGCGAAAGTTTCTTCTTGAACAATTTCAAAAGAGTTTGAAGCTTCAACTATTGCCGGTTTCACATAGCAACCGCTTTGGTAGCCTTCACCCGTAAGTACTCCACCTTCAACCAAGATGTTTCCGCCTTCTTTTTTGGCTTCCTCCAGAGCTTTGGTGTACATATTAACCGCATCCGTATCTATAAGTGGCCCAACATGATTGTTCTCATCCAAAGGGTTTCCGATACGAAGCTGCTTGTAGGCATCCGTAATGGCAGTCTTCACTTGGTCATAGATTGATTCATGAATAATCAGTCTTCGTGTAGAGGTGCAACGCTGACCTGCCGTACCTACGGCCCCAAAAACTGCTCCAATAACAGTCATTTTGATATCGGCTTCAGGGGTGACAATAATGGCATTGTTTCCACCAAGCTCCAAAAGTGATTTTCCTAATCGTGCGGCTACTGCCTGGGCTACAATTTTTCCCATACGAATAGACCCGGTAGCTGAAACTAAAGGAATTCTTTTATCGTTGGTCATATATTCCCCAACCTTATAGTCGCCATTGATAAGACAAGAAATTCCTTCTGGTAAATTATTTTTCTTTAAAATATCTGCAATAATGTTCTGGCAAGCTATGCCGCACATTGGAGTTTTTTCAGAGGGTTTCCATACGCAGACATCGCCACATATCCAGGCAAGAGCTGTATTCCAAGCCCAAACCGCAACAGGAAAGTTAAAGGCCGATATGATACCAACAACACCTAATGGATGATATTGCTCATACATTCTATGGCCAGGTCTTTCAGAATGCATGGTCAGCCCGTGCAACTGTCTTGAAAGCCCTACTGCGAAATCACAGATGTCTATCATCTCTTGAACCTCTCCCAAACCTTCTTGATAGGATTTTCCCATTTCATAGGAAACCAATTTTCCCAAAGGTTCTTTCAGCTCACGAAGTTTATCTCCAAATTGTCTGACAATTTCTCCTCTTTGTGGAGCAGGAACCAAACGCCATTCTGAAAAGGCTGAGGTCGCAGCATCCATAACTTTTTCATAGTCTGCTTTGGAAGTGGTTTTTACCTTTCCGATGAGGTCACCATCAACCGGTGAATACGATTCGATTACCTCACCTGAACCAAAGTTTTCTGAACCGGTTGAAGTTCCATTGTTTACTTCTGTTAGCCCAAGTTGCTTTAGGGCTTCGGCCATTCCAAAAGCCGTTGCAATTTTTGACATTTATAACTTTTTAAGCGTGAATTGTTATATTTTTTCAAAACTACAAATAATACGAGAGAGTGAAACCAAGTTTTTAAAGGAAATGCGATAAAAGCAAAAGCGCAATTCCGATTAGTGCGGGCAGTGCTTGAACAGTGAATATTTTTTTGGAAGCGGTAAGCGCTCCAAATATTCCCGCCACTGCAACGCACCCTAAAAAAAACAAGGCAACGTATAATTGCCATTCTTGGTTTGTAATCAATAGAGACCAAATGAGTCCGGCTGATAAAAAACCATTATAAAGGCCTTGGTTTGCAGCCAATGTTTTGGTGGGCTCAAAAAGATGCTCAGGTAGGGAGCGAAATACTTTTTTGGCTTTGGTGGTCCAAGCAAACATCTCTAACCACAAAAAATAGAGATGCAAGATTGCAACTAGTGCAATGAAGAATTTTCCGGCTATAAGCATAATCAATCTTTTGCTATAAAACGTTCATCAACGGGCATGGTAGTGCCGCAATTATTACAGGTACGGAGCTCTTCGGAAGCATAAAAATGCTCGAAATGTCCTAAAAAATCTTTCTCAATATCGTTGAGGGTAAAATAGGCCTCATACAATTTATGGTTACAGTTATCACAAAACCAAAGCAAACCGTCATCCACATTCATCTCTGCCCTTTTTCGTTCCACAACTAAACCAATAGATCCTTCATGGCGCACTGGTGAATGAGGAACTTTGGCTGGGTGAAGGTACATATCGCCTGGACCCAATTGCATGGTTTTTTTTTGACCATCTTCCTGAATATGTACCTCAATGGTACCTTCCAATTGGTAAAAGAGTTCTTCGGTTTCATTGTAGTGGTAGTCCTTTCGTGCGTTGGGTCCAGCTACAATCATCACAATGTAATCACCTGCATCTTTATAAAGATTTCGATTACCAACTGGAGGTTTCAGCGTATCTCTATTTTCCTCTATCCACTTATTAAGATTAAATGGGGACTGTATAGCCATTTCACAATGATTTTGTGAAAGGTATAAAAACTTTTTGCAACATACACCTTAACAAAAAAGACCTGCAATTTGCAGGTCTTTTTTAGCACCAATTATAACAACTGTTTTATGGGTTGTCCGGTTCTACCTTTATAAATATTTGGGTAAAGTATGGGCGTCCATCTTTGTCCAATTGCACACTCAATGTAGTATGCGTAAAGGGTTTTTCCAGGGTTTCTTTATGTGAGCTGCTGTTCAACCATCCGTCAACCACCAATTCTGCAGTGGTATAAAACCTTGCTACATTTTCCGCGATTTCAACCGCACTGATTTCTGAGGCAATTCCTGAAGCTCGCTGGGCAAAATTGTCATGGCTCAGTTTGTTTTTGGAAATCATGTAAGCGTTGTGGTCTTTGGCATATTTATAAGATGAAGGACTGGAAATCAAGGTTGAAGCACCTATAGATAATCGATGTTCATTGACCATATCAAGAACCTCCTCTTCCATTTTTGAAGCGTCGATAATCACTTTTTCATTACCAGGAAATGAACCTGAAAGATCGGTTTGCTCTTCAACTTCTGAAGATTTGCTGCATGTACTGAGCACAACCACGGAAGCCGCGGCTATAAAAGCGTAATATATTTTTTTCATTTTCGGGGGCAATCGCTGGGATTTGTTCTCTAATCCCATGTGTTCTAAGGGCCTAAGCTAGAGGAGGAAATTGCGTTGACAATAATTCTTCCATAGGAGGATCAATTAATCCGATGAGTTGCACTAAACCCCCATAAAATACCAAAAAGCACGATGTATCGAATCCCATTCATCGGGAAAAGCATGCAGTTCATATAGTGCAGTGAAGACGTTACTAACTATCTTCAATGCTCATGAGAAGGGTTACTCTTCTTCCGAATGCAAATTTTCTTTTTTCTCCTTAAGAACAAAATCAAAAACAAAAGCGCCGATTTCTTTAACGGGCTCATAAAAAATGGATTCTTTCTTGGTTTCCTCATTTATAAAACTGAAAGAAGATGTCAGTCTTTCAAAAAAAACAAGTAGAGCACCAACAATAATGGCAACTTTTAATGCTCCAAAAATACCTCCGGCAATCTTATTTAATAATCCTAGCATTGCAAAGTCTGCGATCTTGGTCAAAAACTTGCCTGCAAAATGAACCAACAGTACAATTGCAAAAAAGGTGATAAGAAACGCAGTTATGTTAATATAGGATGCACTCCAATCCATTTGGTCTGCGATGTAATCCCCAGTGATGTACGAAAAATGGATGGCTCCGTAAATACCGGCAATGAGAGCAACCAAGGAGGCGATTTCTACAAAAAGACCATTTTTAAGACCCTTGTAAAGTCCCCATACCAAAAGAACACCGATAACAATATCCAAAAACTCCATACCCCTGTTTTGAACAAATATAGGATATTGATTTGTACCTTTGGAACTTCTAAAAATGAGTATGTCCAGGGACGATAAACTTAAAGAGCGATGGACGCTTTTGGTTGAAAAATTATCCGCACAATTTTCCGATGGCGATCCTTTGGATTTAGACGGAATCATCTATTTGGTAGGAGTCCAGGAATTGGGAAAACTTCATAGGAGCTTTAAAAAAGATGAGAAGGTCAATCTAATGCATATTGCAATCTGCAGACTACTTGAACCCTATGGGTATTATGATTTTGATTTTTTTGATGATGATGGCTGGCCACATTATAAGATAAAGGAGCAATTACCTCCACTTAAGGCAGGAGAACAAACGGTGTTAATGAAAGAAGCACTGGTGAACTATTTTTTGGAAAAGCAATACATTATGTAAATGGAGCTACAAAAACCCTATTATGCTGTAATCTTTACCAACACCCGTACCGATGGCGATAATGGATATGGTCAAATGGCCGTTGATATGGAAAATTTAGCCAAAGAGCAACCGGGATTTATACATTTTGAAAGTGCCCGCGACGAACTGGGAATCACCATAAGTTATTGGGAAAGCCTTGAGGCCATTGCCAATTGGAAGGCAAATATGGACCATCAAATTGCCCAAAAGAGGGGAATCCAGGATTGGTATTCTTGGTACAAGGTTCGCATTTGCGTTGTGGAAAGGGAATATGAGTTTACCAAGAAAAATTAATACAAACTTAATTCCATTAACACCATCACTCACAGGGTTTTTGCCTATCTTTTTCCTTTGCGATCGCAGAATTGAATAGCTATGAAAGAGAACACCAGATTTTCCAATTTAGATAGAAAGAAAACCATTGAAAAACTTTCGAAGGAAGACTTCGATTTGATAATCATTGGAGGAGGTATCACTGGGGGAGGAATTGCCTTGGACGCTGCTTCCAGAGGCATGAAGGTTGCCTTATTGGAAAAGGGGGATTTTGCATCCGGAACCAGCAGTAAATCAACTAAATTGATTCATGGAGGACTTCGATATCTAAAACAATTCGATTTTTGGTTGGT
Source organism: Flagellimonas rhodophyticola (assembly GCF_049332665.1). Classification (NCBI taxonomy): domain Bacteria; kingdom Pseudomonadati; phylum Bacteroidota; class Flavobacteriia; order Flavobacteriales; family Flavobacteriaceae; genus Flagellimonas; species Flagellimonas rhodophyticola. Next base: position 434,732 of record NZ_CP186326.1, on the reverse strand, counting down.
TAAGGAAGTAGGTTCCGAAAGGGCAATAGTGCATAAATTGGCACCTCATTTGGTACTGCCCGAAAAAATGTTGCTTCCCTTGATTGAAGGAGGCTCATATGGTAAATGGCTGACTTCAATTGGCTTAAAAGTTTACGACATTCTTGCCCAGGTGACCGGGGATGACAAACGCCAAATGTTGGAGAAAAAAGAAGCTCTGAAACTGGAACCCCTTTTACCGAAAAGGATTCTGAACGGGGCGGGCTATTATGCAGAATATAGAACCGACGATGCTAGACTTACTATTGAAAATATTAAAACTAGTCTTCAGTTTGGAGCAGAAGCACTGAACTATGCCAAGGTTGTTGATTTTATTTATGAAGAAGAAAAAGTAGCCGGAGTCAAGGTAATGGATGAAGCTTTGGGAGGTGATTTTCAGATTAAATCCAAATATGTGATAAGCGCTGCGGGACCATGGGTAGATGAACTTCGGAGCATAAACAAGTCCAAAAAAGGTAAACGATTACACTTGACTAAGGGAGCACATTTGGTATTTCCGAAGGAAAAACTTCCTGTACAACAATCAGTCTATTTTGATGTCCCCGATGGGAGAATGATGTTTGCAATCCCAAGAGGAAAGGTTACTTATGTTGGTACAACCGATACCAATTACAATACAGATAAAGACAATATTGACGTTGATTTGGCCGATGCTATTTACTTGATTTCAGCTGTGAATAATATGTTTCCTTCTATCAATCTCGAAATGGATGATATAATCTCTTCGTGGGCTGGACTGCGTCCGTTAATTCATGAGGAAGGGAAATCAGCATCCGAATTATCACGTAAAGATGAAATTTTTACTTCTGATTCCGGATTGGTAAGTATAGCTGGCGGGAAGTTGACCGGCTACCGAAAAATGGCCGAACGCGTAGTAAGTCGGATTGCAAAAAAAATGGAGGAGGACCATGAAATCGAGGTGGAACCTTGCGTTACTGATAAAATTCCACTTTGTGGAAGTGACTTTAAAAAGTTCAAACAGGTCAAAAAATATATTGCCCAAGTTTTTGAACAAATCAAAGCAGATGGATTTACCGAACACGATGCCTGGTATTTGGTAACCACTTATGGTAAACAAACCGATGAGATTTTAGAAACCTATTCCAATTTAAAGCATGAGGATGTACATGTTCGCATGATATGTGCTGAAACTCAATTTGGTATTGCCAATGAAATGGTGCTAAATCCCATGGATTTCTTCATCCGGCGTACGGGAAGATTGTATTTTGATATTGATAGCGTCAGAAATTTTATGAGTCCAGTACTGGAGGAATTCAAGGTAGCCTATGGCTATGATGACGCTCAAATTCAATCCTTCAAAGAGAACCTTTTAAACCAATTGGATTCTCATTCAAATTTTTCATTGGAACGGGCTTAAGACTTTAAGCCCGTCATTTCTTGAGCCCATTCAATAATAAGATTGATAGTGCCTTCGTCCCATTTACCTGGTTTTCCCTCAAAAGAATTTTTTGGACTTTCATGAATGGTATTCCAATGATCTAATCCGGGATATTCATAGAGGAGATGGTCTTCATGGCCATTTCGCTCCAAAACATCGATTATCATTTTGTTATCGAAAGAGGACATGATCCAATCATTGGTTCCGCGTAAAATCCTTACTGGAACTTGTAGTTTTTCCCATTGCCCGGCCAAATCAAAATCTTGTAATTGTTGATAATAGGTCACAGGCCGGCCATACATATGAGCTGCCGAATGGTAGTTAAACTCATCCAAGGCTGGGTATGCATCTACCACCTCCTGATAGGTCTTTTTTTGAATGAGCATACCATAATACAAAGGGATATAGTACTTATTCATTTTCTTAACAATTTCAGATTCGGTATTTCCTTGAAATTGAAGCAAACGGCGCTCTATTTCCAGCATATGTTCATACCAGGTTTTGAAAAAAGTACCGTCTGAAATCACTCCAGCCAAATCAAATTCATTCGCAAATAGTGGGGCAAGGGCACTTCCCATACTTGATCCATAAACAATGATTTTAGATGTATCCACATAAGGCTTTGTTTTCAGTTTTTTGATGGCAGTTCGGAAACCTTCAATATCCGTTTTAAAATCAGACTGACCGCAATCTCCTTCACTATCGCCGACACCTGGTTTTTCTATACGCATGACCACCATACCTGATTTTTCGACCAAATCCTTAATGGTCTGTACCCAATTTCCTTTTCTTCCAGGATACGTTTCGATACTGGAGCAGCTCAACCCTCCGATCAATACAATAGCAGGCTGTTTTCCGGATTTTTTTGGCTTTGTAATGATGATGCGTTGTGTTATGCCATAAGGGCTTGTGATTTCTTCATAATAAGTATCCAATCCAGGATGGCTTTCCTTTTCCAATGGATTAAACTGAACTGTGGCTTCAACCACTTCAGCATTTCGAACAGCTTTGATTCTGGTTGAGGTATTTGCCCTTAAACCATAGGACACTTCGCTCCATGCCTCCCCATCAGAGATTGAAATTCCATTTACTTCTATTATTATGTCGTTGGCTTGGAAGCCTGCATTTCCAAGTGGCGAACTAGCCTGCACCTCTATGATTTTGGAACCTGGAAGTGCACCTTCAGGTCCCTTAATTTTGGCCTCCCATGAGCTTCGTCTGCCTAAAATTTGACCACTTACGGTAAGGGATGAAAATAGAACAAGGATACTTAGCACGAATAGTCCGTTTTTTGATTTCATATTGATGATTTAAGTTTTCTTTAAAATTAGATTGCCTATTTTTAGATACTGGATGATTTATACGAAGACAGCCATTTTTTATGCGAATGAGGCTTTGACAATGACTTGAAATTTACAGCGCGTGAAATCCACCAATAATTTTTACCTATTTAATTCCAGAGTTGCAACCCATGCCATTTTCTGGGTGCTGTATTATGTGCTTTTTGGCTTGATTTGGGTTGGTGAAGGAGGTTATTTGGCATCTTTTTATTTGGAGTTTGTTTTATTGCCCATTCGGATACTGGCAGTCTATTTTACCATTTACTTTTTATTGCCCCGATTTTTGCTGAAGCGAAAGTTCAAGGAATTTTTTGCAGGGTATGCCATGACTATGCTTATTGGCGGGGTGTTACAGCGGGTTTTTATCCATCTATTTTATGAAGAGCTGTTGTTGAATGATTCAAGTGCTGGTTTGTTCAGTATTATGATGTTGGTCAGGTCGATTATTTTGATAAACACAACAGCCTTATTGGTTCTTGGGGCAAAATTATTTCAGTTATGGGCCATTGAACATGAAAAAAATGAAAACTTGGAGACGGAAATTTTAGAGATTCGGTCCAATCGAAAAACCCATAGAGTGCCTTTTGAAAACATTCTTTTTGTGGAAGGTCTTGGAAATTATGTAACGTATCATTTGGCCGATAAATCAAAGATTACTAGTTATGGAAGTGTAAAAGCAGCTTTAGAAGCTTTGCCTGATAATTTCCGAAGAGTCCACAAATCGTATATTGTGAACAAGGCACATATTAAATCTTATGATGCGATGACCATAGATATTCATGACAATTCAATTCCACGCGGGAAGAGTATCAGTGATGAGGTTTTGTTGAACTAACCTCAATCCAGCTTCTCTGTAAGCTTTTTGAATACTTTTTTTGGATTTTTCTCTTGATAAAGAATTTGATACACGGCTATGATAATGGGCAATTTGGACTTCTTTTTATTTTTTTCGTTTATCAGGAAAGCACTCTTTGTTGCATAATACCCTTCAGCCACCATATTCATTTCCATCATGGCACTTTTCACGGTGTAGCCTCTACCAATCATATTTCCGAACATACGGTTTCTACTAAAAGTCGAATAACCGGTAACTAACAAATCACCTAAATAGGCAGAATTGTTGATGTTGCGTTTCATTTTATACACCTTCCCAATAAATCGTTTCATTTCACGTATGGCATTGCTCATTAAAACACTTTGAAAATTGTCTCCATATCGAAGACCATGCGCAATTCCTGCGGCAATGGCATAGATGTTTTTGAGCATTGCGGCATATTCCGTTCCTATGATATCATCTGAAATTTTTGTTCGGATATAATGACTTTGCAACTTGGTTGCCAGCATTTCTGCTTTCACTGAATCAGCGCAGGCAATGGTCAGGTATGATAAACGTTCCAATGCCACCTCTTCTGCATGGCATGGACCAGTGATTACACCAATATTTTCAAAAGGGATTTGGTAAACATCATGAAAATGTTCCCCTACAATCAATCCGCTTTCTGGAACAATTCCCTTAATAGCAGAAAAAATGATTTTCCCACTCAGGGAAGCGGTAAGTTTTTTGAGTTCACCTTCTAAAAAAGCCGATGGAATGGCAAAAATCAGCACATCGCATTGGTCAACCACCTCATTGATATCATTGCTCAATTGAAGTTTGGATACATCAAACTCCGCGGAGCTGATATAATTTGGATTATGGCCTTCATTTTTTAGGTGCTCTATAACATACACACTTCGCATGTACCAGGCAACACTTTCCAAGTTTTCGGATAACATTTTAACAATAGCCGTTCCCCAGCTACCGCCTCCCAATACACCAAATCGAGGTTTTTGAATCATCAATAAAAATTATGGCATAAAGCTAAACAATCTAATTTTTAGAATGTAAAATGTTGATTAATAGAATATTATGAATTTTGGCATAATGCTTGGTCTTTACCATATGAATCAAAAAGCTGAAATTATGAGAATTGGAAAACTACTATTCGGAATATTATTTACAGGATTATTGGTCAGCTCTTGTTACACAGAAGTTGTGTTTGAGGATGACTTTATTGAAGCATCACCCATAAATACCGCCTTGGTATTGGAATCGTATGATTTGTGGTATATAGATATCAACGCAACTAAAGGAAATGGAGAAGTTCCATATTTACAACGGGCATTTACCGTTTCGTTTGATCGTGGTGTGGTTTATGCCAATAACAATATGGTGGGAATCGGGAAAACCGGAAACGGACTGGGAATAGATGTAGGTTCCTACGCTACCTTAAATGGTATAGTTGAGATTGACCATGATGTAGATGGATTATGGTTGTTGGACGTATATGCAATAAACAATACTACTTTGGAATTATATGATTCTAGGTCCAATACCTCCTACGTACTTCGCGGTTATGATAGGAATAACTTTGATTATGATATGGTTTTCTATGACAACATCCATTATTTCTTGCAGGAATATGAAGCTTGGGGAAAAACTTTTACAAGTGAAGTAGGTGCCGTAAACGATTTTGATGAGGAAAACCATCTCCAGTTCTTTTCTGATGAAAGTTTTAGATCATCTGTGGATGGGCCGGGTACATCCCTCGCTAATTTGGTTTGGGATTATGAGGGTAATTTTGAAGTCTTCGATGTAGCCAATGACGCCTCGCTTAAAACTTTAACATTGGATTACGATTTTTTGGGCAATGATTATTTTGAGCTTTACGTTATTGATGATAGTACTATTGAATTGTACCATGTAGCCAGCGAGACGATTTATGAGTTCAACGGAAGGGGATACATTCGATATTTGAAAACAGGAAAAACAACGGGTAAAAAACGTTCAAAAGTTAAAAATTCTATAATGAACGTATCTCGACAAAGAAAAATGTAAGGATAAAAAAACGTCCTCGACTACGTATACAAGTTTTTTGGTTGGTTATTTAGTTAAGAATCGCTTCAAGTACCTCAACTTGGGGCGGTTCTTTTTTTATAGAAGATGTAAATAGAGCTAATTACCTGTTATATCTTTCTTTTAAGATGTGCCAAATGCTGCTTTTTAAAATCCGAAGGATTTTCTCCACTTACTTTTTTAAAAGTTCTGTTGAAATATGAAAGACTTTCAAAGCCACAATCATAGCAGGTCTCACTAACATTTTTCCCCATTAACAAAAGTCTCTTGGCCTGACTTATTCGATATTGGTTCAGGAAGGTGGTAAAGGTATTCCCTGTGGTCTTTTTAAAATACCGACAAAAAGCTTCTTTGCCCAAGCTGCATATTTGGGCAACTTCGTTGACCGCAATTCTCCGCTGATAATTCTTATCCACAAATTCGTGTATGCTTCTGAGGCGATCTTGTTCTTTTTTTCTGAATCGATTCACAAAAGGACGTTCATGTAATAAAAAATACTCCGAACTATTGGCCAGTTCCTTCAATATCTGAATAGAAGCTATAAACAAATCAAAAGGAGAGAGCTCATGAAGTTTTTTTAATTGCTCTCCAATATGCTTTTTGGTTTCTCCTGTGAACACAATACCATGCTTCGATGTTTCAAAAAGACGAAGGACGGATTCAAGCTCGGGAATGTTGAGCAGCATATGTTCCCTGAAAGAAGGTTTTATGTGCAAGACTTCTTTAATATAATCGGTTTGCACGCCATAATCGAAATTTAGATGTGGAATGTTTGATCCGATAAAAACCAAGTCACTCTCAATAAAATTTGAAATATTATCGCCAACATGTCGGGTTGCGCTCGCTCCTTCGATGTAGACCAATTCATATTCGGGATGAAAATGCCAATAAAAAAGATGGTTCAATCTAGGAAGGTGCAAAAGCCGGAAAGGGCTCTTGGTATTCGGCGCTATGGTTTCAAGTTGTATCTTCAATTTTCACTTTAATACCTATTAAATTTATGAATTATATATAAAATATCAATATGGTTCAAATATATATCAATATGAGGGTTGAAGTCAGCTAAGGTTCGTGCTAGTTTTATTCTATCGAAATTAGAAGCTAAATAAAAAAGTAGAATCATGAAGCAAGAAGCAAAATTGGAGATGGCCAATAAGGCTCATGAAGAGATTCCTGGAAATCCTTCCACGGCAACAAGCAGCAAAATCAAATTGAACGATAGGTCCAATGGAGAAAATCTGAGGATACTTTCCGAAGAAGATTGGAATTTCTGGATCCATAACGGATACATAGTAATAAAGAATGCTATAACAAGAGAACAGGCCCATGCAACGGCAGACTTCATTTGGGAGTTTGATGAAAAAGACCCAAATAACCCTGAAACTTGGTATGCACCACCAAGGGCTGAAATGAAGATGAAAGAGCTTACGGGAACAGGAATGGTTGAGGTATATAACCATCAACATTTATGGAACAACAGACAAATGCAAAGGGTGTACGATGCCTTTGTTGATGTTTGGGGAACTGAAAAACTTTGGGTAACCATAGATCGGGCAAACCTGAACTTTCCGTTGAAACCTGGAGTGGAAAAGAAAGGATTTATTCATTGGGATTATGACCCGGAAACCCGCCCTCAAAACGTACAAGGTGTGTTGGCACTTGCTGACCAAACCGATGAAAATATGGGAGGATTTCAATGTATTCCATGGCTATACCGAAACTATGACTCTTGGAAATTGACCCAGCCTGATGACCGCGATCATTTTCAACCGGACACAACAGGTTTAGAAGATAAAATCGTAAAAGTCAAAATGGAAGCCGGGGATCTCTTGATTTTTAACAGTACCCAACCACATGGTATTCGTCCCAACAAGTCAGGAAATAAAGTGCGTATTGCCCAATATATTTCTATGATGCCGGCAGAAGAGCATAATGACGAATTGAAACAATGGAGGGTGAACTCATGGAAAAATAGGATTGCTCCTGAAGGATATGCTTTTCCCGGGGATCCCAGAAATTGGGAGCGGGACAAGTATGAAACAGCTGAGCTTACAGAATTAGGAGAGAAATTACTAGGACTAAAAAAGTGGTAATTTTTAAACGTTGGTCAAACTTAAACAAACACAATGTTCGCCAATATCAGTACTACTATACAAATTTTAAAATAATGACATACTATAAAATCAAATCAAATAGAAATAATAGAATTATGAGAACAATTACCACTGCAATGATCGCATTAGTTTTAGCAAGTTTTTTGTTGACTTCCTGCGGAGAATCAAACAAGAAAGAACCAAAAGTTGAAGAAATGGATATGGTGCAAAAAAAAGAAAAACTATTAAGGCATGTTGTAATTTTCAAATTCAATGATGACACTAGCGAGGAACAGGTTGAAAAACTAAATAGAAGTTTTATCGAACTACCCACTCACATTCCTGAAATACAAGATTTTGAATGGGGGTTGAATGATAGTCCTGAAGACTTTCATCAAAACTTTACGCATTGCTATATGCTTACTTTTAAGTCCGAAGAAGATCGGGACAGTATCTATTCGCCGCACCCAAAACATCAAGAATTTGTGGCTAGTTTAGGGCCACATGTGGAAAAGGTATTTGTGGTTGACTATTGGACAAATCCCGAGTAGGAGTTTAGTTTTCTTTTGGAAAAACACAATTTATCGGAGCAATCCTTGCCAAAACCCTAAATCGGATGGTAAGATGCAGGTTATCTGGGTAATAGTGTTATTTTTGCCCGCTTCAAACAAGAAGCCATGAAAAAGTACTTGAATCTTTTTGATTTTTCGCAGAAAGTAAATTATCGTACTGAAGTATTATCCGGATTGACCGTTGCGCTGGCATTGGTGCCCGAGGCCATCGCCTTTGCATTAATCCCTGGATTTTCTCCGTTAACTGGATTGTATGCTGCGTTTGTCTTGGCTTTGGTTACCTCAATTTTAGGAGGTCGTCCAGGAATGATTTCCGGGGCAACTGGTGCTGTTGCCGTTATCTTTGTTGGGTTGATTCTAGAGCTAAAAAACACCTTTCCCGGAATAGAACCCACTACCATTCTTAACTATGTTTTCGCAACGGTAATCATTGCTGGGATAATCCAAATCTTGGCTGGAGTGTTGCGCTTGGGTAAGTTTATCCGCCTTGTACCACATCCTGTTATGTTTGGGTTCGTTAACGGTTTGGCAATCATTATTTTCATGGCGCAATTCCCGAATTTCTACGAAAAAGGAACCGGGGAATTACTATCCGGGTCATCTTTATATATTATGTTGGGATTGACTCTTTTAACTATGGTCATCATATGGGGCTTTCCAAAATTAACAAAGGCGATTCCTTCCTCTCTGTTGGCGATAGTTGTGGTTTCCGCAATTGTTCTTGGCTTTGGAATTGATACCTTGACGGTAGCGGATACGATGCAAGAAGGAGAGAGTATAAAAGGAGGTTTTCCACCGTTGTCTATACCCAATATTCCATTTACATTGGAAACTTTTCTAATAATACTACCTTATGCTGGGATTGTTGCAGGAGTTGGACTAATTGAAAGTCTATTGACACTCAACATTATTGATGAAATTACTGAAACACGCGGTAGTGGAAACAAGGAATGTGTTGCACAAGGAACGGCTAACATCCTTTCAGGATTTCTATCGGGAATGGGAGGTTGTGCGATGATCGGGCAGAGTTTGATCAACACTTCCTCAGGAGCACGAGCGCGACTTTCAGGTATTACAGCAGCCATAATGCTTTTGGTATTTATTATGTTCGGAAGCAGTTTAATTGAACAGTTACCCATGGCAGCCTTGGTGGGGTTAATGTTTATGGTTGCCATTGGAACATTTGAATGGGCAAGCTTTAAGACCTTTAGAAAAATGCCCAATTCTGATGTAATTGTAATGGTTTTAGTGACTTTGATTACCGCAGTGACCCATAATTTAGCGGTGGCTGTTTTGTTAGGAGTTATTATTTCTGCATTAGCCTATTCTTGGGAAAACGCCAAACGCATACGCGCCAGAAAGCATGTTGATGAAAATGGGGTAAAGCATTACGAAATCTACGGCCCATTATTTTTTGGTTCCACAACCTTGTTTGCTGAGAAATTTGATGTGCAAAACGATCCTACAGAAGTAATCATTGATTTTCAAGAAAGTCGGGTTGCCGATATGTCTGGTATTGAGGCTCTGAACAAGATTACCGAGCGCTATGCCAAAGCCGGTAAAAAAGTACACCTAAGACATTTGAGCAAGGACTGTATTCTTCTATTGAAAAATGCGGAAGACATTATTGAAGTCAATGTTCTTGAAGACCCAACCTACAAGGTGGTAGTTGATAAGGTGAAATAGAAATATTACTTAGCTGAAAAAAATCAAATACCCCACAAAAACTAAGAGGCATAAAAGTAAAAAAGCACCAAGGTAATTTCGTATTTCCTGTAAGCGGTCTTTTTTGGCCTGAGCAATAATCTTGTCCCGTACTTTTTTTTGCTCAAAAGGTGTAAGTTCCCTAAAATGTAGTTGCGTCTCCTTTGTATATCCTTCATAAGCCTCCCGAATGTCACTATAACTTCGTCTTTTGCGAAGTAAAGCACGATTTGCTTTAACAACTAACATTGGTTGACTTGCGGAGCCCATATTAAAACCTTTTAATAATAGGTATCCTAAAATAACCTTTTGTTACATAAACAGGAAAGTACTCGTGGCTATTCCCTCAGCCTTCCATTGAAAACACTGATGTTAGGATTGATGGGGTTTCCGGAAGCGCGTCTTAGCAAGGTGATTTGCCCTGTATGATAAATGCAATCTGATAGCATACCGTTCAACATATTCCAATAAGGATATGGAGTTTGCTTTTCCCCACGCTGAAAAATGACCTTAAAATCTTCAAAATCAGCGGCATTTTTATCGGCCATTGCTTGGCTTGCTGCTTGAAGGTTTTTTAAGGTTCCCTTTCGCAAATCTTCATAGGTAAGTTCGGAAATATCCATTGGACGAACGTTGGGGGTTGCCGTTGGGGCATTTTTTATCATTTCCGACATTCCATAGATATGGAACAGTGTTTCCATGATGTTTCTTCCGTCTTCTGAAGGTTTATAGGTCAAATCTTTTTCTGTGAGTCCCTTAGTGGCCCAATGATAACGAAATCCAAGCCCATCAATCATTCTGGCAACCACATTACCAGGACTATAATTCTCTGGATATTCTGGAATTTGATGGTAGGGAAGTTCTTCGTTTTGTGCGTGCATGCTAAAAGTAAAAATGAGCGTAAGACTAAAAAGTATGCTTTTTTTCATATAAATAGTTATTCTAAACAACCTTTGTAAAAGGCATTAAATGGGTGGATTTCTACTGTGAAAAGTTTTTCTTGCAGCGCAACATCTTGAAACAACATAGCTTTGGCCGCATCAAGATCGTCTGCAGATATGATTATCATTCCAGTATCGGAATAGCGAGCTCCCATTGCAATTTTTTTCTCCTTGCGTAGTTTGGACAAGAAACCGGAATGCTCCTTGAAATACTCCTGTTCATGAGGCTGTTTCTCCATATCCCAATGCTCTCCGATTGTATATAATGCAATAAAATGGGATTGCTTTTTTGTGTCTTCCTGCGAGAGGGCAAAGCATGGAAGCAAAAGCAAAAAAAGAAATAATCTCATTCGTTTAAAGTTTAGCAATGGGTTGATGTTCAATAATCATCACAAGATAAAAATAACGGTTGAAACTCAACCATTTCTTATTCAATGTCGTTTTTAACACTTATTCGATTAAAATGAGATCGGAATAAACAAAAAATGCTGTCATCTGAAAAAAGATAACAGCACGATATAAAACACTTTTCGCTTTTACAGGGTACGCAAATACTCTGCAACGTCACGAGCTTCTTCTTCAGTCAAATTTTGATTGAGCATAATAGCATTGTTATATTCTTTGAGCAATGCCTTGGCTATAGGGTCCTCTTTTAGCATTCCATCTGGATTAAGAATCATATTCATGACCCAAGCCGGACTGCGTCTTTCATAAACACCTTTCATAGCCGGACCTATCATGCGTTGATCAACCATATGGCAGGCTATACAAATGGAACTGAAAGTGGCTTCGCCACGGGCCGCCATTTCCGAATCTATATCAGATGGAAATTCCAAATCTTTTATTGGTCCTACGCCGTTATTGTCCAAGTCCACCGGAACACCTTCTTTGGACTGAGCTTTTTTGTCTTCTTTTTTGGTTCGACTTACTTCAAAGCCATCTTTCTTTTCTTCTTTTTTTCCACCGCAGCTTGCAATGAAGACCCCAAGGGTTAAGAACAGTACCAGTTTTCTCATGGATAATAAATTTGATTGTAGCTAAACTAAGGGCACTAATATAGCGAAATATTAGCAGTAAAATGGACGATACAGAGCGTTCGTAGCAGATTTATGAAGCGAAAACCTTTTCGTTGAACCATTCAAAACAAATGTTTCAAATTTAGTTGGCATTGAAAAAATCCAGGGCCCTTCTTTCCGTGTAAGTTATGTTGTTTTTACCCCAAAACCCAACATGCCCTCCGTATTTGGGAATTTCTAGATGAAGGTTATCATTTTTCTCGGCCTCATCGATTGGGAAGCAATCCTTTCCCAAAAACGAATCGTTCTTGGCATTGATAATCAGGCTTGGAACATCAATTTTCGATAAGAATTGTAGTGAGCTGCATTTGTTATAATAATCTAGGGCATCCTTAAAGTGATGGGCTCTACTGGTGTAGATATCATCAAAATCTTTTAATGTTCGTATCGCCCTGATGTCAGCATCTGGGATTAAATCAGGAAATAAGAATTGCTTCTGTCGTAATTTGGAGATTAAATGTTTTTTGAATCTTTTGGCATATAGCACATTTTGATTTGAAAGAAGCTGGTCACATGAATCTTTCAAACTGCAAGGAACTGAAATGGCCGCTGCAGCTTTTATTTCCTTTGGAATTCGATTGCCTTCGCCCAGGTATTTAAGAGCAAGGTTGCCGCCTAAACTGAATCCCTTAAGGTAGATTTCTGAATACTTCTTTGTTGACAAGATGTGGTTTATAACGTCAACCAAATCCTCCGTGGCGCCAGAATGATATGATCGATATAAACTATTGGGTTCACCACTACAGCTCCTGAAATTTACTGCACAAGCATCAAAGCCGTTTGTATTAAAGAGTTTTGCACTTCCGGTGATATACGGTCGTTGGGCATCACCTTCAAGACCATGCAGAAGTACTACCAATTTTTTGGTAGATGCATCGGATTTACTCCAATCCAAGTCAAGAAAATCACCATCGGATAGCGTTAACCTTTCCCGGGATTGTTCTGGACCCACAACCCTTCTGAAAAGCCCGTAATACATTGTGGATAAATGTCCATTTCTATAAAATAATGGAGGAGTGTAGTTTGATGGAATCAGTGGCATTTATAAAAGAATACGATTATTTTACTCTTTCGGAAAAACTGCAAGTAATTTTGTTTGCTCTTCGATTGCCTCTTTAAATTCAGATTTTAGCGTATCGACCAATTCCGAAACAGGCATTACGTTTTCAATGGTTGTAACACCTTGCCCCGCTGACCAAATGGTTTTCCAAGCTTTTACTTCTGTATCCAGTTCTTTTCCAAAGTCAACCTTATGTTCCTTTTTGAGGTCTTCTTCAGTAATTCCGGCTGCTTGTAAACTTGATGCCAAAAAGTTGGCGTGCACCCCTGAAATTGCCGCAGTATATACGATGTCATTGGCACCGGCTTCAATTATCATTTTTCGATATTCTTCAGGAGCTTTGCTCTCCTCGGTATTTATAAATCGTGTTCCCATATAGGCCAAATCTGCTCCCATTTGCATTGCTGAGGCGATATCCCTTCCAGTACTGATACAGCCAGAAAGTAATATGGTCTTCGAAAAAATCTTTTTGACCTCGGCTATCAAGCTCATTGGATTCAGATTACCACCGTGACCGCCTGCACCTGCAGAAACTAAAATAAGTCCGTCAACACCAGCTTCTGAAGCTTTCTCTGCATGCCTTTTTTTGATGATATCATGAAAAACCAGTCCACCGTAACTATGAATGGCATCAACAACCATGCTCACCGCACCAAGCGAGGTAATTACCAAGGGAACTTTGTGTTTCATACAAAGTTTTACATCTGCTTCCAGCCTTGGATTAGTTGGGTGTACAATGAGGTTAACCCCAAAAGGAGCTGGCTTTTTGCCCGTTTCCTTTTCAAATTTTTCCAATTCTGATTTGATTTCGATAAGCCATTCCTCAAAACCTTCACTAGTTCTTTGATTAAGTGCTGGAAAGGTTCCCACAATTCCATTTTTACAACATTCTATGACCAATTTGGGCCCTGAAATGAGAAACATTGGGGCTGCTATTGCTGGTAAGGAAAGATCTTTGATGAATTCGGCTTTTTCGCTCATGGGTAATTTGTTAAAGTGTCTTTAAAAATAGATTAATTATTGCACTCGAATAGGTTCTATTCTCAAAACTATGGTAATTTTACAATTATTATGCATGCATAACAAATGAACAGCCAATGTTTTTTAAAGAATTTGAGATTAGATGGAGTGATTTAGATGCTAACCGTCACTTAGCTAATTCAGCCTACATCAATTTTATGAGTCACACCCGGATGGCCTATTTAGGTCAGTTGGGATTTAACCAAAAGTCCATGGCACATTATAATATTGGTCCAGTGGTTTTTTATGAGCACATGTACTACTTCAAAGAAGTGTTTCCTGGAAAACCGGTAAAGGTCTCCTTGGGCTTTAAAGGAATGAGCAAGGACGGGATGTTCTTTGAATTCCAACATGACTTTTACAACAGTGAGGGCAAAAACTTTGCAAGATGCGAAATGATGGGAGCTTGGATGGACCTAAAGGAACGCAAACTGACAGATTTACCACAGGTGTTCTTGGATGCTTTTCATAAAATGGAAACCACAGAAGACTTTAAAGTTTTGACAAAAGCAGATACCCGTAAGCACGTTCAAATTCCGGTGGATTTGTAATTGTTCTAGCCCTTGGATAGGCGTGTGACCAAACCAACTAAATTAAATCTAGGAACTTGGCTTTGGTTTTTTACTAGCCAAGTATACCCCTAACAATACTAAAGCTGTGGCCAAAATTTTGACCGTTGTCAAATGGTCCTTTCCAGAGATAATTGCAACTAAAATTCCCAACAAGGGCTGCAAATAGATAAAGGCCCCGACGGTAGAAGCTTTAAGTTGTGTCAATGCAAACACATTAAAAAGATAGGTAAAAAAGGTGGTGCCGATGATGACAAAAGCTATGGAGCCATATACCCATAAAGGCATGCTGGACCATTGAATTTCCATGGCGGAGGGTAATGTAATTGGAAGATTAATGATAACGGCAATGGTGAACAGCCACTTCATTAAGGTGAAGGGATGGTATTTTTCAATCAACTTTTTGACTACTATCAAATAACCTCCGTAAGCTAATCCATTTACAATGAACAAGAAGTTGCCCAGCGGAATATTGGGAGCATCTTGCCGAATCTCTGCCCCGAATAAAATCAAGGCAACTGCTCCAACAAAACCTAAAAAAATACCAAATCCTTTGTTCAAAGTGATCTTCTCTTTCAAAAAGAAAGCGGAAAGTGCCACCACAAAAATGGGTGTAATAGTGATAAGCACCGAACTGTTGATTGGAGTGGATAATTGCAAGCCTTTAAAAAAAGCAAGCATATTAATTACCATGCCCAATATGGCACATACCAATACCCGACCCCAGTCTTTTTTTTCAATTTTCTCTTTAGGTCCAAAAAGAGAAATACCCCAAAAAAGAATAGCAGCGCCTACCACGCGTAATAAAATAAACCCAAAAGGTTTAACGTAAGTAGGCATTACACCTTTGGCCACTGTATGGTTTATGGCATAAATGGTTGTGGCGCCAAGTGCGGCAAGTATGGCTAGGGTGCGTTTACTCATGGGTGTAATGCCGCTTTTGCGGCTTCAACAACTTTTTTTGAATTTCCAACGAAAATCTGGTCATTTATTATCGTTACAGGTCTTTTTAAAAAGGTATAATGTTCCAATATTAAATTTCGATAATCGTCTTCAGATAGCTGTTGCTCATGTAATCCTCTTTGACGAAAAAGCATGGCGCGTCTGCTGAACAAATCTTCATAACTTCCAGCAAGAGTCTTCATTTCTTCCAATTGCTCCGAAGTAATGGACATCGTTTTTATTTCTTGTAACTCCACCCCGGTTAAGGGTTCCAATTCTTTTAGAATGCGTTGACAGGTAGAGCAACTACCCAAATGATAGATTTTTTTCATTGGTTTTGATTAGTTTTCAATGTATTCGGAGGTTCCTTTTTTTGATGAGTCTCCTAACCATTTCCAATCCAAATGTAGGTGGATTTTCTTGTTTTCATCAACTCGAATTTGCGCATTTGCTTTCCCTGCTTTTAATTCACCTTCCACAGTTAAGCATTGATACAACATTTGCAATTTGTCTCCATCGAGTTGCGCAATTATTTTCCCATATCGAATAGGACCTCCATCATATTCTGCTGTAACAAGATCGCCTTCTTGTTGGTACCTAAAAATCGTATCTGAATTAACTTTTCCGTTTTCAGAATTTTCAAGAAGCAAGAATGTCTTATTGTTTAGGTTAAAGCGTTGCATTTGTATAGCTTTTATGGTTTACATTCCAGATTGCAAAATAAACCTATTTTAAGTAAGAAAGCAGCATGGATTTTGGTTGATTTATTTTCAAGAAAGTGCAAATTCCACCGCTTTTAGTGCATGTATTTTTGCAGTATCAAATGTTGGGATTTCGACTTCATGGGCTGGAATCAAAATGGGTAATTCCGTGCAACCCAAAATGGCCCCTTCTG
The DNA here is from genome assembly GCF_049332665.1 of Flagellimonas rhodophyticola. Lineage (NCBI taxonomy): Bacteria > Pseudomonadati > Bacteroidota > Flavobacteriia > Flavobacteriales > Flavobacteriaceae > Flagellimonas > Flagellimonas rhodophyticola. The sequence continues at coordinate 418,186 of NZ_CP186326.1, read as the reverse complement.
CGCCTTGGTCCTCCAACTTTTTAATGATTTTTAGGCAAGTGTTCTTAGCCTCTTCAGTAAATACACCTTTTACCAATTGGTTATAGATCATATCCTGAAGTTTATCCATATCCTCGTTGTTCGGAACCAAAACTTCCAATCCATATTGATCTTCCAGTATTTTGGTATAAAAATCTTTCTGCATAGTGAATTTGGTGCCCAAAAGGGCCACTTTTTTTAGTCCTTTTGCCTGAATTGCCTCCCCTGTTGCATTGGCAATATGTAAAAAAGGAATGTCCACTGCATTGGTAATTGAATCACTTACCAAATGAATGGTATTGGTGCAAAGAATAACTACTTCCGCTCCAGCCTTTTCCAAATTTTTGGAGTAAGAGGCCATGATGTCTCCAATTTTACTCCAATCGTTGGAGAAGGAATGACGTTCAATTTCATCAAAATCAACAGAAGAAAGAATGCTCTTAGCCGAGTGGGAACCACCCAACTTTTCACGAACCATTTCATTGATATGTTGATAGTATATTTTGGAGGATTCCCAACTCATTCCACCTATTAATCCAATGGTTTTCATAGTTTTTTATTTAGTTTTTGACATATGCTCTGCACCTTCTATGGTGAAGGTTTCCAGAAAGTTTGTTATTCGTTTAATTAAATTGTTCTTAGTCCTTTCAGATGCTAAAACTTCGTCGATACAGTTACAATTGATACAATTTTCCATGTTTTCAAATTTACATTTCGCTAAATATCGATATGTGGGGCAAAAAAATTATAAATCCTTTTTTAAGCTATCCACATAAGCTTTGATTACTTTTTCATTTCTTTTATAATAGGTCCATTTTCCATGCCGGGTCGGAATTACCAAATCGGCATTTTGCATGGAGTTTAAATATGTTGAAATAGTAGATTGTGAGAGTTCTGTTTTATCTTGAATGTATCCGACACAGACTCCATCATCAAAATGATCAATATCTTGGTGCGGCGGAAAATTAACTTCTGGATTTTTCAGCCATTTTAAAATATTTACTCGGGTTTTATTTGACAATACTTTACTAATTTCAACAATATCCATATTGCAAATATATGTAAATATAGACATATCTAAAAATATAGATATGTTTTAACTTATATTTTAGAATTTAATACTCGCTTTTAAAGTTTCACCTTTCGCTTTAGATATTTGTTTGCCTCTGCGTAGGGGATGGTCAAATTTATGGGGCCATCGGCATAAGAAGCCACTTCATATTGATTGTACAATAATGTAATGCCCTTTTCGGTATAGCCTATACTCTCTGATAGATGAAAGGCATCTCTTTCAAACATAAACCCGGTGGCGTTGATGTTATCATCTTGTGGAATATCTTCTTGAATTCGGAATTTAATTTCGGCAAATTTTAAAAAACCTTCCAAATCTTCAAAGAGCTCCCAATTTTCAAGTTCAACAGCTTTTCGCTTATCAAAATTCAAAAAAGTAGTGGAACCATAGCCATGTGCCCCGCCTGTAAAAGAATATGCATCGAACTCAAGGGTAAGTAGGGCGTTATCCTCAAACGAGATGTCACTTTCAACACTGGCCTCCCAACCTACCGTTTCATCTGGGAATTTTGACTTCAACTCTTTAAAACTATTGGTAAAGGAAGCGATGGCATCGTCAATAGAGCTAATTTCTTGATCTTCATCGAATGATAAAAGCAAGATGATTTCCTCTTCCAAAGCCGTATTTATTCGGTTGGATAAGATAGCCTCGTCCAAAGCTTTGGGAATATCTATATTTATTTTAGGACAACCTTCACAGGCCTCATTAGATAGATGTATCGGCTCAAAAGTAAGTTTATCGCCATTTTCGCAACCAAGGAGGGGCAGAAATAACAGGAGTAGGTAAAACGTTTTTTTCACAAGATGAGGTTTTAGGGTATTCAAAAATAAGACATCATTGATTACTCCAAAAGATAACAATACATTTGTAGCCAGATTTAGACGAAATGAGTAAAAAAGATTTGAAATTCAACAGTAAAACCATTCACGGAGGGCAACATCCAGATAAAGCTTATGGAGCTGTTATGCCACCAATTTATCAAACCTCGACCTATGCGCAGTCCACTCCAGGAGGCCATAAAGGTTTTGAATATTCAAGGAGTGCCAATCCTACTCGAACAGCTTTGGAAAATTCGTTGGCGAGTATTGAGAATGGAACTTATGGACTTGCATTTGCCAGCGGACTATCGGCAATGGACGCCGTTATAAAATTGTTGAACCCTGGTGATGAGGTAGTGTCTACCAATGATTTATATGGTGGCAGTTATCGTCTTTTCAAGCAAGTTTTTGAAAAATATGGGATCTCATTCCACTTTGTTGGAATGCAAAGCATTGATGCCATAGAAAGACATATCAATGACAAAACCAAACTGATTTGGGTGGAAACGCCGACCAACCCAATGATGAATGTAATCGATGTAAAGGCCGTTTCGGACTTGGCTAAAAAACATGATTTACTTTTAGCTGTTGACAATACTTTTGCAACGCCTTATTTGCAACGTCCTTTGGATTTGGGAGCTGACATTGTCATGCATTCGGCCACCAAATATCTAGGTGGGCACAGTGATGTTGTTGTTGGGGCTTTGGTTGTGAGGGATAAAGATTTGGCAGACCAACTGTATTTCATTCAAAATGCCAGTGGTGCCGTTTGTGGTCCCATGGATAGTTTCTTGACCCTCCGGGGAATCAAAACCTTGCATGTGCGTATGCAGCGGCATTGTGATAATGGTAAAGCTATTGCTGAGTACTTGGCAAATCATCCGAAAATCGAAAAAGTATACTGGCCAGGATTTGATACCCACCCGAACCATGATGTGGCCAAGGCTCAAATGGATGATTTCGGGGGAATGATTTCTTTTGTTCCCGAGGGCAGTAGTTATGAAGAAGCCATTAAAATTGTAGAGAAATTAGAAGTATTTACCCTCGCTGAATCTTTAGGGGGCGTAGAAAGTTTGGCCGGTCATCCAGCCAGTATGACCCATGCGAGTATCCCGAAAGAAGAACGTGAAAAAAGCGGAGTAGTCGATTCCCTTATTCGACTTAGCGTAGGAATCGAGGATGTCGATGATTTAATAGCCGATTTAGAACAAGCTATCTCTTAATTGTTTTTGAAAAATTTTTAAAAAACAAGGCTTTAAATTATGTAAATACCATAATTTTGCCGTCTAATTCCTAATTCAATAAAATTGACCCCTATTAAGAAACTGGGGTCATTAAATCAGTAATCCGTTTTATGGAAGCAAAAATCAAAGCATTTATGGATGAGATCATTGCCAGAAATGGCCATGAACCTGAATTCATCCAGGCGGTACAGGAGGTAGCGGAAACCGTTATTCCTTACATTGTAAAACATGACATCTACCACGGAAAAAATATCCTTTTAAGGATGGTTGAGCCAGAGCGATTAATTTCGTTCAGAGTTGCTTGGGTAGATGACCAAGGTGAGATTCACGTAAACCGTGGATATCGTATTCAAATGAACTCTGCAATTGGACCATATAAAGGTGGACTTCGTTTTCATCCTACAGTAAATGCCAGTGTATTGAAGTTCTTGGCATTTGAGCAAGTTTTCAAAAATAGTTTGACAACATTGCCAATGGGTGGAGGTAAAGGAGGTTCCGATTTTGACCCCAAAGGAAAATCTGACGATGAGGTAATGCGTTTTTGCCATGCTTTCATGTTGGAATTGAACAGGCACATAGGTCCAAATACGGATGTTCCGGCTGGAGATATTGGTGTTGGTGCCAGAGAAATCGGATTCCTATTTGGGATGTACAAAAAAATCAGAAATGAGTTTACCGGGGTATTGACCGGAAAAGGACGCTCGTGGGGTGGATCATTGATTCGTCCGGAAGCTACTGGATATGGTACCGTTTATTTTGCGGATAGCATGTTAAAGACCCAAGGTAAATCATTCAAAGATAAAAATGTTGTGATTTCAGGTTCAGGAAATGTTGCTCAGTATGCTGCCGAAAAAGTGATGCACTTAGGAGGAAAGGTATTGACGCTTTCTGATTCTGGCGGTTACATCTATGATCAAGACGGAATAGATGAGGAAAAACTGGCCTTTGTCATGGATTTGAAAAACAACAGAAGAGGTAGGATTTCGGAATATGCCGATAAATATCCATCCGCCAAGTTTCACAAAGGAAAAACACCATGGGAAGTTGCATGTGATGTAGCCCTTCCTTGTGCTACCCAAAACGAACTAGATGGTGATGACGCAACTACCTTAATTAAAAATGGTTGTATCGCCGTGGCAGAAGGAGCAAATATGCCTTCAACACCAGAAGCTATCCATGCCTTCCATGAATCTAGAATACTATTTGCACCAGGAAAGGCTTCCAATGCAGGTGGTGTTGCTACTTCAGGGTTGGAAATGTCTCAAAACTCACTTCGAATCAGTTGGACACGCGAAGAAGTGGATGACAGATTAAAAGGTATTATGGAAGATATCCACGATTCCTGTATAGAATTTGGAAAAGAAGAAGATGGTTATTGCAATTACGTTAAAGGAGCCAATATTGCAGGTTTTGTAAAAGTTGCAGATGCTATGCTGGCACAGGGGGTAATTTAAACTTACACCAAATATCCAAATGATTAAGTGGGCGATTGGTTTACAATCGTCCACTTTTTTTATCTTCATCAACCATTTAATGTCCCATTGAAGGGACTTTAGAGGTGTTTTTACAAAGGGCTATACTATTTTATGCAAGTAACAACCAAAGCCATAGTGTTTTCTTCTCTTAAATACGGAGATACCAGCCTTATAGTTAAAGCACTTACGGTATCGGATGGAATAAAATCTTATTTGCTCAAGGGAGTTTTGTCTTCCAAAAAAGGAAAATTGAAACCCGCTTATTTTCTTCCTTTGATGCAATTGGAAATCACGGCCACACATAAAAACAAGGGCACACTTGAAAGCATGCGCGAAGCCAAGGTCTCGGTGCCTTATAAAACAATACATACCGACATTGCCAAGAACAGCATGGTCCTTTTTTTAGCAGAAATGTTGGGCAATAGTATACAGGAAGAAGAACAGAATGAAGGCTTGTTTAACTATTTGGAATATGCTCTATATTGGCTGGATGTACATCCGTCCAACCCAAATTTTCATACCTTGTTTTTGCTGAATTTGACCAAGTATCTTGGTTTCTATCCCGACACCTCATTTCAAGACCAATCTTATTTTGACCTTTTGGAAGGGGGCTTTTTTGGAACCCCCTCGTTGAACCCCCTGATTCAGGGAGAAGATTTAGATGACTTCAGGAAGCTTTTGGGCATAAATTTTGATGCACTTCCAACAGTACGAATGAACAAGCCACAAAGACAAGAACTCCTAAAGAATGTTATTCTGTATTTTGAACTACATTTGCACGGATTCAGAAAACCCAAGTCCTTGGCTGTTTTAAATGCAGTTTTTCAGTAGTATGCGAACCATAGGCTTTACCCTCCTTTTTTTGTTGGCTTGCGCAACCATTTCTGCCCAAGAAATAATGGTTTTGGATGCCACTACAGGGACACCTATTGCCAATATGGCCATCTACAATAAAGATAAATCCAAGACGGCTGTCACCAATGTTGAAGGAACCAGTGAATTGGATGTTTTTTCCAGGAATGAGCGCATTACATTCCGACATATCAGCTATGAGACCTATAATACCACAAAAGCGCAGATAGGTCGAAAAGGCAATCGTGTTTATCTTGACCTTAAGCCTGAGGAATTGCAAGAGGTTGTAATGTCCGTTTCCAAATGGGAACAACAAAAAAAGGATGTTCCGCAGAAAATCGAATCCATTGATGCACGTTCCATTGCATTTACAAACCCGCAAACCTCGGCTGACCTTTTGCAAAATAGTGGAAAAGTCTTTGTGCAAAAAAGTCAATTGGGAGGAGGCAGCCCAATGATAAGGGGTTTTGCAACAAATAGATTATTGCTTTCGGTTGATGGTGTGCGGATGAACAATGCCATATTTAGAGGAGGAAATGTTCAAAATGTTATTTCCATAGATCCATTCACTGTAAAAAATACCGAGGTGATTTTTGGTCCGGGGTCCGTAATTTATGGTAGTGATGCCATTGGGGGTGTGATGAATTTTTTCACCCAAAAACCACGCTTTTCATTTACGGATAGTCTCACATTTTCCGGAAACGTAAACTATAGATTTGCATCTGCCAATAAGGAAAACACAGCGCATGTCGATTTTAATTTTGGGCAACAAAAATGGGCTTCCTATACCAGTTTCAGCTATAACGATTTTGACAATCTGACTATGGGAAAGAATGGCCCCGATTCCTATTTGCGAAACAACTATGTGGTAAGAGAAAATGGAGTAGATGTTTTGATGACCAACAATGACCCTAGAAAACAAATTTCATCTGGTTATGATCAAATTAATTTTCTTCAAAAATTTACCTATCGCCCGAACAGCACCTGGAACTATGATTTAGGGTTGTATTATTCCGAAACTTCGGATTTTTCAAGATATGATAGATTGATTCGTCCAAACGCTTCTGGCGATGGACTAAGGTCCGCGGAATGGTTTTATGGTCCCCAAAAGTGGATGATGGGAAACTTCCAACTTACTAAACAGGGGAAGAATAAATTTTATGATGGTGTAAAACTGACCACTGCTTACCAACATTTTGAGGAAAGTAGAAATGAAAGATTGTTTCAAGACCCTGACCGATTTACCACCGTTGATAAAGTAAATGCACTTTCCATCAATCTTGACTTTGAGAATAAGAAAATTGGGGACTTGCGTCTGTACTATGGAGCTGAGTATATTTTTAACAAAGTAAACTCTGAAGGAATTCAAACTAATATCGAAACCAACCAAGTAAGCGAAGCTGCTTCACGATACCCCGATGGCGCAACGTGGCAAACTTTTGCCGGATACATTAATGGAGAGTATAAATTAAAACCGAATTTCACACTATTGTCGGGCGCCAGATATAGCCAGGTTTGGGTGGATGCCCAGTTCGACCAAACTTTTTTTCCATTTCCTTTTGATGAGGCAGACCTCATAACCGGAGCATTCACGGGGAGTCTAGGATTCAGTTGGTTTCCGAGAGCAGACCTTCAAATTACACTGAATGGGTCCACAGGATTTAGAGCGCCGAATATTGATGATATTGGTAAGGTTTTCGACTCAGAACCCGGTTCTGTTGTAGTTCCAAACCCAGAATTAGAACCCGAATACGCATATAACGGAGAAATAGGGATTCGTAAAAATTTCAATGATAAAGTGGTACTGAAAGGAGCTACCTTTTATACGTATCTGGTCGATGCACTGGTACGAAGGGACTTTACCTTCAATGGGGATAGGGAAATTTTATATAACGGAGAGTTGAGCAATGTGCAGGCCATCCAAAATGCGGCAAAGGCCTATGTATACGGTTTTGAATTGGGATTAGAAGCCTTTTTGGATGAAAACTGGTCACTGACATCCAACCTTACCATTACCGAAGGCACTGAGGAAGATGATAGTGGAGAGGACACCCCTGCAAGACATGCTGCTCCAACTTTTGGAGATTTTCATGTGATTTGGCAAAATCAGAAATTGAAAACCGACCTGTTCTTAAATTACAATGGTGAAATCAGCTATAGCGATTTGGCACTCTCGGAAAGAAGCAAAGATTATATCTATGATATAGATACGAATGGAAACCCATTTTCTCCATCATGGTACACCTTGAATTTTAGATCACAATATCAAATATCCAATGCCTTTAAGGCGACTGTAAACCTTGAAAATATTACCAACCAAAGGTATAGAACCTATTCATCTGGAATAGCAGCTCCTGGAGCCAACCTTATTTTGGGATTGGGATATAGTTTTTAACAAAAAAAGGCTTGGAATTTTCCAAGCCTCTTTAAATCGGTTAGCTGAATTTAATGATCTAGTTCGTCAGCAGCTTTTTTAAGGTCATCTGCAGTTTCTTTAACTGCATCCTTTGCATCTTCTCCCATTTCTTTGGCCTTGTCCATGGCATCTTCTCCAGCTTTCTTGATGCTATCCAATGCTTGTTCTCCAGCTTCTTTTGCATCTTCTCCGGCCTCTTTAACCGCATCCATGGCATCATTTGCCGCTTCTTTCATATCATCTCCCGCCTCTTCAAGTGATTTTTCCGCTTCTTCAGTGGCATCCTTGGCCTTGTTGGCCGCTTCTTTGCAAGAAATAGTTGCCGACATTGAAAAACACAATGCTACAGCAACGATAAATACTCTTTTCATTATAAAATGGTTTAGTGTTAGAGCTGGTAAGATATGGATTTTAACGGAAAGCATCAGTTTTGTGATTTTACATTTCGACCAAGTGTGTTGCGAAGTCGCAAATACCTTGTTTACAGGGGGATTATTCCATCTAAATTTATAATTTTGCAAACTTGGAAATCTAGAAGAAGTAGCAGTAGATATGAAGTTTGCGGAATATAAAGGATTGGACTTGCCCAAAGTATCGGAAGAGATTCTTGACTTCTGGAAAAACAACCAGATTTTTGAAAAGAGTGTCTCTACGCGAGAAGGAGGAGAAAGTTATGTGTTTTATGAAGGCCCACCTTCGGCAAACGGTATGCCCGGGATTCACCATGTAATGGCCCGTACCATAAAGGATATTTTCCCTAGGTACAAGACCATGAAGGGATATCAGGTAAAACGCAAGGCCGGATGGGATACCCATGGACTACCCATTGAAATTGGAGTTGAAAAGGAATTGGGTATTACTAAAGAAGATATTGGTAAAAAGATTTCCGTAGAGGAGTACAATGCAGCCTGTAAAAAAGCAGTAATGCGTTATACAGATGTCTGGAATGAAATGACGGAGAAGGTTGGATATTGGGTGGATATGGATGACCCGTATATTACCTACAAGTCCAAATACATGGAATCTGTTTGGTGGTTGCTCAAGCAGATTTACGACAAAGGACTTTTGTATAAAGGATATACAATTCAGCCCTATTCGCCAAAGGCCGGAACAGGTTTGAGCTCACATGAATTAAACCAACCGGGCACCTACCAAGATGTAACGGATACTACGGTGACTGCTCAGTTCAAGGTGGTTGAAAATACTGTGCCTGAGTTTTTAGAAAGATTTGACCATTTACATTTTCTGGCTTGGACCACTACTCCTTGGACACTTCCAAGTAACACAGCCTTAACCGTCGGTTCAAAAATTGACTACGTAGTCGTTGCCACATATAACCAATATACTTTTGAACCTGTTCACGTAATCCTTGCCAAGAATTTAGTTGGAAAGCAATTTGGAGGGAAGTATGAAGAGACAGATGATGTCTCGGTACTTTCCAGTTTTTCAAAAGAAAACAAGAAGATACCATTCCTTGTAGCAACAGAATGCAAAGGAGAAGATTTGCTTGGAATTAAATACGAGCAACTGATTGATTATGTACTGCCCTATCAAAACCCTGAAAACGCCTTTCGTGTTATCGCAGGAGATTTTGTGACCACTGAAGACGGTACAGGGATTGTACATACCGCACCTACCTTTGGTGCAGATGATGCCTTCGTTGCCAAGCAGGCAAAACCTGAAGTTCCACCCATGCTGGTTTTGGATGAAAACAATAATCCAGTACCTCTAGTGGATTTGCAGGGAAGATTTAGACCAGAGCTTAAAGAGTTCGGTGGTAAATATGTAAAAAATGAATATTATGATGATGGTGAGGCTCCTGAAAAATCTGTGGATGTTGAGATTGCCATCAAGTTAAAAATAGAAAACAAAGCTTTTAAGGTTGAAAAGTATGTGCACAGTTATCCTAATTGCTGGCGTACTGATAAACCTATCTTATACTACCCATTGGATTCCTGGTTCATAAAGGTAACGGACGTTAAAGAACGTATGTTCGAATTGAATCAGAGCATCAATTGGAAACCAAAAGCTACCGGCGAAGGTCGTTTTGGAAATTGGCTGGCCAATGCCAATGATTGGAACCTATCGCGTTCCCGTTACTGGGGCATCCCTTTACCGATTTGGCGCACAACCGACGGAAAGGAAGAGATGATTATTGGTTCTGTTGAAGAATTGAAATCAGAAATGGCAAAAGCTGTTACCGCAGGAGTCTTGGATAAGGATGTTTTTGAGGATTTTGTGGTTGGAGACATGAGCGAGTCTAATTATGATAAAATTGACTTGCATAAGAATATTGTTGATGGGATTACTTTAGTGTCCGCTTCTGGGCAACCCATGAAACGCGAATCAGATCTTATTGATGTTTGGTTTGATAGTGGTTCCATGCCCTATGCCCAATGGCATTATCCATTTGAAAACAAGGAGTTGATAGATAATGGAGCTTCCTTTCCTGCAAATTTTATTGCAGAAGGTGTTGATCAAACAAGAGGATGGTTCTATACCTTACATGCTATAGCTACCATGGTATTTAATACTGTTTCCTATAAAAATGTTGTTTCGAACGGACTTGTTTTGGATAAAGAGGGCAAGAAAATGTCCAAACGCTTGGGCAATGCCGTAGATCCGTTCGAAGTGCTCCCCAAGCATGGCGCCGATGCCACTCGTTGGTATATGATTTCCAATGCCAATCCTTGGGACAACCTTAAGTTTGATATTGAGGGAATTGTTGAGGTAAAACGTAAATTTTTCGGCACCCTTTACAATACCTATTCTTTCTTGGTTTTATATGCCAATATAGATGAATTTACATACGCTGAAGAAGACATTCCATTAAAGGAAAGACCAGAGATCGATCAGTGGATTTTATCCGAATTAAACTCCTTGATTGAAAGAGTTGATAAAGCTTATGCAGATTATGAAGCAACGAAGGCGGCAAGAATGATTTCCGACTATGTTCAAGAAAATTTAAGCAACTGGTACGTGCGTTTGAGCAGGAGACGCTTCTGGAAAGGAGATTATCAGCAAGATAAAATTTCGGCCTATCAGACGTTGTATACTTCTTTGATTACTGTTGCAAAACTTTCTGCACCAATTGCACCTTTTTTTATGGAGCGATTGTACAAGGATTTGGATGCTATCACCCAGAAAGAAGGTTTTGAAAGTGTGCATTTGGCCAAATTCCCAACTTTTGACCCAGAAATGGTCGATAGAAAGTTGGAACGCAAAATGCAATTGGCGCAAAAAGTGTCTTCGCTAGTTTTGTCTATCCGTCAAAAGGAGAAAATAAAAGTGCGTCAGCCACTACAGAAAATCATGATTCCGGTATTAGATGATGCCCAAAAGGAAGATATTAAGGCAGTTGCTGCTTTGATCAAGTCGGAAGTCAACGTCAAAGAGATTGAACTGTTAGACGATGCTTCAGGAATTTTGGTGAAGCAAATCAAGCCTAATTTTAAAGTTTTAGGCCCAAGGTTCGGCAAGGATATGAAAGATATTGCAGCGGCTGTAAGTCAGTTTGAGCAGGAGGATATCCAAAAAATTGAGCGTGATGGAGAATTAATGCTTCAATTGAAAAATAAAAGTATTATTTTACAGTTAACTGATGTAGAAATCAGTTCCCAGGATATTGAAGGTTGGTTGGTGGCAACATCGGGAGCGTTGACCGTTGCGTTGGATGTAACCATCGATGACAACCTCAGAAAAGAGGGAATTGCTAGAGAGTTGGTCAACAGAATCCAAAATCTTAGAAAAGAATCTGGATTTGAGGTAACCGATAAAATCGACATCAAAATACTGAAAGATGGCTTTGTGGAAAATGCCGTTTCGAGCAATGAGGAGTACATTAAAACGGAAACGTTGACCGCGGAGCTTAATTTCGAAGAAAAATTAGAAGAAGGTATTGCGATTGCCTTCGATGAAGTGAACACAAAATTGTTTATCCAAAAACATTAAAAAATGGCACAAGATTTAAAAGTAAGATACTCAGATAAAGATTTAGAGGAGTTCAGAGCATTAATTGAAGAAAAAATAGAAAAAGCGAATAGCCATTTAGAGCTTTTGAAAAGTTCCTACATGAACGATGGAAATAATGGAACTGACGATACCTCGCCAACTTTCAAGGCTTTTGAAGAAGGTTCGGAGACAATGAGCAAGGAAGCCAATACCCAGTTGGCAATTCGTCAAGAAAAGTTCATTAGGGATTTAAAAAATGCGCTACTACGCATTGAAAACAAAACCTATGGTATTTGCAGAGTTACCGGCAAGTTGATAAACAAAGAACGTCTAAAACTTGTACCTCACGCTACCTTGAGCATTGAGGCGAAGAACATGCAAAAATAGATGAAACGCCCTTGGGCGTTTTTTTGTTCATGAAAACCTTGTGCTTTTTTCTAGGATTTTTTGTGGCTGCACAGTTGCAAAGTCAAAAGCTGGTGAAAAAAGCATTGGTCAATAAGCAAACGGAGTACATTCAAATAGATTCCGAATTTTGTTATCAAGTAAATCTTTACACCTCCAAAGTCAAGGAAGTTATTGTTGAGGCGAGTATTGAAGGAGAGTATGCTAAAGATTTGATTGTTTCCATTGAGGAACAGGGAATCAATATGGAAATCAGCACCAAGTTTCAACCCAATTTCACCAACCCGAATGACAAATTAAGTGCTCACAAGGTCATTTCCATTGCTTTGGATGTAACGCTTCCAGAGTACAAAAATGTATATGTGTTTGGAACAAACAGTAATCTTAATGCAAGCGGAAACTATAAAAAACTTAGGGTTAAACTTTCTGACGGAAGGTGCAGCCTCTACAATGTGAATGAAATGGTAGAAGTAACCACCCAAAAAGGAGATATTTTGCTAACGACCCCTTCAGGAAACATAAATGCAAAGAGCACATATGGTAAAATATTTTCAGAGGACATCCCGGATGGGGATAACCAATTTACATTGAATACAATAGAAGGGGAAATCCATCTAAAGAAAACAAAATAATATCCATATTTTTGCGCAATCTTTTAAAAGGCATGAAACTACAAAAGTCCCTATTGATTATCGTATTGGTCCTGTTGATAGATCAGATCAGTAAAATCTATGTAAAGACCAATTTTTTTCTTGGGGAATCTCATGAGGTTTTCGGTTGGTTCAAAATTCTTTTCATCGAAAACGAAGGAGCCGCTTGGGGAACCAAGCTTAGTGATTTACTTCCAGTGTCTGAGTCCGCCGGAAAGTTAATATTGACTATTTTCAGACTTTTTGCAATTATTGGGATTGGTTACTGGCTTTGGGACATTATCAAAAAACAATCTCCCAAGACATTGATTTTGGCCGTTTCGCTGATTTTTGCAGGAGCATTGGGAAACATCATCGACTCAGTATTTTATGGATTGTTGTTTGATCATAGTAGTGGTCAGGTAGCCACATTGTTTTCTGATCAGCCCTACGAAAGTCTATTTTATGGGAAGGTAGTGGATATGCTTTACTTTCCGCTTATAAACACATCATGGCCGGATTGGGTGCCTTTTGTTGGTGGAAATCAGTTCCGTTTTTTTGAGCCTGTTTTCAATATAGCTGACACGGCTATAAGCACAGGTGTCGGTATTTTGATAGTGTTTAATAAAAAGGCCTTTCCAAAAGCTGCTAAGGAAGAGTCCCAAGATTAAAACTCGTAGACCTTTTTAGGAGTAACACAATAGTCGAGTTTTACATCATTGACATGTGTTTCTATAGAACCGTCTTCTGCATCAAATAATGACAGTCCAATTTTTATAGTCTCAGGTTTGCACTTGGCTAAGAATGTATCATAATATCCCTTGCCATACCCTACGCGATTGCCGTGTTTGTCAAAAGCCAAAAGTGGAATAAAGACGACATCAATTTTTTCTTCAGGTATTTGAATTCCGTCTACAGGCTCGGGGATGTGCCATTTATTTTTTTTGAGAACGGTATTGTCGGTAAGCAGGTAACTCTCCATTGAAGCGGCTCCACTAACTTTGGGAATAACCACATTCTTATCCTTTCCTTGTAAAAGTGTAATCAAGGGTAGAGTGTCAATTTCCTTGTTTTGTTCAATACTCAGAAAAATATGGAAATAAAAAAAATCCCAAATAGGGATTTGAAGTACATGATTTGTTAAGTCAATACTCAAATCTGAAATGTAAGAACTTTCCAGTTCTGCCCTCAGATTTTTATACTTTATTCTTAGCTCATGTTTCAACATTTAAATGTTGAAATTTTTTGGGGTTGTTTTGGGAAACTTTTTACTCTCTAGTTGAAACTGAGAAAAAAATCTTGAAGAAAAGCATCAAGATCAAATACATTCCCAAAACGATAATATAGTTCTCCATAGAATTGTATTTATACGGTTAAAAATAAGTAAAACAATTGGAAATTTTACTATGAAATGCATTTTTAATCGATGAAATGCACTTTTTTTAGCAGCAGTTTAACAAAAAAGCATGTTTTTCTAGACGATTGATGCTTTATGAAACGAAAACGTACTTCAATCAAAGCTTAGGGAACTCAGGTCAATTTTAACAAAAAAACACTATCATTAAGGTATACCTTTGTATAAGCGTCAATTTTTTGGAAATTATATGCCCAAACCTCCTTCCATCAGTGTTCAAATAAGCGCCCTGCCCAATAATCCCGGAGTCTATCAATTTTATGATACTGAAGGAAAAATTCTTTATGTAGGAAAGGCAAAAAACTTGAAGAAACGCGTTTCCTCATATTTCAATAAGAAACAGGAATATGGAAAAACAAGGGTACTTGTAAAAAAGATTGATAGTATAAAGCACATTGTGGTGGCTACAGAGTCGGATGCACTCTTATTGGAGAACAATCTGATTAAAAAATTAATGCCACGTTACAACGTGTTGCTTAAAGATGACAAGTCCTATCCATGGATTTGCATAAAGAAAGAACGTTTTCCAAGAGTTTTTTCGACTCGGAAATTGATAAAAGATGGATCCGAATATTATGGCCCTTACACCAGCATGAAAACAGTCAGGACCTTATTAGATCTTGTCAGAAGCCTGTATCCTTTACGGACCTGTAACTACGACTTGTCCGAAGAGAAAATTGCAGCTGGTAAATACAAAGTTTGTTTGGAGTTTCATTTGGGAAATTGTTTAGGTCCTTGCGAAGGATTACAAAGTGAGGAGGATTATCAAAAACAGATTGAGGATATTCGGCAGATTATAAAAGGGAATTTTAAAAGCTCTCTGCAATCCTTCAAGACACAAATGAAGGAGTTGGCAAACCAGATGGAATTTGAAAAAGCCCAACGTATAAAAGATAAGATTGAGATTTTAGAAAATTACCAAGCCAAGTCAACGGTGGTCAACCCTAAAATCAACAATGTGGATGTATTCACCATAATTTCGGATGAGACCCACGCCTACGTCAATTTTTTGCAACTTTCCCATGGTGCAATAATAAGGTCACATACCATGGAAATAAAGAAAAAGTTGGATGAGACCAATGAAGAACTTCTTCAACTTGCAATAACCGAGATAAGACAGCGGTTTAAATCCCAGTCCAGGGAAATTTACCTTCAATTTCCGGTGATGGTGGAAGAGGATTTAAAAATAACCCTTCCAAAGTTAGGAGATAAAAGAAGAATTTTGGAGCTGTCTGAGCGCAACGCCAGATTTTTTAGACAAGACCGATTTAAACAGATAAAAATTACCGATCCAGATAGGCATACCAAACGTATTATGGCCCAAATGAAGGCCGACTTAAGACTTTCCTCAGAGCCAACACATATAGAGTGCTTCGATAATTCGAACATACAAGGAAGCGATCCAGTAGCCGCCTGTGTAGTCTTTAAGAATGGGAAACCTTCTAAAAAAGAGTATCGCCATTTCAATATCAAAACCGTCGAAGGTCCTGACGACTTTGCAAGTATGGAAGAAGTGGTTTTTAGAAGATACAAACGCTTGCTAAACGAAGATGAACCTTTACCGCAACTTATTGTGATAGACGGAGGGAAAGGTCAGCTATCATCAGCACTAAAAAGTTTGGATATTTTAGGGCTTCGGGGCAAAATAGCCATAATAGGAATTGCAAAAAGATTGGAAGAAATCTATTTTCCAGAGGATCCCATTCCCTTATATTTAGATAAAAAATCAGAAAGCCTAAAGATTATCCAACAACTAAGAAATGAGGCCCACCGATTTGGGATAACCCACCATCGGAACAAGAGGAGCAAAGCGGCCATAGATTCTGAATTAGAAAATATAGAGGGGATTGGCAAGAAGACGGCAGAGCAACTTTTGCAACAATTTAAATCGGTAAAACGAATAAAGGAAGCAACCATTGAGAGTCTTGCGGAATCTATAGGTATGGCCAAGGCAAAAAAAATCTATAAATCGTTCCACTAACGCATGAGGTTTAAAAGCATAATAGTAAGCAGCATATTCATCGTATTTGGAGTTTTTGGCTGGAGCCAAACATCAAATACAAATGAAGACCTAAAGGTGGGACTGGTACTGAGCGGAGGAGGAGCTAAAGGATTGGCCCATATCGGTGCACTTAAAGTTATTGATGAGGCAGGCATAAAGGTAGATTATGTTGGCGGCACAAGCATGGGTGCTATAGTGGGGGCCCTATATGCTTCAGGATATTCAGGAATAGAATTGGACTCTATTTTTAGGGAGACTGAGTTTTCTCAACTCATTCAAGATAATGTGCCTAGAGGGGCTAAGACCTTTTATGAAAAGGAAGATTCAGAACGTTATGCGCTTAGTCTTCCTTTCACCAATTTTAATGTGTCTTTTCCACAGGCCATTTCTGGTGGACAAAACATATATAATGAATTGGTAAAACTTCTTTTCCATGTAAAGGACGTTCAAGATTTTAATAAACTTCCTATCCCATTTTTATGCATTGCAACCAATGTGGAAACCGGGGAAGAAGTTTTACTGGATTCAGGATATCTGCCAGAAGCTATAATGGCAAGTGGCACTTTTCCTTCCCTATTTGAGCCAGCTGAGATTGAAGGCGAAATTTTAATCGATGGGGGTGTGGTAAATAATTATCCCATAGATGAGGTTAAGGCTCTTGGTGCTGATCTGGTAATCGGGGTGGATGTCCAACACGGATTGTCAACTCGCGAATCCCTTTCATCGGCCACAGAGATTCTACTTCAAATAAATAATTATAGAACCGTAAACGATATGAAGGTCAAAGCCGAGAAAACGGATGTATACATTAGGCCCGATATTGATGATTTTTCGGTTATCGATTTTGATCGCGGAAACGAAATTATGGATATTGGAGAGGAAGCAGCTTCATTGAATATCATGGAACTCAAGAAAGTGGCCCAAAAACAGCATAATACTGCACGAAGCCACAAGAAGATCGAAGTGATGGACAGTTTGACCATAAATCGATTGATCATAAGGGGCAATGATCAATACACTCGGGGTTATATAAAAGGGAAACTACGGTTTAACCTTGCTGAGAAAATCCCATTTAATAAGCTAAAGCAAGGGATTAACAATCTATCGGCTACCGGCAACTTTAAAGCAATTCGATATGAGTTGGTATCCAATGGATTGGGAACAGACCTTATTTTGAAGCTGAAAGAAAACCCTACTAAAATGTTCATCAAAATGGCAGCACATTATGATGACCTTTATAAAAGTTCTGCCTTGATCAATCTCACCAAAAAGAATTTTCTGCTGAAAGATGATGTAGCCTCTTTCGATTTTATTCTCGGCGATCATATAAGGTATAATTTGCAATACTATCTTGACAAGGGTTTTTATTGGAGTTTTGGTTTTAATTCAAGATTCGCTGATTTTGATGAAGAAGTGGACTTTGGACTCATTCAGTCCAACTTCGATGCTCCCAACGACCCCAACATCAGGGAAATCAACCTTGATGTTACCGATTGGACCAATCAAATTTATCTGCAAACCGTTTTCAGGGAAGAATTTGCCTTTACGGTTGGAGCTGAGCACAAACTTTTAAGGTATAGCACTCGCACCCTAAATCAGTTTGATGGGGAACCAGAAGCGGCATTGCAGCTATCCTCCTCAGAACGAACATACTTTGATGACTCAAGTTATTTTAGTGTTTACGGAAAGATTACTTTGGACACCTACGATGACAAGTATTTTCCGACCAAAGGACTGTTTTTTGATAGCGATTTCCATTTGTATCTCCTTTCCTCTGATTTTAACAACAACTTTAAAGAATTCTCGATTGGTAAAGCAAAATTAGGAACAGCATTTTCTCTGGTGGACAACCTTACTTTGAATTTGGAAACTGAAGGTGGATTTAAGTTGGGTACCTCGGGGGTAACATCTTTCGACTTTGTACTTGGTGGTTTCGGTAATGATCTCGTAAATAATTTTACACCCTTTATAGGGTACGATTTTTTAAATCTACCTGGGAATAGCTACGTGAAAGCCTATGGTAGGTTGGATTATGAATTTACCAACAAGAACCATTTTTTGTTTAGTGCCAATTTTGCAAATGTCGATGACGACCTCTTCAGAACCGGGGATTGGTTTTCCGAACCCACCTTTTCAGGGTATGGTATCGGGTATGGGCTAGAATCCTTTTTAGGCCCTGTTCAAATCTATTATTCCTGGTCTCCAGAAAGTGATAATAGCAACATATTCTTTAGTGTTGGATATTGGTTTTAATTTTTTTGGACTACTAAAAAACCCTGTTTTATAGAGGTAAATGTAGATTAGGTAAAGCGGGAATCCCCTATTTTTTCTTAATTAATTGCCAAATGTTGACTATTTGGCAAAAAATAGTTAAAGTACGTTAAAACTTACATTTCTCTAGAGGCAAAATGTATCTTTGTTTCACATAAGGGGTGGTTCCCTTATAACTTTAAGTATTGGTTTTTCATAATTTAAAGTTTGGTTGGTTATTTAGGAAAAGCCCAGTTCAGAGACTGGGCTTTTTTTGTATATAATATTTTGGAACAAGATTTGTTAAGTATATGTAAAGTACTGAATTCGAGATGTGATTTTAGTAATTTTATACCGACATATAGATTATGAAAAAAATCGTTACCATATTCGCCCTCCTACTTATGATGCCGTTAATGGCTCAAAATAACCACCCTGCATTCAAGGCTGGGGAATGGTTGAAGTTCCGAATACACTACGGATTTTTAAACGCCAGTTATGCAACACTTCAGCTTAGCAGTGATTCAATCGATAGTATTCCTGTCTACCACGTAGTTGGTATAGGTAAAACCACAGGATTTGCCAGTATCTTTTTTAAAATAGATAATAGATTCGAAAGCTATTTTGATAAAAATGATGGCAAACCGTATCGCTTCATTAGAAATACCTACGAAGGTGGTTATACAAAAGATATCGAAATTGATTTTGATTACAATAAAAAAATGGCCTTGTTGACGGATAACAAGAATTCGAAAAAAGTTGATATTCCAGTACATAATGAAGTTCAGGACCTACTTTCGGCGGCATATCAATTAAGAAATAAATACAATTATCAAGATTTACAAAAAGGAGAGTCCCTGGATATGGATATGCTCTTCGATGACGATGGTATTTTTAAGTTTCAACTCAAGTTTTTGGGAAAAGAAATCATCCGAACCAAGTTCGGCAAAGTAGAATGTCTTAAATTTAGGCCCTTAGTTCAATCTGGAAGGGTTTTTAAAGAAAAAGAAAGCCTTACTTTGTGGGTTTCCAACGATATGAACAGAATTCCGGTTCGAATCAAAGCAGATTTGGCCGTAGGATCCCTTAAAGCTGATTTAGAAGCGTATAATGGGTTAAGAAACCAGTTTAAAATTATAATGAAATAGCTTGAATGAAGAATGATGAGCGAATTGAGTCCCAAATCAATAAGCTTGAAGAGAAGTACAAAAACTCTGGACAAGATTTAAGCTCTTACCTCGACGGACTCCTGTATCAACGATACCTTACCTATTGGGATTATATCCATTTGGATACTTTATTGAGTATTCAAGTGCCGCGCACACATTTTCCTGATGAGGAGATTTTCATCATGTACCATCAGATTACGGAACTGTATTTCAAACTAATTTTGCACGAGCAAAAACAGATTGTTGAAGATAAATCTCAGGACCTAGCTTTTTTCATTGAGAAGACAAATCGAATAAACAACTATTTTAAAGCACTGACGTCTTCCTTTGGAATTATGATAAAGGGGATGGAACGCGAACAGTTTTTGAGATATCGCATGGCATTATTGCCAGCAAGCGGATTTCAATCAGCACAATACCGGATGATTGAGATCTATGCCACACCTTTAGAAAATTTGGTGCATTTTTCGGAAAGGGACAACTTCTCCAAAAAAGATAGTATAGAAGAACTTTTTGAGCATATTTATTGGAAAAAAGGAGCAACGGATCTTTCGAGTGGAGAGAAGACATTGACCCTTAAACAATTTGAGTTTCGGTATACTCCAAGGCTATTGCGAATATCCAACCAGGTCAAGCAGAGCAATATCTACATGAAGTATCTTCAATTGCCGGAAGCCTCGAGAAATGATGAAACATTGATCAAATCATTAAAGGAGTTGGATTTGAATGCCAATGTAAATTGGCCTCTAATGCATATGGGTTCTGCATACAGGTATTTGGCCAAGGAAAATAAGGAAGTTGACGCCACCGGAGGTACAAATTGGAAAGACTTTTTACCCCCGAGTTTTCAGAAAATAATATTTTTCCCAACTTTGTACTCTGAAGAAGAGCTGGAAACATGGGGAAAACAATGGGTTGACCATATTTTTAATCCCGCTAATAAGTAAATAAAATGCAAAGATTTTTTGGGGCAATCTTGGCACTGTTGGTATTGGTGTCGTGCAAGGAAAAAAAAGAATTAGTACAACAACTGGAACCTAAAGACCCAGTACAAAAGCCAATAGTAAAGCATTTTGGGTTTAATCTCGAGGACTTTAACGTTGTTTACGATACCATAAAAAAAGGGGAAACCTTTGGTGAGCTAATGCTCAAAAACAAAGTGGATTATCCTAAAATAATCCATATCGCAGAAGAATACAAGGACACTTTCGATATTCGACGCATCGATAGAAAACCTTATTTACTTTTAAAATCTAAGGATACCTCCGAAGCTGCGCAGGTTTTTATCTATCAAAACGGGAAGATCAACTATACAGTTTTTGATTTTAGAGATAGTACGGCCATTGCTTACAAAGGAAAGAGAACGGTCAAATCCGTGGAGCGTGAGGTTGCAGGAATAATTGAAAATAATCTATCCGAGACACTCGATAACCTTGGTGTGGATTATAATGTGACTATAGACCTTTCTGAAATCTATGCATGGACCATCGATTTCTTCAGATTGGAAAAAGGAGACAAGTTTAAGATTATCTACGACGAGCATTTTATCAACGATACCATTTATGCTGGACGTGGGGCTATCAAGGCAGCGCTTTTTGAACATAAGGGCACACCCATCTATGCATTTCCGTATGTAACGGATTCTCTTAAGAATATTTTGGATTATTATGACCAAGATGCCAACAATTTAAGAAGTACCTTCTTAAGAGCTCCAATAAAATTTGGATATCGACTTTCCTCCAGATATAATTTACGAAGGAGAATAGCGTATTATGGATATAAAGTAAGACCGCATAAAGGAACAGACTATGCTGCTCCAGTCGGTACTCCTATAATTGCTACTGCAGATGGTACGGTGACCGAATCTACCCGGAAAGGTGGAAACGGAAGGTATGTTAAGATTAGACATAACGGAACTTACAGTACCCAATACCTTCATATGAAAAAGCAAAAGGTAAAACGAGGCGAGTTTGTAAGACAAGGAGATGTCATCGGTTGGGTTGGAATGACGGGAAATACAGGAGGCCCCCATGTATGTTATAGGTTTTGGAAACATGGAAGACAAGTAGATCCGCTAAGAGAAAAACTACCATCGGCCGAACCCATTGTAGACTCCTTACGAACGGAATATTTGGCTCATATTGATCCTTTAAAAACCCAAATAGACTGTATAGAATTCTTGGAAATGGCACCTATTCCCATTGAACAAGAAAACCAAATAACACTGAACCAATAGAATGAGATTGCCTACTACCAATCCTACGAACACAAAGAGCTGGGAAAAACTACTAGAAAATTATAACAACACAAAAGACAAACATTTAAGAGAGCTATTTGCTTCTGATACCGAAAGAGGGCAAAAATTTTCATTGCTTTGGAAGGATTTCTTCGTGGATTACTCCAAAAATCGAATTACAGAAGAAACTTTTTCTCTTTTATTGGATTTAGCCGAGGAAATTGGCTTGAAAGAAGCTATTTCCAGCTATTTCGGGGGTGAGCCAATCAATCAGACTGAAGGAAGAGCTGTTCTTCATACCGCGCTGAGAGCTAAAAAAGAAGATGAGGTTTTTGTTGATGGAAAAAACATTGTTCCCGAGGTTTACGAAGTGAGAGAGCAAATAAGAACTTTCACTCAAACCATAATTTCTGGAGACAAAAAAGGTTTCACGAACAAAACTTTTACCGATGTTGTAAATATTGGTATCGGAGGGTCTGACCTGGGTCCTGTTATGGTGGCCGAAGCTCTTAAATTTTATAAAAATCATTTAAACATGCACTTCGTCAGTAATGTAGATGGCGACCATGTGCATGAAGTAATAAAGAATCTTAATCCAGAGACCACCTTGTTTGTGGTGGTATCCAAAACCTTTACTACACAGGAAACATTGAGCAATGCAATGACCATTAAAAAATGGTTTTTGAAATATGCATCTCAATCAGATATTGCAAAACACTTTGTTGCAGTTTCAACAAATACCCAAAAAATCAAGGAATTCGGAATCGCGGATGAAAATGTCTTTCCGATGTGGGATTGGGTAGGAGGACGTTTTTCGCTTTGGAGCGCCGTTGGACTATGTATAGCCCTATCCGTAGGTTATGCAAATTATGAGGCACTTTTGGATGGAGCCAATGAAATGGACACACATTTCAAGGAAACCCCTTTTTCTGAGAATATCCCGGTGACATTGGCATTGTTAAGTGTTTGGTACAATAACTTCTTTGGAGCAGAAACAGAAGCGATTATCCCTTATACCCAATACTTACATCGCTTTTCAGCCTATTTGCAGCAAGGTATTATGGAGAGTAATGGTAAAAGCGTTGATAGAGCGGGAAATAGAGCCAACTATGAAACAGGAACAATCATTTGGGGAGAACCCGGTACAAATTCGCAGCACGCTTTTTTTCAATTGATTCATCAGGGAACAAAGTTGATACCCGCCGATTTCATTGGGTTCAAGGAATCACTTCATGGAGATAAGGACCACCATAATAAACTTATGGCGAATTTCTTTGCCCAAACCGAGGCCTTAATGAATGGAAAAACCCCTAAAGAGGTAAAATCTGAACTTGAAATTCAGGGTCTGAACCAAAATGAAATATCGTCCTTACTCCCTTTCAAGGTATTTGAAGGAAACAAACCTACCAATACCATTTTAATCAAGAAATTGGACCCTAAGAACTTAGGTTCTTTAATTGCGCTTTATGAGCACAAAATCTTTGTACAGGGCATTATTTGGAATATTTTCAGTTATGATCAATGGGGAGTTGAGTTAGGGAAGCAGCTTGCCAAAAATATACTTCAAGACATAGAAAGTTCGGAAATTGGCAAACATGATAGTTCTACCTTGGGACTTTTGCAATTTTTTAAGAAATGATTTAAGGTTTCTTAAAACCCAAAATATACATAACGCATTGTTTTTCAGTAACATAAAGAGTTGTTGAGATTTGTTATATTTGATTTTCTTAACGTTAAATTAACATTTCGATTGTTAAAAAACGGGACTTTTGCAATGCTATTCAAATAACTTAAACACTACTGAGAATGAAAAAACTGTATGTATTGCTTGTCGCACTTTTTAGTGCTACAATTATGTTTTCGCAAGGAACGGTTTCCGGTACCGTTATGGACGGTGATCTAGGAAGTCCACTTCCAGGTGCAAGTGTTGTGCTTGAGGGCACAGACAATGGAGCTTCAACAGATTTTGATGGAAAATTTGCCCTAGAGGTTTCTGATAATTCAGGAACCCTAGTAGTTTCTTACATCGGATTTGTGACCAAAAGAGTCTCTTTCAGTTCTTTTGGAGATTTGGGATCTATTACTTTAAATCCCGATGCAGAAGAACTTGAAGGTGTTGTTGTAACCGGAATCTTGGATATTGCCAAGGACCGTGAAACACCAGTTGCCGTTTCAACCATTACAGCAACGGAAATTCAAGAAAAAATCGGGTCGCAAGAACTACCCGAAGTATTGAAATCAACGCCATCAATTTACGCTACTAAAACCGGTGGTGGATTTGGAGATGGTAGGATCAACGTAAGAGGATTTGATTCTCAGAACACAGCGATCATGATTAACGGAATTCCAGTGAACGACATGGAAAACGGTCGAGTTTTCTGGAGTAACTGGGCTGGACTTAGTGATGTTACCACGGCTATGCAAGTACAAAGAGGTCTTGGTTCTTCTAAATTGGCTATTAGCTCTGTTGGTGGTACCATCAACATTCTTACCAAATCAACTGACAAAGAGGAGGGCGGTTCTGTTCGCTTCGGAGGTGGTAACGATGGATACTTGAAAACCACAGCTTCATACAATACAGGAAAAAATGAAAACGGTTTTGCTGCTTCTATCTTATTGGGAAGAACAGCAGGGGATGGATATGTACAAGGAACTAAATTCGAAGGTTTCAACTATTTTATTGGATTGGGATACGAGCCTAACGATAGGAACAGTTTCCAATTTGTTTTAACCGGTGCACCACAGGTACACAACCAAAGAACATCAAGCTTTTTTAACGTTGCAACCTTGGCTGACCACGTTCAATATGGAGCACTTTACAACTTTAACCACGGGTTCTTGAATGGAGAGGAATTTGGATGGAGAAGAAACTTCTACCATAAACCAATCGCTTCCTTGAACTGGGATCATAAGTTTAACGATAAGACTACTCTTTCCTCATCAATTTATGCTTCTGTTGGTAGAGGTGGTGGAACAGGTGATATAGGTGTTGGACCAGGTTTTGGTTTCGCAAGCTCAAGCAGATATCGTATTCCTGAAACAGGACTGGTTGATTATGATTTGATTTCAAGATTTAACAGTGGAGAATCTGTTACTTTTTATAATGGCGATAACGGAGGAAATCCACGTCAATTGGCCCCTACTAATGGTGAGCAAATCGTAACTAGTTTTGGTGATGGTATTATCAGAAGAGCGTCCATGAACTCTCACAACTGGTTTGGCCTTATTGCCAACTTGCATACTGAAATCAACGACGAATGGAGTTGGGATGTAGGATTGGATGCTAGAAGCTATAAAGGAATTCACTACAGAAGGGTAGATAACCTTTTAGGAGCTGATGGTTACTTTGATGATGATGATATCAATAACCCAAATCATACAGTAAGACAAGATGGTGCAATTGATTCTGACTTTGGATCTATTGTCAACATTTTCAAGAATATTGATGACGAGGAAAAAATTGATTACTACAATGACGGAATTGTAAGATGGATAGGAACTTTCGGCCAATTGGAATATAGCAATGGAACTGTCTCCGCATTTGTACAAGGTGGTGTTTCGCAGCAAGGATTCAAGCGTATCGATTACTTTAATTACTTGGATTCAGACCCAATGCAAGAAACTGATTTTGAAAACAGACTTGGAGGAAATATCAAAGGTGGGGCTAACTTTAATCTAAACGAAGCTCATAATGTTTTCTTTAATGCTGGATACTACTCTAAGCAGCCATTGTTCGATGCTGTTTACTTGAACTTTAGAAATGACCTTAACCCTGATTTGACCAATGAAAAAATCTTGGGTCTTGAAGCAGGTTATGGAATCAACCTAGGAGATTTCAGAGCAAAAATCAATATCTACAGAACTTCTTGGAAAGACAGATTTGAGGACCTAAGTATTGAAACTCCAGCAGGTGACGAAGGTAGAGCAAACATCAATGGAGTTGAGCAAATTCACTCTGGGTTTGAGCTTGAAACCAGCTATAGAGCTTCTGAGGTTGTACAATTTAAAGGGATGCTTTCCATGGGTAACTGGGAATATGGTGGAAACGCCACAGGAGCAGCTTTGGATGATGACAGAAATGTTATTGACCCCGATGTAACCTTGTATTTGGATAATGTAAAAGTGGGTGATGCAGCGCAGTTCACAACCAACTTGGAAATGATCATCAGACCAGTTGAAAACTTGAAGTTAAGCACCAATCTTTATTCTGCATCTAGATTGTTTGCTCAGATCAATGCTGAGGATTTCGATACTCCGGACCATCAAGGTTCTTTGAGATTGCCAAGCTATAGCTTAGTTGATTTTGGAGCATACTACACGTTTGATATTGGTGGTGGAAACGATGCCATTAGTATTGCAGCAAACGTTTACAATGCCTTCGATACGGAGTACATCGCGGAATCATTGACAAATACTTTTGCAGATCCTGGTGACGAAACCTTCAGAGGATTGAATACAAGTAACAAAGTGTTCTTCGGATTTGGAAGAACATGGAACATAAGCATGAGGTATAACTTCTAAGCTTAGGGATATAAATTCTAAAAAACCCGCCATATGGCGGGTTTTTTTATGGGCAAAATCCGTATTTTTAAGATTCAAACTATACACATGGAAATTCTACACACCCTTCACTCATACTTTGCATATATCGTACTCCTACTATTGATTTTAGCCGTCTTCAATGCCCTAATGGGTTGGTTAGGTAAAAAGGAGTTTACCATGCATAAAGATTTAAGAATAAGCCTCTTTGCCTTGATTTTATCGCACATACAGTTGATTATTGGGCTAATAGTATTCTTTGTTTCGGCCAACGGCCTTAAAGCTATTCAAACTTTGGGGATGGGGGGATTAAATTCCGCTGCGCGTTTGTTGGCCGTAGAACATCCATTTACCAACATTTTGGCCATTGCCTTGATTACCATTGGGTGGTCACGTCATAAGAAAAAAATGGAGAGCAGTGCCAAGTTCAAAAGTATTGCCATTTTCTATGGGCTGGGGCTCTTGCTTATTTTACTGAGAATACCTTGGGGACAATGGTTTAACTAAATAATATTTGCTGCTTACTGATTATAGGGATAACTGAAAGTTATATTTCTAACAATAATGAGACAATCACCGGACTACCACTAGCAACGAGTGATGTTTTTTGAAAAGGGCTCGGCTGCGCTTTTATTTCACACAATCGTTATATAGTCGATAAAGCTCTATAGCATCCATTTTTCTAAACTCTTTATTGCTATAATCTTTTGCCAAACTGGGACATTCGTACATATAATCTCGAGCCTTACCTTTATAAGATTTTATAGAGTGGTCACTATAAGTTGTTTTCATTGGAAAAGCTTTATTCATTTCTTTTTTCCAAATCCAATATTCGGAAGCCCTACCTCCAGAAACACCAGAAAGTGGTCCGCCAATATGAACCATATTAAAAAATACCAATGGAAACTTTCCGTTAATGAGTACTCTAAAGAATAACTTTTTACATTTCTTGTCTACTGGAATAGAGTATATAGTCACTTCATTGTTTAGGGATACGCTGTCGACTTTTACTGATCTGAAGGTTTGCTTTTTTTTAGCATCTTCTTTTTCCCAATAAAACACTCTTGGGTTCTTTTTTTGTATGCCTGCAGCAACAGTGGAAAACTCTACAAGACCATTTAAAATTCTACCATCACTTAAATAGACTGTTCCAGGACTTTTCTTTTGCGCTTGGATTGAAATACTGAGAAAGAGTATAATAAATGGATATTTCATTAACTCACTTTTAAACAAATACAGTCAACTCGAATGTAAATACTTATATACGGTTAAATTTAGGGTAAAACTTATTAAAACCAACGTTGTTTATTTGATTATAACAAATCCCAGCTCCTCAGAGTTGAGATTCTCATTGTATTTCCTTGATCAAAAAAAGATATACCGGAAAGTGGTCGCTATAACCTCCAGTATAACTACCTCCTGAATAAGTTCTAAGCGGGTACCCTTTGAATCTTCCCTCTTTGGTTTTCAAATAGGATGGTGCATAAACTCCAGCTTTCCAGAAGGTAAAATCCTTTTCACTCTTTTCCACAAGATTTTGTGTCATAAAAAATTGGTCAAATAAGTTCCATTTATCGCGATAAGCGAGGGAACCGACTCCTTTTTTATAAAGTTTTTCCATGGGATTAAAGAGGGCCGTACTATCCAGCTTTTTGATGCTTCCAGTCGTCTTTAAAATCTTCTTAAAACTGTCGTCTCGCGGGTCATCATTAAAATCGCCCATGCTTATGATTTTTGCATCCGCATTTAATCTTTGAACAGAATCAATTATACGTTTATTCAACAAAGCGGCCCTAATACGATTGGGTCTACTTTTGGCTGAGCCTCCTCTTCGAGAAGGCCAATGGTTGACCAAAAAATAAAATTCTTCATCGTCCAACATGCCCCCGACAACAAGTTGATCGCGAGTATAATTCCTCTTCCCCATATCATCGAACAGTAGTAGCCGATGGCTATTAAAGGATGTTGGCAGATAGACATTTTTTTTATAAAGCAAGGCCACATCTATTCCGCGTTCGTCAGGAGAATCATAGTGAACGATGCCGTACCCGATGTGTTTGAGATTTGAATGTTGAATCAAATCTTGTATTACCCCTTTGTTCTCCAATTCACAGAGTCCAATGATATCTGGAGAAGTTTTAGAGGTGTCTTTTCCAATTTTTGCAATTACTTCGGATATGCGTTCAATTTTCTTAAGATATCTCGTTTCGGTCCAATGATAGCTACCATCTGGGGTGCGTTCATCATCAAAGACCAAGGAGTCGTTTACTGTATCAAAAAGGTTCTCCACATTATAAAAAGCAACGGTTCTAAGCTTATACTTTTTGGAAGATTGCGCAAATAGGGGAAGCGTGAAAAGCACGAGGAAGTAGGTTAAAAATTTCATTCGGATTTGGATTTTTACTCGAAAATAAGTAAGATTGTTCACTTTTCTTACAAAAAAAGAAAACCAATAACCCCAAAGTCTTATTAATTAACCTACGGTTCAAGCTTATGAGAACAGCTTTGTTCTTTGTGCTTTTATGCTGTCCAATAGTACATTACGGGCAACAGAGCATTATAATTTCGGGGGCAGTAAAAGATGCAGCCACCCAAGGTCCAATAGGCAATGCTATTCTTCGAATTGAAGGTTTGGCAAAGGAGTTTTTTACTGATGACAATGGTATTTTCAACATTAAAACCGAGCAAAAAGGAGAACTGATACTGATTGTTCTGAGTTCCGACTACCTGTCAAAACGGATTCCCATTTTTTTAGAAAATAACGCACTGAATTTGGGTGAAATTTATCTAGACCAAGATTTTACCTTAGATAAAACGGATAACCTTATCACGTTAACAGAAACTGACATTTCAAATGACGGTGAGACGATCACGGGGTCCTCTGGTTTGTTGCAAGCAACACGCGATATTTTTTTGAGCCGGGCGGCATTTGATTTTGGACAGGCCTTTTTTAGGGTTAGAGGTTATGACTCACGTAACGGACTTGTAATGCTGAATGGAATTCCAATGAATAAGTTATTCAATGGTAGACCTCAATGGAATAATTGGGGCGGACTTAACGATGTAACCAGAAATCAAGAATTTACCCATGCGCTTGACCAGAATCCGCTAGCATTTGGAGGTATTCTAGGGAACACAAATATTGATACAAGACCTTCAGGTTTAAGGCCAGGTATCCGGTTGTCTGGATCAGCTTCAAATCGCACTTATGCAGGTCGAATTATGACCACCTACAATTCGGGTGTTAAAGATAATGGAATTTCCTATTCTGTTTCTGCTTCCAGAAGATGGGCAGACTCAGGATATGTTGCGGGAACGCTATATGATGCTTATTCTTTCTTCGGAGCGGTGGAGTACGAAATAAATCCAAACCAAAGTTTGGTTGTTACTAGCGTTTTGGCAAAAAACCGAAGAGGACGTTCAGCTGCCCTCACCGAGGAGGTTTTTGAGTTAATGGGCAACCAATACAATCCCTATTGGGGGCAACAAAATGGGAAAACAAGAAACACGAGGGAGCGTGAAGTTTTTGAGCCCATGTTTTTGTTCAACCATTATCTAAAATCTAAAAATTGGAATTGGAATACAGGAATTGCATACCAATTGGGAACCACTGCACGAAGCAGGGTCGGTTACTATAATGCGCCAAGCGCGGACCCAACCTATTATAGATACTTGCCAAGTTTTTACATAAACAGTTCCATAGGGGCGGACTTCAACAACGCAAACCTTGCAAGGCAAGGGTTTTTAGCTAGCCCACAAATGGATTGGGAATCTTTATATGATGCAAATGCAGGTCAAAAAGCTGCCTATTTACTTTATGATGATGCAACCAAAGACAATAGAATTATGCTCTCGAGTAGTTTCAATTTTGATATTAGTCAACATATAAAAGTTGGAGGTGGAGCATATTATCAGACATTGAAATCTGAAAACTATGCACAAATCCAGGATTTATTGGGGAGTGATTTTCATGAGGACATCGATACATTTTCAAATACGCAAAACGATTTGAACGGGGGCCTTACAAAATTTGAGGGAGATCAGTTTAACTACAATTATTTACTAGAAGTATCAGAATGGGAAGGGTTTGGGCAGCTAAAGGTTGATTATGATAAAATAAATGGATTTGTTTCTGCGGCAATTGGCAATTTCAATGCTCAAAGGGATGGTATGTTTCAAAACGAACGCTTTTTGGATAACTCCTTTGGAAAAAGTGAAACAGTGGATTTTTCGAATGTAAAGGTTAAAACTGGCGTAACCTACTTCATTTCCGGAAGACACAGGTTTAATATAGCAGGAGCGTTTGTGCAAAGACCTCCTACGGTCCAAAATATATTTATTAATCCAAGAGAAAATAATGATGTTGTCCAAGAAATTTTAAATGAGTCTGTTACCGCTGTAGACATCAATTACCACATTCGGTTACCAGATTTAACAGGTAGAATAAGCGCCTTCTATACTCGATTTATGAATACCACGGATATCAACTTTTTTTATGTGGATTCTGGTTTGGGCTCCGATTTTGTTCAAGAGGTAATCACGGGATTGGATAAACTTCATAAGGGGATAGAATTTGGGGTGCAATATGAGTTTTCATCAAGTGTAAAAATGTCATTAGCTGGCAATTTTGGTGAATATGTGTTTGCCAGCGATCCATCGGTTCAGATAAATTTTGACACCGCAGCGGCCGACGAAGACCTTATTAATGTTGAAGGAATTCAAGACTTGGGAATTGCAAAGCTCAAAGGATTAAAACTTGCCCAAGGACCGCAAATAGCCTGTGCAGTTGGTGTGGAATACAGAAGCCCAAAGTATTGGTGGATGGGAGTTACTTCCAATTATCTATCCAATAGCTATATCGATATTTCTGCTATTAGACGGACAAATAGTTTTCTTATAGACCCAGAAACGGGAGACCGTTTTCCCGAAGCGACTGACGAAAATTTGCAGACCATTCTAAAGCAACGACCACTGGACGATTTCTATTTGCTCAATTTGGTAGGAGGAAAGTCATGGTTGTTCAACAAAAAATATGTAAGTGCATTTATTAGTGTGAACAATCTATTCGATGAGGTCTACAGAAGTGGTGGTTATGAGCAAGGAAGAAATGGGAACTACGGACAACTATACAAGGATAATTTAAGTGGTACACCTTCGTTTGGACCCAAATATTGGTATGGATTCGGGCGCACTTACTTTTTAAATCTAGCAGTTAGTTTTTAACCAAATAACCCCCAATAGAGAAAACAAATACATGCAAATTGATAGGAAGATAAGATGGGCTTTTATTTTGATAACAATGATGTTGAGCTGTGTTGAAAATTCAGATTTTGACATTCCAAAACAGGATTGCAGTTCCGATTTAGAGGCAAATATTGGTTTTTGGGAATTAGATACCTACTTCAAAGGAGAGACCATACAGGTTCAGGAAGATTTAATAATTGAAGGTTATGTGATTTCTTCGGATAAAGACGGGAATTTTTATAATGTGCTTTTTGTTCAAGACAAACCTGTCAATCCGGACTTTGGAATCCAATTGGAAATCGATTTGAGGGAATCGCATCTCTTTTATGAGGTCGGGAGCAAAATTTTTATCAAGCTGAAAGGATTGTTTCTGGGGAAAAGTAAGGAAACGCTAAAGCTGGGAGGGACATTTTCTTCCTTTGGAAACATCTCCGTAGGAAGGTTGCCCTCGCATAAAGTAGGACAACATATTTTTAAGACCTGCGATGCTATCGATGCATTGCGCCCAACCGAAGTATCTATTTCGGAACTAGATAGCATTACTTTAAATACCTTGATTAAGATTGACAGTTTAGAAATTGTGGAAGAAGAATTGGGTAATCCTTTTGCAGTTGAAGGAGAAGACTCAGAATGGCGATTGAAAGACTGTGAGGAAAACGAAGTACTATTGTTGAACAGCGGTTTTTCTGATTTTTATAAGGAAATTTTACCATCTGGAAATGGTTCCGTTACAGGGGTTTTGCAGAAAGACGGCAAAAATTACCAATTAGTAATCCGAAATAAAGAGGACATGAATTTTGTGAATGACCGTTGCCCTGAAATCATTACAGAATTTACCTCAACACAATTTTTCATCTCTGAATTGGCAGACCCGAATAATAATTCCGGTGCTCGATTTGTAGAATTATATAACGCTGCTACTGAACCTTTAGACCTTAACAAATGGACGCTAAGACGATATACCAACGATAAATCTGAAATAAGTTCATCAATTGATTTGTCAGGATTTATTGTGGAAGCCGAAAGCACTTTGATTATATCTCCCAATGCTACTGAATTTGAGTTAGTGTATGGTTTTCCGCCGGACATGGGTATATCTACCAATAGTCCGGCGGATTCCAATGGAGATGACAATTTGGAATTGGTAGACCCTTTCGGGATTGTAGTTGATTCGTTTGGAGTGGTCGGTGAAGATGGCTCGGGTACCAATCATGAATTTGAAGATGGCAGGGCAATTCGGAGTCCAGAGGTTATTGAAGGGAATCCTGTTTTCACTTTTATGGAATGGACAATTTTTAATGATACCGGAGATTCAGGCACCATAAAACAACCTCAAAACGCACCAGAAGATTATACCCCAGGTGTACGAGAATAAGTGGAATTTTGGGCTTTACTACAATTAGCAAAACATCCAATCAGCTCCACATGTACGTAAATTATTTCAGTAACTTAATAACTATAACTATGAAACATGTACTATTAACTCTGATTTTTGGACTTGCTTTGGTCTTTCAAGCCGAGGCCCAACAAATTTCAAAACACGCATTAGGACTTCGCCTTGGTGACGATGATGGTTTTGATTCCCTGGGAGGTGAAATCAGTTATCAATTGGGACTTTCCGATAACAATAGGTTGGAATTTGCCCTCGGGATTCGAAGTGGTGACGCTTATGATGCTTTCAAGGCCGTGGGTCTTTATCAATGGGTAATGCCCTTGGATCGGTCTTTCCATTGGTATGTGGGTGCAGGTGCTGGATTTGGAAGTGTAGATGTTGATGGTGCGGGGTCAAGTACCTTTGCTTTATTGGCCGGGGACATCGGAATCGAATACAACTTTAAAATTCCATTGCTGTTATCTTTGGATGTCAGGCCGGAAATAGGTTTTGGAGATGAAGGCTATGGCAGTGATTTTGACTTTGACCTGGGATTGGGAATTCGTTATCAATTCTGATAGAAATAGCATATAGATAAAAAGAAAAATCCCAAGAAGGCAGTCCTTTCTTGGGATTCTTTTTTTGGATTCTAATAGTCTCTTAAAACGGCTTGTAGCTGAATTTTTGACCACCCACAGAAGCATCGGCCATTAGGCCAGCTTTAGGAAGTGCAAAAACTGCAACACCATCTTTATATTTTGCATTAAAAGCAATTCCTGATTTTAAAGCTACGGCAGAGGTTTCCGCGGCAAAAGCAAACTTTCCTTCCTTAAAGCGTTGCAAATCCACTGAAGTTTCAAAGAAAATCACCTCAATAATAGCCTGTCCACCAGCTTGTAATCCGATGTTCAATTTTTTGAGGCCAGCCATTCCAACGCTTGTCCCTCCTTCATAAACTACCCCATTTCCCGAGGCACCACCGATTATAAATCCACCTTTACCTACGTTTGGAAAAATGACATAACCTGCCGAATTATCAAAGAATCGTTCAAGTCCCGAATCAGCCTTTAAAAGAGTCTTTTTAGCTTTTTTGGCATCGTTCATTATTTTTCTATCCTTCTTATTTTGTGCAAATGTTGCGGAGGTTGCCAATACCAAGCAAATTAACACTAGAGGTCTAACAAATTTCATATAGTACTGTATTTAGATAGGGTCAAAGTTAAAGAATAAACCTTTGCTGGTTTAAAAAGGAATTGCCAATAAGTGTTAATGGAAACCCATTAATAAAATGCCTTGCGCTGAAAGCTTAATAATGAATCATGCTAAACGGGATTTGTACAATAACTAAACAAAAGAATAACGGTAGCTATACACATTCTCAGAATTGATAATTTGAATGGGCAACAAATTTTCTTTGGAAAAAGGTTTTCCCAGAAGAAATTTGTCTACCAATGCTTTCAAACCTAGTGAAGCTTGAAGTTTGGGAGATTGATGAATCAAAAATTTGATATCACCGGCTCGAAGAGCCTTTACATTTTCTTCAAGAAGGTCGTAACCCACTATAGTTCTGGATTCTCCAATTTTGTTTAACGATTCTACAATCCTATAGGCTTTTGAGGTAGACACAAATATCGCGGCTACGTCAGAATTAAGTTCAATAAAAGATTCGAACTTTTGTTCAAATTCATTCACTCCTAATGTAGATGTGATTACCTCGAAGCCGGTTACTTCATCAAAAAATTGTCTAAAACCCCGTTCTTTTTCCCTTAAATGGACGGCATTTTCCGATTCCTCATCAATATGTACGATAGCGATCTTTGAGGGTACATTTAATGTGTCGGATAGTAGTTTGGCGGCAACCCTACCCGTCATAAAAAGATCTAAACCCACATAAAAATCCATGGTTCCATCATGAAAACTGTTGAAAGTGCCAGTCAGGATATTCCTATTCTTTAATTCATCCAAAAGAAGAGCACTTTCCTTTTCAAACAATGGAACAAAAAGAAAGGCATCGATATGCTCACCCAAAAGACCAAATCCGATGTCCAAAAAAGATTTAGATCTGGTAGGATCATAGTAATGAAGGGAAATTTCGATATCAAAAGCAGCATATTCATCGATTACCTCTTCAATCCCACGCTTACCGGGTAACCAAAAAGGATCTTTCGAAGCATCGGGGAGAAACACTTTTATACTATATACCGTGTTGTTTTTAAGCGTTCTAGCAATAGGATTGGGTTTATAATTAAATTCTTTCAATGCGGTATTTACATTGACCAAAGCTTTTTGGGACACTTTACCACGATTGTGAAGGACTCTGTCAACAGTTCCTATGGAGACACCTGCGGCATTGGCGATATCCTTTATGGTATATCTTTTTTTCATGCCTTACAAAGATATAAAAAGAGAATCTCAAAATGTGTACGTTAACATTTTTATTATATTTGCCTCGATTTGAAAGTCATCGGTCTTACAATATTGCTAAAGATTGGACGTATTTTAGCCTCGAATGAATAAAATTGTAGTCAAAGCACCTGGAAGAACTTGTTTGTTTGGTGATCACCAAGATTATTTGGGTTTACCGGTAATTGCTTGTGCAATTGACAGACATATGATCCTTACTGGAGAACAAAATAAGGATAATCAATTGGTCGTCAATATGCCGGATGTAGGGCGCCAAAGGATTTTCAGTATTGATGCGGATAATGGTCAACCCAAACAAGGCGATTTCTTACTTACGGCACTTAAGGTGTTGGAGCAATATGCATGTGTTCCCGATACAGGTTACGATATTCAGATTACCAGTAATATTGCCATAAATGCTGGGACTTCAAGTTCAAGTGCGTTGTTATTAGCATGGATCAGGTTTTTAATTGAAGCTTTTGGATGCAATCAAGAAGCAACCAATGAACTTTTATCCCGGATCGCCTATGAGGCGGAAGTGACCTATCATGGCAACCCTGGTGGAAAGATGGATCAATACAGCATTGGAATGGGCAATATAATTTATTTGGAAACCGGGGATGAGCTTTCATATGAGTTGTTTGACAAACCGATAGCTGGGCTGATTGTTGCAGAATCTGGAATTCCAAAACAGACCACTGGAGTTTTGGGCGAGCTAGAAACCAAGGCACGAATGGCAATCGATGAGGTTAAGAAAAAATATCCAAAGTTCGAATTGGAAAAGACCAAGGAGGAGGAAATTCCTAAGTACCTGGACCATATTTCCGAAGAGTTGAAAATTTACTTTTCCGCAGCTATCATCAACCATAGTATTACTCAAAAAGCGCTTCTTGAATTCAGAAAACCTGAATTGGATTTGGTTGAAATCGGAAAATTGATGAACAGGCACCATCATATACTTAAAGATTATCTGGATTTAACGGTTCCCAAAATAGATGATATGGTCAATGCCGCTCTAGAGGCGGGAGCCCTTGGAGCTAAAATAGTTGGATCGGGAAGAGGCGGAAGTATAGTGGTGTTGGCAAAGGATGGGGAACAAGATAAAGTTGTCAAAGCATTGATGGCTGCTAGGTCAGACAACGCCTATGCAGTTTCCGTAGATCAAGGCGTTCGAATTATAGCATAAAAATCTTAAAGATACATGGGCAACCGTACAACAAGTTTAGTGGTTTTAGCTGGTGGAGCATCATCTAGAATGAAGAAACCGCCGAAAGAAGGTAAAAACCTTTCCGAAAAAGAGATTCAAGAAGCCAATCAGCGAAGCAAAAGTTTGATCAGTGTAGGCAATGATGGCCGTCCAATGATGGATTATGTACTGTACAATATCAAAAAAGCTGGGTTCACCAATGTCTATATAGTTATCGGTGCAAATGGAAGTCTTTTCAAAGCCTATTATGGAGATAAAGACAAAGACAACGACTTTCATGGGTTGAAGCTATCTTTTGCTGTTCAACACATTCCTGAAGGGCGCGAAAAACCCTTTGGCACGGCAGATGCCCTTTATCAAGCAGTGGAACAGTTCCCCGAATTGAACACGACTAGCTATGTGGTGTGTAACAGTGACAACCTCTATTCAACGGAGGCGTTAAGGTTGTTATCTGAAAGCACATCACTACATGCCTTTATTGCATATAATAGGGATGCCCTTAGTTTTTCTTCAGAACGAATTGCCAGATTCGCCTTGGTTGAACTAGATATGAATAGCAAATTGACCTCAATTGTTGAGAAACCATCAGAAACTGAGGTGGAAAATTACAGGGATGCTTCTGGAAAGTTAAGGGTGAGCATGAACATATTTAAGTTTGATGGGGAAATCATGTATCCCTATCTTAGAGATTGTCCGGTGCACCCTGTAAGAAACGAAAAAGAACTTCCTTCAGCCCTAATGAATATGCTCAAAGATAACCCTGCCTCTATGGAAGGATTGCCACTTTCCGAGCATGTGCCTGACCTCACTTCCAAAGAAGACATTCAAGAAGTAAAAAAGTATCTGAAGAAACACTATCCCAAATTGGACTGGAATTTTTAATCTTCTATCAACTTTTTAAGTTTTGATAGTTTGATAGCGTATTCCCCATTTTGAACCTTATTTTTACATAAAGTTACTTTGAATGCTCAAAAAGCTTTTTCCAATTTTTTCATGGATAAAGGAATATGACCGTTCCTATTTGTTCAGTGACCTAACGGCAGGCGTCACTTTAGGGATTATGTTGGTACCGCAAGGTATGGCATATGCGATGATTGCTGGCATGCCGCCTATTTATGGGCTTTATGCAGCTTTGGTGCCTCAGCTTATATACGCGATTACCGGAACGTCAAGACAACTTGCTGTCGGACCAGTGGCTATGGACTCACTTTTGGTTGCAGCCGGAATAGGAGCATTGCAACTTTCCAACATCCAAGATTACATTTCTGCCGTTTTGCTCCTAACATTCATTATAGGGGGTTTGCAACTTCTTTTGGGGTTCCTGAAAATGGGCTTTTTTGTCAATTTCTTGTCAAAACCCGTTATCAGCGGTTTTACTTCTGCAGCTGCAATTTTAATTGGGCTGGGCCAATTGAAACATATATTGGGAATAGAACTTCAACAATCCAGTAAAATATACACTCTAATAACCAATATTTTTATCGAACTAAATGAGATAAATCCATATACACTTGGTATAGGTGTAGCTGCAATCTTATTGATACTTTTGGTTGGAAGAATAAGCAAAAAAATACCCGCACCGCTTTTACTGGTAATTCTGGGAATTGCTACCGTTATTGTATTTAGATTAGAGACTAAAGGAATCGAGGTCGTGGGAGACATTCCTAGTGGGCTTCCTGGATTTCTACTACCGAACTTCAGTATTGAAGGTATCGGGCAATTGATGCCAATAGCAATAACAATAGCACTCTTTGGGTACATGGAATCCATTTCAATTGCAAAATCGGTTGAAGAAAAACATACCGAATATGAAATTGACGCCAATCAAGAATTACGGGCGCTTGGTTTATCCAATTTGTTAGGGTCATTTTTTCAATCCTTTCCCGTTTCGGGGAGTTTTTCAAGATCTGCTGTAAATCATCAGGCCGGAGCTAAAACAGGTGTAAGTCTAATCATAAGTGCTGTGATTATCATAGTAACCTTATTGTTTCTTACCCCGTTCTTTTATAATCTTCCCTCCGCCGTACTTGGTGCGATAATAATTGTTTCTGTTTTTGGGTTGATAGATGTGAAATACCCAACAGTCCTTTTTAAACATAGAAAAGATGAGTTCTTCCTATTGATCACCACTTTTATATTGACACTTTTCGTTGGTTTGATTGAAGGAATTTTACTTGGAGTTTTACTCTCCTTGCTTTTATTGGTATACCGGACTTCGCACCCACATATGGCAATTTTGGGAAGAATCAAAGGGTCTGATTATTTTAAGAATGTGCAACGCTTTGCGCAGGAAGTGGAGATAGAGGAGGACAAGCTCATTTTCAGATTTGATGCCCAATTGTATTTTGGAAATAAGGATTACTTCAAAAAAGAACTGTACGAGCATATCGACCAAAAAGGGCACCAACTTAAATATGTAATCTTGAATGCTGAGGCTATAAATTACATAGATAGCAGTGCGGCCGTTATGCTGGACCGGGTGATAAAAGATTTGCACGCCAAGGACATACGGTTTTTTGTGGCTGGAGCTATCGGACCTACCCGAGATATTTTTTATAGTAGTGGACTGATAAATGTCATTGGAACGGAAAACCTTTTTGTGCGAACTTTCGAGGCTGTTGCTTATTGCACAGATCAAAGAGAAAGAAATGAAATTCAAGAAAAAATATCATTACAATCCAAAGCAAAGCATTTGTAACTTTGACCTTTGGATTGCAGTGGTTGAACCCAAAAATTTTGAGTAGATGAGAATAGAACAAATATATACTGGATGCTTGGCCCAGGGAGCCTATTATATTGAAAGTGAAGGCGAAGCGGCCATAATTGACCCATTACGTGAAGTAAAACCATATATCAAACGAGCCAAAGGTGATGGTGCCGAGATTAAATATATCTTCGAGACCCATTTTCATGCCGATTTTGTGAGTGGACATGTTACCTTATCAAAAGAAACAGGTGCTCCAATCATTTTCGGTCCCAATGCTAATCCATCTTTCGATGCCATTATTGCTGAGGATGGTCAAGAATTCAAACTGGGCAAAATAACGATTAAGATTTTGCATACACCAGGCCACACCATGGAAAGCACCACCTTTCTTTTGAAGGATTCAACTGGAAAAGATTATGCTATTTTTAGTGGGGACACCCTCTTTTTAGGAGATGTAGGGAGACCAGATTTAGCCCAGAAGGCGGCCGACATGACCCAAGAAGAATTGGCTGGTACATTATATGACAGTCTTCGAAATAAAATAATGCCTCTAGCTGATGATGTCATCGTGTATCCAGCTCATGGAGCAGGATCCGCGTGCGGTAAGAATATGATGAAGGAGACAGTAGATACTTTGGGTAATCAAAAGAAAATAAACTACGCCCTCCGGGCTGATATGACAAGGGAAGAGTTTATTAAAGAAGTTACCGATGGACTCTTACCTCCGCCACAGTATTTCCCATTGAATGTAAAAATGAATAAGGAAGGGTACGAAGATATAGATACGGTGCTGGAACGTGGTACCCAAGCATTATCTCCTGATGCTTTCGAAGCGGCTGCGAATGAAACAGGGGCCGTGGTCCTGGATGTTCGCCACCAAGACGATTTTTCCAAAGGACATGTCCCAAGATCCATTTTTATTGGATTGGGAGGCAGTTTTGCACCGTGGGTCGGAGCTTTGATCGCCGATGTGGAACAACCTATTCTTTTGGTAGCCCCTGAGGGGAAAGAAGAAGAAACCATAACTAGACTGTCCAGAGTTGGGTTCGATGGAACATTGGGCTATTTGGATGGTGGGATAGCCGCTTGGAAATCCGCTGGTAAGGAGGTGGACACCGTAAAAAGCGTTAAAGCCGAGGTGCTTAAGGAAAAATTGGAGGCTAAGGTCCCTGTGTTCGATGTTAGAAAAGAATCGGAATATAGTGCCGAGCATATTGAAGATGCCAAACTCACACCATTGGATTTTCTCAATGACCACTTATCCGAATTTCCAGGAGAAGAAACCTTCTATGTGCATTGTGCAGGGGGATATCGAAGTATGATTGCTGCCTCAATTTTGAAAAGTAGAGGAATACATAATCTGGTAGATGTGGCCGGAGGATTCAAGGCCATTAAAGAAGCAGGCATTCCGGTGACCGATTTTGTTTGTCCAACAACACTTAAATAGATGAGGTTTCAGAATATATCCATCGTTTTTTTCTTGTTCATTTTCATGGGATGTGGAGAAAAAAAGACCCCTGAAGTTACCATAGTTACAAAGACCGAACTCAAGGCTGCTTTGGAGGATGAGGACATTCAACTATTAGATGTTAGAAGACCTGAGGAATATGATCAAGGACATATTGACGGTGCTGTGAACGTGAATGTCCTGGACACTATCAGCTTTAGAAAAGGACTAACTTCCTTTGATAGGCAAAAACCGATTTATATCTATTGCCAAGCGGGCAAACGGAGTAAAAAAGCTTCCGAAAAACTCAAAGAAATGGGATTCTTGACCATCTATGACTATTCTGACGGTTACGGTTCTTGGGAAAACTAGACTCCTTTTTTTGTCTTGAACCCATAGATCAGTTGTCTCCAAAAACCCTTTGGAACCGATTGGTCACCTGGAAATCCAAGTGGAATGGTGCCACTCTGCTCAGGAATATAATTGGTCTTAAACAGATAGTCCCACAAACTCAGGCTAATGCCAAAGTTGACACCATACTTTCCTTCAGGCAAGGTATACGAATGATGGTATAAATGCATCACAGGATTGTTCAGTAGATATTTTAGTGGTCCCCAGGTCAATTTAATGTTCGCATGGTTCAAGTGCCCAATGGCGATAGCCGCAAAATGGACAATGTAGGCTTGTTCTGGTTCAAAACCGCCTAAAAGCATAACCCCCAATGTCTTTAATGGTTTATACAGAATATTCTCCATCCAATGGTATCTTAAATGGGCGGCGAAGCCCATTTCCTTAACGCTGTGATGGATTTTATGAAATTGCCACAAAACCGGAAATTTGTGCAAACAAACATGGGTGAACCACTGGACAAAGTCCAACACGATAAAGAATACAATGAGTTGCGCCCACTGTGGCCAAGAAGACGGATCAACAACGGCCAAGCTTTTGGAAGTAATGCCGAGGTCTAGGAAAAGTACTTCGAGCAGCTTATAAAAACCGCTGATAATAATGGCAAAAATGAAGAAATTGAAGAACATATAAAATGCGTCCAACCAAAAGTCCTTTCGAAAAATAGACTGCTCTTTTCGCCATGGAAAAAGAATTTCCAACCCCCAAACCAGTAGTGAAATGGCAATGAGTCCCCAGAAATAATTGGTATACCATGGCACATCGAACAATATGGAATTCCAGGTCCAACGGGTAGCACCTCCAAAGCCATCCAAAAGGGCATTTACATATGCATTCATAATTGAAAGATAGAACTATTTTCATCCAAAAATAAGCAGTAAAGTATCCGTATTTTGTTTAAAGGGTTAATTTTATCAAAACAAGAGTTACACTATGGAAATGATATATCAACCCTGGCCCTGGTACGTTTCGGGTCCTTTGATTGCCCTAGTCATGTTTATATTGATCATGACAGGAAAACGTTTCGGGATGTCTTCGAATCTAAGAACGCTCTGTACCATTTGTGGTGCAGGAAAACACGCTGACTTTTTTCGGTTCGATTGGAAGTCACAGCGCTGGAATCTTATCGTTGTGGTGGGAGTAGTTATCGGAGGATTTATCGCAGCAAATTTTCTATCACCAGAAACATCGGTTGCTATAGCAGATGATACTATTACTAAGTTGCAGACCCTGGGAATAGAAAGTGCTGGGTCGGCCTATATGCCTACAGAGCTCTTTGGAAATACCGTTTTTTCAAATTTTAAAGGCCTGATATGTTTAATTGTTGGTGGATTTTTGGTCGGTTTTGGAGCGCGATATGCGGGTGGTTGTACCTCCGGTCATGCCATTTCCGGACTCAGCAATTTGCAATTACCCTCGTTAATTGCGGTAATTGGGTTTTTTATCGGAGGCCTGTTCATGGTTCATGTTTTATTTCCAATGATTTTTTAAGATGAAAACATTTATACATTTATTGATAGGGATATTTTTCGGGATTTTATTGTTCAAATCGGAGGCAGCTTCGTGGTTTCGAATCTATGAGATGTTTCAGTTCGACTCCTTCCATATGTATGGTATTATAGGCTCGGCCTTGGTGCTTGGCATTATTTTGATTCAATCCATCAAGAGATTCAACCTCAAGTCTTTTTACGGAGAACAAATCGACATTCCTCCCAAAGAAAAAAGCGTTAAAAGATATCTATTTGGAGGTATCTTATTTGGATTGGGATGGGCTTTGGCAGGGGCATGTCCGGGACCAATTTTCACCTTATTGGGAGCTGGATTTCTTCCC
Source organism: Flagellimonas rhodophyticola (assembly GCF_049332665.1). Taxonomy (NCBI): domain Bacteria; kingdom Pseudomonadati; phylum Bacteroidota; class Flavobacteriia; order Flavobacteriales; family Flavobacteriaceae; genus Flagellimonas; species Flagellimonas rhodophyticola. Next base: position 375,077 of record NZ_CP186326.1, on the reverse strand, counting down.
ATAGCGGTGGTGTTGATATCGGCAATTTTGGGAACGTTTGTCTATGGTATCCTAAAGCATAGATTACCACATTAAATAGGTCTTGACCGGATATTTGAACGAGACGACGAATTTGACTGGCCGTTTAAGCCCAAGATAGTAGCTTTACCCGCTTGTAAAGATTTGAACGTGCAAAGAACCGTTTGTATAATCGATGATGATATGGTATCGCAGTTTGCTACGCGATACTGTATACAGCAATACGAGGAAGAATTCAACATTCTAACCTGCGCCAGTGGTGAAGAGGGTATATCTACATGCCTTAGTCTGGTAGAAAACCAAAAGGACCTCCCAGATATCATTTTCCTGGACTTGGTAATGGATGGAATGGACGGCTGGGCCTTTTTGGAAAACCTACAAAACCTGTTTAAAGAGCATGAGCTACCTAAAGTCTACGTACTTTCTGCTTTTTCAAACGCCAAGGACCGTACCATTGCCAAAGAACACAAATTGGTTTCTGGGCATATCGATAAACCCCTTTCCAGAAATCGTTTGGAAATCATTTTTGCCAAATAGTTTTTAAAAAAACATATTTTTGCTTTCCATTTTCTAGAATGGCCCCGTAGTTCAATGGATAGAATAGAAGTTTCCTAAACTTTAGATGCAAGTTCGATTCTTGCCGGGGCTACTTTTTAACATTTGAAGGGACTTCAACTATATTAAAATTAATTGATTCTAAGTCATTTAAGATTTTACGAACTCAAATGACATCATTGGAAACCAATGATTGCAGTTCACAAATTTTCAACATTTTCTATCCTATTTTGCATATACTCCAAAAGAACTTAACTTTTCACATGGCCAGACATACTTTTGCTATCACTGTTACTTTGACCAATCGTGTACTCATCCAAACAATTTCCAAAATATTGAATCTTTCCATACTGACTACCAACTAGATTTCTGCGAAGGTTATTGAGAGGAAGGTCTGTTCGATTTGCAAATACATAGTTTAAGACTTGGAAAAACAATTGAATTCAAAATGTGAAAGCACTACATATTATGAGCCCCAAAAAACGTTGATTTTATCGTCCCCTTAGTATATAGGATATCATGGTACCTGTTATCGTTTTACTAGGCTAAAGTTTTAATCGAAATATAATAAAGGGAATTAAAACCGCTTCATTCGATTAATATCCGTTTCTTTACTAAACCTTGCAGACTATCACGAAAATTGAGCCAGTCTTGAAATAAAAAAGAGAGCCCTCTCCATCACCACAAAGGGCCCGGTCCAAGCTATTTTTTGAAAGTTTCAACATTCATAACCAAATGCCGTAAAGGCTGGCGTTGTACTGCTTTTGCTCTACTTTTTACCAGAAAAGTGCTTTTATGTGTTCATAGGTCCTGTGTATGAACAACTGTTTTTTAATTGAACGAAATAAAAATTGATAGATATGCTTATAACAAAAATAGCTCCTGGCGAGAATATTGAAAGAGCCCTGAAAAGGTATAAAAGAAAGTTTAAGAAAACACAACGTTTGAAACGAATTAAAGATATTGGAGAGTTCAAGAAAAAATCCAAACTACATAGGGATAAAGTGGCTAGAGCGGTCTATCGAGAAAAGTTTTTGAGATTAGCGGAGGATTGATGCTATGGACAAGGACCTAAACCTTGCTGTCTTGATAGATGGTGATAATATTCCCTCGAAATATGTAAAAGAGATGTTGGAGGAGATTGCTAAATATGGCAAGCCTGGCATTAAAAGAATCTATGGAGATTGGACAAAACCCAGCTTAGGAAAATGGAAAGATGTGCTGTTGAAATATGCAATCACCCCTATACAACAGTATGGGTATACCACTGGAAAAAATGCCACGGATAGCGCAATGATAATAGATGCCATGGATATTCTCTATTCAGGAAAGGTAAATGGATTTACCTTGGTTTCCAGTGATAGTGACTTTACAAGACTTGCCATACGCTTAAGGGAAGCAGGGATGACAGTTTTCGGTATTGGGGAGAGAAAAACCCCAAATCCTTTTATTGTTGCCTGTGACAAATTCATATATCTTGAAATCTTGCAAAAAACTGAAGTTGGGGCTTCTCCAGTATCATCAAAAGATGAAAAGAACAAGGTTGATAGAATTACACCAAAGGTCGTTGACCTAATATTGGCCACCATTGCAGATGTTGAGGATGAAGAGGGATGGGCATATCTGGGAGAAGTAGGCGCACTTTTATTAAAGAAACAACCCAATTTTGATCCAAGGAACTATGGTTTTCGAAAGCTTACGCCATTGGTGAAGTCCATTACAAAGATTGAAATTGGACAAAGGAACAATCCAAAAGGCAATGGAAATTTAATTTATGTGAGAAGCTTAGCATGATTAAACACCAAATACGATGAGGCCACTATCAATAGCGAAACAAGTAACCAATAGGGAAGGTGAATCACTTAAAAGATACTTGGTTGATGTAGGCCGTATCCCAATGATTACGGAAGATGAAGAAGTTGAATTGGCAATTCTAATAAGAAAAGGAGATAATGTGGCCCTTGAAAAGTTGGTTAATTCCAATTTGAGATTCGTTATATCTGTCGCCAAACAATATCAAGGCCGGGGTATGAAATTGCTCGATTTAATAAATGAGGGAAATCTCGGATTGATTAGGGCTGCAAAACGATTTGATGAAACGCGGGGGTTTAAATTCATTTCCTATGCCGTTTGGTGGATACGACAAGGCATAATTCAGGCATTGACAGAAACCACAAGAATGGTAAGACTACCATTGAACAAAATAAACGCGATCAATAAGATTACCAAAGCTTCCTCCAATTTTGAACAGACCCATCAACGCCTCCCATATGCTGAAGAAATCTCAGAAATAATTGATGTTTCCCTTGCCGAGGTTCAACTGTGTATGAAACATTCTATGTGGCCCATGTCAATGGATGAAACATTGAATACCGAGGGTAACGACTTTAACCTCTATGATGTTTTAAGTTCTGGCAATGCCAATAACCCAGAAACGGGTCTTATTAACGATTCATTAAGGACAGAATTGGAGGGGTTGCTCGATGTGCTTTCAGATCGTGAGGCTTACGTGATCAAAAAGTATTATGGCATTGGAACCAACAATACAATGAGAATGGAGCAAATAGCCTACCAACTAGACCTTACAACAGAACGGATAAGACAGATCAAAACTAGGGCATTGTCCCGTTTGAGGAAGTCCTCCAAGTGCGATTTCCTTAAGGAATACTTGGAATAGGCGCTATTTCTGAATAGTTGCCTTATCAATTTTTAACCTTCCCATATCTTTTACATGTTGTACCAAGGGTTAAAAAATGACTATGGGTTCATACTGCAAAACACCATTTATTGACTATCTTTAAAATAAACAATTTCAACTTTAATCGCTGATATCCAAGAAGATATCAGAATCCACTAATTAAAGTTGAAAAGCTCTTTTAACTATCCAGGATTTAAGATATAAAAGTTCATTGTTTTTTATGAACACTTGTTTAATGAGCTACCAAACGATTAATCCAAAAAACGTGAAATTATACATTAAATATATGGTTAGTCAACGTTGTAAAATATTGGTAGGGCAAGAACTGCAAAAACTAGACCTGAACTATGCCGTCTTAGATCTTGGAATGGTTGAAATTATGGGGGATATAACCCAAGAAAAACGAATTCTGTTCCGGCAAAACCTTCTTAAATCGGGCCTTGAATTGTTGGACAACACCAAGAGCATCTTAATAGATCGGATAAAGACGGCCATCATCGAAATGATTCATCATACCGATGAAATTCCGAAAACCAATTATTCTGGATATTTGAGCGGAAAACTAGGATATGACTACACCTATTTGTCGAACACATTTTCTGAAGTGAAAGGAATCACCATACAACATTATATCATCAAACATAAAATTGAAAAAGTAAAAGAATTGTTGCTCTATGATGAGCTCAACCTAACCGAAATTGCGTATAAACTTCACTACAGCAGTCCATCCCATTTATCAAATCAATTTAAAAAAGTCACTGGTCTCACACCTTCTTTTTTCAAAAAAATGAAGAGAAAAAGACAGCAAAATTTGGAGAATCTGTGATATATGTAAGGTTTGCAACTATTTATATAGCAAAAACCCCGTGGTTCTGTCGCATCTTTACCTACTGTCATAATTTCAATCAATTAGTATTCAAAACACAGGGAGTAAATGGATTTATTTGAAAAGAACAATTCAATTTATACTATTATCATAAAATTAGAAGATGTCTTTAGATCGGTATTTGATAAAGGAAGTCCGCAAACCGTTGTAGAGAATAAATGGGAAAAAAACTTAAAACCCATTTTAGTCAAAATCAAAAAATAATTAGGGTAATTACCAGAAGATAGCCCACATCCTATTAGAGAAAGAGAATTTGATTTTGTTTGTTGATATGTGCTTTTAAATTATTTGGAAGCCCAAAAAAGAGCAGGAACCAAAAAATACTGCTCTTTTTTACTCAAATAACTGTAGTTGATAATAGGAGCTTCCCGTAACCACCGCTTTTGCATTTCTATTTCCTATCGATTGATGACCAACAAAAAACTAAAGCAATGAGAAAATGTGCTCTATTGTTTGTTCTGCTAGTGGCCATGTTGCTATTGGCCGTTTTATTAAAATAATCAATATCTAATACAAAATATCTACCATGTCAAAAGAAAAAGAAGGAAGAAAGAAATCAGGAAAAACAGCCCCTTCAAGTACCCCAAAAGAGAAGAAAGCTGCCAAAAAGGAAAAACGGGACGCCAAAAATAGGGCTGAGTAGTGGAACATTAACGGCCGACTTGATTATGGAGAGAGGGGAATTTGAAGAATGCAAGAAGTTTAATCTGGTTGATGTATTGCAATATAGTTCCAATGCGATAGTGGTAAAAAACATAGAAATTAATACCAACTGTGTCATACAGGCCTTTGTATTTGATTATGGTAAAGTGCAATCTTATGGGAAATCTCCTTTTATGAGATTTATTCATATCATAGAGGGCAAAGCTGAAGTTGTTATCAATGATAACTCGACTTTCTTGCAAAAGGGAGATTCGATACTCATACCAGGACACTCTACAAGCTCAATTGAAGCGAATCATAAATTCAAAATGATCTGCACCACTATAAAAAGTGAATAAGTCATCTATTTTAAAAATAAAAATCACCTTATAGGAAAGATAAAATGGAGAATAGATTCAAAAAAGGAGATGTCGTCTGTGCCAAAGTAAGGCCTTCAATATCTCTAATTGTAAGATTGTATGCACGCAAAGTTTACTACTGCACCATTCAAAATGACCCTTTGGCAAATGAACTTGTCTATTTTGATAGTGAATTGAGATCTTGTGATGCAATCCCACTAATTCAGAAAACTTAAGACAACGAAATATGAAAGCGGATACATTGGTTTATTGCGAGAATGAATTTGGGAGTGTAGATGGTAAAGTAGCCAATGGACTTATTCGGCAATCGGAAAGGTACACTATTGTAGGAATTATAGATAGTTCCAAGACGGGACAAGATGCAGGCGAACATCTTGATGGTGTAAGCAATGGAATCCCCATTTTCGAAAATATTGAGCATGCTTTGGAAGAATTAAGCACAATTCCTGAATATTTCATCTATGGTATCGCTCCGCTCAATCCATTTTTGAACAAGGAACAAAAGGAAATCATTTTTACCGCTATGAAAAGTGGGATGAACATCGTTAATGGTCTTCCCGAGTTTTTTAACGATAACATTCAATATACCAATGTAGCGCTTAAATATGGTGTAACCATACAAGATGTAAGAAAACCACCAAAACGTGAAAATCTCCATAATTTTTCAGGACGTATTCAAGAGGTAAAGGTTCCGATAATTACGGTAATGGGTACCGACTGTGCAGTGGGCAAAAGAACTACAGCATTGCTATTAGTAGAAGCATTGCGGAATGAAGGTCTGAACGCTGTCTTTGTGACCACTGGTCAAACAGGCTTGCTCCAGGGCTCCAAATACGGAGTGGCCATAGATGTATTAACATCGGGGTTTGCCACTGGAGAAGTTGAAAACGCCATCTTAGATGCTTATGAGCATGAAGAACCAGATATCATTGTTGTGGAAGGCCAGGGAGCTTTAAGCCATCCAGCATTCACTTCTTCAAGTGCCATTCTTCGAGGGGCAATGCCAGATGCGATTATTATACAACACCCTCCCAAACGAAAAAGTTATTGTGACTATCCTAAAATTCCAATGTTGGACTTGGTGGACGAGATTGAAATGATAGAGATATTCTCCAAATCAACGGTCATAGCAATAACCATTAACCATGAAAACATGACCCATGTTGAAGTGAATCACATGATAGGTCGATATGAATCAGAATTTAATTTACCTGTCACAGACGCACTACTACATGGGTGCGATAAACTGATAAAGGAGTTGATCAAAACATTTCCAGAGTTAAAAAGAGAGTCGGTGTTGGTTTGAATCTTCCCAGAATAGATATTGATTTAGGAAAGATTGCCCACAATGTACAACAGCTGAAAATACTATATGGCACTAAGGGAATCAATGTAATAGGGGTTACCAAAGTCATCGGAGGGGATCCAATGATTGCTGATGTTTTAGTCAAAAATGGTATTGAAATTCTTGCAGACTCTAGAATTTCGAATATCATAAAAATGCGCAAAGCTGGTATACGGGCACAATACCTGTTATTAAGAACACCTGCGCTCAGCCAAGTAGAAGAGGTAGTAATTCATGCGCACATAAGTCTAAATTCTGAATTGGCAGTTCTAAAAAAACTTTCGGAATATGCCTTAAGAAACCATATCATACACAAGGTTGTCCTGATGGTAGAACTTGGGGACCTTCGTGAAGGAATCATGCCCTCGAAAATGAATGCATATGTAAAAGAAGTGCTCAACTTAGAAGGTCTGGCATTGATAGGTATTGGAACAAATCTCGCATGCTTTGGCGGAATAAGTCCTGATGCAGACAAAATGAACGAGTTATCTTCGATTGCAATCCGTTTGGAAGAAAAATTCAAAATTACCCTAGCAATGGTGTCCGGCGGAAACTCTGCGAATTACAACTGGTTTACGTCTTCAAAAGACGAGGGCAGAATAAATAGCTTGCGGTTGGGCGAATCTATTTTTTTAGGCAGGGAAGCACTTCGTAGAAAACCGATACCAGGACTTTTTACCGATAGTTTTACTTTAATGGCCGAGGTCATCGAAGCAAAATTAAAACCATCACAACCCTATGGAGAAGTATATCAAAATGCGAACGGCGATATTCCTGGTTTTAAGAATAAAGGCTTGATGAATAGGGCCGTTCTCGCGATTGGAACGCAGGACGTTATTATTTCAGGAATCACTCCAAAGCAAAATATAACTGTGCTGGGCGCTAGTAGTGACCATATGTTAATGGATAATTCCAAAACAAGTTTAAAAGTGGGTGATATTGTAGCGTTCAACTTGAATTATAGTGCATTATTAAGAGCGTTTAACTCTCCGCATATTACAAAAAATAGAATCGGCCTATATGAATGTGCAAGCATACTGTGAAGCGGTCGAAACAAAAGACCTTCAGCATAAACTTTTAGTTCCCGCCATTTGGATTCGAGAAAATCATTCCCCTCTAACGAGTTTGATGAAAACTAGTCTTAATTTAATTCTTGAACCTTCTATTTCGGAAGACTATCAGTACCTCATCAGGGAAGATATCATTAGAAAAGTAGACAGGATCAGTAAACAATTGGATAGGCAAAATAAAATATTGATCATTCGTTCTGCTTGGCGGTCATTTGAACACCAACGTCTTCTTTGGGAGACTAAATTTGCTTCCCTTAAAAAAAAATACCCAGAAAGGTCTGATGAAGATATTAAAAAGATCATCAGCTACTTTATCGCTCCTCCAACAAAGTCAATGCATGCTACAGGTGGAGCTGTGGATGCTTTAATATATGATAAAATTAAAGATTGTGTGATGGATTTTGGGACCAACAAGGGATTGGAGATTGATCTTTCAAAAAAATGTTATCCTTACCATCCAGGTATTAGTCTTGAAGCAAAAAAAAATAGGGCCTTGCTTATAGGTCTGTTTGAAGAAGAAGATTTTGTATGTGATATAAAAGAATATTGGCATTTTGATTATGGTAATGTTGTTTGGGCCATTAAAAAAGAAAAGGAATATGCCATTTATGGACCCGTAAATTAGATGTGTGAACCAAAAGACGTTCGCTCGATAATAATTACTTTATACGATGAAACAAAAAAGAGGGCCAAAGCCCCCCTTTAAATACTACTGGTTCTTAATAAAACCGTATTAGTTTTAAGGCAGTATGCCTCCGGTGATTTTTCCAGCTCTCGTGACGGGTCAATGGCCTGTCAATACTACTATAGTTGTCTTGAGGCCCTTTCTTTGTCTGCTTCATAATTCCTTCTCTATTACTTGCTTGTGATAGGCATAATACACACCTTTATCTACACATCTTATAAGACGCAAAGATAGTCTAAGCGTTACATCAATAAGGTAAGTTTAACACGATACCAACACAGATAGAATGAGTGCTACGAGCTATTTGAACATCTAGAATTTTGACCCAGTTCGCCTACTGAAAACACCCTTCGAAAGCCAATAAATCCCATGTGGCAGTTATCCACTCTTAAAACACCTTGGATAAGCTTAAAACACATTTTAGATTAAGTATAGTCTTTCGCAAGAGGCTAAAGACCCCATACTTTCCTTTCCCTGGAATCATCTTTTTTCTGGGGCGATAAATTCTAAAATTAACATAACCTAGACCAATGGTATCTTATCTCTCTCTGGCGATATGTGATTTATGCAAGATTGACTTTAATTAGTATAAAATGCTCGGGTACAGGACGTCCTATCTTTATGGTTAAACCGAATTACTATGGATAATGACCCTATGGGTGAGATAAAAAACGTATTGAAAAAAGGTCAATGGAGAAGTCTGATTATCATAGCAGTATTGGTAGTATTGCTGTTGTCATTTAGGCCATGGGTTCAAGTTGGTGCAGGTGAGCGAGGAGTTGTCCAGAATTTTGGTGCTGTACAGGATAAAGTGCTGAATGAAGGAATCCATTTTAAAATACCAATAGTACAAACCGTCATTTTAATGGACGTAAAAATTCAAAAGGCGATGACAGATGCTGCCTCTTCATCCTCCGACTTGCAGGATGTGGATTTATCCGTGGCCCTCAATTATCATATCATACCCGATAAGGCAAACTTGGTGTATCAAACCATAGGTGTACAATTCAAGGAACGTATAATTGACCCTGCAATTCAAGAGGTAATGAAAGCGGTATCGGCCAGATATACTGCCGAAGAATTGATTACCAAAAGACCAGCTGTTAGCACCGAAATGCAAGAAGCACTTACTTCAAGGTTGCTCGCTTCGAACATTGCGGTCGATGCTTTTTCGATTATCTCATTTAGCTTTTCCCAAACCTTTACCGATGCGATTGAGGCAAAACAAACTGCAGAACAAAACGCATTGAAGGCAAAAAGAGACCTTGACAGAATAAAGGTAGAAGCGGAACAAACCATTGCAGCCGCGACAGCTGAAGCAGAGGCACTACGGTTACAAAAAATGAATATTTCACCGGACCTTATCGAACTCAGGAAGATAGAAGCAAACCTTAAGGCCATAGAAAAATGGAACGGAATTTTACCGGAGGTAACGGGTGCTGGAGCAATTCCTTTTATTGGAGTAGGTGAAGCAATTAAAAACAAATGATAATAATTTCATGGTATTTTAATACAGAATCCATAATTGGTATGTTTGTTTTAATTCACTTGGTTGTTGGCAGTGTTAGGGGATTTTACAGACACCAAATGATTGAAAGATACCAGTACAATTATTATTCCGATCCTCCAATGAATCTTATGAGCAAACTAGCACACAATTGGCTCAATGGCACTTTCAGTTTAACCACTCTTCTTATTTCAGTTTTCTTGACCATTCTGCAGTTTATACTTTTCAATGTATGAATTGATTACCTCAGAAATGAACCCCCTAGGAATCCACTCTTTATTGGACCGAAAATGCTATCTATAAAGATGAAAGATCACTCTTGAAGGTGTTGCCCTGGTATAAGCTTTTGTAAGCGTATTACGGTGGATGTTTCCTCCGCACCGTCTCCCCAAATCATTACACTTTCAATAAATGAGATGATAAAATTTTCTCCAATGTATTTATCCTCATGTAGTGGATACTTTTCAAGTATAACCGACAGTACCTTGTCGAAAACAACTATTTCTTCCTTACCCAATACTGCTTTGCCACAAAACGAGTATCCATTCTCAACACGACCAAGAAAGACCCCTTCTATTTTTTTTATTTGGCTCGTTTGTTGGGTAAGGGGAATGCCCAATGAAATCAGAGATATAAAAACCAACATTGTTCTTATCATTATCTTAATGTCGTTTAAAAGGTGGTTTAACTGTTGCGAATTAGGTTCAAGAACTCCTTTGTCATCCAGATATCACGTTTATTTTCAAATCTAGATTGTCAGTAATCAATGGTTAGTTTCGCTTACTGATTAAGAAAGTAACAAACAAGACGTAAAATGCCATCCTAAGGATGGCATTTTAAAAATTCTGGAAATACTGGGTCTATTTGACCAATTCCACATTTACCGCGTTCATTCCCTTTTGACCTCTTTCCATAGTGAATTTTACGTTATCGTTCTCACGAATCTCATCAATAAGACCGCTTTGGTGTACAAAGACATCCTCATCTGAATCTGCAGGTTTAATAAAACCAAACCCTTTGGCACTATTGAAAAATTTTACTGTTCCTTCTTTCATTACTTTATATTTATTGTTTACTATTCTATTAAATGTTTGTTTTATAATATTCATTTTATTTAATCTTTTGATATTTAAATTGGGCCTCTACGGTGTTCTAACCTGCTACGTTTTTCCCAATTTGCGCAAAATTCCAATGTGGTCCACAATGGCACCGGCAAATGTTCTCTTTGTGTTATAGGGTATTCCATATTCCATAGCAGTATCAGCAACGATGCCTGATATTTTTTTATAATGGATGTGACAGATATTAGGCAGCAGGTGATGCTCTATCTGATAGTTCAACCCCCCTATCAACCAGGAAAATAACCTGCTGTTAGGCGCAAAATTGGTAGTAGTGGCCAATTGATGTGCAAACCAATCGCCTTCGATTAATCCATCTTCATCAGGTAGTGGAAATTCTGTACTAGGCATAATATGTGCTACCTGAAATACAATACTGATAAGTGACCCTGTAACAAAGTGCATACTAAAAAAGGCAAGAATGATTATCCATGGGGCAATCGGGACCATTAATAGTGGTATAATCAAAGCATAGGAATAATATAGTAACTTCCAACCTATAATTTTGACAAGCTCATTTCTGAACTCATTCTTTTTATTTAAGAACCCCATTTTTCTATAGCGGCCCAATCTTATGAAGTCTTTGGCGGTTACCCAAGAAACTGTGGAAAGTCCATAAAAAAACCATATATATAGGTGTTGAAACCTATGGAGGCCATTTTTTTTTGCGTGTGGGGAAAAACGAAGGAAAAAAGGTGTATTTATATCATCATCCGCCCCATCTATATTGGTATAGGTATGGTGCAATACGTTATGTTGAATTTTCCATACCGTTGCGTTCGCACCTATTAGGTTCATGGTGTAACCTAGATATTTGTTTACTTTTTGATTTTTGGAGTACGAACCATGATTGGCATCGTGCATAATACCCATGCCAATTCCGGCCATACCAATTCCACTGGTTATATATAAGACAAAAAGCAGCCATGGGGCCGAAACAACGCCAATATTTATCAGAATAAGGGGCACAAAGAATACTGCTAGCATTAGAATGGTCTTGCCAATCATGCTCTTGTTCGCATGTTTACTCTTATTGTTTGCTTTAAAATACTGGTTGACCCTGTTTCTCAATGTTTTTGAAAAAGCAGAGTTTGTTCTTTCTGAAAATCTTGGATTTTTGATATTATTGATTTCGTTTTAGGTCCTAATCCACAAACGTAGTTTAGGGATTATGGACAAGCCTGAAAAAGTGTAGCGACAATCAGAATACATTCATTCCAAATACAAGTGAATGTTCAAATCAGTGCCGCCAACCTATGTTTGGCTTTAAAATATTTTTTGCACTATTGCTGAAAAATAGAGAGAGCTGGAAAAGAATATTGAATCTGGGAAGACAAGATTAATCGGAGCTTTCCGAATTTTAACTTGTCAAAGTTAACTGTAATTTGGTCAATATTGCCCAATTATATGTTAAATACTGATATTCAACGTTTTATGGTATAAAATATAGATAATAAACTGAAAAATATAATTGGATGAACATGTGGTCTCTTTTAGTAGTTTCGTTAATTCACCTTTTATGGAACAGTTCAAGTACAAATTTCATCCACTTTAGAAGGTCCCCCAAATCCTTTAGATTGGCTTCAGAATAAAACCAAATAAAAAATCATGTTTGATGACGCTGAAAAGCCTTTTAAAACTGGAAGTCTAGGGAAAAGGTTAGATTCTTACCGAGGCTCCTTTTTAGGGTTTAAACGAAATCAATAATATTAGAAAACAGTGTTCTCATTTTTAATCATTTTAAGCTTTTTATAGATCAAATCTGACCCCCATTTTTTTAAACTCGGTTGGGGTTTTACCCGTTTTGGCTTTGAACAGTGTATTAAATGATGATTTGGAGTTAAAACCCACTTCGTACATAACCTCTAAAATTGTCTCTTTGTCATCCCTTGGTTTTAGCAATCTTTCCGTTGCCATGTTTAATCGATATGAATTTATGAAGTCAACAAAATTCTGGTCAAGTTGTTTGTTTATTATTTGGGATAACTGTTTTGGTGGAATTTGAAGTTGCTCAGCCAAATCACGAAGGGTCAGTCTTGAATTTTGAAAGGGTCTGGCCTTGTTCATATGAGATTTTATGATTTCCACTTTTTCTTCATTGTCCTCTCTGCTGGTTTCATCCGATTCAATGATCATTTCATCTTGCTTGGATATGCCCTGAAAAATAATGGGTTGTTGTATTCCACGGAAAAACATGCCATTGATCAAAACCAAAAGACACAAATTCACAAGTGAAAGTCCTTTGATTATTTCTAGGGCACTATAAAAATGTTGGTATATATCGATCAAGAAAGTAACTGTGAAAACAACAAGAATCCATTGCAACCAGGATAAATTAATCCTTGATACCAGAGATTGGGTTTGTTTTACAATCCGCCTGTATCTTGTTATGGATTTTATTGCCATTACGGTGTAAAAAGTAAGACTTATATACATCAATGACCCACCTTTGCTGCAGAGTCCAAACCCCACCAAGGCGGAGAATTGCATTATCCCTCCAGGAATGAGATGAAGAAATGCTTTAGGCTTTAAGATAAAATCCTTGAATATCAAACTTTGTGTATATGCATAAAGTAGAGGGCCATAAAAAAAGCCAAAAACGCATAAAAATGATTGAAGCCCTTCAAAACCAATCCTCATTCGATATATCAATAAAAAAGTCATTTGAAGGCTCAGTACCAGAAGAAAGCTAGCCAAAAGAATGCTGGAAAGTCTTTTGGATTTATGACTTGAAAATAAAATAATGGAGAACATAAAGCTCTGAAAAGCTATGAACAATAAAGAAAGTTGATCTACATTAAAAACCATGACCCATTCAGAATTTAAGTGGCGAAAATATTAATCCAGGAATAATTCACCATAGAGGCATTCAAACTATTAAAATATTATATCACTTCATAAGAATAGCAAACTTTCCAACAAACGAACAACAGTTCTATAATAACCCGTTTTATCTTGCGCTATTTCAAGTAAGTTATGGAGTTCATCTGCATTGAAATACTTATTTCTGGTAATTACTCCTTCCCTATCATGAATAGCTTTGATGTCTTTCAAAGGGTTTTCATTCAAAAGAACCAAATCTGCTTGATAGCCTTCTGAAATTTGTCCTAGTTTTTTTTTACCCAATAATTTTGCAGCATTTGCAGTTGCCGTTTCCAAAGCTTCATAATTACTAAATCCATTTTCCACATAAGTCTCCAGTTCCTCTAGCAGTGAAAGTCCATTAACGGTGTAAACGGGACCAGTATCGGTTCCTGCAACAATGGTCACTTTGTTTGCATGCAATCCTTTTAAGATTACCTTGTTTAATTCATTTTCCTCTGTAAATGCTTTTTGCAATCCTTTTGAGGCATTTTTTAACCGTTTCACTCTATTGTTTACAAACATTTTTTTAACCAATGGGTTCACCAATCTGTCATGTGTTTCAATAAAGTGATTTCCCTCCTCTATTACCCTTACATTATTTTGAACTACCGTCATCGTTGGTACTACCGCAATTTTATTTTTCAATACTTCATTACAAAATTTGGCAATATTTGCTGAATCAGGTTTGTTGTTAAAAAGGACTTCCGAAATTGGCTCGATATGTTCAATTGAAGTCAGTTTTCCCCCTAAAAAGGCATCTACTGCCTCAAAATCGTTAGGCATATGACCTGCTACATCAATATCGATTTTTTCCGCCGCTAGATGGATTTCTTTGAGATGACCTTCCTGTAATCCGCTATACACCTTGACCAAATCGTACCCCTTTTCTTTGTACGATTTTATTCTGGAATGAATATCAATTTCATCTACATTTATATGAAAAGGGCCTATGTCATTTCCGTAGTTGAACGCCGGAGTACTTATTACCATCCTCGGCCCAACTATAGCACCCGTGTTGATTTTTTCTCTCCAGCGGAGATGCATTGGAAAACCGGACATTACCCTCACGCTGGTTACTCCATAGCTTATGGATTGTGGTAAATCTTTTACATCGAAGAAGTGGGTATGTGCATCAATTAGCCCCGGAATCAAATATTTACCTTCTCCCCTTATTTCTATATCAGCTTCTACTGTTTGCCCATAATCAGGTTCAATATTTTTTATTGTTCCATTCAAGATATATACTAACTGTTTTGCTTGTAATTGCTTTTCATTGGCTTTCATTGAAACGACATTTACATTTCTTAGAACAAGTGAGGTATAGTCCTTGCCAATATTTGGTGCAATTTTACCATCGTAAAGTGACACCAAAGCACTTATTAAAATCAGAGAAAGAATTACTAGAGACCAGTATCTCTTCTTTATTCCTTTTATTTTCAATGTTGTGTAATTTTAAAATTTCAACAATGATAAATAATGGCTATTCCAATTCACAAAAGAATGGGTTCGAATAAAATCAAAAAACGTTCGAATTAACATCTTAGGAGTGTAAGCCCGACATTTTATAATAATTTAGAAAATTTACCTTGCACTAAATGATATAGAATTTGTTCAAGAATGTAACATTGAAACAAAAACATAGTCTTACTTCAAGACAATCTATTCAATAATTTGAATGATAAGACTCAAGAATATCTCGGAAAAAAATGAGCATGGAAAGTTCATTTGTTCCAGTTCTACGCATTCCAGCTTTTCCAAGAAAACGGATGACCTATCTGTTAAAATAGTCCTTTCTGGAATTGAAGACTATAAAGTAAATGGGAATAGGTACAAACTGGGAATCGACAAATACCTCATTGTTGATAGAGCCTCAAACCTTGACCTAACAATTGACGATAAAAATGGAGTTGATGGTATTTGTATTTTTCCTAAACATCATTTAGTACATGATATATTTAGATTCGGGAATGCATCCTGTGAAGATTTATTGACCAACCCATTTATTGAAAAAGATTTTAATATTTTAGAAAACACTTTTTCTTTTAAGGAAAATAGATTGGGCAATTTTTTAAGCAGAAACATCCCATATATAATAAAAGATCATAACCGAAAAAAGGACATTGATTTTGATTCGTTTTATACAGTACTAATAGAATGCTTAGCCATCGACCAATTGGAGTTACAACGAAAATTGAAAAATTTAACGTCTATTAAAAAATCCACTAAAGTTGAATTATACAGAAGAATTGCCAATGCAAAGGATTTTATTGATGATAATTACACCAAAAGGATAAACATAGACGAATTAGCAAAAAATGTTTTTTTATCCAAATACCACTTCCTTAGATCCTTCAAGGCCTACTACGATAAATCTCCATACCAATACATTTTAAAATTGAGACTGGAGAAGGCCCAGGAATTGCTAAATAAGGACTATTCTTTCAGGGAAACATGCGACTTAGTAGGTTTCTCTGATGAAAAAAACCTGCGAAAAGCGCTAAAAAAACAAGCTATACCCTATTTGGATTAGCAACTTTTACCCCAAAAAAAATATCCATATAGTTTTTTTTTGTTCGCAAACTACATCAGCGTGCAAAACATTATTGTTCCCAGGTTGACAACCCTTTTAATGGGGCTCTTGTTCTTTGCTAGCAATCCAGCTTTGTGTCAAAACTTAAAACGAAGAGCTTTTTTGGGTGCTGCGTTCAAACCATTAACAGAGACTCAAAAGAAAAAAATAGCCAAAGAAGGCCTGTATGTTTCTGCAGTTAGGCCCGATGGCACTTTTAATGAAATTGGAATTACTGCGGGAGCAATAGTTCAAGAACTAAACGGCATAAAGATCAACTCCCGTGAAGATATAAACAGAGTTTTAAGCAAACCGTTAAGAGCAGGTGATGGCGTAGAAGTCTCGGTATTGGAAAATAAACAAGCCAAATTTTATAAAGGCAAAGCTTTAATGAGACCTAAGGAGACACACCCTGATGTCCATATAGATTATGATGAGGTAAGTTATAAAGATAATATGCTACGTTCCATACTATATAGGCCAAAAGGCATAGAAAATCCGCCCGTTGTGTTTTATCTTCAAGGGTATACCTGCCAGTCTATAGAGTATCAGCCATTTATGCCAATGAAAAAATTAATCAACGATTGGATAAAAAATGGATTTGCAGTTTATTTAGTTGAAAAACCAGGTTTAGGAGATAGCGATTGTAAACTTGGGTGTGCTGAAATTGATTTTCCGCAAGAGCTTAAAGCATTTTCAGTTGCCTATAGTAATCTCTGGAAGAACAGTAAAATAGATTCTGACAATGTCTTTCTGTTCGGACATTCTATGGGTGGAATAATTGCACCGATTTTGGCGCAGCAAATAAGTCCGAAAGGAGTATTGGTTTTCGGCACCGTGGGCAAAAAATGGTACGATTACATGAAAGATGTTGTTACAGAGCAACAAATACTGTTTGGGTCAACAAGAGAACAAGTGACGGAAAACTCCAAACAGAGTTTTCCTTTTCTCACCGATTTGATGATGAATAAAAAGTCCAATACAGAGATGATCAATAATCCTTTGTACAGCGATTATTTGAATAATCAACGCATCGTAGAAGGATTAAAAAAGGGATATTATCTCGCTCGACATTATACATTTTGGCAAACCTTAGGGGATGTTGATATACCAAAAGAATGGTCCAACGTTTCAACAAATGTATTTGTAATGCATGGCGAGTACGATGTCCAGGCAATCAATTCCAAATACGCCAAATTAATAGCATCAAATGTAAATGCGAACAAAGGAAATGCTACGTTCAAGATCATCCCTAAGACAGATCATGTTTTTTTAGAGTTCTCCAGTATGGCTGAAAATATTAAGGCGCTTACTAATGGTACATATAATCAGGCTCTAAAAACAAAATACAGTCCGAGAGTAGCTGAACATAGTATAAAGTGGATGAAAAAACTCATCAATTAATGAAGATGAGTTTTAAAAAAAGTATTTGTATTTGTTTTTTGATTTTGTATGGGAAGGCTCAATCCCAAGGGAGTTAAGTTTTGATGTATTGATTATTTTTTGATTGATTAAGCCTCATTAAAAACTGCTCCCTTAAAATTGGGCACAGGTTCCAATTTGGAAACTATCAAATCTTTTCAGGAAAAAAGAAAAGTTTATCAGTATTTGTAACCCGACAGCAATAATGTTAATAAAATTAATTCGAAAAATTAAACCCTCAACAATGAAAAAAGTATTTATCATAATCATCGCATTAATTTCTGTTATAGATTCTCATGCTCAATTGACAATGGATGAGAACACCGCCATCGAAAAATCAATTTTAAACTACATAGAAAATTTTTTTGAAAACAATTTTGATGCGATGAATGCATCGTTGCATCCGAGACTAGCGAAAAGAGGCCTAAATCCTGACGGTACGTTAAGTGAGGATTTTCCGCCAGAGAAATTAAAAGAACTTATGTTAACGAAGCCAAAATTTGACATAGAACATCAACAAAATATTGTCGAAAACATTATCGTCTATGGAGATATGGCTAGTGCTAGTCTAAAAACCGGATACCCGAGACTTAAATGGACCGAAAATATTCATCTTGTAAAACAAGATGGGAACTGGAAAATTATAAACGTGTTTTGGGAATTCAAAAAAAGAGAAGATAAGAAACACTAATGTGTGAGCATATAACTACCAAAAGAAACAAACATGAAGAAATCAATTCCATTCCTCCTTTTAATATCTGTGAGTTTTATAACCATAGCGCAAAACAATAAAGAAGATTATGAGGTTGCGGATAAAAAATATAAAAGCAAGGTAGCCACTTTGGACAGCACCGTTAAAACTTTGTATGAAGTCATTTCAGGACCTAAAGGGCAACAAAGAAATGATGAGCTGCTTCGCTATTTATTTCATCCAGAAGCAAAATTTATTGCCTCTGGAAAACGAAAGAATGGCAATTATGGTGCACGATATGTAACTATGGACGATTATGTTGATAAATCATTAAAATGGATGCTGGAAAACGGATTTTTTGAAAATGAGTTGCACAGAGTGACTGAACGGTTTGGACAAATAGCTCATGTTTTTTCCACCTACGAATGTTTTAATAGTAAAGATGATACGGAACCCTTTATGCGAGGTATTAATAGCATGCAATTGATGTATACCGGTAAAAGATGGGTTGTCATGAACATTTATTTTACCCAAGAATCTGAAGAGAATCCTATACCGGAAAAATACTTACCTAAGAATTAAGAATCATGGAAATCTATAAACCTTTTTTAGCCAATCTACTACTATTAGTTCTTTTTGGATATACACTTTCATCTTGTAAGAACAAAGAAGTTGAGCTTAATAATACCAAAGACCTTTTCAGGGCAATGAAGATTAAAAATGATAATTCATGGTATAAAAACTTCACCTTTAAGCAACACACTTTACGATTTGATGAAAATGGACAGCAAACCGATTCGACGGTTTGGTACGAATCGGTTAGTTACCCCTATCATTTTAGAATTGATAGAGATATTAAAGAAAATATTTATACCATTTACAGAAACGATTCTACATATAATTTTAGACAGGATACTCTTTTTAGCAAAATTGCAAAACCAGCCGCCCATCTAGTCTTTAAAGGAGGACTGTACTTTATTTCATTGGAAGAGTCTTTGGATAAACTGCAAAAGTATGGCTATGATACCAATGCATTTCGCAAAGACAAATTCAAGGAACAAGCCGTCTATGTGATTGGCAATGAAAAGAACCAAATTTGGTTACATGCCAATAACTTTTATTGTATGCGAAGAATTTACACGACTGATGATGATAAAACCGTGGATGTGGTTTATGACAACTTTAAGCCACTTGGGCAAGGGTTTGTGGAGCAAAAAGTTACTTTTTACGTAGAAGGCAAAAAACGATTGGAAGAGTTTTATTTCGACATCAAACTTAAAAATCATTTTGATGCCCAAATCTATGATGCAAATACAAATTATAAATGGTATTTGGATTATTAAGGCAAATCATAGATTAAAAAACACAAACAATTTTAAAATGAAAAAAGTAATTACCTGCTTGCTAACAGTACTACTGTTTAGTAATAGTTACAGTCAAGACAACAATCAAAAGGAGATTATAGATGACTTTATTACAAGCACACTTCAAAAAATCAAAGAAATACCAAGTCTATCAATTTCGGTGCAGAAAGATGGAAAGCCTTTTTTTATGAAATCTTATGGGTATTCTAATGTTGAAGCAAAAACCAAAGCAACTCCAGAAACGTCATATTACATTGCCTCAATGACAAAGTCATTTGTAGGGCTGCTGGCTGCCAAATTAGATGCTGATGGTATTATAGATTTAGACGAGCCAATTGTAGACTATAAACCTATAAAAGACTTTAAAGATAGGTCTCTTTTTGAGGGCGTTACCATCAGAGATTTACTTTCCCACACCAGTGGTATTGAAAACGCTTACTTGACTGCGAAGTTTGCAAGTATTGGAGAATATGATTACGAGCATATGTATAAACTTTTAGAAGTAAAAACTGAAGCTCGAAGCAACAAAAAATATCGTTACGATAACTTTGGATATAATGTATTTGATTTAATCCTTAAAGATGAGTTTGGTTTGTCATGGAAGGATTTATTAAAGAAAGAAATATTTAAGCCACTTAAAATGAAACATACAAGTGCAAATATTTCAGAAGCTAGAAAGAAACACTGGAATTTAGCGATTCCCTATGCATCAATTAATGATGAAGAACTGCCAAGAGAAGTTTCAACGCAAAAAAATGATGATACTTTTCAGGCTGCTGGTGGTATGATTTCTTCTATTCAAGACATGGAAAAGTACTTGCTGTTGTATTTACATGAAGGTGCATTAGATAATAAGATTCTTTTTAAAAAAGAAATCATTCAAACATCTATTAAACCAAATGTTAAAACCAATGGAAGAAAATATCTTTTCAAGTCAGAGGGCTATGGGTTAGGCTGGCATACAGGTTTGTTTGATGATAAAGTTGTGAATTATCATGGTGGTAGTTATGATGGTTTTCGTTCTTATATGTCATTCTTGCCTAAAGAAAAGATGGGAGTTGTTACTTTAACCAATGAGAACCATCTGGGAGATAACGTTTCAGATTTAGTTACGTCTTTTATTTATGATTTAATGTTGGGCAATATCAATTCTGCTTCAGAATATTCCGATAAAGTAAATGAGGTTGTAGAAAGAGCTGCCGAATTACAAGCAGGTTATAGAAAAGGTCAAGAAAGGATGGCCAAGCGCAGTTGGACTTTAATGCACGATTTTGACAATTATATAGGAATTTATAGAAACAAGCATCTTGGGGATTTAATTATAACAACAGATGGCAAAGGAAACATTAAAGCCAAATTGGGCATTAGTGAAGCTATTGCTAGCCCATCATCGAACGATGAATCAATACGAGTTGAATTTAAAAATTTAAGAGGAGAGAACATTCTTTTTATATCCAATTCTAAAGGGACTATGGCTGCTGTAAATCAAGGTGATGTTTTTCTTAAAGAAGGGTTTGAGTAAAAACCCTTCATCATAACACCCAACGGTGAAATAAATATGTCATGAAAAAAATAATAGAATTATGTTCTATTTGCTTGTTATTAACAATAATGGGATGTTCAAGTTCAAATAAAACGTAAAAATCCGAATATCGAGATGAGGTCCTTTTTTTTCTAGTATTGTTCATTCTATCTCAATTAACTTTTGCCCAAGACATTACGGAATGCAGAAAAGTTATCGAACAAACAATTCAATCAATTAATAATAATTCTGCGGATAAGTTAATCCCATTGCTCGCGAACGACTTTACAATAGCTGGTCAACAGGGCAGTGTGGCAAAGTTGGTATTAAACAAACTTCTTTCCCAAATGGGAGAAACGGTAATATCCCATGAAGAAATAGACCAAATCAGGTCTGAGGATGAACTTAAACTAAAATACAGCATAGCGTATCAAAAAATGGGAGTAAAGGAAGCTATCTTCATTTTTAATGCAAACAACTTATTAAAAGACCTCCATCTTTTTAAAATGGAAGTCAAAAGATTAGAGCAAGAAAGTAAAATAGAGAGAAGTGCTCATAAGGTTATCGAAATCCCATTTGAGATGGCAGGTAAACTTATTGCCGTCGATGTACTATTAAATGGAAAGAAAAGGAAGTTTTTATTGGATAGCGGGGCTCCAAGAGTAATTGTCAATTCAAAATACTTGTCAATAAAGGGCACCTCTCCTAGGTCCATATCTTCTTCAACAGGCGTAAGCGGAAATATAAACGGAATGGATATTGAGGAAGTGGAACAACTCGATTTCGTGGGCATTCAATTAAATAATCAAAAGGTTATTACTTTAAACTTAAGTCATTTAGAAGAGGAATTAGAGTATGAAATTTATGGACTTATAGGGTACGAGTTGATAAAAAATTATGATATACTTTTTGATTATGGCAACCAGATGTTAACACTTGTTGATCCAGAGCATTTTGAAGAGTACTTGAAGGTTGAACTAGCGAACAGCCAATTAAAAATTGTTTCTTTTAAAATGGAAAGACACATTCCAACCATAACGGCAGTGATTGGTAGAAAAGAATTAAAGCTAGGCATAGATTCTGGTGCTGAATCCAATCTTATAAACAAAGGCTTGTTCAATACTTTGGAGGAAGAAGTTGCTAACATTATAATCGAAGAGCTAGTAGGAGCTGGCGATAACCCTAAAACGGTCAAAAAAGGACAGATAAAAACAATAAAAATTGGGGATAAAGATTTTAAGGACTCACCCACGTTATTTGGTGACATCTCGCACCTGAATAAAAGCTATAATGTTAGCTTGGATGGACTTATTGGTTATCCGATACTCTCTAAACAAAAAACATTCATTTCATTTAAAAGGAATGAGTTAATGTTTATAGATTAGAACAACGCCCTTACGTTTATGGATAAAATTTTTGCTTAAATCCAAGTTTAGATAATGCAAATCTGACATTTTACTTGTAGTAACTTCCTGCCGCAATATCAGATTTTACAATTTCAAGCTCACATTACCCCAATGGGTGGAACCAAGAAAAAAATGCGGAGATCATCCAATCACAGAACCAAAGGACACAACGAAACACCTTGAGCTTTGTGTTGGGTCAAATTAGCGAAGATGAAATGAAACTATCCCAACAAGAATTAAGGGAAAATCACCAAAAAAGTTCACAAATCGTCAACATTGAAAACCTTTTTAAATTAGGATGCTAAGGCAGAAATCCTATTCTTGCCGGGGCTACTTTTTACCAACCATGAGCACACTTCATATCCTAAAGCTTCGAATAAGGTAATGGTTTAAGAAAAACACGGGTAATATCGTTCATGGATTTGGCATATTCCTCCACCTTTATGATCCGAAGCCATTCAGGATGCACAATAAACTTGGACCAACCTTCGGCATGCGCTTCCATATCTTTTAGTGCAAGCATATAGGTAAGACAGGGCATCTGCTCCCCTGCAATATTGACTCCAAAAAATAGCATGGGAAGTCCTGCATCCGCAAAAATGGGAAACTCCGCGTCATTAAACATCTTTACCTTTCTTCGCAAGGCGTCCTCGTTGGCACTTTCATAGATTCTTAGCTCAAAAAGGTTTGCCTCATCATTGGGCTTCACCATTTTTGGAAATCCTGTGGACGACCGGATAAGACTTGTGGATATGCGCTTATATGGAATAACATCATCTCCTGCCACTAAATAATCATGCGCATTCTTTAGGTACTGCGTATCTTGGGCCAATGCATCCTGGCTGTCTTGAAATGCTTGAATATTGGCATAGGCAATCAGCAAATATATCTTTTTAGGCAAAGCATCACCGACTTCTTCAAATGCACCAACATTTTCAATGCCTTGCCTGTTCAAAGCAGGAATCAAAGCATCCTTAAAATAGTTATGCAGCACATCCGCTGATCTAAAAAATTCGAGTTCATAAGTTCGGAACTCATACACCTCTTCTTGGGCATAGGTGGTTTGGAGGCAAAGAAATACGATGACGAGGGCAGAGAATATTCGGATTTTCATACTAAAAAAATTGATTGAGTCCAATAAAGTAATGATTAATAGCGAGATGTCGAAATACCATTCTGGTCAAACAATTCATTCTTTGTTGCATATCCTTGCTTTATTGGCTAGGTTTATATACGTCAATCCAAAACCAAAACAAACATGAAAACTTCTCTGACCTTTGGCCTTGCACTGCTTTGCTTGGTTGGCTGCAAAACCAATCCCGAACCTGTTACCCAACCTAAATTTGAACACGATATTACCGAAGGTCCTACTCCCTGGACCAGTGATGAATTTGAATTAGAGGAAGAAGATTTCACCTTTGGGATTATTTCTGATCTTAATGGCGGGGAACGTGAAGGTGTTTATAGCACAGCTGTGGCCCAATTGAACCGTTTGGATCCGACTTTTGTGCTCAGCGTTGGCGATTGAATCGATGGTGGAACCGAAGACACCCAACAACTCACCAAAGAATGGGACTCTTTTGACGCACGCACCGCCAAGTTGAACATGCCTTTCTTTTATTTGGGTGGCAATCACGATCTTACCAACCCTGTTATGCGCAAGTTTTGGAAAAACCGATTGGGGCCTCGTTACTATCATTTTGTGTATGAAAATGTGCTGTTCTTGATGTTGGATTCCGAAGATTATGAGGAAGAACGCATGCTGCAAATCTATAAGGCCCGGGCCGGGGCCATTAAAGTGCTTGACGGAGCAGTGGAAGGTGAATTCGAGGAAACCGAATACTTTCATATGCAGGAGCGCCGAGTGGGTGGAATGAACACAGCTCAACTGGACTACTTTACCGAGGTCTTACAAAAATATCCAGACGTAAGATGGACTTTTGTGTTGATGCATAAACCGCTATGGATGCGTGAAGACAATAAAGGCTTGGGACCATTGGAGACCGTCTTGGCCGATCGCTCCTATACCGTGATCAACGGACATTTTCATTCCTTTTCATATCGCGAACGGCATGGTCAAAACTATACCATTTTGGGCACAACGGGAGGTGGACAAAATCCAACAGACTCCCTTTCTTTTGACCATATTACCCTGGTGCGAATGGCCCAGGAACCTATAATTACCCATTTAAAAATGGAAGGGATTTTGAACGAAATGGGAAAGACACCGGATGAATAAACAGGCAATAACATTGCCCCTTTCAGGTATTTGCCAGAATCTACATCTCAATCTTTTCAAAACTTCCAGGTGTTATTATCTATTAGTGGTATTTTTAGAATAGAAAAGTCAAAAAATGACCATCAAACTCCTAACCCCAGAAGACGTGACCGCTAATATGGAAAACCAAATGATAAACCTGTTCAAGCAGTTAAATCCTGACCTACAACTCAACCCTTTGGCCAAGATCATGGCAAAACGAGACCAGTTGAGCTTAGTATATTGCCTTGAGGGCAGCCAAATTATAGGGATGGCCTCCATGGTTACTTACAGCGTACTTTCAGGCAGTAAAGGTTTGGTAGAAGATGTGGTAGTGGATGTCAACGCCCGAGGTAAGGGCCTCGGCCGTAAACTTATGGAGGAACTGCTCAGCATAGCTGAACAAAAAGGGTTAACCGAGGTATTGCTCTTTACAGGCAACCATAGGCAAAGCGCCATCCGCTTATATACCAAATTGGGGTTTGTAAAATCGGAGAGCGGTATGTACCGTATAAAACTAAATCAAGGAGAAATGTAACACGGGTTTTGAGTAACTTAGTGCCTCATACAATCAAAAACCATAATATGAAACCTATTTTTTATGCGCTAGTGCTAAGCGTAGCATTTAGCTCAATAAATGCCCAGAGCAGCAAGACGATAGAACTTTCGCACTATGTATTTCCAGAATTTTCCGCAGGCTTTGTACTCATGAAATCAGGGGAAAAGAATGCTGCATTGCTCAATTATCATTCTATCCTCGAAGAGGTGGTTTTTGAGGATGGCCAAGGCAAAAAGGCCATAGCGGATGCCCAATTACCTCAAGTAGATACCGTTTATATAAAGGGCAGAAAGTTTTTTAGGTTGAATGAGATGTTTGTTGAGTTGGCGCATCAATCAGACTATGATTTGTATGTACAGTATAAATGTGATATTAAATATCCAGGAAATGTCGGGGCTTTTGGGCAGACTTCCCAAACGTCTTCCAATCAATCGTTTTCACAAGCTTCTATCCAAGGAACTATGTATGAATTGGCGCTGCCCAGCGGTTACAAAACCAAACCATATCAACATTATTGGATTAAGAAAGATGGTGAGCTTAACCAATTTAAAAACCTGAACCAATTACTAAAACTGTATGGCGACAAGAAAAGTTTGGGCAAAGCCTTTATAAAAGAGCACAAAACCAAGATCAGCAATACAAATGATGTTGCCCAATTGGTAGCGTATCTAGAAATGGATTAGGTCTCATGAAGAACCTCCAGTTACACTCCAACCCTGAGGTCACCACTGTTTTTAAAAATTATCCTGACACGGTACAGGAGCAAATGAAAAAGCTACGACAATTGGTCTTGGAAGTGGCACAAGAAACTCCAGAGATCACCAAGCTCGAAGAAACCCTAAAATGGGGCGAACCTAGTTACATAGCACCAAAAGGCAGTACGCTTCGAATGGACTGGAAGGCCAAAAAACCCAGCCAGTATGCGTTCTATTTTCAATGTAGCAGCATGCTGGTTTCCACATTTAAAATGGTCTATGGAAGAACGTTTAACTATGAGGGCAATCGGGCCATCGTGTTTAAGCTGGAGGATAAACTCCCTGTGGAAGAACTCAAAAATTGTATTCGAACCACTTTGCAATACCACAAGGTAAAGCATCTGCCCAGTTTAGGGTTGTAGTGGTTCATAAGCCTTCGTTAAAAGCGCTTGCTTTTCTAATCAGCTTCTTATCTTAGTCCAATGCAGAAGGCCTATCGTTTAGTTATTCTTGTTTTGTTGATGCATGAATTCACTTGGTCGCAAACCGATGCGTCTTCCTCAAATTTGGTAAAGGCTGCACTTGAACTCACGCAACAACAAGTGACTTACGATGGCAGTTATTTTTCCATTCCCTACCCCAATGGTGATGTGCCAGAAGGTAAGGGCGTCTGTACCGATGTGGTCATTCGGGCCTACCGAAAAGTAGGAATTGATCTGCAAAAAGAAGTGCACATGGATATGAAGGCCAACTTCAGCATCTATCCGAAGATTTGGGGTCTTTCTCGAACCGATACTAACATAGATCATCGTCGTGTGCCAAACCTTATGACCTATTTTAAGCGCCAAGGAGCTGAAAAACCGATTACAAGCCAAGCCAAGGACTACCTTCCTGGAGATATCGTTTGTTGGAATTTGGGAGGTGCCATTACCCATATCGGTATTGTAGTAGATGAAAAATCCCGCGACGGAAAACGACATTTGATTGTACACAACATCGGTCGTGGGCAGGTGATGGAAGACATTCTTTTCGATTTTAAGATAATCGGGCACTATACCTATAACCCTGACCCCACAAACTAGCAGACTATGTCCATGTATCAGACCATAGCGAATTACAGTGCCAAGTTTTTTAAAAAGAACGTCTTGTTCAAATATGGATTCAATCTGTCACCCATGTATCGACGAAGTACGGGCAGAATCACTTTTGTTTCGGAAGATTTGATGACTGTTACGATGAAACTTCCCATTAGCTATAAAAACCGGAACTACGTGAACACCATTTTTGGAGGCAGTATGTTTTCAGCCGCTGATCCTATACCTATGGTACAACTTATGAATCTGTTGGGTTCGGATTATGTGGTTTGGGATAAATCTGCAGAGGTTTTCTTTAAACGCCCTGCCAAGGAAACCCTCTATGCAGAGTTCCAATATACATTGGAAGAGCTGGAGGAAATCAAAGCCAAAGTGACCCAACAAAATGAATTGGAAATCGTAAAAACAACGAATCTCACCAATAAGGACCAAAGCAAAATATTCTGCCAAGTAAAGAAGACCATTTACATTGCGGACAAGGCCTATTTTAAACAAAAAAGGGCCCGAAAACGAGCTTGAAAACTGTCCTGATTGTAGTATATTGTACAGACTAATACGGAGAATTACTATTCCGTTCCGACTAATTCAAAACAACAACCTATGACCGATTTGGAAATTGCCAAAGGTGTTACCCTACAACCTATTTCGAACATTGCTGAAAAATTTGGAATCGACTCCGATTCCATAGAAATGTATGGCAAGCACAAGGCCAAACTACCTTTGAACGCCATCGATAAGAAAAGGGCAGAGAAGAGCAACCTTATTTTAGTATCCGCTATTTCTCCGACACCTGCAGGTGAGGGTAAGACCACTATGTCTATTGGTTTAACTGAGGGTTTAAATCGGTTGGGGAAGAAAACAACTGTGGTACTTCGCGAACCTTCATTGGGCCCCGTTTTTGGGATTAAAGGCGGCGCCACCGGAGGTGGACATTCCCAAGTGCTTCCCATGGAGGATATCAATTTGCATTTTACAGGAGATTTTGCGGCTATTGAAAAAGCACATAATCTACTCTCCGCGGTTATCGACAACAATATTCAAAGCAAAACAAGGTCATTGCGATTAGATCCTAGGACCATCGGTTGGAAACGTGTAATGGATATGAACGACCGTTCGCTGCGCCATGTAATTGTAGGTTTGGGCGGAACTACTTCAGGGATTCCCAGGGAAACAGGTTTTGACATTACCGCTGCTTCGGAAATTATGGCGATTCTTTGCCTGGCAGAAAACCTAAGTGACTTGAAAAAACGGCTGGGGAGCATTTTCATCGGATATACTTTTGACAAGGAACCTATTTATGCACGAGACCTCAATGCAGAAGGAGCTATGGCCGCCCTTTTAAAAGATGCCATAAAACCGAATCTGGTCCAGACAATGGAAGGAAATCCTGCCATTATTCATGGTGGACCATTTGCCAATATTGCCCAAGGGACGAATTCGGTAATTGCAACCCGAATGGGAATGACCTATTCTGATTACACTGTTACCGAAGCCGGTTTTGGATTTGATTTAGGGGCGGAAAAATTCTTTGATATCAAATGTCAAAGTGCAGGGCTCAAACCAAAGGCCGTTGTACTCACCGCAACTATTCGTGCATTAAAATATCATGGAGGAGCAGATTTAAAGTCGTTGACCGAACCTAATGTGGAGGCCCTTAAAAGAGGATTGCCCAATCTGGAAAAACATTTGGAAAACATAGCCAAGTTCAATGTGGTTCCAGTTATTTCCATAAATCGATTTGTATCGGACACAGATGAAGAAATTGCGGTCATTAAAGAATTGGCTGCGTCTAAAGGTGTTCGTGTGGCCTTGGCAGAAGTTTGGGCCAAAGGTGGTGAAGGCGCAGAGGAGTTGGCCAAACATGTTATCGATATTGTAGAATCCGACAGCTCGGATTTTAAGCCCCTATACAAATGGGATTCCAGCGTAATGGATAAAATAGCAACCATCGCTACTGAAATTTATGGCGCCGAACATGTGGATTATACTTCAAAAGCCAAAGTTCATCTCAGAAAAATAGCAAATTTAGGGTTGGACCACCTACCAGTTTGTATTGCAAAAACTCAAAAGTCGCTATCGGATAATCCCAAGTTGCTTGGGCGCCCTAAAGACTTCATCATTACCGTTCGGGAAATCGAAATTGCTGTGGGAGCCGGATTTTTGGTCCCAATAACTGGTGACATCATGCGAATGCCGGGCTTGCCGGCCCATCCTTCATCAGAAGGGATTGATGTAAACGATGATGGTGAGATAACGGGTCTGTTCTAAATCCTAGAAATTAGATACGCTGTAACCAATAGCGCATGTCAACTTCTTTTGAAATGATTCCTTTGACTTCCGTAAGCTTCACACGTTGTTGTTCCATGGTATCGCGATGACGGATGGTAACGGTATCATCCTCCAAAGTTTGATGGTCGACCGTAATACAGAAAGGCGTACCTGCTGCATCTTGACGTCGGTAACGACGGCCAACAGCATCCTTTTCATCATAGCTTACATTAAAATCCCATTTTAAATCATCAATGAGTTTGTGAGCTACTTCTGGCAGGCCATCTCGTTTTAATAATGGCAACACCGCCGCTTTGGTAGGCGCTAACACCGCTGGGAGTTTAAGCACAGTTCGTGTCGTACCGTTTTCCAATTCTTCCTCTTTTAATGAGTTTGAAAAAACAGCCAAGAACATTCGATCTAAACCAATCGAAGTTTCGAGTACGTAAGGCACATAACTTTTATTTTCCTCGGGGTCGAAATATTGTAATTTCTTACCTGAAAATTCTTCGTGTTGACTTAAATCGAAATCGGTACGAGAATGGATACCCTCCAATTCCTTGAATCCGAACGGAAACTTGAATTCAATATCGGCCGCCGCGTCGGCGTAGTGTGCTAGTTTTTCATGATCGTGAAAACGATAATTGTCTTTACCCATTCCTAAAGAAAGGTGCCAGTTCAATCGCTTTTCTTTCCATTTCTCATACCACTCCTGCTGCGTTCCAGGTTTGATGAAATATTGCATTTCCATCTGTTCAAACTCCCGCATTCGGAAGATAAATTGACGGGCTACTATTTCATTACGAAAGGCCTTTCCAGTCTGGGCAATTCCAAACGGGATTTTCATTCGTCCTGTTTTCTGCACATTCAAGAAGTTGACAAAGATCCCTTGAGCGGTCTCTGGCCTTAAATATAAATCCATGGCAGAATCTGCTGAAGCACCCAATTTGGTTCCGAACATTAAATTGAATTGCTTAACGTCCGTCCAATTTTTAGATCCGGAAAGTGGACAGGCAATTTCCAATTCTTCAATCAATGCCTTTACATCAGCCAAATCTTCGTTTTCCAATGATTTGCCCAAACGTTTCAGGATTCCATCACCTTTAGCCTTATAATCCAGAACACGTTGGTTAGTAGCCAAGAATTGCTCTTTGTCAAAACTGTCTCCAAAACGTTTGGCAGCTTTCTTGACTTCCTTATCTATTTTAGCCTCAATTTTGGCGACATGGTCTTCGACCAAAACATCTGCGCGATATCTTTTTTTGGAATCTTTATTATCAATCAGGGGGTCGTTAAAAGCATCTACATGTCCAGAAGCTTTCCAGGTGGTGGGGTGCATAAAAATGGCCGCGTCAATTCCAACGATGTTGTCGTTCAATTGCACCATGGCTTGCCACCAATATTCGCGAATGTTCTTTTTTAGCTCTACTCCGTTCTGTGCATAGTCATACACAGCACTCAGTCCGTCATAAATCTCACTGGATTGGAATACATAACCATATTCCTTTGCATGGGAGATTACCTTCTTAAAAATGTCTTCTTGATTTGCCATTGCGCAAAAATAGAATTTTGCCCAAAAAGAAAAGCGCTATTTCAGTTGAAATTCAGTAGAAGCCAATAATCTTTCGTCCTCAAATACATTAAGGGTGTAAATTCCTTCGGAAAGCGAAGCTTCGGGAACGGTAATTGCGTCACAAACACTAATTTCCTTTCCGGTATAGATTATTTCTACCTTCTTGCTATAGGTGTTCCCACTTACGGAAATTGTAGTTGCATTATCTTCGATAACCGCCATATTTGGGTCCAAGAATTGAAGATATAGGACTTTAACATCACCTTCTTCTCCAGGATTTGCTAAAATGGTGACACAACCCCTAAGCTTTTCTATGGTGGAGGCTTTGTTGGTTTTTAAAGGTCTTCCGGCACGGAGTCGAAAACCACTACCTTCAGCATCTTGAAGCTTTAGATAACTTTTAATTTTTAATTCCCTAGCCAATTCTTTGTTGGTCTCGCGCAATAAAGATTCAGCCTGTTCCATAGAACTTGCCCTACCTCTAGCATCTTCCAATTGCTTTCGGGTTTCTTCAAACCGGTTGGCCAGCAAGCTATTGTTATATCGTAAAAAGTTGTTTTTAAGTTTAAGACTATCGAACCCGATTTCCAACATACGGAGCTCTTTTCGGGTCTCTTTTAGTTTGGTAAGGCTAAAGTTCAATCTACCAACAGAATCCAATAACTGTTGCACCCTAAAACGGGAGGTCTGCAGCTCAATTTCATTCACTTCATTTAAACCCGACAAACGATCTACTTCGGCTTTCATAAGTGTTAAATCCTTAACCAAAAGCGATTTTTCCTGCTCCAAAAATGTCATTTGATTTTTGGATTGGGCATAACTATAATAGAAAGCGATAAGAATGCCTACGATTACTGCGACAAGCGCTGCAAAGATAATCTTGTAGTTGAAATTGTTATCTTGGGCATTCATGGGGGTCAATTGGGCTTCAGTAATGCGTATAAGACTTGATCGATAAGTTGGCTAAGATACTAAACGAGATTAACAACATCCTATTGCCAAGGGTATGTTTTGGATGTAATGCGCAATTATCCAGAGGAGAAAACATTTTGTGTGCCGTTTGTCGACATGAAATGCCACTCACCGATTATAACTTCTCTGATGAAAACCCCGTAGACCGTGTATTTTATGGGAGGATTCCTATAAAAAAAGCAGCTTCTTTCCTGTTTTTTACCAAAAATGGGATTGTAAAACAGCTACTACACTATTTAAAATACAAAAATCAAGAAGGAGTTGGTGCGTTTTTAGGTGACTGGTGTGGCGCTTTTATGGAAAACGAAAAGGACCTTAAGTCGGTCGATGTAGTTGTACCTGTTCCACTTCATGTCAAAAAGCGAAAGAAACGAGGATATAATCAGGTGACTTTGTTTGCAAAACGGATTTCAAATGCCCTTGAAGCTGAATATCGAGATGATATTCTAGTAAAGGTGAACAATACCAAAACACAGACCAAAAAAGGCCGGCTTTTACGCTGGGAAAATGCTCAGGAGGTTTTTGAGGTAAATACTACTGTAAAGAAAGACTTTCAGCATATTTTACTGGTGGACGATGTGATTACGACTGGGGCAACGATAGAAGCTTGTGCAAAAAAATTACATACACTAGGGAACGTTTCAATTTCTGTGCTTAGCATGGCGGTGGTGCCCAAGGGTTAAAATTGTATAAATCCTTGGTTTCAATTTTTAAATTAGTTGTTTCTTTGCCCTACACTTGTTTTTCAATGCGGTACTTAAAAAAACTGTTGAGTCTTTCCTTTCTTTTTCTAATGGTTTTGGCGCTTTGGCAATGTGCCAAAAGAGGAACTCCAACGGGTGGACCAAAAGATGAAACTCCACCTGTCCTTATTCGAACGGAGCCCGAGAATTTTTCGATAAACTTTAAGGCAAAGGAAATTCGGTTGTATTTTGATGAGTTCATCAAACTCAAGGATGTCCAAAATCAGATGATTGTTTCTCCACCGTTAAAATATCCACCGGAGGTTACTCCTTTAGGAGGTGCCAGTAAGTATATACAAGTGGTGATAAAGGATACCTTAAGGGAAAACACTACATACACCATTAATTTTGGACAAAGTATTACCGATAACAATGAGGGCAATCCGAATAGTTTTTTGAGCTATGTGTTTTCCACAGGAGATTACATTGATTCACTGACGTTGTCCGGTGCAGTGAAAGATGCATTTAATAGGAAAGCCGACGAATTTGTAAGTGTAATGCTCTATGAATTGGATACGGCCTATACAGACTCCACCATTTACAAAACTCCACCCAACTACATCACCAATACTTTGGATAGTGTACCCTTTTTTGAACTTAAAAACCTAAAAGCGGGCGAATATGCTTTGATTGCGGTAAAGGATATCAACAAGAACAATATATTTGACCAGCGACAGGACAAAATTGGCTTTTTACAGGATACCATTTCCCTTCCGACCGATTCAATCTATTTGCTCAATCTTTTTCAAGAACTCCCAGATTATAGTGTTTCGGTCCCTAGTTATATTGCCAAGAATCACATCATATTTGGTTACCAAGGAGATTACAAGGATATTGAGATAAGTGCTCTTACCACACTTCCCGATTCTGTAAAAACGGTAATCTTAAAGGATAGGGAAAAAGACACCTTGGATTATTGGCTGACACCAACGGATATCGACTCTATTATCTTTACAGTGGCCAACAAGAATAGAGAGTCCATTGATACTTTTACGGTAAAGACAAGAAAGCTACCATTAGATTCTTTAAGATTGGGAACAAGTGTTTCAAGAAATTTGGGATTTGAAGATACCTTTAGCATTTTGGCGAGCACTCCCATTACAGGCGTAGATTCTTCAAAAATCGCGTTGTTTATAAGTGACTCGATCAGTTCTCCCTTTTCTTTTGCCTTGGATACGGTACAGAATAAGGTGGATTTTGATTTTTCCATTGAACCCAACCAAAGCTATTCTCTTGAATTGATGCCTGGGGCAGTTACCGATTTCTTTGGCATACAAAACGATTCGCTCAACTATCGATTCTCCACCCAAGGCTATGCAGATTTTGGCAATTTAAGGTTGAATGTTGGTGGAGCGGTCACGTATCCGCTGATTGTACAACTAACAGATGAAGCCGGAGAGACTAAACGAGAGATTTATACTGATAAACCGATACCGTTCGAATTCAATAATCTTGAACCTAGCAAATACATGATTCGGGTAATCTTTGATGCAAATGGAAATGGGATTTGGGATACTGGGAGTTATCTCAATAAAATGCAACCGGAAAAGGTGAGTTACTATCCCGATGTTATCGACGTCAGGGCGAATTGGGAACTGGAACAGTTATTTGTTATTTCAGAGTAAAGGCATCCCTGTCATCTAAAAACTTAAGTTTTTCCCTTGTTGAAATAATATGTTCTTTGTCCAAGGTTGCGTAAACAACCTCTTCCTTTTCAGAGTAGGCTACTTGGTTTCCTAAAACATCATACACGGCAGAATGTCCAGAGTATTCATATCCCAACCCATCAGAACCGACACGGTTCACTCCAATACAATAGGCCATGTTTTCAATAGCTCTAGCTTTTAAAAGCGTATCCCAAGCTTGAATTCTTGGAGTAGGCCAATTGGCCACATAAAGCAAGGCATCATAATTTTCCACATTTCTTGCCCAAACGGGAAAACGTAAATCGTAGCAGATCAAAGGGAATAATTTGAAACCCTTGTAATCGATAGTTAATTTCGAATCACCGGCTTTATACACTTTATGCTCTCCTGCCAGGGTAAATGTGTGCCTCTTGTCATAGGATTGGAATTCCCCATTAGGATGGACAAAAACCAAGCGATTATAATTTTTCCCATCTTCGAAAAAGGCAATGCTGCCAACTATTGCAATATCTTTTTCCTTTGCTTTCTTTTGCATCCATTCGATGGTTCGAATGCCTTCATTCACATCTATATGACCAGGATTCATGGTAAACCCTGTGGTGAACATTTCAGGAAGCACTATAAGATCAACCTCTCTAGAAATTGCCTCGATTTTTTCGGAGAACATTGTTCTATTCGCTCCAGGGTTTTCCCAAATTAGAGGAGATTGAATTAGGGCTAGATTCAATTTTTGGTTCATAGCTTTTACTAATCAAAATACACTTCAGCTGTAGAAGATTTGGAAAGTTCGAACAGATGGTTCAATTGACTTTCCAAAATTCTTTCTTCTGAAAGTTCGGGGAGATTATCCAAGGCAAAAAAATCAGCTCCCAACATATCAAAACCCGGCTTAAGTTCACCTCCTACTATCCTGCAGAAAAAATTCAATTTATAAATATAATAGGGCTCTGGCGGATGCGGATGTACCTGTTTATCATATACCGCGAGGAGCTTTACTACTTCAACCTTAATTCCAGTCTCTTCCTCTACTTCTTTGATGGCAATTTCTGAAGGAGTACTTCCAATATCTGCCCAACCTCCTGGAATGGTCCATTTACCATCTATACTTTCTTTCGCCATCAAAATTTCATCCTTTTCATTCAACACAAAACCTCTAACATCAACCTTAGGGGTGGGGTAATCATCTTGAGGGATAAAGAATTCTTCTAAAGCTTCAATTGATGTATCTCCAATATTGGACATGAGCTTAATGCTAATCTGTTGAAGCTCTTCATACCGTTCTCGGTCATACAAATCTTGAGCATACACCAATCCGGTTTCTGAAATTGCCTTTATACGTTTTATGAGGTTGAGTTGTTCTTTTGAATCCATTCAGGTCTTAGCTTTTCTGCAGCAGTTCTATTAAGGGTTTTGTTCCTTGCATTTTGGCGTGGTCAAGTGCCGTATTACCTCTTGCATCTTTAATTGAAACATCTGCCTTGCGCTCCAACAATAATTGTGCTATTTCAATACGGTTGAAGGTGGTGGCATAGATAAGACAAGTGGCTCCCATCGCATTTATGTGGTTGATGTTGGCACCAGCCTTGATTAAAAGTTCAGCAATAGTTGTAAACCCTTTAAAACAGACCCCCATTAAAGCGGTATTTCCAGAGCCATCCTCGGCATCAATATTTGGGTTTTTATCCAATAGTAGCGAAGTAATGTCTTTATGGTTGTAGTACGTGGCCAAGATTAATGGTGTTGAACCTCTTTCATCTTTAGTTTCCAACAATGTGCTGTCGGATTCTAGTAGTTTTGTTGTGGCTTCTAGATTACCATTTCTAATTGCATTGAAGAAATCTTCCTTGTTACTCATAATCTTACGGAAAGTTATAAAAAAACTGCCACAACTTTTGAAGGAAGTGGCAGTTCTTTTACGTTAATTTTCGTTTTCTATTTTATGCTAAATCAAAACGATCTAGGTTCATTACTTTAGTCCAAGCTGCAACGAAGTCATTTAAAAAACGCTCATGGGCATCATTACTTCCATAAACTTCAGCTATCGCTCTAAGTTCGGTATTTGATCCAAAGATCAAATCTACACGAGTTCCAGCCCATTTAACTTCACCAGAGGCTCTGTCACGACCAGCAAATGCATTTTCTTCGTCAGAAGTTGCCTCCCACTTGGTATTTAAATCCAACAAGTTCACAAAATAATCGTTAGTAAGTGATCCCGCACGCTCTGTGAAAACACCATGTTGCGATTGTTCATGATTTACATCTAGCACACGAAGTCCTCCAAGAAGTACGGTCATTTCTGGAGCAGACAATGTCATTAATTGAGCTTTGTCGATTAACAGTTCCTCGGAAGAAACGGCGTACTTAGACTTGAGATAGTTTCGGAACCCATCAGCTTTTGGCTCCAACACTGCAAATGACTCAACATCTGTTTGCTCCTGTGTGGCATCTCCACGTCCTGGTTCAAAAGGAACGGTGATATTTTTGCCAGCATTTTTGGCAGCCTGTTCTACACCGGCATTGCCTGCAAGAACAATTAAATCAGCCAAAGAAACTTGCTTTTTCCCGGATTGGTTACTATTGAATTCGTTTTGGATTCGCTCCAAAGTATCCAACACCTTCGAAAGCTGCCCTGGGTTGTTCACTTCCCAATCCTTTTGTGGAGCAAGTCTTATACGGGCACCGTTGGCGCCACCTCTTTTATCTGAACCTCTAAATGTTGAAGCGGAAGCCCATGCGGTACCGACTAATTCAGAAACAGAAAGTCCGGAGGCCAAAATGTTCTGCTTTAAGGCGGAAGCATCTTCATCTGATATTAGCTCATGGTCTACTGTTGGAACAGGATCTTGCCATATCAATTCTTCAGAAGGCACCTCAGTTCCCAAATATCTTGAAATAGGACCCATATCACGATGCGTTAATTTAAACCATGCTCTTGCAAAAGCATCAGCGAACTCATCTGGGTTTTCATGAAAACGTCTAGAGATTTTCTCATAAGCTGGATCCTCACGTAAGGATAAATCGGTAGTCAGCATTATGGGTGTATGTCTTTTGCCGGAATCGTGTGCATCTGGTACACTGTTGGCGCCAGCTCCATGTTTTGGAATCCATTGGTGGGCTCCGGCAGGACTTTTAGTTAATTCCCATTCGTAGCCGAACAAGTTCCAAAAGAAATTGTTGCTCCATTTGGTTGGGGTTGTTGTCCAAGCACCCTCTAATCCACTGGTGATGGTGTCACCGGCATTCCCTGTCCCAAAATTGTTTTTCCAGCCTTTACTTTGCTCGGTAATTCCAGCAGCAGCTGGTTCCCGCTCTACATATTTATCTGGATCGGCAGCGCCATGGGTTTTTCCGAAAGTATGTCCACCTGCGATCAATGCTACAGTTTCTTCATCGTTCATAGCCATTCTGCCAAAAGTTTCGCGAATGTCATGGGCGGCGGCTACGGGATCAGGATTTCCATTAGGTCCTTCAGGATTGACATAAATCAGCCCCATCTGAACTGCCCCTAGAGGATTTTCCAGTTCTCGGTCACCTTCATAACGTTTGTCTCCCAGCCATTCAGTTTCGACTCCCCAATAGATATCTTCTTCAGGTTCCCAAACATCTTCACGCCCTCCGGCAAAGCCAAAGGTTTCAAAGCCCATAGATTCTAGAGCGCAGTTTCCTGCAAGAATCATCAAATCTGCCCAAGAGATTTTCTTACCATATTTCTGCTTTACAGGCCAAAGTAATAAGCGCGCCTTGTCAAGGTTGGCATTATCCGGCCAACTGTTCAACGGTGCAAACCTTTGAGTACCTGAACCAGCTCCACCTCTTCCATCTGCAATTCGGTATGTACCTGCGCTATGCCAAGCCATACGAATAAAGAATGGCCCATAGTGTCCATAGTCGGCAGGCCACCAATCTTGAGAATCGGTCATTAGGTCAACTAGGTCTGTTTTTACGGCTTCCAAATCCAAAGATTTGAATTCCTCAGCGTAATCAAAATCCTGATCCATTGGATTGGAAAGTGAGGAATTTTGACGAAGAATGTTTAATCGCAACTGATTTGGCCACCAATCGCGGTTCGAAGTACCGCCTCCGGCACCGTGCTTAAGTGCTCCGTTCATAAATGGGCACTTGCTTTCGCCGTTTGAATTTTTACTCATGATCGTATAGTGTTTTATTGATTTTTAAACCTCTATAAAAGTAAGGAAACATCTCCCTTAATAATAGATAATTCATATTAAAACATTATAAAAACATAAATTATATTTATGATTTTTCCGTAAAGAATGACCGGTTTTACAGAAAACAACATTCATTTTGGCATATTCACCCCCTTTTATGGGGTGAAATTACATTAACTTTGAGATTTCCTTAAAAGATTACTTTTCAAATGTCCAATTGGAGGTTTGGGAAATCGTCTATGAATTGAAGTTCATACATTATAAAATTAATTTAAACTCTAACACAAATGAAAAAACTGATTTTACCCTTAGTGACTTTGCTGCTTTTCAGCTTTAGCATGGATACATCCAAACTTTCAGATGAGGATCGCAAGAAGGCGGTTGACCATTTGGAAAATACTCGAGACGAGATGGCTAAAATTCTCAAAGGTCTCTCCGAGGCACAGCTAAATTTTAAAGCAGAAGAAGATTCCT
Source organism: Flagellimonas rhodophyticola (assembly GCF_049332665.1). Taxonomy (NCBI): domain Bacteria; kingdom Pseudomonadati; phylum Bacteroidota; class Flavobacteriia; order Flavobacteriales; family Flavobacteriaceae; genus Flagellimonas; species Flagellimonas rhodophyticola. The sequence goes on along the minus strand of NZ_CP186326.1, from coordinate 335,884 downwards.
GGTCTATTGCCGAGTGTGCAGAACATATTGCCATTTCGGAAAATATGATATTTGGGATGCTGCAAGGGGCTTTGCAAACAGCAGCTGATCCGTCAAAAAGAGCCGAAGTAAAGATGTCAGATGAAGAACTTATAGGAATCATTGAGAGTAGAGAACAAAAAGTAAAGACCCGAGAGCCGTTTGAACCTACTGGAAAGTATGGTAGTCACGAGGCTACGGTGAATGAATTTTTGGCGAAAAGAAACGAGCACATTTCGTATATAAAAAGCACTGAAGATGATCTTAGAAATCACTATGGCCAACTACCTTTTGGTACGGTTGATGGGGTACAGATTTTACTCTTTATGTCCGGACACACAGAACGCCATTTAGATCAGATGAAAGAAGTGATGGCTCATAAACTTTTTCCCAAAGGATAAAAAGAAATCAACTTACAAAAACGGGAATAAAGTAAGCTCTTTTCAATGTGGGAAGAGTTTACTTTTTTTATACCATCTCGTGGCGCTTATATCTTTTAATTTTCTTGGCTACCTTAGCAGAAATAGAAATAAATCGTTTCATGGAAAAGAAAGTGAAAAACGTTTTTGTAAAGGGACCAATTGCACCATCCTTTATAGCTGATTCTATTGCTAAACATCAATCCAAGACTCAAATTGGTGCTCATGATATCTTTTTAGGGCAGGTACGTGCCGATGAAATAGAAGGGAAAACAGTTGGAGCTATTGAGTATACTGCTTATGAAGACATGGCAAACCTAAAATTCCATGAGATTCGGGAAAATACCTTTTCAAAATTCGACATTACATGCATGCATATCTATCATAGCCTTGGGAAGGTGGGTGTTGGTGAAATTTGTCTGTTCGTTTTTGTTTCATCTCCACATCGAAGGACAGCTTTTGAGGCTCTAGAATCCGTAGTTGAGGAAATTAAAGCGCAAGTTCCTGTTTTTGGAAAGGAATTGTTTGAAGATGATTCCTATCAATGGAAAGTAAATACCTAAGCTATGGTCGATATCACACAAAAACAATCCACCCATAGAACTGCAATTGCACAGGCAGTGGTAAAAGTAAGTGCTGAAGAAACCATTTCTGCAATTAAGAATGGGACAGTTCCGAAAGGGGATGTATTTGCTATGAGCAAAGCTGCTGGTTTTCTCGGTGTAAAAAAGACGGCCGATTTACTTCCTGACTGCCACCCATTACCTGTAGAGTTTTGCGGCATCGATTATGAAATCAACAATCTAGAAATTGTCGTAAAGGTCGAGGTCAAAACCAACTATAAAACTGGTGTAGAAGTTGAAGCAATGCATGGCGCAAGTGTAGTTGCGCTTAATATGTATGATATGCTTAAACCGATTGACAAAGGGGTGGAAATACATCACATTAAACTGTTGAAAAAAACTGGAGGCAAATCCGATATTAACCGAACATAGATAGGTTCTATTTCTGCTTCTTCAGGTTTTTCAACATTTCTTCAGTAGTGCCATCCAAATCAAAACGAGGTTTCCATTTCCAGTCGTTTTTGGCAGATGAATCATCTATACTGCTTGGCCATGAATCAGCAATCTCTTGCCTAAAATCAGGATTATAAGTGACTTTAAAATTTGGGATATGGGATTGAATACTTTCAGCAATTTCCTGTGGGCTAAAACTCATGCTCCCCAAATTATAGGAAGACCTCACCTTTAAACTCTCCCCAGGGCTTTCCATCAAGCTAATGGTGGCTCTGATGGCATCGTCCATATACATCATTGGTAGTTTGGTGTCCTTGTTAAGAAAACAATCGTAAGTCCCTTCTTCCAAGGCTTTATGATAGATTTCTACTGCATAGTCGGTTGTGCCTCCGCCAGGCATGGTTTTCCAACTGATCAATCCCGGATAGCGAACACTTCGTACATCCACACCAAATTTGTTGTAATAATATTCGCACCAGCGCTCCCCCGATTGTTTGCTTATGCCATATACGGTGCTAGGCTCCATGACCACGTTCTGCGCGGTGTTTTCCTTAGGAGTGTTTGGACCAAAAACCGCAATGCTGGAAGGCCAAAAAATCTTGCTTATTTTTTTCTCTTTGGCCAAATTGAGCACGTTAAAAAGGGAATTCATATTTAAGTTCCATGCTCGCATTGGAAACTTTTCTGCAGTGGCGCTCAACATGGCTGCCATTAAATAGACCTCATCAATTTCATAATGCATTACCACATCTTCAATAGCTTCATAATTAGTGGCATCCAGTATTTCAAAAGGACCTGTTGCCATAAGTGAATCTGTTCCTTCCCGAATGTCACTGGCTATGACCGTTTCAGCGCCGTGTTTGGCCCTTAGTTCCATAGTGAGCTCTGTGCCTATTTGGCCGCATGCACCAAGAATTAGAATGGGTTTTTGCATTTAAATTGAAGTTAATTGTATTAGCCCGCAAAGATAGCCTTTATTAAAATTTGTACATTCGCTTATGCGAAAATTGTCTTATTGTATTGCCGTCCTTTTGCTGTTGATGGCATGTAAAAATAATAATGTAACTCCCGACGAGACACAGGACGAAGACTTGGCATTTAACTATCAAAAAATGCCCAAGAAACTTGATTTAAATCCGGAAGCAACAGAACTCGTAGAAGATTGGGTTGAGTTTAAGACCCTATCAAGCAGTTTTGATGTATTGTACAAAGCAAGGAACAATGAGGATTTGATTTTGGCCATTGATGACCTTATCGAAAAAGAAAAGTTGTTGGCGGAGTCTACGTACCCCGGAGTACTTGATGATTTTCAGATAAAAAGTAGGCAACGAGTACTTAAAACATACTTTTTGAAAGTAAAGGCCAGTATTTTGAACAATCATGATGCCACCGAGCCAACCATAGAAATGTTGCAAGCGTACAATGCCTTTCGCAAGCAATTTAATGTAGTCTTAAACAGTCAGCTGGACGAAAAACTAATTTTAGATGAAGAATAAATTCTTTTTGTGGTCTTTGCTTACGTTTTGCCTTGCGTTGAACGCTCAGGAGAGTGAAAAGAACACCATAGACAAGTTATTGGATGATTGGCACATGGCGGCCTCTAATGCTGATTTCGATTCCTATTTTGGAAAGATGACCACCGATGCTGTTTTTATTGGCACTGATGCCACTGAGAATTGGCAAAACAAAGCCTTTAAAGCCTTCTCAAAACCCTATTTTGATCGAGGAAAGGCCTGGAGCTTCACTGCTGTGGAGCGAAATATCTATTTGAACGAAACAAAAGACTTTGGTTGGTTCGATGAATTACTCAATACTCAAATGAAATTATGCAGGGGGTCTGGAGTGGTCAAAAAAGAAAATGGGCAATGGAAAATTGCCCATTATGTGCTTTCAATTGCCGTTCCCAACGAAAATGTTGGAGAACTTATTCAACTTAAAAAGGAAAAAGACAGTCTTTTATTGATTGACCTTAAAAAGAAGAATTAATTCTTGTTTTCCCCTTCAGGCTGTTGCTTGCGGGATTCCAATGCCTGTCTGCTTAAACTTGCCAAATTAAAATTGGGGTCAATTTTAAGCGCTTCATCAATAGAGGCAATTGCCGTATCGATGTTATTTTTATCCTTGTTGAAGATGACCAAACCTTTTAGGTGGTGAAAAGCCGCTTTCAAAGGAACCTCATAAGGTTGTTGCCTTTCGTAGAAAGCATATTTCTGATCGTCTTTGGCATTGACTATGCCATATTCTATATTGGTCGATGCGCCATCATTATCTCCAACTTGAATTTTAAGATCGGCCAACTCATAAGCCAAATAAGCCGAAGGGCTTCTTGAGAAAAGCACTTCAAAATGCTCTAACGCCCTTTTGGGCTGATTCAAGGCCTTTAATGATACCGCTTTTACTTGAACCGCTAAATCCGAATCATCAACTTTCTTCTCAATACCAATGGTATTCAATGCTTGAAGGTGCTGACTGTTGTTCATATAAACAAAAGCCAATGTATCTCTACGTGCCGTGGAAGGTGAAAGCACATTCAAATGCGTTAATGCATTGATAACCCCACTAATATCTCCCTGTAACCGCATCTCATTATAAAAAGCTTCATAGTGCTTGGTGAGTTCCGTATTACTTTGTGAAATCCCGTTAAATCCTATGAATAAAAGTATCAGTACCGCAAATTTTCTCATCTCTCATGTTTTTTGGTGCGCCAAAACTAAAAAAATAATTGGTATTAAGCTGTTAAAGAATACTATATGAATTGAGAAAAGTGAAATGGGGTTTGCTAAGTCAGGAAATTACGGTGGTGTTGAAGCTATGTGATCTATCCGTAAAGTTTTTGCTTGTAATAATTTTGTTCAGTTTGGAAGGAGGACTTTTTGAATAATCAGGTGGTGGAATACCCATTTTTAAGGCCTCATTCGTATAAAATTCCTTTTTTGTTGGATGAAGTGGATACACTCCATTAAAGATTTCACCCCAATAATTATGTTCTAGAATGGTACAGACCATGTGGATGCAATCCTCCAAATGAATAAGGTTAATAGGGTCGTTTCCATTGGTGAGGTTTTGCCTTTTGGATAACATGGTCACTGGATGACGATTAGGACCGATCAATCCTCCGAAACGAATAATAGTAGATTGGAGTTCATTATCTTGGATGAAGAGCTGCTCTGAAGCCAGCAATTGTTTTCCTGATTCGGTAACAGGTTTTGGGATGGAAACTTCCGTCACTTCCCCATCAATGTCTCCGTAAACTGCTGTACTACTGATAAAAAGGATATGGGAAACTGAACTTTTTTTTATTTCGGAATATAAAAGCTTCATTTTTTCAAAGAAACTTTCGGAATTTCCGCTTCGCAATTTTGGCGGTACGTTGAGAATCAGAAAGTCAATTTGCTCCAAGAAATCTTGAATATCTCCTTTTATAGTTTTGGCCGACAATGAAATCTCATGTGGCGCAATACCTGCATCTTTTAAAATTTTGAGTTTTTCTTGTGAAGTGGTGGTCCCATGGACGACATTCGAAGAGGCCACCAACTGCTTTGCAAGAGGTAGGCCAAGCCATCCACTGCCCATAACACCTATCTTTTTACTCAAACCGCAACGTTTTGGTCACCATGATTGCATCATTGAGAACGAAAGGCATGGGAATGCTTGTTTCTGGACGTTTTGGAACCGTAAAATTTGGATTGCTAAGCAAATCATTCGATGATTCATAAAATGTAAGTTCCAAAACAGAATCCTTGGGAAAGCTCAATTCAAGTTCGGTATAATCATTATTGCTAATGTAGTGTGTCAACAATTTCTTTCCTCTCCTTTTCAAGAAATTTTCAGATAACGCGACCTTGTTTACCACTGCTGTGTTGAATTGAACAGGATTGGCATAAATGTCCAGTCGATTCACATTCCTTTTTGGGGTCACACATAATTCGATTGTACGATTATTACCGACTACAGTATCCTTCACCGTATCAATCCAAGGAATTGCTATATCTTTTTTTGGCGCTTTGGCAGTGTAGGTAAATCCTGAACCATATTTACTAGCAAGGGTTTTAAATCCTTCCGACTTGGAAATTTCCGCTTTGTCATTCAAAAATTGGTTGTTCCAACCAATCAACTGGTTATCATAAGTGGCCCAAACAGCACTATCGTTATCGGCGTCATAAACATAAAGCAGGCTACTGGGTTTTGGTCTTTTTTCATTGAACTCAGATTTGACATGGGAAGCAACACTGAATACAAAGAACAGGAACAAGGATAGATACGCCAATCGATTCCTGCTTTTAGATTGACCAAAAAATGGAAGTACCAATAGAAAGAGAAGCGTGGTGAAAACCGTTGCAGCTACCATCATTTTTAACCCTAGTCCCACCGGGAACATTTTGATAAAGGGAGCGTAAATAAAAATTGCTGGAAGGGCTAAAAACGCCAGTAAATAAGGATTTGGTTCTTCTTGGTTAATGGAAACCATAAGAGCAACCAACAGGCCGAAAAGTGGCACAATAAAAAAGCTCGCACCTTGAAGGTAGACGGACACCAATGCGCAAATAAGTAGCCAAATAAAGGCTGGGCCTATCAGAAGATCGGGCAAACTGATTTTTCGGAACTTGTGATAAAACCAAAAACAGATGGCCAATGACAGCATGGCAAAAGACATGATATACAGATGCCCATTGTAGGTGAACCCATGAAGCATATCCTGAAAACCAGGATACCACCATTTTATAACCGTCCAACCAAAATACCCTATCAGACCATTTATTATAAGGGAAAACAGAAGCGGTAAAAAGCCTTGAAATATGCCTTTTGCGCTTAATTTCTGTCTTTTTAGGCCTAAAATAAATAAAACAACGAATGCTATAAGAGCTATGAAGAACATGGGCCATATCCAGCCAAAAGGATACGAAACCAGCCTGAAATATGGAAGGTTAAAATAGATGTAATCTTCGCTTGTTTTTAAATTGCTGAGGGCCACATCACTAAAATGCCCAAGCAAGGGCATTAAATAGCTACCCTGATGTGCCAAGGTGTTTTTGTCCAAGCGTTCATAGCTGTCCAGAACGGTATGATAATCATAATGATCATCAATAAAGGCAAAATTGAACCCTTCTATATCACCATCTTCCCGGAACACGGTAAGGTCGGTATCATTGGGTAACATTTTATAAATGCTGTAGGCCAAAGAATTCGCCACTGGATATTCTGGATTTGCTGCTGTAAACTCCTTGATCAATGTTCCGTTACCCTGGTTTGTTTCGATAAGCATGTAACTAGGACCACCACTTCCTCTTGCTTCAAAATTCAGGACCAATCCAACCTCTTTTGCCCATGGATGATTGTTTACAAACAAATCGGCTCCATTCAAGCCCAATTCCTCTGCATCTGAAATGAGAATAATGATATCATTTTTTGGAGTCTTATTTTCCGCTAAAAAGGCACGAATCCCTTCCAATATTGTTGCAACCCCACTTCCCGCATCACTAGCTCCGAGTGAAGAATGCGGACTACTATCGTAATGCGACAGTAAAAGCAACGCTTTGCCATTGCCAGAACCTTTAATTCGAGCCAAAATATTGGTTGCCTTACTTAAATTAGCCCAATCCCCTGCGGTATAACCCTCTTGCAATGTTGATTCGAGCCCCAGTTTTTTAAGTTCTGAAATAATATAGCTTCTAACATTTGCGTGGCCTGGGAAACCAACCGCGTGTGGTTCTTTGGATAGATTTTTGACGTGGACCAAAGCTCTATCCGTCGAAAATGTGGTAGGTGATGCATCCAAATCACCTTTATACGAAGGTAACAAGGATTTGTAGCTCCAATAAACAGCCAATAAAAGAAAAAGAAAGGCAAGTGTTCGGGAAAGTTTCATGGTTTATCAAGTTGACACATAAAAGTATGAAATTATGAAAGGTTTGTGCATTTGAGCTTAAAAATTTAAATAATTCGAAGAAAAATCCTATATTTAATATTCAACCTTAAAAATCAACACTATGGCAATCAAGAGTTTTCAGGGTGTTCGAGCAAAGGATTCCTCAAAAAAAGAATATAACGCCCCTATATTAGTTGAGGACTATATGACCAAGAAATTGGTGACTTTCGCTCCTGAACAATCGATTTTGGAAGTTATGGAAGCTTTTGCCAAACACCACATTTCTGGTGGTCCTGTGATGGATGAGAGCGGTTTCTTGGTTGGAATCATTTCTGAGGCGGATTGCATGAAGCAAATTTCCGAAAGTAGATATTTCAATCAACCCATATTGGATAAAAGTGTGGAGCGCTTTATGACCAAAAATGTGCAGACCATTCCACATGACATGAGCATTTTTGATGCTGCGGGGGTCTTTGACAAACATAATAGACGTCGCTTACCGGTCATGAAAAATGACATTCTGGTAGGACAAATAAGCCGCAAAGATATTGTTGTTGCTGCTTTGAAACTGAGTTCGCAGAACTGGAAGTAGGGAGCTACTCACGTTTTACAATCATATAACGATCATTATCCAAGGGCAAGTACCCTAGATCATAAAGGAAGTAATAAGTACTTCCTTTTTTTGTGGTATAAACATTTGTAATGTATTCAAAATCGAAACCTCTATCTATCAAACGCATTTTCGTAGTAGTGGTCTTTCCGTCTTTAAGCGTAAAACTACCAAGGATTCGGTAATTCTTGCGTAATCTATTGTTTATGTTCCTGACTAGGTTTTTACTGTCCTTGTTCAGTTTGTTGTTATAGGCATTTCGACAATGGTCGGAGCAGTATTTTTTATCGATTCTACCAATCAACTTCTCCCCGCATTCTAAACAGCTTTTTTCAGACATATCTTTTGACTTAGGATACAACAATATCGGGCTTTTTCACTAATCAGGTTTTAAGGGCACGGGACACGCTATCCATAAACATATGTTAAATCCGATTTTTAATTTGGAACGAGCGTTCTAATTAAATTATGTTTGTATCGGAATGAACGTTCCAAAATATAATAGAAATCAAAAAATCAAGTTAAAATGAACAAATTAGACGGTAAAGTTGCCATAGTAACCGGTGCAACAAGCGGAATAGGGTTAGAAACAGCAAAAAGATATTTGGCCGAAGGCGCCAAAGTGGTATTGACAGGGAGGAACCAGGAAAAACTGGATGCGCTAAAAAACGAGCTTTCCGGTGAATTCCTTTTGGTAAAAGCTGAAGCTTCAAACATTCAAGACAGCAAAGAGCTAATTGAAAAAACTGTTCAAACTTTTGGCAACATCGATGTACTCTTTTTAAATGCGGGAGTTTTTCGAATTGAAGGTATCAACGAACTGACTGAAGAAATTTATGATGAAGTCTATGATGTCAATGTAAAAGGACCTCTATTTACGGTTAGAGCTGCTTACGAACATTTGAACGAAGCTGCGAGTATTATTTTCAACACCTCAATTGTCAATGTAAAAGGTTTTGCTGGGATGGCTGCTTATGCCTCTAGCAAGGCAGCTTTGCGATCGTTAACGAGAACCTTGGCTGCTGAGTTCGGCCCTAAGGGTATTCGAGTGAATGCCATTGCTCCCGGACCTATTGACACTCCAATTTATGGGAAGCATAATGTTGCCCAAGAAAACATAGACGAGATGGCATCTAGCCTTCCGGCAATGGTATCCTTGGGAAGGTTTGGAAAAGCTGAAGAAGTTGCTTCCGCTGCATTGTTTTTGGCTTCCTCCGAAGGGAGTTACATTACAGGAGCCGAAATTCCCGTGGATGGAGGCTTGGCACAGGTTTAGTTTTTAAATATATTTGGAACACATATTCCAAAAATATGCCAAGGACAAAACAATTTAATGAAGAGGAAATATTGATTAAGGCTATGGAACTCTTTTGGGAAAAGGGGTTCCATGCCACTTCAATACAAGATTTGGTATCGCATTTAAGTATAAATCGGGCAAGTCTTTATGATACTTTCGGAGGGAAAGAGGAATTGTTCAATAAGGCATTCACCCACTACAGAAATGTTTCCCAGAATATGTTACGAACGCTCTTTGATAATGAGAATAGCGTGCGTGAAGGGTTTTTAAAATTATTTGATAAAGCAATCGAAGAATCCATTGAAGATTCGTGTAGAAAGGGATGCTTTGTGGTTAACACTACCACGGAATTGATTCCCGGTGATCCTGAGCTACTTGAAGTTTTGAAAAATCATAAAGCCAATCTGGAAACCCTGTTCTCCTGCTACGTGCAAAAAGGCGTAGACAATGGGGAATTCTCTTCCACCTTGGATGTTGAAAGTACAGCATCCATGCTTTTCACACTATATAACGGCCTTCGGGTAGTAACAAAAGTCGACATTGACCCTAAGAAGCATAAAACCATGGTCAATGCTGCGTTATCCATTCTTGATTAGACCCTTTAAGTCATTGCTTCTCGTAATTGAATACCAATTCTTGTCCATTAGCAACCACTGTAACCCGCATTTTGCGACCTCCGACTTTCTGCATGGTCAATCCTTCAAAAAACACGATGTCTTTTTCGATTTTTACAAGTTTGAAATCGATGGTCTCATCCTTAGTTTCCCACCCCTTTAAATCGCCATTAAAATGCTTGAGTTGAAGTATTAATGTGGAATCTATTTGCTTGATATGTCCAACTTCATAGAAAGTAACCTTGCCATCATTTATAAGTCTGAAGGAAAACATCATGGACCCTCCCAAAGCGGGACTCCAAATTTCCTCCGCTATACCCCCAAGTGCTTCTCCTTTCCAATAGCCTGATATCCAGGAAACAGCATCTAAACTAGCTTCGGGAGATTGTTGCCCCTCTTTTAATTGGAGTGTATTTTGCGCCGATACGACTCCAAAACCAAATAATAAAAAACAAACTAAAACTCTCATAAGGTTCATCTTTATACCAAAGACGAAAAAAGAAAGCTTATTTGGACAATTCAAACTTAATATTGACAGAAGTTTCAACTTTTATCTTCTCAAAGTCGATATCCAACGGTTCAGCTTCGGCCATATCCATCGACATTGCTTTCATCTCCATTCTTGGAGCTTGATTGTATCTGGGGTAATATGGTGTTGAGGTATCCAAAATATGAATTGCCCCTCCAACTTTTTGACCTAAAGGAGCTGTTAAGGCTTCCGCTTTTTTCTTGGCTTTTTTTACAGCCCGGGATTTGAGTTCTAACTCCAATTCATCCATTTTGGAGTATTCCGTTTTCTCAAGATAAGTATTGGCAATATCCAACTTTTCAAGGGCTACCATAACTTCGCCTGCCTTTTTTCCAGAGTAGACCAACAGCGAATATTGCTTGCTTTTGAGCACGGCTTTTTGTCGTAAGAAATATTTTTTGAAATTGCTACTTAAATCTTTGATTACCAATTGCTTGTCTAAATCTATGCCAAGCCCACGTAGACTTTGTGCCATCTTGTTCTCTTGTTCCTCGACCGACTTTCGCCCTTTGGAATCTTTTTCTTGAATGGTAATACTTAAATAGATTTTATCGGGAGTGACCAAGGTGTCGACCCGTGCTGAGGTTTCCAAGTAAGGAATATCTAAAAAGTTTTTGGTTTGTGCAGAAGTAGCCATAACAAAGCTGAGGAAAATTAAAATGGTTAATGTGTTTTTCATGACATGAAATTTATTTAAAGGTAATTACTTTGAAAGTGGAAGCAAAACGTATGCCGTTTTATCATCCCCTGTATTTTACCTAAAGGAAGAGTCCCTAACTATTAGGTTGGTTTTTAGTTCTATGGTTTTTGTCATCAAATCATCTTTCGGGTTTTCAATCTCATCGATAAGAGATTTGACAGCGGTGCGACCTATTTTATTGCCAGGTTGATCAACGGTAGATAAGGGCGGGGTAATTATGGTGGAACTGGCAGAGTTGCTAAAACCGACAACCGCAATTTCATCAGGGATTTTTATTTTAAACTTGTTTAAGGCTTTAATTACTCCTATTGCCGCACTGTCTGTAATAGCAAAAATGGCGTCCGGACGTTTTTTTAAGCTCAATAGCACATTGGCCATCCTTCTCCCTTTGGTCATTGAAATGTCCTCAGTACTTAAAATTATTTTTTCATCCACAGGAATACCATGTTCTTCCAAAGCCCGAAGATATCCTTGAAACCTTTTTTTGGAATTGTAGGATTGTTCAGTTTCCTTTATTATAGCTATCCTTTTTTTTCCAGTGTTTATAAGGTGTTCCACGGCATTATAGGCTGCTTCTTCCTCGTTAATTACAACCTGGGTACATGGAATTTTTCCTGAGACCTTATCGAACATTACCAGGGGGATTCTGTTTGCAATTTGAATGATATCATTTATTGATTTTGTTCTTCGTGATAGGGCCAAAAGGATACCGTCCACACCGAATTGTATCATGGTTTTTAGCATCTCCGATTGTTTTTTGTCATCATTTTGGGATTCTGAAATAATGACCCTATATCCTAAATTTTCTCCTTCATCCAATATGCCTTTTAAAATTGTAGTCGTAAAGTAGTGTGAGATGTTAGGGACAATTACACCCAAAATGTGGGTTCGCTGACTGCGAAAACCGCTCGCAAAAAGATTGGGGACATAATTATGCTTGTTAGCCAATTGCTGAACTTTTTCTTTCGTATCACTACTGATATCTGGATGATCATTCAATGCCCTTGATACCGTTGATATTGAAAGACTTAAATCTCTGGCCAATTCCTTTAGGGTAATGTTCCGCTTCTTTTTCATCGATGATAAAGGTAAAATTCAAGATTGATAAATCGATTACTTTAAATTGCAAACGTTTCCGCAAACGTTTGCATATCAAATTGACAATTAAATCTTCAAATCATTTGGATATTCAAATAAATTTAGCTCATTATTCATGAATACCTCAATCTAATTCAAAAAAATAGTATTAACAACTCAATGATTATGAGAAACTTTTTAATCGCGATTGCGGCCTTATTTTTCTCAGGTACGGCTTTCGCACAAACAGAAATAACAGGAAGTGTTAAAGACGCTTCAGGGATTCCCATTCTGGGAGCCAATGTTTTGATATTGGGCACAGCGGAGGGAACAACCTCTGATTTTGACGGCAACTTTTTATTAGCGACTGATTTAACGGGAAATCAAACCATTCGAATCTCGTTTATTGGGTTTACCGCAGTGGAAGAAACAATTGATTTGAGTGGCGCCTCGGGCAATTTGGATATAGTACTGCAAGAAAGTGGCCAACAATTGGACGAAGTTGTGATTACGGCGTCCAGCACATTTAGGTCACAGAAACAAGCACCGTTGTCCATTAGCTCTAAGAAAATTGCTGAAATAACCAAGCTCTCAGCAAATAGTCAAGCCGATATTTTAAGAGATGTGCCCGGAATCACCGCTGAAGGTGGTGGTGGTGAAACGGCTACAAACTTGTTTGTAAGGGGACTTCCCTCAGGAGGGCAATATGTTTTTAATCCATTGCAATATGATGGCATGCCATTGATGAGCACCTTTGGATTAAACTCCTCGGCACATGATGTGTATGCGAGACCCGATATTGGCTTTAAGGGAGTTGAATTTGTGCGTGGTGGTGCCGCTGTGTTATATGGAGCAGGATCCGTTGCGGGTATCATAAACTACACAAGTAAAACTGGAGATACCAATCCAGGAAGCGTAATTAATGTTGAATGGGGAAGTCGCGGAAGATTAAAAACCGACTTCTACACCGGCGGTAAACTGGGAGGAGAAGATTCCAATACATTCTATGCATTTACTGGTTTCGTAAGAAAGGATGATGGCCCCATAGAAACAGGATTGGATACAAGAGGTGTCCAATTTAGGGGGAATATCAAAAAACGGTTTGACAAAGGGTCATTCACGTTACACGGTCAATTTATAGATGACAAGGCACAGTTCTTTTTACCATTACCATTAGAAGGAGGGTCTAGAACCCGTTTGGCAGGAAATGATGGAGAGGACGTGGAACAACTATTATCGGGAGAATTGGCGGAAACATCATTTCTTACTCCAGGAGGGGTTTACAAAAGCCCAATAGAAGACGGAGTGGCTACACAAGGGGGGTATGTAATGGGAGAGTTCCTATATAGTTTTACCGATGATTTAAGGTTTAAATCAAAAATTAGATATGCCAATTACAAACATGATTTTGCACTTTATGTTGGTGGAAATGGAGATTTTGGAAACCCGATTACCTTAAACAACTATATTTCTGAGATTGCACCGGGAAATCAAGGTTTTAATGCCACATATCAAGGTGGAAGTGGAGATCAAATTAATGGTGGTGACTTGGTTGTTGAAAACCTACACATTGACCGTTTACGTCCAATGACAGACTACTCGGGAGAAGTAAACCTTATTTATAAATCACCTAACGGGAATCATACCTATACAGTTGGTAGCTTTTTGTCCAGAACGGAAGCAGAAGATGTGAATTATCAATATAGAGTTTTGTCAGAGTTTAATAATAATCCACGTCTCGTCAATTTAAGTTATACAGATGGAACAGGCGCCAATGTTATCTTCTCTGATGGAGGTATTTACAATCGTATTGGAATGACTTCCAACAGATTTTTAACCCAAAGCAGAACAGCATTCTACCTTACTGATGAAATGGTTTTTGACAGATGGCGTTTTGATGTTGGGTTACGGATTGAATCCACCACGGGAACATTTAATAATGGAGGATTGGAAGAAACTGAAGTATACACTGATCCTGAGCTTACGCCCGAGTTAAGAAATGTACGTTTCGCGGATGGTAGTTTTACAACTGCGGAAATAAACGCCACCGACTGGGCTGTTTCACTTGCAGGATTGTATGAACTGACTGAATCGACCAATTTGTACGCAAACTTTTCTCGAGGCTTCTTCTTTCCACAACAAAGAGGGTTTGCACCAACACCTGGTATCCGTGAATCAAATTATGAGGCCGAAACTATTCTTCAAGGTGAAGGTGGTTTAAAGTTTGGGACATCTTCATTTTCAGGATCAGTAGCGGGATACTATGTGACATTAAAAGATCGAATTCGAATTGATCAAGCCATTGTTGGAGGACAGTTGGTGGATCAGGGCCGAAGCGAACAAACTACCAGGACTTTAGGTCTGGAGGCGACTGGTAATTATAGATTTGATGATAATTGGAGCCTTCGAGGAACTGCAACATATCAAAATCATGAGATTACCAAAAATGAAACAACTGATTTGACCAACGGACAGGTTTCAACAATAAACGAAGGGAATGAAATTGGAAGACAGCCCAACTTTCTGGGAAGTCTAGGATTGAATTTTGATGATAGCAGTTTTGATGCAAACTTTACCTTGAATCATACCGGAAGTAAATTTACGGATGATGGTAATAATGTGGAATTGGATGCGATAACCATTGCCCGCTTAGGAGCAGGATATACTTTCAGGACAGAAGACGTAAACTCGGTAAGATTGGGCTTTTCCGTTTTTAACTTATTCGACAGTGAAGGACTGACAGAGGGTAACCCAAGAGCTGGAATTGCCGGTCAATCTGCGGATGGAGAATTTTTCTTTGGAAGACCAATTTTGCCTAGACGAGTTTTCTTGACTGCAACGTTCAATTTTTAATGATTAAAAAATAGTTTAAGTTAGGTTTAAGTTCATGCAGCATATTGGCGGCTGAAGGCCGTCAATATGTTTTTATATTTTATCTATGAAAGAACAGTTGATACATAAGGCCATTGAAGTTTTGGAGAACAACTTTCAAAAAGAAGGCTTTACAATTCCCAGTAAGGGACTATACCCGTTTCAATGGAAATGGGATTCAGGATTTATTGCCATTGGTTTTGCCCATTACGATGTGAAGAAGGCTAAAAAAGAAATTGAAACCCTTTTGGATGCACAATGGGAAAATGGCTTTATACCCCATATCATTTTTCATACAGAAAGTGACACCTATTTTCCAGGACCCGATTTTCATCAATCCGAATTGCATCCAAAATCATCAAAAAAATATCGCTCCACCGGAATGACCCAGCCTCCCGTAACAGGGTTTATTTTGGAAAGACTTCTACAAATTTCCGAAGAGAGTGATGATATGTTGGATTTTGTCAAGGAAAATATCGATAAGGTTTTTGAAAACCATCGCTATTTTTATGAAAATAGGAATTGGCAAGATGAAGGCTTGGTGTATATCTATCACAATTGGGAATCCGGAACAGATAACTCGCCAATGTGGGATGATATCTGGTCTACTATGGATCCGCCCGAATACACTTTTGAACGAAGGGATACTACACATGTTGATCCTGCTCAAAGACCTTCAAAAAGGGAATATGACCATTATTTATACCTCATAGATATAGCAAAAAAATACAACTATGACGATTCCAAAATAGCGGAGCATTCGCCTTTCGTGGTTTTAGATCCACTTTTTAATGCTGTCTTGATACGATCCAATGAAGCACTTATTAAACTGTATAAGCAAATAAATGGAAGTAATGAAAAGATAGCGTACCTCCAGTCAATGCAGGAAAAAAGCATTCAAAGTTTAAACTCAAAACTCTTTAATTCCGAGATGGGTGCTTATCTACATTTTGACGCTAGGAACAACAGACAAATACCGTATGTCTCATCATCATCCTTTGCGCCGCTTTTTTCAGGAGCGCCAAGCAAGCCGCAAGCCGATATTGTAGTAAAGACCATGCTTCACAAATTTGGAGATGCAGATAGATACTTATGTGCATCCTTTGATCCTACGCATGAAAAGTTCAATCCAAGAAAATATTGGAGAGGACCTGTTTGGATTAATTTGAACTGGATGCTATACCATGGACTAAAAAGATATGGATATAATGACGTGGCGGATAGGATAAAGAGAGATTCCATAGACTTGATAGAAAACCATGGCTTTTTTGAATACTTTGACTCTAGAAAGAACAATCCCGATGAAGAAAAAAATGGATATGGGGGGGATAATTTTTCCTGGAGCGCGGCATTGCTTATTGACCTTTTAAAAGACAAGCCTTAATATTTAAGATGATGCAGCTCGATTTCACCGAAGACTATGTGCTGGAAAATAGCAGAGTAAGGTTAGAACCTTTGAATGAAAGACATATTTCTCTTTTAGAGGATATTTCGAAGGAAGAAAACCTATGGACCTATTTTTTAGGAGCCTCTGGTGGCAGCAAGGACTTCGGGAACTATATACATCGGGCGATTGAAGGAAGAAAGGAGCAACGAGAATATCCCTTTGCAGTTTTTGACAAAAACAAAAATGATTATGCAGGTAGCACCCGCTTTTTCGATTACCAACAAGAGCTCAACACCATAAGACTGGGATACACTTGGTACGGACAAGATTATAGGGGTACCGGTCTAAACAAAAACTGTAAGTACTTGGTATTTGAGTTTGCTTTTGAACGTATTGGAGTCGAAAGAGTAGGGCTTGGAGCCCATGCCGAAAATGAGGTGAGCTTGGCTGCAATGGAAAGTGTGGGTTGTAAAAAGGAAGGTGTGGTTCGCAATCTTTTCCCATCCATCCATGGAAAGGGGAGGTCAGATGCCATTTTATTAGGGATCCTTAAACAAGAATGGAATGATTACGCAAAAAGAGACTTAAAAAATAAATTATGAATTATATAGACTATATCATCATTGTAACTTATCTCATAGGATTCTTGGGAATTGGTTATTTCTTCAAGGAAAATAATAGCTCTGGAGATTATTTTTTGGGAGGTAGGAGTATGGGATGGTTGCCTTTGAGTCTATCGACAATGGCCACTCAATTATCAGCCATTAGTTTTATTTCCGCTCCAGCATTTGTTGGGTTGAAAGAAGGCGGTGGGTTACAATGGCTCACATATGAGTTTGGAGTTCCTTTGGCCATGGCATTTCTTATGGTTGCCTTGATACCTACCTTGTACAAATCTGGAATAGTCAGTGTCTATGAATATTTGGAAAAAAGATTTGATGCCTCTTCACGCTTGCTCATTAGTTTTGTTTTTCAAATAAGTCGTTCCGTGGCTACAGGGGTTATGGTTTATACCATGGCATTAATTCTTCAAGCTACCACGCAAATTGATTTTTGGATATCAGTTTTAATAATCGGAGCAATTACCTTGGTATATTCCTTTCAGGGAGGAATGAAAGCTGTCATTTGGGGAGATGTAATCCAGATGATCATACTCTTTCTCGGCATTGTGATATGTTTAATATATGGCATTAGTGAGTTGGGAGGTTTTGAAAATTTTCTGACGCATGTTGACAAAGACCGCATAACGGCTGTCGATTTTAGCAAATGGGGTTTTAACAATGCGGATAAGAATGATGAGTTTGGATTTTGGCCGATGGTAATTGGTGGATTTTTTCTTTACGCTTCATATTATGGAACGGACCAAACTCAATCCCAAAGGTTATTATCTGCAAAGGGAATGCCCACCATAAAGAAACTGCTGCTCGCGAATGGACTTTTTCGATTTCCATTAACATTAACCTATTGTATCATGGGATTGGTACTGGGGACCTTACTACTTCAAGATGTAGGCTTTCAAAACTTAATGGATTCTGTATATCAGGCCAACATAAGTTCTTTAGAAGGTAAAAAAGCAGATTTAATGGTTCCAGTTTTTATTATTAATTATTTGCCCAATGGGATTATAGGAATCCTTATTGTAGCTATTATGTCGGCAGCTATGTCTTCTCTGAGTTCTACTGTGAATTCCCTTTCAGCAGTTACGATGGAGGATTTTGTTAAGCGGTTCAAACCTAATATGGAAAACAAAAAGTATGTGTTTACTTCCAGACTCTTCTCTCTTTTTTGGGGAGTGGTTTGTCTACTCTTTGCCTTTTTCGCAGGAAATATCGAGGGCACGGTAATAGAGGTTATCAATAAGATCAGCTCTGTTTTTTATGGTCCCATATTAGCTGTTTTTATTTTGGCAATCTTGACCAAGAAAACACACGCCCTGGGAGCAAATATTGGAATAATTGTAGGAGTATTGTTCAACATGTATTTATGGCTTTATGTTCCCCAAGTGTTTTGGTTTTGGTGGAATGCCATAGGATGTTTGGTTACCATTGGGGTTGCGATGTTTATTAGTAGTTTGATCAAAAGAAAGGCCAACGAAGGGTTAGAGGTGGTATATTCCGCATCCAAAAAAGAAGTTATTGTTTTAATGGCTTTCTTTGTGTTAATAGTCATACTGAGCATAATGCTTCCAGATATGCTTTCCTAAAAACAACTAAATGAAGTTTGTCCTAGCTCCGGATAAATACAAAGGGTCATTAACAGGTCAACAGTTCTGCGAAATTGTTGCAAAAGGTATACGCAGAGTGTTTCCAAATGCAGAAATCAAGCATATGCCTTTGGCTGATGGTGGCGATGGAACAATGCAAGTGGTACAACATTATTTACAAGCTTCCAAAGTTGAGGTGATGGTCAAAGACCCGCTCTTTCGGAATATTGAATCAGGATACCTTATTTCAAAAGAAAAGAAAATAGCATTTATTGAAATGTCGGAAGCCTCTGGCTATAAACTCTTGACTAAAAGTGAACTGAACTGCATGAACACCACCTCTTTTGGGTTGGGGCAATTAATTGCCCATGCCATAGAACAAGGAGTCAAAGAAATTGTTTTGGGTATTGGCGGAAGCGCTACAAATGATACTGGAATGGGAATGGCCTCTGCCTTGGGATATCAATTTTTAGATGAAAAAGGAAATCAACTTTCACCAATAGGCGAAAACTTGGCCCAAGTAGCCAAAATTGATGATTCAAACGTACTTCCGGAGCTTGAAAATATTAAAATCAAAGTCGCCTGTGATGTGAACAACCCGTTCTACGGAAAAGATGGCGCGGCTTATGTCTATGCACCCCAAAAAGGAGCTTCCCCTGAGGAAGTTGTTTTTTTGGATAAAGGATTGCAGCATTTTGCCAAGGTTGTTCATAGGCAATTTGGGATAGCTGTTCAGGATATTCCTGGTGCCGGAGCTGCAGGTGGAATGGGAGCGGGAACAAAGGTCTTTTTAAATGCGGAATTGGCTTCGGGGATAGATTTAATAAAAGAAATGGCAGATTTTGATGCTGCCATTGACGGTGCAGATTGGATTATCACCGGTGAAGGGCAACTAGATGGTCAAACCCTTTCCGGAAAGACTATTGATGGTGTACTGCAATCAGCCAAGGCAAGGAAAATTCCCGTAGCTGCGCTCTGCGGGTCGGTTTCAGTTTCTTTAGATGAGATGGAAGCTATGGGATTGCAATATGTTACTTCAATACTAAATGAAATTGGAACTTTAGATGAGGCGAAGCAGAACAGCTCTCAAAACTTGGAACTGGCGGGCTATAATTTTGCCAAACTTCTAAAACAAGCACAAAAGTAGCTGCTGGAAGGCCCTATTTATAGGATTTTCTCATTTTAAATTCCAACGACTTTTTTACGGGTGGCCATTCGTTGTCTAAAATGGAAAAAATCACAGTATCTCGTATAAGTCCATTATGGTCAATTCGATGATTTCGTATAATTCCCTCTTGTTTGGCACCTAGTCTTAAAATGGCATTTCGAGATGGATGGTTATGAAAATGTGTTCTAAACTCCACAGCTATAGTGTTAAGCGTTTCAAAAGCATGAGATAGCAAGAGATATTTACATTCCGTATTGATGCCCGTTCGTTGGGTACGCTTGGCGTACCAAGTGGCACCAATTTCTACTCGTTTATTTGCAGCATCAACATTGAGGTATCGAGATGTTCCCACAATGTCACCGGTTGCTTTTTCAACCACAACAAATGGAAGTGCCAAACTGGCCCTTTGCTCATCTAAAACTGCCTTTACATAAGTTTCTACTGTATCCTTGGAAGGAACGGAAGTATACCACAACTCCCATAGGTTGCCATCAGATGCTGCTTCTAATAAAGCCTGAATGTGGGAGGTTTCCATGGGAATTAGTCTGACCAAGTTTCCTTCCAGAACTATTGGGTTCAACCAAGTTTGCATGCCAATCGATTTTAGTCTCCAAAGATAACTTTATTGTCTTTCCAAACTGTATATTTTGTTCGGATACAATGCCCGCAAGGTCTGTATCCTTCTTGTAAAGCTTCTTCTTCTGAACCGAAGAAAACACGGTTTGCTACTTTCATTCGTTTGCCCGATTTGCAATGTAGCAGCCCATATATTTTTAACTTCTTATTACCGGCCCATCGTATTTTTTGATGTTTTAGAGCTAGAAAAAGCTCAGATGAGGTCAACTCTTGGTGCGAATTCATATTAAGAAGTGGCATCATGAAAAATGATTCCCAAAGTGTTGCGTTCCCCTGAATGAACTTTGCTGACCCCATGTTTCATAGCCACTCTGTAATACCCTCTTTTACCTTGAATAGGTCTATAATTAGTGGTAAATAACAACATAGATCCTTTTTTGGGCCGGAGAACAATGGCTTGCGATTGAGCTCTCGGAATTTGTTGTGTTAGGACAAACTCGCCTCCGGTATAATCCACATCACTTTCATTTAAAAAAAATACAGCCTGGATAGGAAAATAGACTTCCCCATACAAATCCTGATGCAAAGTATTGAATCCTCCTGCTCCATATTTTAAGATTAGAGGCGTGGCCAAATGTTGCCCATTGCCAGCGCAAGCGGCTCGAAGTTCGGCCAATGTGGACGGAAAAGAAATATCTATTCTCAAATTACGCATCCATTGGTTGGACACTGGCACTAATTTTGGGTAAATACAGGTTCGCAGTTGATGAATTAAATCAGGTAAAGGATATTGAAAATATTTGTACCTCCCTTTTCCAAATCGGAACCGTTCCATATCAACAACCTTTCGATACAATTTGGGATTCTCATATGCTTTGATGAACTCACTGCAACTTTCGTTATCCAATATATTTTCAATGACGGAGTAGCCTTGTTCGTGTAATTCCTGCTGAACACCTTCCCAAGGTATTTCAGCTAGTTTTCTTTCAAGATTCTCCATTATTCGACGTGTGCTGCTTCCCATCCAATAATAGCCGTCTTACGAATACTGTCCCAACGATAGCCACCAAACCCTCCAGAGGATTGGATAACCCTATGACATGGTATTAAGTAGGCAATAGGATTACTACCAATTGCCGTCCCAACAGCTCTAGAAGCTTTCGGCTTGTCAATCATCTTGGCAATTTTTCCATAAGTAGTGAGGTTCCCTTTAGGAATTTTAAGCAATGACTCCCATACCTTTAACTGAAAATCCGTTCCCTTTAAATGCAATTTGATGTCGGAAACCTGGCTCCAATCCTTCCCGAAAACCATGAGTGCATTGGCTTGCATTTGATCAACCCTTTGGTGATACTCCGCTCTGGGAAATTGAGTTTTTAACTCATACAATCCTTTTTCCTCGTCCTCTGTAAATGAAATATAACATACCCCTTTTGGGGTTGAAGCAATAACAATAAGTCCAAATGGACTTTGCGCGTAACTGTAATTGATGTTCAGATTTTCTCCATCATTTTTAAATTCTCCTGGTGTCATTCCTTCTATAGAAATGAACAAATCGTGCAAACGACTTGTACCTGACAATCCAGTATCGATGGCAGCATCAAAAAGGGTTGCATTATGCTCTCCCAAAATCTTTTTTGCATGCTGGACGCTTATGTATTGCAGAAATTTTTTAGGACTGATACCTGCCCACTCCGTAAACATACGTTGAAAATGATATGGGCTTAGATGTACCTTTTCGGCAATTTCATCCAAAGAAGGTTGTTCCTTAAAATTGGCATTGATATGGGCAATGGCCTTGGCAATTCGTTTGTAATTTATGTCTTCTTGACTTTCCATAACATATAATTTGTTTTCCAAAAGTATTGCCAACTTCCTTCGTTCAAAACCCGATTCTTGCTATCTTGACATCCATCAAAAAATAGCCAAGTAAATCCAATGTTGCACTAATATAGCATGAAGACTAAGAACTTTTTGGCACTATTGACCACAATTGCCATTGTTTTGGGCATATTGATCTATTGGAGGGAATATGCCACCCGAGATCAAGTAACATTATTGCATGTAATATCATGGCAAGCACTTATTTGGATACCCTGGATTTTGATGTTTTTAATGTTCAAGACTCTAGTTGAAAAGTTTAGGAAAATCTCATATGGAAGAGCGCTTGTTGTTGGCATAGGGTTCCTATGGATTGCACTGCATTTTGGCTGGTTTTTTAATCTGAGTTCGACCATAAGTCCATATTTGGACTTACCTGGTTCCAAGTTTGGGGTGTACCGATATTTTTTTGTGTTTTGGACCTTAATCGATTTCGGGATTTTATGGTTCGTGATTGACAAGCTTTGGTGGAATAAAGAAGAAAAAATGGCTTCTACTTTGCTTTTCGAACTGACAAGGGGCGGCAAAAAACACTTTTGTGAACCATCACAGATTCACTGGTTGGCAGCGGAAAATTATTATACCAAATTGTTTACAACAGAAGGGGTTTTTCTGATGCGTAAGCCACTGAAATCATTCCATGACATACTTCCTGGAGATACCTTCAAAAAGATTCATAGATCTACCATTATTAATGTTGACTTCGTATCAGAACTTGCTAGAGGTAATGGAAGCACCCTTGAGGTTATTATGAAAGATGGGACCAAGCGTCGGGTGAGCAAAAGTTTTATTAAGGACATCACACACTTTTTTAAGGACAGAACATATTAAGTCCATTCGCTGACAAAAACAGGTCCGTTTACTGCAAAACTCAGTTTGCTTCTATGGTATTGGGTAAGTTTAGGTGTTGGAATTATCCATCAAATTCTTCAGTCAAAATCAAAAAACGGAAAAAATATGCCCTCTTATTCGATAACGGTAAATTCTGAAAAAAAGGAAATATTTGCTGACGCGGACACACCAATACTCTGGGTGTTGCGCGATATTTTGGACTTAACAGGAACCAAGTATGGGTGTGGACAAGGTCTATGCGGTGCCTGCACAGTATTGTTCAACGGAAATCCCGTTAGGTCCTGTTCGCTAACAGTGGAATCTGCTGTCCAAGGAAACATCACGACTATTGAGGGAATTTCAGCAAACAATGACCATCCCGTTCAACAAGCTTGGATGGAACTAGATGTCCCGCAATGCGGATATTGCCAATCTGGTCAGATTATGAGTACGTATGCTTTACTTTCCAAAAATTCTAGTCCCAACGATGACGAAATAAATACGGCACTTTCAGGTAATATTTGCAGATGTGGCACTTACGAACGCATTAAAAAAGCGGTAAAGTCAGCATCCAATAAAATAAATGGATGATGCGTCTGACCCTCTTTTTCATCTTGATTTTTTGTGCCGCTAAGTTGGCAGCTCAGGATTTTTCCTTTAAAAGTTCGGACTTAGCTGCACCGGAACAAGGCTCAAGAGGAGTTGCCATTGCCGATTTGGACGGAAATGGCTTCCTAGACATTATTGTCGCCAATCAGGTGGATTCAACCTTGCTATTGGGAAATACAATACTATTTAATGACGGAAACAAATTTAGTAGAACCCCGATTGCGGAAAACAAGGTCCAAGCCTGGAGCGAATCCGTTCACACCGCAGACGTGGATAATGACCAAGATCTTGATATCTTTTTCACTACACAATTTGGAGTTCCGAACCTTCTTTATCTAAACAATGGAGAAGGAAATTTTTCAGTTGGAACAGCAGGTGATTTGACCTCCGATGATACCAACTCTCCGGGAGCTTGTTGGTGCGACTATGATTTGGATGGTGACATGGATGTTTTTGTAATAAATCGGGATGGTGAAGACGATATTCTTTATGTAAATAATGGAGGCGGAACATTCAAAAAGAAGAATTCTGGGCCATGGAAGGACAACAAAGGGGATGGAAGAGCATGCGCTTGGGGTGATCTCAATGGAGATGGATACCCAGATCTCTATGTGACCAATTTTGTGGTTAAAAGCAACGGGAAATTCACCGGAAAGCACAGAAACTACCTGTATTGGGGTTCGGCTAAAGGAGAATTTACGGAACAGACCAAAGGAGTTTTGGTAGAAGAACTAAATGCTTCCTATGGGGTTTCCTTTGTGGATTATGATTACGATATGGACTTGGATATTTACGTGACCAATGTCTCTGTTTCTGATGAAAATGCATTGTATCAAAACTCTGGATCTGGTGTTTTTGAAAAAATGACAGATAGCGGGATTGCTTATGAGGTAAGACGACCATCAAAAGGACAAACCTGGGGGGATTTTAATAATGATGGCCAACTAGATCTTTACGTGGCTAACGGAACGGAAGGGTATCCAGAAATCCAAAATTTTCTTTTTGCAGGTATACCTAACCATTCTTTTAAAATGATTTACAATGCACTCCCAGCAGTTGATGGACATATTTCCGCTGGAACCGCTTCTGGGGATATAAACCGAGATGGATACCTGGATTTATTCGTTTGCAATTGGGGAGGCGAGGCAGAACCTAACGACTGTTATATCAATCAAAAAAAAGGAGATAATTGGGTTGTTTTTCAACTCTCTGGAATAGAATCCAACAGTTACGGAATAGGCACTTGGATTAAACTTACTACTTCCGATGGAGCTGTTCAAACAAGATACCTTATTCGAGAAACAGGTTATGGAAGTGAAAATGCTCCAGAAATCCATTTTGGGTTAGGGACAAAGAAAATAGCAAAGGTTGAAATCATTTGGCCTAATGGCGTAAAGCAAGAAGCAATAAATCTTGACGGTAATCGGATATATCAGGCAATAGAGGGCAAGCAAATTAAACAGGGAGGGCAATGAAAAATACACTTGGAAGAAGAAATTTCATCAAACTAACGGCATCTGCCAGTGGGGCGCTTGTGGTTGGGATACATTTTCAATCGTGCAAGACTGAAAAAATACCAGCGGAAGATTTTGAATTTTTACCGCTGGTTACCATAGACACTGAAGGATTGGTGACGCTGATTGCAAAAAATCCAGAGGTCGGTCAGGGAGTCAAAACCTCACTGCCAATGATTTTGGCCGAGGAATTAGGGGCGGATTGGAAAAAAGTAAAGGTGATGCAAGGGGATTTTAATACCCTATATGACGAGCAATGGGCTGGTGGAAGCTATGCCATTATTTTGAATTGGGATTTGATGCGAACCGCTGGCGCCAAAGTAAGGTTTGCCCTTATCGCGGCTGCTTCCCAAAAACTTAATGTACCCACTACAGAACTTGTAAGCAAAAATGGGGAGGTGATTCACCAAAGTTCAGGTAAATCCATTCCGTTTGGAGATTTGGTGGAGCAAGCATCGAAGGTACAGCTGCCCGAAGAAGTTGAATTCAAACCCATTGATTCATATGATATAGTAGGTCAGCCCATACCTCAAGTCGATTTAGATAAGATGGTTTCCGGACGGATGGAATACGGAATTGACATTAAGCGACCCGGGATGGTATATGCCACGGTGCGAAAGAACCCGGTATTCGATGGTGGTATCGCAGAGTTTGATTCCACCGAGGCAAAAGCTGTGGATGGAGTAATCGAAGTAATAGAACTGGATAATAAGAAATATGGCGGAAGACTCATTGGGTCCAATAGCCCAAACTTTGTAAACGGTGTGGCGGTTATTGCCAATTCGACGTGGGCAGCATTTAAGGGAGCGGAAAAACTAAAAGTGGTTTGGGATAATTCGGAATCCCGAAATGAAAACACCGATGAAATATTTGACCGTTTCCGAGCCCAGCTCTCCAACACTTCCATAGAAAGGGAAGACGGTAATTTTACCTTAGCCAAAAGAGAGGCCGCTTCTACTTTGGAAAGGGTATACGAAGTCCCTTTTTTAGCCCATGCAACTATGGAACCTATGAACTGCACGGTGGATTTCCAGAATGGTTTTTGTGAAGTTTGGGCACCAACACAGAACCCAGAGGCCCTGCAAGAAGGTCTAACCAAGCTTTTTGACCTTAAACCCGAACAGATAAAAATTCATCTACCACGAAGTGGTGGGGCATTTGGGAGACGATATTATGTGGATTATGCCATGGATGCGGCAATAGTATCGAAAGAAATTGGGAAGCCGGTCAAACTGACCTGGACGCGTGAAGAAGATATACGGCACGATTGGTATCGCCCTGGAAGTATGCAAAAATTATCAGCCACGCTCGACAGTGATGGAATGGTTACGGGATGGCAGCATATTTTGTCCAATGCCTCCCGCAAAACATCTTTAGGTCGTGAAGGTAAACCCGCAGGTACAGAAATCGATGAGTATGAGTTTCCAGCAGGATTTGTCCCCAATCTACGCTTTGAATACGGCCATGTTTTAAGCGATGTGCCTTTAGGGCAATGGCGTGCGGTGGCACCTGGAGCAAATGCATTCCCTATTCAAAGTTTTCTGGATGAACTAGCATTCAAAAACAATATGGACCCCATCGATTATTTCTTGAAATTCATTGGTCCAGCACGAATGGTGCCGGTTGTTGGTGAATATGAATTTGACAATGAACGATTCATAAGGGTGATAGAAAAGGTTAGAGAGAATTGTGGCTGGGGTTCATCATTGCCCAAAGGGCAGGGAAGAGGTTTTGCAGCGCGTAAAATGTCAGGGTCTTTTATTGCAGAAGTGGTAACGGTTGAGGTATCACAAAAGAACGAAGTTAAAATTCTGAGTGTGGATGCCGTTGTTGATTGTGGAATCGTGGTGAACCCATCAGGGGCTAAAGCGCAGGTTGAAGGCGCTATTTTAGAAGGACTTTGTGCTGCCATGTTTGGCGAAATCACATTTAAAGATGGAGCTACCGAACAATCCAATTTTCATGATTATCGATGGATGCGGATAAATGAAGTGCCTGAAATGAACATTGAGTTCATTAAAAACGACCTGCCACCACGAGGTTTGGGAGAACCGCCCTTACCTCCAGCGATTCCGGCATTGACCAATGCCATTTTTGCCGCAACGGGGCAACGCATTCGGAAATTGCCCGTAGTTGGTAATTTTGATGCTTGAGTTTACTTTTTGGGGTATCTTTAAGAAAGCATCGACACCAATGAAGAGATATCCCTCGAAGATTAGTTACGGTTTATTGATTTTTGTTTTGGCCAGTTTGATAGCTGGCACTATTCCACTTATTTCTAATGGAAACTGGGTTGTGTTTTCCATTAATTTAACTGTTTTAGTATTCGTACTGTATGTATTTTTTTCGATTTACTATACTGTAAAAGGAAACACTTTGGTTATTCGAATTGGCTTTTTAATCATGAAGAAGATTGATATACCTGAGATCAAAATGATAAGCAAAAGCAATAGCTGGATCAGTTCCCCAGCGGCATCACTGGATAGACTTAATATTATCTACAAAAAGCACGGCAGCATTTTGGTTTCACCAAAAGACAAAGAAGGTTTTATTAGAGAACTTACTCGAATTAATCCGGATATAGAAGTGAATTACAAGTTGAACCGGAAATAAGACCTGGCACTTGGAATTTCTTTTGATTAAGTACGGATACATTCCATCAATGTTAACTATACTCAGATGGTGTTTTGCCAAACAACTCCTTAAATCTTTTGGTAAAATATGAAAGGTTATTGAAGCCCACCTGATAGGCAATTTCCGATATATTTCCTGCTTTACTTTCTAATAATTGAGCTGCTCTTTTAAGTCGAAAATCTCGAATAAAATCCTGAGGGGATTGATTGAGCAAAGCCCTCATCTTTCTGAACAATTGCGTACGGCTCATTGCTGTTTCCTTGGCGAGATCCTCAACCCCAAAGGCGGAATCATCCAATCGTTTTTCCAATATCTTAATTATTTTATCCAAGAAACGCTCATCTGCTGATGTAATGGCAAGAACCTTTGGTTCCAAAGTGAGCTGCCGACTATACTTTTCCCTTAATTGCTGTCGTTGGTCAATAAGATTTTTTACACGTGCTATTAGCTCTTTCTTATCAAAAGGTTTAATAATATAATCATCTGCCCCAGTTTCAATTCCTTCCACTTTTGAAGCTTGAGAGGCCAGGGCGGTGAGCAAAATAACGGGAATATGGCTTGTTTTTTGGTCCACCTTTAGTTTTTTGCAAAGTGAAAGCCCATCCATATCCGGCATCATAACGTCACTGATTATAAGATCAGGAACAACTTTTTGGGCCATATTAAAACCATCAACCCCATTAGTAGCCTCTTCGATAGTATAAGCACTTATCAGATTTTTTTTGATGTAGGATCTAACATCATCATTGTCTTCAACTATTAGGAGGAGCGGGAGGTCTTTTTTAACTGTTTCATCCATCTTCGGACTTTTTGATGTTCTAGATGGAAATGGATTCTTTGCAATTGATGGCTGTTCAGATAACGGGGAGTATATTTCTCCTTTTTTGAATTGTTCTTTTGAAATCGGAAGGGTCAAGGTAAAAGTTGTGCCCTTCGCCTCTTCGCTTTCAACAGCGATGTTGCCATGATGCAGTTCTGTGAGTTCTTTAACCAATGCCAATCCGATACCTGTTCCCGCTTTTGCTTCAGTTTGGGATTCTTGTGCTTGATAGAATCGATCAAAAACCTTATCCAAATCGGAACTTGCAATTCCTTTCCCATTATCCTTCACCACAATTTTTAGGGATTCTCCCTCAGCTTTATTCCCTTTTATCATCATAGCGTCAAAATAAACGCTGCCATTTTTTTGAGTGAATTTAAAAGCGTTTGCCAATAGATTGTTGAGGATTTTCTCCAACGCATCACCATCAAACCAAGCCCTGCCAATTTCGTCTGTGATAGCCACATTGAATGTAATATTTTGATAATCGGCCCAAGAACTAAAGGAAGTTGTTACGGTCTTTAAAAATGTCTTAATGTCATCTTCCCTAACCTGCAGTGGCAATGCGCCAGCCTCCAATTTGGCGAGATCCAATAATTGGTTTACAAGGCCCAATAACTTTTCACTATTCCTTTTCATAAGTTCATAGCTTTCCTGGTGCTCTTGATTTTCTTTAGTGGATGACAACAAGTCTTTTAATGGACCTAAAATCAAGGTTAATGGAGTCCGGAACTCATGGGAAACATTGGCGAAAAAACGGGACCGTAGGTTTACAAATTCTCGTTGCTTTTTGTTTACTATTTCCTTTGCTCGTAGTTTCACTAAATAATTTCTAAAAAGTAGTATTGAGATTATTAGGACAGAAGCTATCCCGGCCAGGAGTAGATTTCTTTGGGTCGTGTTTTGCTTTAGTAATGCTTCTTTGGCCGTGACTTCAGCTTGTTTCAATTCCTGTTCCTTGGTCAATAACTCTATTTGCTGGTCTTTTTTAGCGCTTTCATATTGTATTTCCCTGGCCACTAAATTCTTGTTGGCCTCATCATCAAAAATGCTATCCTTTAGCTGATGATATTCCTCCAAATAGGAAAGAGCACGGGGTTGATTGCCCATGTTTTTGCTTAGCTTATATAAGGCGAACGATAGCTTGCTTTTAATTTCTTTGGAATCCGTAAGTCGGGATACCTTCCACCCCTCCTCCAAACTTTTTCTTGCTTTGACTAATTGATTTTGGTCCGCTTGTATAGTTCCCAGTTCATACAAAGAAGTGGCTATGTTGAAATTGTCAAGCTCAATTGATTTTTTCAAGGAAATGCTTTTGTTTAGGAATTCAATGCCTTTCGAAGCATTTTCCTTACCGTGCAAAACTCCCAAACTGTGATAATTTAAACTCAACAAATCCCTAAAATTGCTTTCTTCCGAAAGCTGAAGGCTCTTATCAAAATAATACAAAGCAGAATCTCGCTGCCCGTACTTGTCCATAACCACGCCTAAGCTATGATGGTTAGAAGCTGTGAGTCTAGCATCTCCCACTTCTTCGCTGTTATGTAAAGAAGCCCGATAATATTTAAGGGCACTTTTATAGTTCTCCATATTTTCATAGACCCCGGCAATGTTTTCAAAACAACTGGCCAACAAATACCGATCTTCCTCTTGCTCAAAGATTGCAAGTGATGCAAAGAAATCTTTTAAGGCCAAGTCATAATTGCTGAAGTTCCACTGAATGGTTCCAAGGTTGAAGTTTACTTTAGCAACGGATAACTGGTCGCCTGCATGTTCAAAATATGGGATTGATGCAGTAAGGTTTTTGTAAGCTTCCTGATTATCTCCCTTATAAAGATAAACCGCCCCCATGTTCAGGTAGCCATCTGCAATGCCTAAGGTATCACCAATCTGATTTCTATAGGTAAAGTCTTTTTGATAATATGAAATGGCTTTGTCATATTCAGAAATGGATGAATGCAACAGCCCTAAATTGTAGTTGATGTCGTGGACACCGTCCAAATCCCCCAATTTTTGGAACAACTTCTGCCCATTTTCATAATAAAAGACGCTGCTATCCATTACACCTGTGTAAAGGAAATAAGTTCCTTTGATCTTATCAGCGGAGGCCATCCCATAATCATAGGAAATATTTGAGGCTAGGCTAAAGGCTCTTTTAGCATATAGGTAAGAAGTGTCCAAGCTTACGCCACGGTAGGTATTGGCTATGTCCAAGAGTAGATTAACCGCTATGGTATCTTGTTCACGCTTATTTTCCAGCAAAAGGGTAAGGCTATCAATTTGTGTTCTGAGTTGGGCATTCGTAACCCAACAATTAATGCAGACAAAGCCAAAAAGGATGAGCTTTCTCATATCGATTAGATAGGTTGCAGGTACTTCTACTAAGATAATGGTTATATCTGTCTTATCTCAGGAATTAACGTTGATTTCATTGGTAATGAGATGAATAGGTGTAACCTGAGTATTAAAAATTGAAACATGGGTAGCAAAGCAGCATTAGGTCATCCAGTACTTTTAATCAAAGCAAATTTTGCAGGTAGGCGTACCATTTTCCATTAACCCATAAAAACGATAAATATGAAACGTAAAAGCCATTTTCAGATGATTAAAAAACAAAGATTTTTCCATCGACTGTTTGCCATTATATTGGTCAGTTGTTCCATGGTTTCCTGTAGTGATGATGAAGTGCCGGATTGTACCCTTCAGGGCACAAATTATTCCGTTTCTGATATATCGGGGAATTGGACAGCAACTGAGGCTAGATTTTTTAATGTTTCCTCCGAGCCGATTCAGGTAGTGGATGTGGTGGCCGAAGGGGGATCGGTAACATTATCGATACAATCCAACGGTAGGTTTACCCTTAACATTACGGAGTCTGGTGAACCCAGTTCCAGTTCTTCTGGGGATTTATGTTTTGATGAAGATCTTTTGGTGGTTCGTTTTGACGGGGATGCCGCTGATGATTTTGAATTTTTTCGAATAACATTCAATGGCACAAATAACTTATCCTTTGATGGACCAGCAGAATTCGACTTTAATGATGACGGCACTCCTGATCCAGCCGATATTAGTTTGGCTTTGGTTAGGAGTTAACCTGAATTTATAGCAATGACAGATTAAGGGGCTGCAGCTGGGCGGTGCATTCGAAAATTACCTATAATCAAGAATTTTGAATAAAATCAATAGGTATGCTGAACAGCAGCCCAATCTTGTAAAAGTTCCAATTCTCTTGCTCGTGTAATTCCATTGTATGGTCTGTTTTTGTCGAGTCCCGGGTCATCAGTAGGAGATTTTACGTGGTCGTACCAATTCAATGCTTTGTCAAAAGTTTGCTCCATTGGCGTAAATGTCATTCCTGCGGCTACCGCTTTTTGGGCATTTATGGTATGCCTGCCTGCCCTTCTGTCCTTTGGCTCCCATATTGGAATGTCCACTATGGGCCTAAGTTCATGCTTATCTAAAAACCCTTTACTTACCCAAATAATATTGGCTTTATTCCCATAATGCTCGTTTACCCGTGTTAGAAACTCTTTAAAGTTTACAGGCCCTTTTTGTGGTCCAATAGTATTGTAGATGCCATATTGATTGGTTTCCAAAGCATGTATCATAAAGTTTCCAACGTCGTTTACATCCACCCATTGCACAAAGTCCGAACCATCGCTCGGAGCTACAACCGGACCGCCGTTGCGAATGCGCCATAACCAGTAAGCTAACGACCAACTCTCATCCCTTTTTCCAAAGATACCGGGCGGACGCACAATAAGATGATTCTTGGGAAATACTTCTTGAACAGCCCTTTCGCATAAAACTTTCGATTCGTAGTATGACATACCCGGAACAAATTCTCCGACTTCACGAAGTGGCGAGGTCTCCGTTATGCCAACTTGGGTCATATCTCTATAAACCGCAATGGATGATATGAAGGCATAGGTTTGAACCCGATCTTTTAATAGTGTCGCGGTTCTTTGTATCATTCTAGGGTCAGCTGGCCAGGTGTCGATGACCAAATCCCATTTTCGGGTACCTTCCAAAGCACTCAGATCTTCGGATTCAATTTCCCTATCACCAATTAGTTTCTCAATATCCGGATATAAGTGTGGGTTGGTAATTCCTCTATTGAATAAGGTGATGGTATGTCCATTGGCCAAAGCAGCATCTACCACCGCAGGTCCCAAATAGTTGGTGCCTCCCAAGACAAGGATATTTAAGGTTTTATTGGTGCTCGAGCATGCACCTAAAGGGGCGATGCAAGTTAATAGGGATGATGCACCAGTTACTTTTACAAAAGTTCTTCTTTTCAAATCTGCAAGTTTTATGGATATGTGTAAAGCTATCGAAGGTTAGAAGAAACAGAGATTTATTTGTCCTCGAATGATTCCAGAATGATAAATTAAGACCAATTATTTAACCAACAGATTTTGTTGTCAAAATCTACATCTAACTTGTCGATCCCTATAATTGGTATTTTTAGTTCTACAACAAGATGAAAATTCTATTAGGGATTTAATATTTCAGAAGTGGTTCAGTCAATCGATTTATCTACAATCCAGTTGATATTATTAATAGGGGGAGCCCAGGGCTTTCTCTTTTCCTATTTATCCTACAGGCAATTTCCAAATAGAAGAGAGAACCTGTTTTTGAGCCTATTGTTCTTTGTCATCGCATTTAGGTTGATGGTCTACCCGTTTATTAAATCAGACTTTTTCTACACGTATACCTTTATCCCAAAGTTGTCCGATTCGCTTTTGTTGTCTGTTGGCCCATTGTTGTATCTATATATTTCGCAAAAGCTGAATTTGACAGGTCGCATTCAACTAAATGGGATAAAAGCCTTGCATTTTTTGCCCTTGTTATATTTTCTGTTTGCCAGTTTCATAATAGGATATGAGCCTGTCATAGACAAATCGCATGCGGTATTGCTTCTTACGGTTATATATGCTCTAGTTTCCGTAATAATGGTTTGGAAACATACCTTTGATTTGAGCATCTCCAAAGGGAAGAGTATCTCGTATAAAAAAAGCCTGATTAGGTTTATCGCACCTTTTTTACTCATTCCCATATTGATTACAGGCCTTATAAAGTATTCCCATCCGTTGTTTGGGTTTGGGGCAGCAACGATTCCTTATGTGATTATTTCCGCCATTTTTTACAGGATGACTTTTGTTATGATGTTGAAAGGAAAATCATACTTAAATGAAATTTCACCTAAAATTGGAGTTGTTAGATTTAATCCGACCGATATCACCGGAAATACCAAAGTAATTGAGCTGATTTCTTTTATGGAGAATGAAAAGCCTTATTTAGACCCCGAACTTAATCTTAGTAAGTTGGCCGAACTATATGGTGCAAAAAAACATGAGCTCTCCGAATTGATCAATAAGGATATTAATATTGGATTCAACGACTTTATAAACTACTGGAGAGTGGAAACTGCAAAAAAATACTTATTGGATGATTCATTGGACCATTTGACTGTAATAGGGCTAGGGCATAAATCGGGATTTAAATCGAAATCTACTTTTTTCGAATCTTTTAAAAAGTATACCGGGATGACGCCAAATGCGTATGTCGGGAGCACTAGAGCATAAATGTTGCTCCTATTACTGCAATACGTTTATGGACTTTGCTTATCTATATGGTTTGGATATGCCCATTTGTACAAGGGGTAAAACAAAAAAGGATGAAGGTATGGCGACCTTCATCCGAATATATAGAACTACTGTATTCTTTAGATTATATTTCCCAAAATCAACCCAAACTTGTAAGAATACACTTATAAAACTCTTAATTTTAAGCTTTATTGTGTTCGGAAGATGAATAGAAAAATCGACATCAATATGTAAAGTGGACAAATAGCGAATTAGTTTTTTTGGAATATTGAAAATGGGTACATTTAAAAGGTATCTAAAAACTTTAAAATGCTGAATAAAATACTTGGGATAGCTCTTATTATTATTGCTGTGATATCATCACTTTTATTTCTTTTTGGGTTGCCGGGAATATTTACGGAATTGGCCGATGTGATTTCGGATAGTTCCGCGTATGGGTGGGGAAAGCTTACAGGATACCTTATAGCTAACTTAACTGTCGGGTTGGTGGCGTTTTTCGCTTTTAGGTTTGGATTAAAGCTTTACAAAAAACCTTCCTGAACCGGAAAAAGATGTTATTTTAGGGTGTTAAACATTTACATTCGTTTACAAACGAAAACAAATGTTTTATAACCGATTTGTGATTTTTACCCATACTAAGTTTGCCCTGTCGGACAATAAGAGTTCGATAGTATTAACTGTTTAACACGTAAAAATTAAAATGATGAATTCACTTAGAAACAGAGTACAGTTGATTGGAAACTTAGGAAATGACCCAGAAACAGTAACCTTGGAAAATGGCAATAAGCTGACCAAATTTTCCATTGCTACCAACGAGTCGTATAAGAATGCGCAGGGAGAAAAGGTCACGGATACGCAATGGCACAATGTGGTTGCCTGGGGAAAAGTGGCCGAAATAGCCGAAAATTATTTGATTAAGGGAAAAGAAGTTGCTGTTGAAGGTAAATTGGTATCCCGTTCCTATGAAAGTAAAGAGGGTGAGAAGCGATATATCACAGAAATAAAATGTAACGAGCTATTGCTTCTAGGTAAATAGTAGTTCCTACAGCTTATCGAGAAAGGAGGTCAATTGACCTCCTTTCTTTTTGATTACCAATGTTTAACAGTAAATTAAAGAAAGATGATGCAACCCTTTACAAAATTGAATGTCTTATATATAAGACCCAATCAAAATGAAATTTGTTCGCATACATATCATAATTTTCGCAAGCTTTTGCGGTATCGGAGTTTCTGCTCAAAGTAACCCGCATACCAAGCATGGCTTACGCTTTTATGAGACAATGGCTCAACGGGATGCTGATTACGAACATACCTTTCAAATGATGAATCATCAAGATGAACAGGATTATTGGTTGGACCAGCAGAATTTTGAAAGACATTTGGGAACAGCAGATTTCACTTCGTATCTAATCTACATGAAAGGTAAAAAGGACGCCTATTTTACCCATTTGCAAAATTGTGATGACCATTGTCTGCACAGTGAACTGTATTTTAAAAAGGCAGGGGAATACCTTTCTTCTTCGGATTTTGATAAACTATTGAGTCCCAAAACTGGGGAAATGGTCCAAAATATCCCAAAAAGCAAACAGAACTAAAAAAAGAAACCGCCTTTAGGCGGTTTTTATGCAACTTTCTTCAAAAGGTCAAAACAAGGACAGCGTTTGCAGCGCTTGCTTTCACACTTTTTATATTTTTTACAACACTTCGACTTGCAATTGGAAGGACAGAGCTCCTTTAATTTCGACTTGTTGTTTTTCTTCTCTTCTTTTTTCTTTTTTCCCATCGCTAAATGCAGATGGGTCAAAAATAGTTATTTTAAATTAATCTAAATAAAGATTTATTAAAATTATTCTCCAGCCATGTCCGAAGCGGCACTTTCTACCGTTAACTGCTGTATATCACGGTCAAAGAGATAGAGTCCGCCCTTATCATCACCAATCATATTGATCTTGTCCAGTACGGTTCTGGCTAAGGCCTCTTCTTCCAACTGCTCTGCAACATACCATTGCAAGAAGTTGTGCGTAGCATAATCTTTCTCTTCTAAAGTAATATGTACCAGTTCGTTAATGCTTTGCGAAACAAAAACCTCGTGGTCATAGAGCTGTTGTAACATATTTTGTAACGAGCCAAATTCGGTTGCAGGAGCTTTTAAGTCTGAAACAATGGCATGCCCACCACGTTCGTTTACATATTTGACCAATTTGAGCATGTGCATTCGTTCTTCATCGGAGTGCCCGTACATAAATCCGGCAACCCCTTCCAATCCTTTTACTTCGGCCCAAGAGGCCATAGATAAATATGTTTGTGACGATTCTGCTTCTATTCTGATTTGCTCATTGAGCACTTTTTCAAGTTTTTTGGATAGCATATTCTTGATTTTAGAATTGTAAAATTACAAAATGGGTTTGACACCAAATAAGGAAAGGTTAATGCATGTCTAAAACTGGACCGCCACACCCATGATTCCAGGACCAAAATTGAGATTTCAGCTCAATGAAGCTCATCATCCATGGTAAAAAGCCCAGCCGTTTCCTTGCCAATACCAATAGAGGGTTAGTAATAAATGGTTTCATTGTATTGATTTAAAAAGGAATAGGACGGTTTTCTCTTTTGGAACATTACTGTTTGTAGAAATTTATTTATGTAATGCCAATTGGATACGTTTTCGGGGGATATCTACATCCAGGACCTTTACAATGACTTGCTGGTGAAGACTAACATGTTCATTGACATCTTTCACGAATGAATTGGATAAGTTAGAGATGTGAATTAGACCACTTTCTTTAATCCCAATATCCACAAAACAACCAAAGTTGGTAATGTTATTGACAATTCCAGGCAATAATTGCCCCTGTTGTAAATCCGTAATTTGTTTAATGTTTTGGTTGAAGGTGAATACCTTGGCTTTTTCCCGACGATCTAATCCTGGTTTTTCCAATTCTTCCAGAATATCTTCCAAAGTTGGCATTCCAATCGTATCGGTGCAATAAACTTTTAGATCGATGTTTTCCAATATGGATTTGTTTCGAATAATATCTGACAAAACCACTCCCTTATCTTTGGCCATTTTTTTTACAATCGGATAGCTCTCTGGATGCACGGCAGAATCATCCAATGGATTTTCTCCTTCCTTGATGCGCAAAAACCCAGCCCCTTGTTCAAAAGCTTTGCCACCAAGACGTGGCACTTTTTTGATTTGTTGTCGGTCAGTGAAAGCTCCATTTTCATTTCGATAAGCAACAATATTCTCTGCTAATTTTGGACCAATACCGGATACATAACTGAGCAAGGGTATACTCGCTGTATTGATATTCACTCCAACAGCATTTACACAGCTTCCCACGACGCTATCCAAAGATGTTTTTAATTTGCTTTGATCCACATCATGTTGATATTGACCTACCCCAATAGATTTAGGGTCTATTTTCACCAACTCGGCCAAGGGATCTGCGAGACGACGACCAATGGAAATAGCACCCCTAACGGTTACGTCATAGTTGGGGAATTCATCCCTGGCAATTTTAGAAGCAGAATAAATGGAAGCACCTGCTTCACTGACCACAAAAACCTCGATAGGATTTTTAAAATGGATTCGTTTTACCAATTGTTCCGTTTCACGTGATGCGGTTCCGTTGCCAATAGCAATGGCTTCAATTTTATGAGCATCAACCAAAGAGCTTATTTTTTTGATAGCACCAGAGCTATCATTCTGCGGAGCATGCGGATAAATGGTTTCGTTGTGTTTTAAATCACCCTGAGCATCCAAACAAACCACTTTACATCCTGTTCTAAAACCAGGATCAATGGCTAGGATTCGTTTTTCGCCTAAAGGAGCTCCAAGTAATAATTGCTTTAAGTTTTTAGAGAAAACCTTAATGGCATCAGCATCGGCTTTCTCTTTGGCATTTTTTAAAAGTTCATTGGATAATGAGGGAAACAAAAGTCGCTTGTATGCATCAGCTATAGCCAATTCGATGTGTTCAGAACAAGAATTGTGGGATTTAATGATTCGTCTTTCAATATTTTCCAATGCTCTTTCATCATCGATTTCAATTTTTACCCGAATAAAACCCTCCTTTTCTGCTCTAAGAATGGCTAAAAGTCGATGAGAAGGACAACGGTTTAAAGGTTCGTTCCAATCAAAATAATCTCGGAACTTTTGGGCCTTTTCCTCATCCTTTTTTGTTTTGATGACTTTGGTATTGAGAATTGCGTGGCGCTCCAATTGATTTCGAAGTTGATTTCGAATGTCTGCGCGTTCGTTGATCCATTCTGCAATGATATGACGAGCACCTTCCAAAGCATCATCTTCATTTTCGATTTGATTGCTGAGGTATTTTGAGGCAATGAACTCTATTTCATCACTTCGTTGCGCCATAATGATCTTAGCCAATGGTTCAAGCCCGTTTTTGCGAGCGGTTTCAGCTTTTGTTTTTTTACTTTTTTTGAAAGGAAGATAAAGGTCCTCCAAACTGGTCAAATCCGTACAATTTTGAAATTTGGATTCAAGCTCCGGAGTAAGCAAACCTTGTTCACCAACCGCTTTTATAATGGCTGCCTTTCTTTTTTCTAATGCCTCAAATTCTGTTTTAAACTTTACAATAGAACCGATTTCAACTTCATCCAGATTCCCTGTGCGCTCTTTTCGGTAGCGTGCGATAAATGGAATAGTACAATCCTCATTTAATAAAGCAACCGTATTTTCAATGCTTTTTTCTGAAAGTTGGGTGTGTTTAAGGATGTAGGGGATGAGTTGCATGAAGTTATCTTTTGAAAAAGCTAGTTAATGCCTTCTCCGTTGCCGACCCCATTTTCGTCTGGATTGACAAACACCAATTTGCCTTCTTTGTTTTCCGTCATGAGGATCATGCCTTCACTTTCCACACCACGAAGTTTTCTCGGGGCTAAATTGACCAAAACAGTAACTTGCTTGCCTACGATGTCTTCAGGTTTAAAGCTTTCAGCAATCCCGGATACAATAGTTCGGGTTTCTAAGCCAGTGTCAACTTTTAAGACCAAAAGCTTGTTGGCTTTTGGCATTTTTTCAGCCTCAATAATAGTTCCCACACGCATGTCCAGTTTGGTAAAATCGTCAAAAGTGATAGTATCTTTTTGTTGTGCAATTTCTTTCTCCATCTGTTCATTTACTTTTTTGGTG
Source organism: Flagellimonas rhodophyticola (assembly GCF_049332665.1). Taxonomy (NCBI): domain Bacteria; kingdom Pseudomonadati; phylum Bacteroidota; class Flavobacteriia; order Flavobacteriales; family Flavobacteriaceae; genus Flagellimonas; species Flagellimonas rhodophyticola. The sequence continues at coordinate 296,477 of NZ_CP186326.1, read as the reverse complement.
GCTTCCAGTTTTGCCAATTGGGCTTCAATCTCTTTGTCTTCGACTTTGCGGAACAACAATTCACTTTTGTTGATTTGATGAGCTGAAGGTAGTAGTGTTTCTTTGGAGCTGAGCTCGTTCCATGATGTTTCTACTCTACCCGACTTGATGTTTAAAATGTTCTTGAGTTTCTCGGAAGTAAAAGGCAAAAACGGTTCACTAAGAACTGCTAAACCGGTTGCGATTTGAAGGGCTACGAACATTACGGTCTTTACCCGTTCCTCATCAGTTTTAATCAACTTCCAAGGTTCCTCATCTGCCAGATATTTATTCCCAAGTCGTGCTAAATTCATTAACTCTTGGCTAGCTTCCCTAAAGCGATAACGTTCCAAGGAATCATCTAGGATTTGTGGAAAGCCCTTTAGGGCTTCCAAAGTCTGTGTATCAATATCGGTAAAGTCAGAGGGTGTAGGAACAACACCGTCATAGTATTTATGAGTAAGAACAGCAACCCGGTTTACAAAGTTTCCAAAAATGGCGACTAACTCGTTGTTGTTTCGGGCCTGAAAATCTTTCCAAGTGAAATCGTTGTCCTTGGTTTCTGGAGCGTTGGCGGTTAATGCGTAGCGCAGCACATCTTGCATATCTGGGAACTCTTCCAAATATTCATGCAGCCAAACCGCCCAGTTTTTGGATGTGGACAATTTATTCCCTTCCAGATTTAAAAACTCGTTGGCGGGTACGTTTTCCGGTAGGACAAAATCTCCATGAGCTTTCAACATACTAGGAAAAATGATACAATGGAAAACAATGTTATCTTTTCCTATAAAATGAAGCAATTTGGTGTCTTTATCTTTCCAATAAGGCTCCCAATCCTTGCCTTCTTGTTCGGCCCATTCTTTAGTTGATGAAATGTATCCGATAGGGGCATCGAACCAGACATAGAGTACTTTTCCTTCGCCACCTTCTACTGGAACCGGAATTCCCCAGTCCAAATCGCGAGTCACAGCACGAGGTTTTAACCCATCATCAATCCAAGATTTGCATTGGCCATATACGTTGGGTTTCCAATCGTTTTTATGCCCCTTTATAATCCATTCTTTAAGGAAATCCTCATAGCGGTCCAAAGGTAAAAACCAGTGTTTGGTGCTTTTCAATGTGGGAACTCCTCCTGTAATGGTAGATTTCGGATTGATAAGGTCAGTAGCATTCAATGAAGACCCACAGTTTTCACATTGATCTCCATATGCTTCTTCATTTCCGCATCGGGGACAAGTACCGGTCACAAATCGGTCCGCCAAAAACTGTTTGGCCTCTTCATCATATAGTTGTTCCGTAACCTCTTCAATAAAATCCCCTTGGGCATGGAGCTTTTGGAAAAAATCGGAAGCTGTTTTGTGATGTATTTCTGCTGAGGTCCGGGAATAATTGTCGAAGGTAATCCCGAAATCAACAAATGATTTTTTGATGATGCTGTGGTATTTGTCAATAATCTCCTTTGGGGAAACACCTTCTTTTTTCGCCTTCATGGGGATTGCGACTCCGTGTTCATCACTGCCGCAAATAAAGGCTACATCATTGCCCTTCAACCGCAGATAGCGCGAATAAATATCTGCAGGGACATATACTCCTGCCAAATGACCAATATGGATGGGACCATTGGTGTATGGAAGTGCTGCCGTAATGGTATATCTTGAAGGATTGGCGTTCTTCGACATGCTGTACGTGAATTAAGCCCCAAAAATACTGAATTTCATTGGAGTGATTCCATCCTTTTTTCGGGCTTGATTGCAGCGGTTTTTAGATGGAAAAACGGAAGAATTTTAAAATAAAAGATGGAAACACAAGTTATTTTATAAGAATTAACCTACAATATGAATATTATGAGCACCGGAAATCCAAAAAAGTTTGAAAACCTTGAAAAATTGAAGAAGGTTTTAAAAGAAGAAGAAAACGAGGAGTTGTCCAAAGTATACAAAGACAAAAACCATGAAGTCAAGAAAGCTTTGAGATTTAAAACGGATCGGGATAAATCGAAACTTACTTAAAAAGGAAATCTCCGATTCGCGCATTCCATAATTGGGGTGGGGATATGCACTATCGGAGGATTCTGGAATTTATACTTTATCCTTTCGGATTACATAATCATGACTGATTTACTCATTCTCTCTTCGCCAACCGAAATACGATAGATATACTTACCTGTGGAAAGTGTATCGCGCATTCTTTCGCGAATATTGATTTCAGCAGAGCCCTCCAACATCATTTCATTGAAAACAGTACCTACATTTTGTCCTAGAATGTTGAAAAGTTGAATATCAACATGCGCTGCCACTGGCATTTCCAAATAAATATGTGGCGTTCGCTCTGTAGGATAATAAGGTCTGTGAATAATTGTTGCCAATGCATCTGGATCTGGATCCATTCCATCTGGACTAGGAGGTGTATCCGGCAAGGTTGGTGGATCACTGTCCATGGCGATGTCATCAAACACCTCTCCACTACAGTTGAATCCTAAATCAATTGCTTGATACGGATAGCCCAATAAATGTTCTTCTACTTTTGCTCGAGGTACACAAAGCCATTCAGCTAAAACAGTACCATAAAGATTTCGGAAATCCATTGTGTATTCCAAGTTACCTCTGCTATTTGGACTGTCCAATGATGGATGGTCACCGATAAAGGCACTTCCATTCAATCCTGACCCAAAGAAAAGGGTTGGGGCAGCTTTACCATGATCGGTACCATTTGAACCATTTTCAAAGATTCTTCGTCCAAATTCTGAGAAAGTCATACTCAACACCTTGTCGTCTTGCTCGGTAAAGGCAACATCTTCATAAAAATTGTTGATGGCAACCGAAAGGTTGGTCATCAAACGCTCATGAGCAAGGGGCTGATTACCGTGAGTATCAAAACCTCCCATAGAGATCATATATACCTTGGTACCCAAGTTACCTTTGATCAATCTTGCCAATAAAGCCAATTGTCTTGCGAATCCGTTTTCCTGGTATTCTACTTGGTTTTGCCCTCTTTCATATGCTTCGTGAATTTTACCTGCATATTCATACGTAGTATTGGCAACTCCTCTTAAGAATCTAAGCTGATCGCCGTACATACAGTTATCAAATGGAGCATTCTCGATGTCATAAAAGAATCCGGTCTGTGCAATTTCTTCCAACTGGTCAATATTGTTGGTCACAAAAGCATAATTGGTTTCTTCACCTTGGAAAACCAGATTGGAAAGGTTTCCAATTTGAATCGCCGCTGGTGCCTCAGGTGGATTGATGAGGTAATCGGGATAACATTCTTCAAAATGTCTACCCATCCAACCGGTGTTCAAACCAGTGAAACCAGTTGTGGTGAGATCGGTATTGGCAAAAATGTCCGACCCTGTAAAATGGGATAGACTTTGCCCTTCGTAACCTACACCATGAACAGCTTTAAACTGCCCGTCGCCCCAAAGGGGTTCCAAGGAATTCATGTAGGTAGGTACGCCGAAATCATCGGTAAGTTTTAGGACCTTACTTTCTGGGATGTAAATGTTAGGTCTTGCGTTAGCATAAGTATCATATTGTTGTATTGGGATAACAGTACTTAATCCGTCGTTACCACCGGACAATCTGATCAATATCAAAATATTGTCCGTTTCGGCATCGGCAATTGCTGATGTCAATGGTGAAGGTGCAGAGGCAGAAACTAAACTGCTTCCCAAGAACATGGATCCAGAACCGGCTATACCCAATGCTTGGATAAAGGACCGTCTGCTCCATGCTTTATGTTCTAAATCGTGGCCATCGTGTTCAAGGCCTTTATGAGGTGATGTATCGTGGGTATGATGAGTATCGCACATGGTGAGGTTATTTTAGTTGAAATTCGGGTTCTCTTGACAAATGTCTCAGTAAAACATACACCTGAGTAGGTGTTTCCATACTAGCTGAAAGTATCCAAAGACTTAATCCACCGGTAATGTAATCTGGAGAATAGTAGTTTTCTGGAACATCATCAATTTTGAAAGCATCCATGGCGTTTTCAAAATCTTGGTCTGTTAGCAAACCTTTCGGTGTGAACTTGTTCACTAAAGCTCTTACAACGGTTTCAGGATTACTGGTATTTGCATCTGCTGCGCCTACTGCGTCCATCGCCAATGTTCTAAATTGTTCTGGATCGGCTTGAAAGAAACGCTCCAAGAAAACCTCAGAAGTCAACCAACGTCCAATAATAAAGTTGGTGTTGATCCACTGTCGGTCTCTTTGCCATCCGGCCACATCAAATGGGTCAAACATTGTTTGTCCAATTAATCTAGATGCATCGATAACGTTGATCACAGTATTATCGTCATAGGCAAACCCGGTTTCTTTGATCATTCCCATATAAAGGTCGAATGGACTCTTTATAATTACTCCAATCGCGTCTTCGTCGAAAAAGTGTTGACTTTTAAAAAGCTGACGCAATACCGGTGCTATTTCAAAATTATTGCCGGTAAAAGTGGCTGCCATTCCATTAATTATAGCTTGGGCGTTACCATCGGCATCATCAGAATCGGGATGTACAAAAAACTCGTATAATTTTTTACAGATAAACCAGGCAATTTCGTTGGGCCTTTCTGTAAATAGGATGTTATGAACGTCATCATAATTCCAGTTGCCCGTTTGGCCAAAAATGGTCTTGTTCTCTGTGTTAAAATCAGCAGGGTCAAAAGTAACCTGCGTACAGCCTACTTCTCCATTTTCAGTATATCCAGAAATCGCTTTAGCTGTTTCAATGATATCATCTTCTGTATAGTTGTTGCCTTCACCCAGGGTGAAAAGCTCATACAGCTCTCGGGCATAGTTTTCGTTTGGATTGTTACCGCGGTTTCTTACTCCATCTAAATAATATAGCATGGCACTGGTCAACCCAATCTCACTGACAAAGGTTCGAAAGTTGCCTAAGGCATTTCGCTGCAAACAGTTTATATAATAATATAAAAAGGAATTACAGTCGTAAACATCCAACTCCGTTACAAAATGGTTACTCCAGAAGAAACTCAACCTATCACGTAGATTGTTATCTAATAGTGAGTTGCCATAGGCTGTTGCAAACTCTTCCTGTTGAGCTCTTCTTAGCTGCCCTGCTAGGTCATCATCTTCGGGATAATTAGCATTGGTCCAATCAGCCCACGCAGGTGGAGGAATTGGAGGAAGCGCAAGCGCTTGGTCAACAAGAGTGTCAACGAGGGTATCAGCTGTTTGTCCAACAGCCGCGTTAATCGTCTGTACCGAGGCACTAAAACCTAGCCTCCGATACAAATGGGCAGCACGTAACTCATCCAACGGATTAGTATACAATGCCAAAGTTGAGGAATTACAATTAATAAAGTACTCCATAGCAATGACTGGCGTTAATTGGTCTATAGTTTTGGGGCAACTATATATGTTTAGTAACGTTGGGTGTGGTTCAATTGAACCGACAAATTACAATCTAAACGCTGTTTTCACCATGAACGACCAAATTTTTCGATGAACTGCACTAATTTTTTAATATTTTTCAAAATACATGGGAAAACACAATGAATTTGGGAAGCTTGGAGAGCAAAAAGCGATGGAATTTTTGCTAGAAAAGGGTTATGTCATTCTACAAACCAACTATCGATATCTAAAAGCTGAGGTGGATATCATTGCAGAAAAAGACGGTTTTTTGTGTGTTATAGAAGTAAAATGTAGAACGGGAAGTTTCTTAAAAGATATTTCCGAAACCATCAATCAAAAGAAGATTAATCTGATTGTTATGGCTGCCAACCAATATATTGTGGACAATAATTTGGATGTTGAAGTACGCTTCGACATCATTCTAATCCTTAAAAAAGGGACAACATTCGAAATTGAGCATACGAAAAATGCTTTTTATCATTTTTAACCATTTGTTTTATTTGTAACAATGTGTTATTTTTGCTTCTCCATTCCAAACCAATCTGATGAAAACAATTTCGGCCGTAGTTGAACATTATATTAAAAAGAAGCCCTTCTTACAAAGTGCGCTTGCTCAGGGCATCATAAATCTCACCTCCCTATCTCGGCAAATAAAGCCTGAAATCTCGGACGCCTTAGGGAAAGAAGTAAAAGATGGAGCTATTGTTATGGCACTTAAAAGACTTTCTGATGACCTCGAATTCAGAGCTACTCACAGAATAGTAAAGGTGCTTAAAAATATTGGTGAGATTACAGTTCGTTCTTCGTTGACCGATTATACCTTTTTAGCTTCTGACACCATTCTGGGGCAACAAGCCAAATTGTTGGAAGAAGTAAATCTAAATCAGGATGTGTTTTATACATCTTCGAGAGGTGTGAACGAAATCAACATTGTAATCAGCAGTGTGATGGACAGTGTGGTTGAAAAATACTTCAAACACGAACGTTGTACCCAAAAAGCGGAAAACCTATCCTCTATAACTGTAAAACTTCCGGCAGAGAATGTATCTGTTCCGGGAATCTATTATTTTATCTTTCAGCGATTGGCTTGGGAAGGTATTGTGCTCTACGAAGTAATATCTACCACAAACGAGTTTACCATTTTGGTGAATGAAGAACAGGTCGATGTAGCCTTTAAGACCATTAAAGATCTAAAGTCCCTTTGATAGATTTGGAATATTAAAAGGAACTTGTTTATGCTTTGACATTTTTCTTCCCAGAGAATAATGATTTTATTTTCATCTTAGTTTCATGATTAAGTAGCAATCACTAACTTGATTTCCTAAATCAAGTATTGCTTACATGAAATCAAGTATCTCCCTAATTGTCTTTTTAATAGGTATGTTGGGTTCGCAACCTTCGGTTGTGGGTCAAGAATTTTACTTTCCTGAGCGAAATGAAGTTTGGAAACAGGCAACTCCCAATCAGTTTCTATACAATCAGCAAAAGCTACAAGCTGCGATTGATTTTGCCAATGAAAATGAATATTCAGGTTCTCGCGATTTACGCCAAGCAATCTTAAATGGATTTCAACGGGAACCGTTTCATGAAATTCTGGGGCCAACCAAGAAACGCGGAGGACCTGCAGGGATGATTCTAAAAAATGGACACTTATTGGCCTCATGGGGAGACACCAAACGTGTGGATATGACCTTTAGCGTTACCAAGAGTTTTCTTTCAACCACTGCGGGTTTGGCGTTGGACGCAGGACTTATTTCCAATATTGATGATAAGGTGGAAAGCTATATTTGGGACGGCACTTTTAATGGAGTACACAATGGAAAAATAACCTGGGAGCATTTGCTTCAGCAGAATTCAGATTGGTCCGGGGAGCTTTGGGGATTGAAAGACTGGGCCGACCGTCCTCCAAAAGAAGGTGGTTTGGACGATTGGAAATTCCGAAAGCTCAATGAGCCCGGCACTGTTATGGAATATAACGATGTAAGGGTTAATGTACTTTCCTATTCGCTTACACATCTTTGGCGCAAACCTCTGCCCATGGTTTTGAAAGAGCATTTCATGGATAAAATTGATGCATCGACTACCTGGCGTTGGCATGGCTATGATCATGCTTGGACCGAAATCGATGGTATACAAATGAAGTCGGTTACGGGAGGAGGACATTCAGGAGCGGGATTGTTTATCAGCACAGAAGACATGGCGCGATTTGGACTGGTGTTTTTGAATGATGGGAAATGGAAAAACGAACAAATCATTAGCAAGGATTGGATTGCAAAAGCCACAGAGCCTTCAGCACCCAACGTCAATTATGGGTATATGTGGTGGTTGAATAAAAAGGGATCCAGACATTGGAAAGGGGTCTCTGAGCATCTTTTTTATGCAGCTGGCTTCGGCGGTAATTTTATAGTGGTGGACCAAAAAAGTGGACTCATGTTGGTAACACGTTGGTTAGAACCTCAGAAAATCGGAGAATTTGTAAAACTAGTTTACGACGCCTTTTAGCAAAACATCGCAAAATCCGAATTTGATGGGATGCTGTTTATCGGATGGATTGTCATAAGTTCTGAAGATGGTTTCTCCCAATTCATACACTACAGGATGATTAAAAATGGGTCCATCAAAACAGAAAGTATGGAACTCACCATTTTCACCACAGGGGTCAACATCTTTTGGAAATTGCTCAATGAGCTCCAACGATAACTCTTTCCCTAAAAAAGAAGCGTCCAATTTGGAATTGTTGATGCAGACAATGACCGCCTTAAATCCCAATGCAAAAAATTCGTGAAGCAATTTCTGAGTATCTCTTTTCCAAATAGGAAAGAGGGTTTGGATACCAACCGAGGACAACATTTTTTCCCTGTAGACCTTTAGGTCTTCTAAAAAAATATCACCAAAAGCGGTATGGGTATATCCTTCGGATTTTAATTGATCTATTTTGATTCCCATCAAAGCGCCGTATTCTTCCATGGAAGGACTCTCAGGAACCTCAAGAATGTCCAAAGGAATTCCAATAGCTTCGGCCTGGGCTTCCAAAACTGTTTTTCGAAGACCGTGCATCGATACTCGATCATAATGGGAATTAACGGTAGTCAGTAAACAATCAATCTGATATTGATTTTGCTGTTGCAGATGGTATAGTGCCAAAGCAGAATCTTTTCCGGAACTCCAATTGAAATAGGTTTTGGGTTTTTGCAACATGAATTTAAAGGTATTATATTTTAAATATCTTGTTTTTGTATGGATCTTTCATTTCTGGAAAATTGGAATTATATATGTGTTAAACCTTTACAAGAACTATATTACGCCAGTAACAATATAAAGTTTGTTTCGTCTGAAAACCATGATAAGAACTAGTACTTTCTATTTGTCCATACTTTTTGTTTTTTCCTCATCCTTCATTTTTGGTCAGAAGGCAGTATTTACCATAAAAGGGCAACTGTTGGATAGTGAATCCAAACAACCCATACCCTTTGCATCTATCTATCTTAAGGATAAACCTATTGGGACAACTACAAATACAGAGGGGTATTTTATATTTCATATTCCCGATCAACTAAAAACGACTGTTGTGGTAATTTCTGCAATGGGTTATACAAGTATTGAAAGGAAATCAATTTCTTTTTCAAGAGATACTGAACTATCTCTAGCGCCACAAATCAATCAGTTGGATGAAGTGTTGGTCGGTGGGAGAGCAACTAAGGTGCTTAAGGCAAAGGAAATCGTTAAGAAAGCTTATAAGAACATCGCGGTAAATTATCCTATGGAACCCTTTTTTTTAGAAGGTTTTGTGCGAGACCTACAAAAGGAGAATGAGACTTATGTTGAATATTTGGAGTGCGCCATAAAGTTTAAGTACCAAGGCGTACAGGTTAAAAAAGAACCAGAAGTAGAATTGCTTGGGGTTCGTACCAATAGCTTTTCACAGAGACATCCTTGGAATGAAAATTCAGAACGCAAAAACTCGATTATTGACTTGATTGAAGATGATTTCATTCGGTTTGATTATGGCCCAATTTTGGGCAAGAATGGTTGGAAATATGAAATTGCAGGTATCGAATCATACGATAACCGATTGGTTTATAAGATTTCAGGCATGGATGAACCTTTTCAGAAGGCCGTACTTTATATTGATACCGAAACTTTTGCTTTTGTCCGAGTAGAGCTGACCAGAGAAGCAAAGAATGGCACTTCTTGGCAAAGACGTTTTACCAATGGAGCACAACAGATGTTCTATAATGTTATTTTCGAATATCAGGAATACAAGGGCAAATTCTATCTAAAATATCAAAAAGAAGAAGATATTTGGAGGATTTACGAAGGACAGGATTCTAATCTCTTATTGTTTACCAAATACCCCAAAAAGGAACTCTTTATTAACAACATAATAGTTGATAATGTAGATAATTACCGATTTTTAAGGAACATGGATATTAGCTCTAGCATTGAAAACCAGACTAAAAATTTTGATGCTGAATTCTGGGCTACCTATAATGTTCCCAGACGTACCGCAGCACAGAGCCAGATTCTCAGGGAACTCAAAAAATAAGTATATCCATTGAAAATCAACTAGGTTTTACGCAAGAGTGAATAGATTCTTTTCTTTATGAATTTAGGGCCATCAAAACAGAAAGTATGGAACTCCCCATTTTCGCCACAGGGGTCAACATCCCTTGGGAGTTTGGCAATAAGTTCTGGGGAAAGTTCTTTTCCCAGAAAGGAAGCATCTAACAGGAACTTCAAGAATAACCAAAGGAATTCCAACAGCTTCGGCCTGGGCTTCCAAAACTGTTTTTCGAAGACCATGCATCGATACTCGATCATAATGGGAATTAACGGCGGTCAGTAAACAATCAATCTGATATTGATTTTGCTGTTGAATATGGTATAGTGCCAAAGCAGAATCTTTTCCGGAACTCCAATTGAAATAGGTTTTTGGTTTATTGGTCATGTTTAAGCATATGGTCCAAAACTAATTCCTTCCTTTGGATTTTACCCACAAATCAATACCAAACCCCATCAAAGCCAATCCAGCTAATCTAGGAAGCAGTTTTCCAATGGGAACCCAGGTATAGATCAAAGGCATTATGGCGGCAACAATCAGCAAAATTGCTGGCCATTTATTTAGAAGTTTTGCCTGGATAGTCTTTATCCCAAACAGAAGATATCCCAACACAAATCCAACACCACCAATCACCCCAACAACATGGGTCGCACCATTTTCTTGCACCTCTTGCCATCCAACACCTTGTATGATTCCTGAAATCCTGCCAATGTCCAAAAACAACCATGGCGTAAATACAGCACAGCTCATAACGATAAGAAAGAAAGCCAAAAGACCAAGAAACCCTATTTGTTTGTATTGAAAACCATACATGCCGGTAAAGGCAAATATGGCCAGCACGTAGCCAGCTAAAACCATAGAAGCGCCAATCAATGAATCCCGGCCAATATTAATGGTCCAACCGATAGCAAGCAGCAAACCAGAAAGTATACCACATACCGCTCCAAGTTGAAAAAGAACATTTTTACTCATACATATGGTTTAATCGGATAGGGATTAAGCTACAATGTAATGAATTTAAGTATTAACAAGGGAAGCATACTCTTAAGGGCATTGTAGATATTTATTCCAGGATAAATTCAGGAGTCAAAGGCTCCAAAGCCTTTAATATCTTTTCGACACTGTTAATCCCATCAAAAACCAACAATAGGCGCAGTCCATTGCGGGTTTGTTTTTCTTTTAATTGACAGGTTCTGGGGTTGGATTGCACATAGTTCAGTACCTGCGTAAAAGCGGCACTTTGATAAAAATCGGATTGTTGGTCGGCGATAAAATAGCCAAGAAACTTTCCTTTTTTTAGGATTACCCGCTCTAGTCCAATGCTGTTGGAAATCCATTTAATTCGAACCGAGTTCAACAGGTCTAACGCCTGGGATGGCAGTTCACCAAAACGGTCTACCAATTCTCTTTCATATTTCTGAAGGCCATCTTCGTCTTTTACCTCATTCAGTTGAGTGTATAAGTTTAGACGCTCAGTGATATTGTTGATGTATTCGTCAGGGTAGAGGAGTTCAAAGTCGGTGTCAAGTTGAGTGTCCTTGACATATACCTTTTCTTGCTTGCCCTCAACCTCTTCATACAATTCTTTAAACTCATTTTCTTTAAGCTCTTCTATTGCTTCTGTCAATATTTTTTGATACGTTTCAAATCCGATATCATTTATAAATCCGCTTTGTTCACCACCTAGCAAATCACCTGCACCTCGAATTTCCAAATCTTTCATGGCAATATTGAAACCGCTGCCGAGTTCGGTAAATTGTTCCAAAGCTTCGATGCGTTTTCGAGCATCTGGAGTCATCACTTCATAAGGTGGGGTAATAAAGAAGCAGAATGCTTTTTTGTTGCTTCGCCCAACCCGACCACGCATTTGGTGCAGGTCGCTCAAACCAAAATTATTCGCATTGTGTATAAAAATGGTGTTGGCGTTGGTTACATCCAAGCCACTTTCCACAATAGTGGTAGAGACAAGAACATCAAACTCCCCATTCATAAAGGCAAGCATTAAGTGCTCCAATTTTTTACCTTCCATCTGCCCATGACCGATGCCAATTTTGGCATCGGGAACCAAACGTTGGATCATTCCGGCGACCTCCTTAATATTCTCTATGCGGTTATGGATAAAAAACACCTGTCCACCACGTTGAATTTCATACGAAACAGCATCACGGATAATTTCCTCGTTAAATCGAATAACCCGGCTGTCAATAGGGTAACGATTAGGCGGAGGGGTATTGATTACCGATAGATCCCGAGCAGCCATCAAACTAAATTGAAGTGTTCTAGGAATAGGGGTGGCGGTGAGTGTGAGCACGTCCACATTTTCTTTGATGGATTTGAGTTTGTCCTTGACCGATACACCAAATTTTTGTTCCTCGTCCACAATCAACAATCCTAAATCCTTGAACTGCACATTTTTGTTCACCAGTTGATGCGTGCCGATGATAATATCAATTTTTCCTTCGGCAAGTCGCTCCAAGATTTCCCGTTTCTCTTTCGCCGTTCGAAACCTGTTGAGATAATCGACGGACACGGGAAGCTCACCCAATCGCTTTTTGAACGTATTGTTATGTTGAAACGCCAAAATGGTGGTAGGAACCAATATCGCAACTTGTTTTCCATTGTCCACCGCCTTAAAAGCAGCACGAATGGCTACTTCGGTCTTACCAAAACCAACATCCCCACAGATCAAACGATCCATAGGGCGTTCACTTTCCATATCTTTTTTTACATCTTGAGTCGATTTCTCCTGATCAGGAGTGTCCTCATAAATAAAAGAAGCTTCCAGTTCATGCTGCAAATAGCTGTCAGGGGCATATTGGAACCCTTTTTCCAAACGACGCTTTGCATATACTTTGATAAGGTCAAAGGCAATTTTCTTGACCCGGCTTTTGGTTTTTTGCTTTAGTTTTTTCCAAGCTGCAGAACCTAGCTTGTATATTTTTGGTGGCGCCCCATCTTTTCCGTTGAATTTGGAGATTTTGTGGAGCGAATGAATACTCACATATAAAATGTCCCTATCGCCATAAACCAGTTTAATGGCCTCCTGTTTTTTGCCTTCAACATCGATTTTTTGAAGCCCGCCAAACTTTCCGATACCATGATCAATGTGTGTCACATAATCCCCAATTTCCAATTTGTTGAGTTCCTTTAGAGTAATGGCTTGTTTTTTGGCATAGCCATTCTTTAATTGGAATTTATGATACCGCTCAAAGATTTGATGGTCAGTGTAACACACCAGTTTTAAATCATGGTCAATGAATCCTTGATACAAAGGAAAAACCACGGTTTTGTAATGTACCGTCTCTTCGACTTCCTCAAAAATGTCATTAAATCGCTTGGCTTGTTGCTCGGTAGAACAAAAAATATAATTGGTAAAACCTGAAGCATGGTTTTCGTTCAGGTTTTCAATGAGGAGGTCAAATTTTTTATTAAAAGCAGGTTGAGGTTTTGTATTGAATGTAACCTCGAGTGCAGTAGAGAGGTGATTGGAATTACCCACCTCGATCAGGTTAAAGTCTTCCAACTGCGATTTCAACAAAGTTGAGTTTACAAAAAGTTCCTCCGGTTTTGCATGTTTGAGTTCACCTTGAAGCTTTGCAAAACTTTCTTCAGCCTTTTCAAAAAACGAATCGATTCGTCCATAAACTAAATCTAGGTTTTTTGAAAAAATGACGGTTTTAGGTGAAATATATTTTAAAAAACTCTCTCGGGATTCCTGTAGAAATTTATTCTCCACATTGGGAATGATGGAAATACGCTTGACTTTTTCAGTAGAGAGCTGGGTTTCCACATCAAAGGTTCGGATGCTGTCCACTTCATCCCCAAAAAACTCGATACGGTAAGGTTCATCATGCGAAAATGAGAACACATCAACAATACCCCCGCGAACTGAAAACTCACCAGGTTCCGTAACAAAATCGACCCGATTGAATTGATATTCGAAAAGCACCTCATTCAGGAAATCGAGTGAAAGAGTGTCTTCTAACTTAATTTTAAGGGTGTTCTTGTCCAACTCCTTTCGAGTGACCACTTTCTCAAAAAGCGCATCCGGATAGGTGACAATTACTGCTGGTTTTTTTCTGGAATTGATGCGGTTAAGGACCTCGGCCCGCAGCAACACATTTGCATTATCGGTCTCTTCAATTTGGTAGGGTCTGCGATAACTTCCAGGATAGAAAAGCACTTCGTTTTCCCCAATCAACTGCTCAAGATCATTTAGATAATAGGCAGCTTCTTCCTTATCGTTCAATAAAACTAAAAATGGCAAATCGGTCGATTTGAACAAAGAGGAAATTATAAAAGAGAGGGAAGAACCGGTAAGACCTTTTGAACTAATTTTTTCAGATTCGGCAATAGCATCCCTCAGTTTCCCGAGTTGGGGAGACTGTTCAAAAAGTTGAAAAATCGATGCTTTGGTCAATCCAAAAACTTTGCGGCAAATATAGACCGAAGAACAGTAGCCGACAAGCTGAAATCTAAACTTTTACCACTTCATCCTCTACAATAACAAAAACCTCGTCGTTCTTTTTTGGTTTTAGCGTATAGGAGCCGGTAAACTCGCCAAAAGCTGGAAAAATAAGCTGGTTTTTGGACTTGAAGAAACAGGAAAGTCGCAAGTTTTGCCTTCCGAAACCTTTGAGTTTTATGGCGGGGTGAATGTGTCCACAAAAATTGAACAAGCCTTCCCTTTCTTCGGGATGATGCGTCAGGAGGAAATCACCAAGTACCAATTCTTGAAAAATGGGAATTCCTAATTCTTCAAACTTATGTGGTGATATAATATCATGATTGCCGGACACCAAAATAATCTCAGATGGTGTTTTGCCCACCCAGTTTTCAAAAAGCTCCCATTCTTTGTTTAAAGTTGAGTGGAATAAATCTCCCAAAAAACAGATTTGAAAAGGATTGAAATGCCCCACAATTTTGTCTAATAGGATGTAATTCTTATGGGTTGCTTTGCGAGGAACTGCTGCCCCAAATTTTCTAAAATGTGCAATTTTCCCAAGATGCACATCACTGATCAGCAACATGGATTTCTCTATCCAAAAGATTCCACCCAAAGGGTGGAGCACAAAATTTTGATTATGAATGGAAATGTTTTGGGTCATCTGGTAAGGATCTTGGTCATTCGTTTAATGCGGTCGGCCAATTTTTCGTTGGATAGTTTTTCTCGCAATCTATCCGTAATTATCGGGAATGAGAAAGGTGTTGGATTTTGGCATTTTTTCCAAACGATTTCCTGACCCATGATTCTTTCCAAAGCTAAGCGAAGACGACCTTCTTCAAGTTGATGTTCAAAGGTTTCGGTAAAAGCCTGCTGGTAGAGCAAGTTGTCATCCTCAAAGTCTTTAAATACATCAAAAAGCAATTGTGAACTGCTTTGCAGGTGCTTCATTTTAACTCCTTTTTCCGGATAGCCTGTAAATACCATCCCGCTGATAACCGCAATATCACGGAATTTACGGCGAGCCATTTCGTTCGAATTCAAACTTTTTTGAAGGTCATTCAACATATATTCGGGAGTGAAGAGGTCGTTGTCCAATACAGCCTGAATATCAATTTCCTTGTCTGAAAGCAACTCAAATCCATAGTCATTAAAAGCCAAGGAACAGGTGATGGGTGATAGCAAACTAATACGATATGCAAGTAAACTGCTCATGCCTTCATGGATGGCCCGACCCTCAAAAGGATAAAAAATGTGATGATAACCGTCGTTGGTCTTAAAAGTTTCAATTAAAAATTGATTGGGTTGGGGAACAATACTCTCTTCACGTTGTTTGGCAAACAAGGGAGCCAAAGACTTAATCTCCGGTGATTGGGCTTTGGATTCAAGTTCGGCGGAGTACAATTCTTGACGTAAAAGTTCAGACATTTTTGCTGAAAAACTAAGACGACCTCCCATCCAGGAAGGAATTTTATTGCTTCGCTTTGATGAGTTTTTTACCTGAGCACTCATCCCTTTTATGCGGATAAATTCAAGATTCCGTCCCGCAAAAGTAAAAATATCTCCAGGGGATAATTTCGAAATAAAGGATTCCTCAATGGTACCGATGTACCCTCCTTTTTGATACCGAACTGAGAGATTGGCGTCGCCAACAATGGTCCCAATCTGAAATCGATGCCTTCTTGCAATAGCCAGATTGTTCACCTTAAACCTTCCGTCTGGTTCAACTTCCACCTTTTTGTATTCGTCATAAGTCTTTAGACTTTGACTACCCATTACCAAAAAATTCAATAGCCATTGCCAGGTTTCCTCAGTTAAGGTTTGATAGCAGAAAGTATTCTTGATCTCTTGGTAGATTTGGTCAGGATAAAATCCATCTGAAACAGCTAAAGTGGTCAAATATTGAATTAGTACATCATAACTGTTCAGATATGGAATTCTATCTTCAACCGCTGCATTCAACACTGCTTTTTGCATAGCCGAAGCCTCAATGAGTTCCATGGCGTGTGTCGGTAAAAAATAAATGACACTTTCTTTCCCAGGACGATGTCCGCTGCGTCCAGCTCGCTGTAAAAAGCGCGCTACCCCTTTTGGTCCTCCAATTTGCACTACGGTTTCCACGGGAGCAAAATCTACACCCAAATCCAGACTGGAAGTGCAGACCACGGCCGTTAGACTTTCATTTCTAATGGCCTGCTCTACCCAAAGACGTGTGTCCTTGTTAATGCTTCCATGGTGCATGGCAATCTCCCCTGCGTATTCGGGATGTTTTTCCAATATTTTTTGAAACCAGATTTCACACTGACCTCGTGTATTGGTAAATAACAAAGTGGTTTTGCTATTATTAATTATGGGAACAACGTCCTCCAACAAGCGAAGGCCCAAATGACCGCGCCACGGAAAGGTTTCCATTTGTTTGGGGATGATGCTTTTTACTGTAATCTTTTTATTGAGATTGGCCCTGACCAAAGTTGAGTTTTCCAATGCTTTAGAAGTTGGCCCCAACAACACTTCTCGAGCTTGCCCTAAATTTCCAATGGTCGCGGAGATACCCCAAATGCGTAAGTCTTTGCAGATGGTTTTTAGCCTTGAAAGACCCAATTCCATTTGCACCCCTCTTTTAGAGCCCAAAAGTTCGTGCCATTCGTCTACTACGATTGCTGAGCAATTTTTAAATACTTTGTCATATCCTTTGGACGAGAGTAAAAGTTGAAGACTTTCCGGTGTAGTGATCAACAGATCGGGCATACTCTTTTTTTGCTTTGCTCTTTCTGCTGTTGAAGTATCTCCCGTTCTGATTCCGACAGTCATCTGAGTCTCTAAGTCAAGGGTAATACGTTCCGCAGATTGTTTAATTTCTTGGGAAAGTGCTCTCAATGGGGTTATCCAAATAGCTTTCAACCCTTTTTTGTGTTTTGACTTGTACTCCGGATTGTGTTTGATGTAGTTCAACACAATGGGAAACCAAAGCGCGTAGGTCTTTCCGCTGCCGGTTGGCGCATTGAGCAGCCCGTGTTTTCCATCTAAAAAGGCATTCCAGGTTTCTTTTTGAAATGGGAAGGGTTTCCAACCTTGTTGTTGAAACCAATTTTCGGCAATATGGAAAAGTTCGGATTGTTGCAGTGGAACAATTTTGAAAAGTTGATAGCGAAATGAAAATTACAAATTTCTTTTGGGGATAATTTTACAATCCTTTCTACTTTAAGAATTATATTTGCCGAACAAATTTTAGCACATGCCCATTTTAGATTTATACGAGCACGGAGAACAGCGTAAAAACCTGGCTCATTTTGCCACTTTGGCCACTTTGGCCGCTGCAGACGGTATTATAACTGAAGAAGAAAAGGCTATCCTTGACAAGTTTGCATTCAAACTGAACATAACCGATGCGGAATACAAAGAGGTAATGAAAGAGGAAAACAAATATCCGATTGAAACACCACATAGTGGTGAAAAAAGATTAAAGCGTTTGTTCGACTTTTTTAAAATGGCATTTGCAGACCGTAGCATCGATGATGACCAAGAAAAGCTTATTGAAAAATATGCCATTGGTTTGGGATACTCCCCCGAAAACGCGGCAGCAATCATCAAAAAATCGTTTGATATTTTCTGCGGAAAAATCGCTTTTGAAGATTACCAGTATCTACTTGAAAAGTAGACTTAGGACTTCATAAATTCCTCGGCCTTTTCCACCATTCTTTTACTACCACAGAAAAAAGGAACACGTTCGTGCAATTCCGTTGGTTGAATTTCCATGATACGCTGGTAACCATCACTAGCTTTACCATCGGCCTGTTCTGCTAAAAATGCCATAGGGTTGCATTCATAAAGCAGGCGTAGTTTTCCTTTTTGGGCCTTACTGCTTTTCGGGTACATGTAAATTCCACCTTTGATCATGTTTCTATGGAAGTCAGAAACTAAGGAACCGATATATCGCGAGGTGTATGGTCTATCACCTTCCTCCTTTTGGCAATATTTGATGTAATCTTTAACCCCTTGCGGGAAGTGGATATAATTTCCTTCATTTACCGAGTAGATTTTACCGGTTTCGGGGAACTGCATGTTTGGGTGTGAGAGGTAAAAAGTTCCGATGGCTGGGTTCAACGTAAAACCATTCACTCCATGCCCGGTCGTATAAACTAGCATGGTAGAGGTTCCGTAAATAATGTACCCAGCAGCTACTTGATTCTTTCCAGGTTGAAGAAAATCTTCAAGGGTCACAGGGGTGCCTACTGGAGTAACCCTATGGTAGATGGAAAAAATGGTCCCAACAGAAACGTTCACATCAATATTGGAAGACCCATCCAATGGGTCGATCAAGACAACGTATTTGTTCTGATGGTTTTTATCTTGACTATTGATACTTATAAAATCGTCTTCTTCTTCGGAGGCAATTCCGCAGACAATTTCTCTATTTTTTAACGTCTGTATAAATTTTTCATTGGCCAGAACATCCAGTTTTTGTTGATTTTCACCTTGTATATTGGTGTCCCCAGCGGCTCCCAAAATATCCACTAAACCGGCCTTGTTCACTTCGTGATTGACTACTTTAGCGGCCAGTCGTAAGGCATTGATCAATTTTGAAAGCTCCCCGGTCGAGTATTGAAATTCGGTCTGGTTTTCGATGATGAATTCACCAAGGGTTTTGTTCTTGCTAAACATGAATGCAGGCTGTTTTATTTGGCGACAAATATCGTGTATTTTGTGAAACTATAACGATTTCGTTACAGCATTATTTTAGATATTTATAACTTTGAGTTTTATTTGTAACAATATGAATTTTTCTATCAGAAACGCAGTTAAGGAGGATATGGGAGCAGTGTTGGCCCTTATCCAGGAATTGGCGGAGTTTGAAAAGGACCCTAATGCGGTTGAGGTAACCCAAGAGGATTTAATCAATGATGGTTTTGGAGAAAATAAACTCTTCCATTGCTTCGTTGCTGAAAACCAAGGGGATATCGTTGGTATCGCATTGGTCTATCCAAGATACTCGACCTGGAAAGGACCTGTACTTCACTTGGAGGATCTGATTGTTACTGAAAAAATGAGAGGTAGCGGATTAGGATCTGCACTTTTGGATGAGGTTGTCAAATACGGACATTCTCTTGGTGTAAGAAGAATTTCTTGGGAAGTTTTGGACTGGAACGAACCGGCCATTACATTTTACGAAAAGAAAGGGGCTAAGGTGTTGAGAGATTGGGACGTGGCGCAGCTCAATGAAAAAGGAATTAAAAATTATATTGAAAACATCAACTAACCGTTAGGGTTATAGAGAAAAGAAACTTATGAGAGTTTTTAAATTTGGAGGAGCATCAGTTAAGGATGCGGAAGCAGTTCGGAATGTGGTAAAAGTGTTGCAAGAGGTAGGACATGAAGATACTCTTGTTGTCATTTCTGCAATGGGAAAGACTACCAACGCCATGGAAAAAGTAGTAGAGGCATACTTTAAGGATAAAGCTTCGATTATTTCTGCACTTCAAGAAGTGGTGGAATACCATGAAAATATTCTTGCGGACCTGTTCGAGAACAAAAATCATCAGGTATACGGAAAAGTGAAGTTACTGTTTGAAGAGGTAAAAGGATTTCTTACCTGGAATAAATCTCCGAAGTATGCATTTGTGTATGATCAAGTGGTCGGATATGGTGAGTTGGTTTCTACAACAATAATCAGCGAGTATTTGTCCCAAGTTGGAATTCCGAATACATGGCAAGATGTTCGAAACCTAATAAAGACAGATAATAATTATCGCGATGCTGCCGTGAATTGGGAACGGACCCAAAATGAAATTTCTTCTAAGGTTGATATGTCTAAACTTAATATCACTCAAGGTTTTTTAGGAAGTGATGACAACAATTTCACCACCACATTAGGCCGTGAAGGTTCGGATTATTCTGCCGCAATCTTAGCGTTTTGCTTAAATGCAGAATCGGCAACTATATGGAAGGATGTTCCTGGGGTATTGAACGCAGACCCAAGAAATTTTGAGGAGACCCAGTTATTGAACAAAATTTCATATCGAGAAGCCATTGAACTTGCATTTTATGGAGCTTCTGTGATTCATCCCAAAACTCTGCAGCCGCTGCAACGCAAGGAAATACCTTTACATGTAAAGTCATTTGTTGATCCTAATGGAAAAGGAACAACTGTAGGTAAGGGCGAAGACATATCCCCAAAAATACCCTGTTTCATAGTTAAGAAAGATCAGGTTTTACTTAAACTATCGTCTCTGGATTTCTCATTTATTGTGGAAAACAATATCAGCGAGATTTTTAAACTGTTCCATGACCATAGCATGAAAGTCGACCTTATTCAAAACTCAGCTATTAGTTTTTCGGTCTGTTTGGATAACAAATTCAATGGGCTGCAACCTATGTTAAATGAGCTTAAGAAAAAGTTCAAAGTGGTTTGTCATGAAGAGGTGTCCTTGTATACCATACGTCACTTTGATGACAAGGCCGTTAAATCACTTCAGAATGGAAGATCTGTATTGGTGGAACAACGAGGGAGAGAAACGGTTCAGCTGGTTGTGAAATAACAATATTCGCATTCAATTATGGTTTAAAATCTCAAAGTTGGGATTTTTCTATCTTTACGCTTACCTAATTTATTTTTTATGGGGCTGGTTTCCGCCAAAGAGGTTGCAAAGGTTATTAATCTTGATAAATATGGGTTTCTTGGCACCTTTGTTGGATGGCTTTTAATGGTCGCGACCAAGATTACCTCAATCAATAGTTTTTACAATAAGAACAAGGACCTTCCGGGTATGGAATTTCTAGATGAGATTCTGGACCACTATGAAATTGATTTTGAAATTCCGGAAGAAGACTTAAAACGACTTCCAAAAACAGGGCCTTATATCACTATTAGTAACCATCCACTAGGTGGTATTGATGGGGTTTTATTGTTGAAATTGATGCTTCAGGAACGGGATGACTTTAAGATAATTGCCAATTTTTTACTGCATCGAATTGAACCCCTTAAGCCGTTTATTATGCCGGTGAATCCATTTGAAAACCATAAGGATGCCAAAAGCAGTATTATGGGATTCAAAACTGCGTTGTTGCATTTGCAGGAGGGACATCCCTTAGGAATATTCCCTGCCGGGGAAGTATCTACCTATCGTGACGGAAAGTTGGTGGTCGATAAACCTTGGGAAGAAGCTGCACTAAAACTGATACGAAAAGCTGAAGTGCCGGTGGTACCTATTTACTTTCATGCTAGAAATAGCAGACTTTTTTATCGACTGTCCAAGATGAACGATGTTTTCAGGACGGCCAAATTACCTTCGGAGGTAACATCACAAAGCAGTAGACCAATTAAAGTTAGAATCGGTCAGCCCATATCCGTTAAAGCACAACAAGAAGAGCCCACTTTAGAGTCCTTTACTGAACTGCTTCGTAAAAAAACGTATTTGCTTGCCAATGTTTTTGAAAAGGAACGCTTGATCGATAAGGTGCCCACTACTTTGAAAATTCCAAAACCTCCAAAAAAGATTGCCACAGCAGTGAGCTCAGAAGTATTGGAGGGAGAGATTGATAAACTTCGTGAGAAGGACTGCAGAATGTTGCAAAGCAAAAACTACGAGGTTTTTCTCGCTCAACAATCGGATATGCCCTTTATTTTGAATGAAATCGGCCGTCAACGGGAAATAACCTTCCGTGAGGTGGGAGAGGGGACCAACAACTCGATTGATCTGGATGAATTTGACTCTTATTATCATCACCTTTTTCTTTGGGACAATGATGGCAAGGCCATTGTAGGGGCCTACCGAATGGGTTTAGGGTCAGAAATATTCAAGAAGTATGGGATTGATGGATTTTATCTTCAGGATTTGTTCCGTTTTGAACCCGAATTGTATGGAATGATGGAGCGGTCCATTGAAATGGGTAGGGCCTACATCATGAAAGAATATCAACAAAAACCGATGCCGCTTTTTTTGTTGTGGAAAGGAATCGTTCATACCACTTTAAGGCATCCAGAGCATAAATATTTAATTGGAGGAGTCAGTATAAGTAATCAATTTTCCAACTTTTCAAAATCCTTGATGATCGAGTTCATGAAATCCAACTATTGGGACCCTTACGTGGCGCAATACATAAGACCGAAAAAGGAGTTCAAGGTTCAGTTGAAGGATGCGGACAAGGAATTTGTTTTTGACGAGACCCAGGCGGATTTAAATAAGTTTGACAAATTGATCAGTGAGATAGAAACTGGGAGTCTTCGTTTACCAGTACTAATTAAAAAATACATCAAACAAAATGCAAAAGTGGTTGCGTTTAATGTAGATCCTTTGTTTAATAATTCAGTGGACGGTTTAATGTACATTCGGATTGCCGATTTGCCGGAAAGTACGGTTAAACCAGTAATGGAGGAATTCCAAGCTGAATTGGAACGAAAAATGGCGGAAGGAAATACCCAATCCGCCATCGAATAGACTACATTATCTGAGTTGAGTCTAGTTCATTAATTCTTCTTTCACAAAATCCTGGCAAAACTCTTTTATTTCGTTCCTGGTCTTTAGAAAGGCTGAGTGCTTTTCTTCATCCGTTCCGGAAACTTTAGATGGGTCAAAAAAGTTATGATGTATACGTTGTGCATTTTCAGCCGGAATAAAAGGACAATTTTCCTTGGCGTGATCACAGACTGTAATTATAAAATCCCATGAGATACCATCATATTCATCAACATGGTTAGAGGTGTGTTGAGTAATGTCGATTCCATCTTCTTTCATTATGGACACAGCACCTGGATTTAGTCCATGTGTCTCGATTCCTGCGCTATAAATATGGGCAAGTGAATCTTGAAGGTGGTTTAAATAGCCATGCGCCATTTGGCTGCGACAAGAATTTCCGGTGCAAAGCACCAATACGTTTTTCATTTTTGGGTTTTAAGTGTTTAATCTATTCCAATTTTAATACTTCGTTTTTCGAACAGCAGGTTATCTCTCCAAGCTCCGTCAAGTTTGCCAACGCGTTCGCGCTTGCCAATAAAACGGAAACCAACTTTTTTGTGCAATTGAATGCTACCCTCATTCTCTGGAAAAATTCCTGATTGTATAGTCCAAAATCCAGCTTTTTCACTTTCGGTGATCAATTGTTCTAAAAGCAGTTTTCCAACACCCTTTCCACGGTTGCTTTTTTCAATGTAAACACTGACTTCTCCCACTCCGCCATAAACACATCTGCTAGAAACGGGAGATAAGGCCGCCCAGCCGGTAATCTTCCCATTTTCTTCCGCAACTAACCGGCATTTTTCCAAATGAGCTTGGCTCCAGCTGTTATAATCAGGAACTGTTTTTTCAAATGTGGCGAAACCTGTGGCGATGCCCTGTTCATATATTCGAGCAACCTGATTCCAGTCCGCTATTTTCATTTCTCTGACCACCATCTTTTCATTTTAGCAACAACCGCTTTCTGGGGCACATCCCGCTGCAGCCTCAACCTTTTCTTGGTCAACTTTTTCAGTTACACCACAAGTTTCCTTTGCTTTACAGTCCGTTTTTTTCACAGAGAGCTTAAATTGTAAAGAATCGACGTCCAAGACGTAGTCATTTACAAAAAGTTGGGCAGTGTGAAAGCCATCATTGCTATATTCAAATTTGATTTCTGCATCTCTGGTCATGGGCTTTATTCGATCTACTTTATTCAATATGGCCAAAGCTTTGTAGACAGACATGTACTCGGTTTTGCCAATTTCCTTTGGGCTTTCCCATAGCTGTACTACCGTTTCTTTCCAGAAATCAGTCTGAGCACCACAATCAATGGAATCAATAATGGTGTTTTTTACTTCGGTAATATGGTAATTTGCCCCAACCAATTTACCGTCGGCATACTCAAATAACAGACTCTTGTCTTGGTGTTGTTTTAATAGGGATAAAAATTCTGATGTATTCATGATCAACAACAATTAAAATTAATATTGGAGAAGAATACTTGGAAAGACTGTTGTAGTTCTTCCCAACGTTCTTCATTTATACAATAACAAAGATTTTTGCCTTCAAAAGTTCCTTTTAGAAGGCCGATTTTTTTGATTTCATTTAAGTGTTGGGAGATTGTTGGTTGCGCAAGACCGATAACATCCACCAAATCGTTACAAATACATCCTTCTTGCTTGCTGATGTATTCCAAAATTGCAATTCGTGCCGGATGCGCCAAAACCTTAGCAACTTGGGCCAATTCGTTTTGTCTTACCGTGAACATATGTGTTTTAGTAACTCCCATATGAGTACAAATATAAACAAAATTTTAATATTGCAATATTACGATGATATAATTAAATAAAAAGCCGGAGGGAATTTCTCCGGCTAATTTTTTAGAACCAAGGTTTCTTGCCTACCTGGTATGTGTTATAAAACTCCTCATCGGATTTGGTAAGATAGATTATACCTTCTATCAGTCCGATAACGCCTGGAATCCATGCTAAAAATGCTCCAATGACAAAGCAAACTAGAATATAGGCTACAATTGAAAAACCTAAGAGAATAAATCCTTCTTTGTTATAACCGAGTATGAACTTGTGAACTCCGAGAGAGCCCAATAAGATGGCTAAAATTCCAGCAAGCATTTTTTTATTATCACCGCCGGCGCCTTTTATGCCTTCGGCAAATTCATTTGCTGTTTTTTTGGCCTCATCGGCAAAATCTCCAGCTGCTTCTTTGGCTTTGTCACCTAAGTCTTTTTCTTCTTCTGACATTACATTGTTTGTTGGTTAATACTGAATCTAAAATTAGCAAATAATTCAATACCTAAAGAAAAGCTTTATCAACAGGTTCCCAAAGTTCAATTTTGTTGCCCTCGGGGTCCAAAATCCAACCGAATTTGCCATAGTCATACTCCTCGACTTTACCCACAATGGTTACACCTTCTTCCTTTAAAGCTGCCAAGAGCTCTTTCAAATTTTCTACGCGAAAGTTCATCATGAACTGTTTTTCACTGGGTTGGAAATAGGTGGTGTCATCTTTAAATGGACTCCATTGTGTCATACAATCGTTGCCATCCGGATCTTTCCACCAAAAGCTCCATCCGTATTGATCCGTCGGTATTCCCAGTCGCTCCTTGTACCATGTTTTAATGGCATCTGGATCTTTTGTTTTGAAGAAGAAGCCTCCCAATCCTGTTACCCTGTTTTTCATATTTTATTTTTTACGATTTTTTACATTCTTTTCATAAAGTGCAATCCAAGCCTCTGGTGTCATCTTTTGACACAGCTCTGCGATAAGATCATATGGAATAGTATCTACTTTCTTAAAACGGACACAACTCTTGCCCATATCCAATTTGGTTTTTACATATTTTGGATATTCACCAGCAAACCAATCCAATAACTTTTTATCTGCATAAATTCCAGAATGGTATAGGGCCACAAAGTGCTTTTGGGAAGCAACATTGATGAACGGTAAGGGCAATTTTGTGTCACAATGGTACCCATCTGGGTATAGCGAATGGGGTACCACATAACCAATCATTTTATAACTGATACATTCTTCGAATCCTGCTGGCAGATTTGATTTTATAGTTTGTCGCAATTTGGCAACCGCAGCTTTTCGGTCTTCCGGGAGTTTGCTTATGTATTCATCTGGTGTTTTGGCGTCAATTGTCATAATCAATTATTTGCGTTGTAAGATTAATGCTGAAATTAATGAAATAATAAATCCTATTACCAGCACCATCATGGACATAAAGGCAAATGCAATAAGTGGGTTTGAAAACATTTCTTTTTCAGCATTTATTTCTGTCAATCTTTTTTCAAACTCATCTGGGGGAAGGGTATTTCTTAAACCTTCAACAACTGTATCATAATATTCTGTCATAAATTCAGGATTTAATATTTGCGAATAAATAGTATCCAGAACACCAAAGGCAAAAGCAGTAATAAGACTGATCAATATTCCGATTTTCAAGGCATTTTTAAAACTGACCTTACCTTCATTCTCTTTATCCCTGAAATGCTTGATTCCAAAATAGACAAAGCCCAAGGAAATAATCATAGCAGCATATCCTAAAACTTCTTGAGTAGCAAATGATAAGTTGTCGAGGAGGTATAGACTGATCAAGAATAAGGTCCAAATAGTTATTGCTCCATAGAGCCCGAATCGAAGTATGGTTTTTTTCATATTGATAGATTTACTTGGTTGCAATAAAAGTAACGCACCGGTCCAGTTTGACGGTCATACTAAAGTACCAAATTCAGTTAATGGGGGAGAATTTGAAGATCTTTTGCCTTTTGAATGGCCTGAGTTCTTCGTTTAGCATCCAATTTTACCAATAGGTTGGATACATGGGTTTTTATAGTGCTTTCTGAAATAAAAAGTTTGTCAGCAATCTCTTTGTTTGACATCCCTACGGAGATATGCAGCAGCACTTCATATTCTCTATTGCTGATGCCCAGTTTGTTTATCTTCTCAGAATCAATTGTCGCTGACTTGGTAGAGTAGTGCCCTCCCGATTTTTTATTTATGTAGATTCCAATGATAAAGAAGATGACCGCTATAACAGCGATAACCAATTCAATGGCAATATCTCCTGAGAAATATGCATATCTACTTAGCTGGAAAAGCGCCAACAGTGCTACAATGAGCGCAGAAAAAACAAAAATGGTCTTCTTCACCCACTAAAATTAGCAAAATCTAGCTTGGATTTTGTCTACGATTGTCTGTGCCAATTTTTCTTTGCTCTCCACAGTCCAACCAGCAACATGGGGAGTCAAAAGTACATTTTTGGCCTTACGGAGATATTTAAAGGCCTTGGGTTTTTGTGTGAACATAGTTTCGAAGGATTTTTTCTCATACTCCAACACGTCCAATCCTGCTCCCAGAATTTTTTCAGCTTTTAAAGCATTGACAAGGTCTTTAGTGACAACACACTTTCCACGAGCAGTATTCAATAACCAGAAAGGTTTATGGAATGCTTGAATAAATTCTGCATTGATCATTCCCAATGTAGATTCTGTCTGAGGGACGTGCAAACTGACAACATCTGATTTTTGTTGAAACTCCATAATTCCCACTTGGCGGGCATTATCATCTCCAACACCACCAATAATATCATAGCAAATGACCTCAACATCAAAACCTATTAGTTTTTTCGCAAAGGCTTTCCCCATATTACCATAACCGATAATACCTACTGTTTTGCCATCCAATTCTGCTCCCCGGTTACCCTCGCGGTCCCATTTGCCTTTTTTTACTTCGCGGTTAGCCTTACCCATTTTGTTCATGAGCGATAACAACATACCAAGCGTGTGTTCGCCAACGGCATTTCTATTGCCTTCTGGGGCAGAAGCCAAGAAGATATCTTTTTGTTTTGCGTAAGTGGTGTCAATATTTTCAAGTCCAGCTCCGACACGACCAATAAATTTTAAATTGGTCGCCTTGTCTAAAAAATGTTGGTCCAAGGTAAATCTACTGCGGATAATCAACCCATCGTATAAATGGATTTTCTTTTCAATTACTTCTTTTGAGGAGGTATAATCTTCATCATTATCAAACCCTAATTGGGCAAGTTGGTCAAGAAGCAGTGGGTGGTTGGTGTCGAGGTGGAGAACTTTCATCGGCTAAATATACAATTCCTTAAATTTTTGGATATTCAGTTTGGGTCATTTCATGTTTTACATCCCCAGTATGGGCAGTACTTTGTTTTTCAAAAAGTAAAAGGTGCACCTCTTCTCCATCCTTTGTAGAAGGGCAATGCTCTACTCCTTTGGGGACCACGATGATTTCACCGGTCTTTACTACTTCTGTCCTATCACGAAATTTCATATATAGGGTTCCTTTTAAAACCTGAAAAAGTTCATCTTCATTATCATGGGAATGCCAAACAAATTCTCCTTTGATTTTTGCCAAGATAACTTGCATATCATCTACGGTTGCAATTTGGTGTGGATGCCATTGTTTGGAAAAAAGCTGATGTTTTTCTTTTAGATTGATTGAATTCATATACACGAAAAATTAAATACCCAGAACCAATTTGGAAATCCAGAAGTAGATCAGGATTCCAAAAATATCATTGCTTGTTGTGATAAATGGCCCTGTAGCGATAGCAGGATCAATGCCTCTTCTATCCAAGAATAAAGGAATAAAAGTGCCGATAATTCCGGCCACTATAATTACCACTACCAATGAGATGGATATGGCCAAAGCTGTTAAAAAATCACCTTTCCATATCCATGTAAAAATCAAGAGAAGCGCAGCTAAAATAAGACCATTCAATAGTGCCAAAAGCATCTCTTTGATCAACCGATTACTTATACTTCCTTTTAGGTCATCGTTGGCGAGTCCTTGCACAATGATTGCGCTA
Source organism: Flagellimonas rhodophyticola (assembly GCF_049332665.1). NCBI lineage: Bacteria > Pseudomonadati > Bacteroidota > Flavobacteriia > Flavobacteriales > Flavobacteriaceae > Flagellimonas > Flagellimonas rhodophyticola. The sequence goes on along the minus strand of NZ_CP186326.1, from coordinate 267,790 downwards.
GACTGTACACCAACATTTCCGGCCATAGCCGCAATCAATGGGGTAAAATATAGGATTTCTTGATAATCTCGAATGATTTCCTCAAAGCTTCCCATAATAACGGCAGCTCCCAAACCACCCAAAAGGCCTAAAATTAGCCATGGCAGTCGTGCGCGGGTCAGTTCCCATATACTATCATCTGCCTCAACATCTTGCGAGATACCTGCGGCCAATTGGTAATCCTTATCAGCTTCTTCTTTTATAACATCAACAATATCGTCAATGGTAATTCTACCCACAAGCCTGCCAATCTCATCTACCACGGGAATAGCCTCCAAATCATATTTGGACATGATTTTGGCAACTTCCTCCGCCTTTTCATTGACATCTACGGAATCTACCTTGGAGATATATACATCCTTGATGTGTGTTTTGGTAGAGGTAGTCAAAAGATCCTTCAAAGACAGTCTACCTTTTAGTTTTTCCTCACCGTCAACAACATAAATGGAGTGCACCCGGGTAACATTTTCTGCCTGTGCCCGCATTTCTTTCACACAGGTGAGTACATTCCAGTTTTCATTCACCTTAACCAACTCCTTTGCCATAAGTCCACCAGCGGAATCTTCATCATATCGTAAAAGATCTACAATGTCTTTCGCATGTTCTTTATCTTCAATCTCAGAAATGACCTCTTGGATGATTTCTTTTGGAAGCTCGCTTATAATATCTGCGGCATCATCGGTATCCAATTCTTCGAGCTCCTCAGCAATTTCTTTTACCGAAAGATTGTTCAGAACTGCCTCCCGAATATCTTCATCCATCTCTGCAAGAATGTCTGAAGTCTTTTCGCTATCCAGCAATTTAATCAGATAAGTGGCCTCTTCCACCTTCAGTTCGTCAGCTATTTCGGCAATATCTGCATAGTGGAACTCCTTCATCATAGCGCGTAGGTCACCGTTCTTTTTATCGGTGATCATCTGCTTGATGTCAACAATAAGCTCGTCTGTTAGTTTAAACGGGGTCATTGGCTATCTTCTGTGTTAGGGCAATAAAATCAGCTACGCTGAGCTGTTCTGGGCGCCGATCAAAGATAGTATCTTCTTTTAGATTTTGGGAAAGGTTAAACGTTTTAAGGCTATTGCGAATGGTCTTGCGTCGCTGATTAAAGGCCAGTTTAACCACTTTGAAGAACAAATGTTCATCACATGGCAATGTCAGATCATGTTTTCTTGTTAAGCACAGAACACCAGAATCTACTTTGGGTGGAGGGTCAAAAACTTGAGGGGGAACCGTAAACAAGTACTTGGCCTCATAGAACGCTTGTACAAGTACAGAAAGGATTCCATAGGCCTTGCTTCCTGGTTTTTCACAGATGCGTTGAGCAACTTCTTTTTGGAACATACCAGAAAATTCTGGAATCTGTCGCCGCATCTCCAGCATTTTGAAAACTATCTGGGTCGATATATTGTAAGGAAAGTTGCCGGTAATGGCAAATTGTTCATCTCCATAGAGTTGATACATATTGAACTTTAAAAAATCAGCTTCAATAACGTTGAATCGATTATTACGTTCCAGAATGGCTGGATGTTCTAATCGAAAACTATGGTTCAGGTAGACAATGGATTCTTCATCAAGGTCCATGGCGACCAAATCCAAATCTCTTTGCAAAAGATATTTAGTGAGTACTCCCATTCCAGGACCAACTTCAATTACATTGGAATAGCCATCAAGGGTTAGGGTATCTGCGATTTTTTGAGCGATGGATTCATCTTTGAGAAAGTGCTGCCCTAAATGCTTTTTTGCCTTTACAGCGCCATCAAAATTCCCGTTTTTGGCTTTTTGTGTCTTGTGATGGATAAACTTCTTTTTGTTTTTTTTGGACACGGGACTTTTTTTGCAAGTTAATTCGAATTTTCAACATAGACCCAAGCTGAAATGCCTGATTTCAAAGACATTTTTATTCGTTTGTAAGCCTTGGTTTCATAGACATCGGCCTGCATCAACTCATCCAGGGAGACTTTGTACGCAACACCTTCTACAGTGTCGTTTGGATTATCGGTATTTATTACAAGTGGATAGCGGTCGTACACTACGTTCTCTAAACGTTTAAAGCCTGGAAGTGAATCGGATTGACCTTCCAGAGTTCTATGGAAAATGTAATGCTGCACCTGTTCGTTTTTGAGTGTGCCATATGTAAAAAGATATTCCAAGACCTAAGGAATCTGTTGGCTAATGACCTCGAGTTCTGTTCGGAACGCCACAAATTTATTTGCGAATCGCTTCATGCCATCTCCGCGAAGGCGCTCGGCATCTTCCTTGTAATAAGACTCCAAGGTGGCGCGATCTTTTGTGGTATATTGAATGGAATAGGTAACTCCCCCCATCTCTTCTTCGACCAGTACTTTGGTCATTTTTGCATGTGAAAATTTTCCCGTGGCCAGCATATCGGGAACATGCTTGTCCTTCATCCATGACAACCACTCATCATGTGCGCTTTCATCTATGTTGATGGTAACATTGTATATCAGCATTCCTAATTCATTTAACGATTCAAAGAAACGAAGAATTAGTTGACCACATCGCCCCTGAGTCTTCGAAAATGCTTTCGGGCTTTTGGAAAATAATAACTGTCCTGATAATTATAAATGATCTTTTCGAAATGGTTCTTTGCCTTTTCCGGCTCATTCAATCGGGTCCTGTATAATTCACCCAAAGCAAAATGAGCATCGTCTGCAAGGATTCCATCTGCATAAAACTCCACTATTTTTTGGTAGTTGAACTCTGCGTCAGTGAAAGATTTTTGTCCTTCCAATAGTTGTGCTTGCCGCAACAAGGCTTCGTCTTCTATTTTCTCCCCTTTATGGTTTTGTAAAATATCTTCTAAAGCTTCAATAGCTGCTTTATTTTTGTTCTGATAGGCCAATAAATCTGCCCGAGCATATTTTTTTAAGGCGGTTTGGGTCGAATCTTCCAATGAATTGTCTGAAATCAAAAGACTTAATTGCATGGCATCATTGGCAATCAATTGAGAAGTGGAACCCCGAAGTACTTTTAATTGGGTCAATGCCCAGTCAAAATCCCCTTTATAAAAGCTTGTTTGGGCTACTTTAAAGCGTGCATCCTGCCCAAGAACATCATTTTTTAGACTTTTCTGAACCTGGGTGAAATAAATCAGCGCCTGATTGAATTTTTGGTCGAAAACCAAAATATCTCCTAAAGCTAATTTTACATAGGCCACTCCCATCCGACTTAAAGGAAGTCTTAAGCTCTCTTTGAGCATGGCAATTGCGGGGGTGGCATTCTCTTTTTTAAAGGTTAAGAAATTGGCATAGGCTATTTGCAGTTGTAAGGTTCGACTTTCGTAGCCATATTCCATTATCATTTTGTCAAACTTCTTTTCTACGGCATCTAATCTTTTGCTGTTCGCATCAACAAGTTCTATATCGATCAAGTGAAGTTCGGCATTTAATTTGGCCACTGGACTATTGCTGTTCTCCACAATATATTCGAAAATGGAAGTCGCAGATTGATAGTCTTTGTCTTCCAATGCAATTTGCCCGAGACTATTGAGTCTGTCCATTGAGCTTCCTTCAGAACGTTTGTATATGGCCTTTTCTTGACTAAAAGCGCTGTTGTATTGTTTTTGTTGGATGAACAACCAACTCAACAATTCATTCCATAGAATATCTGGATTTTTCTGGGCATTTTTCAGCAACACTTTTCGAAGCAATACATTGTTTGTGTTGGAAGGGTCTTCAGAAATAAAATCATCAATGTTTCGAAGAATATTGGAACGGGATGTTCTGCCTTCTGCAATGAGATTCAGATACGATTGATACATTTTTTCAATATCACCTTGCTCTCCATAAATCCTGGCTAGTTGAAAATCATAATTCAAATCGGGTTTGAGTGCCATTGCTCGGGTATAGGCTTGAATAGCCTGGTCTAACAAGGCATATTTTTGAAATCGGTAGCCAACACTATATCCAAAATTGGGATTTTCATCAATTTTTTGAAGTGCTTTATTGTAATATGTTATGGACTTTTCAGCCTGATTTTGAAGTGTGTAGTTATACCCAAGTTCTATAAAAAATGTTGGGAACGCATAGGTGTCTTCAATCTTTTTCAACAGGAAACTCTCGGCATCGGAATAGCGTTCCAATTGCTGATAACAGGCCACCAAACCTTCTGAATAGTCCGTTCGTCTTGGATTTTTCCTTACCAGTTTTTCATAGAAAACCACGGCTTTGTCGTAGTCACCATCATTAAAATACTGCTTTGCCAGAAAATCTTCCTGCGAATAGGAAAAAGTTAGAAGGGAGAAGTACGATATTAAAAGTAGGATGTACCGCAATACGATATTTTATATCAAATATAACGTAGAAATGTACCGAATTCTGTTAAGTGAATCCAAATAAATGAAGCTAACAGGACCTATTTGATAATGTCAAATCCACAATAGGGCACCAAAACCTCCGGTATTTTTACTCCATCAGGTGTCTGATAGTTTTCCAATATTCCGGCCAACACTCTAGGCAGCGCGAGTGCACTTCCATTTAATGTATGGGCCAATTGGCTTTTCCCGTTATCATCCTTAAAACGGAGCTTTAATCTGTTGGCTTGAAAAGTCTCAAAGTTGGACACTGAGCTGATTTCCAGCCATCTGTCCTGAGCTGTAGAAAACACTTCAAAATCATACGTCAGCGCAGAAGTAAAACCTAAATCACCTCCACAAAGACGAAGAATCCGGTAGGGTAATTTCAATTCTCGAAGGATGTTTTTAACATGCTCTACCATTTCGTTCAAAGCTTTGTAAGACTTGCTTGGGAGCTCCACACGTACAATCTCGACTTTATCAAATTGATGCAAGCGATTTAAACCACGCACGTGGGCACCATAGCTTCCTGCCTCTCTTCTAAAGCAAGGTGTGTATCCGGTATATTTGATAGGAAAATCTGTTTGAGCAACAATATCTCCTCTATGCAAATTGGTTATTGGTACTTCAGCTGTTGGAATCAGGTATAGATCATCGGCCTGTACATGGTACATTTGACCTTCTTTATCGGGTAACTGCCCCGTGCCATAGCCTGAAGCTTCATTCACCATGTGTGGAGGTTGCACTTCAGTATACCCGGCTTCGGTATTTTTATCTAGAAAATAGGAGACTAAGGCTCGTTGAAGTCTGGCTCCTTTGCCTTTATAAATTGGAAAACCAGCACCGGTGACTTTTACGCCAAGCTCAAAATCGATAATATCGTATTTCTTTGCCAGTTCCCAATGGGGCAAGGCTCCTTCGGAAAGTGATGGAATTTCCCCTTCATTGAAAATTTCTTCATTGTCTTCATCTGTGCTGCCGGCTGGCACCGATTCATGTGGAATGTTGGGTAATTGGTATAGTTGTTCTTGCAATGCTTCAGCCGCTGCATTCAATTCATCACCCAGTTGTTTTGTAGCTTCTTTAAGTCCAGCTGTTTGAGCTTTTAGGGCATTGGCTTCCTGAGCTTTTCCCGATTTAAAAAGCATGCCTATTTCCTTAGAAAGTTTGTTGGACTCGGCCAAAGTACTATCCAACTCCGTTTGGATGGAACGTCTTTTCTCGTCTAAATCGAGAATAGCGGACAAAATAGGTTCGGCATCAATGTTTCGCTTTTTAAGCGCTGTAATGATACTTTCCTTGTTTTTCCTAATTGTCTGTAATTGAAGCATGGCCTTGTTTTGAGCCGCAAATTTAAGCCAATCTTAATAGTTGCCCAACTATTATTCTTTTTGGGAAGGTCTTATCCACTCGTTGTGGGAGAAATGTTTCCATGGAACACTGGCCAAATCTACTTTTGGGTCAATAAGTTCTTGATATTTACGATTGTTTACTCGCACTTGACCGTAAACAAAAACTTGAATGTCTTCGCCGTTTTTGGCGTATTCCTTTTTTAAATGTTGGGCGAACTGCCAAATAAAATCTGGGTACGTTGCTACTTTCCGACGCTGTTTTTTTGTGAGGTACTCATCCAAATCAACATATTTCCCCTTATTGGTCTGTTTGTTTACCACTTTGAAGCGAATATTTCCTGAACGACTCCTCAACATCATTCGCCAGCTTAGGCGATGTCCTTCTTCTGTCCAAAGCACGTCGTCTTTAAAAGTATGGTGTCTCAATGGCAAAAGAAGTTGTACAATAAAGTAAATACTAAGTGCAGAAACAATCCATTTTTTATTATCCGGATATTCCCGTGTATTTTCTATCTGTATCTCTTTGGGCCGCAGAAAGACATTTCGTATGGTTTGGGGAGGAAAGAAAAACACAATAAAGGCAAGAGATAAATAAGGGAAAATTCCTATCTGAAAAACAATACTGTTAAACAAATGAAAGAAGATGGAAAAGGCAAAGGCTAACTTTCTTGTGGGCTTCCAGAGCAAAGCAGGCACAATGAGTAAGTCGAAAAGAATTCCAAATACTCCCACTATTTTATGAACCCATTTATGCTGAAGGAATTCACCAATCAGATAATAATCACTTTTGGATTTCATCAAGATTTCGATGATACTGAAATCAAGCCAATCTTCATAAAGTTTAGCCACGGATGCATAGGTGTACACTATAAAAAGCTGTAAAATGATAGTCCATCTGACCCAATTGGGCATAGTATGTGATTGAAGGGAAGGCATTCTTTTGGCATCCAAGGAATAATTGCGTTCGGCGGGAAAAAATGCCATGATATAAGCAAGGAGCATCAACAAGTAATAATGGTTGTTGTATGAAGTTTTTTGCATTAAATAAACCGCCGTCCACATAATGGCAAATGCAAATGCACTATAGCGATATTTATAACCTATTGTAATTAGAAGACCTAAGGTGCCCATAATGGCAAAATAGATATACATTCCGCTGCCTGGCAAAGGTTGCAACCACTCAAAGCCAATAAAAGAGAAGGTAAATTTAGGCTCTATAAGAGTCTTTCTTACCCAACCTGTGGCAATGGCCCCATAACATTCCGCACTCACCAAAAGTCCATAAAATACCCTAAAGACTATAAGTTGTGCATTGTCAATTTTCTTAAAAAGAAATTGGTTCAGCATTTTATTTTGAAATTAACAAGAGCGACTGTTTTTTATCCTGTTTTAGTTGTTCTTGCAGTTCTTCTACGGAATCAAATTTGTGCTCATCACGAATGCGATGCAAAATGTTAACCTGTATTTTTTTATCGTATAAGTCCCCTTCAAACTCAAAAAAGTTGACTTCTATGCTTTTTTCGGTACCGGATACGGTTGGGTTGAATCCGATATTCATCATACCATGGTGTTCATTGCCATTTATAATACCCTTGACTACGTACACACCATTTTTTGGAATGAGTTTATAATCCTCAGCAATATGAAGATTGGCCGTAGGAAAACCAAATTGCTTACCAAGGCCTTTACCTTTTTTAATGGTGCCCGTTAGTATATAGGGATACGTAAGATATTCGTTTGCAGTGGCAATGTCACCTTCCAATAGGGCATTTCTAATCTTTGTGGAACTTACCGATACCTCGTCGATTTCCTGAGCTGGAATCTCCTCCACATCAAAACCAAGGGCGTTTCCAAAGGTATTCAGGTCTTGGATATTGGCGTTTCGGTTGCGGCCAAATCTATGGTCATAACCGATAATAATCTTCTTTGTATTTAAAGTATTAACCAAGATATCGCGAACAAATTCGGTAGCGGATAGTCGAGAAAAGTCTTTGGTGAATGGATGGATAATCAAATAATCCAGTCCCATTGCATCCAAAATCTGAACTTTTTCATCCAGAGTATTTAATAGTTTAATATCTGTGTCCTTCTGTAATACCATTCTAGGGTGCGGAAAAAATGTGAGGACCGTAGACTTTAATCCTTCATTTTTGGCATTATTTATGAGGCGTTCCAATATCTTGGTATGACCAAGGTGAACACCATCAAAAGTGCCAATGGTTATGGCCGTTTTAAACGAAATATCGGAAAACTGTGAAATGCCTTGAACTGTTACCACGTAATCAAGAAAATAAAAAAGGCTATTTTTGAATTTGACATATGCCCCATTCGTATGAAAGCTAAATTACATTTTGTTTCCTCAATAACCATATTTTTTGTCTGCTTTTGTACATATGCACAACAGGGATATTGGCAGTCGATTCCCAAAAAATCTAGTTTTAAGAGTGCTTCAATAAAGAATATGGATAAGGGTGGAGCAATTTTTTCCCTGAACGATGAATTTTTTGCCAAGGAGCTTAAAGCTTCCAACTTTAGTAAAGGGAATACACAAGTGGTTTATCTTCCTGTTGGTAAGGGTAAAGTAATTGCCTTTGAACTGCATGAAACTTCCGTACTTCATCCCGAACTCGCAAAGAAATATCCAAGCATAAAATCCTTTTCAGGTAAAAGCGTGGACGGAAAATATCGGGTAAAAATGAGCAGCTCGCACAAGGGCTTGCAAAGCATGATTGTCGATTCGAAGACTCGTGAAACTACATTTATGGAGCCCGTTTTGAACAAAAAAGGAGCTTATGTTGTATATGGTAAAGGAACTCAAAGTAAAATTGGATTTGAGTGTGGCACCGAGAAATTTCAACAAAATCTAGAAAAGAAACTTAACCAAAGTGCGGGGAAAACCATAGTTCCATTGGTTGGCGACCAATTACTTCGCAGATATCGGATTGCGGTTTCAACTACCGGGGAGTATGCTCAATTTCACGGGGGTACCGTGGTAGATGCACTGGCGGCAATAAATGCTACATTGACGAGAGTTAATGGGGTTTTTGAGACTGATTTGGGCGTGACCATGGAATTGGTGGCAAACAATGATCAGGTAATTTTTACGAATGCAGCCACCGACCCCTACAACGGCAATCTGAACGGTCAAGTTCAGAGTACCCTAACTTCTACAATCGGAGAGGCTAATTATGATGTTGGGCACCTTTTCAACAAAGTTGAAACAGCTGCACAGAATAATGGTAATGCCGGGTTTATAGGAGCAGTTTGCGTGGATAATAGAAAAGGAAGCGCGTTTTCTTCCGCCTCTATTCCGGAGGGTGATATATTTGATTTTGATTTTGTTTCGCATGAGCTAGGTCACCAATTTGGCGCAAACCATACGTGGTCTTTCGAATCTGAAGGGTCCGGTGTACAAGCAGAACCAGCTAGCGGAACTACAATTATGGGTTATGCAGGGATTGTGCCAGGAAACAATGTTGCTCCCAATGGGGATAGTTATTTTCACTATAATAGTATTGTACAGATTTCAGATTATTTACAGACCGTTTCTTGCGCTCAAACAACAGTCTTGACCAACTCCCCTCCGATGGTAACACCAATGGGAGACTATGTTATTCCACTGGGAACAGCTTTTATGCTCGAAGGCTCGGCTACAGACAGTGATGTTGGTGACATACTTACCTATGTATGGGAACAAATAGATGATGGAGTGGTCACGACAAATAATTTTGGTCCGGATAATCCCAGCGGAGCGAATTTTAGATCTTTGCCTCCTACTACTGACCCAACACGATATTTTCCTAGACTTTCAAGTGTTGTTCAGGGAAATTTGACACAGACTGCTCCGCAGACCAATGATGAATGGGAAACAGTTTCGAATATAGAGCGAAACATGAAGTTTGCCCTAACGGTTCGAGACAATGGTGACGGTGGAGGACAGGTAGTTTCTGATATTCTTGATGTTCAAGTGATTAAATCTGCAGGTCCTTTTTCTGTGACATCGCAAACCACAAATGAAGTTTATGCCGGTGGATCATCCCAGGAAATTACTTGGGACGTCGCTAACACCAATGTTTTGCCAATTGACACCAAAAATGTGGACATTCTATTATCTCTTGACGGAGGAAATACATTTCCCATAACCCTGGCCGATGACACCTTCAATGATGGAAGCGAGAATGTACTTATTCCAGGGAATGCTAGTACAACAGCTCGTATCATGATCAAGGCCAGTGATAATGTTTTCTTTGCGGTGAATTCCTCAAACTTTACCATACAAGAATCGGAAGTAGTGCTAAACTTTCAAGATCTAACACATCAGGTGTGTCAACCCAGCAATAGTGTAATACCATTTGTTTATGAGACATTTGGTGGATTTGGGGAAACCTCCACATTTTCAGTTTCAGGTTTGCCTCCGGGAGTTACGGATTCTTTCTCTCCGACTCAAGCAAGTGCAGATGATACTGCTGTAAATTTGACCATTTCAAATACCAATGCAGCAACGCCCGGAACATATGATATTATCGTTACGGCAACTTCTGCTTCCAACACTACAAATGTTCCTTTAACATTGGTTATCAACGATGGCAATTTTGCTGATATAGTTCTTTCATCACCCGCGGATACTGAAGCAAACACTTCCATACTTCCGTTGTTGGAATGGGAAGAAAATGAACTGTACTCCAATTATGATGTTGAGATAGCTACTGATGTTGGCTTTGCAAGTGTTGTGGAATCTGCCAGTGTTCCTTTTGGATTTTATCAGACGACCAGTTTAAATGAAGAGACCGAATACTTTTGGAGAGTAAGACCCAGTAATGCCTGTGGAACAGGTACATTTGGAACGCCATTTAGCTTTACAACAAATCAGGTTGATTGTAAAAATTTGTCGCCAGGAAATTTGCCCTTGGAGATCTCAGCCCTTGGAACACCAACGGTGGTTTCTACGGTACAGATATTTGAAGATTTACCAGTTTCTGATGTTAATGTAAGCATCGAACTGACCCACACTTTTCTGGAAGATTTAATAATTGACCTTATTTCGCCATCAGGAACGCGTGTTACCTTGGTTTCCAATGCCTGCGGTGATGCAAATAATATAAATGCCATTTTTGACGATGCTGGAACCCCGTTAGTATGCTCTGGTAACCCGGCTATTTCGGGAACTGTTGCACCTTTGGGTTTTTTATCCTCGTTGAGCGGAGAAACTACTTTGGGAGAATGGACTTTGGAAGTAAGGGACACAGCGGCAAATGACGGTGGTTCACTGGTCGCTTTTTCATTGGAAGTTTGTGCAGAAGGAGCTTTCAGACCAGATGACGATGAAGATGGCGTTTTTGATGATGGTGATGACCTTTGTTTGGGAACCCCAAAAGGAGTAGAGGTAGATACTAGTGGATGTCCAGTGAATAGATTTGTGGCAGATAATTTTACCGTAGAAATTCAAAGTGAGTCATGCAGAACAAACAATGATGGTTCTGTTGGCATAACTGCTGCGGACACCTCCATTACCTATACTGCGGTTCTGAGTAATGGAAGCACAAATTTGAACTCAGACTTTACAGACGAACATATCTTTCAAAATGTAAATGCAGGTAACTATTCGTTATGTATTACGGGTACTAACGGCACCATAACCTATCAGGAAGTTTGTTTTAATGTTGTTATAGAAGAACCGGCATTGCTTTCTACACTTGTCAGTATAGATGAGAATATGTTGAGTTTGGTCATGGATGGAGGTTCGTTATACAATATTGAATTGAACGGTTTGGTTACGCAAACTACTTCAGCAGAAATTCAGTTGGAATTAAAAGAAGGGCTAAACACACTTAAAGTGTTTACCAATTTACCGTGTCAAGGTGCTTATGAAGACGCTTTCTTTATTTCTTCCAAACCTATTCTTTATCGAAATCCGGTAGGTGCCGATACTAGGGTGTTTCTTAATGGTTTTGTTGGAGATTTAGATATACATGTATTCGCTGCCAATGGGCAATTGGTCATGAAAACTGCAAGGAGGGTGGAAGGAAATGAACTTGAAATGGATTTTTCGGCATTGCAGACTGGAATTTACTATATGCGAATACAGGGATCTGAAATAAATGAGGAGTTTAAATTGATTAAAGAATGAAGCGGATTTTTCAAAGTTTGGGATTACTTATCGTACTATGGTCTTGTGGCAGCGATGACCCGCCACCAGCTCCAGGAGGAACCAATTTGGTTTTTCCAGATCAAAACTCTGAATGTACTACAGGTATTAGTGTGAATGAAACCTTGAGTCAAGTTACCTTTCAGTGGCAGACTTCATCCAATACTGATAGCTATACATTAAGTGTTGTAAATCTAGAGACCAATATTCCGCAAACCATTTCAACGGCAGCAACTTCTGCTAGCTTATCCATTGTTAAGGGAGCGCCATACTCGTGGTCGGTAACTTCTTTGAGCACAAGATCAGATCAGGTCGCGACTAGTGAAACCTGGTTGTTTTACAATGCAGGTTCGCAGACAACCTACGCCCCTTTTCCTGCACAATTGATAGGTCCGGTTTCCGGCTCAACAGTGCAAAGAAACATAGATAATGAAGTTACATTGGTTTGGCAAGGAGCTGATGTGGAAAATGATATTTCAGGGTTTGAAGTTTTCTTTGCAACTACAAATCCTCCAACAACATCCTTGGGAACCACAGCTTCCAATACTATGGAATTGAATGTAAGTGTGGAATCAGGAACAATATATTATTGGAAGGTAATTACAACGGATGCAGAGGGGAATAATTCAGACTCAGGAATTTTCGAGTTTAAGACATTCTAGCATCATGTGCCGTTGAATTGATTCATGGTGTTTTTTACACCTGAAAAGATAAAGGAGTGAATGAGGTCAACAGATTTTTGTAGACGTTCTGGAAGAGCTTTGTTTTCTTCATCATTCCATTGGCCTAGCACGTAATCCACTTGCCTACCCTTAGAAAATTCGGCTCCGACACCAAACCTAAATCGATTATATTTTACTGTTTGCAATGTGTTCTGGACGTCCTTTAGTCCATTATGACCCCCATCGCTGCCTTTGGTCTTCAGACGCAGTGTCCCAAATGGAAGATTGATATCATCAGTGACTACTAATATGTTTTCCAAAGGGATTTTCTCTTTTTCCATCCAATATTTGACCGCTTTCCCACTGAGGTTCATATAGGTGGATGGTTTAAGACAAAGGACACTTCTACCTTTGTGCTTGAATGAGGCAATTGCCCCCAGTTTCTCATTTTTAAATGAAAAATCCTCCCTTTCCGAAAGGGAATCTAAAATTTTAAATCCGATATTATGCCTTGTTTCGAGGTATTCGGTCCCGATATTACCAAGTCCGATAATCAGGAATTTTTTCATATTGTCCGTTTCATGCAATACCCGTTGTGGTTTGCCAAAAAGTGCTTTGATGAATTGAAACATGGGAAAGTTTCCATTTGTTCAAAAATACAAAAGCATCCCAAACTTCATGTAATCATAAAGTTGGGATGCTTGTTTAATTTATAGCACGAAACTATTCCGTCGCTTCAGCGGCCGGAGCTGCTGCATCAGCACCTTCTGCTGTTGCTTCAGTTCCTTCTGCTCCTTCTTCAGTTTCTTCTTCTTCCTCCACGTCATCAACAGATGTTCTAGAGGCCTTAACCTGCACAACAGCTGTGCTGTCTGGGTGAAGAATGGTATAATCATCATTCAAAAGTGTTTCCACCGGAATAGTTCCACCGATTCTCAATTTTGAAATATCGATAGTGATAAAATCAGGCAATAAATCTGGTAAAGCCTTGATCGCAAGTTTTCTTTTTCTAAAAAGCAAACGACCACCGTTTCTTACACCTGGAGAATTTCCTTCCAAACGAATAGGAATATTCATGGTTACAGGCTTGTCGTTGAACAATTGATAAAAATCTATGTGAAGAATTTTATCGGTAACAGGATGAAATTGAATGTCCTGTAATACAGCTTTCAACTTTTGGCCATCTTCCAACTCAATCACAACAGTGTGTGCGTTAGGAGTGTACACCAAATGTCTGAATGATAGTTCATCAGCTGAAAAGTGCAATGGTTTATCCCCTCCGTAAAGCACGCAAGGGACCTTTCCAGCATTACGTAAGGCCTTGGTAGATACCTTGCCCACGCTTTCTCTTTGGGATCCTTTGATAGTAATTGACTTCATTATATATATAAAATTGATTTACATTAAAAATTTTGATGAGATAGAAGTATTGTGATGAACCCTATGCATAACATCTGCAAATAGATCGGCACAACCCAATACTTTTATCTTTTTTCGATTATCTGAAATCGGAATTGAATCGGTAACGATAAGTTCGGTTAATTGAGATTTTTCTATTCTTTCATAGGCGTTTCCAGATAACAACCCGTGCGTGGTAATTGCACGGACACTTGTGGCTCCACGTTCAATCATAAGATCGGCAGCCTTGGTAAGTGTACCTGCGGTATCTACCATATCGTCTACAAGAACCACATTTTTACCTTTTACTTCACCAATTAATTCCATATGGGAAATTACGTTGGCCTTGGCTCTTTGCTTATAGCAAATAACTACATCACTTTCCAAAGCTTTGGAATATGCATAGGCTCTTTTCGACCCTCCCATATCCGGAGAAGCGATACAAAGGTTATCCAGGTTAAGGTCTTTTAAATAGGGTAAAAATAAGGTTGAGGCAAAAAGGTGATCAACGGGTTTCTCAAAAAATCCTTGAATCTGGTCTGCATGCAGATCCATGGTTATAATTCGAGTTGCACCAGCAGTTTCCAGCATTTTAGCAACCAATTTGGCAGCAATAGGAACTCGCGGTTTATCTTTTCTGTCTTGTCTGGCCCATCCAAAATAGGGCATTACAGCGGTAATGTGTCTTGCGGAAGCTCTCTTGGCGGCGTCCAACATCAACAACATTTCCATTAAGTTTTCTGAACTAGGGTTTGTTGAACCAATGATAAAAATACGCGTACCTCTAATTGATTCTTCAAATGAAGGTTGAAATTCACCATCACTATATCTCGAAAATATCACCTTCCCTAACTCAGCGCCATAAGAAGCTGCAATTTTTTCACCAAGCACCGTACTTTGGGTACAGGCGAAAATTTTAGGTTCTGGAACTCGGTACGACATTACAAACTCTTGTTAACTAGCTTATTAAAGTACTTTTCTTAAAAGAGGTGCAAATTTAAAAATTAATTCGGGTTGCTAAAGGATTAATCAAGGTATTTTTGGTGGTAAACAAAATATTTTTTTAGCTTTGCAGTCCTTTTTGAAAATGAATGCTCGAGTGGCGGAACTGGTAGACGCGCTGGATTCAAAATCCAGTTCTTTCGGGAGTGTGGGTTCGATTCCCACCTCGAGTACTTAAAGAAAAGCCAAGACCTAAGGTCTTGGCTTTTTATTTATAAAGTGACATTTCTGAAATAATTGTCTAAAGACAAGACTTAACGCTATGATTTGGTAGGCTCATTCGCCTTGGATAATGAAACCAAGCCGCCCATCGCCCCTAAATTCATTGAGTCTAGTGCCGAACTTGGCACAATTACCATAGATCCTTTTTCTTTTAATCCTTCAAATAACATGTTCATACCTCTAAGATGTAGAGCAACGGGGTTTTCGCTGTACTGTTCACTCGCCTCCGAAAATTTATGCGCTATTTCGGTTTCCGCCGTTCCCAGAATAACCCTAGCTCTTCTTTCCCTTTCGGCTTGAGCTTCTTTACTCATGGCATCGGCAAGTGCTTGCGGAATAATGATGTCTTTAATCCCAACATTCTGGCATGTAATTCCCCATGGATTGGTATTATGATCTAGAACTTTTTGCAAATCCTCCGCGATTTTATCTCTGTCTTGAAGAATATCAGCCAACTCATGTTTTCCAATAATATCCCTGAGCCCTGTTTGCGCAATATAGAAAATGGCCTTCTCATATTCCTGTACTTCCAAAGCTGCTTTTTCAACATCCCAAACGGTCCAATATACCACGGCATCCACATTTACTGGAACCGTATCCCTGGTCAAAGTTTGTTCCGCTTTAAAATCCGTTACTCGAACACGTTGGTCAATATATTTGTCTATTTGATCAATTATGGGAATTAAAAAGAAAATACCCGGGCCTCTTAAACCCTGATATTTACCCATTCTTAAAACCACGGCTTTTTCCCATTGATCGGCAATATGAATTGACTTAGCAAAAACAAGAAAGAGCAACAAGAGCATACCTGCAACTTTCAAATCAATTATGTCAAGAAAATATAAACCGGCGCAAAGTGCTAACCCAAATATTATTAGAGCAGTGGAAATAGGATTTCCAATTTTTTTAATAGAAGTCTTCATCTTAATTCTGAGTTTTAAGTTGATTAATTATGTCATTTGTTGAAAATCCATAACTAAATGCGATAGTTGAAAATTCATTACATATCTCAATTAGTTTGTTTCTTTTCTCTTCTTCCGATATCTGAATTTTTGCTTGATTAATAAATGTTCCAGTACCTTGTTGCGTCTCAAGTATATTTTGAATTTCCAGTTCTTTGTATGCTTTGGCAACCGTATTTAGATTTACTTTCAATTCTACGGCCAGAGATCGAACGGTGGGCAATTGCTCTCCGGTTTTCAGGTTTCCGAAAGCAATGCCAAATTTTATCTGATCGATGATTTGTCGATAAAATGGTATTCCGGTCTTAGGATCTAATTTAAAAGTAATCATTGTTTTATTGTACTATACATATAGTACAAATGTACAATAAATTATTAACTTGCTATTTTATTCATTCATATTTATTGATTTCATCAAATCTGAGTAACAATTTTTTGTAAGGTTTTAGCAGTTTTTTTGGCTAAAGGGATATTATGAAGGACACCAATAATTTTATGGCTCGATGCGAAGAATTGGCAAAGAGCGCAGCTGCCAAAGGAAACAGTGCCGTTGGGAGTTTGCTTGTCGTGGATAATAAAATTGTGGCCGAGGCGGAGGAAGCTGTGGCTACCAAACAAGATGTAAGCTGCCATGCCGAAATGGAAGTTCTGAGGAAGGCTAGTAAAATAGTAGGCGAAAACATGTCAAATGCCACTCTATATAGCAACAAAGAACCTTGCGTTATGTGTAGCTATGCTATTCGATTCCATAAAATAAGTACAGTAGTTTTTAAAGAAAAATCAGAAACGTTGGGAGGAGCCAGTAGTGCCTATAATTTATTGATATCGGAGAATGTTCCAAATGATTGGTCCCCGCCTGTACACTGTATTCATCTAGAAGAAGAATAAAATGAACTATTCAAAATTAGCCTTTACAGAAACTATTAAAGAACTTCAGGAAGAGGAAGGTAGCAGAAATGCATATGCGCGAATGGAACGCATGGAATTACCAGATGGATTGTCGTATAGAGAAATGAGTTTTATTCAGGAACGAGATAGTTTTTATATGGCGTCATATGGTGAAAACGGATTTCCCTATATTCAGCACAGAGGAGGACCAAAAGGGTTTTTGAAGATGATTGACGTGAAAACGTTGGCATTCTTGGACTTTACCGGGAATAAGCAATACATATCTACAGGAAACATCAAAACGCATAAAAAGGTTTCTTTGATCCTTATGGACTATGCGAACAGAGCCCGATTAAAAATTTATGCCGAAGCGGAAACAGTATCCCTAGCTGAAAACAAAGAGCTTACCCAAAAATTAGGACTGGACTACGATTATAAGGCTGAGCGTATTATTCTATACCATATAAAGGCATTTGATTGGAATTGCCCCCAGCATATAACCCCGCGATTTACTGCTGAGGATATTTCCAAAATGAATAAAGAACGAGAAAATTATATTCAAAATCTTGAGGGGGAAGTAGCATCGCTTAAGCAAAAAATTCTTGATTTTGAATCAAATATCGGAAAGTAAAAACCTTGTTTTATTGAAATTAGGTAGCATTCGCAATTCCATGATTTAGACTGGATATTTATATCAATTTACTCATTTTTTTCTTACAGATGGCTTGATGCAACATTGCTCTCGATAGCTTTTTGAAACTGCAATATTTCACATCATTTTTTAGGTTAAGAATAAGAACGGATATTAACAATCTACATCTGACTTTTTTCAAAGTTAATCACTTAATAATCAACTGTTTTATAGCGTTCCTTGTCATCGAGTAGACAAGAATATTGTTGAATTCGCCCCATAATAGCCTTTTAAATCAAAAACCTTTCATCGATAATCCGATGTTTCACAACAAATGATCGATGAAATACAACATATTTTCCGTTTAACGGATCGTTGTAGATATGTTTGAATAATCCTACAAGGATAATAACCTCATTCCTTAACTATGATTGCACTAATAACCCGCTGGAAAAAGAGAAGCATCTTTTTGTCTTTTTTGTTTTTGTTTGCGGTGATTCAAATGGGTCACGCTCAGAATTGTTCTATTAATGCGGGAATACCACAAACAGTGTGTGAAAATGTGGGGACTTTCAATTTGTCTGGATCATCTGCCGGATTGGTTCAAAGTGGACCGACATGGTCGCAAGTAGGAGGACCATCAGTTATTATCGCCGACCCTTCTAACCTAACTACCGGAATTAACGGGCTTGTAGGGGGAAATACATATACTTTTAGGTTGACTGCCGTGTGTACTGATGGAACTACACAGTTTCAAGATGTAAATATTACGGTTCAACCTATCACGGTTGCAGATGCAGGTAGCGACATTGCTTCATGTCCTGATAACTCTGGAACTGTTACTACCAGTGCGAATAGCCCACTTAATGCCGGGGAAACTGGACTATGGAGCATTGTTGGCAATAATGACGCAGGGGTAACCATAAACACTCCAACTTCTCCTACCACAAGTTTAACTTTACCGGAAGGAAATGCGGGTGTAAGCACTTTGCAATGGACAATCACAGGGCCTGACTATGCTCCTGGTCAATTTTGTGAATCAACTTCCACAATGACCGTTACCAATTACGGTGGAGTTTCAGTAATAAATGCTGGAGGAGATCAAAATCTTGATAATTGTTACTCAGTTACACAATCCACTTCAATGACTGCCAGTTTTGGCGGAAACAATATTAATGGACAAGTAGGGACATGGAGTTTTGTAAGCGGACCAAATGTGCCAACTATTGCTGATGTAAATGATAATAACACCAATGTCACGAACCTTATTGAAGGGTCCTATGTTTTTAGGTGGTCAGTAAGCGGACCATGTGCAACTGGAGAGGATACAGTAACGATCAACGTGGATGAAGCCACTCAAGATATTTCAACCGCCTCAATTCAAGATGACAATATTCGGTTTTGTGATGCAAGTATAACCACAGCGACCTTATCTGGTTCTGTGCCACAATTTACAGGAGAAACAGTGACTTGGGCGCAAACTTCTGGTCCTGTTGGCGCTAGTATTTTGAATCCAAATTCACCGACTACTCAAATTTCAGGATTGGACGGAAATAGCACTTATGAGTTCACCTATACCATAGAAAATTCTACAACACTTTGTACAGATACTGCAACAGCAACTATTCGATATTCTACCAATCCCGTTTCCATAACAGCTAACGGAGGGAGCGATATTATTGCAGCATGCGGAATTACAAGTATTGATATTCCATTTACCACTACCGGAAATGGAAGTAATACCTATAGCATAATTAACGGACCTGCCGGTTCAGCTTTAATAAATCCAGGTACTTTTAGCAATACCGGAAGTACACCCTTAAATATTGATTTTGATGTTGAAGGGACCTATACCGTACTATTCCGAAGAGCACTAAGTGGTACCATACAAACAGGATGTGATGTTGCAACGGATGCTATTAATGTAACTGTTGCGCTAACTCCAACAGCTGCCAATGCAGGAACCGATCAGAATTTGGCCTGTAATGTCACTAGCACTGACATCACAGGGAATACCATAACTATCGGCAGTTCACTGTGGTCACAGATTAGTGGCCCCAATACGGCTACAATTGCCTCTCCATATGCAAGAACCACAAATGTTTCTAACCTTATACCTGGAACCTATGTATTCCAATATGGAATTTCAGGAGGTAGCTCGTGTGCGCCTGCCATGGAAGATACGGTTGAAATTGTTGTTTCTTCTGATGCTCCGGTTGCCACCGATGCTGGCGTGAACCAAACAATTTGTTTTGGAGCACCTACGCAACTAGATGCTAATGCACCGCCATCCACAAATTTATTGGGAACTTGGACTGTTGACACTGCTCCAGTGGGAGCAACCATTGTTTTTGCAGATGAAAATAATCCAAAAACACTAGTCTCAGGATTGGATGACCCCAATGAAACTTATATTTTTCTTTGGACTATTGATAACCCTGGTGACCCCACCTGTCCAAATCCTGGAACAGATACAGTTACCATAACCACAAACGCAACGCAAGGTCCAACGCTTGCAGATGCAGGGCCTGACCAATGTTTGGGTACAGGAACTGGCTCAGGCACTTTAGCTGGAAATCAACCTGCCGGAGATGAAATAGGAACATGGACGGCATTGCCAGCAATTGGGATTGCGTTTGATGACGCCAATCAATTTGATACAGATGTAACTGTAACCATAGAACAGAGCTACATACTTACATGGACGATATCCAAAATTGCTCCCGGTTGTCAATCTACTTCTGATGAAGTGGAAATAACCGTTGGGCCGAATGCTGCGGCTAATGCGGGACCCGATCAAACTGCCTGTCAATCCGTTTTTACCATGGATGCAACAGGCTCTGTTGGAAGTAGCGGTAGTTGGGCACAAATTTCAGGACCAGGAGGATATACTTTTGACGATAATACGAGTCCAACGGCCCAGATTACTTTTAGTTTTTCTGGACAATATGTTTTTGAATGGACGGCAAACAATGGTTCTTGTTCTTCAGACACAGATCAGGTAACCTTAAATGTTGGAATTCCACCGACAACCGCTTCAATAACGACACCCACTGAAACCATATGTTCTTCAACCTCTGTTGTATTGGATGGAAATGTTTTTAACTCCAATGTAGAAACAGGGTATTGGACTTTGCTTTCAGGAGCACCAAACACACCAACTTTTTCAGATGTAAATGACCCTAACGCTACGGTCACGGGGCTGGTTTCGGGATCATATACCTTTCGATGGACCATAGCAGGAGACCCTAATTGTCCGACAAGCTTTGCAGATAAGACCGTTGATGTTTTTGTGCCTGCAGATGCTGGTCCTGATTTAGAGCTTTGTCAAGTTCAAAACTTCTTATTGGAGGCCACTTTTGGGTCCACAGGAACTTGGGTTCAAACGTTTGGCCCTGGAGTTGGAGGCCTACCAGGTACTCCAGCCACGATAACACAGAATCCTTCTGATAGCAATGTTGCTGAAGTAAGCAATATTGAATTAGGAAGAGTATATAGATTTCAATTTACCACCAATTACCCTGGCGCAACGGGCTGCGGAAATACTTCGGATGAAGTACAGGTTGAGTCAAGCGGCTTGCCCACGGTACTTCCGGATGCAGGCCCAGATCAGTTGTTATGCTTGGGAGATTTAGTGGTTGCCAACCAGACTACTTTAGCTGGAAATATGCCTCCAGATGATGTAGATGAAGCTACTTGGAGTTTCACGGAACAACCCGCAGGTAGCACAGCAGTAATTACCAGTATTAATGATCCAACGTCCACGATTACAGGATTGACTGTACCTGGAACCTATATTTTAGAATGGAATTTCGAATCTGGATTTTGCTTTACAACTTCTGATGTGGTCAGAATTGAGGTGTACGACGTTCCATCAACAGCGGATGCCGGAGCGGACCAAGCTAGTGCTTGTCCAGCAGATGCACAACTTAATGCCGTACCACCAACTTCTGGAACTGGTACATGGACCTTTACTGTTGACCCTTCTGGAGGAGCTGCGGTAATTGATAATCCAAATTCACCTACGTCTACAATATCAAACATTACAGTACTTGGAACCTATACCTTAACATGGACAGTAGCTCACAATGGGATTACCTTTGTTGATAGCCCTTCAGCTTGTGATCCAACTTCCGATACGGTTGACATCACCTTTCCAGCAGATGCACCTTCTACTGCGGATGCCGGTGTGGATCAAGAACTTTGTGCTGCAACTCAAACCAATATGGCTGCAACGTCAATCGTTGTTGGCACCGGAACTTGGACGCAAACAGCAGGTCCTGGTGTAGGAGGAACCCCTGGAACCCCTGCAAATATTGTTGCACCGAATAGCGAGACCACGCTTATTGATACGTTGGAAGCTGGCACATATGAATTTACGTGGACCGTTGTGAATGGTGGATGCACATTTGTGGACACCATGGAGTTAGTTAATTATGCTGACCCTGGAAGCGCAGATGCTGGCCCGAACCAAAGCTTGGATCAATTTTCTCCAGTAACACTTGCTGCAGTTCCTGCAACTGCCGGAGTGGGAACTTGGTCTCAGATTTCTGGTCCAACAACCGCTGGGTTCGATAATGTTAATGACCCCAATACCGATGTTTTTGGAGCAACAACAGGAATCTATGTTTTTGAATGGAGAATTTCTAATGGTATTTGTGCTGATGTTTTTGATACCGTTGAAATTTCATTTGTTGGAATTGATTTAGAGTTGACGAAATCGGTTTTACCTGTTTCTGCAAACCCCGGTGATACCGTTACATTCACTATAGATGTGTTTAACGACAATGCATCAACGCCTACAGATGCGACAGGAGTATCAGTCCGGGATGTTATGCCTTCGGGATATTCCCTAGTGCCGGGAACGGTAAGCAACGGAGGTGTTTACAATGCGGGAGACCTATCCATCACATGGTCAAACCTGTCCATCTTAAATGGAAACACACAAAGTTTAACGTTCGATGCTACGGTAAACGCATCTGGAAATTATGTGAATTCTGCCGAAATAACTGCAAATGACACCTTTGATATAGATTCCACAGTGAACAATGGATTAGCCGGCGAAGATGATCAAGATACCGCTGAGGTAACAGTAACGATTGCTGATCTAACCTTATCAAAAGATATTAGCGCTGGATCTAGTTTAACTCCTAATATTGGTGACACGGTGATATTTGAACTTACAGTTTCAAATGCCGGACCTGTTACTGCAACCAATATAACGGTAGAAGATGTGGTACCTTCTGGATTTACAATAGGAACTATCAACAATGGTGGTACGGAATCCAGTGGGACAATTACATGGGATATTACCTCGCTTCCTGTGGGTTCTACAACCGTAACTTATGAAGTCACCGTGAAAGCACCTGCCGGAACACCGAATGAATATGTAAATACTGCTGAAATAACCGCATCCGATCAATTTGACCCTAATAGTTCACCTAATAATGATGATGGTGACCAAAGTGAGGATGACGAAGATTCAGTTACTATTACGGTAGCCGAAGAAGCTGATCTGAGCATTTCCAAAAGTATAATTGTAGGCTCAGCAACCCCTAATGTTGGTGATACCCTTACTTTTGAATTGGTACTTTCCAATGCCGGATCTAATGATGCGACCGGAGTATCCGTTGAAGATATTCTTCCGGTTGGGTTCACACTTACTGCGGTAAATAGTGGAGGATCCTTAGGTGGAAATACAGCCAGTTGGTCTGGATTGTTTATTCCTTCCGGAGGAAATATTGCATTAACTTATCAAGCTACAGTAAATACACCTACCGGAGCGGCAGGAGAATACACGAATAGCGCACAGATTACAGCAAGTAATCAAATTGACCCTGACAGTGACCCAGCAGATGGACCGGGAACAGATGATTTAGGAGATGGATTAGCTGATGATGACGAAACAAGTTTAACCATTATACCTCAAGAAGCCGACCTTTCCCTGGATAAATCAGTGGATAACATCACTCCAGATGCAGGTGATACGGTAACTTTTACGGTTCAGGTAGATAATGCCGGACCTGATATTGCTTCAAATGTAAGTATTGAAGATGTGGTTCCATCTGGGTATACCATAGTTGGTGGAAGTGTTTCCAATGGTGGAGTCTTTAATTTAGGAGGTTCCGAAGTTATTTGGAATCTGGCTTCAGTACCATTGGCTGGAGTAACCTTGACATATCAAGCCACGGTCAATGCGCCTGCGGGAACAATAGGAGAATATGAAAACATTGCACAAATAACAGCTGTTGATCAATTTGATCCAAACAGTTCACCCAATAATGATGATGGAGATCAAAGTGAAGACGATGAAGATAGCCAAACCGTAGTTCCGACATCTTCGGACTTGAGTTTGGTAAAAGACATTAACGTTGCGTCATCAGCTACTCCAAATGTAGGTGACACCGTAGTTTTCGAACTAACAGTAACCAATGCAGGTCCAAGTGCAGCAACGAATATTGTTCTCGAGGATGTCGTTCCTTCAGGATACACACTGGGAACTGTTAACAACGGAGGAAGTGCTATTGCTGGAACTTTCATAACATGGAATATTGCCAATTTGCCCGTTGGATCTACAACGGTATCTTATGACGTTACGGTAAGCGCACCAACGGGGTCAACAGATGAGTATTTAAATACTGCGGAGATTGCATCAGCGGATCAATTTGACCCTGATAGTACACCTGGAAATGATGATGGCGACCAAGATGAAGATGATGAGGATTTCTTTGTGGTTATTCCGCAGGTCGCTGATATCGAATTGGAAATTTTAGCCAGTAATACAACTCCTGATGTTGGTGATATAATCTCCTTTACCATCAATCTTAGTAATACGGGTGCAGATGCTGCCACTGGAGTTTCCATTGAAAATTTGGTGCCGTCCGGATTCGGAACAATTACCGGAATCAACAATGGAGGAACGTTCAATTTTGGGTCCGGAATCATTACCTGGACTGGTCTTACGGTTCCTGTGGGTACAAATACTAGAGTACTTACTTTTAATGCAACGGTTGGAACTCCAACCGGAGCACTAGGTGAATTCACGCATATTGCTGAAGTAACATTCAGTAATCAATTTGATTCGGATAGTACACCTAACAATGACGATGGAGATCAAAGTGAAGATGATGAGGATGCAATAACGGCGGCGCCAGAACAGGCTGACCTTTCGTTAACCAAAATTGTGGTTGACAATGATTTAACACCAAATGTTGGTGATGAAATTAGTTTTGAAATAACGATTTCCAATGCAGGGCCAAATGATGCGACAAATGTTGTGGTAACAGATTTGCTTCCCACAGGATTTGACTATGTGCTGTACAGTGCCACGGCCGGAATCTATAATGATACGACTGGAGAATGGCAAGTTGGGACAGTGACTGGCGGTTCCTCTGAAACCTTGATCATTGATGTATTGGTTAATGCCGCGGGTAATTACGTCAATACCGCTCAGATTACTGCTTCGGATGCCTTTGATATCGATTCAACACCGAGCAACGGAGTGTCTGCAGAAGATGATCAAGATGATGTTACAATAACACCTGCCGCTTTAGTCGATCTTTCTTTGACCAAAAGTGTGGATGATGCAAATCCAATCGTAAATACAAACGTGGTGTTTACACTGACGGTTTCCAATACGGGGCCAAGTGATGCCACTGCTATTCAAGTTACCGATCAATTACCATCTGGATTCACGTATGTTTCTGATGACGGTGGTGGAAATTATGACGATACCACAGGAATTTGGAATGTGGGCGCATTGATCAATGGAGGCAATACTAGTTTGAATATTACCGCTACGGTAAATCCAACCGGTAGTTATGTCAATATTGCAGAAATTACCGCTCAAGGCGAAACAGATAGCGATTCCACTCCAAACAACGCTGTTGCAGGTGAGGATGATCAAGATCAGGTAGTAATTAATGCAGCACCAATGGTTGATATTTCAGTTACTAAAACTGCCGATGACCTTACTCCAAATGTGGGTGATCCAATCGAGTTTACCATAACTGTACAAAACGACGGACCTAATGATGCGACCAATGTTGTGGTCACCGATGTATTGGCTTCGGGATACGGATTCGTAAGTGCAGTACCATCCACAGGGGTATATGAACCCTTGAATGGATCATGGACCGTTGGAAATCTTGCCAACGCTGCTTCGGAAAATATTGTAATTACTGCTACGGTATTGGCCAATGGAGATTATACCAATATTGCTGAATTAACAGGATTGACTGAAACCGACATTGATTCTGAACCTTCCAATAATGATGATACTGAAGATGATCAACAGACTATTGAACCCGTTCCTGTATTGGTTTCCGATTTAGTGCTTCGAAAGTCTGTGGATATTTTGAGTCCATTGGTTGGTGAAGAAGTCATTTTCAACATCAGTATTACGAATAACGGACCAAGTGATGTAACTGGAGTAGAAGTAGAAGATTTGCTTCCTTCAGGATATACCTATGTTTCCAACAACAGAACGGCTGGAGTTTATGACCCAGGAACCGGTATTTGGGAACTGAATGGTGTAATTCCAAATGGAACTACAGAAACCATGAATATTGTTGCCGTGGTAAATCCTACTGGAGATTATTTCAATGTGACCGAAGTATTCTCATCCAGTAATTTGGATCCAAATTCCACTCCGAATAATAATAACGTATTTGAAAATGACCAGGATAGTGCTGGTACCACACCTATTCCTTCTGCGGATTTGTCTTTGGATAAAACTGTAGATAATGAATTCCCGAATGTAGGTTCAAATGTGGTCTTCACAATTACTGTGACCAATGATGGTCCTAGTGATGCCACAAGCGTGGTTGTTTCAGATGCACTCCCATCCGGTTTTACGTATCTGGCAGATGATTCTGGAGGTGCGTATAGCGATGCTAGTGGATTATGGAATGTCGGAACGATAAACGGAGGGGGCAATGCCATTTTAAACATTACGGCTCAGGTAAATCCTTCAGGAGATTATAACAATGTTGCCGAAGTAATTACAGCTATTCAACCTGATCCAGACTCAACTCCTGGAAATGGTATACTTTCTGAAGATGACCAAGATGAACAATCGGTTACGCCGAGAGCGGTAACGGATATTTCAGTCTCAAAAACAGCCGACAACCTTAGTCCATCCGTAGGAGAGCAAATCATATTTACGGTAACAGTTACCAATTCAGGACCAAATGTGGCCACCGGACTTATTATTGAAGATATTCTGGCAACTGGATATAGCTTGGTTTCAGCCGTTGTGACCTCTGGCACCTATGATCAGATAACGGGAGTTTGGGGAATTCCAACGATGGCGAATGGCACTGTGGAGACGCTTACAATTACCGCTACGGTGCTTGCTTCTGGAAGTTACAGCAATACAGCAGAATTGATTCGATTGGATACGTTTGATCCCGATTCAACACCGGATAATAGATTGAGTTCAGAGGATGATCAAGATACTGTCGTTCCTGTACCAAATGGATTGGCAGATCTCTCTTTGACAAAAACCGTGGACAATGCTACTCCAAATGTTGGTGATGTGGTCGAATTTACGGTCAGTGTGACAAATGATGGAGCCAGTGACGCCACAGGAGTAGTAATAACCGACCTATTACCATTAGGATATACATATCAATCACATGTGGTGACTGCTGGAACCTATGATGTAAGTACAGGTGCCTGGAGCATAAACGGAACAATATTCAACCAAAATACGGAAAGCTTAGTGGTATTGGCCACGGTCAATGCCCCTACTGGAACAACCGATGAATATTTGAATGTTGCAATAATCACAGCTAGTGATTTGGCCGACCCGGATAGCGATATAGGGCAAGGAATAGGAGTAGATGATTTTTCAGATGGACTTGCAGATGATGATGAAGCTACTGTAGTGGTCACACCTCAAACAACGGATATCGCCGTCACAAAAACCGTGGACAATGCCTCGCCGAATATTGGAGGTCAGGTAGTTTTCACAATTACGCTGACAAATCAAGGTACTGTCGCCGCAACCAACGTTGGGATTGAAGAAATAATACCCTCAGGGTATAGATTAATAACTTCCCAAGCTTCTATTGGAGTTTATGATGAAATTTCTGGATTCTGGGAAGTACCATCTTTAGATGCCCTAGGAACGGCAAGCTTGCAACTTACAGTTGAAGTATTGGACACCAATGATTACCTGAATACGGCTAGCTTGGCTTTTGTAGATCAATTGGATATAAACAGAAGCAACGATTCAGACCAGGCGAGTGTTGAACCATCCTGTTTGACAGTTTACAACGAGTTCTCTCCAAACGGAGACGGTGTCAACGACCTCTTTAAAATTGATTGTATTTCAAGATACCCGAACAATGTGCTTCAAGTATATAACCGATGGGGCAATATTGTATATGAACAGCGCTCCTACAATAATGATTGGGACGGAACCTCAAATGGTCGGGCCACAGTCCAAGTAGGAGATCAATTGCCAGTGGGCACCTATTATTATGTGCTTGACCTCGGAGATGGTTCTGCACCACGAACAGATTGGTTGTACATAAATAGATAGGAAAATGGGCAAGGAAAAAGTGAAAAACACAAAACGAATGAAAAATCAACTACGGTATACTTGTCTAGTGGCTTTAGCGCTACTATCCTTTAAAGGAATGGCGCAACAAGACCCACAGTTTACCCAGTATATGTACAATACTTTGAATGTTAACCCAGCCTATGCAGGATCAAGGGGACATTTGACAGCTTTGTTGTTGCACCGTTCACAATGGGTTGGCGTAAATGGCGCCCCTACCACTCAGGTTATCGCCGCTGATGGCCCTGTTGGGAACAATGTGGGACTTGGTTTGGTGCTTTCCCACGATGCCTTGGGACCATCATCCGAAGTATTTGTTGATGCAAACTTCTCCTATACCGTAAAATTGGATGAAAACGATAAAAAACTCTCATTTGGACTTAAAGGTGGTGGAAGAATGTTCAATGTGGATTTTTCAAAAGGATTGACTGAAAATCCAGATGTGGCATTTCAGAATAATATTTCAAACAAGTTTTTCCCAACCATTGGTGCTGGGGTTTACTATCACTCTGGGAAAAGTTATTTGGGACTTGCAGTGCCTAATTTCTTCGCCCAGGATCACTATGATGGAGAAGAACAGGAGATTGCAGCCGAACGTTTACATTACTATTTGATAGGTGGAAAAATAGTCGACCTTACCCCAGACATAAAGTTTAAACCTGCCTTTTTTGTAAAATGGGTTCCCGGAGCGCCTTTAATTGCGGATGTATCTGCGAATGCCATGCTAAGAGAGACATTTACGGCCGGATTGGCTTACCGATGGGATGATTCCTTTTCGGCTTTATTAGGACTTCAAATATCGCCGGACCTAAGTGTCGGATATTCCTATGACCTGACTACTTCAGACTTAAGAAGCTACACCAGTGGTACGCACGAAGTATTTTTGAGATATGAGTTCAAGACCGTTGAGAAGCGATTAAAATCCCCAAGATTCTACTAAGATGAAAGTATTTAAAATCAACATACTGATACCATTTTTGCTTCTGTTTTTTACAACAAATGCCCAGTTAAAATACCAGGATGCCGATATCAATTTTGACAATTTGATGTATGTCAGAGCTGCTAAACAGTATGAAAGTATTGTTAGAAAAGGAGATGATTCGCAAGAAGTATTACAGCGCTTGGGCGATGCCTATTTCTTCAACACTGACATGGTAAATGCTGTAAAATGGTATGAAGTACTTTTCTCAAAATACGAAAAGACCCTTTCTTCGGAGTATAGTTTTAGATACGTACATGCGCTAAAAGGTGTGGGTAACTATACCATGGCAAAAGCAATCATGAAAATCTATTCCAAAAAACTTAAGGAGGATGGGCTTTCCGTGGATCATCTTAAAGATAATGACGAAAAGCTGGATGAAATTCTGAGCAGACAACCACAATTTTATATTACAAATTTAGCCATCAATACACCTGTGGCCGATTTTGGCACAATGTTTTACAAAGATAAAATTGTGTTCTCGTCAAGTAGGGATTCTTTGACATTTGAAACCCGGGTATATGAATGGAATCAACAGCCGTATTTAGATTTTTTTATGGCGGACACCATTGATTTGGGTTCTGATTTAGCTGATGTTACTCAATTTTCACCAATCTTAAATACCCGATATCATGAAGCAATAACGGCATTTATACCAGAGGGGAACATAATGTATTTCACAAGAAACAATTATTCCAATAGGGTTTTGGGAGGAGATGAAGAAGGTACAAATCACTTGAAAATATATAAGGCCGAACTCCGTGGAGGAGAGTGGACCGAAGCCGAGGAGGTTTCCTTTAATAGCGAACAATATTCGGTGGGACAACCGGCACTAAGTCCGGATGGTCGTAAATTGTATTTTGTTTCCGATATGCCCGGAAGTATTGGGAAGACGGATATTTTTGTGGTGGATGTTAACCGCGATGGAAGCTTTTCCGATCCCCGAAATCTGGGACCGACCGTAAACACAGCCGGAAGAGAAATGTTCCCATATATCACCGAAGAAAAGATATATTTCGCATCAGATGGGCATTTAGGTTTAGGTGGATTGGATGTTTTTGAAACTGAACTTGGAAGAAATGGTTTCAGTGAGCCCAATAACCTGGGTAAACCATTGAATAGCAATAGAGATGACTTCGCTTACATTGTCAATGAGAAAACGGACCGAGGATATTTCTCTTCCAATAGAGAAGGAGGAAAAGGTGATGATGATATTTATTCCTTCCAACGTAAGGAGGAAGTCTGTAAGCAAACCGTAAAAGGGAGCGTGGTTAGAGCAGCCAATGCCCAGCCTATAGTGAATGTAAATGTGGAGCTCATTGCTGAAGACGGTAGTTCCTTAGGAAAAACACGAACAGATCCTTATGGTGCTTTTGAATTTGAAACTCCCCTAGCTTGCGAAACATCATATGCCATCAAGATTGATAAAGAAGGCTTTAAATCTGGAGGGGCAGGATTTAGTACCACAAAAACAAAAGATTTCATTAACGATGTGCCTTTGGAAATCACCAAAGAACTCAACAAACTTATTGTAAGGGAGAACGGTGTGCTCAAGATTAAGATTGACAATATCTATTTTGATTTGAACAAAGCAGACATTCGCCCTGATGCCGCACAAGAACTCAATAAAATTGTTGAGGTAATGAAGGAGTATCCTAAAATGGTCATTAAAATTGAAGCGCACACAGATGCAAGAGGGAGTGACAGATATAACGAAACACTATCCGATAAAAGAGCAAAAGCTACTGGAAGTTACATCGCCTCCCAAGGAATCGAGGCAGAGAGAATCGAGAGCGCTATTGGATATGGTGAAAAGCAATTGTTGAACCATTGTAGTAATGGTGTCAAGTGTTCTAAAGAAGAACATGATGCAAACCGAAGATCAGAATTTATAATCGTTAAACTTCAATAACTAACCTACCTAAACAAACCCCAGAAGAACCTTCAATGCAAATTGAAGGTTTTTTTTCGCCAAAAATTAACCCAAATGCAACCCTTACTTTTTTTGTTTGTCTTTGGAATAGATGAATAAGGATTATTTTTAGCTGTCATTGAATAACCGTCCAGGATTTTTGGAAGCAAACGTACGTTTTACGCACCAAGCTTTGGTAGAACAGAGCAAAGAAGGCAACAGGAATGCCCAGTATCAGTTATATGGGCTGTATGTGGATGCTATGTTCAATGTTGCCATGCGATTGTTAACGGTTAGGGAAGATGCTGAGGATGTGCTTCAAGAGAGTTTTGTGGAGGCATTCAAAAAGCTGGACACCTTCAGGTTTGATAGCACTTTTGGAGCATGGTTAAAACGGATAGTAATCAATAGAAGTATAAATCATTTAAAAGCAAAACGACTTCTATTGTCTTCATTGGAAAATGAAGGAGAGCCCATAGAAGACGATGAGCCAAAAATTGATATCAAGTTTGAGGTTGAAAAAGTAAAAGTTGGTTTGGGGCAGCTTCCGGAAGGGTACAGACAAATAATCACCCTGTATTTGATTGAAGGATATGATCATGTGGAAATAGCAGAAATTATGGGAATTTCTACCTCCACCTCTAAATCACAATATCATAGGGCGAAGAAAAAATTGATTCAAATTGTAAATGAACTGTAATGGACAATTTTGAAAAACATATAAGAGAGAACAAACAGGCATTTGATGTCCATAAGGTGGACAAGAACAAGCTTTGGGAAAACATTGCCACTCAGCTCGATGAGAAACCTGAGAAAAAGGTAATTCCATTATGGAGGTCCAGCAAGTTACGTATTGCGGCTTCGATATTGATGCTAATAGGATTATCCTTCATTGGAGTTTTCATGATTACCGGGCCAACAGGGCAAAATACGGATAGTTATGCCAACGAGGAACTATTTGATATAGACCTGCATTATAAAAATTTAGTTTTTCAACAGGTGCAGTTGGTCAAGAATCACCCCGAATTAGCGGACAAGGATAAGAAAGAATTTTTATCCTTTATGGATGAATTGGACACTGAATACGAGCAGTTAAAACAAGAAATGCAGAACAATTTGGACAATGAGTTAATTCTGGAAGCCATTGTAAACAATTATAAAAAACGCATCGAACTGATTGAGAACCTACTCAAACAAATCAATGCTTCTAAAAATGAAATGGATTATGAAGGGTATATATTATAAAAGCACAGTACTCGCCATATTAAGTTGCTTTTTGGCAATAACGGTATCCGCCCAAAGCGAACGTTCCAAGCAATGGGATAAAAGCTATGATTTTTCCGCAAATGGAACGGTTCAGGTTGAGAACAAATATGGAAATGTCACAATAAATGGATGGGAGAGAGAAGAATTGAGAGTTTCCGTTTCAATAACCGTTACCCATCGAAAAGATGAGAACGCCAAAAAACTATTGGATAGAATTCAGCCAAAAGTTTCCAACGCCGGGGATTTCATTCGAATCTCATCCGAGATAGCAGAAAGAAGTTCCAGCATATTTAGTCGGTATTTCAATAAGGCAAATCCTTTTGATTTTGATAAATCCAACATTCAAATTGATTACGAAGTATACCTGCCCGTAAATGCGGAGCTTAACATTATCAACAAATTTGGCGATGTTATCATTGGAGCCTGGAAAGGGGATTTGGATGCCGATGTGCAGCATGGAGACCTCTGGATAAACGAGGAAATTTCAACAGCGAAAGTAGATATGCGTTTTGGAAAACTGAATTGTGGAAACTTAGGTTACGGGAATATTAAAATGAGCAATGGAGCTATTGATATAGACCGTGCACAGAAACTCAAAATAATAAGTAACGGAAGTGAAATAAAATTGGAAGAGGTTGATATATTAGAATTGTATTCCAATAAAGATGAGGTGTATTTGGAAAGTGTGGGAAGTCTGAGAGGAGATTTCAAATTTTCCAATGCCGATATCTCAAGTGTAGACTCCGAATTGTTCTTGACTCTTAGGATAGCGGAGATTGATGTACATAAAATTTTGAAACCGAATGCAGAGTTGGACATTGTACAGGAATCTTCTGAGGTTAATTTGAATATTTCTGGTCTTTCCTTTGATTTTAGGGCCACTTTGGAACAAGGTTTGTTGCGCGTACCTAAAACTTTTACCAATGTAAAGACCAATATGACCAACGCCGGAAGAAAAATAAGAGATATCTCAGCTACCTATGGTTCTGGAGAGCAAGGCGATTTTTCTATCAATGGTATAAAAGGTGTGATTATACTATCAGATTAAGAATTGAATAAACAAAGCCAAAAAAAAATCAAAAAAAGATGGTGAACGTGCAACCTTTTGTTCGCTCTATTGTCTTTAACTCGACAACCTAATCAAAAAACGATGAAATATTACAAATCACTAGTATCAGCTTTGCTGCTTTTTACTTGTATTTCCAGTGCTCAAACCGAGGAGAGTGGAGACTACATCGAGTTCAACGACCGAAGAAATGTAGTGCACGGTGTATACCTTGGACTCGGTACTTATTTTGGTGAAATTGATGGAAAAAGCACATATCACGCGAATTTTAAAATTGCTTATGTGGCCAATAGACAAGTCGAAGTTGGTTTTGCAGCAGTAGGTTTTTACTCCCAACAAAACATTCCCCAGAGCACTTTTGATAATTTAGACTTCGCCGGAGCATACGGGGGTCTTCATGTAGAGCCCATTCTGTTTGGCAAGTCATTACTTAATCTATCCTTTCCCATAATGGTAGGTGCAGGAGCAGTGGTTTATGTAGAAGACAATAACAGGGATATCGATATTGATCCCGATCGAGACGAATGGGAAGAGGTGTTTGTGGTTGAACCCGGACTTAATCTGCTCTTCAACCTTTCAAGGTATGTACAATTGGAAGCTGGTATGCGTTATAGGTTTTCCAGTAAAATTGATTTGGCTCCGAATAGGGTAAAAAATATCAATGGTTTTTCCGCTGGATTCGGTATTAAGGTTGGTATTTTCAATATGGGAAGAAACAGGTATAAAAAACATTTGGGCGATGAATAACAAATCAAAAAACGAACAGTCAATCAATCAAGGACTAGTTGCAAGACATGTATTCTCAAAAAACGGCTCTGTTTATGTAAGAAGTTCCCAAAACTTAAGAACAGATGAATGGTCCGCCATAAATTTCCATTGGATGCCCATGCTCAAACTGGAAAAAGAACTTCGTTAATACGCCGAACAGAAAACCATGGAAAAAAGAAAGCAAAAAGACATCCTTGTATTAGGTCTATTGTTGGTTGTAGGATTTATTGGGAGTGCTCAGGATTTAAAGCAAACCGTCAAAGGCAAGGTCACTGATATTGTTACAGGGAGCCCTTTGATGGGGGCCACTATTGTTTTGATTGGTTCTGAACCACAAATTGGTGTCATTACAGATTCACAGGGCTTTTTTACTATGGAAGATGTGCCAGTAGGCAGACAATCTTTTGCGTGTAGCTATTTAGGTTATGAGGATTCGCAGATTTCTGAAGTATTGGTAGGTTCCGCTAAAGAAGTCAATCTTACCATAAGGTTGACCGAATCCTTGAATCAATTGGGTGAAGTGGTTGTTCAGGCACGTAAGGACCAAATCAAACCCAACAATAAATTGGCTACTGTTAGCGCCAGATCTTTTGGAGTTGAAGAGACTAAACGTTTTCCAGCAAGTATTAGTGACCCCGGTAGAATGGCGCTTTCTTTTGCAGGTGTTACCAATTCCGATGACACTACCAATGAGATTGTGATTCGAGGAAACGCTCCAAATCAACTATTATGGAAAATCGAGGGTGTTGAAGTGCCAGAGCCCAACCATTTTTCTGAAGAGGGTTATTCTCCAGGAGCAATTAGTCTGTTGAGCACCAATATGTTGGGAAATTCAGATTTTTTTACAGGCGCCTTTCCTGCTGAATATGGAAATGCCACGTCTGGTGTATTCGACATCAAACTAAGAAATGGAAACGCCGAGAATACTGAATATGCATTTCAATTTGGGGTTTTAGGTACAGATTTGGCTGTTGAAGGTCCGTTTTCCAAAAATTATAAAGGATCTTACTTAGTTAACTATAGATATTCTACCCTAACCATTTTAAATAATATTATCGAAGTATCCGAAGGTTCCGTACCCACATTTCAGGACCTCGCATTTAAGGTGAATTTGCCACTTGGAGAAAAAACAAATCTATCCGCATGGGGTATGGGGGGTATCAGCGAAGACAATGAAGACAATGCTGAACAAGATAATCCTAATGTATTCGAAGAGGAGATTTTTGAATCTAAGACCTACATGGGAGGAATTAACCTCAAGCATTTTTTCAACCCTAATACTTCATTGGATGGTGCGCTGTCATATTCAGGAAACCGCAGTGACTATATTTTTTCTTTGGATAGCAGGGTGAATACTGATTTTTTTAGAGAGCGGGATATTCTCCGTAATAATGCCATCCGGATTAGCACAAATCTGAATCAAAAATTTAATGCTAAGACCACACTCAAAACAGGATTCATATACAGTAGATTGTCTTATGATGTTTTAAGTGATGAGACCAGAAATACAGATACCGATGCACTGGTAAATGCGGAGGGCAATGGTACTTTTTTACAGTTATTTTCTCAGGCCAAGTACAGATTTAACGAGAAATTCTCGACGACTTTTGGGCTTCATGCCTCTTCTTTTTCAGTAAACGACGATTTTGTGTTGGAACCTCGAGGAGGAATGGAGTATAAAATTTCTCCAAAGCATACGTTGAGTGCAGGAATCGGATTGCACTCCAGAAGAATGCCATTGAACCAGTACTTTATTGAAGTTTCGGATACCCAGGGAAATACAACAACCCCAAACACGGATTTGGATTTGATGAGAGCAACCCACTATGTGCTGGGCTATGACTGGCGTATTATAAAAAATGGACATGTAAAAATTGAAGCCTATTATCAGGATTTGAACAAAGTTGCCATAGCGGCAGACCCAGCCTCCACAAATTCCTTTTTGAATGGTCGTTTTATTGACGAAGAACTCACAGACTCTGGTAAGGCACGTAACTATGGAGTGGAGTTTACTTTGGAAAAATTCTTTTCAAATCAATATTATTTTTTAGTGACGAGTTCCCTTTTTGATTCAAAATATAGGGCCGGTGACGGCAATTGGTACAACAGTCGTTACAATGCCAATTATACCTTCAACGTGGTAGGTGGAAAAGAATTCAAGATGGGTAAAAATGGCAACAATATTTTTGGAGTCAATGCCAAGTTGTTGTGGAATGGTGGCAAGAGGGATACTCCGGTGGATTTGGAGTTTTTTGACCAAACGGGCCAGGTAAGATTACTCCAAAATCAAAGGAATACTGTGGAATTAGATGATTATTGGAGGATTGACACCAGTTTTTCCTATCGTATAAATAGACCAAAAGTGTCCCATGTAATCTCGTTTGACATCCAAAATGTTACCAACAGGCTTAACGTAGATGAAGTTTCCTTTAATCCCGTGGCCAGAACAACAGAAATCGAATATCAACTAGAGCTTTTGCCCTTGTTGAACTACCGAATAGAATTTTAATCAAAAACAAACATCATGATAACGATCAAAAGAATTTTTATTGCCGCGGCAATAGGAGTTTTAGCCTCCTCTTGCTCTTATGAGACCATTAGGGTATCCGATGAGGTATCCACACGAGAATACGATTTTGACAACATTACAGCATTGTCGGTTGCTACCGATTTTAAAGCCTATGTCACCTTTTCCGAAACCGAGGAGAGGGTAAGTATTAAAGCCAACGACAATTTGTTGGATAAAATAAGAATTTATCAAGAAGGAGAAAGACTAGTTGTTAAACTTAAAAACAACATTAATGTCAAAGGTCAAGAAACATTGCAGCTGTATATTACCATGTTAGAGATAACAGACTTTGACGCCTCATCTGATGCTGCCATTTATTTGGATGATGCTTTAGATGCAGGAAAAGTAAAAATCGATTTGAGTTCCGATGCCTATTTTGAAGGTAACATTACAGCATCCGATTTTGAGTTGAGAGCATCCTCAGATAGCACAGCTGACCTATATGTAAATGCACCTACAACCTACATGAATCTTTCTTCCGGAGCTAAAGTAATGGGTGAAATTGACACTCAAAATGCGATTTTCAAATTAACTTCGGACAGCACCATGGATGTAGTTGGGAACAGTAACAATCTTAAGGCTACATTATCTTCGGATAGTAAGTTGAGTGATTATGGATTGTATGTTGAGGATTTGGAGATCTCTTTGTCCTCGGACAGCGATGCCTACTTAACAGTTTCCAATACCATTGATGTTACTGCTAGTTCGGATGCTCGACTTTTTTACAAAGGAAATGCCGAAATTGTAAGGCAAGTACTGTCAAGTGATGGTAGGGTTATAAAAAAATGATTGTGGTATTCTTATTAACTTAGTTGGTATAATCAGAAAAATGGGACAAGAAGAAAAAATCATGACCCTTCATCCGCAAGGAAAAGCAGGTGTAAACATCTTAAAAAGACGCTATGATTTCATCAAAGACTTTATTGTAGCAACAGTTTCAGAAAAAGAACCCATTACTTTTGAAAGACTTGGCGATTTGGCTATAGAGGAACTTACCGATAAGTTTGATGGTAAGGTGCTATGGTATATTGTAACCGTAAAACTAGACCTGGAGGCACGTAATGTTATAGAACGAATTCCTAAAACAAGTCCTCATCAGTTAAGAATGAAGAAGTAAAATAGCAACGCAGAAGATGCTTTTGCATAAACGGGGTATTCTGAATACTTTTATTTGAAAAAGATTATGTCCCAATCCCAAAGGTTGTCAAAAGCTTTTCAACTTTTTGATGCAGCCAACAAAGAAGACCCTAATTCAGAAGTTTATAACGGCGAAGAATTTCCTAAAGAATTGCTATACGCCATGCGTATGACGGAAACCTTGAAGGAGTTTGCACCTAAAGCTTCCGAAGGATTGCAGTTAGCAGCAAGGGCGCAACATATCTGTAGATGGCAAATCCCTAGGGGTAATTATGATATGGATCGCGTGGGTTATTTGAAATGGAGGCAGGATTTAAAGCTATTCCATGCGGAAAAAGCATCAGAATTGCTTGAACAAGCTGGTTATACAACAGAGATTATCAATCAGGTTGAGTTTCTTTTACTGAAGAAACAACTAAAGAAAAACGAAGAGACCCAGATCTTGGAAGATGTGATTTGTCTTGTGTTTTTGAAATATTATTTTGAATCTTTTGCCCACAAACATGAAGATCAAAAGGTGGTGGAGATACTTCAAAAAACATGGAGAAAAATGTCCCCAGATGGACACGAAGCAGCGACCAAATTGCAAATGTCCAATAAAGCCATGAGCCTAATTAAAAAAGCTATTTCTGATGGAGCGGAATGAATTATACCCTATTTTTCTAAAAGCAACCAATTTGAATATCCTTATTATTGGTGGAGGTAATGTTGGCCTCGAAAAGTTGTCTTTTCTGTTGAAGTCAAGCCCAAATGCGAATGTCCAAATGGTGTCACCGGTTTTTTTAGAAGATACTTTGAAGTTGGCCAAGAAATACAATGTACAGCGAATAGAGAATGTATACCATGAAAAGTACTTGGAGGGCAAACATATGGTTATTGCATGCACGGACGACGTAAATGTAAACGAACAAGTTTATCATGATTGTAGAGCAAGGAACATTTTGGTGAACGTTGCTGATAATCCGCCGTTTTGTGATTTTTACATGGGTGGCATTGTCACGAAGGGGAATGTGAAAATTGCTATTTCTACCAATGGAAAATCACCTACCGTTGCCAAGAGACTTCGCCAATTCTTTGAGGATGTTATTCCCGAAAACATTGATGATTTGGTGAAGAATCTTAACGAGTATCGAAAAACCATCAAAGGAGATTTCGATGAAAAGGTGGAAGCCTTAAATGAATTTACCAAAAGTTTGGTAGAGAAAAAGGAAGAAGACTAGGCCAGCACTTCGTAATCTTTACGCTAAAACTTAGAGTCTTTTCATGGCTTCAATTAAATCATCTTTTTTCCTCGGGGAAAGACTAACGTGCATGTCATTGCTCATTATAATATAACCCCCATCAGATTTGATATACTTTTTCACCTCTCTTAAATTGATTAAGTAACTGTTGTGCACTCTCATGAACAATTGATCAGCCAGAAGATTTTCATATTCTTTAAGGTGTTTACTGACCAAAAGGGAATTTTTACTTTTTAACACGAAAGAAGTATATGACCCATCAGCTTTGCAAAGTACAATATCATCAATGGCAATAAACTCCATGCCCGCAGTGGTTGCTAGACAAATTTTTTCTTGCTTGCTGGATTCTCGAGACAAACTCTGTAAAAGAGTATCCAACTGTTGACGATAAACATTGGTGTCCATTTTCACTCGGGCCTTTTCAATGGATTTTTGAAGTTCATCCAGAGCTATTGGTTTTAACAAATAATCAAGAGAACTGAACTTTATCGCTTTAACGGCGTATTTTTCAAAGGCGGTTGTGAAAATAATCTCAAAGCTTGGTTCCTTGATTTGTTCTAAAATTTCAAAACCTACTCCAGATTGTAATTCGATATCCAAGAACACAATGTCGGGGCTATACACGGATAGTACTTTTACTGCTTCATCCACGCTGCTTGCCGTTGCAATAACCTGAACGTCTTTACAAAATTCTTCGAGTAAGGATTTTAGTATTTCTCTACTATGTTTTTCGTCTTCTACAATTACTACTTTTAATGTCATTGGGGTTGATTTTTAATGCCTTGATTGGTTTACATAAAGATATTTTATCTTTTAAATTCTTACAGTTTCTAATGTTGCGGTATTAAGAGAATGAAAACAAATACCTTTCGGCAGGGCTATTTTCAATATACTAATTTATAACCACATGATGGTTGAATTAATTTTCAAATTTAAAATCTGCTGATGTACAAAAAGCCCATCCCATTCTTTCCAAGAATTGCATTTGCGCAGCATAACCCCATACTTGCTAACAATTTAGAGAAATACTAGAAATGGGCTCATATGAATATCTTAGGTAAGTAATAATCATGATGGTTATGCTCGGTTCATTATATTTTATAGGGATTAAATCTACTATGATGGCTATCTAAAAAAACCGAAGAATTGACACATAGTTGATTTCAATTGATAAAACACGGATATCAAATGGTAGCGTTAAATCGCGGTGTATAATTTAGAAACTTTACGTGGCTGAATCACTGTATTGCTTTCCGTTTCAACTTTTGATTTCTTATTGCGAGAATGTCCTTTGAAATCAATTGTTGCGATATTGCTTAAGTGTTCTAAAACTTCCTCATAATTATTTATGTTGATCTTTGCCTTTTGCAAGGCCTTGTAAATAGCTGCTTTTTTGGACTCAACATTCGACTCTCCTTTCAAGTTGGTGGTTCTGACAACCACTATTTTGAGTTTATTAATATGCCATGAGGGGATATAAAAATTAGAGACACCATCCACTAAGGATTTAAAGGTGACATAGACTCTGCCAACATTTTTGTAGATATTAGCGGTATACCCCATAGCACCATTATTGAAAGGTAGCTTGAGACAGGAATCGGAAGATTCTAAATAAAATAGGATAGGATTATTTTGTAATACTTCCTCCGTGATTTGAGGAACGTCAAGTTTAAAAGCCCAACCTGGCATAAGATGACTGACTTCAAAGGAAATCAATTCAATAGTATCAGATTTCAACAGACTTTGTGGCTTATTAAGGTCTTCAATGGATCGTGAAGATTTGTGCAGAAGATACATCGGGTACCCCAAGATTAAAGTGGCACAAAACAGCGCCCAAATTATTGTAAGTACATGCATGTGTAGGTAGTTTTAGATTAATATTTGGGGGGAGCTACTCAATTCAATTATACCCTAAGTAACAATATGTATGTGAGACCTTTTCGAAGGAATCAACGGATGACGGGTTTTAATTGATAATGTGGGGGATTTCGTCGATTTGTACGTTTTTCCCGCTGAAATACACATTGTATAATAAAATGCAATAAACCGGGATAGAAGGCCAAAGAATGGCATTAAAAAAGAGTTGCTTCTAAAAGCAACTCTTTTTCAGCATAATATAGATTAACTAAATGGAGATGTGTTTTTAAATCCATTACCGCCAGAGGATTAGGGCGCAATCCCCTGGAGCAATGGAAACCTCAACTAAACTAAACACTTTAATGACCAACAGTCAATAAAAAGTGCATTGCTAAATAGATTTACGTTGAACACTTTATTTTAGGAGTTCCTAACTCTAAGGATTATC
Source organism: Flagellimonas rhodophyticola (assembly GCF_049332665.1). NCBI lineage: Bacteria > Pseudomonadati > Bacteroidota > Flavobacteriia > Flavobacteriales > Flavobacteriaceae > Flagellimonas > Flagellimonas rhodophyticola. The sequence continues at coordinate 226,364 of NZ_CP186326.1, read as the reverse complement.
TCAACGCTAACTGGTACAAACATACCTTGTAAAACCGTATCTGAATTGGGTAATCTTATGGATAGCTATTCTGATCTTATGAATGCACAATTTCAACTAGCGGCTTATAAAAATGCTATGAGATCCGTAAGGGCATTCCTAAGTGGGCATTTTCTTGAAAAGGAGATTCTATAGTTGGTAATACAAAAGAGGATTCACGATCGATTTTGCGTGTTGTTAGTTACCTAAAGACTAAAAAAAGAAAAGAGATGGGAGAAGTAAAATTCGAAAGAATTTCTGAAATACACTTAATTCGTTATTAGCAATCAATTAGACAAGTTATTTTAATGCGTTTTTTTAATGGATTAATCGTAGTATAGAAATCGGACTTGCTCTTTTAAATTATGCTCTGCATCATTTTAGTTATCCTATTATTTTTATATAATTCTTGTAGCATGAAAGTATATACTTCAACAAATCTGTTGTTTTTTGCAAGATTGCCAAATAAGTTTTCTTGCTTAATAAAAGCTAAGGGGTCATTTTTGGTTTTTGCAGCCGCTTGGTGTAATTCGCTTTGCAAGACATCAATAATTTCCAGAGGTCGTCCATGTTGATCCGCTTCTTTATCGCTATAATAGCACCAAGCTGCTAAGACTAAGGTCGCGAATTTGATGCTTCCTCCTTTCGCTAGATTCTCATGTATGGTAGTGATTAAAAATTTAGGTAGTTTGGCCGAACTTTCAGAGCAAATACGGCTTACGCTGTCTTTGATATTAGGGTTAGCAAAACGTTCTAAGAGGCTGTCTTTGTAGTTCTCTAAATTAATGCCTTTAATATCTCCTAAAATAGGTGTTGCTTCCTTGTCTAAGAATGCACGTAGGTAATTTGCAAAGACTTCATCTTGCACACAAGCATTGATAGTAGTGTGCCCGTGAATGACTCCCAAGATTCCCAAAACGGAATGTCCGGCATTTAGGAGTCGCAGTTTCATTTTCTCATACGGACCTACATCGGGTACAAATTGCACGCCTACTTTTTCAAAGGCAGGTCGACCATTTGAGAATTTATCTTCAATCACCCATTGTATAAAAGGTTCGCAGGTAACTGGCCAAGCATCGTGCACACCATAGTTTTGTAGGGTATCGATATCAGCTTTGGTCGTTACTGGTGTAATACGATCAACCATGCTATTAGGAAAGCAGACTTCTTGAGCAATCCATTTTGCCAAGTCTGCATCTTGCACTTTGGCAAAAGCAAGAAGCATCTTACGTGTCATATCTCCATTATGTTCGATATTATCACAAGACAAAATGGTGAAAGAAGGTAAGCCTGCATCTCGACGTCTTTTTAAGGCTGCGGTTAAAAAACCATATATGGTTATTGGGTCTTGCGGGTGATGCAGTTCATGTTGTATGTCAGGATTGTCAAAATTAAATTTTCCCGTGGTCGGGTTAAAATTATAGCCTCCCTCCGTAATAGTCAGCGATACTATTTTTGTATCAGCATTTGCCATATGAGAGATAACTCGTTCTTTGTTGGTGGTTCCCATTTCAAAATCAACTATTGAACCAATGACCTCGGGTTCGATTTTTCCATTTGGGTGTTTAACCATAAGTGTGTAGAGGTGGTCTTGCGTTTTTAAACTATCTCTTAACTTGGTATCCGATTCGCGCAAACCGATTCCGCATATTCCCCACTCTGAGGCTTCCCCCATTTGTCGTAGTTGATGCAAATAATACGCTTGATGTGCACGGTGGAATCCGCCAACACCGACATGCACAACACCAATTTTATTGTCCGTTCGATTATATGTCGGAACGGGCATCCGGCTTCCCAATTCCTCTAAATTTTGTTGTTGAAGTTGTATTGGTATTTTCATTGGGATGTTACCATTTTTGATTTTCCACGTTTGAGTGCCCAATAAGCTAGCACAAAATAAACGATGGTACTGATGAAAGCATAAGTATAAAAGAGTTCCCGATTTTCGATATAATTTGATTCTGTAGCGCTACCAAACATCACGTTACAGGCCAATACCAAAGTGGTTACCAAGGCAGAAATGGCTACGAATTTTAACATCTTAGAGAATAGAGAAACATCCTTGGAAATAACAGGCTCTTCTTTTGCTTTTCGCTCTTGAAAGAGTTCAATCGTTTCCATCCGAACTTTTTCTTCTTTTTCTTCTTCCGGATAGTCCTGCTTCGCCCCATATTTAGACGCAAGTAGGGTATATACCGCTATGGTAAAAAACCAAGTCGGGATAAATAGATAATAAAAGGAGATTACATCCAACGCATTCAGTCCAAAACCGAATACCAAGCCTAAGGCCCAGGAGGCAACAGCAGGCATGCTAAAGGTCAGTTTACGGTATGAAGACCAATAGCGTGTAAAACCAATTCTAGGGAAAATCTGATGTTCAGTAAACACAATTGCACCAACAGGAACTACTAGTAATCCTGCATAGGTCAATAGCGGTAGTATTTGTGAAAATACAAAAGGGAAACAGGCGATACCTACGGTGACTATACCAACTATAATAGTCGTTTTTTTACGAGAATGGTTGGAAAAAATAGCTTGTGCTGCTAAACCTGCTCTATACAGATTGGTAATTGCCGTCGTCCAACCGGCAACAATAACAATCACAAAACCTGACCACCCTAGAGCGTAATAAGCCACATCACCCGGGTCTAGTTCAATGATAGATTTTCCTAATATGACGGCGGCACCTGCACCCATGACTCCGGCAGCAATCCATGCAACATAATGACCGAACATCATACCTGTGCTAGTGGCATACCCGTAATTTTTCTTTTTAGCAAAACGCAGTAGGGCCATATCGATCAATCCGAAATGCGTAATAGTATTGGCAGCCCAGCCAAAGCCTATTACTTCGACTAGTCCTATTCCGGTGTCTCCATCACTGTTGATTCCTGTCCAGATACTTTGGTCGCCAATGGTCATAAAATCAGTCCAACCAGCGGGCAAAGTTTTATCTAATACGTCTAAAGACAAGGCAGGAAGTAGCACCATAGCACCGCTTGTAAACATCACAAAGAGCCAAGGAGCGCAAATACCGGAAAATTCAGAAACGGCGTTGAAACCATAGAGGGCAATAGAAACTACAACTATGCCTACAGCCAAAACAATTAATATAAACCAGGCATTGGTGGGGTACCAATTGAGTTGCGCAGGAACATTAAAAGCAAAGCGAACCGCTGTTGATGAGACCGTAATCATAGCGGCTGAGATCACAGAAAAGATAATGACATTAGCCCAATTATAAAGCTTTGTCATTGAGTCACCTGCAATCTTATTGAGATAGGTATAGAGGCTCAAGCGGGTATCAACGGCAATTGGAGAAGTGATGAACCTCCAGCTCAGCACTGCAAGAATATTACCGATCAAAAGACCGAGGATGATATCCATCGTCTTGGCGCCAAGGGCAACAAAGGTTGCTCCGATAACAAACTCGGTAGCCGCGACATGTTCGGCAGCGTAGAGACCTGCAAAATGAGTCCAATCGTGTAATTTGTGTTTGGCAACGGGTAATTGTTCTTCGTCTAGATTTTCAAATTGTTGGAAGTTTGAGCTTTCCTGCATGCTGGTTTAATGGTATAAAGGTTGGCTTATAGGTTAATATGATTAAATAAAGTGAAGTTCGGGAAATTTCACTTAGGATTCAAGGGCCAACATAATTCTTACGATAAGACCTTTTCCATTTTGGTTCTAATTTCTTCCAAACATAAGTTCCCCAAACTACCTTCGTGCGTATGGTCAATGTCCTTTTTTGGAGTAAAGGTGCCCGCTTCAATATCCTGTCCCATTTTTTTATAGGCATCCCGGAATGGCATTCCACTTTTAACAAGTTCATTTAAGGTGTCCACACTAAATAGATAGTCATATTTAGGATTATCCAATATTTTGGTATTGACCTGGATTTCTTTTAGACTGAAAACCATCATTTCCAGACATGCCTTAATGTCTTGAATGGCAGGGACGATCACTTCTTTCACTAACTGCAAGTCTCTATGGTAACCACTTGGCAGGTTATTGGTAATCAAAGTCAATTGGTTCGGTACGGATTGAATTTTGTTGCATTTGCCCCGTATCAATTCAAATACATCGGGATTTTTCTTGTGTGGCATAATGCTACTGCCCGTGGTCAATTCATCCGGAAATGAGATAAAGTCAAAATTTTGACTCATGTACAAACAGATATCCATTGCCAATTTGGATAGTGTAGATGCGATGCTTGAAATTCCCAAAGCGGTTGCTTTTTCAACTTTCCCCCTACCCATTTGAGCAGCGACCACATTATATTTTAAAGTGTTGAATCCTAGTTCTTCGGTGGTCAAATTTCTGTCAATAGGAAATGAACTTCCATAACCTGCCGCGCTGCCCAACGGATTTTGGTCAGCAATTTTATGAGCGGCTTGTATAAAGTACAGGTCATCTATCAAACTTTCAGCATAAGCGGAAAACCAAAGCCCGAATGAAGATGGCATCGCAATTTGTAAATGGGTATAGCCTGGTAACAAAACCGATTTGTGTTCCTCGGCCAGATTTAGTAAAAGGTCAAAAAGAGATTTCACCTCGGATTTGATTTCCGACAGCTCATTTTTCAGATAAAGTTGCATCGCAACCAAAACCTGATCATTTCGAGATCTCGCTGTATGGATTTTTTTACCGGTATCCCCTAATTTTTGAATCAGTAAGAATTCAATTTTGGAATGCATATCCTCAAAATCCTCTTCAATAGTGAAGACCCCATCTTCAATGCAACGGGAAATTTTATCGAGCTCATCAATTAGTTTTGCAGTTTCATCATCTGTTATTAGTCCTACCGCTCCCAACATCTTGGCATGTGCTTTAGATGCAATTACATCATATTTGGCCAATAACAAATCCAATTCCCTATCGTTACCGACGGTAAAGTGGTCTATTTTTTTATCTGTACTAAAACCTTTGTCCCAGAGTTTCATTTTTTTGAATTATAATGGTTCATTAATCCCGATAGAATTTGCATTGCGTCCGCGGCATCCTGTTTGTCCACAAAAATATGATCATGATAATACGCCGCGACCACATTACAACTTATTCCGTTGTTGGCCAAAGCGTTGGAAATGGCGGCCGTGAAACCGACAGCTTCTAAAGAAGAATGGATGTTTAATGTGATGCAAGAGGCCACATAACCATACTCCAGTGCAAGATCATCGGCTTTTTCCTTTTTTAATATTAAGGTGGTTCCTTCTTTTTCCTTAAACATACCATGAACTTGTGAAAAGTCGATGGAATATGAATGATTCGCACTTACAAAAACATAATCACCTTCGTTAAGAACGGGTTGCATTTTGGATAATATGGTTGATAAATCAGTTTCTCCTGACATGATATTATTTTTAATGATTTGCCAAAAACCCTGAAAGGATCTTAATATAGAGGTCTATTCCCTCTTCAATTTCATTTACATATATAAACTCATTGGCTGAATGTGAACGAGTGCTGTCTCCTGGTCCAAGTTTGACTGATTGACAGCTCAACGCTGCCTGATCAGATAGTGTTGGGGATCCATATGTTTTTCTGCCCAATACAATTCCACTTTTGACCAAATCGTGTTCTGGGTCGATGGCTGACGAGTTTAATCGAAGTGACCGCGGGGTCATTTTGCATGGCGCTTCTTTTTCTAAAATATCCGCAATTTCTTGATTGGAATAACAGTCGTTTACACGTACGTCCACCACTAAATCGACTTTTGCAGGAACAACGTTATGTTGATTTCCTGCGTTGATTTGGGTTACCGTCAATTTTACCTTGCCGAGAGCCTCTGATTCTTTCTCGAAGACGCAATTTTTAAACCAATTCAGCACCTCAATAGTGTTGTAAATGGAGTTATTCTCATTCGGATGTGCCGCATGCGAAGGTGTTCCTTCAACAACCGCATCGAACACGACCAACCCTTTTTCAGCTATTGCAAGGTCCATTAAGGTAGGTTCGCCCACAACAGCAACATCAATTTTGGGAAGAATAGGTAGCAAGCCTCTTAAACTCTTCTCACCAGCATTCTCTTCTTCTGCTGTAGCAGCCATGATGATATTATGACTTAAATTTTCTTCTTCGTAAAAACGTACAAAAGTCGCTAGGAGCGAGACCAAACATCCACCGGCATCATTACTTCCGAGACCATATAGCTTTCCATCTTCCACATGAGGATGAAAAGGGTCTTTAGTATAAGCTTTATTTGGTTTTACCGTGTCATGATGAGAATTGAGGAGCAGCGTGGGCTTATCCTTATCAAAATGTTTGTTGAAGGCATAAATATTGTTGAACTGACGTTGTGTTTCTACTCCAAAGTCTGATAACCATTTTTCAATGGCATCGCCGGTTTTATCTTCCTCTTCTGAAAATGAAGGTATAGCAATGAGTTGCTGCAGCAACTCAATGGCTTTTTCCGTTAATTGTTCTTGATTCATTTTCATAGCGTTAATGTCGTAAAGTTTGATGTCTTTTGATAAAGCATATCACTATCGCCAATGCAAACCTGTTTTACATTGTTTTGAAGGGCATGGAAACAGTTGTGCATTTTTGGCAGCATTCCATCCGCAATGATTCCTTCTTCCAAAAGCGTTTTATACGATTCTGAGTTGATGTGCTGAATCACCGAATTTTCATCTTCCACATCGCAGAGAACTCCTTTTTTTTCAAAACAATAATATAATGTGGTCTCAAATTCTGATGATAAACCAATGGCCAATTCGGAAGCGATAGTGTCGGCATTGGTATTCAATAATTGTCCATCACCGTCATGTGTCAATGCACAAAAAACGGGGGTAAAGTCTGCTGATAATAATTTTGAGATATTTTCAGAATTTACACCATCAACATCGCCTACCCAACCAAAATCAACCTCTTTTACGGGTCTTTTGTGTGCCTTAATAGCATCGGCATCCGCCCCACTCATGCCAAGTGCATTGCATCCCATAGCTTGCAGTTGGGCTGTAATTTTCTTGCTGACCAACCCACCGTAGACCATTATGGCTACATCCAGACTTTGGGCGTCAGTAATCCTTCGACCATTGGTCATTTTTGTTTCAATGCCCAATTTATTTCCAATTTGCGTAGCTTTTTTACCACCTCCATGAACCAAAATTTTATAACCCTCCAACTTGGAAAACAATCCCAATAAATGGGCGAGACCCTTTGGGTCTTCTATGACGTTGCCTCCGATTTTTACTATAGATAGTTTAGGTTTCATGTTATGCATTTAGTATTCCACCATCAATGGTCATTGCTGTTCCGGTAATCCACGACGAATCATCTGAAATCAAAAATAGCGCCAGTTTCGCAACATCTTCAGGTGTACCCAGTCGTTGCAATAATGTAGCTTTTGCCGCATTTTCAACAGCTTCTTCAGGATTTGGAAATGCTTTTGCCGAATCCCAAATCAAAGGAGTGTCCACTGGTCCGGGGCATAAGGCATTAACTCTTATTTTTGGGGCATATTCCACTGCCATTTGTTTCATCAATGCTACACTTGCACCTTTTGAGGCGCAATACGCTGGGTGATTGGGAAAACTTTTAAAAGCGGCAATAGATGCGTTTATTAAGATGTTTCCTTGTGCGCTTTTTTGAAGATAAGGAATGGCATATTTTGAAATGTAAAAAATGGAGCTCAAATTGATATTCAAGGTTTCCTGCCAATCAGAGATTGAAAGATCAACAACATTGCCCAAACCCAAAATTCCTGCATTTAGGGATAGCGCATCTAGCTTCCCAAATTGCTCGACCGCAGTTTTGACCAATTTTTCGTTATAATCTGGCCGAGAGACATCGCCTGCAACAAAAATGGAACCTTCAAGTGCTTGAGCCAAAGCATCACCTCTTTCTTGATTGCGACCGGATAATATCAATTGGGCACCTTCAGCATGTAACAATTCTGCAATACCCTTTCCCATGCCGCTTGTAGCACCAGTAATAATACATACCTTGTCTTTTAACTTTGCCATTTTCCCTATTTAATAGATTTCAAAATTTTCTTGAGTACGATTTGTACTGAATAGGTTCTATTATTAGCCTGCTCAATGACCAAGGATTGATTACCATCCAACACCGCATCTTCCACCACAACATTTCTTCTTACCGGGAGACAATGCATAAACTTAGCTTTTCCAAGCTTTTTGGTGGTCATCATCCAGTTTGAATCTTGATGTAAAACCTTGCCGTAATCTGCGTAGCAGCTCCAGTTTTTCACATACACAAAATCGGCATTTTCCATTGCCTTTTCTTGATCATGTTCAATTTTACAGTCCTTAGTGATTTCAGAATTCAATTCATATCCTTCGGGATGGGTAATCACAAATTCTGCATCTTGCAGGTGCATCATTTTCACAAATGAGTTGGCCACTGCGTGGGGCAAAGCTTTCGGATGTGGTGCCCAAGACAAAACCACTTTAGGCTTACTTTTCGAATTGTTTTCAGCCAAGGTAATAGCATCTGCCAATGCCTGCAATGGATGCGCTGTGGAGCTTTCCATGTTCACAATTGGGATAGAAGTATATTTTGCAAAACCATTTAGAACCTGCTCTGCTTCATCCTTTGCCTTATCTTTCAATTGGGCAAACGCTCTAATCGCAACAACATCGCAAAACTGGGAAACCACCTGGGCCGCCTCTTTAATATGTTCAGAGGTGCCTTTATCCATAATAGTTCCATCACCATATTCCAAAGTCCAACCTTCGTTACCAAAATTCATGACCATCACATCCATCCCCAGATTCATTGCCGCTTTTTGAGTGCTTAAACGAGTCCTGAGCGAATTGTTAAAAAACAGAAGACAAATGGTTTTGTCTTCGCCAAGCGTTTTGAATTTTTTGGGTTCCGTTTTCAAAGCTCTGGCTTCGTTCACCCATTCGGAAAGATTATCAATATCGTTTATGGAGAGGTAATGTTTCATGATATAATTTTTGTGTAGCTGATGGAATCTCCCAAGGCAGATTGGATGAAGTTCTCATTCAACCCATTTACGATCCAAGTGTCAATTCCTGCATTTTGAGCTATTGTTGCAGCTTCAATTTTGGATTGCATTCCACCGGTTCCATGTGTCGATTTTTCGTTGCCAATTTCCATTGCCAAATTTTGAAGGTCGCTTACAGTTTGAATCGTTTGTGGTTCGTTATTACCTAGCGATTCTTTTGTGTAGATTCCATTGGTATTGGTTGCAATCAATAATAAATCGGCCTCCAACAAAGCTGCTGTTAGGGCAGCTAATTTATCGTTATCCCCGAATTTGATTTCATCTGTGGCAACAGTATCATTTTCATTGATTATAGGAATGAAATTATTGGCCACCAAAACATTGATGGTGTTTTTAATATTCTGTTTTGAGTCCACATTTTCAAAATCGGAATAAGAGAGCAGACACTGTGAGGTAAGCAAGCCAAGTTCCCTAAAGTTTTCTTGAAAAATTCGCATCAAATGGGGTTGCCCAATGGCTGCCAAAGCTTGCTTTACATTGATTTCTGGACCAGAATGCTCTAGTTTTACAAATTGTCTGGCGGCCGCAATGGCTCCTGAGCTAACAATGATGAACTCGTATTCATCTGAAAGCTGTGCTATTTGCCTTCCGATATCCTCAACCTTTCCTCTGGAAATGTGATTGGTCTCCTTTGTCAAGGTGTTTGAACCGATTTTAAGTAATATTCGTTTCTTTTTCATCTTATCTGGTTTGACCATTTCCGGTTACATACCACTTGTTGCTTACCAAATGTTGAAGGCCGATAGGACCTCTTTGGTGCAATTTATCTGTGCTTATGGCGAGTTCTCCTCCTAATCCAAACTGACCACCATCGGTAAATCGAGTGGAGGCGTTATGGTAAACTGCCGCCGAATCCACCGATTGCATAAAAGTTTCAGCTTTCTCATTATTTGCTGTAATAATGGCAGCTGAATGTCCGCCACTATACCTGTTTATTTTGGTAATGGCTTCGGTTAAATCCGTGACTTGTCCAAGCACGATTTTGTAATCCAAAAACTCCTCATACCAAATAGATTCATCATTAATCTCCTGCGTTTCTGATAGACTGGACAATGGCTTATCCGTTAAAATCTGAACCTCACTTTTTTGAAGTTTTTGAGTCAATTGGGTCAAAAACTCCTGTTTTCGTGGTAAATCTGCAGCAACAAGAACCTTATCTAAGGCATTGCATGCAGAAATTTTGGTTGTCTTTGCATTTAGAATAACATCCAATGCTATTTCAAGGTCAGCCTCCGAATCCACAAATAAAAAGTTGTTTCCTCGCCCACTGACAATTACGGGGCAGGTAGCATGTTGTTTCACAAAAGCAATCAATTTTTCCCCACCTCTAGGAACAATCAAATCAATTTTTTGGGAAGGATGCTCTAAAAAGTTTTGCGTTTGGGCACGGTCAAATTCCAAATAGGCAACCCAATCGGTTGAACAATCATGCTGTTCGAGTGCTTTGTGCCACAATTGCACCAAAATCAAATTACTATTGAGTGATTCTTTTCCTCCTTTTAAAAGGATTTTGTTTCCGGATTTAAATGCGATTCCGGCTGCTTCAATGGTCACATCCGGTCTAGATTCATATATGATTAGAATAGTGCCGAAAGGAGCGGTTTTGTTACTGATATGGATGCCATTTTCATGTGTAAATTGAAAACGTTCGACCCCCAATGGATCCTGCTGAGAAGCTAGTTGCTGAAGTGATAAAACCATTCCGCTAATTTTGGCGGCATCCACTTTTAATCGATCTCGCATCGCGATATCTTCACCCGAATAACCTTCCAAATCCTTTTTATTGGCTCCCAGAATTTTGGATTGTTCCAACTTCACCAATTCCGACATGGTAGTTAAAACAGCATTTCGTTTTTCTATAGATAATATCAAACTCATTGTAATTCTGCTTTTAATGCTTCAAAAAATAGGTCGATATGATGTCTTGTAATGTTCAATGCGGGTAGAATTCGAAGCACATGCTTGTCTTTTGCACCTCCAGTAAATAATTTTTGATTGAAAATCAGTTTTTTACGCAGTTCTGCAACTTCAAAATCGAATTCCAGGCCTAACATTAAACCTCTTCCTTTAATTTGTTTTACTTGTGGAATTTCCACCGCTTTTTCTTTGAAATAATTTCCAATTTCATCAGCATTGAAGATCAAATTTTCCTTTTCCAGAACCTCTAAAACAGCTAAGGTTGCAGCACAAGCCAAATGATTTCCACCAAAGGTGGTGCCTAAAAGGCCATAGGATGCTTTGAAAGATTCATGAATCAAAATACCGCCTACAGGAAAACCATTGCCCATACCTTTAGCCATTGAAATAATGTCCGGTTGAATGTTGTGATGTTGAAAAGCGAAGAATTTCCCACTCCGTCCAAATCCGCATTGAATTTCATCAGCAATAAATACTATGCCTTTTTCCTTGGACTTTTCAGAAACAAACTGAATAAACTCAGTTGTCGGTTCGTCCAGACCCCCTATACCTTGAATGGTTTCTAGGATTACAGCACAATACTCGTCAGATTGAAGGGCAGTTTCAAACGCTTCGAAATCATTCAATGGCAAAAAAGTAACCTCTTGTTGAAGGTTTATGGGAGCATTTATAGATGAGTTGTCCGTTGCAGCTACCGCAGCGGAAGTCCTTCCGTGAAAACCATTTTTAAACGCAATTACTTTGGATTTTCCGGTATGGAAAGATGCTAGTTTTAATGCATTTTCGTTGGCTTCGGCTCCCGAATTGCACATGAAAAGATTATAGTCCTCACATTTCGACAATTCCCCGAGCTTTTTGGCCAGTTGCTGCTGCAATGGATTTTGAATGGAATTGCTATAAAAACCAATTTTATCCAACTGCGTTGTAAGTCGCTTCACATAATGCGGATGGGAATGTCCGATGGAAATGACGGCGTGTCCCCCATAAAAATCCAGATAGGTTGTCCCCTTATCGTCAGTAACTTCAATACCTTTTGCTGATACTGGAGTTACATCATATAGCGGATATACATCAAATAGTTTCATTGTTTTATCGGTTGTTTCAATCGCCATCACGAGATTATCCTTTTCTGATTTTGCTAATTTTTTCAAATGATGTTACAATGCCTCGAATAAGGGAGGAGCTTAAACCTTGGTGTTCCATCTCATTCAATCCTTCAATGGTGCATCCTCTTGGAGTGGTTACCCGGTCTATCTCTTCTTCCGGGTGGTTACCAGACTCAATTAACAAGCTTGCAGCTCCGTTACAGGTATGCATGGCTAATTCTTGGGCCTCTTTGGCATCAAAGCCCAATTGAATGGCTCCTTGAGTCGTGGCGCGAATCAAACGCATCCAAAATGCAATACCACTGGCGCAAATGACAGTTGCGGCTTGCATTTGTTCCTCGGGAATTTCCAAGGTATGTCCCATTCTATTAAAGATGGCCTTTGCCAGGTCTATTCGTTTTTTACCTAGCTCATTGCTGCAAATACAAGTCATGGAATTCCCAACGGAAATGGCGGTATTGGGCATACTTCTAATGATATGCTTATCAGCCCCAATAATCTCCTCAATTTTCAAAATGCTAAAACCGGTGATGGTGCTTATAATTACATGATTTTCGGTAAGCAGGTCTTTCACTTCCGCTAGAATGGAACCAAAATGCCCAGGCTGAACAGCAAAAATCAACGTATCTGAATTTTGAATGGCTTCTTTGTTATCCGATGTGACGGTTACATTGCCGTACTTTTCGAAATCCTTGATTTCTGTGGTATTTCTTTTGGTGAGGTACATGGTAGTGGCTCCATTGCTATGTAAAACTCCTTTTGCAATGGACAATCCCAAATTTCCCGCACCTATGATGGCTATTTTCATAATTTCTTCTTTAAAATACTCCTGCTTTTAACTGTAACCCTTTGGTTTCTTCAATACCGAACATTAGGTTCATATTTTGAACGGCCTGGCCAGAGGCTCCTTTTAATAAATTGTCGATGGCCGATGTCACCAACAAAGTGTCTTCATGCTTATGCAAATGCACATGACATTGGTTGGTATTTACCACTTGTTTTAGATGGATGGGTTCGGGCGAAACATGTGTAAAGACGTCATCTTTGTAAAAATCTTTATACAATGCTTGGGCATCCTCGAGGTTCCCATCAAAATCAGTATAACTGGTTGCTAAAATCCCTCTTGTAAAATTTCCCCTATTGGGTAAGAAAAACAGTTTTCCAGTGCTGTTTCCAAAGGAATCCAAGCTTTCCCCAATTTCTCCCAAGTGTTGATGGGAGAAAGGTTTGTACCAGGAAACATTGTTATTTCTCCAACTGAAGTGGGAAGTCGATGAAAGTCCAACCCCTGCACCTGTACTCCCGGTTACGGCATTGACATGCACTTGATTTTGCAACAAACCTGCTTTTGCCAAGGGAAGCAATCCCAATTGAACGGTGGTGGCAAAACACCCTGGGTTTGCAATATTCTCAGCCTTTTCGATACTTTCTTTATGCAATTCTGGGAGACCATAAACAAATTCCTTTCCTTGAAAAGAGGCATCGGCTTTTAGCCTAAACTCATTGCTAAGATCCACAATCTTGGTAGCAGAACTAAAAGTGTTTTCCTTCAAAAACATGGATGAGTTACCGTGGCCCAAGCATAGAAACACCACATCAACATTTGGATTTACCTCGCCAGTAAATTCTAGATGGGTCACACCTAATAAATCGGGATGCGCCGAAGTTATCGGTTTTCCAGCTCTGGTAGTGCTAAAAACAAAATCGATTTCTACATCGGGATGGTTAAGGAGCAATCGAATAAGTTCGCCCCCTGTATAACCGGATCCACCTATGATACCTGCTTTAATCATGATGTTGGTTTACATGGTTTGCAATTTTTCCTGGGTTGGAAAGAATTTTGATAAACCCTTTGGCATCATCTGCAGTCCAACCTTTGTTCATTTCACCATAGCTTCCGAAAGAAGCATTCATTAAATCATGTGGCGAGGAAATACCGTCCAACTCAAATCGATAGGGGTGGAGGGTTACAAACACATCCCCGGAAACGTTCTTTTGCGTATCAGCCAAGAAAGCTTCAATATTTCGCATTACTTCATCCAAATAATTTCCTTCATGAAGTAGCATTCCATAAAAATTGGCCAGTTGCTCTTTTTGGTACTGCTGCCATTTGCTCAATGTGTGCTTTTCCAATAAATGGTGTGCTTTTATAATAATCAGAGGAGCAGCAGCTTCAAAACCAACTCTTCCTTTAATGCCAATTATGGTATCGCCTACATGAATGTCCCTGCCGATGGCATATTTAGAGGCTATTTCGGATAGCTTTTCAATGTTTTCAATTGGACTTGCATTTTCTCCGTCAACGGCGACCAACTCACCATTCTTAAAGGTCAACTTGAGTTGTTTGGAGCTTTGTTTTTCCAATTGACTTGGATAAGCTGTTTCAGGAAGGGATAAATGGGAAGTCAAAGTTTCATCTCCACCTACAGATGTACCCCATAATCCTCGATTGATGGAATATTTTGCTTTTTCCCAGGGATAATCGACTCCATTTTGCTTGAGATATTCAATTTCAGCCTCTCTGGACAATTTATTGTCCCTGATTGGAGTAATAATCCCTATTTCTGGAGCAATGGTTTGAAAAATCATATCAAATCGTACCTGGTCATTTCCGGCTCCCGTACTACCATGGGCAATGTATTTTGCTCCTATTTTTTTAGCATGATTTACAATTTCCACGGCCTGAACAATTCGTTCGGCACTTACAGAAAGAGGATAAGTGTTATTTCTAAGTACGTTTCCGAAGATGAGGTATTTGACCACTTTTTCATAGAAGTTGGAAACGGCATCAATAGAAGTATATGAGGTAGCTCCCAATTCCAGCGCTTTTTGCTCAATATCTTGGATTTCGGACGGTGTAAATCCACCAGTATTTACACTTACTGCATGCACTTCGAAGCCTTCTTCTTTTGATAGGGACTTTGCGCAATACGAAGTATCCAATCCACCACTATAGGCCAGTACTAATTTTTTCATTTCGTTTTCTTTTTTAGGAAAAGGGTTTCCTTAATGCTTTTTAATCGGGTAAAAGCTTTTCCGTTTATTTTTTTTGATTCTGGTTTTTTGCTATCGGGGTCGTACAACATTCCTGTGCACAAACACATGTTTCTTTCGGTTCGCGTCAAGATGTCAAAGTTTTTGCAGGTCTGACATCCTTTCCAAAACTCAGGGTCATCCGTTAGTTCAGAGAAGGTGACAGGCTTGTAACCAAGCTCATAATTCATCTTCATTACTGCCAAACCTGTTGTGATTCCAAATATTTTGGCATCCGGAAATTTCTCTCGGGATAATTCGAAAATGGATTTCTTTATTTTTTTGGCAAGTCCTTGATTTCTGTAATTAGGATGGACAATTAGACCAGAGTTGGCCACAAAATTCTTATTTCCCCAAACTTCAATATAACAGAAGCCTGCAAAGTTCTCCCCATCCAAGGCGATTACTGCATTGCCGTTTTGCAATCGTTTTCTGATATATTCTGGAGTACGCTGGGCAATACCAGTTCCTCGAACTTTTGCAGATTCGGTTATGGTGTCGCTGATTGCCTGAGCGTATTTAAAATGTGATTCGTTAGCAACTAAAATTTCCATTGCTATTGGATTAATGACTAAAAAATGAAATTGATTTTGTGGATTTTGCGGAAATGGACTCACCTATTTCCATAGTCTGATATGCACCCTTACGGGCGACGACGACGAGCGAATGGACGTACTGGAGCAGGGATGCTCAAAGCGGTTAATATGTATTCTTGTCCTTTCATTATGGGGTTAAAAGTACAAATTAATTCCAATGAACCTAGTTTGGCCCCTATTTTTTAAAGAAATCTAACTTTTTTCCTTCTTTAGTCGCTATTTCATAAATCAAAAAGCTGATAACCGTGATATACTCAATGGTCAACAACCAAAAATTCTCATCATAATCTGAATTGGAATAGGCCCAATAGCTTAGTACAACCAAGAAAGACCAGAGGATGGCATAACGATATTCGGTAAAAATGCCCAATACCAAAAGAAATATTACGTACCACGGATGTACCGTACTGGATAGGAAGTAATATAGGGTAAGGACCATAAGCATTGAGGTAATCAATGTGCCCAGATTTTGGTTCTTTCTTAGGAAAGCAATCAAAACGGTTGCTATTATCACGATTATGGCCATCCATTTGCCATAATCTTTGACCAAAATCCAAGCTTTGGCGTCAAAGAATTCTATCCCTATATGTTTTACCAGATTATAAATACCCGCATTAAATTCAAAATTGGAAAACCAAAGACCAACGGTCTCGGAATAATTGTCAATGAATGAAGGGGAGTAAAAAGGAAGTAAAAGAAGTACGCAAGAAACACCAACGGCTATGTAGAAAAAGATACTTTTCTTGAATCCGAAGTACTTGACAAATAAAGGCAAGAAAACTATTGGTACCAACTTAACCATAATGGACATTGCATAAATTGGTGCTGCCGCCATCCATTTTTTATCAGCAATCAAATAGATGGACCAAACAAAGAAAAATAGCATCACGCCTTCAAAATGGAGATTCCCGGTCAATTCAATGATGACCAATGGGTTCAGGAAATACCAAAAAGACATGTGATTGGACTTGTTCAGTTTTTGCAGCAGTTTTCTTCCGAAATATAGAATTCCCAAATCGGCCAAGATAATGGTCAACCGCATTACGATAACCGAGCCCAAAACACTTCCTCCCCCTAAAAATGTGGCAATGGTGAATATGATTTGATTGAGTGGGGGGTAGTTGCTAAAATGTCTTGCACTCAAACTTCCCATACCATCATATAATTCTTTGGCATTCAAAATCGCTAGATTGGATTGCGCAATCAAATCGTTCGGAACATTCAAATAGGGGTTGATGCCATTTTTTATCAACTCCCCATCCCAGATAAAGCGATAAAAATCTTGAGAAAGATTCGGCTCGGCCAGCAAAAACACTAATCGAAATAGAATACCTGATATCAACAGAAACTTAAAGTTCCATTTTTGGAATTGTATCAGTTTATAATGGAGGAAAAACAATGCGATGAAAAGACCCAATAATTTTGGAAAGTCTTCCCGGTTTAAATCGTAAGCAAAGCTTAGGTAAAACAATATACTGCCCAATGATAGGAGCAACGAGATTTTATGAAGTTTCCAAAATTTGATGATTTTTCCAAGCATTGCCAACCAGGATTTCTTAGGTCAGCAAAATGTATAAAATTATATTGGAATGTAGATCATACCCTGCCATGTATTACCGCAAAATCGTATTGCTTCCATGGCAGGATATACTTAAACCTATTTAGTGGCAATTAAAATTTCTGCCTCTCCGTTTGTAGGATCAATGGCTTTTTCACCATAGATTTCAATATCGGTAGTATAGGTCCTGTTCAAATTTGTGTTCCATATGTCCATCCAAGTGCTGATTACCGCATCTTTGGTAAGGTCGCCTTTGGCGATGAACTTAGTGTAGTTGGATTCGGGAATCATTTTGACGGTCATATCTTCGGGAATATTATCAAGTTTTGACACGTTACAGCCGATGACTATGGTGTAGGGTTTGGTATGGTCCCCTTCGTAATCCGTATAGATGGCATAAAGTGTCTGATCCACCTTGTTAGGGATTCGGTTAAGTGTATTTTCGGCAATAAATTTTTCCCACAGTTTAGGAATATCTTGATCTGCCTTTCCGGGATCATTAGATGTTCTTGCGGCTAATCCAACGATGTTTAATGCGTTTTTTTTTGTGCTTGTCATGATGATAAATTTTAAGATTTGCACAAAAATATTCCAGGCATATGACAAGGGTATGTCAAGGGTATTTTGAATAAATCAATTTACAGATACATCCATTGATTTAATCTGGATTTTTACTTAAAATTTCCCGAACTTCACTTATCGGTCGATATAGCTTATACGTTTGCAGTAGTTAATTAGTATTACACATAGACTTAAAAAAGGTAATTAAGGCGAAAGAGGAATTCAATTATGAAGATGTCAAAATCAAACTATTCGGTTATGTATTATTTACTATTTATGATATTTTTTTTGATTTCAACTTCCATTGAACTATCTGGACAGACTGTAACCAAGAAAACTACAGATCAGATTGCCCAAGAGATGGTATCCAAGATACAAACAGACATAGATTCCAATTTTGTGTATGATTATGAACATTCGAAGTTCGTTCCTCCAGATGGTAAAACATTGTTGATAATGGGGCAAACAGTTGAAAGAATTACCGAATATATGGAACACTTTCAGGATCAACCAATCCCAGGTGGTTGGTCCGCTTATTGGGGAATTCCTGAATTTAAGGGGGTTACAAGTATCCATAAAAATGAAAGCGGCGATTCTCAAAACCACCAAATGTTGATTGATAATTTTCCCAATACAGTTGTTCATAGTGCTATGTGGATGGTGGGAAAAGGGAACGTTGCGAAATATGCGGGCAATGGAGAATACGATCGTGTTATTAAGAAATATAGTGCGTGGGCTAAATCGGTAAATAGACCTATCTATTTGAGAATTGGTTACGAATTTGATGGTCCTCATAACGAACTTGAACCTGAGGAATTTGTTAAAGCATATAGACATATCGTTGATCTTATACGTAAAAAAGGAGTGAACAATATCGCATTCGTGTGGCATTCATATGCATCTAAACCCTTTAAAGACTATCCACTGTCTGCCTGGTATCCAGGGGATGATTATGTGGATTGGGTAGCTATTTCTGTCTTTGGACATGCTTACAATGGTACAGACTTTGGTCCTTATTCTGATGATGTGCTGAAATTTGCCAAACAACACAAGAAACCGGTAATGATTGCTGAATCGAACCCAATCAACGGTATCGACAACAAAAGTGTTGAAGTGTGGGGTCAATGGTTTGTCAACTTCTTTACATTCATCTACCAAAAAAATATCAAAGCCATTAGTTTTATAAATGAAGATTGGCCCAGAACAAGAATTCCTGGAATTTCAGCATGGAAAGACAGTCGTCTCTACAATAACGAACAGGTTTCTCGGGCCTGGTTTGAAGAGACCAATAAAAATCGCTATTTAAAGCAATCAACTGAACTTTTTAAGCAATTGGGGTATATCTCACTAGATAAATAATTCTTACGGGGTAGCCATCAAAAAAACACCCGATTATTTATCATCAGAATGGGAAGAACCTTGCTCATATTTGTCAAAAGACTTGTAATATTCTTCCAGAGTCATATTATGGGATTCAAATTGCTCGTAGGTATTGGTGATTTTTTGAATATGGTCAATCCGAAACATTCGAAAGGCCTCCCGAAGTCTACAATAGGCAATGAGCAACCATTTTTCTTCCGTGCTGTACAAAGCAAAGGGCTCTATGTTCCGATTCGTGAATTTTTGACCTAGAGATAGGTAATCAATATTCAAAACCTGAAAATTTGTCAAGGCCGATTGGAGCCTCATTAAATAATTGCTTGTTCTTTGATTTAAATAATTATCGGTAAAATAGATGCGTTCCGTAAGCAGACTCGCTTTATCTTTTTGGGAGCCTTTTAACAGCGCCTTTATTTTTAGAATTGCTTCGGAATAATGTTGCACCAAAGAGGCATCTTTGTTTTTTAGAATCAATTGTTCAGCGGTTATCAGTGCATTTGCTTCATCCTCGGTAAACATGACAGGTGGTAATTGGTAGCCCTCCATCATGGAGTATCCTTTTCCTTCTTCGGTAATGATGGGGACCCCAGATTTTTCCAATGTCCGAATATCTCTGTATATGGTTCTAACGCTGACATTATGTTTTTCCGCAAGTGTTGTCGCCGTAACAATCCTGGAAGATTGTAATTGGGTCAGAATAGCCGTAAGTCGCGAAAGTCTCGGTTTTTCTTCCATACCATTATCACTGCTTTCTATACAATTGAAAATAGCCCCAAGCGGCTATACCCCCTATAAAAGAGAATACGGCCAACATCCAAAATACATGCTGATGTCCTGCTGCTCCCGGAGAACTCTCTAATAGATAGCCCATTGCGGGTCCGGCAAAAATATCTGGCGTATACCCCACTAGCGAAATAAGGCCGACTGCAGTTCCAGTAAGCACTAATGGAATTTTTCCATCTTTCATCACAGCAAAATATAGGGAGCGTGCCGCATATACTCCCGCCGCCACAGTAAAGATTGAAATAAAAAACAAGACCGTTGCAGAATTTGAAACTATGCCAGTGGCAAACAACAATGCCCCGAAAAACGAGACCACAAAGCTGATGACTAGCCAAAAGGTAGTTTGTGAACGGTCAGCCAATACGCCGATGACCACCCCAATTACGGGGCGTACAAATAATAAAAAGGTGCCTACCGTGGCCGATTGAACTTGGTCATATCGCATTACATCTTGGGCGAACAACGAAAACACATCGGTGATTTTATATCCGACATAGGCGCATAGGATGATAATCATCAATAACCAAACAGAAGGTAAACGGGATACCTCTTGTATTTGTGATATGGTGATTTTTTCAAGAATGATTTCTTTTTCTGATTGTCGATCCATTTTCATGAAAAGCCAAACCAATAGTCCAACAAAAGAAACGATACCTGAAGAAACTAAAATAACTTGTTTAAAGGCTACTTTGATTTCTACATCCGAGGCTACAGATACTTCAGAAGTTATAAAAAAGGAAAAAATGAGCACACCCATTGCTCCAAAAAGAGCGCCTACCAGCCCACGTCCTCCGTCCAAGAAACCAAATGCTTTGCCTTGTGAACTATTGCCACCCCATACCCGAGTTGCCTTGATCATTGGTGCCCAGAACAAGAAAATAGTGGTAAAACCCCAATATCCATACAGTATTTTTAGGGTATTGTAACTGGGAAAAGTTGCATAAACCAAGCCCCCTAAAGCGGTCATCCATAGGGCTACAGCAATTAATTTTCGTGGCGGGAATTTATCGGCCAATGGACCTCCAACCAGATAAGACAGTAAAGCTACGATGCCATAAACCGAGAAACATAAGCCCAATTGAACATTATCCAAAGCAAAAACCTCAAGTACGGTAGGTCGAAAGACTCTGGCAAGTACAAATGGAAGAATAAATACCGATTCTCCTGCTAAAATAAGGAGCAGGAGGAAATACCAAGGAGCCTTTTTTTGATTCATATAGTTTAGAAGACCGGATTTTAAATCCTAGAACATAAATATAACTATATAAATACAGGTAATTTGATTTTTAAATTGAAGAACGGTTTGTTATTACATATCAAATAAGCAAACAGAAGCATTGTTTACCAACAAGTAAGGAAAAGGATACTTTAAGGAGTAAATGGGTTTACGCCTTGGCCGTCAACGATTTAAAGAATACGAATCCAAAACCTAAGAACAACATCAAATGGAAGGGGAAAAGTCCAAAATCATTCAAAGGAATGGCACTGTACATGCCAAATAGGAAATAAATCATCAAGGCAAATTCAATCACCATATTTGGTGAAAGCTTTTTTGTCAGGTATTTATTTCCTTTCCAGGAATCTTTAAGACTGTTTATGTTGAATTTTGGTGTTCGCACAAATTCACTGCGCTTGCCCATATGACCTTCCAATACAGCAATAGAGTTGTGCAATGAAAATCCAAGAGCTACGGAGAAAAAGGTGAAAAACAGCTTTATATAGTCAACGAAGTTATCGAAACTACTGCCCTGGATACTTTTATAGGTAAACCAATAACAAATAAACAGGATAATAGTACTGATGATAAAGAAGCTGGTTACCTGAAAAACCCATCCCAAGTGACCATAAGTATTTTTAATATAGAGCATTGGAATACTCAAAAGAGCTACAATAAACACACATAGGAACATGGAACTGTTCAACAGGTGCATTACCCCATGAAACTTGGTCTTAAATGGAATATTCTTAGCACTAATAACGCTCAATACCGTTTTTCTGAAGTTCTCTGCCCCGCCTTTATTCCAACGGAATTGCTGCGAGCGTGCTGCGCTGATTACAACAGGAAGCTCTGCAGGTGTCTCCACATCTTCCAAATACTTGAACTTCCAATTTTTCAATTGTGCTCTGTAACTCAAATCCAAATCTTCGGTAAGTGTATCTCCTTCCCAGTTACCGGCGTCAAGGATGCAATCTTTTCTCCAGATACCTGCCGTACCGTTAAAGTTGATAAAATGACCTTTGGAATTCCTGCCCACTTGTTCCAATGTAAAGTGCGCATCCAAGGCAAAAGCTTGAATTTTAGTAAGTGTGGAATAATCTCTATTGATATGTCCCCATCTTGTTTGAACCACACCAATTTCTTCATCCTTAAAGTAGGGAACGGTCTTTTTTAACCAATCACTTTCTGGAAGGAAGTCAGCATCAAAAATGGCAATAAAATCTCCCTTGGCAATCTCTAAGCCTTCTTTTAAGGCTCCAGCCTTAAAGCCTTGGCGATTTTCTCTCCTTATATGGGTGATGTCAAGACCAGTATCTTGTAGTTCCTTTATTCTTGCTGCAGTATCAATTACAGTATCATCTGTGGAATCATCTAGAACCTGTATTTCCAGTTTACTTTTAGGGTATTCTATTTTGGCAATGTTTTCCAAAAGGCGCTCCATAACGTACTCCTCGTTGTAGATAGGAAGTTGTATGGTGACAAAAGGTATTTCTTTGGGGTCTAACAGGTTAAACTTTGGGGCTTCTTCGTTTTGTCTTTTGTTGCCCAAATAATTCACCAAAAGGTTCAATTGTGCTAGGCTATAGAAGAAAATCAAAATTAAGGCCGTACTATAAATAGCGATAATGAAAATAGCGATAGTTAGTCCCATATTATTTTATACTGTATTTAAAAATCCAACCTAGAATTTTTATGCCAGCAAATATAGTACCTTTTACGGTACCAGACACTTTTGACACGCCAATTCTGCGTTTATAACGCACTGGTACTTCGGTATATGACATTTTTTTTCGCAGGATTTTCAGTTGCATTTCCACGGTCCAACCGTAAGTCTTGTCCTGCATGTCCAATTCTTTGAGCTTTTCATATTTTATGGCCCTAAAAGGTCCTAAATCCGTAAAACTTGCTCTGAACAGCAATTTCATTAAAAAAGTGGCCAACCAATTCCCAAAAACCTGTTGAGGAGTCATGGAACCGGGTTCACGGAGTGACTTTTTCCGAGCGCCCACCACAAAATCTATGTCATTTTCCAAAATCGGAGCTACTACTTTATCCAACTCGTCTGGATAATCGGAGAAGTCTCCGTCAATAAATACGATAACGTCGGGCTGTTTGGATTGTTGTGCGATGTAATTCATGCCTTTTAAACATGCAAAGCCATATCCTCGTTGGTTTTCTGTAAGTACGGTAGCACCAGCTTTTTCAGCATTTTCTATGGTATCGTCAGTAGATCCATTGTTTACAACTATAATTTCTGAGACGGATTTTGGAAGCCCCGACACAACCTTTCCAATGGATTCACCTTCATTTACTGCGGGAATGATGACCTTTATTTCTGCCATTTACTTTAAATCGGACAATTTGTTTTCTTGCTTAAAACTTCTGAAGTCATACCACTCCTTTATTTTTTTTCCATGGGCATATTTCTCTGCAGAAGTCAATTTTTCATCTTTGTATTTTAAGCAATATCCGTTTTTTACACCTTTTTGGAGTTGACATTTGTGGTTTATTTTTCCGTTTTCGTCATAGAACAGCCACCACATTGCCATTTTTCCACCTTTATAATGACCTTCCATTGCGGCCTTTCCATTGGTGTCGTAAAAATACCAATATCCTACTCGCGAGTCATGTTTGTAATGCCCCTTTTCTTTAATTTCCCCATTAGAGTGGTAAAATTTCCAGAAGTCTTCTTTGGATTCACCTTTAACCCAACCTTCGGACTTGAGCTTGCCGTTGTTGTGATACTCCCGAGTGTATTCTTTTTTAAGAAGAATTAAGGAACTGGTGAAAATTACTACTACCGATAAAAAACGAAGCATCCTATTTTTTGTTCACCAATTGCATTAAATCAACATCGTTGCCCAACAATACCTGATTGCTGTCAATTCTTCCTTCCAAAGGTCCATTCTCCAACTTTAAAACACCTCTTGGACAAACAGCGGAACAAATACCACATCCTACACAACTTGAGCGCACAATGTTTTCACCTTTTTGAGCGTAGGCACGTACATCAATACCCATTTCGCAATAGGTGGAGCAATTACCGCAGGAAATACATTGGCCTCCATTGGTGGTAATTCTAAACCTTGAGAACAAGCGTTGTTGAAAGCCCATTATGGCTGCCATCGGGCATCCAAAACGACACCACACTCGGTTTCCAAAAATGGGATAAAAACCTGTTCCGATCACACCGGAAAAGATACTTCCTATTAAAAAAGAATATGATTTACGAAGTGTTTCAGACTTGAATAAAAAGACATTGCCATCACCACTAAAAAAATGCATCCCTATAAGCGCCATGATGATTACAAAATAACCAACCGCACCATATTGAGCATCTTTTTGCAATTGCTCGCGTTTAAATATCATTACCCAGGCAAAAACCAAGGTCAACAATACCGCCACTCCAATTAAAAATGAGCTTTTGGTCAACCAGTATTTGCTGGTATCGGTGCCCAAATAGGAGTAAATAACCGCAGTGGTCATTAAAGTCACGAATACCACTACGCTATGAACAACCCAACGTTCAACATTCCAGGCTTTTACTGTTTTATCACTCAATTGTCTGAAAGAATCGCCAGCAGTTTCTGCCAAACCACCGCAACCACAAACCCAAGAGCAGTACCATCTTTTTCCATATTTATAGGTAAGGATAGGAGTAATCACAAAAACGGAAAGGATTCCAAAAATCAATAGGGCAAAGCCAATATCACCTGAACTTAAAAACGCTTTTATCCTATATCCTTCAAAATTATAGTAATTCAGAGGCCATACATTTTTTAGGTCGTAATAAGGAAGACTGCCACCATTCAGAATTTTATCGCCGTTTAAACGGGCCATCAATTCTGGAATAATAAATGCAAACGCGGTTTGAAAAAACATCACACTCATGGTACGAAGACGTTCGTAACGATTATGACGGTATTTCCACATGAATTTGATGCCGAAAGCAAAAATCGCCACAGTGTAGAGCGTTCCATATACAAACCATTGACTAGCTGGGTTTCCACTCAACGCCTTACTTAACGGGTCGAACAAGGCAATTACGCCCTTGTTTTCTCCTCCTTTGACCAACCCCAAGTATTCAGGATAGAAATAAAGAATGATGTAGAATCCGGTCAACGCTATTCCCGCTATCCATGCCCAAAATCCTTTGCTGGAAATGGACTTGAACCAAACTCCGTCGTTCTTGATTCCCGGAAGTTTTTGTGAATAGGCATCCCAAGAAAACCAAATGGTTCCCATGGTAATGGAAAGTAATGAAATGGTCAGCCATAAGCCTTTGTTTGGAAAACTGACATTGAAAGCTGCCAATAACACAACTGCCAACCCAAACATACCCAATAGGGTTGCCATCTTTTGGTTTCTACTCAATATTTTAGGAGGTTGCCCGGTAAGGGCCATACTTTTATCGTAAGTGCTCATTTGTTAGTTAATTAAGCAGTTTGAAATATTCTTTTAAGACTCTTCTTTTTGGACTTTATGGATTTGCCCTGGTCTGAATTGTATTTGGATACAATTTCAGCTTCATATTTTTTGAAGAATTCTGGGTCAAAGTTTGCATCTGAAAGGTGTTCCATAACGTAATCCATATCCCTTTCTTCAGTAAGCCATCGGTCAAAAACCTCATGGCGCATGCGTATACCGAAAGTGTTCATACCCAAGAATTGATTAGTGTCCTCATGGAATGCGGCCGTAATACAGATTTTTTCATCAGCATGTCGCCAATGGAAATGCGCTTCGTGCTCTTTTTTAATTTTTTCTGAAAACACCCAACCGTAGGTTTGGTATTCGATATCCAAGAATTTTGCTGAGTTGAACCAATGTCCCGGTTTGTACTCAATGCGGTTGCCACAAATGGTCTGTGCAACAGTTTCTCCCATCATTCGACCCGTATACCAGACAGCTTCAATAGGACGTCTATTTCCGATGGCTTCATGCTGTTCGGCACAATCTCCAATAGCATAAACATCTTTTACATTGGTTTCAAGAAATTTATTGACCTTAACCCCACGGCCCAATTCAATACTTGAATCTTTAAGAAAGTCCACATTGGGAGAGACCCCAGCCGTTAATCCGACCACATCACAGGGGAGTTCCTCTCCGGTTTCTGTTATTATGATGGATTTTACCCTTCCATTTTCATCAGCCACAATCTCCTTTAAGTTGGTTCCTAGTCGTAAATCGATATGATGCTCTAGAATATGCTCGTTGATCATAGCGGATTCACCATTGGGCAGAACCCCGTTCCAAAAACTTTCTTCCCGAACTAAAAAAGTAACTGGAATATCACGACTACGAAGCATCTCGGCCAGTTCAATACCAATTAATCCACCACCAACAATAACGGCTCTTTTACAGACCTCTTTATTTGGGGCATTTACCTCGAGTAAATCCAAATCTTGTTTAGAATACAGTCCTTGAACGCCATGAAGGTTTTGCCCGGGCCAACCGAACTTGTTGGGTTTTGAACCAGTGGCAACAATCAATTTGTCATATTGAATTGCCCTTGACCCATCGATTTGTAGTTGCTTGGTTCCTGTGTCAACTTGTGTGACATATCCACGAACCAATTCGATTCGATTCTTTTCCCAGAACCAATTTTCATAAGGTTGAATGTGTTCAAATTTCATATGCCCCATGTACACATACATTAAGGCAGTTCTTGAAAAGAAATAATCTGTCTCCGCCGAGACAACAATGATTCTTTTATCTGATAGTTTTCGGATATGGCGAGCTGCAGAAATTCCAGCGATTCCATTTCCGATAATTACAATATTCTCCATGGGATTGAATTGGTTGTTGGCTAATGTGTCGTCCTTAAATATATGAACTTAACTCGACGCTTTAATTTAGAAAGAATTTAAATTCCTTGTGTTAGTGTAAGGAACTTGGTCATATTTCGTACAGCTAACCTGCTGATTTATAAAATCTTAAAATAATCATAAAAAGATTTAGAAGTTGTATGGACTTAGAAACATAGTCGACAGATGCATCAGTTTTAATCGGCTAAAAGTTTAAACAATGACTATTAAAAAAACACTGACCACAATAGTACTGGCAATTTTTATGAGCCAGTCTTGGGCCCAAAATACTTCTGGGTTTTTTACCAAAGCTGACGCCTTTTTCCATACATATGTGAAAAATGGAAGAGTGGCCTACAATAAAATAAAAGCAAATCCCGATGGATTAAATGAACTTGTTGATTTGGCAAAGACCATCAACATTTCAAAGAGTGACGCCAATACGTATCAAGCGTTTTGGATAAACGGGTATAATTTGTCCGTAATAAAAGGAGTAATAGAACACTATCCTCTTAAATCTCCACTAGATGTTTCAGGCTTTTTTGATAAAACCAAGCATAGTATAGGAGGAAAGGAAATCACCCTTAACGAAATCGAGAATAAACTGCTTCGGGCAAATTTTCCCGAAGAGGCAAGGTTTCATTTCGTATTGGTATGTGCGGGTCTTGGGTGCCCTCCGATTATAGCAGATGCCTATTTGCCCGATACCTTGGACGCACAATTACAGCAACAGACAAGGTTGGCATTGAACGATCCAAATTTTGTCAGAATCAAAGGAAAAAGAGTAAATCTTTCCCAAATCTTTGAGTGGTATAAAGGTGATTTTACACAAGGTGGAAAAAGCCTAGTGGACTACGTAAATCTTTACCGAAAAGAAAAATTGGATGCCAAGTTGAAGGTAGGGTACTACCCCTATGATTGGACCCTAAACGAAATCAAATAAAAAAGAAAAACAACAACTATCATGAAACAATTTAAAAGCCTCATCATTGTGGCAGCATTTTTAGTGTCTTCTTTGGCAGCTTTTGCCCAAGACGACCAGACAGGTGGAAGTAACATACAAAACCTGACTCCATCTAAACTTATTGGAAAGGGACAGTGGGATATTAAGTTATTTAACAATCTCTATACGCAAGATGACAGTACATTTGAATCCGATCAGGGAATTCGACAAAATTTCTTCACTTCGACCTTGGAGTTGTTTACTGGAGTATCCGATACCAAAAGGGTCAATGTGGGGCTAATCGCCGAATATAGGGCTAATGGCCGGGATTTTCTTCAGACTGATGGAAGCTTTGATAGAAGAAATACCTCTGGACTTACTTCGATTGCGCCTTCAATTAAGTTTGTGCCCTTCAGTAATGTAGGTAACTTTTCAATTTTGAGTTCTTTGTCCATCCCACTGGTGAGCAACGAAAATGATGAGGATACTGGAGTGTTTTTGGACCAAAAAGGATTTACCTGGCAAAACCGCTTCTTTTATGACTATACTTTTCCAGGGAAAAAATGGCAGTTGTTCACGGAGCTAAATACGGAGCTAAATTTTGGAGATAAGGAAGAAAGTTTTGCAAATAATAGCTTAAACCTGGTTCCTGGAGTATTCTTGAGTTATTTTCCAAGCTCGAAATTTACGGTTTTAGCCCTGGCACAGCATAACCAACGTTTGGATTTGGGGAATGATTTCACACAGAATTTTACCGCACTTGGTGGTGGTGCAAAATATCAGGTTACAAAAGAATTAAATGTGGAGGTCCTTTACACGAATTTCGTTCGTGGTGAAAACACTGGGCTAGGACAAACATTTAACATAGGATTGAGAGCCGTGTTGTAGCAAAAAGCATATAAAACAGTATTTTAGGAGTCTTAATTTTTTATCTATGAAAAGATTAGGGCTCTTTTTTTTGTGCCTACTCCAGTTTTCGTGCAATAGCCAACAAACCGAAAAAATAAATGGAGTGAGTTTCGTGGGATCGCGAGAGAAGGTCGTGCAAAAGCACATAGATCCAGTTTTAAAAGTAAAGGCAAACTATGCTGCTGTTATGCCATTTGGGTTTGCACGGGACCTTAATTCTCCAAATATAATTTTCGACACTGAAAGACAATGGTATGGCGAAACAAAGAGCGGAGCCAAACAATACATTCAGTTGTTGCAAAAAAATGGGGTCAAAATAATGCTGAAACCTCAAATCTGGATTTGGAGAGGAGAATTCACAGGGGATATGACCATGAAATCAGAGCAGGATTGGAAGACGCTAGAAGAATCCTATAGCAAGTTTGCATTGACCTACGCAAGGCTAGCTCAAGAAACCAAAGCAGATATTTATTGTATCGGTACTGAACTTGAAGAATTTGTCAAGAATCGACCCCAATTTTGGATGAAACTAATTGATGAAATCAAGAAAATTTACACTGGAAAATTGACGTACGCTGCCAATTGGGATGAGTATACCAGATCTCCGTTTTGGGGTAAATTGGATTTTATTGGGGTTGACGGTTACTTCCCACTTTCAGAAAAACGACATCCTTCGATGGAAGATTTAAAATTGGGATGGCAACGTTGGAAGTCTACCCTAGAAGATTTATCTGAAAAGCACAGTAAACCCATTCTTTTTACGGAGTTTGGTTATCGGAGTATGGATTATACTGCAAAAAAACCATGGCTGGTAGATCAAAATGAAATGGATGTCAACCTTGACGGACAGGCAATGGCTACACAAGCAGTTTTTAATGAGTTGTGGAGTGAAAATTGGTTTGCAGGTGGATTCGTTTGGAAATGGTTTATCCATCATGATGTATCCGGAGGTTCAAAGGATAATAGATTCACACCACAAAACAAACCGGCAGAAATTGTAATTCGTGACTTTTATAACGACTACTGAATAAAGCGTAGTCATCGATGATCAACAAAAAAGGCTTTTCAAGCATTTTTCTATGTTTCTTATTCGTTGTATCCTGTAGTTCTGACAAGGAAGAACCAATTTCAAATACCACTTTGGCAATTGAATTGGACGGCAGGGATTCGGTTCTTGGAAATGTAATTGCCTGTGCTGCTAGTAATGAAGACCCCAGTGTTGTCAGCATTTTTTTATATCCCCGAGAAAATGTTTCCAATATCGGCTTTTATGAGACAGGTTCCGTTGAGGTCGATGAGAATGACTTTTCACAATATACCAAAGGAGATTCTGAGTTAATTGATGTTTTCAATGGGTATTTACTCAAATATGAAGTGTCTTCGGTTGATGAAAAATGGGTGATTGTAAGTTTTGAAGAGGATGGAAAAATTCACCTCTCCAATCCAATCCGGTTAAAACAAAATAATAAACCTATAGAGTACTTACCTCAAAAGGTGACCATTGAAAACATGGGAAATATGCCGATTTTTTCGTGGCAAGATGGTGTTTTTGATGACTCTGTAATTTATTTCCAGGTCATATCGGATGAGAATGGTGAATTGCTTTCGGGAACATATACCATTGAACAAATGTTCCAATATTATAAATTGGAAAATGTGGTGTTAAATATTACACTAGAAACTCCACCTTTACTCGAATCGGGTCAACCATATAATTTTTCATTGTTAGCGGTAAGCGAGGACAATTGGGTGAATTTGTTTGTTGAAACTGAATTTATGCTGAATTAGACGATGTCAGATTCCATACGAAATAACTGAAATACAATGGTTTCTTCTATATTTAAAGAAAAAAATTGAAAGCTGCTTTAAGATATTGGGTATCCATGCTGCTATTGTTATTGGCGATAGATGGATATGCCCAAAACAAAGTCGCAGATGTAAAAATCCAAGGAAATAAGAGGACCAAAACAGCCTTCATTAAAAAGATTGCTAGGCTCAAACCTGGTATGGAATTGGATTCGGCACTAATCGCTGAGGACATCTATAGACTAAAGCGCTTACCTTCAGTTTCACATGCATACTATCAAGTATTTCCAGCCAATGTGGAGGGGAGCTATAATGTGTTTTATGGGATAGAGGAAAATTTTACACTAATTCCGTTTGCTAGTGTATACACTTCAAACAATGATGAATTCGCTTTTCGAATAGGCCTACAGGAATTTAATGTTTTGGGCAACAACATTACCTTGGGTGGATTCTATCAAAAAGACATTTTCGATTCTTATGGAGCCCACATTCGTGCACCTTTTTTGTTCAGCAATAAATGGGGATTGGCTTTAAGCTATCAAGACTTAACGACACAGGAACCTGTTTTCTTGGAAAATGGAACGGCAGATTATCGGTACAATAATGAATCCTATGAAATACTTGGACTATATGAACTCAACTTCCGTAACCGTTTTGAGTTTGGCCTGAATTTTTTTACCGAGGACTATACCTACCTTTTTGGAAGCACGGACCCCAGTGTTCCTCAAGCTTTGAATGTAAATAAATACTTGTATAAACTCATCTATAATTATGATGCCATTGAGTACTATTATCAGTACTTATCAGGGTTTCGGAGTAATTTAAACTTTCAATATGTGCATAGTTCAAGTGGGCAGCTCCCTGATTTTGTGATAGGATTTAATGATTTTAGTTACTTCACAAGAATTGGGCAAAAAGGAAATTGGGCCACTAGGTTGCGGTTGGGGCTTGCCAGCAATATGGATACACCCTTTGCCCCCTTTGCGGTTGACAATAACCTGAACATTCGTGGAGTAGGAAATACCATTGACAGGGGTACAGGGGCCATTGTGCTGAATACTGAGTATAGGCATACCCTAATTGATAAGGATTGGTTTGTATTGCAAAGCAATGTATTTGTTGATGGAGGAACATGGCGAAACCCTGGAGGAGATTTCAGTGATTTTGGTGATAGTCAAAACCTTAGAATATACCCTGGAATCGGAATCAGGTTCATGCATAAAAGAATCTTCAACGCTATTTTTAGAATAGATTATGGGCACGGCATCACCCAAGATGCGACCAAGGGAATCGTTTTCGGAATTGGTCAATATTTTTAAAATTTATGCATTTCATCGATGATTTGTGCATTTCATCGATTCTTCGCATATTTGCATAGCACCCCAGCATCAAAACATAACTATGAAATTACTACCTGCACTTTTGGTGTGTATATGTATCTCTTTCCCTTTATTTGGACAAACAGAATATTATGATGTGGTCGCGGAACCTGGAGACGGTATCTATTCTATTTTAAGAAAACAGGGTTTGGATCCGGTAACCTATTATGAGGCGTTTTTAAATGCAAATCTGGAAAACATTAAAGATGGTAGCCAGTTGCATCAGGGACGCACATATAAAATTCCACTTGTAGATGATTCTTTTAAAAAGACCGGAGTAAAAGTGCAACTAACAGATGAAAAGGAAACTCCCATTTTCGATTCTGAATTGGCCAACATGTCCCTTAAGAGTAGAACCTTGGGTAACGCCATATACTATTTGATTCTTGAAGATCCAGCGAGCCGGAATAAGTTTATTTCTGACATCACCAACAACCTAGCCGCCTCGCTTATGGTGCATGGGGCCAAAGTTTATGTTTTTGGAAGCGAAGAGGAGAATTTAACAGGAGATAACCAAAAACCAGAAGCCAAGGAAAAAATGGGTCAGTATATTGAAGCCATTAACAAACGTTACTTGCAAAATTCTGGGAAATATCAAAGACTTCTGGTTATTCGGGCAAACGGTTTAATCAAGAATGGAAACATGGACGTGGCAGTCTATCATCATAATAAAAGCGAAAATAGTCAGAGGTTTGCCGAAAACATTCAAAAGGTCTTTAAAAAGAACGGTGTATCAAGTCGCTCTTATAAGGAAGCTGAGCATATTTTCGAAGATAGGAACAGTTTGTATTTGGCCACAAATACGCTTCCAGTTGTGAGCTTGTTAGCTATTAATGGCGATTCCAAAGCCAATCGACCTAATGGTGTATCCATTCGATCAGATAAAAACACCTTTACTAGTCTAATTACCAACGGAATTTTGAACGACTACGCGGATTTGGAAATTGAGGACTAGTACTACCCGTTTAAAATATGCTTAGAATAGTACCTGAAAAGCTCTTTTGGGCCGGCTCCAAAGTAGTTTTTTAGATGAATCATCCCAAAATGAAATTGAATTCGTACCCAGCCTTTTTCACGGTATTTTCTAGCTGAGGTTACTACGGCCTCAGATAGAACTTTGAATTTTGTATGCTGGTATAATCGAGTTATAAACTCAGTATCTTCGTAAATAAGATAATCTTCATTAAAACCTTGGGTCTTATCAAATAATTCTCGTCTAATAAATAAGGATTGATCTCCACCTCTACACAAGGTGTGGTTTATTCGGGATAAATAGGCAAAGAATCTTAAAATTGGATTTTTGGTATCGAATTGCATTCGAAAACAACCTGATTCGTGACCTTCCCTAATAGCGTCGACAATTATGGTGTCAAAGTTTTTTGGCGTCAAAGTGTCCGCATGCAAAAAGTAAAGAATCTCACCCTTTACATGTTTTGCTCCAAAGTTCATCTGTCGAGCCCTTCCTTTTTTTGATTGAATCACGACAGCGCCAAAGTCGGCCGCGACTCGCATGGTTTTATCACTACTTCCACCATCTACACAGATGATTTCCTTTATTATATTTGGATTACTTGTTTCTTTAAGATGTTTAAGCACGTTTCCAATATATCCCTCTTCGTTTAGAACCGGGATTACTATACTTATAGAAAGATTGTTACTCTGTCTCATTCAAGCTCCAATCATAATCTAAATACACAACTTTGGCGTTCTTGTCAACAGGATTCTCCAAATATTGGTTAATATACTCCAACAAAGTTGCGTCCTCTGTAAAATCACCTTTATACCACTTAAAAATTCTGGAGAGTTGGGCAGAACCATTTTCAAACTTATTTCGGGATTTATCATTTACAAAATCCACAGCAGTTTTTGATAGCAGCCTTTCCATGCTTTGAGGGGTAAATGGAATATTCAACAATTTTGGGCAAGAATAAGAAGCGCAGTTGATCGCAAAATGAATCCTGGGCTCGTTCATTTGACGCAGCACTTCGTGTTCAATATCGTTCAAAGAGGTTATTCCGTCTCCTACCTTTATCCATTTTTTCTTCCATCGATTTGGAATGTCCTTGATACTTTTTACTGGGTAGTGATCTACAATCAACTTTACTGTTGCTGCATTATAAAGGTTGATATAATAGGCCAGTTTTTCGTTCTTGCTCCAAACACTTTTAGGTGGATTTTGGGCCATATGGCTTAAATAAACCTCCAATTCATTTATGTCACCCTTAAAACCAATGTAGTTGACATTGCCTTTGTCATCTACATGTTTTTTTAGTAGACGTTCCCAAATTTTGTCATTTAACGGGGTATCTTCCACTATGACCTTTTTTTGTGTGGCCTCAGGTTTGGCCTCTGGCGGAGCAGTTTCAAACGCTGTATCTGATTCTGGCTCGGGAAGGCTATCATTTGCGATGCTAGCCATTTCCTCTTCTACGGGAATCGATATCGGAGTATTGCTTTCAGGCTTGATTTGTGGTTGTTTTTCAACTTTGCCATTGCAAGTAAGAAGAAAAAGCCCAAATACTACATTGAGCAGTAAGTTCATAGGTTACTTTTTAAGATTCAAGTATAATCAATAGAACAGTCTTAAAAACTGCCCTAACCTTTCAGCTTGTCTTAAAAAAACCTAACAGCAACCACCGCCATTATAATGCCAAGTGCTTTCACTAATGTGAATTTGGTCAGAAGCCGACCCTAGCGCAGCTGCGGTTTTATCGCATACCGCTAAAGGCTGATTTTGCACCAATACATGCCCCAGACCATCATCGAAGTACTCTTCGTCACCATAATAAATAGCTGTTTTTCCAGTAAACATACAAGGGCCATCTGCTGGCATAGGATCCTTAATGGCTGCTATTTCAATGGACTCAATGTGGATGAGTTCATCTGTAGGGTAATGGTTGGGAGAAAGTACTCTATACGATTTTCGAGCCCTGATTTCGATAGTTCCAAAACCAGCATCAGTGAGGACTTTTACATAATCTTTGATTGGAATACTTCCGCTCAAACATAATGCACGAAGTCTATCATCGTTTCTAAGTTCATCATTCATGGGTTGCTCGCAGGTTGGATCACTCATAACCAATCGTCCATGCGGCTTTAGAACACGATACATTTCAGCAACAGCTTTTTTGAGATCATCCATTTTAAAGATGTTGAAAAGACAATTTTGTGCAGCAACATCTATACTTTCATCGGCCACAGGAAGATTTAAGGCATCACCTTTGACCAAGTCTACGAATTCACTTTTAAACCAATCATTTTCTTCTTCAGCGACTTCAAAGTTCTTTCGCGAAGCTTCCAGCATTTCGTCTACAGAATCGACTCCGGTTATTCCTCCTTTTTGTCTTGAGAAATATGCAAACTGGAGTAGTTCCATTCCACCGCCAACACCGACATAAAGTACTTTGGGGTTGTTGATCAAATCCTGGGCAGAAACAGTGCTTCCGCAACCATAATTCATGTCTTGCATGATTTTGGGAATGGAAAGTCCAGGAAATTGCCAAACTGGATTGGTGGTGCAGCAAAGCCCAACATCTGGGGTTAGGGCTGCTTCTTTATAGAGGTCTTGCGTTGCTTCTAAATAACTCATATCGTCTTTATTAATTCTTTGAACAATTGGATCATTTTTGGTTCGGTGTTACCCGCTATTTCAATAATTTCCTGAATATTAACCGGTTGCAAATTATCAGGATCGCATTCATCTGTTAAAACAGACAGTGCTATAATAGGTAGTCGTAAATGATTGGCAACAATTACTTCGGGAACGGTACTCATTCCGACGGCATCTGCACCTAAAATTTTCAACATTCGATATTCCGCTTTGGTTTCTAGTTGAGGCCCTACAACAGAAGCATATACTCCCTTTTTTAGTGAGATACCTTCTTCTTTGGCAATCTTCTCAATCTTATTGCGCATATCCAGATCATACGGTTCCGCCATGTCAACAAAGCGATCTCCGAATTCGGCCACATTTTTGAATGCCAATGGAGAACCTCCTTGTAAATTGATGTGATCTTCGATAAGCATAATATCACCTTTCTTAAAATTGAGGTTAATGGCCCCAGCAGCATTGGACACAAACAACTTTTGAATACCCAATTGATGCATCACCCGAATGGGGTAGGTGATATCTAGAAAATCATATCCTTCATACAAATGAAACCTGCCTTGCATGACCACAACCTTTTTACCAGCTATGGTGCCAAAAATGAGCTTTCCCGTATGGAATTCCACCGTGGCAAGTGGAAAGTAGGGAATATGATTGTAGTGCGCTTCAATCGGATTTTCTATCTCATTCACCAGTTGCCCCAGGCCGGTGCCCAAAACAATTCCAATTTCTGGAGCATCGAAACCTTTGTTTTTTAAATAAGCAACAGATTCTTCAAGTTGTTTCTTGGTCATTCTTTTATATGTTTTAAATAGGGTTGAAAAGCTTCAATATCCTTGATGTCCTCATAATGGTCTACATCATTTTTGGCGGGAAGCATAAACACCTTTTTGTCCTTTAAATCGTTAATTGTATCTGAAAGCACAGTTTCTGTGCCCCAAGATTTATTTTGAAATACACTATGGTTCAAGGCTGTCATTCCCAATAGGTAATAACCACCATCTTCTGCAGGCCCTATAACAAATTCGTTGGCTTCAAGCTTTGAAAAAGCCTCTTCCAAATCGGATTGTGAAAGATCGTACATATCACTTCCAATAATAATGATTTTTTCAAAACCAGAATTAAATCCATTTTCGAATGCGTTCTGCATGCGTTGCCCCAGGTCATCACCTTGTTGCAATTTTTTATCAAAGCGTAGATTGTCCCAAATATCGTTTTCCCATACACATTCGGAATAATAAACGTGTTTTTCCCCACCAAGATTTTTGGTTATCGTTACCGTATGATTAAGCAAGAATTTGTAAATTTCCAATGCTGCATGGTCACCAATTGTAGCGGCAAGTCTGGTTTTACACTTTCCAAGTTCAGGATTTCGGGTAAAAATGAGAAGTAGATTTTTCTTTATCTTCAAAAGCTAAATATTGTAGTAGGTCATTATCCGGGATTAGTCAAAACTTCAAATCAATACTTACCAAAAAAGTGAGGTAAAATCAAAATTTTGGCGCTCGAAGCAATTGACAAAGTGAATTCAAAAATAACATTTTACCATATTGCGATATATATATGCTATCTTAAAGTTTAAATTTCTTATTCAGCATGAATAAAATAACAGCTACTTTCTGTATCATTGTACTATTAAGTTCTTGTAGGAAAAAGACTAATGAAGAACTTGTTCCCCCACCACAAGAAATGAAGAATTACGTTGAAGAATATCGCCCACAGTTTCATTTTTCGCCTGAGGAGAAATGGATGAACGACCCCAATGGTCTTGTTTATCATGATGGGGTGTATCATTTATTTTATCAATACTATCCTGAAGATATTGTCTGGGGTCCCATGCACTGGGGTCATGCAACAAGCAAGGATATGTTACACTGGGAACACAAACCAATTGCACTCTACCCGGATGAACATGGGCTCATTTTTTCTGGTAGTGCAGTGGTCGACCACAATAATACTTCTGGATTTGCCGCAAATGGAGAAACTCCGCTAGTTGCCGTATTTACTTATCACCTTATGGCAGGTGAAACGGCAGGAAGAAATGATTACCAGACTCAGGGAATTGCGTATAGTCTTGATAATGGAGAAACTTGGACCAAGTATAAAGGCAACCCGGTTATCGGGAACAATGGCATAAAGGATTTTAGAGACCCAAAGGTATTTTGGCATAAGGAAACAGAACGCTGGATTATGGCCTTGGTAGCCGGAGATCATGCTAAATTCTATTCCTCCAAAGACCTGAAAGAATGGAACCATCTGAGCGATTTTGGAAAGAACCAAGGGGCACATGGTGGAGTTTGGGAATGTCCAGACCTATTTCCTTTAAAAGTGGAAGGATCAGATGAGGAGAAATGGATACTTATCATTAGCATCAATCCAGGAGCACCCAATGGTGGCAGTGGAACCCAATATTTTGTTGGTGAATTTGATGGTAAAAGATTCAAATCTGATCAGAAAGACCATAAATGGTTGGATTTAGGAACAGATAATTACGCTGGAGTAACATATAACAATGTACCTGAGGACGATCGTATTTTTATTGGTTGGATGAGCAATTGGGATTATGCCCGAGATACTCCTACAAAAAAGTGGCGGAGTGCTATGACCTTACCACGTAAACTTTCGTTGAGAAAAGTTGGAGAAGACTACATGCTTGTGAATTACCCGCTAAAGCAGGTTGAATCGTTAGCAGAAACGGTTTTAGCAAAAGATATGAGCATTTCAGAAACTGGTGCTGAGCAGATAAAGATTGAAAACCTGAACCAAACACAGTTGCAATTCCGGTCAACGTCAAAGGACTTTAAACTTACTTGGAAAAACGAACAAGATGAAAGGTTAGAGCTGACCATGGATTCTAAAAACAAGCATGTTTTGTTGAATAGGATGAAGTCTGGGCAGGTGAACTTTCAGTCTGAGTTTGGAAACAAATTACATCATATGCCCGTCGACAATCTTGGAGATGGACCCTTCAATGTAAGAATCTTAATAGATTGGTCTTCCATTGAAGTTTTCATAGATGATGGACTCTACGTGATGACTTCCCAAATTTTTCCAACAGAACCATACAACGAACTGATTATTGAGAATATGGATAATACATCCAGCATCGAAGATATTCACGTGCAACTAATGGAATCTGTCTGGTAGGACATTTTTCTTCAAAATACCTCACTTTCTATCTCACCCTTTTTAGGCGATTAAAATTGTAATTTAAACGGTCATTTTCAGACTAATAGGATTCAAACAATTAATAACTATTAAGAACATCAAAATGAGAATAGGAATAAATGGAATGGGCCGAATTGGTCGGGCTGCGTTGAAGGTAATCAACGAAACACCAGGACTGGAAGTGGTAGCTGTCAATGATATTATTTCCATTGAAAATACAGCTTACTTATTGAAGTACGATACCGTTTATGGAGTATACGATAAAAAAGTGTCGCATGAACCAGATAGCCTGATTGTTGACGGCAATAAAATCAGTTACTCCTCCATAAGAACACCGGAAGAGTTACCTTGGAAAGAACATAGCGTAGATTTAGTTATTGAAAGTACGGGTGTTTTTACAAGCGGAGAAGATGCTGAAAGACATTTGAAAGCAGGAGCGAAAACAGTAATAATTTCGGCTCCGACCAAAAGTGTGGATACCCCTACGGTAGTGCACGGTGTTAACGGCGAAGCCGGAAAGACAAATGTTTTTTCTTGTGCAAGCTGTACTACCAATAATATCAGTCCGGTTGTAGAAGTTTTAGGACGAAGAATTGGAATTAAAAAGGCCATTATGACCACGGTACATGCATACACGGCTTCCCAAGGAATTGTGGATGCACCTTCGCAGAAAAATTTTAGGATGGGAAGAGCAGGAGCACAAAACTTGATTCCTACTACTACTGGAGCCGCGATTGCTACCACCAAAGCACTTCCTGAATATGCCGGGAAATTTGATGGTGTCGCGATACGGGTGCCTGTTCCAGTAGGGTCTATTTCTGACCTTACTTTTGTTACGGAAAGACCAGTATCCGCAGAAGAGGTCAATCAAATACTTATTGAAGAGGCCAAGACTGCGCGCTATGCCGACGTTTTGGATACCACGGATGAACCTATTGTGTCATCGGATATCATTCAAAGCCCATATGCTTCCACTGTGGATTTGGCAATGACAAGGGTGGTGGACGGTGATTTGCTGAAAGTAATGACATGGTATGATAACGAATGGGGTTTTACGAATCAGATGGTTCGTCAGATTCTGGAAATCAAAGGATAAGATCACAAAGAAAAAAAGGCTGCACATATGTGCAGCCTTTTTTATGAGACACAGGGCAAAGTAGGGTTTAAGCCCTTAATTGTGGTTCTAAAAAAAATAATGGTACAGGCTGTTAAAGAGCGAAGCTAAAGAGCATGCTATTACAGAATACCAGAAGAAGTAGCCCAATTTTTCATCAACAGTGTTCATTTCAAAAGTATTTATTCTTGGTTGAGATTTTATTTATATCCCAAAATTATTGAAATGAAGCCCTCAAAAATCTGCAATTATATTTCTGGTATGGAAAACGATGTAATTGGGGCTAATTATGCTGTAGATTGCATTTGGAGAAATTTTCCAAAAAGCACAATACAAATAGCTTAAATGGCACTATGACTGCTTATACAGATAGTTTCATTTAAGAATGAAATAAAAGCAAAAAATGGACAATTATACCAACGGGGTTCCTTTTAGACGCTTTTCAATCTTACGCTTTTTCTCAGTAAGACTTTTCATGACATCCATCAAATTGGAGTCTTTGGTCTCTTTATAAATCTCGTTTATGGAAAGTATCAAGCTTTTGGCTTCGCGTGAAGCGGCCACTCTATCGCTTGTTGACATATGACTTAAAGTTCTACCTTCAAACTCTTTTGCCTTTTCTAATAACTCCTCGGTCATTTTTATTTAAAATTAATCTAGATCGGCTAAATATAAGCCTTAGTTTCATATTTTCTACCTATACTGGTATTCGATTTTCATATTTATGAAATAATTAAGAATCCTGCAAGAGGTTAACAGAATTATTTGTAAAAATAAAAGAAACGTATTTTATACTTTTAGAAAATTGAACCAAAACTTTCGCATGTACAGGAGCGCAATCCGTTTTTTTTTAGCATCGTTAATTCTTGTAGCATGCAATGCCAAAACCTCTTCTGTGAATAAAAAATTGATTGTTAGGGAAATTGAGTTTGATGGCGATATAAATCCCAAAAACGTTTCCCAATTACTGGATGAACATGCTGAAACCCATTTAGTGGAAGTTTTAAATTGGAAAGACTATCAGTACAAGCCAAAGGTTGGGTTTAAAATTGCCCATAGCAACAACCAGATTTGGTTAAAATATGAGGTAGAAGAAGCAAATATTTTGGCTGAAAAAACAGAATCCAATAGCTATGTTTTTAAAGACAGTTGCGTTGAGTTCTTCTTTGACCCAATAGCAGATGGAAATTATTATAATTTTGAAATCAACTGCATCGGCACCACCCTTCTGGCTCATGGTCCTGAAAGAAAATCCCGGAAATTTATTTCTCCTGAGCTGATCGAAGAAACTCTTAAAACAGAATCATCTTTGGGAACTCAACCTTTCAAGGAAAAAACTGGCGGACATACTTGGGAAATTACAATAATTCTACCTGCCGAGATTTTGACCCATAACCCCGGAATTGAGTTAAAGGGGCTCAAAGCTCGCGG
This sequence comes from Flagellimonas rhodophyticola, assembly GCF_049332665.1. NCBI lineage: Bacteria > Pseudomonadati > Bacteroidota > Flavobacteriia > Flavobacteriales > Flavobacteriaceae > Flagellimonas > Flagellimonas rhodophyticola. The sequence goes on along the minus strand of NZ_CP186326.1, from coordinate 185,040 downwards.
AAATTTTTACAAATGTGGGGACGCCACTTCCGAAAGGCATTACTTAAGCTGGAACCCTATAGATTCAGAAAAACCAGATTTTCATCGCCCAGAGTATTTTGGCGAGCTGATATTTGAATAATTCAATCTGGTAATAGTCTCTTAAAATAGATTCTCGGTTAACTCCTTCATATTAAATTGAAGGCAATGATGGGTAGAATAGTGTTGAACAGATATAGCTCATGGTCTTTGGTCTAAATCTTTTGTTTAAAGGTGGTTAAAACAATAGCTTATTGCATATTTCCAGATTGATGGCGATGCGGTGGCAAAACCATGGAGGACCAACCAAAAAATTATATGAACAAAGTAGTAACACCCATACTTTTTGTCTTTCATGTAAAAAGACTGCTATACTGTATTCTAGTAATTATCCTACTTGTTAGTTGCTCCAAAAAAGAAGGCCCTTTAAATGGGGGACTTTTTCTTCCAGATGGATTTGAAGCTATGGTTGTGGTGGACAGTACCGAGGGAAAAGTCAGACATATGGCAGTATCCGAAAATGGGTACTTGTATGCCAAACTTAGGAACTCCAGCGATATGGGGTCCATAACCGTTTTGCAGGATACTAATAATGATGGGGCAGCAGATAATATAGAACGATTTGGTTCTTACAGAACCAGTCAGCGATGGAGCTATGCCACGGCAATGAGAATCTATAACGGATACTTGTACTTCAGTTCAGAATTGGTGGTGTATCGATACAAGCTAAAACCAGGTACTTTGGTTCCGGAAGGAGAGATGGAAATTGTATTTACCGATGACCATCCCCACGGCAAGCATGAACACATAGGAAAACCACTGGCATTTGATGATGAAGGGCATATGTATATACCTTTTGGAGCTCCCTCAAATGCTTGTCAGAGTCCAAAAAGAACACCTGGTGCACCTGGTTTGGATCCTTGTCCCCAACTCGAACAGCATGGAGGTATTTGGCGATTTGATGCCAATAAATTGGGACAGACTCAAAAAGATGGATACAAGTATGCCTCGGGCATACGAAGTGTTGTGGCGATGAATTGGAATCCAACCGATAAGAACCTTTACGTTGTGATGCATGGTCGTGACGATTTATTACGATTGTTTCCAGACAGATATGACCCTTGGCAGAGTGCTTTGCTGCCTTCGGAAGAATTCATTAAGGTAACTGAAGGGTCAGACTTTGGATGGCCGTATTGCTATTATGATCAAATCAAGGAGAAAAAAGTACTTGCACCTGAATATGGCGGAGACGGAGAAACTGTAGGGAGATGTGATCAATACGATGATCCTATCGTGGGCTTTCCTGGACATTGGGCACCAAACGATTTGGTATTTTATGAAGGAGATGCTTTTCCAGAACATTATAAAAACGGAGCTTTCATAGCATTCCATGGTTCTACAAACAGGGCGCCATATCCGCAATCTGGTTATTTCGTTGGTTTTGTTCCCTTTAAAGATGGCAAACCTTCGGGTGATTGGGAGGTATTTGTAGATGGTTTCGCAGGAGTAGATCCTTTGGAAAGTGTTAATGATGCAATGTATCGCCCGATGGGAATTGCATTTGGACCTAAAGGAGATATGTACATTTCAGATTCCGTGAAGGGTAAAATTTGGAAGGTTGTATATACCGGTGATAGGTCGACGTTTGGAGAAGAGCAATTGGCCCAAATGGAAAAAAGAAAAGAATTATCTCATATTCGAACACCAGATAGGATAAAAGATAATTTGATGCAGGATGATATTGACGGAGGAGCAAAAACCTACTATACTTACTGTAGTGCATGTCACCAAAAAAATGGAGGAGGGGCCACGGGAAGATTTCCACCCGTCGCAAATACAGATTGGGTAACAGGAGATAAAGAAAGACTTATCAAAATTATTTTGGAAGGAATGGAAGGCAGCATCCAAGTGCATGGCGAAACCTATAACGGAGTTATGCCTCAACATAGTTTTCTTTCTGACAAGGAAATTGCAGACGTTTTGACCTACATACGCTCAAACTTCGGAAACGAAGCGAGTGCTATTGAGCCGGAAGAGGTTGAGGAAATTCGAAACGGCTCATAAATTGTACTTTAGTGAATATAACAAACTGAATAAGCAAAAAAAGCAACCAACAATCTGATTTACTTTGAATCATTGTTTGATAAAACCAACACCTAAAAATGAAAATATATACCAAGAACATCATCGCAATAATCCTTACAGCATTTGTTTGTGGTCAGGTTATTGCCCAGAAGTATGATCTACTCATAAATGATGGACATGTCATTGATGTCAAAAATGGAATCGATCAAGTTATGGATGTAGCTATTCATGACGGGAAAATTGCAAAAGTTGAAGCAAGGATTTCAGAACAAAATGCAAAACAGATACTAAATGCCAAAGGGTTTTATGTAGTTCCAGGCTTATTGGATATCCATAGCCATAACTTTCATGGTACAGAACCTGATGCGTATTTAAGTAATAGCGATACTGCCTTGCCCCCGGACGGATTTTCTTTCCGAAGTGGAGTAACTACCATCGTTGACGTTGGCGGTGCAGGATGGAAAAATTTCAAGCAGTTTAAAAAGCAGACCATTGACCGCTCTAAGACTCGAGTGTTATCCTTTCTCAATATTATTGGGTCTGGAATGAAAGGTGGGGTCATAGAGCAAAATATCGCAGATATGGACCCAAAAATGACTGCTCTGGTGGCAAAACAATACCCGGGAGTAGTGGTTGGAGTAAAACTGGCACATTACAATGGGTTTGATTGGACACCCACGGACCGTGTCGTTGAGGCGGGGAGATTGGCCAAGATTCCCGTTATGATTGATTTCGGAGGAAGCGATCCAGAGTTGTCAATAGAAACTTTATTTATGGAAAAGCTCCGTCCCGGAGATATTTTTACACATGCTTACGCCAATGTCAAGGGAAGAACCCCGATTGTAGACCAGAATGGAAAAGTAAGAGACTATGCTTTTGCTGCACAAAAAAGAGGTATCATCTTCGATGTGGGACATGGTGGTGGAAGCTTTATGTTTGAACAGGCAATCCCTGCAATGAAACAAGGATTTAAACCCAATTCCATAAGCACAGATTTGCACACAGGAAGTATGAATGGAGGAATGAAAAGTCAAATCAATGTAATGTCCAAATTCCTGAATATGAATATGCCTTTAAAAGAGGTGATTGCTGCTTCCACCTGGCAACCAGCGCAGATAATTCAGCGTCCAGACTTAGGGCATTTGTCGGAAGGGGCAGTGGCCGATGTGGCCATTTTGAATCTCAGAAAAGGCAATTTTGGCTTTGTTGACACAAGAGGAAAAAAACTATTGGGTGACCAAAAATTAGAATGTGAATTGACTATTCGTGACGGAAATATAGTATGGGACCTGAACGGGATGGCCAGCACAATCTGGAACGAATAAATACTTAAATGAATACCAACCAAATGAAAAAACAATACCAAATTTTATTAATTGCCTCCCTCATTTTCCTGCTTGCATCCATTGTAATGCTTGTTTTGGGAAAAGGAGCCCAAGCAGGACCTTTTATTGTTACCTTTTTCCTATCGCTTGCTTTGGGTATACGAGGTCATGTAAAATTCAAAGGTTTCTCTTTTACAGTACTCGTGTTTGCGGCGGTAGCAGCTTCAATGTACTACCCTTCCTTTTTTACGAATGTGGGTGACTTTCAGCTTAAATCATTGATAGTTCCACTTTTGCAGATAATCATGTTCGGAATGGGAACAGCAATGAGTATAAAAGATTTTGTTGGTGTTGTAAAAATGCCAAAAGGCGTGCTTGTTGGATTGATTTGTCAGTTTACCATTATGCCGGTTTTGGGATTTGCAATTGCAAGTTTGTTCAGGTTCCCTCCAGAGATAGCAGCCGGTGTAGTCTTAATCGGATCATCTCCGAGCGGACTGGCATCAAATGTAATGGCTTACTTGGCTAAGGCAAATCTGGCTTTATCGGTGACCCTTACAGCAATTTCTACAGTACTGGCACCTCTAATGACCCCTTTGTTAATGGAAACCTTTGCCGGTCAGTTTGTGCCCATAGATTTCTTGGGAATGATGATCAGTATTTCCAAAATTGTAATTCTTCCAATCATCGCAGGATTACTATTTAACTACTTCTTTCATGGGAAGGCCAAATGGCTGGATAGAGCTATGCCCGTTTTTTCGATGGCGGCCATTGCAATGACTGTTGCGATAGTTACAGCTGCCGGAAGAGATAGCTTGCTTACAATTGGCCTTTTCTTATTTCTTGCGGCCATCTTTCACAATATTTCGGGGTATTTCTTGGGTTACTGGTCGTGTCGAGCTCTAAAAATGAAAGAACAAGACTGTCGTACAATTGCCCTCGAAGTAGGAATGCAAAATGGTGGACTGGCCTCTGGTATAGCCTTGGAAATGGGTAAAATAGGAACTATTGGATTAGCTTCCGCTGTATTTGGACCATGGATGAATATTTCCGGGTCTTCTTTAGCAACATGGTGGCGAGATAAAGATCCAAATAAAAAAACCAATGAATCTAAAGAAACATAAGAAGCGGATGAATCAGACCAACTTTTCAATACGGAATTTAAGATATCAACTGACGCTTGCCATAGTAGTGGCTTTACTGTCTTTTGGCAGCATGACAGCTCAAACTCTGACCAAGGAACAAATGGAATTCCTAACGCCCCAATGGACAGGAGAGAGATTTGAAGACGGAAGGCCAAAAGTAGCCGATGACGTTCTACAACGAATGAAAAAAGTAACCATCGAAGAAGCATGGGGAGTATTGCGTAATGAAGGCTATCACAACCAGTTTGAAAGTGGTTGGCAACCGTTACATGATGATGTGCCTATTGTGGGTCGAGCCCTAACCGTACAATACATGCCCAACAGACCAGATGTAGCTGACCAAATCAAGAAAAAGGGAAAAGCCGATGGCCGAATAGGGAATACCAATTCCTGGCCCATTGACATGTTGGTCGAGGGAGATGTGTATGTAGCCGATGCTTTTGGAAAAATTGTAAACGGAACTTTGATTGGAGATAACCTTGGGAATTCAATCTATGCCAAATCAAAGAACGGAGTAGTATTCAATGCGTCCAGTAGGGACATGGAAGGATTGTCTGAAATTGAAGGATTCAATGCCTTTGTTAGAGGGTGGGACCCATCTTTTCTAACTGAGGTTATGCTGCTCAGTATCAATGCGCCAATCCGTATGGGAGCGGCCACCGTGCTTCCTGGAGATATCGTTTTGGCAAAGAAAGAGGGGGTAATGTTTATTCCTTCGCACTTGGCAGAAAAGGTGGTAGTGACTTCCGAGGTAGTTAGTCTTCGTGATTTGTTCGGAATCTCTAGATTGAAAGAAGGAAAATATACTCCAGGACAAATCGATAACAAATGGACCGAGGAGATTGAAAAAGACTTTTCCCAATGGTTAAGAAGTCATATCGATGAACTTCCCGTTCCAAAGGAACAAGTTCGAGAACTGTTGAAAAAACGTATGTGGTAATCACTTCGTGGAGAATGTCAAAATAATAATAACCAACGCACTATAAAAATGAAAAAAACAGATAGAAGATCGGCATTTAAAAAAATGGGAATGGGCCTGGCAGCCATACTAGGTGTGGGAACTGCAAAAGCAATGACCAAAGATGAAAAACCTAAAAAAGAGGTTGTTGGCGAAATTGTACAGGACAAAAAGGTTCCATTGTTCTCAGGAGCGGTTAAACATGGCAATACACTGTATGTAGCGGGAAAAGGAGCTCATTTCGAGGGAGATATTAAATCCCATACCGATCATGTACTTAAGGAAATTGAAAAGGAACTAGTGAAGAATGGTTCTTCCATGGATAAGGTGTTAAAGGTAAATGTGTACCTGCACGATTTGGAAGACTACCATGGAATGAACTCTGTATATCGCGGACGTTTTGGTGAAAACCCACCAGTACGAACCACCGTAGCAGTTTATGGAGGGGTCCCAGGGAACTCATTGGTGGAAATGGATTGTATTGCGTCACTAGATTAAATCACAGGAAAATGAAAAAATCAGAAAATAAGCTTACCAGAAGAAAACTTTTGAAGACGATTTCCAGCCTTCCTGTAGTAGGGGGATTAGTTGGGGCAGGTCTTCTTACACCGCAAATGATGCAAGGGGCAGTAGAAACTACGGCATCTCGAAACTTTTTTAAAGAATTGGGAATACGGACGTTCATTAATGCTGCTGGTACATACACATCCATGACAGGCTCCCTAATGTCCGATAATGTGCTGTCGGCCATTACATTTGGAGCCACTGAGTATGTAGATTTAGATGAACTCCAAGATAAAGTTGGAGAACGACTTGCTGAATTGTTGGAATGTGAGTATGCAACAGTAACTTCAGGTGCTTTCGGAGCGATGTCTATTGGGATGGCTGGAATCTTAGCCGGAATGGACGAAAAAATTGTTGCCCAGTTGCCGGATACCACGGGTTTAAAAAATGAGGTTATCCTTCAGGAATCCCATAATATTGGATATTCCAAGGCTTTGACCAATGTTGGAGCCAAATTAGTATGGGTGAAAACCGCAGAGGAACTTGAAAAAGCTATCAGCAAGAAAACGGCGATGCTATGGTTTCTGAATGCTAATACCGAAGAAGGAGAAATAAAAAGGGAAGAGTTTGTTGCCTTGGGCAAAAAACATGGAATACCAACCTTTATTGATTGTGCCGCTGATGTACCACCGGTTGAAAACCTTTTTAAGTTTACTAAAATGGGATTTGATTTGGTTGCTTTTTCTGGTGGAAAAGGAATACGAGGCCCACAAAGTGCTGGACTTCTATTGGGTAAACGCAAATATATTGAGGCAGCCCGACTGCATACACCACCAAGAGGGACTACTATTGGTAGAGGTATGAAGGTGAACAAAGAAGAAGTGTTGGGAATGTTGGCCGCAATAGAAACCTATTTACAAAGAGATCATGATGCAGAATGGAAACTTTGGGAAAGTCAGATCAAATTGATTAGTGATAGTGCCTTGTCGGTTAATGGAGTAAAGACCGAAATTCATGTGCCGCCGCATGCCAATCATGTTCCATCCTTACGAATCCAATGGGATGAAAAGATGGTTAAAATCACAGCGGAAGAAGCTCGAAAAAAATTGAAGGATGGTCACCCGTCCATTGCTACGGTAGGAAATAAAGATACCATAGGCATTACAACATGGATGATGGTTCCTGGTCAAGAAAGAATCGTAGCACAAAGAGTTAAGGAAGTTCTGGAAAACGCTTAATTTTATACGAATCCAATAAAATAGATGACCATGAAAGCCATTCTTAAAGGAGCACTTCTTTTATTGTTGACAGTGTCCTGTGTAATATCCAATGAGAAAAAAGAAGAAATCCCTCAAACTGATGAAGTTGTTGAAGCAAAAACTTCCGATTATGACCCCGAGGGCAAACTAAAGGAGCTCGGTATTGAATTAAGTACACCATCTGCGCCGGTAGCGAATTATGTAAATGCGGTTCGTACCGGAAACCTGATTTTTTTAGCAGGAAAAGGGCCAAAGCAATCCAACGGAGAGTATATCACGGGAAAAGTGGGAGAAGATTTGTCCATTGAGGAAGGATACTATGCTGCTAGGGTAACAGGAATAAATCAACTTTCTGTGTTAAAAGCCGAACTGGGCGATTTAAGCAAAGTAAAACGAATTGTAAAAGTGCTTGGAATGGTCAATGCCACCCCAGACTTTACGGATCACCCAAAGGTTGTAAACGGATATTCGGATTTAATGGTGCAGGTTTTTGGCGACAAAGGAAAGCATGCAAGAGCAGCCGTGGGAATGGGTTCACTTCCGACCAACATTGCCGTTGAAATTGAAATGATTGTTGAGGTGGAATAGAATTTCCAAAACCCGATAAAAACAAGAAAACCACAATATCCTTTTATCAGATAATTGTGGTTTTTTCTTGTGGTACCTCCAGGAATCGAACCAGGGACACACGGATTTTCAGTCCGTTGCTCTACCAACTGAGCTAAGGTACCATGCTATAAAGCGGGTGCAAATATAATTTCAAAATTAGGATATACAAACAAAAACTTGAAAAAAGGCAAGGGTTTTTTTTCAATTCTCCATCTTTGTATTATGAACTTGGTCATCGACATAGGAAACACTTTGATAAAGTATGCCGTTTTTGAAAATGGAACCATCGTATTTGATCAGGGTTCTGAATCCAGTATGTTTTTGTCCAAAGTAAAGGAACTCTTTGAAGCCTACCCGAAGATTGATCATGCTCTGATTTCATCAGTTGGTCCCCTGGAGCGAAAAGAAAAAGATATTGTTTCATTGTTCTGCAAAGTGCATGTACTGTCCAATACTTCTAAAATACCATTCAAAAATAGCTATGCTACTCCCAATACTTTAGGGATGGATAGAGTGGCATTGGCAACAGCAGCATTTTATAAAAATCAAAGAAGAAATACCTTGATTATCGATGCCGGTACATGCATTACGTATGATATGGTCAATGATGCTGGCGAATATGTTGGAGGAGCTATTTCGCCTGGAGTTCGTATGCGCTACAGCGCCATGCACAACCAAACTGCAAAGTTACCCTTATTACAACCCGAAGAGATTTTGGATTTCATTGGGAATTCTACCCAAACCAGCATGCATAGTGGTGTTATTAACGGAGTTTCACAAGAATTGGATGGTATAATAAGTCAGTATAGAACCCGCTTCAAAGATTTAACAGTTATTTTAACAGGCGGAGACTCCCATTTTTTTGCTAAACGACTAAAAAATACCATATTTGCGAATTCTAAATTTCTCTTGGAGGGGCTTAATTACTTGCTGGAATACAACAAACGCTAGATGGTAAAGAAATTTTTGATTGCTTTTTTTTGCGTAGCTGCACATGGCATTTTTGCGCAAAACGGTACCATATCACCTTATTCATATTTTGGAATAGGAGACCTTAGAAATGGGGGTTCGGTAGAAAACCAGATGATGGGGGGCGTTAGCATGTATGGCGATAGTATCCACTTAAACCTTACCAATCCCGCAGCCTACGCAAAGCTCAGATTGACCACCTATACCGGGGGTATTTCGCGCACAGAATTCAGGTTAGAGGATTTTACGGAAACTCAAAGATCTTCCATCACTAATTTGGACTATTTGGCGATTGGATTCCCAATAGCAAAAAATGCTGGAATTGGTTTTGGCCTGATGCCATTCTCCTCCGTAGGGTACAATCTGACTGATACAAGAGAAAGTGAAACTGAACCAACAGTGACCAATGTTTTTACCGGCGAAGGCGGCCTAAACCGTGCTTTTCTGTCCCTTGGTTTTGAGCCTATTAAAAACCTAAGCTTGGGAGCCACGGTTAATTTTAATTTTGGGACACTTGAGTACCGAAGATTGCAGAGTGTCGAAGGTGTGCAATTGGGGACACTTGATAATAGGGAATCCCGCATAAACGGATACGATTTCAATTATGCTCTTAATTATACCCCAACTATTAAGGACAAATACACGCTATATACATCGGTTTTGATTAACACTCAGGTCAATCTGACTTCGGAGAACTCTGAAAGATTAGGTTCCTTTTCGTTGGTGACTGGTGAGGATGTAGAAGTTATCGATGTGAATTTGGATGAAAATAATCTTAGAAATACGGAGCTGAAGATTCCAACCCGTACAACTATCGGACTTGGTTTTGGAGAAAACAAAAAATGGTTTTTGGGCGGGGAGTATAGTATGCAAAAATTCAGTGAATTCAGTAACGACTTTTTGGGGTTGAGCAATGTTACTTATAACGACGCAAGTACCTTTGCTTTCGGAGGGTATTATATACCGGATTACCGTTCCCTTTCAAGCTATTTTAAAAGGATTACCTACAGGGCTGGAGTACGCTATGATGTGAGTGGATTGCAGGTCAATAATAAGGAGATAAATGATTTTGGCATAACTTTTGGATTTGGGTTACCGTTGAGCAACAATTTTTCCAATGTCAACGTAGGTTTCGAACTAGGAAGACGAGGAACAACAGATGCCAACCTGATAGAAGAAAATTACTTTAAGGTCAACATCGGTTTATCTTTAAACGATAGATGGTTCGTCAAGAGAAAAATAAATTAAGAACAGGTCTCTTTTTTTGAATTATCCATAAATAACCACCAATATATGTTGCATTAAGATGATTTTTTCATGAAAATTTGTACATTAACCGCTTTAAAATTAGTAAGATGAAGACGAAACACTACTTAACGATGATAGCGATTCTTATGTCGATGGGATTAAGTATGGCTCAAGCTCAGAATCCTGAGTGCATGACCAATCTTTCCATTTACGCAGAACATGCAAAAGTTAAAAATTACGATGCTGCTTATGAGCCTTGGAAAATGGTCTACGAAAGTTGCCCAGATATCAACAAGGCAAATTTCACCTATGGTGAGCGCATTTTAAAACATAAGATTAAAAATTCTTCCGGTGCAGATAAGGACGGGTATATCCAAGAACTTTTAGCAATGTATGACAACAGCGGGAAGTATTTTCCAACAAAATTCTCTCAAGCTGACAGAGCAATAGATAAAGTGCTTTTGATGTATGATAACAAAATGGCATCAAACGATCAGGTCTATGATATGCTAGGAAAAGCCTTTACTGAGGATAAGAAAAACTTCAAAAACCCTAAGGCGCTATACCTATACTTCTCTAGCTTGGTTGATTTGCACGATGGTGGTAAAAAAGACCTTCAGGAAGTTTTCGATACTTATGATGATGTTACTGAAAAGGTAGAGGAAGAAAACAAAAAATTGACCAATGTAGTAACCAGATTACTTCCAAAGGATTCTTTGGGTACTTTGACTACAAAGGAGAAAAGACAACTTAAGGCAGCTACGGTAAACTCAAAGTCTTACGGTAAAATTGCTGGTAGTATCGATTCAAAATTGGGGGCACTTGCAGATTGCGGTAACCTTATTCCTTTATATGAGAAGAGTTTCGAAGGTAAAAAGAACGATGTAAACTGGGTGAAAAGAGCTGTTGGTAGAATGTTCTCCAAAGAATGTACAGATGACCCAATGTTTAGAAAACTGTTCGAAGCACAGTTGGCATTAGATCCATCAGCCGACGCTTATATGTACGGAGGTGTATTAAAGCAAAAATCTGGTGATAACAAAGGTGCTATTGCTGACTTTAATAAGGCAGTTGAATTGGAAACTGATAACTTCAGAAAATCCAACATCCTTTATAAAATTGCAACAACGGTTAGAAGAAGTAGCAAATCCCAAGCTAGAAGCTATGCGCTTAAGGCTATCGACGCTAATCCGGCAAACGGAAAAGCGTATTTGTTGATTGCTAACCTCTATGCAGGTAGCGCCAACGCTTGTGGAACTACACCTTTTGAAAAGAGGGCTATCTATTGGAAAGCCGCTGAAATGGCAAGAAAAGCAGGTCGCGTAGATCCATCGTTAAGTGGACGCGCAAACAGATCCGCTGCAAGTTATACCGAAAGGGCTCCTAATAAGGAAATGATATTCAGCTCTGGCATGGCCGGAAAGCGTGTTACCTTCAGTTGTTGGGTAGGAGGCAGCGTAAAAGTGCCTAGTTTGTAGTGTGAAACAGACATCCAAAAATAATTTAAAGAGTCTTGCCACGGTTTTTGCCGTGGCAATCCTTTTTATGTCCTGTAAGGACAACTATCAGCGTGTAGGTGAAGAGGCGGTAAAGCCCATTTTTCCGCAAGGGGTAGCACAAAACTTTATATTAACCTATACCGAAACGCCTAAAGAGTTGGGCTCCGAAGATGCTGATAGTTCAAAAGTTATTGCAATTCTTAGAAGCCCTATAACCGAGGATTTCGATAATCAGAGTTTTAGATATCGAACCTTCCCAGAGGGTTTAAAAGTTGACTTTTTTGACGATAAAAATCAAAAGAGTGTTATTACGGCCGATTATGGAATTGTCTATTCGCAGACTAATTTGATTGATCTGCAGGGCAATGTGGTAATCGAAACCCATGATGGGAAAAAATTGGAAACACCACAATTATTTTTTGATAGAAAGAATAGTTGGATCTTTACAGAAGAGGAGTTTACCTATACCAATCCCGAAGATGGAACCGTAATGGATGGCGAAGGCATGGATTTTAACCGGGATTTTAGTTTTTTCAAGGCTCACAAAACCTATGGTCTAATGACCATAAAAGAAAGCGAATGATATGATAAAAATTTTAAGATATACTGAATACCTGTATTTGGTGGTAGCCGCCCTTTCTATATACAAAGTAATCGAGCTTTGGAGTGTGGAACCCAAAGAAACCTATATTTTCATATTTTTTGCCGTGGTTTCCACTGCGATGTTTCTTTTTAGGAGGAAATATCGAAAGCGATTCGAACAACGAAAAAAAGATAACCAATAAACCAATTTTTGAGTTCTGCAGTAATCATAATAATCCTTTCACTGCTATTCTCAGCTTTTTTTTCGGGAATGGAGATTGCGTTTGTATCCGCCAATCGCATTCACATCGAGATTGAGAAAAAGCAAGAAGGCTTTTTCGCTAAAATACTCACTTGGCTCACCGAAAAACCCTCAAAGTTTATAGCTACCATGCTTATTGGTAACAATATTGCCCTTGTGGTCTATGGATTCTTTATGGGTGATATGCTAATGCATTGGTTTAAAGAACTACTTCCGACCAACTCAGAGTTTTTAAATGCGTTGCTAACCGATTTCAGCCTGCTTTCCCAGACGGTGATATCCACCGTAATCATATTGGTAACAGCAGAGTTTTTACCCAAAGTACTATTCCAGATATATTCCAATACCTTGCTTAAGGTATTTGCCATTCCAGCCTATTTTTTTTACATCCTATTTTCTGCAATTTCGTGGTTTGTAATCAAGGTTTCGGACTTTATTCTTCGAGTTTTTTTCAAAACAGAAGGTGATCAGGCACAGTTGGCCTTCACAAAGTTGGAATTGGGAGATTACATTACCGAACAAATGGAAACGGTTGAAGAAGAAGATGAAATAGATTCTGAAATACAGATTTTCCAAAATGCCCTGGAATTTTCAACCGTAAAGGCCCGGGAGGTCATGGTGCCCAGAACCGAAATTACAGCAGTTGAAATAGATGAGACCCCCAAGAACTTGACGAAATTGTTCTCGGAAACGGGGTACTCGAAAATATTGGTCTTTAAAGAAAGTATTGATGAGATCATTGGATATGTACACTCGTACGAGTTGTTCAAAAAGCCAAAGACCATTAAAAGCATATTACTTCCCGTTGAATTTGTTCCAGAGACCATGCTTATTCAAGATATTTTGAACGTATTGACCAAAAAGCGAAAGAGTATGGCGGTGGTTTTGGACGAATATGGAGGAACTTCAGGAATCATGACCGTTGAAGATATTGTGGAAGAGCTTTTTGGCGAAATTGAAGATGAGCATGACTCCACCGACCTTCATGAAGAGCAGTTGAGCGAGAACGTCTACAAATTTTCCGCACGCCTAGAAGTAGATTACATCAATGAAAACTACAAGCTGGAACTTCCGGAAAGTGAAGAATACGAAACCTTGGGTGGATTGATCATGAGTGAAACCGGCGAAATTCCCGAACTCGATTCAGAAATTAAGACAGAAGATTTTACATTCCGCATTCTTGAAGTGTCCAATACCAAAATCGACCTGGTAAGCGTGCACGTTCATGTTGAAGATTAACAGTTTCTGGTCTTTAAAGAACTTTCCTATTTGAAAAGAAAATGGTATTTTCGCCCACTGAAAATATAGAAAACAAGCAGTAAAATGGCAATATTAGAGAATATTAGAAAACGAACTACCGTGCTGATTTTAATCATTGGTATGGCACTGTTTGCATTTGTAATATCCGGAGTCTTCACCAGCAACGACCTTGGCGGTGCAAAAGTGGGCTCATCTGTGGTTGAAATAAATGGGGAAAGTATTTCCATTGATGACTTTAGAAGAGAAGTAGAAAACGCTTCAAGAAGGTTTGGTCCTAGCATTCCCTCCTCACAATTGGTGAATACCGTTTATGATCAAGAACTAAGAAAAACCATTCTGGAACAACAGTTCGAAGATTTGGGAATTGATGTGGAAAGCGATCAAATTGTAGAATACGTTAAAACATCTGGTTACGCCCAGATTCCAGATTTTCAAGACGAGAATGGTTTCTTCAACGAAGAAGTTTTCCGAAGTGCCATAGCTGATTGGAAAGCCAATGACCCTTTGCGATATGATGCTTGGTTACAAGACGAGCAACGTATTATTCAATTGGCAAAAGAGCGTATGTACTTTAACTTGATCAAAGGTGGTGTTGGAGCTACCCTTACGGAAGGGAAGTTCGATTACAATATTGCCAATGAAAAGGTTGATATCCAATATGTACGTGTGCCATACTCTTCAATTGCTGATAGCACCATTCAAGTATCTAAAGATGACATCCAGGCCTATATAAGTCAACACCAAGATGACTTTAAACAAGAAAAGGCACGTGATATTCGATTTGTATACTTTGAGGAGAAAGCTTCTGGTGATGATGAGAGTAAAGTAAGAGAAGACGTTGTTAATTTAATTGAGGATAAGGTAACGAATGCTGCTGATACCACATATACGGAAAAACAGTTCAGAAACTCTCAGGACATGACCGCTTTCTTGGATAGAAATTCTGATAGCAAGTTCGATACCATCTATAAGTCTAAAAACCAATTGCCAGCTGTAGTTGCTGATACATTGATGACATTAGGAGTTGGTGAAGTTTACGGACCTTACCGTGATGGTAACTTCTTTAAGGTTTCCAAAATGATGGATATCAAACCAGAAGGCTCCGTTAAGTCAAGTCATATTCTTTTTGCCTTTGAAGGTGCAGAAAGGGCAGCTCCAACCATTACCAGAACCAAAGAAGAGGCTGAGGAAGAAGCAAAAAAGATGTTGGTTGAAGCCAAAAAAGCAGACGCTAATTTTGCGGAATTGGCAAGGGAAAATTCAGATGACCCAACTGCGGTTCAGCGTTCGGGGGATATCGGGTATTTTCAAGAATCAAACCTTGGATTGGCAGAAGCCTACCGAAATTTCCTGTTTTCAAACGATTTGAACGAAATAGGAATGGTAGAAACTCCTTTTGGTTTCCATGTCATCAAAATAGACGATAAACAAGATATTGTTCAAGTAGCAACATTATCAAGAGAGATAGAGCCTTCAGAGGAGACTATCAACACCTTGTTTACCGACGCTACTAAATTTGAGATGGCGTCAATTGATGCTGAACCAGAAAATTTTGGTGATATCGCCAGAGAGAGTAATTATACCGTTAGGCCTGTGAACAGAATCAAGGAAATGGATGAGAACCTTCCAGGATTATCCGCGCAAAGAGGAGTTGTACAATGGACGTTCAACGATGACACCAAGGTGGGCGACATCAAGAGATTCAATATCAATAATGGTTATGCTGTAGTGCAGCTCACAAAAAAGTATAAAGAGGGATTGATGTCTACTGAAGACGCCTCTGCGAGCGCATTGCCAAAAATCAGAAAAGAGCGCAAAGCACAGCAGATTATCAGCGCCAATCAAGGAAAAGCTTTGGATGCAGTTGCAGCCGATAATAATGTAAGTCTTTCCAATGCATCTGCGTTGACATTGAAATCCCCAACCATTCCAGGAGCTGGTCGCGAACCATTGGTGGTCGGAACGGCATTTGCATTAGCTCAAGATGCTACAAGTAGCCTTGTTGAAGGAGAAACGGGTGTGTTTATTGTCAAGGTGACGAAAAAGGAAGAGGCCCCGAATGTAGATAACTTCAGCACTTATGCAAATACCTTAAAAACTAACGCAGCTAACCAGGTAAATAATGCTGTTTACAATGCGTTGAAGGAAGGTGCAGAAATTGAAGATAAACGTGCTACTTTCTATTAAGAAGGAAAATAGAACACAGAATAAAAGAAGCCATCCTTAAGGATGGCTTCTTTGTTTTTATAAATTGAAGAATTGCACTATGGTGTCAAAACGCAAATCTGAAAATTCCCATTACGATAGGCAGTAATTAATAGCTTGTTTTCGGTTGGATGCCAATTAGGAAGTGTTTCTCCATTTTCGTTAAAGGTGATACGCTGCTTGTTGCTTCCATCAGCATGCATAATATAAATTTCCGGTCGTGTTCCCTCCATTGAAGTTACATAAGCAATTTGATTATTATCAGCTGACCATGAAGGACAAAAATTATGCTTGGGCCATTCGGTTAATCTTTTAAAAAGACCGGTTTTGATGTGAAATCGATAAATCTCATCATCCTCATTGTTGGTGTCTTTTCTTGAAAAAAACAGAATTTCCCCTCCTTTTTTTGACCATTTAGGGTAGAAATTCCGATGCTTGTTTTGAACTAGTTCTTTAATCAGCTTGCCTTTTTTATCCAATAGTACAATCGTACTCTGTTGTTCAGAATCTTGAATGCTAACAGCAATGTTTTTGCCATTAGGAGAAAATGCTGCAAAAATGGGTTCGCCAGAAAAACTCTGGGCTTTCAGAATTTGCTCCTTTCCAGAAGTTATTTTGACGGTGTACAATTGATTTACCCCACTACGGTTTGACTCGAACAGCACCTTTTTACCATTTGGATGCCAGGTAGGCCGTCTATCATCGGCATGGTTGTTAGTCAATCTTTGGATTTTCTGGCCCACGCTATCCATTAGATATATCTCCCAATTGCCATCCCTGTTCGATTCAAAAACAATCAGTTTTCCATCCGGAGAATATGAAGCATACCGATCATCGGTTGAACTATCTGTAAGGCATGTTTCTTTCCATTGTTCTTTCTGACCGATCAGCAAGCAAGGTCCAAAAATGAGAGTAAGGAAGATTTTTCTAAGCATTTTATCCTGTATTGGACAAAAAGATACGCAATAAAAAGAAGTGTTTTTTATCTGTCAAGTACCATTTCAGCAAAGGGGATTATAGTGTTGTACCCTTTGGTCCTAAAATAATTCATGTCGTCTTTACTTCCGGTGACCAATATAAAATCACCTCCCCATCCACCTAAGCTTTTTACGGCACCAGCATAGTCTGAAAAATGGGTAGTCTTTATTGTGGGTAAATCCAGCACCTCGGATATTGTTTGCTCATGCTCTCGTAATAACGATTCGAACTCAATTAAGGTCGAAGTATCGACCATTTTTTTAGTGATAGAGGAAACTTTGGATATCAGCTTCTTTTTATCAAAATTTTGATTCCGATATGAAGCAATAGCTTCTTTACTGCTCTTCTTTTGATTTAAATACACAAAAAAGAGGGAATCCTTAAACGAAGGATCAAAGGGTATTTTCTCCACATTCGGAGTTTTATCAATCAATTGATAAAGAATGGGCGAATCGTGTTGTGCACATGCTATATCGTAACCGCTTCCACCAAAAGCATTCCATAGTAACTGGTAAGCATCAATCTGAGCCCATTGCGCAATATTGTTAATCAAGGTGGATGAAGTCCCCAGCCCCCAATTACGAGGAAAGCTGAGCTTGGTTTCAATCTTTAGTCCGGAAGAAGCGTTTAAAAAATTTGAGTTTTGAACCTTGACTTCTGCAAGAAGTTGTTTCAAAGTTGCTGAGATAGATTTGTCGGAAGTTGAGTGTTCTTTTAGGTTCTCAAATCCATATGTGGCTTCAAACCAAGTCGCCCCTTTTTCATCTATACTTTTCCATTCTAGCATACCTGATGAAGTATCTTTTTTCTCAAGTGATTGTCCAAACTTGGTGGGAATGGCAAGACCAACGGCTCCATCTAAAATAGCATACTCCCCAGAGAGCAACAATTTGCCATTGCTGTAAAAGGTCTTTCCCATTATTTGGATTGAATATTCTCTAAGGCCTCTTTCACCGAGGCATTGGTAACGGCATGGGTCTTAAAGTACTGCACCAATTGTTGTTTTTCATCTTCTGTCGCTCCCATTTGATTGAGCAGATTCAACAGGTGCATTTTCATATGTCCTTTCTGTATTCCCGTGGTGACCAAAGATCTAACAGCTGCAAAGTTTTGTGCCAATCCAGCTACGGCCACAATTTGCATCAATTCTTCAGCCGAGGGCTCTTGAAGAATTTCCAAGGCTAATTTTACCAGAGGATGAAGCGATGTTAGTCCGCCAACCGTTCCTAACGAAAGTGGTATTTCAATCCAAAATTTAAAAACGCCTTCTTGTACCGTAGCATGTGTTAAGCTGGAGTAACTGCCATCCTTGGAGGCATAGGCATGGACACCGGCTTCGATGGCCCTAAAATCATTCCCTGTGGCTAAGATAACAGCATCAATGCCGTTCATAATACCTTTGTTATGTGTCACCGCTCGGTAAGGTTCGGCTTTGGCAATATCCACCGCACGAACAATTTTTTGGGCAAACTCGTCAGCAGAAATACCGTCTTCTGCCAAAGTATCGACAGCGCAACTTACTTCTGCACGCACTACACAGTTGGGCACATAGTTGGAAAGAATGCTCATTACCACTTCAATATCTTGCTCCTCAGAAGTAAAAGCATTGTGAGTACTAGCTTTTTCCTTTAGGGTACTCGCAAACTGCTCCAAGCACGAATTAATGAAGTTGGCACCCATGGCATCTTTGGTCTCGAACGTGCAATGGAGCTGATAATAGCCATCAACTTTTTCGGTCATTTGCCGTAACAGGATATCCTTAATGCCTCCACCTCTTTTTTCCATACTCTGGGTGATAGAGGCAGCACTTTTGAAAAGCTCAGGCTTTATTACATTAAAGAAGGTTTGGAGTTTGTTAGCATCCCCATTAAAAATAAAATGAACCTGCCCCACTTTTTCAGTCCCTAAGACTTCCGTTTTAAAGCCGCCACGACTCAACCAAAATTTAGCAGCCTTGCTCGCTGCTGCCACCACTGAGCTCTCTTCAATGACCATTGGAACGGCATAAAGCCTGTTATTGATCAGAAAATTAGGGGCCAGAGCAAAAGGTAGATAGTAATTGGATATTGTATTCTCTATAAACTCATCATGGATTTTTTGAACCTTTTCATCTGGATTCCAATAGAGTTGCAGCAATCGTTTAGTTTGCTTGGGATCCTTTGTGTAATTAGAGGCTATCCAATCAATTTTTTCAGCTTTGGAAAGTCTGGAAAACCCTTCAACAGGAGTGTTCATGTAGCTTGGTTAAAGATTTCAAATATAAGTATAATGCGGATTTTGTGTAAAAATGAGCAAGACTAAGTATAACTTGAAGGTCAAAGTAGCTGTCGGACAGGTATAATCTCCATAATTTTTGTTGCAACAGCAACTATAAAGTTTCTATTTCGAATAAATATTAGTAAACTTGATAGATTTTAATCAATTTTCAATTTCAATGAGAAAACAGGCACTACTGTTCCTATTCACTTTCGGATTTTTAATCGTATCAACAGCACAAAAGAAAAAAATAACCCTCGAAGATATTTGGGGCGGTACATTTAGAACTGAGTTTATGGATGTACTCCGATCCATGAAAAATGGAAAGCAGTATACTGTTCTCAACTTTAATAGCTCTCCTCGTTCCACTAGTTTGGATAAATACAACTATGAGACATTGGAGAAAGTAGAGACTGTTGTGTCTTCTTCTGATGATGTGCCTTTGTTCAGCTCATATACCTTTAGTGATGATGAATCCAAAATACTATTGGCAACCGAAGTGGAGCCAATTTTTAGACATTCAAGACTAGGTATTTATTATGTATACAATGTCACCAACAAAAAAGTAACCAAGGTTTCCGATGATAAGATTAGGGAACCTTTGTTGTCTCCGGACGGTTCTAAGGTGGCCTATGTGCGGGAAAACAATATTTACATTTTTGATGTTGAATCGGGCAATACCAAACAAATTACCACGGATGGTAGCCAAGGAACCATTATTAATGGAGTGACGGACTGGGTATATGAAGAAGAGTTTGCCTTTGTACGCGCTTTTGAATGGAACAGCAACGGAACCAAAATAGCTTTTCTTCGGTTTGATGAGACCAATGTACCTCTTTATGCAATGGATGTTTACGGACAGAACCTATATCCGTTTCAGTACGAGTTCAAATACCCCAAAGCTGGTGAAGAAAATGCGATAGTTTCTTTGCATATGTACGATGTGGCCGCTGGAAGCACATCCGATGTAAATCTGGGGGATGCCTACTACATTCCACGTATAAAATGGATGAACAGTCCCAATCATTTGAGTGTTCAAACCTTAAATCGTCATCAAAATCACCTGAAACTTCACGATGTAAATGCCTCTGATAATTCCGTTTCAATATTGATGGAAGAAAAAGATGATGCTTATGTCGACGTAACGGACTATTTAACTTTTCTAGCCGATGACAGCTTTATATGGGTCAGCGAGATGGACGGATACAATCACATCTACCGGTATGGAAGAGATGGACAACTAAATAATCAGGTCACCCAGGGAGCATGGGAAGTAACCGAGTATTATGGTTATGATACAAAAACTAAAAAGATTTTTTATCAGTCCACAGAAAACGGATCAATAAATCGTGACGTCTATAGCATTGGGTCCAATGGTAAGAAAAAGAAACGATTGACTTCAGAAGTAGGTACAAACGGGGCGGATTTTAGTGCTGATTACACCTATTTTATCAACACGTATTCTAGTGCTACTACGCCATACCAGTTCACGTTGCATAAAGCATCGGATGGGCAGAAAATTAAGGACATAAAGGACAATTCCGTTTTGGATAACAAATTGGAAGATTATGAATTGAGTCCAAAAGAATTCTCAACCATTTCAATCAATGGTAACGATTTGAATATGTATATGATCAAACCGGTAGATTTTGACGAGAATAAAGAATATCCTCTTTTAATGTTTCAATATAGTGGTCCAGGATCTCAACAGGTAGCCAACAGATGGTTCGGGTCCAATGATTATTGGCATGAGATGCTGGTCTCGCAAGGGTATATTATTGCCTGTGTGGATGGTCGCGGAACAGGATTAAAAGGAAGAGATTTTAAAAAGGTTACCTATTTAAATTTGGTCAAATACGAAACAGAAGACCAGATTGCAGCTGCGAAGAAGCTAAGCGAACTCCCATATATTGATGAAAACAGAACAGGGATTTGGGGTTGGAGTTATGGCGGCCACATGAGTACAAATTGTCTCCTAAAGGGTAATGATACTTTTGAAATGGCCATTGCGGTTGCACCGGTTACCTCATGGCGATTTTATGACACCATTTATACAGAACGTTTTATGCGAACCCCGCAGGAGAATCCAGCTGGGTATGATGATGAATCACCATTCAATTATCCTGAAAAGCTAAAAGGAAAATATTTATTGGTGCATGGCTCTGGAGATGATAATGTGCATGTGCAGAACTCTATGCGAATGATTGAAGCTTTGGTGCAGGCAAATAAAACGTTCGACTGGGCGATATACCCAGATAGAAACCATGGTATTTATGGAGGAAACACTAGACTTCACCTATTTACCAAAATGACGGATTTCGTCAAGAAAAATTTGTAATCAAACTTATCAATATATGTCAGATACAGTAAAACCAGCCAGTGAGAAACAGCTTTTTGGACATCCGCAAGGCCTATTCTACTTATTTTTTGCTGAACTATGGGAGCGATTTAGCTTCTATGGAATGCGGGCCCTACTTACCCTTTACATGGTCAATGTCATTTTTGAGGCATTGTCGACTAGGGATTATGCTGCAGCGGCTGTATATGCTTCCTATGGATCATTAGTATATGCTTCCACGGTTATTGGAGGTAAAATCTCAGATTCTATTTTAGGGATGCGTGCTTCCATATTCTTAGGAGGTGTTTTAATGGCCTTAGGACATTTTGTTTTAGCCATAGAAAATAACATGGCTTTCTTTTTGGCCTTAGCCTTGATCATTGTGGGAAATGGATTTTTTAAACCAAATATTTCAACGTTTGTTGGAACCTTGTACAAAGATGGCGATACCCGAAAGGACTCTGGATTCACCATCTTTTATATGGGGATCAATATAGGTGGAGCTATAGCTCCATTGCTGTGTGGATGGCTTGGTGCAACCTACGGTTGGCACTACGGTTTTGGTCTGGCGGGCATCGGAATGTTGGCCGGACTTTTATTCTTTTGGAGTGGTATCAAAAAGAACGTTTTTGGAGATGGAGGAAAACCGCCAAGCATGGAAGTCTACGAGAGAAAGGTGTTAGGTCTTCCACAGAAACATTTAATTCCGATACTAGCATTTTTAGCTGCTCCTTTGATAGCATTCTTGTTATATTCCTATAAGTCATTAGGAGAAGAAGGGACGGCTCTTGGGGACACCAATATTGTCAATCTGTTGTTCTATCTCATAGGAATTGCGGTTGTAGTGTATATGGCAACCATCATGATCAAATCCTCTAAGGATGAACGGAAGAAGTTATTTATGGCCGTTCTGATTACGTTCTTTATGACGATTTTTTGGGGATTCCATGAGTTACATGGTAGTGTAATTACACTTTTTGCTGCACGTAATGTGAACCTTTCATTGATTAATGCAAGTCAGACGAATGCGCTGAATTCCATATTCATCGTTATACTTTCCATTCCGATTTCTGTGATGTGGACGAAATTAGCACGAAATAAACTAAACCCGAGAACACCATACAAGTTTGGAATGGGACTCGTGTTGGCCGGTTTGGCATTTTACGTAGTATCACTTAGTGGAGGTAGTGCAGATGAAAATGGAATGGTTCCTTTTTCATATCTACTGGCGTTGTATTTCTTGATTTCTGTAGGGGAGCTGTTTATGTCTCCGGTTGGACTTTCCAAAATAACAGATTTATCACCAAAACGCATTGTGGCATTTATGATGGGTGTGTGGTTTTTGTCTTCTGCCTATGCTTTTCAGATTGTAGGGTTCATTTCCAAACAGTTGGCCATCGAAAGCACTGATGCAAATGTTGGTGGTTTTGACACCTTGAATGTTTATCTGGATGGCTTTAGTCTTATCGCCAAATATTCCTTGGTAGCAGGGGTGGTGGTACTGGTTTTTGGACCGCTGATGAAAAAATTGATGGGCAACGTCCATTGATCATTCCTAATCAAAAACATAAAATCCCTTTTCACTTGTGCTGTGGAAAGGGATTTCTTTATTATTACATGTTTGTTTCCATTTAAGGATATAAGATTTATAATTGCTGCCGTCAGCCAAAATCACTTTAGGCTGTATGGAGTCGATTAATCGTTCCAAATTGATTTTTGGGGATTGGATCAATAGTAGAAAATCAATGTGTTTTGTAGGGGGGTAGATGCCTAAACTATCCATTATATACAACTTTTTCCTATTGAGGAAGAAACTTTGGTTTAGGGGATTGTTTGAAACGTATGATATGCGCTCCGAAATAGTAAAGTCCTTTACCGCACGAGTATTTCGAATGCTATCGGTTGTATAAAGAAGCAAAGTATCCCCATTTTGATACAGGAGTGAAGTATTTCTATGTTGATGCGTCAGAATCACAGATTCCTTCTGTCTTAACTGAGCTTGTCTATATATGGCCCATGTTTGAAGGACTATAATGGATGTCAAAAACACTAAAGTGTTTTTAAGTATTGGTTTCGAAAGAAACACAACTATGGAAATAATAAGAAAATAGCCCGATACCAATTCAATGGAATCAAATGGAATATCTCGAATCACAAAACTTTCTTGTTTGGCCACCCATGAGATAACAGCGTTCATCAATTTGATACAATTGTCAAAAGCTGCTATCAAAAAATCCGGAAGAATGCTTACCATTGAAAGCACGATGACCAAAACACCCATGCCAAGAATAATCCCCAAAAAGGGTATTATTAAAAGATTCGAAATAAAAAACAGCGCAGGAAACTGATGAAAATAATACAAACTGATTGGTAAAACACCTAATTGGGCAGCAATGCTAACTGAAAGAAGCTGCCATGTTTTACGAACGATAAAGTTATCTGGGAACCAGAATCGCTGGAGTTTGGGATAAATCCAAACAATGGCCAAAACGGCGGCGTAACTCATTTGAAAACCTACCTGAAAAAGAAAGAGCGGCTTCAACAATAGGATAAAGAACATGGAAAGAGCCACGATATTGAACGAGTTCGTAGGCCTATTCAGATACATGGCGTATGCTACAAATGTGAACATGGTCACGGCTCGGACTATGGATGGAGAGAGACCGGCAAGAACGGCATAACCCCAAAGCAATAAGATTATAAGAATCAGTTTTAAAGTCTTTCCTTTTGGCAACTTTTCCAAAGGAGTGAGCAGAAATTGGAAAAACAATAACAAAATACCGACATGAAGCCCAGAAACGGCCAGGATATGGATAGCTCCGGCATCTCGGTAACTATTGTAAGTGTTCTCTGAAATGTCATCGCGTTGCCCTAATAATAATGCCTGGATTACACTGAGCTCATCCTTGCCAAAGTTTTTACCCTTTAATTTTAGAATAATATGCTCTCTTAGATTTGAAGCGATACCGAAAATTGTTTTAGCAGGTTGTTTCGCGATTAGGAGCTGTTCGGATTGCGCTTGAATCTGATGATAAATTCCTTGCTTCTTCAAAAAATCTTTATAATCGAATTGATAAGGATTAAGTGGAGGTTTGATTACCTGAGCATTGGCGAATACAAAAAGTTCATCGTCCACTTTCAATTTTATTGAGGTGGAATCATTAGGAATGCTCAACACCAATTTTCCATTGGATTTTCTCTTTTCTAGAGAAAGGACGTGAACAATGTATCGTTGGCTATAAGCACTTGGCTTAAGTACCTCTCTTATCTTGATTTCCCAAGTTTTACGACCCTTAAAATCAGCTTGGGAATAATGGTGCTCCAAATTTTTGGATTGTGATAGGGTAATAACAAAGACACCCAAAAGAATAGTCTGGGTAATAGCGATAAACTCGAAAAAAGCGAACCCTTTCCGAGTCTGTTTTTTGTTTGTCCAATATAAAATGGGGAGTAACCCCAGCATTAAATAAAAGGGAATACGTGGCTTGATTTCAAGATAAAATCCTAAAATAATACCCACAACCAAGCATAAGGTTAACCTTATGGAAACAAAATCAAAAAATCGCACTATGCTATAAGATTCGCGTTGCTTTTATAAAAGCATGGTTCCAATATCCCTCCCGAAGGGAAGAAACTATGACACCCCTTGAGGTTGTGGAGTGTATAAATTTTATATCTGTTCCTTTTACATCAACAACCAATCCCACATGGTTAATCCGTTTACCACGTTTACTGGTCTTGAAAAAAAGGAGATCTCCTTTTTGTACTTGAGTGAGTTTTATGCGCTTACCCTCTTCGGCCATTTGATAGGAAACCCTGGGGAAAAGAATCTCGTTTTCTTTTAAAGCGACAAAAACAAGCCCAGAACAATCCATTCCTTTTGAGGTGGTCCCGCCAAATTTGTATCGAGTCCCGCTAAAGGTCAATGCAGTAGATATGATGGCTTTGGCCTTTTCATTTTTCTTTTCTTCTTTTTTGGATATTTTGGGAGGAGCAACTTCTTCTGCAGAACCATCTACAGATACAACTATGGGCTTGGGCTTACTATTGCTATGGGTTCTTTTTTTTGATGAACCACATCCGATAAGAAATAAAAGTGTAAGAAAACAGAGGGTCTTTTTTAGCATTCAAGAATAATTTTTCTACTCTTGGTGTATAAATTAAGCATTTTCGATGATTAATTTGGCTGCTAATTGACTTGCGCCATTTCCGCCTAATTTTTCCTTCAAAGTTTTATAGTCAGCCAATATGCGATCACGTACTTCTCCTTCTACGATTTTTGAAAGTTCTGGTTTCAGATTTTTTGTGGTTAACTCATTCTGAATCAATTCTTTTACCACTTCTTTGTCCATTATCAAATTGACCAACGAGATGTAGTCCAAAGTGATAATCCGTTTTGCAATCTGGTAGGATATCCAATTGCCTTTATAGCAAACGACTTGAGGGATTTCAAAAAGTGCCGTTTCCAATGTAGCTGTCCCACTTGTGACCAAAGCGGCATGCGAGTGTTTCAACAATGAGTAAGTTTGATTGGATACATAGCCCACTTCGTGGGTTGATAAAAAGGGGCGATAAAAATCATCGGATAAACTAGGAGCACCTGCTATTACAAATTGGTAGTCGGTAAAGTCTTTACTTATCGACAACATGACCGTCAACATTTTTTGAACTTCCTGCTTTCTGCTTCCTGGTAAAAGGGCGATTATAGGTTTTTGTGGATGGAGGTCGTTTTCTTTTCGAAAAGTAACTTCATCAGCAATCTGAGTGTTTTCTATGGCATCTATAAGTGGATGGCCAACAAAATGAACAGGATAATTATGCTTCTTTTCGTAGAACTCCTTTTCAAAAGGAAGAATAACGTACATATTGTCGATATCCCGCTTTATTTTTTCAATCCTACCCTCTCTAGAGGCCCAAATTTGGGGAGAGATATAGTAATTGGTTTTAAAATTATGCTTCTTGGCCCATTTGGCAATCCGAAGATTAAAGCCAGAAAAATCAATAAAAATGATGAGATCTGGGTCAAACTTTTGAATGTCTTCTTTGCAAAATGAAATATTCTTGAATATGGTGGGAATGTTTTTTAGAACTTCCAAAAAACCCATAAAAGCCATTTCCTTGTAATGTTTGGCCAAATCACCGCCAGCATTACGCATTAAATCACCGCCCCAACACCTAATCAGGGCTTCAGGGTCTTTTTGCTTTAAGGCCTTGATGAGGTTAGACCCATGTAGGTCTCCTGAAGCTTCACCGGCGATTATGTAATATTTCATTTAAATGCTATTCAGATACTAAACTAAGTCAATGGCTCAATCTTATGCAAAAACTTTATAGTAAAGAATCACCATTG
Source organism: Flagellimonas rhodophyticola (assembly GCF_049332665.1). Classification (NCBI taxonomy): domain Bacteria; kingdom Pseudomonadati; phylum Bacteroidota; class Flavobacteriia; order Flavobacteriales; family Flavobacteriaceae; genus Flagellimonas; species Flagellimonas rhodophyticola. The sequence goes on along the minus strand of NZ_CP186326.1, from coordinate 158,190 downwards.
CGGTCAAAAGTGTAGCAATCATGACTCCTCTAGCTCTATAATCCCTTTTTATCCTTAAAAAACCAAAAAAAGCTACCAAGTTTAAAATAGCACCTAATGCCAATAAACTGCCAATATGGCCCTGTTTAACGGCAGCACTAAAGGTTTCAGAAATGGATAAATCGGAAAAAAGTAAAATATATGCTAGGGTACCTACGGTATTTGCTATGATTCCAACAGCAAAACCTATCAAAATCTCTTTTTTATTATTCATTTAGGTTCCAATTGTTAATACGTGAAATGGCATGGTGAGCGGTAAGATCAAACTGCGTTGGAACAACGGAGACATAGCCTTGTGCCAATGCCCACTCATCAGTATCTTCACCCTTATCCAGAAGTTCAAATTCACCTGAAAGCCAATAATAATCCTTTCCTGTGGGACTTGTGCGCTTATCAAATTGCTCTTTCCAGTTGGCACGCGCTTGTCTGCAAACCTTAATGCCTTTTGGTTCTTTATCTGTTTTTGGAATGTTTACATTGAGCACTGTGCCTTTAGGAATTCCCTGAGTCAGCGCTTCTTCAACAATTTTCTTTACCGATGCTTTGGCATGGTCAAAGTCCGCATCCCAGGAATAATCACAAAGTGAAAATCCTATAGCAGGAACACCCTCAATACCTGCCTCAATGGCAGCACTCATGGTTCCGGAATAAATCACATTTATCGATGCATTGGAGCCATGATTGATTCCACTTACGCATATATCCGGTTTTCTATCCAAAATTTCTTGTAAGCCAAGCTTAACACAATCTGCAGGTGTTCCACTGCAACTATATTCACTAGGAGCACCTTCCTCATGGTCTATAACTACCTTTTTGGAATATAGTGTGCTGTCAATGGTTATCGCATGTCCCATACCCGATTGAGGACTATCGGGAGCAACCACTAATACCTCTCCAATTTCCTTCATTACTTGGATGAGCGCCCTAAGTCCAGGAGCGGTAATTCCATCATCATTGGTGACTAGGATGAGTGGTTTTTTCATTTTGAATAATTAATGACGTAAAAATACGTTTTTCATAAGGATATGATGCCTTTGCCGTTTAACAAAAAATTAAATACGGCGCACGAATATGGCACGGTTTTTTCAGTATCTTAGGGAATTCATATGAACAGAAACGGAGCTGGATTTAATGAAGAACCGGTCATTTACGACTAAAAATTAGGTCCCAATAAATACATATTATGAAAAAGAATTTCACCTTGGCACTTTTGGTAATTCTTGTTGCAGTAGCCTCCTGCAGTTTTACAAATAAATCTTTCGAAAACGATGATAAGGACAAATTGCTTTTAGATTTGATCACTTATGTCTTGGAAAGGGGTCATTATGAACCTAAAGATTTGAACGATAATTTTTCTTCCAACGTTTTTGATGATTTCATCGATATTTTGGACCCAACAAAAAGATACTTTTTGGCGAGTGACATCAGAGAGTTCGAAAAGTATCGATTTATGATCGATGACGAAATCAGAAACACCGATATCACTTTTTTCAATATTGTTTATCAGAGATTGAAGAAACGAATGGGAGATGCAAAGGAAATCTACAAAGAAGTATTATCACAACCATTTGATTATACACTTCAAGAGGAAATCAACATTGATTATAAAGACCAAGAATTTGCAGCTAACAAAAAGCAGCTGAAGGAAAGATGGAGAAAACAACTTAAATACAACACTTTAGGTGTTTTTGATGGCAAGGTTGAAAATCGAATTATAGAAATCAATGGAACCCCAGAAGATGATGAAGTTGCAGAGGTAATGACCTTTCAGTCTATTTCCAATAAAATTGATAGGAATTTGACCGAGAAAGAAGCTCGGGAGAATACTTTGAATACTTTGGATGAATTCTTTGATTTTATAGATGACCTTGAGCGTAAAGATTGGTTTGTGCAGTATATCAATACCATAGTGGATGAATTTGACCCACACACCTTTTATTTTGCTCCGGACGATAAAGAGAAATTTGACATTGGAATGTCTGGTAAGTTTGAGGGAATTGGAGCCAGGTTGCAGAAAAAACCGGAAGGTGCCAGAATCATGGAGATTATTTCCGGAGGCCCAATTTGGAGGGATCAAAGTCTTGAAGTAGGGGATGAAATTCTAAAAGTAGGCCAGGAAGGGGAAGAACCTATCGATATAGTGGGTATGCGACTTGATGACGCCATCAAATTGATAAAAGGCCCAAAAGGAACAATCGTTGACCTTACCGTTCGAAAAGTTGATGGAACAATCGAAATTGTTTCCATTACCCGTGATGTGGTATTGCTCGAGGAAGCCTATGCCAAATCAGCAACGGTAGAAAGAGAAGACCATAAATATGGTCTGATCAATTTACCCAAATTCTATGTTGACTTTGAAGACTATACAGAGCGCAATGCCGCCACAGATGTTGCCAAAGAAGTCGAACGTTTAAAGCAAGCGGGTGTTGAGGGAATCGTTCTTGATTTGCGTGATAATGGAGGAGGTTCTCTAAAAACCGTGGTTGAGATGGCCGGGTTGTTTATAAAAGATGGACCTGTTGTTCAAGTGCGATCATCTGGTCAAAGAAAAGAAGTGCACGAAGATAAAGACGAACGAATTCAATGGGATGGACCTTTGGTAATCTTGGTCAACGAATTATCAGCTTCGGCTTCTGAGATTTTAGCTGCAGCTATGCAAGATTATAAAAGAGCCGTTGTTATTGGAAGTAAGCAGACCTTTGGAAAGGGAACCGTACAGAATGTGATTCCTTTGGATAACATTGTCCGAAGCAATGAGCATGGAGATTTGGGAGCTATCAAACTTACTACCCAAAAATTCTACAGAATCAATGGCGGGTCAACGCAATTGGAAGGAGTAAAGAGTGATATTGTTGTTCCGGACAGATACAGTTATATCGATTTGGGTGAAAGAGACCAAGAGAACCCACTAGGTTGGGATAAAATAACTCCGGCGGATTATAAAATATGGGATGGATACATAGATTTTGAGACCACGGTGGCCAATAGTAAAGCAAGAATGGCAGGGAATAAGTACATAGGACTTATTGAGGAAAATGCTAAGTGGTTGAAAGAACAGCAGGATGAAACAGTGGTTTCGTTAAATTATGATGACTATAAAGTACGCGAAAGTCAAGCGAAAAAAAGGTCTGAGCAGTTTAAAAGTCTAAGGGAATATGATTCTCAATTGACCTTTGAATCATTGAAGTATGAAACCGAATTGTTTACCCAAGATCCAGTTTTAAGAGAAAAAAGAGATCGTTGGCATAAAAATTTGGCGAAAGACCTTTATGTTGAAGAAGCAATAAACGTACTACGTGATCTGCAATTGAACAATATCAAGAACAGCGAAAGAAAACTTGCCAGTGTTAAAGGATAAGCACAACAAAGAATAAAAAAAGGTCGGCTTGTAAAGCCGGCCTTTTTTATTTTAAATAGTTAGTTAGTTTTGCTGAAACTTGAAAATGAAGAATAAAACTATCTATACAATTCTCTTATTAGTATGTGTTGTAGGTTTTTGGATATTTGAAAACTTTTACACACCGGACACGTATTCCAAACCGGAAGCAGATGCAGTGGCCGCATCTTTTAATGAAGGTTTTTTACCAAGTTCTTCTACTGGTGATATTGTGAGGCATCAGCACTTTATGTTATCGTATAGTGAGCCACATGAGCAAGCCGAATGGGTAGCATACAAATTAAGCCAATCGCATTTAACCTATGATGACAGAAAACGACCTTATTTTATTGAGGACCCAAAGGTGAGAACCAAATCTGCCGATTGGAGAAATTACAAAGGGTCAGGTTATGACAGGGGACATTTATGCCCAGCTGGAGATCGACGTTTTTCGGAACAGGCTTACAATGAAACTTTTTATACCAGTAACATAGCTCCACAGGACAAACATTTTAATGCTGGTATCTGGAATAGATTGGAACAGAAGGTGCGGTATTGGTGCAAAAAGTATGGCGATTTGTCAATTATTACCGGAGGGGTCTTAGCAAATGGACTGGAAGAAATCGGAGAGGAAGATGTAGATGTTCCCAACGCATTTTACAAAATTGTGTATCGAAAGGACGGGAATTCAATTAAGGTGCTTTGTTTTTTTATTCCACACAAGGAGAGTTCTGCTTCACTCAAGAGTTTTTTGGTGCCCATAGACGAATTGGAGGAAACGACCTCTATCAACTTTTTTGAGAAGCAGTCCATGGATTGGCAGAAAAAAGTTGAAGAAAAAGTAGATGTTTCAAACTGGGCTTTTTAAATCCCATCCTTAAGTCGGTTTGAATCCAACTTCAGAAAAATAAAAAGAAGCATGGTAAAGAAAATCAAACCGGAGCCTCCGTAACTGAAAAAAGGCAAGGGAATACCGATGGTCGGTAATAGTCCGATTACCATTCCAATATTTACAAAGTAGTGAATGAACAAAATGGAAATAACCCCATAACCATACATTCTACTAAAATCGTTTTTCTGCCGCTCTGCTATAAAAATCAACCTAAGGAATAAGATGGAGAACAGCAAAATAACTGCTGTTGTTCCGGCAAACCCCCATTCTTCTCCGACAGAACTGAAAATATAATCGGTATGTTGCTCCGGAACAAAATCTCCCTTGGTTCGTGTACCCTCCAAAAAACCTTTTCCAAAAAACCCGCCAGATTCAATGGCTTTTTCAGATTGATACGTGTTATAACCAATGGTTTTTCTGATTTCTTCAAGTTTTCCTTCGTCCTTTTCCAAACTCAGCCAAAGCGCAAAACGATCTCGGTGACGCTGCTCAAAGACATTTTCAAAAACAAACCCTACGGATAATGAAAACAGAATGGAAACAATAAGAACCAGAGCAAATGGTAGAATAGGAATCTTTGTAGTGGCTCTTTTAAAAGTAAAGATCAAAACCGTCAAGATTCCAAGTCCAATTCCTACCCAAACTGTTCCGAACATTAAGGTTGTCGCAAAGAGTACAACTGCAATTACCAATATCCCTAAATAGTATAAGGGGAAGCCCTCTCTGAACAACACAAAAAACAGGGAAAAGTAAATTAATGAACTTCCTGGATCTGGTTGCGGCAGAATCAATAAGGCCGGTAAGAGTATTATAATCAGTGCATAAAGTTGATGCTTACGGGTTTTAATATCTGTTTGTATATCACTCAGATATTTGGCCAGTGCTAGGGCGGTTGCAACTTTGGCCAGTTCTGAAGGCTGTAAATTGAAAAAGCCCAAATCGTACCAAGAAGTTGCACCGGCTATCGTCTTTCCGAAAACAAACAACCCAAGCAATAACAACATGGCTATGATATAGAAGATGGAAGCAAAACGCTCAAAAAAATTGGTTTCTATAAAAAGAACAAAGATGATCCCTGCGAATGCCAGTCCAATGAAAAAAAGTTGTTTCCCGTAGAGTGTAGAGAAATCAAAAATTGAGGTACTGGCCTCTGTCATGGTGGTGGAGTAAATATTTACCCATCCAATAAAAACCAAAAAGGCGTAGATAAAAACGGTTAACCAGTCAATCCGCCCAAAAATACCCCTACCAGACATACTCGTTTATCTTGAAAGGTTCGCCGCTGTAGGGTTTGGCATATTCATGTTCCAAGGTCTTTTCAAGCATTCGTTTTTCCAAATCTTTTCTTGTGATATCCCCTTTTATATATTTTTCAATCAACAATGAGGCTATATGGCCCGCATAGCGGGAGCCGTAATAACCATTTTCAATATAGACGGCTATAGCAATTTTGGGATTATCAACAGGTGCAAAAGCCACAAAAACAGAGTGGTCGGTTAATTGCATGCGTTCTCCATTCACTCGAGTAAAGTTTTCTACTGTCCCGGTTTTTCCTGCTATTTCAATTCCTGGAATCTGCACCCATCGAGCCGTTCCATATTTATAAACATTAGCCATGCCTTCTATAACCGGCTCAAAAAATTCACGGTCGATGGTTGTATAATGAGGTTCGGTATATCTTGGGTCAATAGCGCCCATATTTCCTACCGTTTTGAGAACATGTGGGGTGTAATAGTATCCCCTGTTACCAATTGCAGCTGCCATATTAGCTAGCTGTAATGGAGTGGCAGCAACTTCTCCTTGTCCAATGGAATTTGAAATAATGGTTGAAGAAGCCCAACTTCCATCGCCATACCATTTATCGTAAAAAGCTTTTCCGGGAATTCTTCCTGGTCTTCCAGTGGGGATGTCCGTACCTAAATAACCTCCAAGACCAAAACTTTTCATATGTTTTTCCCACATATCCATACCCTCATCGGTTGTGGGGTATTTTTCAAATATCTTTCTAAAGGTTCCAGCAAAATAAGCGTTACAAGATTGATAGATTCCTGAATTCATATTGCGGACTCCACCTCCGCAGTGGCAACCTTTCTTCTGATTACCCACATAAAAACCATTGTAACACCTAAACTTTGTTTTTTGGTCAATTACTCCTTCTTGCAGCGCAACTAAAGCATTCAAAGTTTTAAAAGGGGATCCAGGTGAGGGCTCAGCTGATATTGAACGATCAAACAGAGGTTGGGCGATGGTGTCATAATGCAACTTGGTATAGTTTCTGGACCTCTCGCGACCTACCAAAAGTGCAGGGTTATAGGTTGGACCTGATATCATGGCCAGTATCTCCCCAGACTTAGGTTCAATGGCAACAATGCCACCTCTTTTTCCATGCATCAATCGTTCCCCATATTCTTGCAGGGTTTTATCCAAAGTAATATGGATTTCTTTTCCCTGTTCGGGAAGAGTATCCAATTTTCCTCCTTTGTAAGGACCAATATCCCTATTAAATCTATCTTTTTGAATATGTTTTACCCCTTTTCGACCTCTCAGGAGTTCTTCATATTGTTCTTCAACTCCTTTTCTGCCTTTGAGTTCTCCAGCAACATAATATAGATTGTTTTTCAGCTCCCATTCATTTACTTCACTAATGAAACCCAAGACATTTGCTGCGCTATTTGTGGTATAATAACGTAAAGACCTTTTTTGGATATAGAAGCCTTCAAAATGCCTCATTTTTTCTTGAAGTCGGGCATAATCTTCTTTCGATAATTGCGGCACCAAAACAGAGGGAAGTCTAGGGGAATAAACCCTAGCCTTTTTCATTTTTTTGATGAATTGGTCTTTATCAATTTTTAAAAGATTACAGAATTCAAGGGTATCTAAAGGTTTTACCTCACGAGGAATGACCATGACGTCATAGGCAGGTTGGTTTCCAACCATTAACTCCCCATTTCGGTCATAGATATAACCACGTTCTGGATAGTCATAAATCTTTTTAATTGCTGGATCTTCTAGCACTTGATCTGGAGAAAATCGAAAAAGCTGCAAATATGAAAGCCTCCCTATAAAAGTGAATCCAATGATAACAACAATGGAAGAAAGTAGCAGTTTTTTCATGGACAATTATATTTTGTTCGTTTGGGTCATATATATTTCAACGAAACAACAGTCTATTTATTCGCTTTTAGGACTAAAAAGTGAACTAAAAAGCGTACACAATATCAAAGTTACTATACCTGTGGTTAATACCTTTTTTAAAATTAATAGGATATGTGATAAACTCAAAACTTCCAACGAAAAGAAAACTATTTGATGAACTACTATCAAAAGTGCTAAAAAGGTGATTCGTTGAACTTTGGTCGTGTTCTTAAAACTAAAATTTTGGAACTCGTAATTTACCCCAAAACAAAACCGCATAATTACAGGTCTTACGTAAGCAACCGTTAGGGCCGCAACGGAGTGGATTGCAAGGGTATCTGAAAAGATGTCTATGATAAACCCTAGAAAAAAAGAGGTTATCATAAATACTGCGCGGTTACTTTTTAGAGGATACCAATAGAAGAAAATTACATACACCAAAGGGTTGATGAACCCCATAAAATTTAGGGTGTTGAAAATCAATACTTGGGTAAGCACAAGCAAGGCAAAACGAAGTGTATTTAAGAAAATCGTGTTATTCATCCTCAGTGAGTGCTTCCAGTTCTTTAATTTCCTCTCTGTTTTTGTCGTTAATTAGATATACATTTTTGATGTTGGCCATATCGTTGAATAGCGCGACATCAATATTGTAAAAACTCTTGGAGGTATTAAGGTCATATTTTTTAATTACTCCGATAGGTATGTTTCCTGGGAAGATACTTGACATTCCGCCTGTTACAATGGTATCACCTACAACCAAAGGTACCAATCGTGGTATGTCTATCAATTGTGCAACAGAATAGTCCTCCGCATTCCATTCCAGAGAGCCAAAATATTCAGAGTTTTTGATTTTTGCGTTTATGCTTGACTTTGTATTCAAAACGCTTTGAACGGTTGCAAAATTTGAAGAAACATTTTCCACGATACCTAAAATACCATCTGTGGTAATCACACCCATATCTTGGGTCACCCCTTGATTTCTGCCCTTATCAATAGTGAGATAGTTTCTTGGGGAAGCAAAACTATTTTTAATCAGATTTGCACTGATTACCGCATAATTGATGCTTGTTGTATCAGCTTGTTGGGTAATTTCTTGTTCTGGATTGAAAAGCAACTTTCGCAAACGCTCGTTTTCCTGAACTAAACGCTCGTTTTCTTCCCTAAGGCCAAAATAAGAAGAAATATTGGCTGATATTCCATAGATATTCCCGGTTAACCACTTAGAGGAATTGAAAAATTTGGACTGGTGATAGGAGTGGGAGCGAATGGTCAAACTCAAAGAAATGACCAATAGAAAGCCATAGAGAAAAGCATTTCTATAACTTAAAATAAAATTGATGATGCGCTGCATGCAATCGTATCATTAGGAAAGTCCGCAAACTTTCAAATGGCCCCAAAACGGTTTCGGTAACCGAATTATTTTATCAATATACTTTTGTATCGCTCCAAATTCTTAAGCGCAATACCCGTACCACGAACAACTGCCCTTAATGGATCTTCTGCGATATAAACTGGTAAATCTGTTTTTTGGGAAAGTCTTCTGTCAAGTCCCCTTAGCATTGACCCACCACCAGCAAGATAAATTCCTGTATTGTAAATATCCGCTGCAAGCTCTGGTGGAGTTTGTGAAAGTGTTTCCATTACAGCATCCTCAACCCTTAAAATACTCTTGTCGAGTGCTTTTGCAATCTCGCGATAAGAAACCTGAACTTGTTTAGGTTTCCCGGTCAAAAGATCCCTACCCTGGATTGACTTGTCGTCTGGTGGAGACTTCAAGTCTTCGGTGGCTGAACCAATCTCTATTTTTATTGCTTCCGCGGTGCTCTCTCCAACGTATAGGTTGTGCTGAGTACGCATGTAATAAATAATATCGTTGGTAAATACATCACCCGCAATTTTCACCGATTTATCACATACAATACCGCCTAACGCAATTACCGCAATCTCAGTTGTACCACCACCTATGTCAACAATCATGTTTCCTTTGGGCTGCATAATATCCAAACCGATACCAATTGCAGCGGCCATAGGCTCATGAATCAAATAAACTTCTTTGCCATTAACACGTTCTGCAGATTCACGTACCGCACGCATTTCAACTTCAGTAATCCCTGAAGGAATACAAATGACCATTCGTAAAGCCGGAGGAAACCATTTTTTCTTTAATGCCGGAATATTTTTGATGAACATATTGATCATCTTTTCCGAAGCATCAAAATCGGCAATTACCCCATCTTTCAAAGGTCGGATGGTCTTAATATTCTCATGGGTCTTTCCCTGCATCATGTTGGCTTCCCTTCCCACTGCAATAATTTTCCCAGAGATTCTATCCCGGGCTACAATGGATGGACTGTCAACTACAACTTTATCTAAATGAATGATCAGGGTGTTTGCAGTACCAAGGTCAATGGCAATCTCCTCGGTCATGAAATCAAAAAATCCCATAAAAAGCGTTGGTTTTTCGGATTAACGGTAAATTTTATCGGCTAATGTACTAAAATTAATGTTTAAAATGTCGAGTCCCGGTCATTACCATTGCCAATCCGTTTTCGTTGCAATAATCGATGCTCAACTGATCCTTTATGGAACCTCCGGGCTGAATCACACTTTTTATTCCTACTTTATCCGCAATCTCAACACAATCGGGGAATGGGAAGAAAGCATCACTGGCCATAACAGCGCCTTCCAACTCAAAATTAAAGGATTTTGCCTTATGAATTGCCTGATTCAGTGCATCAACTCTTGAGGTTTGACCTGTTCCACTAGCGCAAAGTTGTTTGTTTTTGGCCAAAACTATGGTGTTGCTCTTGGTGTGCTTGCACAATTTGGAGGCAAATATCAAATCTTCGATTTCCTCCGAAGATGGTTTTTTATCGGTAACGGATTGTAATTCTTCAGCAGTATCCGTTTTAAAATCTTTGTCTTGGACCAAAACACCATTCAAGCATGTTCTAACCAAAGTTTCCGGAAGCGCAACTTCATTTTGGATAAGGATGATTCGGTTCTTTTTGCCTTTTAGAATTTCCAAAGCTTCATCGGAATAGGATGGGGCAATGACCACTTCGCAGAACAGTTTGTGAATTTCCTCCGCGGTAGGTGCATCGATTTCAACGTTGGAAATCAAAATTCCACCAAAAGCAGAAACTGGATCTCCTGCCAAGGCATCCACATAAGCTTGATGTATAGTTTTACGCTGGGCCAATCCACAAGCATTGTTGTGCTTTAGAATGGCAAAAGTGGGGTCGTCGTTTTTAAACTCGCCCATTAGATTTACAGCGGCATCAACATCTAAAAGATTGTTATATGAAAGCTCCTTACCATGTAATTTGGTAAACATGGCTTCAAAATCACCGTAGAAATACCCTTTTTGATGCGGATTTTCACCATATCGGAGTACTTTTCCATTTTGCTCACTGATTTTAAGCGCAGTTTCTTCACCATTTGCATTGAAATAGTTGAAAATGGCCGAATCATAATGCGAGGAAATATTAAAAGCTTTAGAGGCAAAACGCTTGCGATCTTCGATTGCGGTTGAGCCGTTTCCTTCGGAAATCACATTTAGAAAGTCTTCGTAATCTTCCATTGATGAAACGCAAAGCACATCTTTGAAGTTCTTTGCAGCGGCACGAATCAAGGAGATTCCACCAATATCTATTTTTTCAATAATATCTTGTTCCGAAGCACCACTTGCAACAGTTTTTTCAAAAGGATATAGATCCACAATAACGATGTCCAACTGCGGAATTTCAAATTCTTCCATTTGAGCAACATCACTATGATTGTCTTGGCGGTTAAGAATTCCACCAAAAACCTTTGGGTGAAGTGTTTTTACCCGCCCTCCTAATATTGAAGGATAACTGGTAACATCTTCAACGGGAACAACATTGATGCCTAAATCACGAATAAACTTTTCTGTACCCCCGGTTGAGTATAGGGTTACACCAAGTTCATCCAATTTCTTTACAATAGGTTCCAATCCGTCTTTGTGGAAAACGGAAATAAGTGCTGCGGCTGCTTTTTTGGTGGTGCTCATTTTGTGTCTTAAAAATCAATTTATTAAGCACACAAAAGTAATTTTTTTGAACCTAAAAAATGAGCTGGGTTATCAACAATATGGCACTAGTTTTAAAGAATTTGTGATACTTCTTGGTTTACAAATTCCAAAAAACGTTCGTCCTCTTCTGTAAATGGGTCCGGGGTGTTGGAATCAATATCAATTTGACCGATATTCTCCCCATTTTTAAATAGGGGAACTACGATTTCGGACTTCACGGTAATGCTGCAGGCAATATAGTTATCCTGTGCGGCAACATCAGGTACAACAAAGTTTTCATTGCTTACGGCGACCTGTCCGCAGATACCTTTCCCAAAGGGAATAATGGTGTGGTCGGTGGGCTCACCAACATAAGGCCCCAATTTTAGCTCTTCTTTATCCCCATTTTTAAAATAAAAACCAACCCAATCATAATATTCCACAGAATCGCTAAGCAATTTGCAAAGCTCGGTTAGACGATTTTCGACACTTTCTGCGTTATTAGATAGAATGGTGGTTACCTTTGGTTTTAGAGATGTGAGCATTGAATTGTTTTTTGCAAATGTATTTGAAAAGGACTTTTTAGTCTATGTGAAAAAGGAAAAATTACAATATTTATAGCCTAAAGTTTCGTTAAGGAATCATCTTGAAATTAAGACAAGTACAAATAAATTGTAATTTTGTGGCGTGAAAGAGATTTTTCGCAATATCGGTTCTATTTTCTTGGCACTTATGGTGTTACTGTCTACGGTTTCGTGGACGGTTGACAAGCATTTGTGCATGGGAAGAGTAATGGACGTTTCGTTCTTTGCCCATGCTGATGACTGTGGCATGGAAGAGGCAATGAAGGCCATGGGAACGGATGCTGGTGAAAACCACTGCTGCGATGATGAAACTTTTACAGTGAAAGGACAGGATGACCTAAAACTTTCTTGGAATGATTTGGAATTGGAGCACCAAACCTTTTTGGTGACCTTTGCCCAGTCCTATCTTGATTTGTTCATCCCTGTTGCGGAACTACCTGTTCCCCACGAAAAATACCCACCCCCCATTTTGGTTAAGGACATTCAAGTGCTGGACCAAGTCTTCTTGATTTGATGTATTGAATTTTGATGATTTACCCGTTTCGCGTGATTCGGGAACAGATTGTTATTTCAAAAATTATAATACATACAATGAAACAGATTTTAATTATATTTTTTTGGCTTCCCATGCTACTGACCGCTCAAGATAAAATTGAAGGGATGGTTATGGAGGCCAATGCAGAAAACAAACATATTGGACTAGCTGGAGCCAATGTGTACTGGTTAAATTCCCAAATAGGGACGATTACCAAAGAAAATGGAACCTTTAGCATCCCGTATTCCAAGGATTACAACAAGCTTGTGATAAGTTTTGTGGGGTTCAAGACAGATACATTGACCATCAATGAACCAAAGATGGTGCATCACTGGTTGGTGCCTTCCAATCAATTGGATGAAGTTGTGGTAGAAAAAGAACGCGATGCCGTACAAAAGACCTTTTTCTCTACCCAAAATGTGGTTACCGTAAATAGCGCAGAACTTTTGAAGGCCGCATGCTGTAACCTGTCAGAGAGCTTTGAAACCAACCCCGCGATTGACGTCAATTTTAATGATGCACTTACAGGCACTAAACAAATTCAGATGCTGGGACTTACCAGTCCTTATTTGTTGATTACCCAAGAGAACATCCCAATGGTTCGTGGAGCTTCGCAAACCTATGGTTTGACCTTTACACCTGGAACATGGGTGGAGAGCATTCAAATTACCAAAGGAGCAGGAAGTGTGGTAAATGGCTATGAGAGCATTTCAGGGCAAATAAACACAGAATTGCAGAAACCATTGACTGATACTCCAGTGTTTGTGAATGGATATGCCAACCTGAATGGTAGGCTGGAACTGAATACCCATCTCAACACAAAGCTGTCGGACAAATGGAGCACGGGATTGTATTTGCACGGTAACCGAAGAGATGTTGAAGTGGACAATAACGATGATGGGTTTTTGGATAATCCTTTGGCCAATCAGATTAACATTATGAGTCGTTGGCAATATCAAAATGTAGAAAAAGGATGGGTAAGTTTTTTCAATCTTCGCTATTTGAACGATGAAAAGCAGATTGGGCAAACCGATTTTAACCCTGATACGGACAGATTCACCACAAATGCTTGGGGTAGTGAAATTGACACACAACGGTTTGATGGCTCAGTAAAATTAGGGTATGTTTTTCCGGAACTACCCTATCAAAGTTTTGGTTTTCAGACGTCATACAGCAGCCATAAACAAGATTCGTATTATGGTTTCAATATTTATAATATTGATCATGAGAGCATTTATACCAATCTAATTTTCAACTCAATCATTGGAAATACCAAAAGCAAGTTCAAAACGGGATTGACATTCGCTTATGATGGATACGATGAATTGGTAAACAGTCAAGAGTTTAATCGAACTGACACATCCGCAGGAGCGTTTTTTGAATACAGCTATTCCAATTTGGAAAAGTTGAGTTTTACCGCAGGCCTTCGGCTGGATACGCACAATCGATTGGGGACATTTTTTACGCCAAGATTTCATATCCGTTACACACCTTGGGAAAAAGGAAGTTTACGAGGGTCTTTTGGTATTGGAAGAAGAGCTGCCAATATTTTTGCTGAAAATCAAAGATTGTTTGCTTCATCCAGAACAATTCAACTTAATGGGAATGGGGGCGATATTTACGGTTTTGACCCAGAAAAAGCCTTGAATTATGGTATCAGCTTTATTCAGGGATTTTCATTATTTGAAAGACCTGGAAATTTTTCTGTTGATTTCTACCGAACCGATTTTGACAATCAAATTGTGGTAGATTGGGAAAATCCGGATGAGGTGATTTTCTCCAATTTGGATGGAAAAAGTTATGCCAACAGTTTACAGGTTGAATTGAACCACGAACTACTGCCCAATGTAGAATTGCGAACGGCCTATAAATTTTATGATGTAAAAACGGATTATCAAACCGGACTTTTGCAGAAACCACTACAAGCCAGACATCGTTATTTTGCGAATATTGGTTATAACACAACACCTACTGAAAATGGGTCGCAATGGCGCTTCGATTATACCTTACATGCTCTTGGAGAGCAGCGATTGCCCAGCACTTCTTCAAATCCTGTTAATTTTCAATTAGGAGATTTTGCGGAAGGATATAGTTTAATGAATGCACAGGTAACGAAAGTCTTTTCAAAGAAGTTTGAGGTCTATGTAGGAGGTGAGAATTTGACTAATTTTAGACAAGATAATCCAGTTTTAGGCTCTGATGATCCTTTTGGAACAAATTTTGACACAACCATAGTATATGCCCCAATTTTTGGACGGATGGTGTATGCAGGTTTTAGATTTAAATCCTAATAAATTAAAATAAAAAAAGATGAAAAATAGCGTTTTAATAGCAATTTGCTTACTGGTTTCAACCATTGGTTTTGCGCAGGAAAAGAACAAAAAAATGGCATTTGAGGTAGACGGCAAATGTGAAATGTGCAAAATGCGAATCGAGAAAGCCGCTTTGGGCGTTCCTGGGGTCAAATATGCTCTATGGGATATTCCTTCACACCAATTGTCGTTAGTGGTTGATGAAAGAAAGACAGATCCCATGAAAATAAAGACTGCCTTAGTTGCCGCTGGACACGATACCAAGGAGTTGAAAGCTACACAAGAAGCTTACGATAACATTCATCCCTGCTGCAAATACCGTGAGGATGATACTGATGACAGCCAGCAACATCACAATCAACACTAGATGAAGCATTCGTATACTATTACAGGAATGACATGCGGAGGATGTGTTGCATCCGTTAAGGAAAAGCTTTCTGGACTTGATGGTGTCTCTGATGTTAGCGTGGATTTAGAAACTTCTTCCGTTAATATTACGATGAAGCGACACATTTCTTTAGAAGATTTTAGTGCAGTGTTACCTGAAAAGTATGGAATTTTTAAAACCCAAACGGAAAGGATTTCCACCGTTGGAGAAATGATGGGTGAAAAATCGAAATGGGCGCAATTGCGCCCATTGTTTTTGATTTTTATATATCTTTTTGGAGCTTCAATACTGTTGAATTACCAAAATTGGGACCTTGGCGAAGCTATGCTCGATTTTATGGGGCTGTTCTATATCGTTTTTAGCTTTTTCAAGTTTTTGGACTTAAAAGGCTTTCCCGAGAGTTTTAAAATGTATGACCCATTGGCCAAGGTATTACCAGCATACGGCTGGATATATCCCTTCTTGGAATTAGGTTTGGGCCTCTTGTTTTTGATGCGCATTCAGGTCACCGCCGCTTTGGTTATTACCATTGTTATTTTAGGAATTACCACAGTTGGAGTGACCAAATCTTTATTGGATAAGCGAAGTATTCGTTGCGCCTGTTTAGGGACAGCTTTAAATCTACCAATGACAGAGGCAACATTCATAGAAAATGCTATAATGCTGGTGATGGCATTTGGAATGCTTTTGATGTAGTTTTGAAAATTCAGATTTCCCTATTTCAATTGAATCGTAAAAGCACTTGTTTTTAAAAGCTGTGACTTTAGGTTTTCAGGTAGCTTTATAGTTAGCCCTTTTGCAGATAACGATGATTTTAATCGGGTGTTTAACCCTAATATTTTTGCTTTAGGGGACTTTTTACCCTCATATTCTGTAAAAACTATCTCATTTGGGAGTTCGGTTTGATTTTCTTCCACCAAATAAATAAGGTTGATGGTTTCTTCATCAACATTTGAAGTAACACAAACATTGTCAAACTTGTATGGTGCCATAGCCCGGGTATTGTAAATGGCCTTGTCGTTTACACTCATCCAATCTCCTATTTCCCTGAGCAATTGATAGGCCCCATCATCCCATTCGCCCTCTGGACTTGGAGCTATATTCAAAAGAAGATTACCGCCCTTTGCCACTATGTCAACAAGGGTATGCACAGCTTCACGACCTGACATATATTTTGCATTAAATGTATAGGACCATCCTCCACCAGCAATAATACATGATTCCCATGGATAGGGCAGTGGTTTTTCAGGAACTCTGTTCTCGGGTGTTAGATAATTTTGGTTTTTGCCGTGAACTGCACGATCTACAACAATCAACCCGGGTTGTTTTACTCGGGCCTTTTCCACCAATTTATCCATTTTAATGTCTTGGTTGATTATTCGATGTTTTAGATACCCATTTTCATTATTCTTCAATTGTTGGTCGTACCAACTTGTTATTTGCGATTTGGGTGTTTTGGCCACCCAGCCACCGTCTAACCACAGAATATCTACTTTGCCATAATCGGAAAGTAATTCCAGAATTTGGTTATGAGTGAAATCGACAAATTCCTGCCATTTTTCGGGATTGGATTCGGGTTCATAGTTTACGTTTCTATCACGAGGAGGATAATAGGGGTCCCAATAAGATGGTTCGTGCCAATCCGGTTTTGAAAAGTATGCTCCCGCCCAGAAGTCTTCCGTTCTGAAAGAATCAAAAATCTCCTTAGTAATGTTTGCTTTGGGGTGTGAGGAAAAAGGAGTCTGTGGGTCGGTGATTTTGTAATCAGTATATTTTGAATCGAACATTGAAAACCCATCATGGTGCTTCGTGGTAAAAACCACATATTTCATGCCTGCATATTTTGCAGCCTTGGCCCATTTGTCTGGATTAAATTTAATCGGATTAAACGTTTTTCTAAGGCTCTCATATTCTTTTTTGTAGGTAGTATAATTATTCGGATTTGAACCCTTTTTGCGTTCGCACCAGCCATATTCTTCTGGGCAAATGGACCAGGATTCTACAATACCCCATTGACTGTAGGCTCCCCAATGCATTAATAACCCAAACTTAAGATTTTGCCAATCTTCCAGTTTTTTCAGTACCAAAGGATCTGTTTCAGGTACATAACGTTCATCTTCATAAACTGCTTGACCAAATCCTTGTTTTGATGCAAAAGTGAAGCATATACAAAGAAGTATAATAAAAGACAGGCGTTGTTGCATTTTCTTGGTTTTAATCAATAATAATCTCATCGGCAAAAACCCAAGAGGGTAAACCGGCGGCATGATGCCAATAGGGAGTTTCCGTATTTTGAGCCACAACTTTGATGTAGTTAACCTCCGTAGGCTCGAATTTTAAATCAAAGTAATGAATGTCGTTGACCTTGCTTTTCTTGGTCAAAGGAGCGGGGTTTTTTAGATTTCCCAACATAGTAAAGTTAACGTTGTCTGATGAACCATAATAAGTAACTGATGAAGGGAAGAAGACTACATGATTGGTCACTTGTAAAAAGGCCATTGAAATACTGCTGATATGTTGCTTTTCTCCTAAATCGACAACAACTTCCATATTATTTCCTTCATACCCCAACCAGTTGGCATAAAAACTACTGCCTCCGAGAGCACTGTCAGTCAAGACCATAGGGTCTTCATCGGCATACTTTTTTGGTTTCGTCAAACTGGCAACTTTCTTACCTTTTGCCTTGTTGGGTTTCTGTGCAATTTTCAAGGCCGACATATAATTTGAAGCATACTCATTTATGGTAAAGCCCATTTCGTTCATCAAAGTGATGTTGTTTTTACGAGCGGTATTAATGAAGTTATCCAACAAAGAGGCCACCATAGGATTAATGGTCTGTTTGTAATCTTCACTTGTAATCATCAAACTATAGTTGTCGGTAAGATTCTTTCTGCACGCCTCCAAAACCGCATAATCTACCCCCATTCGAGCCATTTTAACTCTTTGAACTACTTCAGGCTTGTCCGTTACAGCTTTTTCTGCTTGATCAAATAAAGCGGAATACTCTTCCAATAAACTTGGACTTAAATAGGATGAAAAGGCTTCGGAAGGGTCTCCATATAAGAAAAGGAAAAACTCTGGGTCTTCCTTGATTTTGGAATGTATTAAATCTACATATTGTTTTACGAACGGACCTGCTTCATGATAATATCCATTAGTGAACTCTGTAAGAAGGGAATCAAAATCCAAACTAGGGTTCCAAAGCAACTTGGCCGTCATGTAGGACCGAAGTTCAAAAAGCTCGCTTGGATTGTTACTGTGCTGTTCAAAAACCCATTTGGCATTATTATTTCTGAACAAATGGATGTTAGGCTGTAATGTTTTAATGTTCGGGAATGGAGATAAAAAGTTGGTGAACTGAGTGGTGTAATCCCAAATTCGGATATTATCGGTAAGTTTTCCCCACCCAGTGAGATCGTCCGCAAAATCTGTGCACTTTTCGGCTATAGGAGCACTTCTATCACATTCGATGGAACAAAGCGTTATAAGAACATTGTCTACTGGTCTTACTTTTGGCGGTTTTCGGGTATACTGATATGCTAATGTTGATATGGTTTTGTCTGGAAATGCTTTGGCCACGTCGTTCACAAAATGAATCATAGTGCCCGCCGGACTTCCTTCTTTAGTATCTATTTTAGAACAATTATCACATTGGCAATGTTGCTGATTGTCATCCTGACTTACCGAGATAACTGTTGCGTTAGGATGTCTATCGAAATGAGCTGCAACAGAATCTTTCACGATTTCCAATACTTTGTCATTGGTCAGGCACAATTGCGTAGGCAACCTTTTACCATCACGAAGTGCATAATATTCCGGATTGGTTCGGTAGAAGATTTCTTCTGGCATAAACCTGTGAAATGTGTGGACTCTTGCCGTAGGCGCGTAGTATGGGAATGCCTCGTAAGTTACTTTTAACTGATCTGCAAATTCATGGTTCTCATAAAAAAGTCGTGAATGGACCGTTCGAGTATTAATTTCTGGGATATAACTGTAATTGATGTCGTCGATTGCCACAGTTTCCAGGATGGGAATGGACTCTACTTTTGGGGAATACCATTTACATCCTAAATGACTTTCAAGAAATTCATATACCGCATTTTGCGTAGCTAAATCTGAACCTCCGAAAATAAACAGGTCATTGTTTACGGTCTTGATTCTTACCTCTTCAGGGTGAAGCTTTTCTTCTTCCGTATTGCCAATATAGATTTTCCCTTTTTTTATATTTTGATTGTCTTTAGTGACAATAGCCAGTTCGGTACCGCTCACTTTTTTGAGATATTCCTGAAGAATCTGAGCGGACTTGTTGTCTTGCACACTTGCATCCGTTGGAACAACAATTTGATAATTCGATTTTCCACTTTTGGCAAGGGTTAACCCGTTATCTGAACAGGAAACCATGCAAAGTCCAAAAAGGAGTAAGATCAATGCGCGTTGCTTTTTCATTATGATATGGTCGTTGGTTGCTTTGCTACTTTTTGATTGATGCATCGTAAATAGACTTTAAGAGGCTGTTCTTTTCTTTGGTATCATTCCCCAATTGCCAGAACATGATTCCGCCAAGTTCTTTTTTCAAAGCGAATTCTGTTTTCAAGCGTACCGAAGTAGAATCGTCATAACTGATAAAAATACTGTCCTGAGCATTGTATAGGTAGGGCGCTTTAGCAATTGGATCCCAATACCTTTTGTAGTTTTTGTCGGGTTCAAATTCTGCACGAATTTGATTATAGGTACTCCATCCAATATGAGCGCCTGAGTTCATTTGATAAAGTCCGTTATTTTCTGGCGGGACACCCTTCCATGCTCTTCCGTAAAAGGCAGCACCTATTATTATCTGCTCCCTTTTTACTCCTTTCTCCATGCAAAAGGCCACAATTTTTTCAGCGGATTGAGGTTGATAGGCTCCGCGATCTTGTTCAGAGGCTTTTCTTCGCTCATCCACATACTCCCATGCGGGGGTGTCAACGACATCTTTTTCCTGGATTAAACCCAAGGCAGTGTGATGCCCTGTGAATGGTGCTGTGGAACCAATTTGATCGTAGGTCATTACATTCATATAGTCAGCATACTTCATGACTTCTCCTATCTCTATATTCTTGTAATAACGTTTCCATCCGGCTGATGCAAAAGTTAAAGTTTGCTTCCTGTCCAAAGCATCTAAGGCTTCGCGCAGTTCTTTCATCAATAGGGTGAAATTTTGCTTGTCTTCTGGTCGTGCACCAGTATCTGCTGCTGGAATGGCAGGATATTCCCAATCGATATCAATTCCATCCAAGTCGTGTTTTTTATTGAATTCAATAACGCTTTCTACAAACTTTTTACGGTTTTCAGATGTATGGGACATATCTGAAAATCCATCTGCTCCCCACCCTCCGCAGGCAATCATGACTTTTAAATGGGGATGATTTTTCCTTTGGGCTACTAGCTGTTGTAGTTTTTCACCGTTTTTTTCGTTGTTGAATTTCATTTCGCCATCTATGACCTTGGTGAATGAAAAAATAATATGGGTCAATTGATCTAATGGCAATAACTCTGGATTGTAATTCTTTTCGGGAACGTAATAGGCCATTACGGCAAATGGAGGTTGTTTCTGTTTTTCCGATATATTGGTGAACGAAGTGAACAAAAACAGGACAAAAATCGAGATATAAAACTTTGTGTACTTCATGGGAAGAAATTATTGAATCTAAAAATTAATCAATAAAAATGGCTCATTGGAAACTATTAGACAGAGGACATTTGAGGAAGTACAAACAACTTATTTGGGCAGCACAAGTATATTAAAATGAGGCAATAAAAAAGGCCCATGGTATACCATGGGCCTTTTTTATACTATATTTTAGGAATTACATCATTCCTGGCATTCCACCGCCGCCCATTGGAGGCATTGCTGGAGCATCTTCTTTAATGTCTGTCAAAGCACACTCAGTAGTCAAGATCATACCAGAAACAGAAGCGGCATTTTCCAAAGCAACTCGCGTTACTTTTTTCGGGTCAATGATACCTGCTTTCATCATTTCAACGTATTTATCTGATTTAGCATCGTAACCAAAGTCTGCTTTACCGTCTAAAATTTTAGCGACTACCACAGAACCTTCACCACCAGCATTTTCAACAATTGTGCGCAATGGTGATTCAATGGCTCTGGCAACAATTTGTAATCCTGTTGCCTCGTCTTCGTTTACCGTATCTACTTTAGCAAGCACTGACTTGGCTCTAACCAAGGCAACTCCACCTCCTGCAACGATACCTTCTTCAACAGCTGCTCTTGTAGCATGAAGGGCATCATCTACACGATCTTTTTTCTCCTTCATTTCTACTTCGGAAGCGGCACCAACATAAAGTACGGCTACCCCACCAGCCAATTTGGCCAAACGCTCTTGCAGTTTTTCCTTGTCGTAGTCAGAAGTTGTGGTTTCTATTTGTGATTTGATTTGGTTAACACGTGCCTTGATGTTCTTGGCAGCGCCTGCCCCATTTACAATTGTAGTATTGTCTTTATCTATAGTAACTCTTTCTGTTGTTCCCAACATATCGATAGTTGCCGTTTCTAAAGAGAATCCTCTTTCCTCAGAAATTACCGTACCGTTGGTTAATATTGCGATATCTTCCAACATGGCCTTTCTTCTGTCACCAAAACCTGGAGCTTTTACAGCGGCAATTTTCAATGAACCTCTCAATTTGTTCACTACTAAAGTAGCTAAAGCTTCGCCGTCAACATCTTCTGCAATGATCAATAATGGTTTTCCTGATTGAGCAACCGGTTCCAAGACAGGAAGCAAATCCTTCATTGAGGAGATTTTCTTGTCGAACAATAAGATGTAAGGGTTGTCAAGGTCAGCGATCATTTTTTCTGAGTCGGTAACGAAATAGGGAGATAGATACCCTCTATCAAACTGCATTCCTTCAACAACATCTACATAAGTATCGGTTCCTTTCGCTTCTTCAACGGTAATCACACCTTCTTTGCCTACTTTTTCAAAAGCTTGGGAAATCAAGTCTCCTATTGTTCCGTCATTGTTAGCAGAAATGGCTGCAATCTGCTTGATTTTCTCAGAGGAATCTCCAACTTTTTTAGATTGTTTTGACAAGTTCTCAACGATAGCCTCAACAGCTTTGTCAATACCTCTTTTAAGGTCCATTGGGTTTGCGCCAGCTGCAACATTTTTAAGCCCTTCTTTTACGATGGCTTGAGCAAGTACTGTTGCCGTAGTAGTTCCGTCACCTGCAAGGTCATTGGTTTTTGAAGCTACTTCTTTTACCATTTGAGCGCCCATATTCTCAAGGGCATCTTCCAATTCGATTTCTTTTGCCACGGTAACACCATCTTTGGTTACTTGTGGAGCTCCGAAAGATTTACTAATGATTACGTTTCTACCTTTAGGTCCTAAAGTGACCTTTACAGCATTGGCCAAGGCATCCACACCTTTTTTAAGGCCATCACGTGCTTCTATATCGAACTTAATATCTTTTGCCATTTTTCTTAGTTGATTTTTTAATTAAACAATTGCTAAAATGTCACTTTCACGCATGATTAAATAATCAGAACCGTCCAGCTTTAGTTCGGTACCTGCATATTTACCATAAAGCACAGTGTCACCAACCTTAACAGTCATGGATTCATCTTTGGTTCCTGGGCCAACAGCTACTACTTTTCCTTTTTGTGGTTTTTCTTTTGCAGTATCTGGAATAATGATACCAGAGGCTGTTTTGGTCTCAGCTTCAACAGGCTCTATAAGAACTCTGTCTGCCAATGGTTTAATGTTAACTTTAGCCATATTATTAATCTTTAGGTATTTGTTTTAAAAATTCTCGAAACTTTGGACAGAAATTATGCCAATACTTGAAAACTGACAGGATTTTAAAACAAAAATGCCAGCTTGTCATTCAAGCTGGCATTATATATTTATTCTGTCATTAATTTTTTAATTAATGGTGTCAGTAGGATCTGCTGTTGGAACTTCTTCCGGAACAGTTTCTGGAACCGTAGTCTCAATATCGTCTCCTTGCAAAAGTTTAGAATCTGCTTGGCTATAACTTCCCTTAAGGGAAATATTGGAAGCTAGTATCAAAACAATCAATAAAGCAGCAAGGGTCCATGTACTTTTATCTAAAAAATCTCCAGTCTTTTTTACTCCTCCTACAACTTGGTTTCCGCTACCGCCAAATGAAGAAGACAATCCGCCTCCTTTTGGATTTTGTACCATGATTACCAAAACCAACAAAAGGCATACTATGATAATCAATATCAAAAAAATCGTAAACGTGCTCATTTTTCTATCTTAATCTTTTTCTTTCTGCAGCTTCTTCACTGCTCGAATTTGGTCTGCAAAGAAACCACTTTTTTCCGGATATTTCAAACTCAATATTTTGAAGGCCTGAATAGCTTTTTTATACTTTTTCTGCTCCAGATAAACCTTGGCCAAAGTTTCCGTCATCAACTCGTTTTTGTCCATTTTTAAGGACTCTTTAATATCGACTTTTGACTTGGAATCTTCATTGGGCACAATCTTGGGCCTGTTTTCAATAAACTTGTCCAACAAGTCGAACTTCTGCTTTTTCTTCAGCTCTTTTTTTGAAGTGATATCTTCATCCTCATCCGGATTGTTAGAAGTAAGCTGCAACCATTCAGTAAACGAATGTTTTTCCTTTTTGGTAAACGGAATAGGTTTTCCAATTTCCAAGTCGACTTCTGAGGAAGTTGGTTCTTCTAATTCTTCTGGTGCAGAATCTTCGGTGGGTGATTGTTTTGATTCAAAAAGCTCAGGATGTAATATTTGCTCAGCGTCCTGGACATTTTGTGGTAGTGCTTCTTCGGATTCGCCCAAAAGGGTTTCCGTGTCCGGATTGGGCGTAATTTCTTCCGAAACCGCTTTTTTATCTTGAAGTGTTGGAACCCTTCCGGCAATAGTATCTGCGATATTATTTTGAACAAATTCTTGGGAAGTGATAAAGTCGAAAAGTACATCCCGATCCGAAGTATGGGCGGCGGTTATTTTTAAAGCATTGTTGTATTTGTAACTATCCAGATTTTTCAATCCTTTTAAGTGCAGCGCACGTGCTGCCTGAAAATATGGATATTCTTCAATGATGTCCTCCAACTCCCTTGTTTGTTTAGGAGAGAGGATAGTGTTTGATTTTTGAAGAATCTGTATAAAATCGGATACGTTCATACTTACCAATTGCCTAAAGAGGCATTAAAAATATCTTGTGTCAATCGCTCAAATATCACTTCATGCGCTTGTGCCTGTATGGATGTCAAAGACGCGGCGGCATCAAAATCAAAGAAAAATGAGAACCTGCGTTCAAAGTCTGCTTCTTCCTTGGTTTTATTGAAAAACCGCACATTGACGCTCATGGTCAATCGGTTTTGTGCTGTTCTCTGATCTGCTGTCGCGGTCATTGGAGTAACTCGATACTCAACAATTTCACCTTCATAAAGCAAATCACCATTACTTCCGGTAAGGGATAAACTGGTCAAATTGTTGATTAAATCTTGAAGCGCTAAGGTGAAATCCCGGTCTAATCCAGGTACTATGGTAGAACTTGGATTTTGGTCGGCATAATTTTGAAAGAAATTAACCTGAAAGCTTTCTGCGGTTCCAATATCCGCCCCAGAAAAATTGTAGATGCCACAATTATAGAACGCAAAAACTATGCTTAACAATAAGATTTTAATGCTATGGTGTTTCATGGATTTTAAAGGTCGTATTGTTTTATTTTTCGATACAATGTGCGTTCTGAAATCCCTAGTTCGGAAGCTGCGGCTTTTCTCTTTCCGCGATTTCGTTCCAACGACTTTTTAATCAGTTCAATTTCCTTTTCCTGTAAAGATAGAGTTTCTTCTTCTTCGATTTCTTCCGCAAAATGATAACGATCCTCTTGTGGTTGCACAACGGTGGTTGCAGGTTCGGCCACAGGTTCTGGAAGATGAAGAATCTCAGCTACATTATTTTCTTGTGGTACAACTTCTTCTTTCTTGTCACCATAGATTTTTTGGATCAAATTTTGATTCTCTTCTTGCACCTTTTCGGAATCATTGTTCTTTAGTAACTCCAACGTGAGTTTTTTCAAATCATGTAAGTCTCCCTTCATGTCAAAAAGGACCTTATATAGAATTTCCCTTTCGTTGCTGAAATCACTCTCTTTTTTGTTTTGTTCTACTACCGCAGGTAAATTTGTGTTGCTGGCATTTGGCAGGTAGCCATTAAGGGTAGCTGCTGTTACATTTCTGGATTCTTCCAAAACCGATATTTGCTCTGCTATATTCCTTAGCTGTCTAATGTTTCCTGGCCAGCGGTATTTTTGAAGTAGTTGCACGGCTTGTTCGGCCAAACGAATTGTGGGCATTTTATATTTCTGTCCAAAATCCGAAGCAAATTTGCGGAATAACAAATGAATATCTTCTTGGCGTTCCCGCAAAGGTGGAATATTGATTTCCACAGTGCTTAAACGATAGTACAAGTCTTCACGAAATTTTTCTTTTTTGATGGCTTCAAACATATTAATATTTGTTGCCGCTACGATTCTAACATCTGTTTTTTGTACTTGTGACGAACCTACTTTTAAGAACTCACCATTTTCCAAAACCCTTAGCAATCGTACTTGGGTGGTTAGCGGAAGTTCACCGACTTCATCTAGAAAAATGGTTCCCCCGTCTGCTACTTCAAAATACCCGCTTCGTGTTTGGGTCGCACCGGTAAAGGCACCTTTTTCATGTCCAAAAAGCTCACTGTCGATGGTGCCTTCTGGAATTGCTCCACAGTTCACTGCAATGTATTTTGCGTGCTTACGGTGTGAAAGGGAGTGTATGATTTTTGGAATTGCTTCTTTACCGACACCACTTTCACCGGTAACCAAAACCGAAATGTCAGTTGGTGCAACTTGTATCGCTTTTTCCAATGCACGATTCAATTTGACATCGTTTCCGATAAGCTCAAATCGCTGTTTTATGGATTGAACACCTTCCATATTAGTTGTTCTTTGAATATTCAATAGCCTCTCCGATCAAAGTGGCGGAAGTACAATCATTTATTTTCACATTGACGAAATCACCGACTTTATAACTTTCCTTTGGAAAAACAACGACGGTGTTCTGGGAATTTCTTCCCATCCAATGTGCATCAGATTTTTTTGAGGATCCCTCAATCAATACTTCCTCGATTTTACCCACATGTTGTTGAGTTCTATAAAAACTGTGTTGCTGCTGCAACTCTATAATTTCTTTAAGTCTCCTTTTTTTGGTTTCTTCGGGAATGTCATCATCCATTTTCCGTTCTGCCAAGGTCCCTGGTCGTTCGGAGTAGGCGAACATAAACCCAAAATCATATTTTACATATTCCATGAGACTTAAGGTGTCTCGATGGTCTTCTTCAGTCTCAGTAGCGAAACCGGTAATCATATCCTGGCTTATGGCGCAATCTGGATTTATTTTTCGAATATTGTCGATTAGCTCGAAATACTCTTCTCGGGTGTGCAGACGATTCATCGCTTTTAGAATTCGATTACTTCCACTTTGCACAGGGAGATGGATGTAATTGCAAATATTCTCATGTTTCGCCATGGCCTCGATGACATCCAAGGTCATATCCTGAGGGTTAGAGGTGGAAAAACGAATACGCATTTTGGGTTGCGCCTCTGCAACAAGTTCTAGGAGGTTTGAAAAATTAACCGAGGTGGCTTTTTGCATGGCTGTGGCCTTTTCAAAATCTTTCTTCAAACCACCACCATACCAAAGGTAACTATCTACATTTTGTCCTAATAGGGTAATTTCTTTAAACCCTTTCTCCCAAAGTTCATTGACTTCTTCCAAAATGGATTGAGGATTACGACTGCGTTCTCGACCGCGGGTAAAAGGCACCACGCAAAACGTGCACATATTGTCGCAACCTCGAGTGATGGAAACAAAAGCAGTTACTCCGTTCGAGTTTAAGCGAACTGGGGCAACATCCCCATAAGTTTCATCCTTGGATAGTAAGACGTTTACGGCATTTCTTCCTTCGTCAATTTCTTTGATAAGGTTGGGAAGATCTTTGTAGGCATCTGGCCCAACGACCATGTCCACAATTTTTTCTTCTTCAAGAAACTTACTTTTGAGTCGTTCGGCCATGCACCCGAGCACACCCACTTTCATTCCTGGGTTGGTTTTTTTTACTGCATTGAATTTCTCCAAGCGTTTACGAACTGTAGTCTCGGCCTTTTCACGAATCGAGCATGTATTCACCAATACCAAATCAGCTTCCTCAAGTAGCTGAGTGGTATTAAATCCTTCTTTTGCCAAGATTGAGGCAACAATTTCACTGTCAGAAAAATTCATTTGACAACCATAACTTTCTATATACAACTTACGGTTGTTGTCATCTTTTTTTTCCAGTGTCAAGGTCGTTCCCTGTTGGCTCTCATCAATGATTTTTTCTGTTCCTTGGTTCGTCGTCATTTCGTTTAAATGGTCTGCAAAGATAGTGCTTAATCCACTTTAGTGACAATTTGGCAGTTAAATTTTGCACAAATAATTACGCAACTTTGTTTAACCATTTCTATCTAAAGGGTGTTATTTATCCAAAAAACTTAAACAACTATGAAAAAGAAAATTCTGTTTATTTTATGCCTGGCCACTTTGGCCTTTGTCTCTTGCGACAAAAACGATGACAATGATGGTTATGCTGAATACTTAGTAGCAAAGCCTTTAGTAATCAGCAAAGCTGATTTTGCAAATAGTGTAGATATTATTGCTCCGCGACCTATAGATGAGTCAGGTAAAGTCTATACCTATGAGGATTATATTTTTGTGAACGACAAATACAAGGGAATACATGTAATTAACAATAGCAACCCTTTGCAGCCTCGTAAGATTGGGTTCATCAGAATTCCGGGAAACGTGGATATATCAGTAAAGGATGATTTTCTCTACGCCGATAGCTTAATGGATTTAATTGTGTTGGATATATCCAACATTACGGATATCAAACAAGTAAATAGGTTGGAAAATGTATTGCATAACAATATATTCTGGCCTTTTGAAGCGGATATTATCGAAGATGTTGGGTATGATTATGAGACCGAAATCATAGTAGGGTGGGAAACCACAACAGAGAGAAGGTTGATTTCTGAGGTTGAAGAAAATAGAAATATTGATATCCTGTTTGACGGTGCCTTGGCCAATACGACCGAGAGCGGCACCACCGGACAGGGAGGGTCTTTGGCCCGATTTAAAATTGTAGATGAATACTTGTACGCAGTAGACAGTCATAACATCAACATTTTTAATATTTCCGATTTAGATAACCCGCAAGATTTGGAGGATGTTTATGCAGGATTCGATATTGAAACAATATTCAATAGAGGAAACCATTTGTTTCTGGGCAGCATGCGTGGAATGTATATATATGATATCACCTCACCAGATAAACCAACGTTCGTTTCAGAATTTCAGCACGGTACTGCCTGCGACCCAGTGGTTGTAGATGGAGATTATGCTTATGTTACCTTGAGAGGAGGTAATTTCTGCGGAGCAACAGAAAGTGGTCTTTTTATAGTGGATATTTCTAATATCCAAAATCCTGAATTGGCTAAAATGTATCCTATGGATGAACCATATGGCTTAGGAATAAAGGATGAAAAACTGTTTATCTGTGATGGTGAGTCAGGGCTTAAGGTTTATGATAAAACCGATATTGAAGATTTGAAAACGTTAAATCACTTTAAAAATATTGTTACGTTTGATGTCATTCCATTAGAAAGCCATTTAATTATGGTTGGGGATGAGGTGTTGTACCAATATGAGTATTTAAATGATGAGATTAAGTTGATAAGCCAGATAGGACTCAATTAATATGTTCAGCACTATATATAGATGGACTCTTAAGTTGGTATTGGTTGTGGTTATTTTGAATTCATGCTCAGATGATGATAAGGTCTCTGCTTGCCAACTAGAACCTGACCCTGGCCCATGTGAGGCTTTAATTCCCAGATATTATTTTGACAAAGAAGATCAGGAATGCAAGGAATTTTTCTGGGGAGGTTGCAACGGCGTTGTACCTTTTGAAACCATGGAAGCTTGCCAAGCATGCGAGAGTAACTAACTCCCGAACTGCTGTCTTTAAACGAAGATTTATACAATAACACGATAAAATATCCCGTTTTTAGCGGGATATTTTTTTACATGCGATTTTGAGAAAAATCCAAAATCGAAAAATTCATATACTTTTGTTACCTCAAAAACCATTGCATGCCTAAGAATTTAGTTATTGTTGAGTCACCTGCAAAAGCAAAAACCATTGAACGTTTTTTGGGAAAGGACTTTCAGGTCGAATCCAGTTTTGGACATATCGCAGATTTGCCTTCCAAAGAACTTGGGGTTGATGTAGAAAATGATTTTACTCCTAAATATATAGTTGACAAGGAAAAGAAAGCCTTGGTCAAAAAACTTAAAGATTTAGCTAAAAAAGCAGAAATCATTTGGTTGGCCAGTGATGAGGACCGAGAGGGAGAAGCAATTTCTTGGCATTTGGCCGAAGCACTAAATTTGGATCAGAGCAAGACCAAAAGGATTGTTTTTAACTCCATAACCAAATCCGCAATTCAAAAAGCAATTGAGAATCCACGCGAGATCAATTACAATTTGGTAAATGCACAACAGGCAAGAAGGGTTTTGGATCGTTTGGTAGGTTATGAACTATCACCAGTACTTTGGAAAAAAATTAAACCAGGGTTGTCTGCTGGGCGTGTGCAGTCCGTTGCTGTTCGTCTGATTGTTGAACGTGAAAGAGAGATTGAGGCTTTTAGTCCTGAAGCATCTTTCCGGATTCGTGCAGAGTTCAAAACAAACAATGGAAATGTTTTTTCGGCCAAGCTGAGCAAAACCTTCGCTACCAAAGAGGATGCCGAAACATTCTTAAAACAAAATATTGGCGCCAATTTTTCCGTCGCCAATTTGGATAAAAAACCGGCCAAAAAATCTCCGGCACCACCATTTACAACATCAACCTTACAGCAAGAAGCGTCACGAAAATTGTATTTCTCGGTAAGCAGAACCATGCAGGTTGCCCAAAGATTGTATGAAGCTGGTCTGATTACTTATATGAGAACAGACAGTGTAAATCTATCTAATGAGGCATTGAATGCGGCCAAGGATGCCATTGTAAAAAATTACGGAGAGCAATATAGTAAAGTAAAAAACTATACAGGAAAATCTAAAGGAGCACAAGAAGCTCACGAGGCCGTACGTCCGACCGATATGAATTTGTCTTCTCCTTCATTGGAGCGTGATCAAGCAAAATTGTATGAGCTTATTTGGAAACGGACCTTGGCTTCGCAGATGAGCGATGCCCAATTGGAAAGAACCAATGTCAAGGTGAAAGCCAGTACTCATGGTGAGTTGTTTGCAGCCACGGGAGAAGTAGTAAAATTCGATGGGTTTCTTAAAGTATATCTAGAAGGAATTGACGAAGAGGACCTTGCGGAAGAGCAAGAAGGGATGTTGCCAGCGTTGAGTGTTGGAGAATCATTGCAGAACAATTTTATAACAGCGACCGAACGTTTTTCAAGACCACCATATCGCTATACGGAAGCATCTTTGGTTAAGAAATTGGAAGAGTTGGGTATTGGAAGACCATCGACATATGCACCAACCATATCTACAATTCAAAACAGAGGATATGTAGAAAAAGGAACCGTTGAAGGAACCGAACGCAACTACGCACAGTTGATTTTGGAATCTGGAGATCTTACGGAAAAGAAACTTTCAGAAATGATAGGGTCTGATAAAGGCAAGTTGGTTCCGACCGATATTGGAATGATTGTAAATGATTTCTTAGTCAGCCACTTCAAAACCATTTTGGATTACAATTTCACCGCAAAAGTAGAAGAGAACTTCGATGAGATCGCTACTGGTGACGAGGATTGGAAAAAAATGATGAAGGAATTCTACAAAGACTTCCACCCAAATGTGCAGGATGTAGAGGAAAATGCGGATCGTGCAAGTGGTGAGCGTGTGCTCGGAACAGATCCAAAATCAGGTAGACAAGTAGCTGCAAGATTAGGCCGTTTTGGGCCAATGGTTCAAATTGGAACAGTCGATGAAGAAGAAAAACCATTGTTTGCCAGTCTGCTGCCAGAGCAGTCCATTACCACAATCAGCTTTGAAGAGGCAATGGAACTTTTTGAGTTGCCAAGAAAATTGGGAACTTATGAAGGTGAAGATGTAGAAGCCAATGTGGGTCGTTTTGGACCTTATGTAAGATTTGGCAAAAAGTTCATTTCCCTGGCCAAAGGAGAGAGTGCCTTTGATGTAGATATGGATCGAGCCATTGAATTGATTAAGGCCAAACAAATTGCGGATGCACCCATTGCACATTACGAGGATTTGGAAGTCACCAAGGGAGTAGGTCGATTTGGTCCATTTATTAAATGGAATGGGATGTTTATCAACGTAAATAAAAAATACGATTTTGATAATTTGACCAAGGACGATATTGTTGAATTGATCGAGGCAAAGAAAGTTAAGGAAGCTGAGAAGTTGATTCAGGAATGGCCAGAAGAAAAAATCCGTATCGAAAAAGCACGCTGGGGTAGACACAGTATTATAAAGGGAAGAATTAAGGTAGAGCTTTCCAAAGATGTTGATGCTGCCAAGGTATCATTAGAGGAAGCAAAAGCGCTATTGGAAAAAAAGACACCTAAAAAGAAAACAAAAGCAAAGGCTAAAGCAAAAAAGTAAGATGGCGTTCGATTTTTTGGTTCCTGTCAAGAAAAAAGTCCTGGCATTTTCAGAATTATTGCCTCCTCAGGCCCTTGGTAAAAACATTCATAAGCATACCGAGAAAAAAGGTTTGCCGGTCTTCGCCAATGCCACCGTTGCCATTTTCGGGGTTTTGGAATCCAGAAATGCCTACGAAAAAAAACCTGAGAAGCTGGATTTGGATGGAATCCGCATTCAACTGTATCGATTAATGGCAGGGAATTGGAATTCCACCATCTTGGATATAGGAGATGTAGAAGAAGGAGATACAGTGGAAGACACCTATTTTGTGGTGAAGGAAATTGTTGCTGGACTTCTCGAAGAAAATATTATACCTATTATAATAGGTGCAACCCAAGATATTACCTTTCCAGCCTATAGAGCTTTTGATAAGATCAGGGATATGGTCAATCTCGTATCCATCGATAGTCGTTTTGATTTTGGCGAGGACGACGAGTTGATTTCTTCGCACTCCTACATGAGTAAGATTATCACGGATAAGCCTAATAACCTTTTCAACTTTTCCAATATTGGGTATCAAAGTTATTTTAATGCCCAGGAAGAAATGGATTTGATGGAGCGTCTTTTCTTTGACGCTTATAGATTGGGAGAGGTAGCCGCAAACTTGGAACTTGCCGAACCCGTGCTGCGAAACTCCCACATTGTTAGTTTGGACCTTAGGGCCGTAAGAGCAGGTGAGATGGGAATGCATCCCAATTTTTCTCCGAATGGATTTACGGGACGAGAAATCTGCACCATAGCCAGATATGCAGGTATTAGTGATAAAGTTTCCCTATTCGGAATTTATGAAGGGGAAAATTCACCACAAGCATTTCAAATGATTGCCCAGATTATTTGGTATTTTATTGAGGGAATAAGTTTTAGGGTAAAAGAATTCCCGAGTTCCAAAAGTGAGGATTTTACCAAGTTCACTGTGCCTACTGATACTGAAGAGCTCATATTCTACAAGAGCCATGTTACCGAACGTTGGTGGGTAGAAGTACCATCAATTTTGCCTGAACATACTAAAACCAATTCGGTGGCGTTATTACCTTGCACCGAAGGGGACTATTTGGATGCTTGCAACCAGAACATTCCAGAAAGGTGGTTCAAGGCCTACAGAAAGGGCTTTAACTAAACAAATTAAATTTTAAGCATTAATTGTTTTTACACAATAAATTGTTCAAAAATCAGTTTTGATGAGTAATGAATTTGTGTTGTACAGTTTGTAATCTTAAATCGAAAATTTAACCTAAAGTATGAGAAAGCTATTCTTTTCATCAATAGCATTTGTTTTTTTACTCGCAAGTTGCGGTTCAAATTCAAAGTCAAAAGGTGAACTGGTTGGGGCCAAAGGGAAAAAATGGTATCCAGAAAAGCCTTATGGAATGGAATTAATTCCACGAGGTTCCTATGTCATGGGTAAAGCTGAAGAGGATCAGGCGAAAGTTTTGAACGCCCCTACAAGAACGGTTACCGTTCGTTCATTTTATATGGATGATACAGAAATCACAAATAGTGAGTACCGTCAATTTGTAGAGTGGGTAAAAGATTCTATCACAAGAACCAAATTGGCTATTTTGGCCGATGAGTTAGGTTTTGGACCAGAAGACGAAGGTATCGGAGAATATGCATTTCAAGATGCAGATACTACGAAAATGTCAGTATATGACAAATACATGCTCGATAACTATGCAGGTCTTGGTGAAACGGGATATGAAGGAAGAGCATTAAATACAGATGTTGATTTGGTATGGGACACCTCTGAATATCCAGATGAGTACTATGCTGAAATCATGGATTCAATATATCTTCCCGAAGAAGAAAGTTATAATGGATTAAGGACTTTGGATGTTACCCAATTGAAATACAAGTACAATTGGATGGATATCGAAGCCGCTGCAAGAGCTAAAACAGGACGTAGAAAAGACTTTATCCGACAAGAAGTTGCTGAGATTTACCCAGATACTACGGTTTGGATCAAAGATTTTGAGTACTCCTATAATGAGCCTATGCACAACGATTACTTTTGGCATGATGCCTACAGTGAATACCCTGTTGTTGGTGTAAACTGGATGCAGGCCAAGGCATTTTGTAACTGGAGAACCAAGTTTAAAAATGACGATCAAAAAAGTCGTGGAAGGCAATTTGTAAATCAGTTTAGACTACCTACAGAAGCCGAATGGGAATATGCTGCCAGAGGTGGTATCGATGGAGGAACATACCCTTGGGGTGGACCTTATGTAATTAGTGATACCGGTTGTTTTATGGCCAACTTTAAACCACAACGTGGGGATTATGCAGCAGATGCAGCCCTATATACTGTGGAGGCAAAGTCCTATGAGCCTAACGAATACAACCTTTATAATATGGCTGGTAACGTAGCAGAATGGACAAGCTCAAGCTTTGATCAGGGCGCTTACGAATATCTGTCGACCATGAACCCAAATATAGGTTCTGGTCAGAACCAAAGAAAAGTAATCCGAGGAGGATCTTGGAAAGATGTCGCTTACTTCTTGCAAGTAAGCACCAGAGATTATGAATACCAAGATTCTGCCCGAAGCTATATTGGATTCCGAACCGTTCAAGATTATATGGGCGAAGAGGATTCTACAAAAGGACAAGGACTTCCTAACTAATTATTATCATTGTAAAAGAAAAGAGAGCATTATATAAATATTAACCAAGTAGTAACCAAATACTTATTTATATAACTTAATTAAAACTAGAATTATGGCACAGTCAAAATCAACAAAAAAGCTGTTTAACATGGCCTACGGGCTTGGAGCATCAGTAGTAATTATTGGTGCATTATTTAAGATTCTTCACTGGGAATTCGGA
This sequence comes from Flagellimonas rhodophyticola, assembly GCF_049332665.1. Classification (NCBI taxonomy): domain Bacteria; kingdom Pseudomonadati; phylum Bacteroidota; class Flavobacteriia; order Flavobacteriales; family Flavobacteriaceae; genus Flagellimonas; species Flagellimonas rhodophyticola. The sequence goes on along the minus strand of NZ_CP186326.1, from coordinate 123,317 downwards.
CCACTGAACGGTGGAATCTTACTTGCTATTGGACTTATTACTGAAGCACTAATTTTTGCGATCAGTGCATTTGAACCAGTAGACGACGAATTAGATTGGTCTTTGGTGTATCCTGAATTGAATAATGGTCAGTCCAAAGGAAACAAAAATGACGCTAAGCAAGCCAAAGAAGCTGAGGGTCTTCTTTCCAGAAAATTGGACGATCTTTTAAAAGAAGCGAATATCGATTCTGAACTTTTCACAAGTTTAGGAGATAGCATCAAGAATTTTGAAGGTGCTGCTAAAGGTATTGCCCCAACTACGGATGCTATCCAACACACTAAGAAATATTCTGAAGAGCTGTCACATGCTGCTGCTCAAATGGAATCTTTGAACAGCCTGTATAAAGTACAATTGGAAAGCGCTAGTCGTCAAGCTTCTATCAACGAAGAAGTTGTACAGAACGCAGGTGCTCTTAAGGAGCAAATGGAATCATTGGCAACTAACCTTTCTTCCTTGAATGGAGTATACGGTGGTATGTTGTCTGCTATGGCCAAAAACTAATTAGAGACCCCAGATCAAATTAATTATTAATTCTAATTAGAGAAAAACATGGCATCAGGAAAAGAAACCCCACGTCAGAAGATGATCAACCTTATGTACTTGATCTTCATCGCGATGTTGGCCTTAAATATGAGTAAAGAAGTTCTTGCGGCGTTCGGTATTATGAACGAAAAGCTTGAGACTTCCAACATCAAGACTACAGAAAGTAACGATAACTTTTTGGCTAGTCTTGAGACCAAAGCTTCTGAAGACGAAAAGAAGTATGGTGAATTATATCAAAATGCACAGAAGATAAAAAGCTTATCTCAAGAGTATTATGATTACTTGGAAACCCTTAAAAAAGGTATGACCGAAAAACTTGAGGATCCTAAGGATTACGCAAGAATGGACAACTCTGATTATTTAGATCAGACTCTTTTTCAAGGTGATAATTTATCTCCAAAAGGTAAAGAATTCATGAAAAGAATCAATGATTATAAGACTCAAGTTGCTGCTATTGCACCTGCAGCCCTAAAAGAAGCTGTTAATACACGCTTTCAAACAGGAGATGCAAATGGTAAAGTAGAAAAAAGAGATGGCACCAAGCAAGATTGGATCAACTATCACTATGAAGGTTATCCTTTAGTAGCTTCTTTGGCTAAATTAACAGCGCTTCAAGCGGATGTTAAAGCAACAGAAGAAGATGCTTTAAAATCGATGTTGGAAGGTGAACTTACTAATCAAGTTTCATTGACAAACTTTGCTACGTCATTGCTTGCATCTAAGTCTGCTTTTTATAATGGAGACAAGTACGATGGTAAAATTATCATCAGTAAAACAGATAAAACATCTACACCAGTAAAAGCTGAATTGACTTTAGACGGTAGAAAACTGACTGAAGGTAAAGACTATAAGTTAGAAGCTGGTGGTGTTCAAATGTTGATTGGTGCCGGTAACCCTGGTGACCATGAGATTGTTGGTACAATGTTCTTTATGCAAGACGGAGAAGAAATTCCTGTAGAAGTTAAAAATTCTTTTGCTACAATTTCCAAGCCTAATGCTGCTGTAATTGCTGCTGATAAGATGAACGTAGTATACCGTGGAGTTGCTAACCCAATGACTATTTCCATTCCTGGTATTCCTGATAACAAAGTTAGTGCTTCTGCACCCGGTTTATCCAGAAGAGCAGGTAGCAAGTATGTTATGAACCCAGGTAAAGGTAGAGAAGTTACAATCAGTGCTTCTGGTGTATTGCCTGATGGTCAAAGAATCAGCACACCTGCAACCTTCCGTATCAAGGATATTCCTAGACCAGGAGGTACCGTACGTGGTGAAGCGGGTAGCGTTAAAATGCCAAGAAGAAACCTTGAGATTTCTACTGTTGGTGCAATGTTGGAAGACTTTGATTTTGATTTGAACCTTGCCGTTAGCGGATTTAAGTTCAAAGTGCCAGGTCAACCTACCATCACTGTAAACGGTAATAAATTGGATGGAAGAGCCAAATCTGCTCTAAAAAGAGCTAAAAGAGGCGAAGCTGTTCAGATATTCGATATCAAGGCCTACATTACAAACAACAGAAGCTACAAGCTGAAGAAGATTTCTCCTGTTGTTGTAGAGCTTACAAACTAATAAAAGTATAGAAGTTAGTAAATCATGAATTGGAAAAATGCATTTTTAATTGGAGCTTTAAGCTTATTGCCAGTATCAATGATGGCGCAGGCGAACATTTTGAACGCCAAGTTGCCAGATGATATCGGGAAAAAGACCGAAGCTCAAATAGAGCAAGACAATGACGCCCCCCTAAAATATGGTTATGTGGATGACAGGGATATCCTTTGGTCCAAAACTATTTGGGAAGTGATTGACTTGGATGAGCGTGTTAATTTTCCATTATACTACCCAACCGATACTATTGGTATTGGAGGGGATAGAAGGTCACTTTACCATGTTTTGATGAAAAACATTAAAAACGGAAACTTGACCGAGGTATATACGGATTCATACTTCACTGAAAAGCGAAAGTTTGATGATTTAACCGCCACATTAAGTAAGGTCGATACCACAGATCTTGGATATGAGCAATTGAATGCTGGAGAGCAGATTTCTGCGGAATTTATAAACCAAAGAGATTTGAATGCAGCTGATATTGAAGAATATCGTACCAAAGGAATCTGGTATTTTGATAAGCGTCAGGGAGAATTAAAATATAGGCTGTTGGGTATAGCACCAGTAGCTCCTGATGTAAACTTTATCGATGATGAATCTGTAGATCCGGGAGAGAATAAAGTAGAATTGTTTTGGGTCTGGTATCCAGCTGCAAGACAAATTCTGCACGAGGCAAAGGTGTATAACCAACGCAACTCGGCCCGCCCAATCTCCTTCGATATGCTATTAAACGCACGTCGTTTCAATGGAGTGATCTACAAGGAAGACAATGTTCACGGAGACCGTGAAATTGACGACTACGTTTTTGATAATGCCTTGTTCCAACTATTGGAAGCCAAACGAATCAAAGAGGTTATCCGAGATAGGGAACAAGATATGTGGGCTTACTAAGCCATAGATTAAGATTTCCAATTCAAATCATACAGACGCCGCTCAATTGAGCGGCGTTCTTTATTTTATCATTTTGTCTGAAATGTCATGCTGAGCTTGTCGAAGCATAGTTCTAAAGAATTGCAATTATAGCTCAGAATGTCGGTGAACCAACAAAACTCAAAACACAGGCAACCACTAGTATCCTATTTACGTCTTTAAAGAAGAAGAACAAGGCCAATGCAAAAAATAGTATTCACAATATACCTATGATTCCCGTACGTTTAAACTATGCTCAATCGCCCAAAGAACTGTCAAGACGTATAAATTCTGTAACAAGCTGAGGATATAGTCGTATTCAGTTAAAAACTAAAGAAGATTATTAATGAAAAAATTACTAACTATTCTCCTGGTTACAATTTTACTCTCTTGTCAGGACAATAAAGAACAAACGAATCTTACAGAGGGCGTATACATATCGAATGTTACCATAATCTCAACAGAAGATGGTACTTACAGCTCTTATATAGGTCATTTGGTGATTGAAAAAGATAAAATCATTTATGTGGGCAAAGATGAGCCAAGCATAATAGGAACATTTGAACAGATCGATGGAACTGGAAAATTCATAATTCCAGGGTTAATCGATAGTCATGTGCATCTTCCGGGAGTGCAGGGAATGCTTCCGCATCATATAGAAAAATACCCTGAACTAGCCACTGAGTTTAAAAGCCAAATGCCGCGAAGCTATTTATACTACGGTTTTACCACTTTAATTGATCTTGGAGGCATGCATGAAGAAGATATCACTTCTTTTAACATGGAAAAAACAAAGCCCAATCTATATCATATAGGGTATTCGGGAGCTGCGGTTGCAAATGGCTACCCAATGAATAATATACCTGTAGAATATAGATTTGAAGCCCAGCCAAATTTCATATATATGGAAAGTCAGGCAGCAACTATACCAGATAAGTATGACTCTGCCAATCATACCCCCAAAGCAGTTGTCAAGCGCATCAAAAATTCTGGGGCTATTGCTGTAAAATCGTATTATGAATCAGGGTTTGGTCACATGAAGGGATTACCCTTACCAACCAAAGATATTATGGAGGAATTGCTTACAGAAGCACATTCCAATGGGCTTGTCCTAACAGTTCATGCCAATTCATTTGAAGGACATTCATTTTTAACAGATATAGGAGTTGATATCATATCTCACGGGCTTTGGAACTGGGAAGAATATAAAGATGTGCCCTCTGATTCTCTTCCAATAGAGATAAAAAACATGTTGGATTTACAAATTGAAAAGCAAATAGGCTATACCCCTACATTGACTGTTATTGAAGGAGAGGAAGCACTGGTTGATACCGAATTTCTTGATCAACCTGGCTTAAAAAAGGTGGTTCCTGAAAATTTACTTGAATGGTATAAAACGGAAGAAGCACAATGGTTTGGCAAAAAAATTTTTAATGAGCTTGCTGTAGAAGAGGTTCATACAATGTATGACAATGTGCAAGGTCATGCAATGCTAGCTTTAAAGTACCTTTCTGATAATAATGGTCTAATTCTATTTGGCTCAGATACTCCATCTGGCCCGATTTATAGCAATCAACCTGGTCATAATGGAAATTGGGAGCTTAAATTGATGAAAGAAGCGGGAGTCCCCTTGAATAAAATACTTGCGTCCGCTACATTTAATAATGCCAAAGCTTTTCATTTAGATTCTTCGCTTGGTTCATTGGCTATCGGAAAAAAGGCTAATATAATTCTGATGAATAAAAACCCTTTAATGGATATCGATGCATATGATGCCATAGAAAAAATTGTTATTGGAGGTAAAGTCATAAAAAGAGAGGCTTTAGAAGCCAAATAACAGCTGACTACAACATTGACTAAAGACAATGGTGTTGTTATTGCCTATTTCCACCAATTCTTGCAGATTTTCAGTTTGGAGCTTAGATAGGTTCAACCCTTTCGTCTTAATACTTTGTATCATCCTTCACCGGTCCTCCAACACCCGACAGATATCCCTACTTTTGTGGTATGATAGATTATCTGGTGGTTGGCCTTGGTCTTGCTGGTATTTCGTTTTGCGAAACCCTTGAAAAGGATGGAAAATCCTTCAAAGTTATTTCCGATGATTCCCAACAGTCTTCATTGGTTGCAGGTGGACTTTACAATCCTGTAATCTTAAAAAGGTTTACCATGGCTTGGAAAGCCAAGGAACAAATGGAGATGGCGATACCGTTTTATCAACATTTGGAAAAGAAGCTTAAGGTAAAACTTGACTATAAAATTGCAGTGCTGCGGAAGTTCGCTGCTATCGAAGAGCAAAATACCTGGTTTGAAGCTACCGACCGACCCGGATTAGATTATTTTTTATCTACAAATATTCTTAAAAATCACAATCCGAATATCGATGCCCCTTTTGGATTTGGCGAAGTGAAATATACTGGTCGCATAGATACCAAAGCGCTACTGAGGAACTATGCTGAATATTTGGAGCAAAATGGACTTTTTCAAAAGGAAACCTTCGATTTTTCTTGTTTAGAGATATTTAAGGACCATTTGAATTATAAATCAATAAAAGCCAAGCAAATTGTTTTTTGTGAAGGCTATGGGCTTAAAAACAACCCATTTTTTAGTTATCTGCCCTTGAATGGAACAAAAGGAGAGCTTTTGACCATAAAAGCTCCAGAATATAATGAGACTAATGTAATTAAGTCTGGTGTTTTCAGCATCCCACTAGGGAAAAATCTCTACCGCATCGGAGCAACCTACAAATGGAAGGATAAAACCAATGAACCCACGGCGGATAGCAAAAGGGAATTGCTGGAAAAACTAAAGACCTTTCTTACCTGTGATTTTGAAGTTGTAGATCATGTAGCGGGAATCAGACCCACCGTTGTGGATAGGAGGCCCTTAGTTGGTCGCCACCCTGACCATAGAAATATGTATGTGCTTAATGGTTTTGGGTCTAGAGGAGTACTGATAGGTCCGTACGCCGCAAAACAGTTATTCAACAATATTGAAAATAGAACTGAATTAGATCCAGAAATCAACATTCATAGATTCACCAAAAAATACTACTCCAATTGACCATTGACCTCTGGTTCATATTTGAAGAAGAAATTAATCCAGATGTTTCGAGATAAGCGGACGATGATGGGCAAAAAAACAACAAGGGTCAACACAATGGCAATAAAAGTGTTCACCAAGGAAGCCTTCATAACTAAAAAAGCAATTACAAAAGCGGCCGTCGCAAAAGCAATTCCCACCCCATAGCTTACATACATAGAGCCGTAGAAGAATGAGGGCTCAATCTTGTATTTCGTATCACAGTTGGCACATCGCTCATGCATTTTAAATAATTGCGATAAGGCATACGGATTCTTATTGACATACATGCTCTCTTGATGGCATTTAGGACAACTTCCTGTTAAAATACTGTAGAGTTTGTTTCCTTTTTTTAACATTTGCAAGGCTTTTGACAAAGGTAAGATATGTGGTTGTTTTTGCAGTCGACCAACAATACCAAAAGTCGATTTTAAGATAATGAATTTTTATACCAAGTATGCTTAATATCCATAACCTTTCAGTCGCATTTGGAGGCGAATATCTTTTTGAGGAAATTGCCTTTCGGTTGAATGGAGGTGACCGGGTGGGCTTGATTGGAAAAAACGGTGCAGGCAAATCAACCTTATTAAAATTACTTTCCAAAGAGATGGCCCCAGATTCCGGGACTATTGCTACCGAAAAAGATATCAAAATTGGGTTTTTAAAGCAGGATATTGATTTTGAACAGGGGAGAACCGTTCTTGAAGAGTCCTATCAGGCATTCCATGAAATCAAATCCCTAGAGCTGAAGTTGGAGGAAATCAACCAGCAACTTGCAGAAAGAACGGACTACGAAAGTGAAGGGTACAATCAGTTGATGATAGATCTGACCGATGTTACGCATCGCTATGAAATATTGGGAGGGTACAATTATCAAGGCGATACCGAGAAAGTTCTATTAGGACTGGGCTTTAAACGAAACGATTTCGATAAGCTAACCGATACTTTTTCTGGCGGATGGCGTATGCGTATTGAATTGGCAAAACTCCTTTTGCAAAACAACGATGTATTACTTCTGGATGAGCCAACAAACCATTTGGATATTGAATCGATTATCTGGTTGGAACAATTCTTAAAAAATTATTCCGGGGCGGTAGTTATTGTATCACACGATAAAATGTTTCTTGACAATGTGACCAACCGGACGATTGAAATTTCCTTGGGACGCATTTACGACTACAATAAACCCTATTCCAAGTTCCTTGTCCTCAGAAAAGAAATCAAAGAACAGCAGTTGAATGCCCAAAAAAACCAGGAAAAGCAAATACAGCAGACGGAAAAACTAATCGAGAAATTCAGGGCAAAGGCTACCAAGGCTTCCATGGCACAATCGCTCATCAAAAAATTGGACAAAATTGAGCGTATTGAAGTGGATGAAGAAGACAATAGTGTGATGAATGTCCGATTCCCTATCTCCATTAATCCCGGGAAAGTGATTGCAGAGCTTGAAAATCTTTCCAAAAGCTATGGTGATAATCATGTGCTTACAGGTATTGATCTTTTAGTAGAGCGAGGAAGTAAAACAGCCTTCGTTGGTCAAAATGGACAAGGAAAAACAACACTTGCCAAGATCATGGTAGGTGAATTGGACCATACAGGAAAGCTTAAGACCGGTCACAATGTACAAATTGGATACTTCGCCCAAAATCAGGCTGAATATCTAGAGGGCAACAAAACGGTTCTTGACACCATGATCGATGCTGCCAATGAAAAAAATAGAAGCAAGGTAAGAGATATCCTTGGTTCCTTTTTGTTTCGTGGAGATGAGGTGGATAAATACGTAAAAGTTCTTTCTGGAGGTGAACGTAATCGTTTGGCATTGGCAAAAATGCTTTTACAGCCCTTTAATGTTTTGGTGATGGATGAACCTACAAACCACCTGGACATAAAATCTAAAAATGTTCTGAAACAGGCCTTACAAAAGTTTGAAGGCACCCTTGTATTGGTTTCTCACGATCGTGATTTTCTGCAAGGGCTTACGGACAGGGTATATGAATTCAAGGATGGAAACATCAAAGAATACTTGGGAGATATCGACTTTTATTTGGAACAGCGAAAGGCAGAAGATTTCAGAAAAATTGAGAAAGGAGATAAAAAAAATCAGATCAAGGTAGATACTTCACCAAAACAGAATGATTATCAGGCTCAAAAAAGGCTCAAATCTCTTAAAAACAAATTAAGCGGTGTTGAAAAGAAAATTTCACTGCTCGAAAAGGAGATAGCCGATATAGACCATCAAATGCTCATGGATTACGATAAAACCATTGCCAAACCTGGCTTTTTTGATGATTATCAGGGTAAAAAAGACCAATTGGAGATTTTAATGGAGGATTGGGAAAAGCTATCCCAAGAGCTTGAATTACTGTCTTAGCTCCAAAAAACCATCCCTTACCACACAATTTGAAAGGTTTACAACATAATTCCCGAGTTACACGATATTAATTTGTAATCTTTTTCCTTCTTATCGTAATTTGTAAGTAAATTCTTATGAATTGAATATATCAACCTCTATGGGAACGACTAAAATCTATATCCTATTGCTTCTATTTCCGGTCTTCATGCTGGCAAATTTTGAAGTTTCTCAAAAGGAAAAAACTGTGCTTATCGACCTATTTAATAGTACAAATGGGTCCGAGTGGAGTATACCATGGGATTTAGATGCGTCAGTAAGCACCTGGAAAGGTGTAACATTGGAAGATGGACATGTCGTAGGAATCAATCTCTTTAGAAACAATTTAGGAGGCACACTTCCAGAAAGTATTGGAAGACTTCGATATCTGACACATTTGAATTTGGCGTTTAACAGTATAACGGGTGTTTTACCAAAGGACATTGTCAAGTTAAAGAGTTTGAAGGTGCTGAGGTTGGAAATGAACCGAATCAAGGGTTCCTTGCCGCTAGGAGTTGGACAACTTCAAGAACTTGAGGTATTTTCCATGTTCAACAACTTTTTAAATGGATCCATTCCCCCAACTTTTGGAGAACTTAAAAACCTAAGAGAGCTCAACCTATCTAGTAATAATCTTAAAGGAATTATCCCTAACTCAATTGGGAATCTGACCAAATTAGAAGCATTGGGACTCTTTGAAAATAATTTAGAAGGAACGATACCTCAAGAAATGGGACAATTAGGGCAGTTAAAGGAGCTAATATTGGCCAATAATCAGTTAGGAGGGGAGATTCCGGCTGAGTTTAGTCAATTGGCAAGCCTTAAAATACTTCAAATTCAAAATAATCGGTTTGATTCCTATACGGGACTCAGACAAATGGATACAAACCAATTTTTGGTTTTCGATACCGATGAAAAAACCTTGAACCCAAGGTTTAACGATATACAGCTTCAACGTACCCGCATGGCGGATACCAAGTTTGAAGATGACGATAATGAGTAGTTAGTTATACTTTAGTTTGTTTGGTTTGGGGATGCAGGCGTGTATCCCCTTTTTTATGCGCATTAATCAAGGGTGAACTAGACAATTTATGAAATATTTAACCTAATAGACCTACAACAGCTAATAGCTTTGCAAAGCTAATTTTCACCAACACATGCGCAAATTGATTATTTCCGTCGTTGTGGGCGGACTCCTAATTTTCGGATCTATATATTTTGCAGGACTCATTGCAGGAAGTAAGAAAAGCAGAAGACCACCGGCTCAAAAAGTGGTAAAAACGGTCTTTGTCGATACAGTTAAAAACGGGATCGTTCCTATCGTAATTCCAGCGAATGGTAACCTTAAAGCAAAAAGAAGGGTTGAACTATTTTCTGAAGTTCAAGGTGTTTTTAGGTCGGGAAGTAAGTTATTTCGAACGGGTCAGGAATATGGCACTGGACAGACGTTGATTCGAATCGACGCCAATGAATATTATGCAAGCGTTCAATCAGCCAAAAGTAATCTGTACAATTTATTGACCTCGATAATGCCAGACTTACGGTTGGATTATCAAGAAGTATATCCCAAATGGCAGGCTTACCTCAATAGTTTTGACCTGAATAAAACAACCCCGCAACTACCAGCGATGGATACTGAAAAGGAAAAATTCTTCATATCGGGAAGGGGAATTATAGGTAGTTATTATAATGTAAAAAATTTAGAACAAAGACTTTCAAAATATACCATAACAGCACCATTCAAGGGAGTTCTGACGGATGCACTTGTAACCGAAGGAACTTTGATACGAGTTGGGCAGAAATTGGGTGAATACATAAATATTGGAGTTTATGAATTGGAAGTTTCTGTAAGTAAAACATTTGGCGATTTTCTAAAAGTTGGAAAACAGGTGGAACTCACCAATCTGGACAAAAGCCAAAAATATACAGGCGAAGTAACCCGCGTAAATGGAAGAGTGGACCAAAATTCACAAACTATAACCGTTTTTATTGAAGTTAGCAATGGTGACTTAAAAGAAGGACAATACTTAGAAGCTAACCTAGAGGCCAGGGAAGAAACTAACGCAATAGAGGTTGATCGTTCGCTTTTACTCGAGAACAATCAAATTTTTGTGGTGAGAGACTCCGTTCTTGACCTCATAGACGTCAAACCCATTTACTTCACTGACAAAAAAGTGGTTTTGAAAGATGTACAGGACAACGAAGTTATCGTCACCAGAGTAATGACAGGGGCCTATGAAGGAATGCTGGTCAAGGTTTTTGATGGCACGAAATCCAAAAAAGCCAAGTCGTGAGAAAGCTCATTTCCTATTTTATAAAATACCATGTTGCGGTAAACGTAATCATTATAGCATTTTTCATTTTTGGACTGGTTGGGGCGTTTTCTTTAAAATCCTCCTTCTTCCCATTGGTAGAGTCTAGAAATGTGTTGATCAATATTACATATCCAGGTGCATCTCCCCAGGAAGTCGAAGAAGGTATCATTCTTAAAATTGAAGATAATCTTAAAGGTTTACAAGGTGTAGAGCGTGTTACTTCCACTTCAAGGGAAAACAGCGGCTCAATCAATGTTGAAATTGAGAAGGGAAGAGATATTGATTTTATGTTGCTGGAGGTCAAAAATGCGGTGGACAGGGTACCTACTTTCCCTACAGGCATGGAACCTTTGGTAGTGTCAAAATTAGAACCAGTTAGACCGACCATTAGTTTTGCTGTAAGTGGCGAAAATATTCCTTTGGCCACCTTGAAACAGATTGGTCGTCAAATTGAAAATGACCTTAGGGCCATTGACGGTATATCACAGATCGATATTTCCGGCTACCCAGATGAGGAAATAGAAATTGCAGTGGATGAGAACCGTCTTTTAGCCTACAATATTTCATTTAATGAGGTTGCTCAAGCTGTTTCTAATGTCAATATTCTGGTAACCGGAGGAAATATTAAAACGGATTCCGAAGAATACCTAATTCGCGCCAATAATCGTTCCTACTATGGCGATGAATTGTCTAATGTTATTGTTAGAGCTGATGCCAGTGGAAAAACAATTCGTCTCAAAGATGTCGCAACGATTCGCGATCGATTTTCCGAAACACCGAACGCCTCTTATTACAATGGTGGTTTGTCGGTCAATGTTACTGTAACCAGCACAAATACAGAAGATCTTATTGGCTCCGCGGAAAAGGTAAAAGAATACATAACGGAATTCAATCAAAAATACACCAATGTCCATTTGGATGTGGTCCGTGATCTTTCGAAAACACTTACCCAACGTACCGATCTACTTACTGAAAATGCCATAATCGGAATGATTTTGGTACTTGTTTTCCTTTCATTATTTCTAAATACACGACTGGCATTTTGGGTGGCTTTTGGGTTACCTGTTGCCTTTTTGGGGATGTTCATTTTTGCCCCTATGATGGGCGTAACAATCAATGTATTGTCCCTGTTTGGGATGATTATTGTAATAGGAATTTTGGTCGATGATGGTATTGTTATCGCGGAAAACATCTATCAACATTACGAAAAAGGAAAAACCCCGGTAAGAGCTGCTATAGATGGAACTATGGAGGTGATTCCGCCCATTCTTTCGGCAATTATTACAACTATACTGGCCTTTTCTATCTTTTTGTTTTTGGATGGTCGAATCGGAGATTTTTTCGGAGAAGTATCTGTAATTGTAATGCTGACACTTTTGGTATCATTGGTAGAAGCTTTAATTATTCTTCCTGCGCATCTAGCGCATTCCAAAGCGCTAAAACCTCAAAAAGAAGGGCCGAAATCGAGTATTGGACAAGCATTTGCAAAACTTAGGGTCATCAATAAAATGGGAGACCAAGCCATGGCTTGGATGCGAGATACCATTTACAGTCCGGTCCTGCGATTTGCCTTAGATTATAAGCTATTGACATTTGCCATATTTTTTATGGCCTTAGTCTTGACTTTTGGATCGATTGGTGGAGGAATTATAAGAACTTCCTTTTTCCCTAGAATTGCCAGTGATCGCATTGCGGTGGAACTGCAAATGCCAAATGGCACCAATGAAAGGGTTACCGACTCCATCATAAGTTTGATTCAGGAAAAAGCCAAAATTGTAAATCAAGAGCTTACCGACGAATATCTACAGGGAACGGACAAAGTATTGTTTGAAAACATGCTTAAAAATGTAGGCCCTGGTTCCTCGGCGGCTACATTGGTAATCAATTTATTACCTGGAGAAGAACGTCCTGACGCAATCAGGGCAGACCTAGTAACCGGAAGATTGCGTGAACTAGTTGGCCCGGTAATTGGGGTTGAAAGCTTGATTTATGGATCTGGAGGAAATTTTGGAGGTGATCCAGTCTCTGTCTCCCTCTTGGGGAACAATATTACCGAATTGAAAGCGGCTAAAGCCGAACTCAAGACTGCTTTGCTAAATAATGCATTGTTAAAGGATGTTGCGGACAACGACCCAGCCGGAATAAAGGAGATTCGATTGGAGCTCAAGGAGAATGCCTATTTATTAGGCCTTGACCTTAGATCTGTGATGAATCAGGTAAGAGCTGGTTTTTTTGGTACACAAGCGCAACGCTTTCAGAGAGGGCAGGATGAGATTAGGGTGTGGGTGCGATATGACCGTGAAAATAGGTCTTCAATTGCCGATTTGGATGAAATGCGGATTCTTGCTCCAAATGGCGAACGTATTCCATTAAAGGAAATCGCTAACTATACTATTGAACGTGGTGATGTTGCCATCAATCACTTGGACAGTCAACGTGAGATTCAGGTTTCATCAGATTTAAAAGATCCAAGCACCACAAGTGGAACTGACGCAATGGCTTGGATCAGAAATGAGGTTATGCCCGATATTCAGTCTAAATACCCATCAATAACCCCATCATTTGAAGGCCAAAACAGGGAAGCGAATAAACTTTTAGATTCATTGACTTTTGTAGGGCTTTCGGTGCTGTTCTTAATCTATATTACAATTGCATTTACCTTCCGCAGCTTTAGTCAACCTTTGCTGCTGATATTATTAGTGCCTTTTAGTCTTACAGCTGTGGCTTGGGGGCATTGGTTTCATGGTTTTCCCATTAACATCTTATCCATGTTGGGGATTATAGCTTTGATCGGGATTATGGTGAATGACGGTTTGGTGCTTATAGGTAAGTTCAATATCAACTTGAGAAATGGACTTGACTTCAATGAAGCCCTATACGAAGCAGGACGCTCACGCTTTAGGGCCATATTTTTAACTTCAATTACGACAATAGCTGGTTTGGCCCCTTTGCTTTTAGAAAAGAGCAGACAGGCTCAATTTTTGAAACCCATGGCAATTTCCATAGCCTACGGAATCGGTTTTGCCACTGTTCTTACACTGTTGATGTTGCCTTTGTTTCTTTCCTTCGGCAACAACATAAAAGTATTGGCAAAAAAGGCATGGACAGGAGAAAAAACCACTCGCGAAGAAGTTGAGCGGGCCATCAAAGAACAAAACGAAGAATTACATATGCAGGAAGAAGGCGCACTCCAACTCAATGGAAGTGCTGGCCATGATGAAATTAAAGACGAATCTTCAAAAGTGTTAGAAGAAACAACAGAATGAGAAGTATATTTTATTCCCTATCCCTTTGTTTGTTGCTATATCCGATGACAACCTTTTCCCAGGATAAAATGTTATCCAAGGAGGAGGCAATAGCTTTGGCATTGGAATACAATTTGGGTATTCAGGTAGCCAAAAACACGCAAAAAATAGATGAGAACAACGCCAGTATCTTAAATTCAGGATATCTACCTACCGTTACCGCAAATGCTGGTGGAAGTATTGATAAGCAAAATACTGAAGGACAATTGGCTAGCGGAGATACCCGAACTGCCGATGGGGCCGAAACAAGGCGTTATAATGCCTCAGTAAATGTCAACTACACGCTTTTTGATGGATTGAATCGCTATTACAGTTACAAAAGCTTTCAAGAACGTTCACAACAATCGGAGTTGGAGGTAAGGCAGACTATAGAAAACACAATTTTGCAATTGTTCACGGTGTATTATGAAGCTGCTCGACTTACGGAAAACACCAAAAACTTGGAGCAGGCATTGAATATTTCCAAGGATCGATTAAAAAGAGCGAATTATCAATTCGAATATGGACAAAACACGGGTCTGGATGTATTGAATGCAGAGGTGGATATCAATACAGATAGTATTAATCTGCTTAACTCAAGACAACAGTTACGGAATACGATGAGGGATTTGAACCTTGTGTTGAACCAGGATCTTTCTGCACGATTTGTCGCAGATACGACGGTAAATTTTGTTCCGGGATTGGAAATGGAAAACATGCACAATGAGGCAAAGACCAACAATATTAGACTGCAATTGGTAGAAAAGGACATGAACATTTTAAACTACAATGTAAAGGCGGCAAAGAGTGTTTTTCTTCCAACGATTGGATTAACAGGAACTTATGGCTGGAATGAATCCAGTAATAACAGTCCATTAGCATTTTTGATTCAGAATACATCTACGGGATTGACCGGTTCGGTGAACTTGTCATGGAGTCTTTTTGACGGTGGGCGAGGAATTACAGGAATCAGAAACGTAAAAATTGGATACCAAAACCAAGAGTTGTTAAAGAAGCAAATAGAATTGGAAGTTGAACGGGATATTCGAAATGCCTGGGACAGCTATACCAATGCTTTATACGTTTTGGAAGTACAGGAAAAGAACCTACAAACCAATCAGGACAACTTTAATCGAACGGATGAAAGGTATAAGTTGGGTCAAGCAACTTCTATAGAATTTAGACAGGCGCAATTGAATTTACTCAATGCCGAATTAGCAAAAAACCAAGCAAAGTATAGCGCTAAACTTACCGAATTGCAAATGTTACAAGTAAGTGGACAGTTGTTGAACGTGGAGTTTTGATCTCATGTTTGAGCACTTTTTTCAATGCCCGTATTGTTGGGAGGAAATTTCTTTTCTTTTAGATAGTTCGGTCAATACACAAACTTATGTTGAGGATTGCGAAGTGTGCTGCAATCCAATAGAGGTAACCCCTATTTTTGAAAATAACGAATTGCTAAACTTTGAAGTAAGGGAATTGGGGCAATAAAAAGAAATTGGTTAACGCAGAGGTATTTTATTTCACAGGCTCACCTCGTAACCTCTTGAATTGATCATAAGCCTTTTCCACTTGTTCTTTAGAAGCCTTTTCAAATTCTTTCTCGGTGACATTATAGACGTCTTGCAGACTGTCTAATTTTTGATGCATAGTAGCAATTTGATTGCTATATGCTTTATCATTGATAGCATTATACAATTCTTTGGGGTCTTCAAGAAGGTCATAAAATTCCCATTGATCAATGTCATCATAAAAATGGATAAGCTTATATCGTTTGGTTCTGACCCCATATTGCTTTTTTACCATATGAAAGGCAGGGTAGTCGTAATAATGATAATAGATTGCATCTTTAAAATCTTTTTTAGGATTATCAAAAAGAGTTCTGAAAGAGACTCCTTGCATTTCTTTTGCATAGGTTTTACCTCCTGCCACATCCAGAAAGGTTGGGGCAAAGTCTAAATTTTGAACCATTGCGTTTGTCGATGACTTGGGAGCAATAACTTTGGGCCACTGCATTAACAAAGGCATTCGTAACGATTCTTCGTACATAAAACGTTTATCGAACCAACCCTTTTCACCCAGATAAAACCCTTGATCTGAGGTGTAAACCACCAAAGTATTCTGATGCAAACCCTTTTCTTCCAAATAATCCAATATTTTTCCAACACCTTCATCGACCGCTTTCACTGTGGCTAGGTAATCATGCAAATAACGCTGGGCCTTCCAAAGAGCCAATTCTTGGCCGGCAAGGTTCGCCTTATGAAAAGCATCGTTTTTTGAGCTGTACGCCTCGTCCCAATCTTTTCTTTGCGCTGAGGTCATTCGATTAAAATCTGCTGTCCAAGGATTGTGGGCCAATTCGGTTGAGCCCAAACTTTTGGTCATTTTTAGGTCATGACCTTCATACATATCCCTATAAATGGTTTGCTGTTGTTCAATGGCCGCTTGTTGATTTGAATGCTTGCCTAAATAGGTTTCCGGGATTGGAAAAGTAATTGAATCATACAGTGTTGTATGGCGTATGGCGGGCATCCAATTTCGATGTGGAGCCTTATGGTGAACCATCAAGAAAAAGGGAGTTTCGGCATCCCTTTGGTTTAGCCAATCAAGACTTTTCGAAGTCACAATATCGGTTGTATATCCCTTAATGATTGTAGTGTCATTTCCTTTTATAAATTCGGGATTATAGTAGTTTCCTTGATCATTTAAGATATCCCAATGGTTAAAACCTGTTGGTTGCCCATGCAAATGCCATTTCCCAATGATTGCAGTATCATATCCCAACTTTTGGAGAAATTTTGGAAGAGTAGCTTGGGTATTATCAAATCGTTCACCATTCATTCTGAACCCGTTCATATGGCTATGCTTACCTGTAAGGATTACCGCCCTACTCGGTCCGCATATGGCATTGGTGCAAAAACTATTTTGAAAAATGATTCCATTCTCAGCCAAACGATCAATATTTGGAGTTGGAGCCAATTTCGAGATCTCGTGTCCATATGCACTTATGGCTTGAACGGCATGATCATCGGCCATAATAAAGATAATGTTGGGCCTAGTATTTTTTAACTGACCCTGTCTGTCCGCTTCTTTACAAGAGCAGAGCATAATGGAAAACAACAATATTAAAAAGACCCGATTCATTAGTGTGTCAGATTAATCATCAATGTCATTTGAGTTTAAAAACTTGCTTTAGCTTTGCCTGCGAGTTGCCGCCAACAAAAACTTCAAAATAACCCGGTTCAGCAATGAACTCTAAGTTGCTATTGTAGAATTTCAAGTCCTCTGATTTCAATTCTAAAATCACAGTCTTTTGCTCCCCTTTTTTAAGAAATACTTTTTTAAAGCCTTTCAATTGTCTTTTGGGTGGAGTTATGGTTCTGACTACATCTTTTAAGTATAATTGAACCACTTCTTCCCCGTCGTATGCTCCAATATTTTTGACAACAACCTGAATTTTCAAGGATTCTCCCTCGGAAATTTCTTTTTTCTCAAGGTTTAGATTGGAATATTGAAACTGGGTATAGCTTAACCCATATCCAAAAGGTAAAAGTGGAGTATTTGGGATGTCTAAATAGTTCGATGTAAACTTTTTAAACGTATCCGGAGCCGGTCTTCCTGTATTTTTTGAGCTATGATAAATGGGAATTTGCCCGATATTTCTTGGCCATGTAGCTGTCAACTTTCCAGAAGGATTGTAGCGCCCATAAAGTACATCCACAACTGCATTCCCCGCTTCGACACCCGGATGCCATACTTGTAATATGGCAATTGGCATGTCCAATTCTTCCGAAATTGTCAAAGGTCTTCCACTCATTAAGACAACAGCAACGGGTTTACCTGTTTTAACAAGTGTCCTGAGTAATTTCTTTTGGCTTTCGGGAATGGAAATATCGGTTCGACTTGAAGCTTCACCACTCATTTCTGTAGCTTCGCCCATAACGACAACTATTACATCCGATTTTTCAACGGCCACCATAGCTTCTTTTAATAGGTTGCCGGGTGACTTTTCGTCAATCTGTATTCTAGAACCAAAAACATTCACTTTTTTGGCAAATTCAGGATCATCAGAAATATTGGCCCCTTTTGCATAATTGATAGCAACATTCGGAACAACATTTTTAAACCCTTCTAAGATGGTGACCGCCAAATTGGGGTCTCCAGTTGGTGCCCAAGTTCCGAGCATGTTATTCCTGCTATTTGCCAACGGACCTATCAAGGCAATACGGGCGTCGTTTTTAAGAGGTAGAAGGTCATTATGATTCTTAAGCAGCACAAATGACCTTGTTGCCAATGTTTTCGCTAATTGTCTGTTGGTTTTGCTAAGGATTTCGTTTTTTGACCTTTCCTCATCCAAATAACGATACGGGTCGTCAAAAAGTCCAGCCTTGTGTTTTGCTTCCAACACTCTTCTGCACGCATTATTGATTTCATCTTCGGTAAGCTTACCTTCTTGGACAGATTTTTTAAGCGTGGTTAAAAAACCTTCTCCAACCATATCCATATCGAGACCAGCTTTGAGAGCCAATTTGGAGACCTCTTGTAAATCTCCAAGTCCATGAGCGGTCATTTCGTTGACCGAGGTGTAATCCGAAACAACAAGTCCTTTGAAACTCCATTGTTCACGAAGCAAAGAGGTCAGCAACCATTTGTTACCTGTTGCTGGAATCCCATCAATATCATTGAAAGAGGTCATTACAGTTGCCACTCCCGCATCTACAGCAGCCTTGTACGGTGATAGGTATTGGTTGAACATCTTGATTTTGCTCATATCAACAGAATGATAGTCTCTGCCGGCTTCTGCGGCCCCATAAAGCGCCATATGTTTTACACAGGCCAACATGGTATGGGAAGCTGTTAAATCATCTCCTTGATATCCTTTTACCATAACCTTGGCAATAGCCGACCCAAGAAAAGGATCTTCCCCGGCTCCTTCTGCAATTCGTCCCCATCTAGGATCACGGGCAATATCCACCATAGGTGAAAAATTCCACATAATACCGTCAGCAGTTGCTTCTGATGCGGCCATTTTTGCTGCCTCTTCTATTAAGTCCATATCCCAACTACAGGAAAGCCCCAGAGGTATGGGATAGGTGGTCTTGTATCCGTGTATTACATCGGCACCAATCAATAACGGTATTTTGAGTCGGCTATGGTTTACTGCCATTTCTTGAGCTGCCCTCACTTTATTTGGACCCGAAACTCCAAATAATCCACCTACTTGACCTGCCTTTATCTTAGCTTCAACATTTTTACTGACCACTGCACCTGTAGCCACACCACCACCTGGAGTAAGAAGGTTCAATTGCCCTATCTTTTCATCCAGGGTCATCTTTTCCAATAATTCTTCAACTTTCGGAATTGATTCAGCAGATTGACTATGGCCATAAGTACAAATCAGTATGAAGATGAATATGGAGAAATTGAAGTGGAATTTTGTTTTCATTGTAGATAGGAGATCATTTTGACAAATCGACTTGCCTTATTTACATCGTATATTGAAACCCTAGGATATCTAGTCCATTTTGAACGTCTTCATTTTGCATGAAAAGCTCCCATAAGAGTCCGGTTCTATAGTTTTCAATCATTATGATTTGTGGTCCCTGATCTATGGCCAGATAGGCCTCTGCAACCCAAAAATCGTGTTCAGGACTAAAGGCATCGTAGAACCCTGCCGGGCCTAATAATTTGTCTTTGTTTCTGTAGAAATAGTGCAGAGCCTGAATGGATTCATCGGGTGTATAGGGGATTGATGAAATGGCTGCAGTGGGTGAGATGACACCAGTATCATTTGCTGGATGATGAGCGTTGTACCCAATACCCCCGTCGTTATTCCGTGAATAACTAGCGGTTAAACCCCAACAATCGGGACCGTAGTCTTCAAAGTTTTTTGGATTTTCGACACAATATTGATAATTGATTTTACTATGGTTAAGGTTTACACTCCAGTAGTTGGTATAATCATCTCTAAGTCCCTTGGGGTTTAAACCGAGGTAGGAATAATGGGCCCAAAATAATGGCCCACCAAACTGCTGTGATCCTGGATGCTTGACCAAAAGGGGAAAACCGTATTGTGTATTGGAAGAAACAATTTCACCGCTGGAAGCCCATCCATTGGCGTAGATTTCTTTCGAAATACCATGGTTAGGAGAAGCAGCTGCCAAAATGTAGGTAATCAAGACTTCATTGTACCCTTTGAGTTCAAGATTGATATCGAACCCAAAGTTTGGACTCCAATGCCAATACAGTTCATTCTTGCTTTGTGTATACCAATTCCACTCTACACCTTTCCATAAAGTATCTGCTTGAGCTGCTAAAGCCTTTTCGGTATCATTCCCATTTTTTAGGTATTCTTGAACACATATTAGCCCTTGGACCAAAAAGGCAGTTTCCACTAAATCTCCACCATTATCCATGGAACTGAAGGGAATAACTGCCCCATTACTTCCATTGATCCAATGAGGCCATGCTCCGTGGAATCTATCAGCGTTTTCTAAAAAATCCAACAATTTTGAAAGTCGTTCTACCCCTTGTTCACGGGTAATAAACCCCCGTTCCATTCCGACTAAAATGGCCATTAGTCCAAAACCAGTTCCACCCGAGGTTACTATATGGGCATCCCTTCCTGGATCATCAGGGTGATATCTTTCTCTGGCCCCGCCAGAGTTGGTTTCAGCAAAATCCCAGAAATATTTGAAGGTTTCTTGTTGAACCAATTCCAATAATTCTGTGTCGCCAATTACTGGTTCGGGTTGCGCAATAGGGTCATCGTCTGGTAAGGCGGATGGGATATAGGTATAATCATCTCCTCCGCAAGAAAGGAATACAAAGGCAACAAGAATAAAAAGGAAGGGGAACTTACCCATTAGGTTGACTGTTTGCATATTGAAACTCTAGTTTGTCTAGGCCTTTTTGAACATCTTCATTGGCCATAAAGAGTTTCCAGAGTAAACCACTTCTATAGTTTTCAATCATAACAGGTATAGGGCCCTGGTCAATAGCCAAGTATCTAGGCAGGTACCAATTCTTTTCCATACTAAATGCATCATAAGGACCATATTTGCCGATTAAACTGTCATGTTTGGTATATAAAGCTGCAAGAAACTGCATGCTTTCCTTTGGTGTATATGGCATGGAAGAAAGTGCGGCCGTTGGCGAGATTACACCAATATCTTTGTCCGGTCTATGGCTTGCATATCCTTTAGGAGAATAACTTGAGGTCAAACCCCAGTAATTCTCATCGTACCCTTTAAACTTATTTGGATTCGCAACACTATGCTTGTAATGGATTAGGGCATGATTCACATTCAGTTTCCAATAATCCGCATAGGTATCAGTAAGACCATTTGGATCTAACCCTAGGTAGGAATAGTGTGCCCAGAATAATGGACCCACCGGGGAATTGTCGTGTTCATAATGGTTCACTTCAGTTTCAAGTCCGTAGTAGATGGTTCCGTTGGAAATGCCTCCGTTCTTTGCCCAACCTTTATCGTATACTTCTCGCTTTATGGGATGGGTAGGCGAACTTGCTGCCAGAATATACATGATCAATGCTTCATTATAGCCGCCAACAGGAAAGTTCATGTCCCACTTGTAATCAGGACTCCAATGCCAATACAGCACATCTTCACCTCCCTTGGTGTACCAGGTCCATTCTACACCTTCCCAGAGCTTCTGAATTTTTTTACACAGAATTTGTTCCCTTTCAGTTCCATTTTTGAAATATTCTTGAACTGTTAAAAGTCCTTGTATCAAAAAAGCGGTTTCTACCAAATCTCCACCGTTGTCCTTGGAACTAAATGGAGCGGTCTTTCCACTAGGCATTAGCCAATGAGGCCAGGCACCATGGAAGCGATCAGCTTTTTCAAGAAAATTGATTGCTTTTTCAAAACGAGCCAAAGCTTGGTCCCTAGTTATAAAATTCCGTTCAACACCAACAAGAATGGCCATTAAACCAAAACCAGAACCTCCAATAGTGATAATGTCCTGATCGTGGTTTGGATAAATATTATCCAAATGAATCCTTTCCCTGGCGAGACCGGAGATAGGTTCGGCCCCTTCCCAAAAATAATTGAAGGTTTGACGTTGTACCATATCCAGCAGCGCCGGATCGGTATAGGTGTTGACCGGGACATTTTTTGCCTCGGTCTGCTCTTTAGAAGTTCTTTGGCCATTACACCCCGCTACTATGGATGCAACGACCAAAGAGACTGAAATTAAAACTAACCTCATTGAAAATTAACTAACTCAATATGTTTACTGTTCGTTTTTATTGATCAAAATTCATTACGGATTGTACCTCAGATTGGGACAAAGCTTTATCGAAAAGTCTTAGTTCATCGATATAACTTGGGTCCGAAAGGTGGTTCCATTGGTTAAATCGTGGCGCACCTGAGCCAATGGAGAGTATATCGCATCCCGTCCAATCCACTCCAGTAAAATCACCTTGTGCCACAACTTCCCCATCAATATATACCACACATTCAGCATTGGATATGGTAAAGGCCAGGTGAACCCACTCAGCAGTATCGGAAGGTATGGAAGCTGTTGCACCTCCATCAAACCATGAATCTCCATCTCCTCGACCTACATTCAATTTAAAAATTTGTCCATCTCCACCCGCTTCTCTGAAGAAACGGAAACCATTAGTCCTTAAGTTTTGAATATCTGGAAATTCAGCTCTTTCCGTATCTGGAGGACCCATAACCAAAATTCCAGCTCTGTCCGGATCGGCATTGATCTTATACCACATTGTGGCACTAAATTCTTCACTTGTCAATCCATTCGTTGGAAACGTAAGGTAAGAATCTGAAGCTCCGGCATAAGCATCACTGCCGGCAACACTCTCACCAGCAAAGGAGGGAGTGCCTATTACGGTTGCTTCAATATCCTTGAACATTTCGACGTTGTCCCCATCAAAAGGCATGTAGAAAGTCTCACCATCAAAATTCCCAACAAAACCGCCGGCTTCTACTGTCATTATATTTTGAATTTCACCCTGGGAGAGTTCCCTATTGAACATCCGAAGTTCATCCATACTGCTCAAATCTGCCAGATGACTCCATTGTGTAAATCGAGGGGTTCCGGACATGATTGAAAGCAAATCACAGTCAGACCAGTCCACTCCGTCAAAATCACCTTGGCTTACAATCTCACCGTTAATGTATACCGTGGCCCTGCTTTGTGATATGGTAAAGGCCATATGTGTCCATCCAGCATCCGCGGGTATATCCGCAGCTTCACCGCCATCAAACCATGAATCACCGGCACCACTTCCTACATTAAGTTTGAATCGCTGTTCTCCACCTGCATTTTCTCTAAAGAAGCGGAATCCGCTTGTTCTTAAATTTTGTGTATCTGGGAAACCTGCCTGTTCTGTATCAGGCGGCCCAATAACCAGGACACCTGCTCTATCCGGATCAGCGTTTACTTTGTACCAGAACACTGCACTAAACTCATCTGAAAGCATACCCTCAGTGGAAAATTCTAAATGAGAATCCGCTGCGCCGGCATAGGCATCTAGCCCTACAAATCCTTCTCCGGTAAATCCGGGTGTACCCACCTGAACTGCAGGTCTTAAACCAACTAAATCAAAATAGTCTCCATCAAAAGGCATGTACAGTACCTCACCCGCATAAAGGGGAACATAAGCGGGTTCTTTGATGAAATTGACCGTGGTCGAACTTGTTTTACCATCAATATCGGTGGCATTTACCGTAAATTCATGGTTGCCGTCCCTAAGGTTATCATATGTGATATCGTCTACTAAAACACGACGATAATCCTTGAAACTGCTTAGACTTCCGATGTTTTTCCCATCTATAAGGGCATCTATTTTGGTAACTTCTATGTCATCTGTGACTTCAAAATCAACAGTTATTGAAGTGACTGCTTCCAATACTTTTATTGTGGTGCCTTCCAGTGGGTAGTTAATGGTCACTTGAGGTGCCGAAGCGTCGGCTCCAGGGTCCACAAATGTAATGGCATCGATTCCTTGGTCACAGGCCATAAACCATGTCAACACAAGGGCTGCAATACAGGTTTTAAATAAATTTTTCATGATTTTAATCTTTTAGGTTTATGGTCATTTAGTTTTCCAGAATGGGAAATTGATCTACTTGATTTTGCGGGTAAGGCAAAAATGCTTTGTCTTGTGAAAAGGTTCTGCCATCGTAGCTTAATTCATCTGTCCTGCCTAATCGAATCATATCGTAATAGCGTTTGCCCCATTCCATTGCGAGTTCGGCAAACTTTTCATCAAGTACTTGGTCCAAGGTAACTCCTGTCAGTGGAGACATATTAGATCTTGCACGAACCAAATTCACAGCTTGATCTGCCGAAATACCACTTCCGGAAGCACCTTGTGTCAATGCTTCTGCATACATCAATAGGATTTCAGCATAGCGAATGATATTGAAGTTTTTGTTGCTTCCGTAGCCGGTCCTTCCCGGTACCAGCTGATTAGAAGGTAAATAATGCTTACCGCTGGCAAAAAGTGCGCGGGCATAATCGTTAATGATATCACCGTCACGGGTAGTGTTGCTAACAAAAGGTGGCAAGGTGGCATAGTTAGGGTCCGCTTGCAATTCAGCTATCCCTCTATCGGTAAATAGGACACTGGTTTCCAATCGAACAGTTTCGCCTCTATCAAGCATAAATTTGATGAATTTCATACTGGGTTCGTAGAAGCCCCATCCACTTGAGGCGCCATCTACGGCTGGAGTCCAACCTTGAGGTCCGTAGGGAGCATATAAATGAGATTCGTTATCACCTTCACCTTGACCAAAATCGGAATATTGCATATCCAGAATACTTTCATTACTCAATTTTCCGGGAGTTTTGAAGAGCTCGTAGAAATCTGAATAGAGACTGAATTTGTTGGAGTTGATAATTTGTCCACATGCATCTGCCATAACTTGATAATTTTCCAACTCTTGATTGGCCAATGCTTTTATGGCCAATGCTGTATATCTTGTAACCCCACCTGGCAAATCTTGTCTTTCATTTGGTCTCATATCAGGAAGAAATGGTAATGCTTCATCCATTTGATCTGATATGTGCTGCATTACTTCATCTTGGGTTGGAACGGTTTCAACATCAAAAAGTTCAGAAGTTTCCGATGAGGACGGGATGAATATATCGCCCCATACCTGAGAAATGTGCAATAACATGATGGCTCGTAAAACCTTTGCTTCAGCAATATATTGATCACCCAAGGCTTTTCCATTGTCGTCTGCCAATTCTTGGTAACGCACAATTTGCTCCATCCCTGTATGCGCTGTAATAATATCGGCATATACATTTTGCCACAGGGAGTTGTACATCCAATAATCCTTGTTGTAATTGAAGAGATCCGTCTCGGCAAAGTCTTGCTGATCTCCAAGTCCACCAGCGTTAACATCATCTCCTCGAACAGATATCAAAAGAGGTTGTTCCCAACCTCTTGATTGAAAGGCTTCGTATATTCCAATTATGGACAATACCATATCGTCTGTATTGGTAAAATCTGTACCTCCAGCAAAGTTGTTGTTCAGCTGAGGTTCATCCAACTTGTCCGAACATCCTACTACGATGCATAGTAGTAGTCCTGTTAAGGCAATAGTTTTAATTTTCTCGATTAGCTTCATTTTCTTTTTTTTAAATTTTTACATTAACTCCGATGGTATACACTGCAGGTACCGGATATGTTTCATTGTCCACGCCGTTGGCTACTTCAGGGTTGAATCCATTGTAATTAAACAAGGTGAGTGGTTTTTCTGCAGTGGCATAAATCCGTACTTGGGGAATTCCTTGACGCGCACCATCTTTGTTAATGGTATATCCCAAGGTTAAATTTTGAATTCTAAAGAAGTCACCATCCTCAATAAAGAAATCGTTGAGTCGTTGGTTCCATCCCTTTCTAATACCTGCTGAAGATGGGTAGCTATTGGTAGTTCCTTCTCCATGCCATCTGTTTACTGCGAAATCCCTATCCCAATTGGTATCATTGGTAAAAATTACTTCGCCTCTTTTTCGATTTAGAATTGAATTACCTCCTTGTCCAATGGCACTAGCTGCAAAATCCCAGTTTTTGTAATTAAATCCGATGTTGAATCCAAAAGAATAGGAGGGGAGGAAGGATCCCAATACAGTGCGGTCATCATCCGTGATATCCCCATCACCATTAATATCCCTGTAAATAAAATCTCCTGGCTCCAGATTGTTGGCAACAGCTACGGGGTCTGCTTGAATCTGTGCGTCATTCTGGTATACCCCTACGATTTCTCTTCCGAAAAAGGCAAATATTGATTCTCCTACAATGGAGCGTTGACGAAACTCAGCAGATCCGGCATCCAAAAATTCGGCACCGCCCAAATCTAAAACCTCATTGTTCAAAGTGGTAAAATTGCCTCCAATGGAATAACTAAAGTCATCGGAAACTCTTTTGTCCCAATTTAATGCGATTTCCAAACCACTATTTCTAATCTCACCCACATTTTGGCGAGTCGCGCCTGGAATTAATGGCCTCAATACCGGTATAACAGCATCTTTTGTATCCCTGATGTAGTAATCAGCTTCAATGGATAGGTTGTTATTGAACATTCTAGCGGAGAGTCCAGCATTTATTTCTTCGGTCACTTCCCATTTTAAAGCAGTAAAATCACTGCTTGTGTTTAACCCGCTGAACAAGATGTCACCCAGTGCGGTTGTAACTACTTCTGAAGTAATTGAACCTTCACTGGAAGGGATTCTGTCATTTCCGAGTTCACCCCAGCTTCCTCTTAGTTTCAGAAAATTCAGCACTTCATTCTCTGGAAAAAAGGCTTCTTCAGAAACCACCCATCCTGCACCTACAGTTGGAAAATAACCCCATTTTTCTTGATATTTGTTGGTTCCGTCTGCTCTGAATGTGCCGTATAATAGATATCGGTTGTCAAAATTGTAGGATACCCTTCCAAAATAAGAGAAGCCAAATTCACGTGCTCCACCATCAAATGTAGAGTCTTCTACAATGGTTTGGGCCAAGTTAATAAAGTAGGCTTCTTCACCCGTCAATGGAAAGTTAAGGCCTCTTGCCTGAATCAAGTCCAAAGCTTCATCCCTAAAGGAAGTTCCTGCTAAAACCGTCAAATTATGTTTGCCAAAGGTATCGGTAAATGTTAGGGTGTTGTCCCATATCTGATTGGATGTGGTAACACTTCTTTTAAGTAAATCGGCATCTACTCTTTGGAAGTTATCACCTATAAAATAGGGTAACCTCACCTCTCTTCGGTTAATACTCTCGAAATTATGATTGTAAGCCGTTCTAAATTTGAGTTTTTCTGGAACAAGATCTATCTCGGCATAGAAATTGGCTACAATATTTCTGATTTTAGCTCGGTTTTCACTAAAGTCCATTATCGGAAATGGGTTTTGGCCTCCCCTGTAACCTAAGTCCTGCGCGTTGGCATACGGTGTTGGAAAAACATTTGGATTTTCCGCCAAAGAGGAATCGAAAACAGGCAAAATGGGCACTGCAAAATAGGCCCTTCGCCAAGCAGAGTTTTCAGGGTCAAACCGTGTGGAATTACTCAATACTACACTTGTACCAACTTTAAGCCAATCGGTGGCTTTGAAATCCAATTTGGTACGAAGGTTGAAGCGCTTGTATTCGTTTTTCATTTTAAGAAGTCCACCTTGCTCAAAATAATTGACGCCTATGGCATAGGTGGCCGTATCGCTGCCTCCTGTGATTCCAATACTGTGGTTTTGGATTAGGGCCAATCGCATAACCTCATCATACCAATCTGTATTTACATCGGGTATGTTGGGGTTGATTCTGCTACGGCCGTATCGCTGCATTGCATTTAAAATAAACTCAGCGTCCGGAGCAGACCCTGATTCAAGCGCCAGGTTGGTAAATTGCTCTGCATTGGCCATTTTAAGCACATTCTGTGGCACTTGATAACCTGAATATCCGTCATAAGTAATCTGGGGTTTCTGATTGAATTTACCAGACTTGGTCTCTATTAAAACTACTCCGTTTGCCGCTCTAACCCCATAAATAGCTGCTGCTGAAGCATCCTTTAGAATTGAAATTGATTCAATATCCGTAGGATTCAAAAATGCAATATCATTGAAAAAAGCACCATCAACTACAAACAAAGGACCTGATGCTCCTGTATCATAAGATCCTATTCCCCGTACTCGTACTGTAGGTGATTGACCGGGACTACCGTTGTTTACTATTTGTAGTCCGGCTACCCTACCTTGTAACGCCTGCATAGGTTGTCCTACGGGGGCTAGTTCCAGAACTTCCGAATCAACGGTCGAGATGGCAGATGTTAGGTCTTTCACCTTTAATTCACCATACCCTACCACGACCACTTCATCTAGATATTGAGTGTCCTCCTGCAGGCTAACGCTTATGATGTTCTGTCCATTAACCGGGATTTCCTGAGGAGCATATCCTATGTAGCTAAATACTAAAATTCCTGCTGTGTCTACTTCGCTAAAGGTGTAGTTCCCATCAAAATCGGTCTGCACTCCTAATGATGTACCCTTCAATATTATGGAAGCACCTGGAAGTGGTGTCCCCTGTCCATCACTAACTGTTCCTGAAACCGTAATATTGCTCTGCCCTAAAACAATGATTTGGGCCGAAAAAAGCAATATCCCCAATAATACGTTTCTAATTTTCATAATTATTTAAAAGTTGAGTTGTGTTTTTGCTAAATTAATAATGACATTAGGTTGGGGATGCCAAATCGGGTACATAAAAAATACATCAGCGTACATGATGCCTGTGAAGTCTGTTTTTATAGGCTTTGCAGTAGTATAATTAATCAAAAGAGAAAGTTTTTTTTGCGTTTGATGTAGTAATGATGTAATTGGGGCTAGGGTCAAACTGTAAGAAAACTTCCTTGTTTAATGGTTTCTAAAAGGTTATTAGAAAGTTAGATAAGCTTTTTGAACTGTCGATTTCCAATTTTTTGCGTAATCTGTACCGATGTATTTCAACACCGCGGATTGAAATGGCCATTAACGGAGCTATTTCTTTTGTGGAAAGATTCATTTTTAAATACGCGGATAACTTTAAATCTTTGGGGGTGAGGCTAGGATATGCTGTTAATAATCTTTCAAAGAAGTCCTCATGCAACTCTTTAAAATTGACCTCAAACCGTTTCCAATCATCGGTATCCTGAATTGAATTATCCAGTTTCTTGATGAAAGATCGATAGCGTTGTGAATTGGAAAATTTTTCCTTGTTAACGACCAACATATTCTTAAGCTCCAGAATCATCTCATTCTTCTTCGCAATATTTAATGTGGTACTGGCAAGTTCGTTTTGTTTAAGCTTGATTTCACGAGCTAGTTTTTCCTTTTCTAAGGCTGCTAGCTTCTCTTTTTGCTCTTTTTTCATCTGATTTTCCAACTCCTTCTGCTTTCTTTTCAATTTTCTTCGATTGTAATATCGAACTACAAAAATTGTTAATGCTCCCAGGAACAGATAAAAGAAGATACTAGCGCTTGAAAGGTACCAAGGTGGAGCTATTTCAAAGTTGAAACTTACTGGTGTTGAACTTGCATTGTCCTGACCAAAAGTACTTACCTTAAATTGATATTTACCATGGGGGAGATTCTGGAACTGGATATTTCCATGCTCTATGGATTCCGAATAATTTTTAGGTCCGGTCAAGGTATAGTGATATCGCGGTTGCATGAGCTCCGGAGTGGATACGCTAAAGGATATCACCTGAGAATTCTTATATGGTATTTCTATATTGTTTTGGAGTCCAGAATACGACTTTACTTCATCTTTGACCAAGTTTAGATGTGGAGCAGGTAAACTCCGTCCTTTCAACCATTTTCCAAAGGCTTTTCGGTTGACCATTGCAAAACCATCACTCAAGGTTATGAAGGAGATGCTATCATTTAGTTTGATGATATTTTGAGAATCAGGAGCTAGACGTTCATCAAGAGAAAAATCAGAAATAGTCAGACTATCTTGCTTAAGATCGGTATGAAAGATTTCCTTTGGTCCATCTCTATTTACAAACCAGAAATAGTTCTGATCATAATACAGCAGCTCTTTATCATTGAACTTTTGAAATTCATCAAAGACTACAATTTGGTCTAATATTGGATCATATTTGTACCATGCATTTTCACCCCGGAAAACGATTTGGTTTTTAATGTTATATAGTTTGATGTTGTATTCACTTGGTCCCTGATCTGTGAGATATTCTTGGGAACTGATTACGTTTTCAAATGTGTCATCCATCTTGAACCTATAATATCCCTTGTAGGGATGTGCGGCCCAAAGAATGTTCTTTGTTTCAAAACACAAATGCTTGATTGGTTGGGAAACTCCGTTTACACGGGATACTTTCCAATCGCCCTCTTTCGTTTTCTCGTATTTTACCAAACCATTGTAGGTTCCTTGAATATAAGTGGCGTTTAGTTCGGGGACTTTGGCGAAACTATATCCTCCTGAAAAGGCGGAAATTTCTTTAAAAGTATTTGCGCTGACTTGAAAGCTCCCAGTGTTATGCCCACAAATCAAGTTTCCCTCAATTACCTCAAGATCCCAAACATGACCTTGAGAACCTTCAACAAATTGAATTTGACCATCTTCAAAGTAGAACATACCTGTATTGCTGCCTAGATACAGTTTATTCTCATATAATGCCATGTCATACACCATTCCCAGGGTTCCGGAGTAGTCGGTGAAATAGGTGATAGGGCTGTTTAACTTAACACGTCCCAGACCATTGTCAAGACCCAGCCATAACTGATCTTGAAAATTTTGCATTGACAGCACCGTATTGTTCTGTAGACCTGCTTCCCGATTTAAAACTCTTGACGTTTTGGTCTTGGTATTATATAGATAGACGCCATTTTTTATAGTACCGAAGGCAATCTGATTTTCTGACAGTTTTAGAATTTTGTTTAATTGGTGCTGTTTAAGGTTATTGTTGAGATCAGGCTTCCATGGTTCAACCTTGTGCTCATTCCATAAATAACACCCATTTAGCTTTGTTCCAATTAGAAGACCTTCTTCCAATGAAATCATATCCGTTATGGTTTTACCGTAAAATAGGTCTTGATTCTGTAGAGAAACCAAGGTGTCGTTTTCAAGCTCGAAAAGTCCTTCAGTACCACCTGCTACAACAAAGTTATCCTCATAAATTAGAATATCGGATATAATTTGCGGAGGATCAATGACGGTTATATGTTCACCATCATATATGTAAATGTCAGCAAAGGATCGGAAATATACTTTTTCGTTGTATGAAAGTATTTCCCAGAATTCCTCACTGGTAAACTGATGGTCTTTAATTAAATGGGTAAGTGAATTATAGTGGAGAACGCCCATTTCATCTTTTTCCCAGAAACCAAACTCCTCGTAAGACCCTGTGTAAATTCTATCGTTCACCACCTCAACCGATCTAATAATGGTATTGTTGGGCAGCTTGTTCAATGTCCATTTTTCTCCATTGAAATACAGGAGACCTTGATTGTTAGCTGCAAAAAGTTCACCCCTCGAATTTACTGAAAGGTCCCAGTTTTTGCTTGCTGCTTTGTATTCCGACAATCTGTAATTATATACGGGAGGTAGCAGGTTTTGACCAACACATGTTGCAGAAACGGCTAAAAAAATGAGATATAGTAGGAAATTCCGCATTTTATAAATTACAACACTTGATCACTTCGAATTGAACCACAGAATGTAGTAGCATATGTTAGCAAGTTAAGAAGTCTTGCGTAAACATTTTGAAATCTATGCTTGTCTTGATAAAAGTAAATGTTTTTTAAGATAAAAGAACTACCGATTTTTGAAATTTGGTGTGGAGCCCTAGTGAAATTCAACTGAAAACTGATATGCTGCCAATTTGCGCAAAATTCCAAAAGTTTAGACTTGACGCCAGAAGCTGATATAAAGGAAATTATAGCATGGGGTCAAACACCGATACTATTCTAGCAAAAGAGCTATCAAAATTTCCGAACCATTTTATTGGAAGTACTGAAAAGAAAGTTATTGCCAGATAAGGGGTTTAACGAAGGGGCATTTAGTACATCAACTTGCGTATTTTATTGAAGGTTCTATTTCAACTTTTATTTAGAGTAATGATAGACTTTGTCATATTTGACAACTTCAAATGATTATAAGTTTTACTCAAACCCAACTAAGGATATATTCTGTACAATAAGGATAGAATATTTTATTTAAAAACCTCTTGTTGCTGGAGACTATAAATTGACTTTATCCCAAGCCGAGTTTGAGTAGTACTTATAATTTATTAAATAGGTGGTGTATAACTGAATTAGGAATACTAAATCTGGATACTTTCTAAATTGTACCCGTTGTTAAATTTTACATTCTTGGAAAACTGCTCAGTCCAGGATTCCTTTAATACATTTCCATCCCAATCTGCAGGTGCGTATTTACGATAGGTTGGTATATAGATACCATCTACTTTCTCATATTTGACTTTTACTATATTGGGTTCAGTAAGACCAAATCCGGTTGCATTATATAGAAACTGATCTACCCTATACGTCTTTGGATTGATGTACAAAATATACCTATCCTTGCTTGATTCACCTATGTTATCCCCGAAACTCATTTCAACAACCTTATAGGTGGTCCCATCTACATTTCTAGAGGGCAACATTTTATGATTAACACCCGGGTCAGACAATTTGAACATCATGGTAAACCAATAATAGTTGGTTTTTCTAAAGATATGACCAAGAAAGGCCGGTTGTTCCCCTGTAATAGGTTTTCCATCCATTTTGGAAACAGAATTGTTGCCATCAAAGAACTGTGTGTATTTTGTGCCTGGCATTTGAGGGAGGACATAAACCTGTCTCTTTGTATACTCGGCATAAGAGACTTCTCCCTTAAAAATGTACCGCTCTTTAGAAACATCGGCTAGATTATTATCCTTAACTTTAAATATATAGTCAAGAGCTATTCCTTTTTTACTGAAAAAGTGCCGTTATTTCCGCTCGAGGCACTCCATTTCCCTTTTAATTCCGTTTTGGAATAGGGTGCGGTTAATGTGACTGAAGTACCATCACAGTTATCGTTTCCTTTCGCTACAAAAGAGGATTCTTTCACCTCCCATTTCGCGTTCAATGGGCAATATGGGGAATTGGCTCCTTCTCCAGACATGGTTCCATTACTTTTTAGGTCAATGATGATCTCAGCCTCACCAAGACCGCCGTCTATAGTGCCTACCCAAGTACCAACAAGAGCTGGGTCGATTTCCCCGCTCACAGGTTCTTCTTTGGTGCCATCATCCGAGGATGAACACGCAATACACATAATTGCTATCAAAAGAAAGCGGATTTTTGACAGGGAGTTCATTTTCCATTCCATAGTGATCAAAGTTTTATGTTCCCGTAGGAGTTGCGTTAAATTAACGGTAAATATTTGATTAACAGGATATTATTGTATTGATGACCTCAGAAAGCGTATAACTGGTTGCTGCAGAAAAGATTCGGCTGTAAATCTTCAACTCTTAAAACTTTCAAGAATTGTTGCATTAACCCAATAAATATGTTGATTGCCGGTGAAGAAAGAATATTTTCCGTCTTTACTAACAAACCAACAAAACTCATGGACTCTACTATTAATCAGTGGTTCCATATTTTTTACCGTAGTCCATGAGCCTTCACTATTTTTAAAACTAATATACAGGTATCCACTGCCTAGGCCATTCGGCTTTGTAGCATAAAATAATATAGCATTCGTCCGGATCACTAAAAATGTCCGCTTCATAATTATACGTATTTATGGCATTGCCCAATATAGTCCTCCATTCGAAAAATATGGCAAGCCATATCGAACACCAAAAGCTTCATTTTTGCGGCTTGTGAAAACCAAATACTAGAGTGAATGGTTCAAACAAAGGATTGCATCTTTGGTATTAAATGACTAATTTCTCGCACAAATGATTCCTTAAATGATATCACTTAGAATACTTGGCGAACATTATTTTGTAGAATATTATGACCCTGTATTAGTGATATTATGCATGACACTTTTACTGGTTTCGGTTTTAACCTTCGCGAAATTGTTCTTCTCATTATTTCCAAATACAAAGCTATCCAATGCAAAAGATGACATCAGAGAATCTATATGTGAGGCACCTGATATTTTAATGCAAAAGAAGGGAGATAATATTTATTTGGATTATTCAATAAAAACAACAAATCCGTACCCAAAATATAAATGGGTTAAAACGATTGCAATTATTCTTGCAGTGATACTGACCTTCACTTTTTTCGGCAATCTTCTAAATCCCTTCTAGTTAACAAAGTTCAAAAAAAAACGATTAGTGAAATACCAAAAAACCATATTGAATCAACTGGCATTAATTCTACTAATTGTGGGCATATTGTTTTTTATCGGCCTATACCTTTTAACAGGTTCTGGTCCTTGGGATGTTTTTGTTTATATATCCGTACTGCTTATAATCTTGGGAATGTTTGCATTAGATTTAGTTATACAGTTTGTAAGAGATTTAATAAATAACTAATTGGCGATTTAAATTAAAAACGACGGTTTAAGTGGACTTCTTTCAGATAGTTATTGGTAGATATATTTTCAATTATATTGGAGGAACGATACGTTGGATTTATGGATCGATATGGAGGACAATATTCAATAAACCAAAATTCACCTATCAAGAATATATAAACGGACCAAAGAAATCAAAAGACCATTTTGATGAATATGGACATCAGTTTAACAATAGGGTTATTGCGATTGGATTTTTAGGGCTAATCGTAATTTTAGTAATGAGATGAAAAGTGTATCTCGATCAATTTATAAGTTCAAATAAACGATGCCTGAAAGACAATATCGAGTTTACGTTATAGAGTTATCCAAAAAGGTGTTTACGGAGAGCATAAAATTCCGATCTGCAAACCCACAGTTCAATGGAGTACTACAGTGCCTTTATGTAGGTATGACAAGCAAGACTCCAAGAGAACGATTTGAACAGCATAAGTCTGGCCACAGAAATAAAAAAGGGCATAAACTTTCGTCAAATATCGTTCAAAAGTACGGCATGTACCTAAGGCCCAGCCTATACAACCATATAGATCCCATGTCAACAAGATTAGAGGCCATTAAAATGGAAGAAAAGCTAGCTATGGAATTAAGAAGACAACGATATGCGGTTTGGTTCAATTGATACTAAAGAAGGTTAGACCAATCTTAAAAAAATAAAAAATATAAATAAACGATGCGCACCCAGCTGAGAATAGATGAGGAATTTATTTCAATTTGTCAACAGATTTTGAAGGAAGACCTTGACTTAGAATCGTGGGCATTAATTGAAAGTTCTGATCAGTTTCAAACCGACAATTACTGTGGTGGGTTTGATAGTGTAGAAAATGAATTTACCTTTAGTTACTATGACAAAAACGGAACAGAATTTTGGTTTCAACTTCCACTAAGTGATGTCAATAAGGTTATAACGGGAAGTATTACTGAGATAGAAATTCGAGAAGCAGAATACTAAAATTCAAAAAAACAATAAGTGAAATACCAAAAAACCATATTGAATCGACTGGCATTAATACTTCTAATTGTTAGCATATTGTTTTTTATTGGCCTTTACCTTTTTACCGGCTCTGGTCCTTGGGATTTCTTTGTTTATATATCAGTACTACTTGTAATCTCAGGAATATTCGTATTAGATTTAGTTATACAGTTTGTAAGAGATTTAATCAAGAACTAACTGGTTGTTCAAAGTTCAGAAAAACGATAATTCTTAAGAATGAAATTTGAAGAGGAAAAAGAAAAGCTACTTCTTAAATTGGACTCAGCCATTGAAAACCATCCAAATAATGAAGTGTTAGAATCTTTAAGAGGAATTTTAAGTTCATACTATTCCGCCTCTCAATTAAATGGAGTTTTAGGCAGGATTGTTGTTGACAGCTTAGATTACAATATTGAAATTGGAGAAGATTTAATCAAATTTGAAGAATGGTTTTCAAACTAACTAATAGTTCAAATAAAGGATGAGAATACAAAGCACATTTCTAGTTTTGGTCAGGGTCCTTCTTTTTTTATCATATACAGTTAGTCAAGAATCAATCTATATTTTAGATGACAATATATATGGAGATATTGGCGGTGTTTTTGGCACTAGTCGTTCAATTTCCATTTAGCTTATCAAGTCTTTTTTTTGCATAATCATAGCCAGGATTCATCTTTAAT
Source organism: Flagellimonas rhodophyticola (assembly GCF_049332665.1). Lineage (NCBI taxonomy): Bacteria > Pseudomonadati > Bacteroidota > Flavobacteriia > Flavobacteriales > Flavobacteriaceae > Flagellimonas > Flagellimonas rhodophyticola. The sequence continues at coordinate 86,951 of NZ_CP186326.1, read as the reverse complement.
AATGTCTCAAGGCAAAAAATAGCCTTCTTCTTATCGTTGTTTTTGATATAAATATCTGCCATTGCATCATACGGCACTGGGATTGTAGGGTGTATCTCCGCATAAAACCCAAATACATCCAGTGCCTCATCATTTCGACTATTCTCCATAAGGTAGTAACCATAGTTCATTAATGTCCTTTGAGGAACTTTGATAGGTATATTATATTTATTTTTCAAATTGGCATAATATGTTTTCAAATACTCCAGCCCTTTGATCTTGACAATTTCATCTTCTAAAACAAGATCTTGAAATATAAAACGAAGTCCATCCAATGTTGCAATAAGAGGGGTAGTGGAATGGTTTTCTTTTCGATAGTATTCAAATTTCCAACTAAGATCGGACGGGGCTTCTTTTTTGAATAATTCATTGAGATGAAATACTGCATCTCCTTCGGGGTTGGGTTCATTTCCCACTGAAAAAAAGAACGATGTCGGTAAGGTATTCTTATTACGGAAAAATCTTCTCAATTTATTTCCAGAATAGAAGTTGTCGTAAACGACGGTAGGTGTTATTGCAACATACGCGTTAAAAAGGTCAGGTTCTGTGTATAGGGTGTGTGTAGCAAATAGACCCCCAAATGAGTGTCCTATAAGAACTTTAAAATCATGGGTGCGATAGTTTTCGTCAACATATGGTATAAGTTCCTCCTTAAGAAAACGCAAAAAATTATCCGCTCCTCCACCAGACGTGGTTTCTCCATAGGCGGTGGGAGTTAGGTCTCTATCGCGATATGTACTTGGAATCCCAATAACCAACAATCTTGGAAAACCACTTTGATACAAAAGTTCGGCAATTCCAGAAGTAAAACCGGTATTCATGTTCCCATCTAGAACATATACTACAAAATACCTTTCGTTTCTTTCTTCATACAACGTAGGTTTGGAAATGAGTATGGGCCTTTTCTCCTTAAGGACTTGGGAACTGAAAGATATTTCCTCAATAGTTCGCCGTTCAAATAATTGTCCAACGGAAGGTGTTGACAAAACCAGAAACAGACAAGGAACCAAGAATCGTATCAACATTTTTTTCATCTTTGTTTACTTTTAATTCCACAATACTAGAAACCAAAGAGTTAGATTGGGGGTAGTTTTTCTGAATTCTTTCTGAATTAATGAGATGCCCTAAATGTTGGTTCTGAAATATATCTGGATTACGCATGGAAGGACAAAATATAAAGTATCTGATTACTGGTTGGACCATAGACCCAGAGGCTCTTGAAATAGCCAAAGGGAAGAAAAGGATCAGAACACAGAACAAAATAGTTCAAGTACTGGTAGTTCTTATTGAGGCCAATGGTAATGTAGTCACAAAGGAGGAACTTTATAATAAAGTATGGAAAGGTATTGTGGTAACCGAAAATTCCTTGAACAAAGCCATTTCAGAACTGCGTAAAATATTTGGAGATTCACGCAGCGAACCAAAATTTATCGAGACGATTCCCAAAAAAGGGTATCGATTGTTAGTAGAGGTGAAAAAGGTTGCGATTTCTAAAGATGACATACCGGTATATGTAAGGAAAAGAAAGCCAATTCTGCTGTTTTTTATGGTGTCAATTCTTGTATTTTTGGCTATAGGTCAATATAAAAATCTTGAAATTAACCAACAGCAGGTATTATCGCCCGATGGAGAAAAAATAGCCTATTTTAAGAAAGGAAATGGACATTCCCAGTTGTTGGTAAAAAATGTAGTGAATGGGAAGGTTGACACTCTTACGCAATTGACCAAACCAGAATCCTTTGCCCTTAATTGGTCTCCAAAAAATGATAAGATTGTGTATAATGCCACCTTGCCACAAGACCCCTACTACTCAATCAATATTATGAACCTGGAGGATCGTGACGTATTGTATATAAAATTTGCCAAAAAAGAAGAGAACCATGCGTTTCAATCAGTCCCTGAAGATCTTGACAAGGAGTTGCTCTTTTTAGATCACAGAGAGTTAGTTATGGGAGAGAATAAGATTCACCATATTTACTTAGCAAACAACGATACCATCAAAGTTCTTTTTAAGAAAGCGCTGATAAATGATTTTAATTGGTAAATACATATGTGGTATTTCAAGTCGAGACTAGCGATGAAATTGATAAATCAAAGTTGAAATAAAGGATGATAATGAAATTTCTTGTTTGTATAGTACTTGTTTTAGGGCAAACAACTTTTGGCCAAAAATCAAATGTTGTTTACGGTGATGACTTCAGCTTTGAATTGATAAAGGCAAAAAAAGAACCAAAAATAACAACTAATTCCACGAACTACAGTGTATATGCTAACAGCAACCAAAAAAAAGTAAGGCTGGTTTTCAAAGTAAATTCGAACTCCCGGAAAAGAGTACGGCTTGACCCAAATAAATTTTATTTGCTTGATGAAAAACGTAGAGAAAGGCTTAGACCTATGGATGTAAGGCTTTTGAATTTATCTGAGTACCAAGGATTTCCCCGTCTTCTCCATGAGCCCTTAATAGATAAAGATTACCAAATTTACCTACTTAAATACAAACCAGAAATAAGAGATACCTTCAAGGATTATAGCATATCAGGATACAAGGATTGTGAAGCAAAAATTTCCATTGCTCCAAATTCCACTATATTCAAAAAGCAAAAACCGAAAACTATCACATATTACTATGGATACAAAAAATTAAGCTCTAGAAGATTAGGTTTGTCTTTTAATGTTGGAAAAGATTTTAAAAAAGGAAAAGTCTACTTTGGTGAACAGTTGTTATCCGAAATCCATATTGAATGAATTTTTAAATATGACCATTTCCATTAGAATCATTCTAAGTTAAAATAAATGATGTTCGGAATCTTTAAAAAAAGGACATATCAGATAGATTTCTCAGAAGACAACAAAGAACAATTTACAATCTTGTTGACAGAGATTCACGAGATTCTTCGTGACTCAGCTTATTCGGCCCAGGCGAATTGGATGATGCAAATTCTATCAACCGTTTACAAAGAAGATCAGGAAGGGTTTAAAAGTAAAGTGATTTCTGCCGAACTTCTTGGTGGCGCAGGTTCTGTGGTGGATATTTATCTGAATGATGAAAAAAGCCGAAACAGACTGGGATATCTTATGAATGCATTTTTAAGACTTGTTATAAAATCCGGTTTAAATCATAGGACGGTTAAATCTAGGATTTATTAACCATTAAGTTCAATAAAACAATGCATACACAGATTTAGATGGATATTAGAAAAATTCTAAAAAGCTGAAATACAAGATGGAAATTGGTTTAACGGCAAGTAAAATTACGCATGTGATTGCAGAAACTTTGACCGTTGAGGAAGTCGAAGCTATTCTGAAACAAAAATCTCCAACACGGCACTTAAGGTAATATGTTGCAATTAGTTGAAATGGGTCTGTCAATTTTTGAAAGTACTAATCTTCCGAATGACATTGTTTATAAAACTGTCTTTAATTAGAAAAGGCTCCCAATTTATTGGAAGCCTTTTCTTTTCTAGTAGCGGGAACAGGACTCGAACCTGTGACCTTCGGGTTATGAGCCCGACGAGCTACCTACTGCTCTATCCCGCGATGTGGACGGCAAATATACAACCGTTTTTGGCTTATTTCCAAATTAGAGTCGTTTTGATTTGAAAAATAAAGTGAATTGATATCCTTTGGCTAAATTTTAATCGAAATAACTACCTTCGAAACCATGGAACTCATCAATGATTTTTTGGTCAACGCCAATTCATGGGCAAACTGGCCTATGTTCGTCCTATTAATAGGCGGAGGTTTATTTCTAATTTTCTATTCCAAACTATTGCCCTATCGTTTTTTTGGTCATGCTATCGCCATTACAAGGGGCAAATATGATGATAAGAATGCCAAAGGGGATGTCAGTTCCTTGCAGGCTTTGTCCGCAGCGGTTGCGGCAACCGTGGGCTTGGGAAATATATCGGGCGTAGCCATAGCCATCCACGATGGTGGACCCGGAGTGGTCTTTTGGATTTGGATGACAGCCTTGATAGGGATGTGTATCAAGTTCTACTCTTGTAGCTTGTCCATTATGTTTAGAGGTGAAGATTCCGAAGGAAAACTGCAAGGCGGCCCCATGTATTATATTACCAAGGGATTGGGAGAGAAGTACAAGCCTTTAGCAATCTTCTTTTGTATTTCTGGTATTTTTGGATTTTTGGGCGTTTTTACGGCGAATCAGTTTACCGAAACCTTTATGAGCGTTGTTCAACCTGAAGAGAGTCTTGTTGCGCTCGGTGGGACCGAAGCTGACCCATTATTCAATTGGAAACTGATTGTTGGCATTGTTCTGGCCATAGTTTCATCATTTGTGATTTTTGGAGGATTATCAAAAATCGCTAAGGTAGCGACTGCCATAGTTCCATTTATGGTCATGGTATACTTGGTAGCGGTTATTGTGGTGATGGTAATGAATGCTTCTCAAGTGATTCCAGCGTTAAAAATGATTGTTTCAGAAGCATGGGATTTCAAGACCGTTGTTACAGGCGGATTTTGGGGATTGGTCATTATTGGGGTGAAGAGAGCCATGTTTTCTAACGAAGCTGGTTTGGGTAGTGCACCCATGTATCACGGTCAGTCCAAGACCGATGAACCTATTCGGGAGGGATTGGTGGCCATGCTCGGACCATTTATAGATACCATTTTGGTCTGTACCTTTACTGCCGTTGTCATTATTCTTAGCGGTGCTTATTTAGAGGATTCTAGCGGAATTGTAATGACACTTCAAGCTTTTAGAACCACCTTATTCGGTTATGGCGATGATCTGTTGATGATCATTGTTACCGCTTTTGCATTGTCCACCTTATTTACCTATTCCTATTACGGAGTAAAATGCCTTTCCTTTCTGACCAATGCCAAAATAGGTCGATTTTATAACCATTACTTTGTGATTCTAATTGTATTTGCTGCAGTTGCTTCGCTAGAATTGGTTAAAAACCTCATAGATTTGTCCTATGCATTAATGGTAATCCCAAATATGATTGCTGTAATATTGCTGGCGCCTAAGGTGAATGCCGCGGCCAAGACGTACTTTTCAAAAATGAAGAATGCAAAAACATAAGGCAGGTTTTGTCAATATTATTGGTAATCCCAATGTAGGGAAGTCGACTTTAATGAATGCCTTTGTGGGGGAGAAATTGTCGATTATTACCTCAAAAGCACAGACAACAAGACACCGAATTCTTGGAATTGTAAATGGAGATGATTTTCAGGTTATTCTTTCCGATACCCCGGGAATTATCAAACCGGCCTATGAAATGCAGAATGCCATGATGGATTTTGTAAAATCAGCCTTTGAAGATGCCGATGTGCTGCTCTATATGGTTGAGATAGGTGAAAAAGCTTTAAAAGATGAGGCTTTCTTCAAAAAAATTCAGAGTAGTAAAATCCCGGTATTGTTACTCATCAATAAAATAGATACTTCCGAACAGCAAGTGTTGGAAGAACAAATACAACATTGGCAAAATTTACTGCCAGAAGCAGAAATCCATCCGATTTCAGCATTGGAAAACTTTAATGTAAAGGAAGTTTTTGATAGAATTCTGCAATTACTTCCAGGAGCACCACCATACTATCCCAAGGACCAATTAACCGATAAACCAGAGCGTTTTTTTGTCAATGAAACCATTCGGGAGAAAATATTGATGCACTATAAAAAGGAAATTCCATATGCTGTTGAGGTGGAGACTGAGGAATTTTTTGAGGATGAAAAGATCATTAGGATTCGTTCAGTAATCATGGTGGAACGTGATACACAAAAGGGCATAATTATAGGGCATAAGGGTAGTGCGCTGAAAAGAGTAGGGGTTGAATCCAGAAAGGACTTGGAAAAATTCTTCGATAAGCAAGTTCATATAGAACTCTATGTTAAGGTGAATAAAAATTGGCGTAGCAATTCTAGACAACTCAAACGTTTTGGATACAATAATTAATACGGAATTTGAACCTTTTATCAAATGGGCTTGAAATCCGCAATTAGTTCTTTCAGATAGCCTTTAAGTTGATGCATTTGTGGTTCACCTTTCGATTTTCCCATGCGTCCAAAAGCATACAAAACAAACCATATCAAAATTAAAAATCCCATTCCGGTAACCCATAAGGTAACGTCCTTTCCTAAGGAGTAGTTTGAATATGCAAATACGCCAAGAATCAGAAAAAGTGTCCCAACTCCAAAATGCAGGAACATAAAAAATGTCCAAAGCGAAGGATTTGGACCAAATACGCCATGAATCTTGCTTATTCCCTTTTCAAATGAAGTAAGTTCCAAATGCAATTGTGGGGTCCAAAATGTTGTGGCCTTCTTCTTAAACCGGATGTAGATGTGCTCATCCAAGCGTTTTACCATAAAAGGATCTCTCGAAGAAGCATCAAAAACCTGTTTTAATTGTTCCACCTCGGCTTCAAAAGACAACTCAAATCGTGGTCTTAAAACAATTTCATTGGTAAAATCACTCATAAGTAGTTGACATTGATTAAAAAAGGTATAATTTTTTCTTCATAAATAGTGGTACTTTTGCCAAAATTTGATGCAGATGGGCGCTATTGTAGCCATTGTGGGAAGGCCTAATGTAGGGAAATCCACTTTTTTTAATCGATTAATACAGCGTCGCGAGGCTATTGTTGATGCCGTAAGCGGGGTTACCCGTGACCGCCATTATGGTAAAAGCGATTGGAATGGAAAGGAGTTTTCGTTGATTGATACGGGTGGATATGTTCTTGGAAGTGATGACATCTTTGAACAGGAAATTGACAAACAGGTAGAACTCGCTATCGATGAGGCTGATGCCATTATTTTTATGGTAGATGTGGAATCTGGTGTCACAGGGATGGATGAAGACGTATCTCGATTACTTCGAAAGGTGGACAAACCCGTTTTTTTGGCCGTCAACAAGGTCGACAATGCCCAAAGAGAAACTGATGCAGTCGAGTTTTATGCCTTGGGACTTGGTGAATATTATACCCTATCCAGCATTAACGGCAGTGGAACAGGAGAATTATTGGATGCTTTGGTAGAAGTACTTCCGGAAGTTGAAGAAGAAGAGAGCGAATTACCGCGTTTTGCCGTAGTCGGAAGACCCAATGCCGGAAAATCATCTTTTATAAATGCTCTGATAGGCGAAGACCGTTACATTGTTACGGATATCGCAGGGACCACTCGGGATAGTATAGATACCAAATACAACAGGTTCGGGTTTGAGTTCAATTTGGTGGATACCGCCGGGATCCGTAGGAAAGCCAAGGTTAGAGAAGACCTGGAATTTTATTCCGTAATGCGATCCGTAAGAGCAATTGAGCACTGCGACGTCTGTATATTATTGGTGGATGCCACACGTGGGTTTGATGGACAAGTACAGAACATCTTTTGGTTGGCCCAACGCAATAACAAAGGAGTGGTAATTTTGGTGAACAAATGGGATTTGGTTGAAAAAGAAACCAATTCCGTTAAAGAATACACCCAAAAAATTAAAAAGGCCATAGAGCCTTTTGATGATGTGCCGATTCTTTTCATTTCTGTGTTGACAAAACAGCGCATTTTTAAAGCGATTGAAACTGCTGTAGATGTGTATAAAAATCGTTCAAAAAAGATTGTTGCCCGAAAGTTGAACGATATCATGTTGCCCATAATTGAGAAGACATCACCACCTGCATACAAGGGGAAATTTGTAAAAATAAAGTTCTGTACCCAACTGCCAACACCTTATCCGCAATTTGCATTTTTCTGCAATTTGCCGCAATATGTGCGGGAACCCTACAAGCGTTTTTTGGAAAACCAGCTCAGGGAAAACTTTGATTTTAGCGGGGTACCTATTACCATTTTTATGCGGAAGAAGTAGATTTTAGTTTTCAGCCGCCATTTGAACATTCAAATTTTGTTGAATTCGGTTCCCTTCGTCGTCAACAGCTGTTAGTTTGTAATTTCCTAGTTGAGTTTCAATAATCAATTCATGAAAGTTAGAGGTCGAACCGATATACGTTTCGTCCAAGTACCAGTGTACTGTGCTTTCAGATTGTTGGTGCGCCAATTTACATATGATTTCCTTGGAAATTTTGCCTAAATCCCGGGGAAGCAGAATTTCTTCATTGTTTTTTGGATATATGAATTCCATCAACTGCTTTTCCTCGGCATAGCAGCCTTCTAAAAAGGAGGGCAAACTTTTATAATTTGGATGCGAATTGACATAATAATACTCAACTACCGTCGGCAAACTGAACCAGTTTTTCTGCACCATGTTTTCCAGGGCATAGCAGTCTGAATTTACTCGATACTTCTCATTTTTATCCAAAAATATTTGATGGTGATAGGGACATGTTTGACTTCTGGTTCCTTTTATGGGTAGTAGTTCTTTTTGGGTGGTATCACAAAAGATGGAAGCTCTGAAACCGGTTTCCGTACAAATTTCCAGTTCTGCCAAGTCGTCAAAGGGTTCCTGAAACCATCCACTTTGTGGTAATGCATCCAAAACATCAAAAAGAAGGGGAGCGGCAGCAGTAATTCCTGTTAGTCCTGGCCTTCCTTCGCCATCGGCATTTCCAACCCAGACTCCGATGGCATATTTTGGGGTTACCCCAACCGCCCAAGCATCTTTAAACCCAAAACTGGTACCTGTTTTCCATGCAATAGCCTGTGATGAATCAAAAAACTGCCAATTTTCGTTTCCTTCAGGACGATTTACCTCTTGTAAAGATTTAAAAGTATGGTACAACGAACCGGCATTTAAAACGGTAGGCTCGAATTGTTCGGTGCCAAAATTAGCTTTAGACTGCTGAAAATAGGTTGGTTCAACAAATTCATTGGTGCGATATGTGCTTGAATTGGATAAAAAATAATTCAGTGTGGAAGCTGCAGAAGCATAGGTTTTGGTAACATCCCATAATGAACTTTCCGCACCACCTAAAACAAGGGGAAGACCATAATGACTGGCGGGCCTGTCCAATGATTTTAAATTCATTTTATGGAGTTTATTATAGAATTTTTGAAGTCCAAATTGTCTTAACAACCGGACCGCGGGCACATTTAAGGAACGTGAAAGTGCTCTACTGGCAGGTACAGCTCCAGCATGTTTTTTGTTGAAATTCTTCGGATTGTAACCATTGATCACAGTTGGGATATCCTTGACCAAACTATTTGGCAACAGTTGTCCTTCATGCAGAAGTGAGGCAAATAAAAACGGTTTTAAGGTGCTTCCTGTACTTCTCTTTCGGGTGATGATATCCACATAATTTCCATGGTCTCTAGAGGTGGGCGAATTTCCAACATAGCTGAGCACTTTTCTTGTCTTCACATCCAATACCAGAATGGACAGATTATAGATTTCGTTGCTTTTCAGTTGGTTGTAATGGCGTTCCGCCAAAAGATTCGCTTGATTTTGCAAATGCCTATCAATGGATGTTTGAATGCGTTTGCCAGGATGCTCTTTTTTAATACGCTCTGTAAGATGGGGAGCAAGATTGGGCAAGGGACGTGGTTTTTGTGGCAACGGTTCCAAAATGGCCAACTCATACGTGGTTTGGTCAATATGATTAGTATCCCGTAGCTTTTTAAGCAAACGATTACGTTTTTGAAGCAAAGCCTGTTCATTCCGGCCGGGAAAAATTAAGGACGGAGCATTAGGTAAAACTGCTAAGGTGGCAGATTGTCCCCAGCTCAATTCATGTGATGGAATACCAAAATAACGCCATGAAGCTGTTTCCAACCCAACCACATTTCCACCATAAGGCGTATGCGTGGCATATAGTTTTAGAATATCTTCCTTAGAGTGCCGAAATTCTAATCGAGTGGCCAAAAAGAGCTCAATACACTTCTCAAAGTAGGTTCGGGATTTGTTTTTTCTACTCAACCGAATTATCTGCTGGGTTATGGTGCTCCCACCGCGCCGAGTTTGCTTCGTAAGGTTGTGCTTTATGGCATTGAAAATGGAAATCGGATTGAATCCAGGATGTTTATAAAAATATTCATCCTCAAACAATAGAACGCTCTGCTTAAAACGTTTAGGTATGGAATCCATTTGCGGGAAACGCCACTGTCCATCGTCAGCAATCCGGGCACCTATCAAAACTCCATCATAACTGGTGACCACAGTTGAAGTTGGCTCTTCAAACAAGATCTTGGGCAAACAAAAGAGCCAGATGAAAAAGAAAATTGCTAAAACAGATAGTTTGAACTTATGTTTTAGTGCAATTCTTTTTATTGCCAATTTCCATTTCATCTATGAGATCATTGCACGATTGAAATCCATTTTCCCTTGTTTCTGGCTTGGTAGTTGTCATCATACATGGCTTCAACCTGTGACCCGGGTAGGTAATATTCTCCTAGGAAAGAGGCGTTGAGCTTTACAATGAATGTTTTGGTCTTCTTTCCGGCCAAATCAAAATAAAAATGAGTTCGGTCATCACGCACATCAATGTACTCTGCTTTGCTTGAATTGGTGTCACTAGTTCCAGCGTAGGAGGTGTTCACAATCTCCCACCCACTTGGAACAATCTGCGTTAAGGCCAAATTATCGATGTAATCATTGGAGCTATTAAAAACAGTCAATTTTGCCTGTAATTCGGTTCCTTGACGCAATTGGGAAACATCGATTCGGTTTCCAACGGCATCAAGGTAATCAACAGAAAGTCTTAGATTTTGTTCTTGGGCCAATTCTTGTCCGACAGGGAGCTTACCACTTTGCACCAGTGTTGCATAAATGGTATTGTTTTGATTGTTTTTGACCTGGATATCTTCCCTTGCCGCCGAAATAACAAGATTCCGTTGTGCGATTGCCCTATCGGTTTTTACAACAATCTCTTTTCCATTATTGGTAAAAGTTAAATCTAAAGATTTACCACCACTTTTCTTTACCATTTTGGCCATTGCCAAGAGGGCATACGAAGTTTCTTGGGTGCTATACCATCTTTGTGAAGAAAGATTTTTAGCTAGGGAAACCGCTAAATCCCTTTGTTGGGAGTCGCCTAAAATGACCATAGTCTCTAAAGCCATAGCCCTGTTTCTGAACACAGAACCATAGGTTCGATAATTATAAGAGTTTGGTCTAAAATCGATATTGGCAATTTGGGCAAGCTCTTTCGCCACTTCTTTTTTGCCAACCAAGGCGTAGGCAGCTGCCAGTCGCCATTTAGCCTCATTGCTCAGGTTTTTTGTTTCCCGAAGACGGTTCATTGCCGCTAATTCTGGCTTTTGGGCCAGCGCCAGTGTATACAAACGGTAGGCTTGGGCTATATCGTCATTATATCGGGTTTGCTGATTGCTCCATTGTCGGGCAGTGTTCTTTTGATAGCGTAACCAATTACTTAAAAAAGTTAGTGGCAGTTGATATCCTTTTTGTTTGGCTTCCAACATAAAATGGCCTGCGTAGGAGGTGCCCCAATCATCGGCGCTGCTATAGCCAGCCCAGTAGCTTAGGCCTCCACTGGAAGTTTGGAAATCGTTTAGTCTTTTGATAGCGGCTTTAATGTTTTTCTCAGCTTCTTTTTTCTTATCGAAGGTAATATCCAGTACATCATCCAAAAATAATTGTGGAAACGCAGCTGAGGTAGTTTGCTCCACACAACCGTGCGGATATCGTATGAGATATTCCAAACGCTTGGAAAAATCCATGGGAGGGAGGGTTGAAAATTCAATTGTGGCTTCATTGGTTCCCGAGGTTCCAAAAGGTTCAAGCACTATGGATTCAGATTGATTTGCATCCAAAGTATACAGATTACTTTTAGTAGTCATCGGATTTGGATTCTCCACATCAATTTCAATTTCGTTGCTAGCATTTTCACCAGCTCCGGATGCCATTACTTTTATAGTTTGAAAGGATTTGCTCGGATTCACTTTGAAATCAAAATTCACTATTTGTTCACCGACGGTATTAAAAGTGATGTTTTTTGAAGTAGCACCTAATGGCTCCAGTGCTTTCCCTGCATCTACAGAAACTTTTACATTTTTCACCTTTTTTTCCATGGCAAAGACTGTGACTGGAATAGTAACTTTTTCACCTGGAGACAGTTTTCTGGGTAAGGATGTCAAGACCATTAAAGGTTTTCGAACTGGTGAGGCTTTTTCAGCATTACCATAGGCACTGTTTGGGTTTCCTGCGATCAGCATGGTACGGACCGAACCCACATAGTTGGGCATATCTATGGCATGGGAAGCTTTTTCACCTGCCTTTAAATTGAATGGGCCCAAATAGCTTACTACTGGCTTGAAGCGCTGGGCTTTTCGATTCTTGGCGCCTTCTCCAATTCCGCCGCCACCAATTTCATAGATATTATCGACACTTATGGAATACGCTCCCATGACATCATCAAAAATGTCAAACGTTTTAACCCCTAAAGCCTGTCTTGCATAAAATGAACCATGGATATCGGGTGTTTTAAATCGGGTAAGGTCCAACAACCCTTCATCCACAACAGCCAGAGAATAGGTCATTGGCTTATTATTGGCCTCTGAGACGCTTACTTTAAATGAGGTTTCAGGCTCTAACACGTCCGGCATTTGAAGCTCTGGGTTGAGATACGTTGCAGGGTTTTCGACCAATAACGGTACCACTCCATACAGCCGAATAGGTAGGTCGTTGACAACCTGTCCATGCGGTTGTAATAAAGAAATATTGATGTAAGCATTGGGTGCCATTTCGGCGGTAATGGGAATTGTTGCTTTGGTTTCCTTTGCGGAAGTTTCAATCCATTGCTGGGATAAAACTTCCGAACCGTTTTCAATACTTAATAGGGCTCGGCCACCTCTATCCGAAGGAAAAGTAACCACAGCTTCTTCACCTAGAGAATATTTTTCTTTGTTTGCAGAGAAAACCAGGATTTTTGAACTTTCAGCATCACCCGAAGCAGGTCTTCTCCACCAATTTCTATAGAAATAGGCTGTGCGTCCGGTTGCATGACCTGAAGCTTCATCAATTACACGAATCAGGAAACGTCCACCGTCATCATCGGGAATGTTTACTTTAAAACTTCCTTTTCCGTTGTTCGCTGTCGTGACCGATAATTCTTTAAAGGGTCTATGTACAGTGGCATTTTCATAGCGAGAAAGATTGTCACGACCTCGGTTCCACCACCAACGCCATTCAATTTTAAAGATTTGAACTTTTAATTTTCGATTTCCGACAGATTTTCCGTCAGCGTTCACACTCACTACATCAAACACGGTGCTTTCATCGGTTAAAAAGGAACCATATCTACGCGCTTTAGGAGAACGAAGCCCCACAAAGTGGCTAAAAGGGGCCAATTTTTTTGAAAACACATCAATAGAGAAGTCGCCGCCTCCTTCAAATACCTTTGTGGTAAACGTAGCTTGAAGCATTCCAGGGGCATTTCCATTTATGTTGATTTTTTCATTGATGTTGAGAACCCCATTGTCGTCCAATTTGGACTGGATAAATTGATTTTCCAATGTATTGAAAGTGCGTACTGGATCTTGAAAAGAGTAATCGTTAAACTTCGGAAAGGCTGAAGGTGCGTTTTTTATGTTAGCGTTGATGTCAATCTTTAGATTGCGAGCCGGGGCTCCATGAAGCCATTGTACTTTAGCCTGACCAATATTGTTTTTGTTCGCTTTTAGAATTTCATCTTCGAAGACAAAATCAACTTTGAGTCTGTTGGGCTTTATAGTGGCAATCTTTAAACTTTTGTTGTATTCGGATCCACCAACGATTATTTTGGCATTCCAAGTGCCTGTTGGGGCTTCGGTTTTTGTGGGTATTGGGAAATAATAAAAATCCCCTTCTTTTTTGGCATAAAGTCCACCTTCAATATGTGTTGAACCTTCTTTGATCACATTTCTTTGGACAAGTTTGCCACGGGCATCGCTTACCTCCAAGGTAACCGGATGATTGCCGGGAATAGGATTGTTTTTGTCATTCAATACAAAGGTTAAATGTACGGTGTCTCCTGGACGGTGTACCCCTCTTTCGGTGTATAGGAAGCCTTGAAGCCCATTTTGCAAAGTTTCCCCAGAGACATCAAACTTACTCAGTGAAAGTGCATTGCCATCAGCCAATTTTGCATAAGCGAAATTGTTGTCCTTTTCTGCGATAGCAAAGGCCAAACTTTTATCGCTATCAAAAATTGCAAATCCAGAAGCATCGGTAGCGATTTCACCCAGGGGTTGCTGCTGATAGTTATACAGTTTTATCGTTGCATTTGCCTCTGGTTTTGTGGTAAGCAAATTGGTAACCGCAAAATGATACGAGCGATTGTTCCCTTTTTTTACAATCAAACCCAAATCGCTTCCGAGAAGATTTGTGGTAACCAATCGAGTGTCGTTGTAATAGGCGTTATAGCATGGATTGTCCCTTTCTTCCCAGTTCCAGTCGTAATTTCTCCAATTGTAGATTTCATTGTCCCAATAACGCTCCTCCAGGGTTTCATCGTTTGAGGTTGATGCAACAACTTCAGAAATACCTTCAGTATCTTCTGCACTTCCACAATCGTAAGTGGTATGTTCTTTTTTGAAGCTAAACTCAACCCGATATAGGGAGCCCGGATGTACCTTTATTAATTTAGAGAGGTCTAATGCATGAGCTTTCCAATAACTTGTGTTTTCATCTCCATTTTCTGAGAGCGGAATTACTTTATGGGCCACTCTTCTGCCAACTGTTCTGAGGTCAGAATTGTATTGCTGGGTCAAGTTATTATTTTGAAGAAATTGTAACATATTGTTCTCAAAAACTTGGATAACCCTCACTTCAACGGCTGAAAGATTGACCGTTTCAAAGTATATAGGAGTGGAATTCGCATTTGGAAGAATAGTCCCTTTGGAAATGAGCCGCACAGCAGGTTTTAATTGCTCGAAGGACACCAATTCTGAAAATTGATTTTTTAAGGTGAAACCATATTCACTTTTAATGCCTTCAAAAACGTTCACCCGTACTTCTCCAAGAATACGGTTGGAGGGATAAATTTTCAATAGATTTCCATCAATTTCATAACGAAGGTTTTGTGCATTTTCAATGGTTACAAGACCGTTGAGGTTTTGGTTTTGTTTTAAGGGTTCCGAAAAATTCAAGGTTAGGGCCGCATTGGGAGCAGATGTGGTTTTGGCATCCACTACAACGAACTTATTTAGTCCCGGAATTGTATAGGTTTCTTCACCTTCATTGTCAACACCCATGTTTTTCCCCGTCCAACTGATGTTGAGTTGGCTATCCTCTGTTTTACGCGAGATACTATCGATTTTAAAGCTGAAATATTGGGCATTCTCCTCGTTTCCATCCCATTTTACCGTAATCTCTTGATCCCCCTGTTTAACCGAAAGCACATCCTTGATTTTTGAAGCATCCAATACATCAGATGCGTTTAGGGTTCCGGAGAGATATTGCCAATTTTTGCTATACGATTGTAGATTACCCAAAGTGATCTTGAAATTAGGGGCTATTGTCTTAAAACTGAAAGTATACGTTTTAAAGTCACGGTCAACATCTTCAAAAAGCTTGTTCAGTGCTAAGGTTGTAACATATTCGGTATCTGGTTGTAGGTATTCTGAAGGTTGAAAAACAAGTTCCCTTCCGTTTTCGATAGACAAGTTCCCTTCAATCTTGGGAGAAATTTTCAGGTATTCTTCGGGAAGTTCTTGGGTTAGCTCAAACTGATTCAGTTGTTGGGCAAGAATTATGGTTATGGGTGCAGAGATACTTTGATTACCATGTGTATGGTAGCTGATATAATCTTTGAACTTGAAAAGATTATCGGTTTCTGATATAGGTGCTTTCTTTTTACAAGAAACTAAAAGGATAAAGAGAGAAAAAAAGAAAATTCGAAGAAAACGCGACATGCCAAATAGGAATTAATTATACTGCGACTTTACCACAGACAAGATAGCTCAAAAATGGATGTTGGGGCACACCGAGTTTATGAATAACTCGATAAGATATACGGATGGTTCTGGTATGCAGGACTTAACCTTATGAAATATTTATGATTTATGACAAAGCGAGTGCCTCACAAAATTGATAAATTGATAGCATCAATAACTTAAAACTAATACAGCCATGATTCGCAACCTTCTTTTATTGTTCTTTTCAGTAAGTATTTTTTACACAGCAAATGCCCAAGAATCCGATTATCAACTTGTGGAAAAAACCTTAAATTATTACATGGACGGTGGTACCAATAATGACTTTAATACCTTAAAAAAGGCTTTTCACGAAACTGCCACAATGAAATACATTACCAAAGAAGGCTATAAGGAAGTAAATGCATTGGAGTTTTTTTCGGGCATGGATGCCTCAAAACCAAAATCAAATAGAAAAACTAGAATTGCTGATATTACCATATCTGGTCATGCAGCTAATGCCCGCTTGGAGTTGGAGTATAAGGACTTTACTTTTGTAGATTTTATGAATCTGCTAAAAGTTGATGGTGAATGGAAAATTGTGAGCAAGATTTTTTATAAACGGATGGAGTAGTCATTACTCCGGAACAAAAACCGTAACTCTAACAGGCAAGATGCCGTTATTTGTGAACTCTCCTGCGATTCCGGACAGTGAGGCATCGTCAACACCAGTATATGGCCCGCAACAAAAACTACCCGCTCCATCAAAAGTGGTTAGGTCAAAAGTGAAAGTTGCCGCGTCTCCCAGACTTATTTGGTAGGATTGCTCGCCGATAGGTACATCTTGTAAGCTAATTATTAAAATGTCTTGGTTTTCAAAGTCCTTTTGCAATTCAAAATCAACTGTATTGGCATTTGCGTCCGAAATATCTATTTGGTCCGGGGGGTAAACCCCATTTGTGATAAGGTTTGCGCCGGTAGTATTATCTATAAATTCGAAGTATACAAAATCATCAACAGCTGCACAGTCAACAAGGGAACAGTCTTCAATAGTATCATCTTGTGAGCAGATAACTGCATTGAAAAGCATGGAGTAAAGAATCAACTTTTTTAAGAACATAGCTGGAGTTTTTTATTAGAGATGATGAGATGGGGTTAAAGTTGCGTCACCATCCGCCAGAGGCACCACCGCCTCCAAAACCGCCTCCGCCGAAGCCGCCTCCAAAACCGCCGGAGCCAAAACCTCCTCCTCCAGAAGAACGGGAACTACGCCCCATGTTGCTTAGAATGATCATGTCCCAAATATCCATGCCCGAGTTTCGGCCTCCACGACCACCTCGATTGTTGCGATTGTTTTTTCGACCTCTGGAAAGGATAATCAAAATCACAATAAAAATGATGAAGGGCAAGAGTGATTTTAAAGGAAAACCTGAATTGTTTCCAAAAGTTCGGTCCTCAGTAAATTCTCCGGTAAGCACTTTGAAAATAGCATCGGTGCCTTTGTCCAAGCCCCCGTAGTAATCGCCTTTTTTGAATTCTGGAATAATGACCGATTCAATAATACGTTTTGACATGAAATCGGTCAAAGAGCCCTCAACACCGTATCCTGTATTAATGGCAATTCTTCTATCATCTCTAGCCAAAAGAACAAGCACTCCATTGTCTTTTTTGGCTTGACCAATCCCCCATTGTTGTCCCCACTGTGCACCAAGGTAGTTGATGTTCTCCCCCTCTGTCGATGCAATAATCGCTATTACGATTTGAGTAGAAGTACTATCGGAATAACGAATGAGCTTTTGTTCCAAAGCTTTGCTTTGGGAAGCAGGCAATAGATTCACATAATCATAAACACGAGTCTGCTTTTGCGGTTTTTCAGGTATGGTGAACTGTCCCCAAGTGAGAGATACACATAAAAAAGCGACAAAAAGACTAACCTTTGGATATGGCATCGCTCAGTTCATTGGTATCGGTATGGTCCCATGGAAAATGTGCATTAAGCTCCTTTCCCGCCATCAGTACACCTTCAACAATTCCTTGTTTAAAGTCACCTTTTTTAAAGTTTGAGGCAATTACATCTTTGGTACTGTCCCAAAAACCTTTAGGAACGGCCCGGTCGATTCCGGTATCGCCGTAAATAACAAATTTTTTATCATTGACCGCAACATATAGCAACAACCCATTTTCATCTTTGGTATTGTCCATTTTTAATAAGTGAAATACCTGTTGTGCCCTACTGAAGTGGTCCATTTTTGCTGTTGCCTCAATATGCACCCGAATCTCTCCGGATGTATTTTTCTCAGCCTCAAGAATGGCATTGACAATCTCCTGCTCCTCGTCAGCAGTTAAAAACTCCTCTACATGTGACATATCTAATTAGAATCGAAATTTACATCTGTTGCATTTTCAGAACCCGGATCAGCTTTATAGCGTGCCATTTCATCAAAACCAAACCAACTTGCAAGCAATTTTCCTGGGAATTTAGTAGTATGAACATCGTAGATATTTACCTTTTCATTGTATCTGTTCCTTGCAACATTAATTCTATTCTCGGTCCCTTCCAATTGGGATTGTAGTTCCAAAAAGTTTTGGTTAGCCTTTAGTTCCGGGTAGCGTTCCACGGTAACCAATAGTCTGGAAAGTGCAGAAGATAATCCAGTTTGGGCTTGCTGGAATTCGGCTAACTGTTGAGGTGTTATATTGTTGGCATCAATGGTTGTGGAAGTGGCTTTAGCCCTTGCTTCAATAACATCCTTTAAAGTACCTCTTTCGAAATCTGCAGCACCTTGAACCGTTTTGACTAAATTTCCTATCAAATCATTCCTTCGTTGATATGAGCTTTCAACGTTGGACCAAGCTGTCTTCGCATCAGCTTCATATTGCACTGCGGTATTATTGAACCCAACTGCCCATTGATAAATTATAAATGCAATAACTGCTATAACGATTAATGGGATTAGCCATTTTTTCATTTTATATGGTTTTAGTGTTTATAATTATAATTGATCTTTAATCTTCAAAAGTTCGGCCTTCACTTTTTGCAGTTTTTGAATGACCTCAAAATTGGAAAGTACCTTTTGCTTTTCTTCCTTTAAATGGATTTTGGCACCTTCCAAGGTGAAACCACGCTCTTTTACCAAGTGATAAATGAGTTGTAGGTTGTGGATATCCTTTGGGGTGAACTTTCGGTTGCCCTTGGCGTTTTTTTTGGGTTGAAGCACATCAAATTCCTTTTCCCAAAAACGAATCAAAGAGGTATTCACGCCAAAGGCCTTGGCTACTTCGCCAATGCCATAATATCGTTTTTCAGGAAGGTCTACATGCATTAATCCAAGGATTGATTCTCTTGATTGGCGAATTTGAGCATATTTTCAAACTCTTCCGCCGTCAAACTTCCATAGTAGAAGTTAATGGGGTTGATACGTTCTTCATCTTTGAACACCTCATAGTGTAAATGTGGAGCCTCTGACCGCCCTGTGTTACCTACAAAACCTATCAAATCCCCGCGTTTTACCTTTTGCCCTTTGGTTACGTTGTATTTACTTAAGTGGGCATACAAGGACATATAACCATAACCGTGATCTATTCGTATGTGTTTACCATATCCTGAAGAACGGTTGTCTGCTCGTTTTACAGTTCCGTCACCAGTGGCATAAATCGGCACGCCTCTTGGAGCTGTAAAATCCATGCCCCAATGCATTTTTCTAGCTTTGGTAAAAGGGTCTGACCGCCATCCATAACCAGAAGCCATTCGCGTTAAATCTTCATTTCGAACGGGTTGAATGGCTGGAATGGATGCTAATAATTTTTCTTTTTCTTCGGCCAATTTGGCAATCTCATCCAAGGATTTGGATTGAATTACCATTTGTTTTTGAATGATATCCAATCGCTGTGTCGCGTTGGTAATAATTTCCGAATTGTTGAATCCTTCTAAAGATTTATATCGATTTACTCCTCCAAAACCAGCTTTTCTTTGCTCTTCAGGGATAGGGTTTGCCTCAAAATATAATCGGTAAATATTGTTGTCACGATCCTCAATGTTTGCCAAAACCTGCTCCATTTGCTCCATTTTTTTGGTCAATATCTCAAACTGGAGCTCATAATTACGTACTTCTCGATCTAAGGAAAGTTCTTTTGGAGTATTCAGCAAATTAGTATTGAGAAGCACAATCAGGCCTAAAAGTCCAAATAGCGCAGCACCCACAATAAAAAAGAAAAGATTCCGATATTTTTTGGACTTTTTGGGCTCTATCTTCCGATAGGAAAGCGTATCTGGATCGTAATAGTACTTAACTTTAGACATGAATGGATTTTATCCTATTTTTGCGCATTCTTTTTTAAGAAAACAAACAAATATAAAAATTGTTTTTCTTAAAGTGTTAAATTTAATAAAACCCTAGCAAATTCAATGACATCCCAAGAAGTCAGAACACAGTTTTTAAATTTTTTCAAGGGAAAGCAGCATAAAATTGTTCCATCCGCTCCCATGGTGATGAAAGATGATCCTACTTTGATGTTCACTAACGCGGGAATGAATCAGTTCAAGGAATTTTTCCTGGGAAATTCAGTGCCAACTTCCAAAAGGGTATCTGATACGCAAAAATGTCTTCGAGTAAGTGGAAAACACAATGATTTGGATGAGGTTGGAAAGGATACCTACCATCACACCATGTTCGAGATGTTGGGGAATTGGAGTTTTGGGGATTATTTTAAAAAAGAAGCTATTCAATGGGCGTGGGAATTGTTGACAGAAGTTTACAAAATAGATAAGGATAGTCTTTACGTTTCTGTTTTTGAAGGGAGCGATGATGCTGACAATCTGGAGATGGATAAAGAGGCTTTCGAACTTTGGAAAGCTATAGTACCGGAGGATAGAATCATCATGGGGAACAAAAAGGACAATTTTTGGGAGATGGGCGATCAAGGTCCTTGTGGCCCTTGTTCAGAAATCCACGTAGATATTCGCTCGGCATCAGAAAAAGCTGAGGTTTCAGGTGCTTCATTGGTGAACCAAGACCATCCGCTGGTAGTTGAGATATGGAATTTGGTCTTCATGCAATACAACCGAAAGGCAAATGGGAAATTGGAGAGCCTTCCGGAGAAGCATGTAGATACCGGGATGGGCTTTGAGAGGTTATGCATGGTGTTGCAAGGAGTAAAATCCAATTACGATACAGACGTTTTTGCACCTCTAATTCGAGAAATAGAGACTATTACTGGTCATAAGTACGGAAAGGATGAGCAAACGGATATTGCAATTCGCGTGGTGGCCGATCATATACGGGCAGTTGCTTTTTCCATTGCCGATGGACAATTACCAAGTAACAACGGAGCGGGTTATGTTATCCGAAGGATATTAAGAAGGGCCATTCGATACGGATTCACCTTTTTGGGAACCAACAAGCCATTTATTTATCGGTTGGTAAAAGTGTTGGGTGAAACCATGGGTAAGGCTTTTCCAGAGCTTCGAGAGCAGTATCAATTGATAGAAAATGTGGTTAAGGAAGAAGAAAGTTCTTTTTTGAGTACGTTGGAACAGGGATTAGTGCTTTTAGATTCAGTGATTAAATCTTCCAAAGGAAAAACCATCGATGGTGAAAAAGCCTTTGAACTATATGACACTTTCGGTTTTCCGATTGACCTGACATCACTCATACTGGAAGAGAAAGGGTATGAGCTGGACGTTGAAGGTTTCGAAAAAGCTTTAAAAATTCAAAAGGACCGATCCAGAGCTGCTTCAGAAGTTTCTAAGGACGATTGGACGGTACTACTAGAAGATTCAGAACAAGAATTTATAGGGTACGACAGTTTGGAGGCAGATGTGAAGTTGGTCAAATACCGAAAAGTAAGTAGTAAAAAAGAAGGAGATCAATATCAAATGGTCTTCAATTTAACTCCATTCTATCCCGAAGGAGGAGGGCAAGTAGGAGATAAAGGCTATTTGGAAGTTCCCAATGGTGATGTGGTCTATATTTTGGATACCAAAAGAGAGAATAATGAAATAGTTCATTTTTCAAACAATCTCCCAAAAAATAATGCAGTCAGTTTTAAAGCAGTTGTAGATAAAAAACAACGGCGGCGTACTGAGAGCAACCACACGGCCACGCACTTGTTGCATCAAGCACTGAGAGAGGTCTTGGGGCCTCATGTAGAGCAAAAAGGATCTGCGGTACATTCTAAATACCTTAGGTTTGATTTCTCACATTTTTCGAAATTGAGCACCAAAGAGCTTAGAGATGTTGAGAACTTTGTCAATGCACGAATAGAAGGCCAACTTCCCTTTGAAGAAGGCAGAAATGTTCCGATTAAGGAAGCAATGGAGCAAGGCGCCATGGCATTGTTTGGGGAAAAGTATGGAGATACCGTGCGAACTGTGCGATTTGGACAATCCATAGAATTATGTGGGGGAACCCACGTAAAGAACACTGCTGACATTTGGCACTTTAAAATTGTTTCCGAAGGCGCTGTTGCTGCAGGAATTCGAAGAATTGAGGCCATTACCTCAGATGCTGTCAAGGAATTTTATTTCAAGAACAATCGCATGTTGTTCGAAATCAAAGACCTTCTTAATAAAGCTCAAGACCCTGTAAAGGCGGTAGAAAGTCTGCAAGAAGAAAACACTGCTTTAAAAAAGCAGATTGAACAGTTGCTAAAAGATAAGGCCAAAGGACTCAAAAATGATTTAATTGCTGAATTGGAAGAAGTGAATGGAATCCAATTTTTGGCTAAAAAAGTGGATTTGGATGCCGCTGGAATCAAAGACTTGGCTTTTGAGATAGGAGGGCAAGTTTCAGACTTGTTCCTGTTGCTGGGAGCTGAAAAAGATGGAAAAGCACTTTTATCTTGTTACATTTCCAAGGAAATGGCGTCCAACAAGGGATTAAACGCCGGCAATATTGTTCGTGAGTTGGGTAAGTACATTCAAGGTGGTGGCGGAGGACAGCCTTTCTTTGCGACTGCTGGGGGTAAAAACCCTGCTGGAATAACCGAAGCATTAAAAAATGCGCGGAAGTTGGTTGCCGCTGCAAACTAATTTATGCGATTCTTCAAGCTAAAAAAATTTAATTGGAAGTATGTCATTGGTGAGATTCTACTATTGTTTGTGGGAATCAATCTTGCTATCTGGTTCAATGATTGGAACGCATCAAAATCCATTCAGAAGGATAAGGAGGTAGCGTTGACAAAAATTAAGGTCGAAATAGAGGCCAACCTAGAACAGTTGACGGAAAATCACACCGAAAACCAAAGAATTCCCAAATTTTTCAATGAACTGAATAGCCTAAAAAATGACAAAGATGAGCTACGGCTCACCGCGCTTGAGTGGAATAACTTCGTGGGCAAATATCCAGAATTTGTAGAGACCATAGATTCAGTTTCTACCGGAAATGGTAAATTTAAGTACGAAGCGGATACCAGCATATTTTTGGAAATAACAGATTTGAGCAATATTGCATGGGAAATTTCGAAATCAACAGGGATTTTTCATGAGTTTGGATACGATTGCCTCTACCAACTGCAGGGCATATATCATACTCAGAACTTGGTTAAAAATGAGCTTCAGAAAGCAACCGAAGCTTTGGGGAATAAATCCATTGATGATTTGATTCGGGTTTTGGACTTTATGGACCAACTGGAAACCCAATTGGAAACTCAATACAGAGATATGATACAAAGTATTGACGACTGTAAGTAACTTGCGACATGAAACTTCAGACAACAATTCCGATTAGCAAGGGAAAACATCCCATTGATTATGACTCTAGAGTATTGTTGTTGGGCTCCTGTTTTGTGCAGAATATTGGAGAAAAACTGGGGTATTATAAGTTTCAAGTCGAACAAAACCCTTTTGGAATTCTTTTCAATCCAATGGCTATTGAAAATTTGGTTCAAAGAGCGCTGGCCAGCGAATCATATCATAAAGACGAAGTTTTTCAACATGAAGGAATCTGGAATTGTTTTGATGCACATTCTGATCTTAGTGCTATTTCCGAACAGAAGCTGCTTGACAATCTGAACCATGGACTCAAAAAAACGACAAACGAACTAAGGAGTGCTACCCATATCATAATCACTTTGGGTACTGCTTGGATTTATCGGCATAATTCAACACAAAAACCGGTTGCGAACTGCCATAAAGTACCCCAAAAAGAATTTTCCAAAGAACTTTTATCTGTAGATGCCGTTAAGTCAAGTTTGAAACTTATGACAGCATCAATTGCCGCGGTGAATCCAAAAGCAAATATCATTTTTACAATTTCTCCTGTACGACATTTGAAGGATGGGTTTACGGAGAATCAAAGAAGCAAAGCGCATCTCATTTCTGCTGTTCATGAGACCATTTCAGAGAATCAAACTAGCACCGCGTATTTTCCAAGTTATGAAATTATGATGGATGAGCTTCGGGACTATCGTTTTTACGGGAAGGATATGGTACATCCCAACGAGCTGGCTGTAGACTATATTTGGGAAAGGTTCAAATCAACTTGGATCTCACCAGAAAGTTATGCTGTGATGGATGAGGTAGAGGTTGTCCAAAAAGGGTTGCAACACAGGCCTTTTAATCCTAATACTGAAGCACATCAGAAATTCACAAAATCACTTCAAACAAAAATTGAGTGTCTTCAAGGAAAATATCCTTTTATAAGATTCAAGCAATAGGTGAAGACCTAAAAGTATAGTTAAGTCCATCCGTCAATTGTAAGGATATATTGGTCAAGTCAGGATGCCCATCCGTCAAATCAACCATAAAATAGTAAGCGAGACGGCCTAGTTTCATCGCTCAAACCTCATGCGATACTTATGGCAAAAATTACCCAAAATTCACGGTTATGCCCTGAAACCAAGGAGATAAATTTTGCCAATGTACTAATGTATTTTTCAGAATCCCTGCTCGGCGTTGATAGTGAAGAGGAGATTTTATGGGATTTGGCAAAAAACTGTATTTCTAGATTAGGTTTTGTTGATTGTGTTGTATACCAATTGGATGAAGACAGGGGAGTTATGGTGCAAAAAGCCGCATATGGCCCAAAAAACCCTAAAGCCTTTGAAATTTATGAACCGATCGAATTACCTCTTGGCTTTGGTATTGTAGGTCATGTAGCCCAATCCGGAAACGCTGAACTTTTACATGACACTTCAAAGGACGAACGGTATAAGATGGATGGTGAGTTTAGGTATTCTGAAGTTTGTGTGCCCATAATTATTGATGGTAAAGTGATTGGTATTATTGATTGCGAGCATCAAGAAAAAAATTTCTTTACAAAACATCATCTGTGCATGTTACTTGCCATATCGTCTATTTGTGCCATAAAAATCAAAGCTGTCCGGGGCCATAAAGCATTGGTAGAGAAGCAAGAAAAGCTCTTTAATTTAAGGGAGGAAATGATGGAATTGCGATTGAAGGCCATTAATTCCCAATTGAATCCTCATTTTGTTTTCAATGCGCTCAATGCAATCCAGCATTTTATTACTTCTGAAAATAAAAAAGCGGCATTGGATTACCTGTCCGGTTTTAGTAAACTTATTCGGTTCTATTTAAAGCATATAGACCGTGATAAAGTTAAAGTGTCGGAAGAAATAACTATGCTAAAATGGTATCTGAAACTCCAAAAACTTCGATATGTGGAGCAGCTGGAATATCAGGTAGATCTTGAAAATGAAAAAGAATGGGCTGACGCATTGGTACCCCCCTTTATTATTCAAACCCTGTTTGAGAATATTATCGAATATGGAGCTTACAATCAATATAAGAACCAAAAATTTGGTATAAGCTTTACGGGTGGTGACAAGCACGTTGTTTTCTCCCTTGTTTACACCTACGAAACCATAAATGGAACTACCTATACCCCCGAGTATCGAGATTATATTCTGAATTGGCAAGACCAAATCGAATTATTGAATTCGGTTAAAGAATATAATATTGAAAAGAAGGTCATATTGCTCACTAAGAAGAACAGGAAAGGAAGAAAAATAATTTTAAAACTCCCAAATCTAAATGAATAATGGCAAGGTCCATAATAAGCCTGCTTGTACTGTCTATTTTGGCAGTGTTTTGTTGTAGGGAGGTAGCTGCACAAACCTCCCTGAGCAGTAAAGGTGTCGATTTGAAATTTACGGTGCTTAAAACATCCAACCAAAATCTTACTCTAGAGAGTGTTATAAATAATAAGGATGGTTTTAAGAAACCGCATGAGTATTTGGAAAGGACACATCCAAATGCATTTTATTGGATAAAAATAGATTTAATCCCAGAACTTGAAAATCTGAAGAAAGAGTCCACTTGGATTTTAACACCTGAACATTTTGACTACGGGATACTTTATCAGATTGAAAAAGGATCTGTTCATGAAACAAAATTCGGCTGGTTCGAAAACTCTCCCAATGAAGGTTCTATTTTGTACAGTCAAGGAATTCCATTTAAGAGTAGCGGGCTAATTGAAAATAAATACATCTATCTGAAAGTAAGAAGTGTTGTAGACCTAGAAAAGATAGGAGAATGGAAAATAAGTTATCGATCACAGTTCAAGGATGACTTGGCCAAAAATTTTTACAATGAAACAGATTTAAAACTTATAATTCCCTCCTTGCTTTTTGCCGGAATGTGTATCATAATGTTTTTAATGATGTTAATGTTTTTTGTGTACACCAAGCGGCTGGAGTTTTTGTTTTATTGTATATACGTGTTGTGTCTGTTTATTTATTTAGGCCCTTATGTTTCCAAATTATATGTGGTACTTTTTTCCAGCTTTGACTTGACAAGCTATATCCTTTTTCAACAAATGCAAATGTTGATTAATTTAAGCTATGTCCTATTTGTGATGTATTACCTAAATACTAAAAAGTTATATCCCAGATTACATACCGTTATAAAAAAAGTAGCTTGGATGTTGCTTGTCGTCATAATTTTGGATGTGTTGTTTTTGTCAAGCAAGTATTTTTTGGGGCATATTTATCTATTACATTTTCAACGCCTGTTTATGTCAGTGTTTGGTTTGAGCGCAATGGTATATCTCTTGGTAAAAAGAAAGGATCATTTGGCTTGTTTTATAGTCGCGGGATCATTTTGTTATATGATTGGGGCTTTAGGACTTTTGTTTTCAGGAAATGGCTATTTCATGATTGCAGGATCCAGTTTGGATATATTAATTTTTGCAACCGGACTTACCTACAAAATACAAACGGAATTCACAGAACGTCTTCAGTTTCAGTCTGAAGCCCATATAAACAAGACCAAAGCATTACGAGCTCAGATAAACCCACATTTTATCTTCAACTCATTAAATTCCATACAAAATCTCATAACAAAAAATGATAAAAAATCAGCACTTCGATACCTGTCCAGATTTAGCAGCCTTACCCGCAACGTTTTAGAGAGTTCTATTGAGACAACGATATTGTTGAAGGACGAGATTAAAATGCTCAATGCCTATTTGGAGTTAGAGTCACTTCGTTTTGAAAATGCATTTGATTACAGCATAATGGTTGATGAATCCATTGAAACGGAAATAACGGAGTTTCCATCCATGATTGTGCAACCTTTTGTTGAAAATGCCATACTTCATGGACTGTTGCCCAAACAAGGGAATGAAAAAGTTCTTACCCTATCCTTTAAGGATAATGGAGACTTTGTACTTTGTGAAATAGAGGACAATGGTATAGGAAGAGAAGCTGCGCAAAAAAAGAGCGTTCCTCAAGATAGAAAATCAAGAGGAATGGAAATAACCTTGCAGCGCTTTAAGACCTTGATGGGAGATGGATATGAAGATATGATTCAAATAGTAGATAAAAAAGATGGTTGCCAAAATGCAGTGGGGACTAAAATCAGCATAAAAATTCCAATCTGAAAAAAGTAAAAAGGTCTATTTGGAATCTCGTATATTTCCAAAGTTAAATTTTCAGCCATGAAAAAAGTGCTTGCTGGTGCGATAATTGCCTTGTCCTCTGTGTTGATTTACAAATCATGCGCAGACCATCAAGAGCAAAAGTCCTTGCTTAAAGAAAGTTCATTGTTGATCCAACAGGAACTAAAAAATGTTTCCAAGCTTATTGTGACCGAGGGACATTTTGTGGAAGTTTATAATTATGCGGATTCAAAGGAATTGTTTGGGTCGATTTTAACCGCAGACAAAAAAGCTCTGGTTGTTGTGAATGCTGAAGCAACCATTGCATATGATTTGAGCAAGATCGATTATGAATTGGATGAGGCCGAAAAAGTGATTAGAATCTCCTCGATTCCAGAACCAGAGATAAAGATCAATCCCGATTTTGAATATTACGATGTCTCTGCAGATTACTTTAATCCCTTTAATGCAGAAGATTATAATGCTATCAAAGAAAATGTATCCGCCTCGCTTCGGAAGAAAGTGGAGGCATCTTCTTTAAAATCCAATGCAGAGAATAGATTATTAAGTGAACTTTCGCGAATTTATGTATTATCGAATTCCATGGGCTGGAGACTTCAATTTAATGGACAGCAGGTTTCGGAGGTTTCAAACTTTTTGGACTAATACTGGATGTAACATTATTCTTTTTTTTCAGTCTTACAAAAAACCAAAAACGAATGATCAGGTCTTGTTTTTTAATTTTTGTTGTTGTCCTTGGAGCAGTTTCTTGTTCCCAAAGACAATCCAACCATATTCAATATCAAATTACATCTATAGAAGAGGATACCATTGCTCAACTTCAAGTGACAATGTCATTTTTGCCATCCAAAGATGGAGTAACCGTGCTAGAATACCCGGATAATGCATGGGGCCAAGAAGATCTCCATAACGCGATTAAAAGCATGGAAATCAAGGATGTTCAGGGGGAAATTGAAGCAAACAGGGACAGCGGTTGGATTACTTTGAAACATCCAAAGAATTTAAAGGAATTGAAGTTTCAGTATGTGTTGCAACAAGATTTTTCAGGTCCGATAACTTCTAGAAAAACATACAGACCTATAATTCAACCAGAGTATTTCCACACTTTTTCACACAATCTGTTTATGGTGCCCCAAACAGTAGGCGATACATTGGATGTCGACCTGACTTGGGGTGGGTTGAGTGCAGATGAGGTAGTACATAATAGTTTTGGGAGTAATAAAAAAGAGCAACAAGTATCAGCCATAACCAAGATAAAATTTCTTGAATCTATTTTCGTTGGTGGGGATTTTACAATTGATGAAATAACCATAAACGGGAATAGTGTTTTTTTAGCCACTCGAGGGGATTGGGTTCCTTTTTCTGTTGATGAGATTAAAGGGTTGCTCAAAGAGACAATGGAAAATCAACGTAATTTTTGGGAGGACCATTCACAAGAATATTTTACGGTTACCATGCAGCCTATTTTTCAATCCAATGGCAGTAGTTACCAAGGAACCGGATTGACCAATTCGTTTGCTACCTCATTCTCAAACAACGAGTTTATGGAAATTGGACAAATGGTTCATTTATTCAATCATGAACTAATGCACAATTGGATTGGTGGGGTGATAAAAAATAAAAATGAAGAGGAGCAGTATTGGTTCAGTGAAGGGTTTACCGAATATTATACCTATAAAAATGTAGCCAGAAACCAAATCAATGGTTTGGATGGAAGTTATTTGATCAAATCCATAAACGACCTTGTTAAAAACCTGTATTCACTTTCAATAAAGGAAGCTCCAAATTCTGAGATGAACTACGAGAATTTTTGGTCCAACCCTGAATATCAAAAACTGCCCTACTACAGAGGTGCGCTAGTGGCTTTTTATTTGGATTATTCCATAATGAACGAGTCCAAGGGGGAACGTAGTTTGGATAATTTGATGAAGGATATATTGAAATCAGCTCAAGAAGATGATCAAAAACTCGACCACGCTTTTTTCTTGGAGATGCTAAAAATCTATCTTCCTGAGGATTCAGAGGAGATTTTCGAAACCTATATAGAAAATGGTACGTTGTTGCCTTTGGCGGAGTTTTACGAAGCCATGGGGTTTAGGTATACTTCAGAAATCAATGTTTTTGATCTCGGATTTCAATTTACGGAGGACCGAAGAGGAATTCTTTCGGTAGCGCCAGGAAGCGAGGCCGATAAAACCGGACTTCGACCAGGGGATAAGATAATTTCCCAGAGCATATGGTTTGGTAATACCGAATACCCAGCGGAAATAGGAGTTGATAGAAATGGAAAACAGTTGAATTTCTCGTTTAAGCCAGTTAGGGCTGAAAATGTAGCCAACTTGGTTAATTCTATAGAAAACATTGAGAAGCTTAAGCTTTAACCTCCGGTATTTCGATTAGCGCTATACCATCATCAATCAGGTGCCCAACCTTTGGATTGTTTTGCTTTACGACCTCTAAATGTGCCATGATTTCTTTTTGAAAGCCTATGTCATTACTTTTTTTGGCCAGTTCATAAAGTTCAACAGATAGCAACCAATCTTCAGGATGGTTTACTTGAAGTTCCTTAAAAACTTTGTTTCGAGAAGTGGTAGTATTTGTACCTTCTCTAAAGTCGCGAATTTGTTTGTAATACAGTTCCAATTGCTCGTTTGCTGTATTTTTCTCCGGTTCTGTAGTTGCCTTGCTAAGCTCATGGGAAATGAGGTCAAAGCTGTTCAAGTCGGCCGGACCGTTAAAAGCTGATACGACTTCTTGCCCCACTGCCATATGGTAGAGTCCCCATTCGGGCAAAAACAAAATGGTTCCATCGTGGGTCACTTTACAATCTTTGAAAGTGATCAATACAATTTTTCCTTGTAAATTTCGAGTTCCAGTGATAATTGTGCCTTCAACCATCACTCCGCCTTCAAATTCCAGCGAAATTTGTTCGCCCTCATAAATTTTATAGGCCTTAAGATCTCGAGGTCCCATGTCCTCTATGGCCAAGTTGATGCCTTTTAGTTTTCCAACCGGAGACCCAAACCCTTCTGGGTGATGTGAAGTGCTGTGTCCAACCAATTCTTTTTCCCGATAGGCCAAAGCCGTTGGCCCAACAGTTCTAATATAAATGGGCTTGCCTTCATGTTCGATAATCGAATTGAATTGTCCAGATATTTGCAATCCTGTGCTAAGTTCTATGCTTCCCAAAGCCCTGGAATCGACTAATTTTTGCAATCCGGAGAGCCCTCCTTTGCGCAATGCCATAGTATTTGCAAAATCTTCCAATACTTGACTCAAATGAGCAAAGTTCGGAGTGACAAAAAGCTGGGGTTGAGGTTTTGTAATGTCAAAAGCTTTTTGAGCAGTTTCTATAGTGTATGGTAACTTGGTAACATCATCCTGCATGCACCATTTACTCTCCCCAATTGAGGAAAGGAGACCGGCTCCGTAAATTTTTGGATTTTCAACTGAGCCAATTAGACCATATTCCACCGTCCACCAATGTAAGTTTCTGATAAGGGCCATTTCGCTGGGTTCCCCCATATTTTCCTGTAAGTGCTCAATGTGCTTTTCAGCCTCATCAATTTCTTTTTGAGGAGTTCCTTTAGCCTCTTTTATAATGGAAAGATGTCGCACTGCTTCATAAAGCTCGTAGTCTTTGGCACTGGAAATCGCTTTGCTCCCTATTTCACCAAAGCGCCTGAGGTATTCTGCATATTCGGGACTCGCAATGATAGGAGCGTGACCAGCTCCTTCGTGAATGATATCAGGGGCAGGTGTATATTCGATATTTTCCAATTGCCGTATATCTGAAGCGATGACCAGAACATTATAAGCTTGAAATTCCATAAAGGCAGAAGGCGGGATAAAACCATCAACAGCCACCGCCGCCCATCCGATTTCCTTCAAAATACGGTTCATCCCATACATATTGGGAATATGGTCTATCGAAATCCCTGTTTGTTCTAAACCTTCGACATAAGACTTATGGGCAACCTTGCTTAAATAGTCTACATTTTTACGCATGACATAACGCCAAACCGCTTGATCAATAGCCGAGTAGTCCTCATAATTCTGAGGTTTGATAAATTGCTTTAGATGTGCAGGCAATTTATCCAGAATCGGATTGCTTTGGTATGCCTTTTCTGTCATTGGAATTAGGGGTGAGTAATATTAAACCGTCAAGTTCAAGTATACTTTCTTCCTGTGAAGGTACATCTTTTAGAAAAAATATAGCAATAAAATTATCATTCTAGGAAAAATCACTTTTAAATAGGATAGTTATGGTAAATTTCTCTAAATTCACAAGAGTTTAAATAGGAAAACAGGAAAAAGTATGCAGGCACAATTGGATAACATCGACAGGGAGATTTTAAAAATCTTGGAAAAAGATGCCAAAACCGTTGCAAAAAACATTGCGGAACAACTCGGCCTGACCAAAACCCCGGTGTATGAGCGAATCAAAAGATTGGAGAATGAAGGCTTTATAAAAAACTACGCTGCCATCATCAATAAGGAAAAAGTGGAGAGCAGTATTACTGTTTTCAGTTTTGTTTCTTTAGAAGCCCAAAAAGGACATTTGATGGATGATTTTTTGAATCAAGTAAACCAATTTTCTGAAGTTACAGAATGCTTTGTTGTAGGTGGAGAGTTTGATTTCCTTATGAAGGTCATCGTGAAAAACCTGGATGCCTATTATGAGTTTGCGAAGACAAAAATTGCTCCTTTGCCAAATATAGGAGCGGTCAAAAGTGCGTTTGTT
Source organism: Flagellimonas rhodophyticola (assembly GCF_049332665.1). NCBI lineage: Bacteria > Pseudomonadati > Bacteroidota > Flavobacteriia > Flavobacteriales > Flavobacteriaceae > Flagellimonas > Flagellimonas rhodophyticola. The sequence goes on along the minus strand of NZ_CP186326.1, from coordinate 54,556 downwards.
TTAAATGAAGTGAAGAATGAAAATACCTTTCCACTGTTGTAGGGCACAAAAAAAGAACGAAGAACCCACTTCACTTTTCCAACTTCGATGAACACCTTCAATTCAGCTACTTTGGATTCTTCGCTCTGTTTAAAATACTATTTAGTTAGCAGCTACTGCAGTAGAGGTTGGAGGATATTCCTTAAGAATATGCGATACAAACTCACGGATGCGCTCCTCCTTCTTTTCTATATTCTTGGTGTTGTTTAAGGTTCCTACACCACGGCCTTGCCATACCAATTCCTTCTTTTTGGCGTCAATTACATCAATATATAAAGAACCTTCGGTACGAGTGCTTACATTGGGCCCGGCATTCCAGCCCCATCCCCATCCTGGTCCCCATGCCCAAGGATTGTAGAAGCCTCCCCAACCCCAGCCTCCGCCAAAGTTATTGTTGTAAACATCAACACGCTCACGTTCTTTGGTGAAAATGCTGACCAGAACATCAGGTTGTTGTGATTTGACAAAACCTCTAGAGCTCATTTCATTTTCTATGGCTCTAAGAATACGCTTTTTATCTAAATCAGAAATTTGCGCCTTATCTATACCGGTCTTATAAAAGGCATAAGATTTATACGTTTGAAAATCAGTTTTTTTATCGTAATCGGAAACTACCCTGACAGAGCTGCAGGAAGCCAAAAAAACAACTGCAAGAGCAGCTAGGGAAAACAGTTTTAAATTTTTCATAGTAATCTTTTTTGAGTTCATTGAAATCACTAAAAGAAGTCACAAATATTATGCCGAAGATGGCCTAAAGCCTTGAGTTGGTTTTTTTATCATATCCGTAGGGACAATGGCGGCACCCACTCTCACAACAATACCCTCTTTTAAGATGATATTGCGCTGTAAATACCTTATAACCTTCCTCCGAAAGGTAAAAATCACCTTCCTCTAAGGGAATATATTCCTTCATACAAATCGAAACCAGCATAAAATTACGGTATTCCGATGAAAAGCACCCAAAACCCAAATGTTAAGTAGTTCACCGAGATTGTTAATGTTATTATCGGATCATTCGAATTTTCTGCTACCTTGAAGGTTATCTTTGTAGGAAACCTATTATAGATAAAGCATGATATTGGTTTTTAAACATTTCTTCTATAAAAACTATGTTGGCCTTTCCCTATGGCCATTTATCTTTCTAAAAGAGGATACCCTTAAAAATGATGAAGTGCTCATTAACCATGAACGCATCCATCTAAAACAACAACGCGAATTGTTGATTATTCCATTTTATATCCTGTATATGGGAGAATGGTTATTGCGGACCCTCATGTATTTGGATAGTTACAGAGCCTATCAAAACATTAGTTTTGAGCGCGAGGCTTATGCCAATGAGGATGATAAAGAGTATCTTGCACGTAGAAAGTCCTTCGGATTTTTGGACTATTTGACGCGTTAATCAAACCACTTGCTTGTTTCTAATCAGAAAATAGATTTACCTATTCTCGAAGAAAAAGGGGTGACCCTTTGCCTCAAAAGAGAAGATACTATTCACCCACACATTTCTGGGAACAAATACCGAAAACTCAAATACAACTTACTCGAAGCGCAAAAGTTGGGTCATAATACCTTGCTCACCTTTGGGGGTGCCTTTTCAAATCATATTGTGGCAACAGCTTATGCTGGAAAAGAAAAAGGTTTTAAAACCATTGGTGTTATTCGGGGGGAAGAATTAAAGGATAATTGGCACGATAATCCTACCCTGAACCTTGCGCATGAACATGGAATGGAGTTCCAATTTGTTTCTCGAAGTGATTATCGAAGGAAAAACGACAAGATATTTTTAGAAGGACTGCAAAATGTGGTTGGAAAATGCTACATAGTTCCTGAAGGAGGAACCAATGCGTTTGCGGTAAAAGGTTGCATGGAAATCTTGATGGAAACGGATTCAAATTTTGATTTTATCTGCAGTGCCGTGGGAACTGGAGGGACTATTCTAGGGCTAATCAATTCGGCAAAACCACATCAAACTATTTGGGGGTTTCCGGCCCTTAAAGGAGATTTCTTAACTGAAGATATCCGTAAATTTGCTCGAAACGACAATTGGGAACTCGTTTCCGATTACCATTTTGGAGGTTATGCCAAGGTCGATGCAGATTTGATTCATTTCATCAACACTTTTAGAAAAGAAACTGGGATTCCTTTAGATCCAATTTATACTGGAAAAATGGTTTTTGGTATTTTTGACTTGATAAAAAAAGATGCCTTTAAAAAAGGAACCCAAATTTTGGCCATCCATACTGGAGGGCTGCAAGGTATAAAAGGTATGAACCTTGCATTGAAGAAAAGAAATTTACCGTTGTTGGACGTATGATCAGGAGATTAGGATATGTTTTGTTGCTCGTTGCACTAGTTTCGAGTTGTAAATCCAAAAAAAGGACGGTGGCTAGTCAGCCCAAACCCGTTGTCGAAGTAAAAAAAGACCGAAACCCCAATTCGGGACTTCCTAAAGATGGACCCAAAGATTCTGAATTGTATCCACTTCCTGTAAACCCAGGGCGTTTCGTGAAGTTTCCTATTGCCAATACCCAAGAATACATAGAAACCTTTGCTGAAATGGCCAAGTATGAGATGCGTGCCTTTGGCATTCCTGCCAGCATTACGTTGGCGCAGGGCATTTTGGAAAGTGGTTCGGGCAAAGGAGAACTCACCCGAAAAACCAATAATCATTTTGGGATAAAATGTCACACAGGATGGGATGGAGAATTCGATTTTCATGATGATGATGCTAAAGGAGAGTGCTTCCGAAAGTACAACCACCCCATGTATTCGTTCAGAGATCACAGTATTTTCTTGTCGTCGCGATCACGATATAAGTTTCTGTTTAATTACCGAAGGAATGATTATAAAAAATGGGCCTATGGTTTACGTCAAGCTGGCTATGCTACGGACCGTAAATATCCCCAAAAGTTAATCGCTCTGATTGAAAGGTACAACCTGGACCAATATGATGAAGAAGTGGTCCGTGGTGGATTGGAAACCGTTCGTGCTCCTAAAAAATATGAAGTATTTACCCATGTAGTTGAACAAGGAGAAACCTTATATGCTATTTCCCGGAAATATGCCATTTCGGTGGATGAAATCAAACAAATCAATAACCTAAACAATAACACTATTTCCATTGGGCAAGTGCTCAATATCCGGAAAGAAAAATCCAAATGATCTACCAAAGAAGCAGCGCCTTGTTCGCCGAGGCTAAAAAGTATATTCCCGGAGGGGTAAATTCCCCTGTGCGGGCGTTCAAAGCCGTAGGAGGTGACCCTATTTTTGTCAAAGAAGCCAAAGGAGCGTATTTATATGATGAGGATGGTAACCAACTCATCGATTACATTGCTTCCTGGGGGCCACTAATTTTGGGGCACGCACACGAACCTGTAATCAATGCGGTAGTGGAGAAGGCCAAAAAGGGGACATCCTTTGGAATGCCTACTGAGATTGAAACTGAACTGGCCCAATTGGCTGTTTCCATGGTACCGAATATCGACAAGATTCGTTTTGTAAATAGTGGTACCGAAGCCTGTATGAGTGCGGTGCGATTAGCCCGTGGATATACAGGGAAAGATAAGATCATCAAATTTGCAGGATGCTACCACGGTCATTCGGATTCATTTTTGATTCAAGCTGGGAGTGGCGCAGTAACCTTTGGAAGTCCTAATAGTCCTGGAGTGACCCAAGGAACTGCAAAAGACACCCTACTAGCGAATTACAACGACCTGGAAAGTGTAAAAGCTTTGGTGGAAGCCAACAAAGGTGAGATTGCAGCCTTGATTCTGGAACCTGTTGCTGGAAATATGGGTTGTATCATCCCAACGGATGAATTTATTCAAGGTTTACGGGATGTCTGCACCCAGGAAAACATTCTTTTGTTATTTGATGAGGTGATGACCGGATTCCGTTTGGGTAAAGGAGGCGCACAAGAAGCTTTGGGCATTGATGCGGATATTGTCATGTTTGGAAAAGTAATTGGAGGGGGACTTCCTGTAGGGGCCTTTGCTGCAAGAGCTGAAATCATGGCGCATTTAGCACCAGAAGGACCGGTATACCAAGCGGGGACCTTGAGTGGAAATCCTTTGGCCATGAGTGCAGGACTTGCCATGCTCACGGAATTAAACAACAACCCTGAGGTGTTTGCTAGTTTGGCTCAAAAAACGGAATACTTACACAAAGGTATTGCTGAAGTATTGACTGAAAAGGGGGTAACACATCAAATCAATCGCTATGGAAGCATGATTTCGGTTCATTTTTGCGATGAACCTGTGGTAGACTTTGCTTCTTCAGCCAATGGGAATAATGATACCTTTAAAAAATACTTCCACGGAATGTTGGAGCAGGGGGTTTATTTACCACCATCAGCATTTGAAAGCTATTTTTTGAATGATGCACTAAGCTATACTGATTTGGATAAGACCATCGAGGCCGTTAAAACAATTTTCTAATCGGTACCTAAGTAGATTTTATTTTCTTCGCAAACTCAATAACCCGAAAAGAGGACCAATGGCTAATATCATAAACAGATATTGGTACGGAATGTAGGTTTGAAGAGCTCCAATTACCTGAAGACTTACAATGGTAATGGCAAAACCTATACAGTTCACAATGGTCAATGCTGTACCTTTTATTTCTACGGGTGCATTTTGTGCCACCAGGGTAGAGAACAATGGTGAATCCATTATCACTACCATCCCCCAAAACAAAAGGAATAAAATAAAAACGGGTAGGGAAGCATAAAGAAGTGCCAAAGGAGAAATCAAACAACAGATTCCTGACAAGAATATGGCCGTAGTTGCCGTTGTTTTGACACCTTTGCGAAGTGATATGTATCCGCCAATCACGCATGCCAATCCGCCTATGGCTATAATCCAAAACGACCAAAACGAAACCCGAAATAGGTTAATTCCGTGTAATTCCATATAAATAGCTATCAGAACTGGTACAAAGGCCCAAAAGGTATAGAGCTCCCACATATGTCCAAAGTATCCGAAGGCCGCAGCTCTAAAATCCTTCTTTTTGAAAATGGAAAAACAAGCGGTCAGGTTTAAGTTCTGACTCGGTTTGCGAAAAGGACCATCAGGAACTAAAGCAACCATAAGGAATCCGCCTAAGATCGCAAGGGAAGAAGTAGCATAAATCACATATTGCCAGGGAAAAACGGCGGAGGCCCATTTTAAAAAATGAGGTAACGCAGTACCAATCACCAAGGCGCCAACTAAATACCCCAAAGACTTTCCTAAACCTTTATCAAAATAATCAGCAGCTATTTTCATCCCTACGGGATAGATGCCGGCCAAAAAGAACCCAGTAAAAAAACGGGAAAGAAATATATGTGTGGTCCCAGCGCCACCCCAAACCAAGGCTAAATTACTTAACGCCCCCAAAATGGCACACCATAAAAATACTTTGGAAGGTGAAAAACGATCTGTTAATGTAAGCATGGCAAAGAGCAAAGTGCCTATGATAAACCCAAATTGCACTGCTGCTGTGATATTGCCCAAACTTGTACCTACTTCAAGCGTTGCGATAAGGCTTGTAAGTACCCCATTTCCTGCAAACCAAAGTGATGTGCACAAAAACTGCGCAATTACAATGGTGGATAGAATATGTTTGGGAGGTTTCACCTTTTAAATTAAAATCCGAAAAATAGTTATTTCAGGAAGAGGGGGAAACTATACCTCGAAAATAAACTTAAAATAGGTTCCTTTAATCCTTAATTACAGCTCGCAAAAAAGCTTCCACTGCTGGAGAACGACCTAGAGGTTCCAAAAAGCAGGTATAAATATTTACTAGCACAGCCAAATAAGTGGCTGGGTGTTTTAGTTTTTTATATTTCCAAGCGGCCAAAATGACCATTCCAATAATCAGGGCTTGTGTAAAATAGACTGGGGTCATGATATTGATGACAGGCCATTCTTCAAGGTGGATTAAAACATAAACGTTTTGAATTCCTCGTCCCAAAGCGGGCATCATAATCAAAAACACCGTAGTAATTAACCACCAGGCGTGGTCCTCTAGGCTTTTTCGTTTTACAATGCTCATGATGACTGCATAACCAAAGGCCAAGATCATAACAATTTCTACGGCTGCAACACCAATAAAGAACCATGGCTCAAAAGGCCCAAAATTATCTCTAAATTGAGCAGAATCGTTGGCATTGGTAATGTCTCTGAATAGCATACTAAAAGCTGTGATACAGACACCACCAGCCAAAAACATACCGATGATACCATTGGTTCTGTGTTTTTCCAATTGACCGTGGGTAGAATAATATGGTTGTATAATCAAGTAGAGATACCAAATGGTGCCTGTCCAATAATGCACGTGTACAGCCCAGCCATTTTGGGTAAAATCCCCCCAATAGTCCCTGAAAATACCGAATTGCATAAAGATCATGGGAATGATCATCCATTTGTACAGACTTTTGTAATGATTCATTGCGCTATTTTTTGCGGTTAGAAAATTGCGTGGCTAATCCTTGCATGAAGGAAATGCACCTAACACTTTATAAAAAAATAGGGGGAGTTTGTTGATTACAAGATAGTTAAAATTATTATGAGCCTTTTGTTTGGCAGAAGTAATTTAAAAATAATTGTTAAAATTTTACCGAACGTTTGGTAAAATTGAAATTCTTTTTACATTTGCCCCATGAGAATGGCAAAAGTATCAGATCAGGAAATTTTAAACGGATTGATGTCCGTGTTTCGTTCCAAGGGATATGATGGGGCCAGCTTAAATGAGTTGGCGGAAGCAACAGGGCTTAAAAAAGCCAGTTTGTATCATCGCTTTCCTGGAGGGAAAAAGGAAATGACCACTGCCGTGCTCGACTTTATGGAATCCTGGATCGATGAAAAGGTCTATAAAGTATTATCGGATGACCAAGTTGCTCCAGCCAAACGTTTGGAGGAGGCTTTGACCAATATCAATATTGTCTATAACGAAGGGCGGGAGGTATGTTTGTATCGTTCACTTTCCATGGACACAGGAATGACACTTTTTGGTGAAAAGATTGAGAAGGGAATTAACCAATGGTTGGATTCATTCAATGCTTTGGGTCAAGCTGTTGGACATAGCGAAACGGTTGGTTTGGATATGGCAAAGCAAAGTTTTGTGGAGGTGCAGGGAAGTTTGGTCCTTTCCAAAGCAATGGGCAGTATAGAACCGTTTCAGCAAGCCATGCACCACATTAGAAAACGATATATAGTATAAAAAAATTTGAACATTAAAATTACCGAACGTTCGGTAAAAAATATAACAACAATTAAATTTTAAAACAATGAAAACTAGAAAAACAATTGTAACACTATTTACTTTGGCGTTGGTATTCGCCTCGAACCTTAACGGACAAAATAAAAGAAAGTCCGAAGCACAACAAGATTATCCAACTACCTACCACACCGCAAAGATTTCGGGATTGGATATTTTTTATCGGGAGGCAGGTCCTAAAGATGCCCCCACGCTACTTTTATTGCATGGCTACCCCACTTCATCACATATGTTCCGAAACTTAATGAAGGATTTATCCCAAGACTATCATTTGATTGCACCGGATTATCCTGGTTACGGTCGTAGCTCACAACCGCCAATGGCCGAGTTTGAATATTCGTTCGACAATTTTGCAGACATTATTGATGATCTTTTGGTACAACTTAAGGTGGATCGCTATAGCCTCTACTTGATGGATTATGGTGCACCGGTAGGGTATAGAATCTTTGAAAAACACCCGGAAAGGGTAGAGGCATTTATTGTTCAGAATGGGAATGCGTATAAGGAAGGTTTGACAGACTTTTGGAACCCACTACGTAAACTTTGGGCCAATAATTCCCAAGCTAATAAGGAGCCTTTACAGGCTTTCCATCAAATTGAAGGGTTAAAGTGGCAATATCTACATGGAGTACAAGATAGCACCAAAGTAAGTCCAGATAACTGGAATCACGATTTGCAACACTTGACCAGACCTGAGAATAATGAGATTCAGTTGGCCATGTTCTATGATTACCGCACTAATGTGGATAAGTATCCTGGATGGCAAAAGTTGTTTCGCGAACATCAGATACCAACTTTGATTGTCTGGGGAAAGAACGATTACATTTTCCCTCCTTCTGGAGCGCATCCATATAAGAAGGATTTAAATAATGTGGAATTTCATTTGTTGAATACAGGTCATTTCGCATTGGAAGAAAAGGGAGATGAAATAGCAAACTATATCGACAATTTCCTGAAGAAGAACAAAATTCAATAATTAGGTTCGCTGCCCGTAGCATTGTTTTTTCATGATGCTGCGGGTAGTGTTTTTAACTTTTTCACGACTCAATCCAAATCACAAACAATCATAAACATCATGGGAAAAGACGAAATAAAATTGCCGGTACCTCCCTTTACTTTAGAGACGGCCAGACAGAAAATTCAAATGGCTGAAGATGCTTGGAACAGCCAAGACCCTGTTAAAGTATCCAAGGCGTATACGGTGGATAGTGAGTGGCGAAATCGCTCACAATTTGTTAATGGAAGGAAGGAAATTCAGTCGTTTTTGGAAGACAAATGGCAAAACGAGTTGAATTACAAATTGAAAAAGGAATATTGGGCCCATGGAGATGACCGCATTGCCGTACGATTTGAGTATGAATACCAAACTGCAAACGGCGACTGGTTTCGTGCCTATGGTAATGAGAACTGGGAATTTGATGCCAAAGGCTTGATGAAAAAACGGTATGCGAGTATCAACGATGTTACCATTGCAGAAGGAGAGCGAAAGCTGAAATGAAGAATGGGAATAGAAGACGGGGCCTTGGCCCCGTCTTTAACAAAAACAAACAAAAACAAACTAACTCAACCAGATCAAATCGGTTTGATCCAAAGCAAGTGTTTCCATTTTTTATGTTCTTTCAGCACCAAAATTATATTGATGGCAAAAAGCCCCCCGGTTTGTAATAGCTCTCCCATTTCATCAGCTTCAAGAAAAACATGAAACAAAAAGATGTGCAGGGTAATGGGCAGTAAGAATACTGCTCCAACAAAGCCGGTTCCTTGCAATAGTATAAGCAACCCAAAGAGCAGTTCTGCTATTCCTAAAACCTGCCAAAAGTATCCTGTCTGTTTCGCACCACTGATATACAAAATCTTCTGAAGAGTACTTTCCTTTTCAGGAGATTTGAATTTTTCTGCCTTTTCCAATACTTCAACGGGTGAAGGAATGGGTTTTTGGAATTTTTGGATTCCACCATAGACCATCATGCCACCCAAAATGAGTCTAAGGATAATAAATAAAATATTTGCTTTCATCTTATTGAGTCAAAGTGGTTTCACCTGCATTCGGGTTGTACACATAATTGAAGGTATAGAAGCGCGAAGCATCGGTATTCGGGTCAGGGTTGGCGGGCGCATCTTCATAATAACTCAAGAACTCCACCTTGGCATATTTTCCATCATGTGTGCGGATTACGAACACTTTCCCAGGAATTGCAGATACGATATTGGTCATAAAATTATAGTTGTACCATCCATTGTCGCTTCCTGAGGGAATGGCAAATGCACCATCAGCATCTTGAGTAAAAGTGAGTCCGTCGGCATCTGTAATACTGGCAAAAGTTCCGGACTGAACTGAAGCTCCTCCATTTCCACTTCGACTTGGCTCTTCGGCAGTTCCCGTCACTACGCCTCCATTTACAGCCACGGTTGTTCCTCTAAAAGCAAGGTCCCATTCAGTTTCACTTGTGGTTACTTGTCCAGTAGCAAAATTGAATTTGGTAAAAACTCCTCCCACCGGCTGACCTTGGCCTCCAGTTTGGGGTGCGGCAATGTTGGACGCCGTTTTGCTTTCGACAGGAACGAGATTTGGACCATCATCATCACTGCAGCTTGCAAAAGCGATCAATACGAACAAAAGGCTAAAAAGTTTAAAATTGGTTTTCATAAGTATGTATATATTAAAATTGAATATTGAGTTTTGTGAACAGTTGAATTCCAGGATTGATGAGCAATTGACTATCCTGGGCAGCCAATGGATTACTTCCCTTGAAGTTCAAAAGGTTATTGGCGCCCAGTTGCAATTGATAATGTTTTAAAAATGTTTTCCCAATGGTAAGGTTTACAAGCGCATAACCATCCACAAAGGAGTTGTCGAAATCATCCAATAACCCATTGCCATTGCGGTCGGTAAGGCCAAACCTACCTCGATAAGTGATTCTTAGATTGGCGTTGGCTTTCCATCTTGGGATTTCATAAAAGGTTTTAAAATTCAAGGTGTGTCTTGAACGATTTTCCAATCCGATGTAGTCTGATTTTTCAAGCTGAATGGTCGCTAAAGTTTCAGGATCTCGAGCAAAGACTTCCCCATTGGAAATGTCATCCAATTTGTCTTTGTCATACGCAAACAGTAGTTGGTATCCCACAGAAAAACTAAGTAGGTTAGATGGGCTGTACTTCATATCGATTTCCAAACCTTGTGTATAAACACTTTCCCTATTGATATAGCCAAATACATTTTGACCATTGGTCTTGGCGGCTAGGATTCTTGTATCAATTAGATTTTTAAAGTCGTTTCTAAAAAAATTGAGGTCAGCGGTTAGCTTTCCTTTTTTATATGTAAACCCAAGATTGTAACCAATGGAGCTTTCGGCGTCCAATTGTTCTCCCAATTCCGAATCGTTTACCTGAAGGGTTGCTATTTCTCGGTTGTTTTGGAGTCGTTCTATTCCCGCAGCTTCAACTTCCTTTCCAAAAACGGAATATCCGCCCCCCGCTGCATTGGTAAAGTCAAGATAGAGCTGTCTAAAGTCAGGGGCTTTGAAACCGCTTCCGACGGAAGCTTTAATAGCTAGGTTTTCGGAGAGTTGATAACGAGCGGAAATTTTAGGACTCAATTGTGAGTTATACTCGCTATGGTTATCGAAACGTGCACCTGCAATTATATTAAGCTTTTCCCATGGTTTAAAATCATATTGGGCGAACACATATTGCGAATCAAAGGATACTGTTTCGGCAAAAAGAGAGCGATCTAAACTTTCAAAATTATATCCGCCACCTAAGGAAATGATATTGCCCTCTTTGATTATATGGTTAAACCGAATTTCGGGCCTAAAGAGTTTCTGGTCGAAGTCGTTTTCGATGAGTAGTTCGTTATCTATTGGATCAACAGCACGTTCATTTGTGACATAGTTGGTATAATAGAATTCATATTGTAGGTTGGTTTTTTTTGAAGCATCATGGTTGATCCTTAGTTGTAAGTTGGTGTCCTTTTCTTCACTAGTACTTGGCGAAACATCGAATTCTTGAAAGAAATGTCGTCCTGATGCATAAACATCCAAAGTTTCTGAAAAATCATAGAACACACGTCCGTTGAAAGTGTAATTGAAAAAAGGATTGACTGTGTTACCTTCTTGATTTGGGGACAGGTCGTACCCGTCAGAGCTCAATCGATCAGCAAAAAATGAATAGCCAAGCTTGTTCAGTCTTTGATTTAAGCTGAAGTTGGTATTTTGATTGTTAAAGGAGGCAACACGATGGGATATTTGTCCCGCTACTTTTTCTGAAACTGGCTTTTCGGTGATAATGTTGATAACTCCCCCCAAGGCCTCTGAGCCAAAAAGACTGGAAGAAGGTCCTTTAACCACTTCAATTTGTTTGATGTTGCCAACGGCAAAACGGCTAAGGTCCAAGTTTCCTGAGCTGCGCCCTACCACAGGAACACCATCGATAAGTACAAGGATATAATCGGAGGCAATACCTTGGATTTGTACCCCCTCACCACCACCAATGGTGGCATCTGGAGTCATGATAATTCCGGTCTGCTCGTTCAGTATTTCATTCAAACGTGTAACACCAGTCTGTTCCAATTGCTTTTTGGGAATCAAAGTCACAGGTAGAGGTAGGGAGGATAACTGTCTGATAGTGCGCGTTGCGGTAACTACAACTTCGTCAAGGTTTTCAACTAAAATGGAATCTTTTTGAATGCTCGGTCTTTCTTGGGCTTTAACACCAATGGTAATTAGGAGGAAAAAAATAAATGGAATATTATTTTTATTTAGACTCATTCTATTTTAGATTTGCAGCAAATATATATTTATTTTAATTCAATCTAAATAAGAATAACATTAAATTTTTAATTTTAATTCCAAAAAGCAACACTGAAATGAAACACACAACACTTTTCACCGTATTGAGCCTAGCATTGGTCTTTAGCGTTAATGCGCAGAGTAAGAAGAAGCAAGATCAAAATGCCATTAAGAGCATGTGCGGCTGTTATGAGGTAGGCTTCAACTTTGCCGAAACCTTCGAATATTCCGACGATGAAAACTATGAGCCTTCCAAAGTAAAACATGACAAGGCATTGGAATGGGTACAGTTGGTATCTGAAAATAAGGACAAGATTGCCATGCAGCACCTTCTAATTGTTGGTAAACCGGATTCACCTCGAGTAATTAAACACTGGAGGCAGGATTGGTTATTTGAGAATACGGATATGTACACCTATAATGCGGATAATATTTGGACTTACGCTGCACTTTCAAAGGAGGATGTAAAAGGCCAATGGACTCAAAAAGTATATCAGGTCGATGATAGTCCACGATATGAAGGGTCTGCTACATGGATGCATGAAAATGGTTCAAGTTATTGGGAAAATGCCACCGACGCTCCCCTACCGAGAAGGGAATATACCAAAAGAAGTGATTACAATGTAACACTAAGAAACAATAGACATGTGGTTAACAATGAAGGATGGGTTCATGATCAGGACAATAAAAAGATTATAAGAAAAGAAGACACTGCTGATGTGATTTTAGCGGAAGAAAAGGGATACAATACCTATAAAAAAGTGGATGACAGCCGATGTGTGGCTGCTCAAAACTGGTGGAAAGAACATGGGGCAACTTGGGCCAAGGTTCGAACGAAATGGGATAATGTCTTTGCGCAAAAACAAGATTTAAAACTGAACACTAAAGTTGAAGGAAAACCACTTTATGCGCACCTTTTTTCAGAAGATTTTGAAGGTTCTGAGGAAAATATTGCTAAGACTATCGATGCTTTTATTTTGAAGTAATGTAGCGGTTGGTTAGTTTGGTTGAAGGCCACCCTTAGGGGTGGTTTTTTTATGTTTGATGATTTTATGGAATGGGGGTTGAGAATTGCCCCAAAATTGGGTAATTTTAAGATGCACACGGGAAATGTATGACTCGGGATATTTTGGACATTAACGATTTCACCATTTTGGTCGAAGTAGCGGATTCAGATAAGGTTATTACGGATTCATGCTATTTTGATGAACCGGTAATCGCCGTTGCCCTATATGGGTCGGGCGATGTGCACTTGTCCATGAAATATGGTGCCAAACAAAATGATTATGAGCATACCAAGGGCCTTGCCTTATCCTTTTATGCGGATGAGAAAGTGGAATGCGTCCATACAGTTTCTGCAAACAAACCATTACAGTGCATTGTAATCGCCACATCACCTAAGAATTTACAAAAGTTGCCCAACAACGAAGGAGAACTTTTCTCAGAATTATTGGAAAAACTGGTACAGCCTTCTGATCATTATGTGGAAGGTCCTCGATTTTTCATGACTCCTGAAATGGAAAATATTGTTGATGGAATCTTTAAAAACACCTATGAAGGTAAAGCAAAAATGATGTTCTTTCGCAGTCAGATTACGGCTTTGCTATCCCATTTTTTCTGGCAGTTATCTACTTTGGAGGAGGGAGGTATCAAAAACAGTGAGCGGGAAAAACTGTATGAAGCCAAAGAAATTCTTTTGAGCAATTTGGATACTCCCCCCTCACTAACTGAACTTTCAAGACGGATTGGATTAAACACCTTCAAACTCAAAAAAGACTTTAAGGAACTTTTTGGTGTTCCGGTCTTCAAATACCTTCAGAATGAACGAATGACCAAGGCACATGAACTTATCCGTAGTCAAGAAGCCACTGTTCAAGAAGCGGCTTGGCATGTGGGTTATGATAGTTTGAGTTCTTTTTCCAATGCCTTTGCCAAGAAATTCGGATTCAGACCAAGCGAAATCAGAAGATAGGCGATTTACCTAGTTTTGAGTGGCGGAAAAAATAGCCACTGCTTCTTTTTTCCCCTTAAGGGGAACACTTCCCATGGCTTTGAATTTATAGTTTGGTGAATCTAATTGCTGCTTTAATTTTTCAGAAAGTAAGAGGTCACTTTTTAATGCATTACACTGCCCTTGAATTCGAGCTGCCGTATTGATGGTATCCCCATGGTAAGCAATTTCTTTTTTGTATTTACCAACCTCTGTAACCGTCACAATCCCTGCATGTACACCAGCTTTAAAAAAAGGAAGACAATCGTACCGTTTTTCATAATATGCTCTTTTTCTCTCTAATCGCTGTTTAAAATTATAGAAAGTCTTGAGTAAGTTTTGGCTTTGGATGCCCTCTTCTAGTGGCCAGGTTAACACGGCCTCATCACCAACGTACTGATATATTTCTGCATCGCTGGAGATGGCAATACCTAGATCGTTAAAACAGTCCTGAACCAATTTACTGTAAGTTACATGCCCCAATCTTTCCGCCAACGCTGTACTGTCTTGAAGATCTAAAAACATAAAAATCCTCGACTCTTCCCGAGGAGTGTAAAATCTTCCCAAAAGTAATTTCATCAAATTCCCTTCGCCTAACATTAGGTTGACTTGCCTTAAAACGGCCAAAAACAAATCTACCGAGAGCATATAAAAATATATGGCTCCACTGCCGCGATCAAATGCAAAGTCGAGTATCCCCAATGATGTGCCAAATAACAATTGATAGACACTATAGGCGGTAAAAACCATTAATACTAGAAAAAGGATGGTATACAGAAACCGTATAAGCAACAGTCTTTGTATGGACATGAACTTATAGATACGCTCTTCGACCAAGATTTGAGCCGTACCTGATATTAAACCCAATATGGGACCAAGGATAACGGAAATCACCAAGTTATCAGGAAAATTGAATTGAAGTTCTCCCAACTCCTGTGTTCCCACACCTCTTACAATACTTAGAAAAATACAGGCCAAGGTCCAACCTAAAATATAAAATCGGAGTATGCGCCACCTACGTTTGTTTTTTAATGCTACAGCCATAGGTTCAAAGTTATCCTTTTCGAACAAATCTTACTTCTTTTCGAACAACTTCTCCGCAATAGGCTTTTCTAGTTTTGCCTTGTAATTAAAAACGAACAGTCATGAAAACATTTAGAGCAATCGGAATTGGAATATTGATTTGGATATTCGGTGTAAGTGCATATAGTCTATCCTTTTACCTCCCACTAATGGATGATAGGGAACAACAGGCCAATGCTATCTTATTCGCGGTTGTCATACCCTTGGTTTGGACAGGGTCTTGGTTGTATTATAGGAAAGGAGATTGCAACACCCATGGATGGAAACTTGCCCAAACACTGTTTCTTGCAAGTGCCACTCTTGACGCCTTGATCACCGTGCCCTTTCTGATTATACCCAACGGAGGGAGTTACTATACATTTTTTACAGACTTGGGCTTTTGGTTGATTGCCATGGAATTTATGCTTGTTGCAATGTTCTACTGGTATGTGAAGGTCCGATTGAAACTAAATGGAACACACAAATAATCTCAGCTATCAATAATGGAAATCACAATGAGCAATCTTACACTTTTCGCGGTTACACTATGCTTTGGCTTGGTTGCAGGACTTTGCTTTACATGGGGAAACGCAGTTACCCCTGGTATTGGACAATTGGATGATCTAAGTTATCTACAGGCGTTTCAAAAAATGAATCGGAGTATCGAAAACCCTTTGTTCTTTGCCGTTTTTATTGGGTCCTTTTTTATAGGTGTGGTGGCAATATTTACCAACAAAGGGATTTCTACAACGCATTTTTGGTTAATCGTAACCGCTGTGGGCATCTACTTCTTGGGAATTATACTAACAACCATTATGGGCAATGTACCACTAAACCAAGTTTTGGATAAGACCGATTTATTGCAAAGCAGCGGAGCCGAATTAAAGATGCTTCGGGAGAGGTTTGAAAACCCATGGAATCGATTTCATACGATTAGAATGGTCGCTTCTACGGTCGCATTTGCATTAATGATTATTGCAGGAATTAATAAATAAAAATAAATATCAAAAACACAAACAATTATGAAACAGAACATTTTAGTAATCGGAGGAACTGGAAAAACAGGACGCAGGATCGTTCAAAGATTAGAAAGCCAAGGCCATAGCGTACGCGTTGGTTCAAGAAGTGCAAGTCCAGCTTTTGACTGGGATGATATGGCAACTTGGGAAACCGCCTTGGCGGGAATGGAGAAAGTGTATATTACTTTTCAACCTGATTTAGCGGTGCCCGGAGCTTTGGAGGCAATTGAAGGATTGGTCAAGGAAGCAAAACGCCAAGACGTGCAAAAGGTTGTATTGCTTTCGGGAAAAGGAGAGCGAGAGGCAGAGCTATGTGAACAAGTTGTTATCAACAGTGGATTGGATTATACCATTGTAAGGGCAAGTTGGTTCAATCAAAATTTTAGTGAAAGTTTCTTTCTGGAACCGATTCAAGCTGGTTTTGTGGCCTTGCCCCAGGCGGATGCAAAAGTACCTTATGTTGATGTGAATGATATCGCTGATGTGGCAGTCGAAGCTTTGTTGAATGACGAGCACAATGGAAATATTTACGAATTGACAGGTTCACGATTTTTAACTTTTAAGGAAGTAATCTCTGAAATTGCTGAAGCAACAAACAGAAAGATTGCCTTTACGCCTATTGGATTATCAGCTTATACCCAAATGTTGAAGGAACATGGCGTGCCTGGAGATTACGTGTGGTTGATCAACTACCTTTTCACAGAGGTTTTGGGTAATGAAGCGAACCAAGTTATCACCAAGGATATTGAAAAAGTATTGGGAAGAAAAGCCATCGACTTTTCTGACTATATAAAGGAAACTGCTGCAACCGGTATTTGGAACCAACCTGTTGAAGTTTGATATTAAGCTTTATGGATTAACTGAGCAGACCTTTTAGGTCTGCTTTTTTATTGTACTATTTCGGACAAATGATTGTATAACATTCCAGCCAAAATAGCCAGGCCGAAACTTAAAAGCGTGCCGATTAAGACATATTCCGTAAGCTTTCGGTTTTTTCCTTTATTAAGGTCACCAAACCGAAACACAGATTTGGCCGTGATCAATAACCCAATGGCTGCCCATTGATTCAAGAGAATAAATCCAAAAACGAATAAGCGTTCCAGCATCCCAATATATTTGCCTGCATTTTTTAGAGAACCTCCTTCTGTTGTATCATCTTTGATTACTTCTGCAAAATAGGGAGCTAACAACATTCGCATAATAATCCCTGAAACATAGGTTACAAAGGCTAAGAAGGTCAGAAATAACAGACTTTTTTCTCCAAAGAGTGTTGGTAGATCAATTTCAAACGGAGTAACCCAATAAACGATTATAAATAGTACTCCTAGGTGCAATAGTTGATCTAGTGCAAAGAGCCATCTGTAATTTTTTTCATTGGTGAAGGCAAGCTTTCCTAGATCAATTAGGTAATGGGAAACAATGATTATGGCAATAATACCCAACTGTTGAAATTGCAATAGAAGAAGTAGAGCCAGCAGATGCACACCAATGTGCCAATAGAGGTATTTGGATTTCCATCTTTTCTCCAATTTATCTTCCACCCAATGCGCAGGTTGAAATACAAAATCACCTAGAAAATGGGCTAAGATCAGTTTTAGAGCAAATAATATCATAGTGTTTTGAGTTGGGTTGTATAAAATTGAATCATTTTTTTGACTTCATCAAATCCGGCGCGTATCAACGCTTCGCTAATGTTACTTTGTGATTTTTCCAATAGTGCAGCCAATTCTTTTTGATTCGCCTTTGGGTGTTCCAGTGCGGTCTTCACGATCCTTGAGGTGGCAGGCAACCAATTGTCCATTGATAAAGAGGCAAGTTGTAGCATAAGGTTGATTTGGGTATTGAATATTTCGGAATCGGATTTTATGGCCAAAGTCTGTTTTTTCAAGTTCTCAAAGCACTCCCCAGAAAATACAAAGGCGGAACCGTTGGACTCAGTAATTTTTTCAGAGCTATAGTCTTTTTCACCTAAACCTATTCCCATGCGTACATCGATGCCTTTACTTTGTTTTAGATAGGCCTTAATATGAATGGCCGCTTCCAAAGCGTTTTCTGGAGGTATTTCTATTTGAAAACTATCTCCTCGATAGATTTCCCACTGTTGAGGTTCCTTTCCGTAGGCGTTAAGCACCTTCTTCAGATTGGGCAACCAGGCCTCCGGGCTATCCTTTCGAGAATTGATGATATCACCAGTAATTATTGCTGTTGTTACAAACATGAAACAAATATCGGTAAAATAACCGATAATTGCAAATATCGGTAAAATAGGAGATAATAAATAAAATCGGCTAAATGACCGATAATTGAAAATGTAAGTCCTTCTACCAATAGATAGAAGGACGTACTTTATTAATTTGGCACTTTTTGATTATAATCCGGAACCAACTTACCATCAACCCAACTTAATTGTCGAGTTTCTACGAAAGTCTTGGTCCAAAGAGAAGACTCATCAAGGTTTTCACCCTGTTCTTTTTTGAAGAAAATTTTCCCAGGAATACCTCCATGGTCATCCGGGAATATAAAACGTTCTAATCTATAGAATGCTCCAGCATCAGAAAGTTCAGAAAGTTCAGCAACCTTGGTAAGCCCATTAGAGTGGGCAAAAAGATAGATGCCACCAGCCTCAACGGCACATGACTCAGCGATATAGTCCACGTATAAAATCCCATCAAGATTGGGAATGCCCCTATTGCCAATGGTATGGAGGGTGACATTGGTATGGGACAATGGAATCTTTTGTTCGACATATTTCCCGCCGACAACATTTCTAATGTTTAGAAAATCGCGATTGCCTTCCTTGGAGAAAGTGAAAAAATAGTCCATTGCGTTCAGGTTTTTCTTTTCGATGGATAATAATCCACCAAGTATATAACCCGTTACATCATCGTACTTTACTTTGTAAAAAGGAGAATCGTAACCATTATAAGGCCAAGAAAATTCAGTCTTCTCGATAATTTGGACCCATTCCCCAATTTTTAGGAATTCCAATACCTCGGATTCCATTTTTGGGGCACTACGAAGTTTTACATTATTACCAAAAACATAGACCTGTTCGCCAGGTTCAAAAACACTCCCATCCCAATTTGTAAGATCTTCATCTTGGGCTGGGCAAAAGAATATAGTTAATAGAGTGGTTAGGGCCGAAATCACATAGTTTACTTTCATTTTAAATCAATTTAAGGATTAAGACAGCCCTTATGGGTGTTATAATATATACGCCTTAAAATGTTAAAATGG
The DNA here is from genome assembly GCF_049332665.1 of Flagellimonas rhodophyticola. Classification (NCBI taxonomy): domain Bacteria; kingdom Pseudomonadati; phylum Bacteroidota; class Flavobacteriia; order Flavobacteriales; family Flavobacteriaceae; genus Flagellimonas; species Flagellimonas rhodophyticola. The sequence continues at coordinate 35,162 of NZ_CP186326.1, read as the reverse complement.
TTTAGAGGAGATTCAGAAAGTTTACTTAAAAAAAGAAGCCGCGTCCATGGCCGGCGCGGCTTCTAAAATCAACAAAAAACACTATCCTCTTCTTCCCTTCTCCTGCATTTTCTTTTTGCCGTTCATTCCTTTTCGCAATTTCAATTTTTTCCAGGTTTGGTATTGTTCTTTGCTCAATACTTCCTTCATTTTTTGCTGATGTGCGATTTGTCGGTCCAATCGTGCATTTTCAAATGCAAATCGCTCATCAGAAGTGGGTTTTTGCCATTCACCACTTTCCTTTTTTGCTTGGATTTCAGCGAATTTCGCTTTGCGATACTCGGCCTTTTCCAAATTTATGTCCATCACCTTGGACTGTTGCGCCTTAGTGAGATCAAGAACCAAGGTCATTTTTTTTGTTTCCAAGGTCGCTAACTGCTCAATGGTCATGTCCATCTTTTGACCTTTTCTTCCTTTAGTGTGTTTTTGGGCCACAACCCCAATTGTGGTCAATAAGACCATTAATGTTACTAACTGCTTCATATGTTTAATTTTTAATGATTTGGTTTTAGGACAATACTTGTGCCCTATGGTTTAATAACCATATCATTATTTATGAAGCATTTAACACGGGAATTTTTGAACGCTACTCCGAATCCTCGACGAGGTTTTCTTGGGTGTCCTCAAGCTCATCACTATCCTCAAAATCAGTTTCAACTAAGGAAGTGGAACTTACTTGGTCTTGAAACCTCTCCTCTTGTTGTTGAATGTTATTATATATATAGGCGGCGATGGCAAAGCATAAGAAATAAAGAAAGCTTTTGATCTTGTAGGTCATGATTTTAGGATTTGGGATTACTAAAATAGGGAAAGCAAGTGCACCTAACCATCATATGTTGTGAAATGGCCTTTTTTGGATGTGAACTGGTCAAAATGTATGGTATAATCGACAAAATGCACAGTTTAACCTAAAAAAGGCCAAATCTTAAATCAAACTACCTGGATTCAAGAATTATTTTGGATCCAAAATCAAATCGATGCGCTCCAAAGCATCTTGAAGGTGGTATCTACTCATGGTGTCAGAGATTCGGCCGAGTCCACTTCGGATATCACGTTTCAAATTGTTGAGCTCAGCCCTGGCCACAGAACGAATATCGGACTGACTGGTATTTACTATAGTCGATTTCCGGTATCCTCCAAAATCCGATAATTTACCCTGATTTTTGGCTGTCATAATATATTCCAACCGATCTATATGAGCTTTTTGAAGATTCCTTCGGTATGTATCAATAGATTTGCCACTGCGGGTTTCGGACCAAATACCTCTTCTTAAATCTTGCATCATTTCTAATAAGCCATATGCATCTTGGCCATTTATGGTTTCATTTTCAATGATTCGCGCCATTTTTCCAAGTTGAAGAATATTGTTCAGATAGCGTACTTGCATAGCACGAATACGCTCTACGGATCCAGAATACTCAATCTTGTTAAAAATTTCTTGGTCGATTAACCATTCAGGAGTTTCGAATAATTCATTCTGCATAAAAGCCATACAGTTTTTTTGGTGTTCTTTATCAACATGCGTATAAACAGCACCTTCTTGGTCTGCGGTTTTATAATATTCGTAAACACCTCCTATATTATTGGAAACATGGCCCATATACCTTCGGAATTGGGAAACCACCTGTCCATATAGAGTTCCAAGATCGTCATAGTCCTTACCATCTTCAGTCGTCCATTTGGCAAGGTTGGGAACAATACGCTTTAGATTGGCAATACCATATAAACTTGCTTTTATAGCATCATCGCCAAGGTCTTCTGTTTGTGAACTTGGGTCATGGATATCACCAACTTGTTGGTGTCCAAATCTATATCTAGGGTCATTTTCATGCGCCCTAATCCAACCATTGAGGATTGGTTTTTCAGCTTCGGCAGCTGTATTTAGAATAGGTTTATATCCCCATTGGATTGCATACTTGTCATAGATGCCGATATTGGGCATAAGCGCTACACCTTTATCTTCAGGCTGTGCCACATAGTTAAATCTTGCATAATCCATAATGGATGGTGCTGTGCCATATTTTTGTGTAAAAGCGGCAGAGCGTAATGAATCTACCGGGTATGCCACACTGCTTCCCATGTTATGAGGAAGTCCAAGGGTGTGCCCGACTTCATGAGCTGATACAAAACGAATCAACCTACCCATAATTTCATCTTTAAAGGCCACACTTTGCGCTTCTGGATTAATGGCCGCTGTCTGCACAAAGAACCAATTGCGAAGCAAGGTCATTACATTATGGTACCAGTTGATGTCAGATTCCAAGATTTCACCACTTCGTGGATCACTTACATGGGGCCCGTTGGCATTAGGAATCGGGGAGGCGAGGTATCTAACAACGGAGTATCTCACGTCTTCTGGAGACCATTCATGATCTTCTTCTTTGCTAGGAGGATCTTTGGCTAGAATAGCATTTTTGAATCCTGCTGCTTCAAAAGCAACTTGCCAGTCTTCTATACCTTGTTTAATATATGGAACCCATGTTTTTGGTGTAGCACGATCCACATAATATATAATAGGTTTCTTAGGTTCAACCAATTCTCCAGCCTTATATTTTTCAATATCCTCATCTTTTACTTCTAGTCTCCAGCGATCCAGATATCTCACTGTCTTACTTTCTTGCGCGTCCAATCCGTAGTCAACCTGGCCTCGGGCAAACCAACCTACTCGTTCATCAAAGTAACGGCGCTTCATAGGTTCTTTGGGCAGTAGAATCATTGAATTATTGATTTCTATCGAGATAGAACCTAAACTTTGATTACTTGGAGGAGCACCTGCGGCATAGGTTTTCACATGCCTTGCTTCAATGTTCAATGGATAACTTTTAATGGATTCAATATAGCTGCGGTCACCATCCAGTCGGCTTACCTTATAGCTTTTCCTTCTACTCTCAGGCATTCCCAAAGGTTTTACATCCTTACTGAATAAGGGGTCTACTTCAATTACTGTGGCAGGATTAAGGGAATCTTTTTTATTGAATGCTTTTATGTCAAAAGCAAAAAGTACCGGTTCAAAATTCGAGTTTACAACTGCTTCATGCACGGGAAGAGAGTCAGCAGCTACGTTACCATAAGAAACAACCCTTAACAATACTTTTTTAGGCTTTTTTTCCCAACGAAGTACTTGGGTGTTGATTTTACCTCCACCGAAACCAATTCCTGTTGCGGTTTTGGAAATACGACTTACCATCAACATCTCCCTATTAAATAGGGAATCCGGTATCTCATAAAAATGTTTGTCTTCTACTTGGTGAACTTTAAAAAGTCCTTCGTCAGTTTTTGCCTCTTTGGTGATTACTTTTTCATAAGGTTTGATATCACCTTTTTTTGACTTGTCTTCTGCTTTTTGTTCGGTCTTCTTCTTTTTCTTCTTAAAAAGTTGTGCGTCCGAAGTTTGAACTGCGCCTATAAGAAAAACAGCCAAGAAAATCTTGGTAAGAACATTTTTGATCATTTGATATCGGTTTGATGTAACGAATAGCTACCAAAGAACCTAAAAAACATAAAAACAGACTGTTAAATAAATATTAACTCTCAATTTTTTTCTGGAAGATATCAACCAATGGGAGCATCTAATTTTACTGGTGCTTCCCGTTGAAAGACCACCTATAGTTGAGCTCAGCGGAAATTTGTTTTTCCTTAAAAAAACTAAAAATCTGTAACAATTTAGAATTTGGATAGTCTTATAAGCATACATCATCAATCAAAAAATTCAATCAAAATGAACAAGTTATTAATCATGTACAGTTGCGTACTTTTAGGTAGTACCGCTGTAGCAAACGACCAACAAAGTACGAAGGTCCCTGTTGTAGAAACCAAGACGGAATCCTTAAGTACGTTTGAAAACAATTTCACAGTATTGCAAATCAATGCTGAGACCAAAAATGCGACTTCAAAGTTATACACTATGTATAATTCTGGATCCTTTGAACTGAATTTAAATGAAATAGAATTCATGGAAGAAGAATCGACGGAGGACTTAGGTTTTAATACCTCCGATTACCTTCCTGAGGGCTTCAACCCCTACGAAACCTATTTTGATTTGAATTCCATTATATACATCGAAAACGAAACTGAGTTAAACCCGTATTTCAATACCTCAGAATATTTACCTGAAGGGTTTGATGCGTACACCGATATTGTCGATGTCCATTCGGTTGACTATTTCGAGGAAGAGAATAATGATTTAGGTTTTAATACCGAGGATTATTTGCCAGAAGGATTCTCCCCTTATGAAGTATATATTGATTTGAATACAATCCCATATATAGAGGAAGATTTTGAACTTAACTTAGGACTTGACAGCGAGTATTTACTTCCTGAAGGATTTGATCCTTACGAAGGTTCAATTGAAGTAGCTTCCATTAATTATATGGAGGATGAAGATATAGATTTAGGGTTTGATGCCTCAGTGTATCTCCCAGAAGGTTTTGACCCACATGCAAGGGCAAACTAGGTAGGATGTTTTAGTTTTCATTTTACAAATTTTTGAGTTAGTTAGTTAGAAAAGCCCTCCATCGAGGGCTTTTTGTTGCTTTAATGTTAATTTGTTGGTGCTAGATTGTTTTTGGAATCGATTAACAAAAAAATAACACAAAAATCGACCAAGTGTAAATGGCAATAAATCAGTTTTAATACTAACAATCCTACAAAGATTGCTTTCTAAAATCGCCGGGTTTTCAATAATTCAAACTTAGAATTATCAACATTGTTTTTCACCTAATTTCTGGGCTACGTTAACAAAAAACTAATTGTAATAAACTTCACATAATGTGGTTTTACCTTTGTATAACAATTAAAAACGAAGCGGTTATGAATTATAGAAATTTTAAACTTGGTATGCTTGCGGGAGTAGCTTTTGTTGCTGCAGCAAGTGCAATGAAGCCAGAGGTTTCTAAGGAGGAGTTCGATATAAACAAAGTGGTATTTATCGAAGAAAATCAGGATTTGGAGTTGGGGTTTGATACGGCACCGTATCTACCAGAAAATTTTGACCCTTACAGCGGCTCATTTTCATTAAAGGCAATAAACTATATGGAGGAATGTGATCATATAGAACTCGGATTTAACACTTCAGGATATCTACCAGAGGGTTTTGATCCGTATATACAATAGAGTTAGTTTCATACTTTTTTGAGTTAGTTAGTTTGTTGAGCCCCTCCAATTCGGAGGGGTTCATGTTTTAAAAAAGTAAGGGAAGCACAAAGTTGAAAACCAAGATCAGCAGACCTACGGCAATAAGGTTTAAAATGATTCCAACTCGTGCCATTTGGGCAATCTTGACATAGCCACTGGCAAATACAATTGCATTGGGAGGTGTGGCCATGGGTAACATAAAAGCGCAACTACTTGCAATAGTTACCGGAATCAATAGATGAAGTAAGGGAATGTTGAGTCCAATGGCAATACCTGCTACGACTGGTGCGAGCACCGCGACTAAGGCAACATTGCTCATCAATTCGGTCATAAAGAGCATTAAAAGTATGAGCAAGGAAGCTGTTAATAGTATGCTGATTTCACTATTCGCTATAGCCGCAGCTACCATATCTACAATTCCACTGGTAGACATCCCTTTGGCAAGGGCAAGTCCACCACCAAATAGAATTAAGATACCCCATGCGAGTTTTGAAGTATCTTGCCATTTTATGATGAAATCCCCTTTCTTTAAGTTGTATGGGATAGCAAATAGGGAAATCGCTGCGAAAATACTGATCATGGTATCCGTAAGTCCAAGCTGAGGGAAAATCGCATTGATTAAGGTTCTGAAAATCCACAAGAAAACTGTGACGCCAAAAATTGTAAGCACCAATTTTTCTTTTCCCGAAGTACGTCCCAATTTCTTTAATTCGGTTTCGATTACCTCTTTGGAAGCATTAAACTTCAAATCCCTGTTTGGGAACATCCACTTTACCAATACCAGGTAACAAATTGCCACCATGATGATAGAGAAAGGAAGTCCGAGAGTCATCCATTTTAAAAATGAAATCTCAATATTATATTCATTTTCCAATAGTCCAATCAAAACAGAATTGGGAGGAGTTCCGATAACAGTGGCTATACCTCCGGCATTTGCAGAGAAGGCTATACCTAGCATCACACTTAACGCAAAATTCTTATCATTTTTGGTAAAACCATCTTCATCATTAATCAACAAATTAATTACTGAAAGTGCTATGGGAAGCATCACAACCGTACTTGCGGTATTGCTGATCCACATGCTCAATGAAGCAGTGGCTATCATAAAACCTAAAATAACCTTATTGGGTGTTGTCCCTGTTAGACGAATAATGTTCAGCGCGATACGTTTGTGCAGGTTGACTTTTTCCAACGCCAAAGCCATTACAAATCCACCAAAGAAAAGAAAGACAATTGGACTACCATAATTTGCTCCCACTTCTGCAATAGGCAATATTTTGAGAATAGGCAGCAACAATAGAGGTAACAATGCCGTCACCGAAATGGAAACTGCTTCGGTAATCCACCAAATCAACATCCATACCGCAACTGCGATAACGGCGTCGCCTTTTTCAGAGACCAATTCGAAAGGAAGTATTAATAATAATAAAAATGCTAGAGGGCCTAGAAAAAGACCAATGTGTTTGCTATTCATGGACCTAAAGATATGCAAACATTCTATTTCAGATTACGGAAAATATTGGGTGACATATTTACGTGTCTTTTAAAGTATTTTACAAAATAAGAGGGGTCTTCAAAACCCAATTGAAATGCGATTTCCCCAATTTGCCAACTGGTAAATCGCAACAAGCGTTTGGCTTGCAAAACCACTCTCTCCGCAATAATCTGGGCCGGGGATGTCTGCGATATGGTTTTCGTTATTGTGGTGAGTGTTTTTGTAGAAATATGCATGGCATCGGCATACTCCTTTACTGAAAGATTGTTTTTGTAATTCTCCTCGATAAGCTCTTTAAATTGATAAAATTGAAGCTCGTAGGCATTACTAAGTCCCATTTCCCCTTCGTTTTTATGCTGATGGACGCGCTCCAAATTAATTAGAAGGCATTTTAGCAAAAACTGAATTGCATTTTCAAAACCAAATCGATTTCGGTTTGAGAGTTCCTCAATAATTAGGGACATATAATTTTTGGCGGTCTCAATGGTTTTATGTTCCAAAGCATAACATGGATTTTCTTGGGTTTTGAAGATGTTATATTTCAGAAAAATATCCACATCTGTATGCATAAAAAAGCTTTCGTTGAAATGTATAAGCCAACCTTCTATATCAAGATTTTCATCAAAACAATGAATTTGATCCTTGGTGATAAAAAGGATAGTGTCTTTGTTAATGTCATAGGTTCTGAAATCCACGGAATGTGTTCCTCCTTTGGTAAAAAACCATATGATTTGATAATAACTATGAGAATGAGGAACTGCCGCTTTATCCCCACTTTTTATGCGATACTCCCGCAGGTCATAAACTTCAAATTGAAGTTTTCCAGGATTTAATTTATGAAGATGATATTGGGCAATTTTGGACAAAATTGACGGTAGAATTTATAAGATTACCAACCATTAAATATACGCATTATCCTTCCATCAATTTTTTGGCTGCATTGAATCCACTATAAACGGCACCATCAAGATATCCGCCATGGATAGGGGAGGTTTCTGTTCCGGAAAAAAAGAGTTTTCCATTCAAATACCACTCATTATAAAGTGCATGCCCGTATTGAGGACTCATATATACAGATTTCAGATTTTCACAGGATGTGTGTCGGTCCATGGACCAATCTTTTTCAAGGTAACTCGTATGGTCTTGTATCTCTTTCCCCAGATATTTTTCCAAATAGTTTAGGATTTTCTCTTTTCTTAATTCTGGAGAAGTGTCTCTTAGCCCCTCATTAACAAAGCCCATCAAACCAAAAGTGTTTCCGTGATAATCACAATGGTCATAAAGTTCAATAACCGGGCCTACTTGACCTATAATGGTCCCTGAAAAATCTTTTTTTCTCCAAAAAGGCGTGTCAAAAAGAATACCCACTTTCATGGCGTTGCTCATCCAGGTATGGGTGAATTTCATGGTTTGAAGCAAGCTTTCAGGTAATTCTGGATTGAAATCCAATGCAGATGCCAGTTTCGGGGGAATAGTTATGATAGCTTTTTCCGCTGAGTATATCCTATTTGCGGATTTGAAGTTAAGAAGGTTTTGGTTTTCGTTGATAGCAGAAATCGGAGTATTCAGGTGTATTTTTTCGGAGAGTGTTTCAACAAGTTTCTCAATTAAGGCAATAGAACCATCGACGATGCGATATGCCGATGGTCCATTATGTTGGCTCTCAAAATAATGTGCTGGCGCCATGGTATTATATACCAAAACACTTTTTCCTTCGGAATACTGTTCAAATTTATCTACCGGCAAATCATCGAGAAGTTCAGAAAGATAGGAATGATGGTCTTGAAACCATGTGGCCCCTAAATCAACACCTTCAATGGTGTTTATTCTACCTCCAATTCTATTTCTGGCTTCTGTTATGATAAAATCTTCTTCGCCAGCCTTCAATAGTGCATGGGCTGTAGTTAAACCTGATAAACCTGCCCCAACAATGATGTATTTTGAATGTATTGTTTCCAAAAGAAATTAATTCCTTCCAGACATTACACCGCCATCGGTATCCCATATCGCACCGGTTACCCATGAAGATTTGTCCGATAACAAGAAAGAAATGGTGTTGGCAACATCCTCAGCTCTTCCATTTCTTCCTATTGGATGGAAACCATGGAAATTTTGAAGCGCATCGTTCGCTTCTTGCTTACCACCGAAAACACTTTCATATACAGGTGTTTCAACTACGGCAGGAGAAACCGCATTTACCCGTATTTTATGATCTGCTAACTCCATAGCCAAATGTTGCGTCAAACTGTGCAGCCCAGCTTTTTGCATGGAATATGCGGAAGAAGGGGTCGCTTTTACCGATTGCTTAGCCCACATTGAGCCTACATTTACGATAGCACCACCATTGGTTTCAGCCATTTTTTTAGCTGCGGCTTGAGTAATAAAAAAGAATCCTCGGTTTAAATCAAGGTAGGAATCATAATCTTCGGTGGTATGGTCCATGAATGCTTTTGGACCAAAAATACCGGAAGCGTTTACCAAATAGTCGAGGTTGTCCAAACCGTTTATATTGGAAATAAGATTGTTTACCTGTTCTTTATTGGTGATATCTATTTTATGAGTGAACAGATTATCACCGACTTCACTTTTAAAGGCGTCCAATTTTGAGTCGTTGGTGCCTACCACATGTACTTCTACATCTTCGTTAAGAAGATTTTGTGCTGTGGCTTTACCAATTCCACTGCTGCCTCCTATAATTAATGCTCTTTTCATCTTGAATGTTTTTTAAAGTTTATGGAAGCAAAATTATGGGCATGTACCCTCGCATTTATGCCATAAAGAGAGAACAAATGGTAATTTTGGGAAAATGGACCTGCATTGATTAAAAAAACCCTCTTTTTAAGGAGGGTTTTATCAATAAACAAAACTCAAATAATTAAGCAGTATAAAAACTACAAACTCAAACGTAATCTTGCGAACAGGTAGCGTCCACTATATCCAAATTGTGATGTTCTTCTAGAGTATACAAATTGATCTCCTGAAGTACCACCAGCTCTATTTTCATCTGGATAAACATCCAAAAGGTTATTTGCGCCAACGGTTAAGGACAGATTTTCTGAAAATGATTTAGTAATTGTAAGATCTGTCACCAATTTTCCGCCATAAAGGGCGTCATCACTTACGGTGGTTCCGTCAACTCTAGCATCTCCATTAAAATCGTCTGGATCGGTAACTTCGCCGAAATAAACATTTCTTAATAGGAAATCCCATGAATCAATAGAAACCATATTGGTAAGGTTCAATTTTGCCCTAGGTTGTGCCAAGGTCAAAAAGGCTTCCTCTTGTCCGTCAAAAAACGAACCGCTCAGTCCGGCATTTTCGATAAGTGTTGGCACAAAAATATCTTCAACTTCGGTTTTGTTGAAACTTGCTGCCAAGTCATTTTTCAATGTTGCTTCTCCCAAAGCAGCTTTATGGGAAATCACAACATCTAAACCGGTAGACTTAGTGTCAATTGCATTAACGAAAAAACGCGCACTTGTGGCTCCGGCAGCATCGAAGATTCCAGTTAATTCTGGATCACCACCATTTCCAAAGCTACCACTGTATACAATACGATCATCGATATTGATCAAGTATCCATCGATAGTAACGGTAAATTGACCAAAAGTTCCAGTCAATCCTGCGCTAAAGCTATTGGAGGTTTCTTCTCTTAACTTATCAATCCCAATAAGTGAAGCGGCTCTACTATCATTGGTAAATGTGCCTTGTTCAAAAGGCACGTTGTCCACAAAAACAGTACTTGTTCTGCTAAAGAATTGCTGGTGCAATGAAGGTGCTCTAAAACCCGAACTGCTAGCCGCTCTAAGTGCTAAATTCTCAGTAAGTTTTAATCGCGTAGCGAGTTTGTAGTTGAAGGTGCTACCGAAGTCGGAATAATTCTCATATCTACCAGCAAGACTCACCAGCCAATTTTCGGTAAAATCGGCTTCAAAATCAGCATAAAGCGAGATGTTATTTCGAAACTTCTCCGTGGCATTCCCGGGATCATATCCTCTAAAAACTTGGGCACCCCCACCTAATGGCGAACCTGTAAAGTTGTTTCGCACCAATTGGTCATCCGGAGTAATACTGTTTACAGGGTTTCCGTTGATATCATAGCTTGTGTATGAGGCTTCTTCACCTGCAATAATCTCATATTTCTCTACTTTATACTCTGCACCAAAGGCCACATTAAACCCTTCAAAGATGTCTTCATGGAATCTGCTGAAATCCAAATTAGTGGTGTTTTGGGTAAAACCTAATCCACCAGCATCAAAAGAACGTGGGGTGGCAACACCAAGAGTTCCATTACTGGAATTACCGACAGTAATATCAAAAGTGTTTCTTCCATATGTATTGGAGAAATCAACATCCCATTCGTTGATTTTTCCTCGAATTCCGACAGCTAAAGATTGATCTAAGATGTCGGTTCCAATATTGGGTAAAAATCCATTAGGAAATGCTGGAGTATTGGCGCGACCGTCACCTTGAGCGGGTCTTCTATAGAATCCGGATGCCAGACCTTGGCGGTAGCTAATACCACCAAAACCATAAACCTCTGTGTCTTCCGAAACAGGAATGGACATATTGGCAAAGAATTTACCTTCTCTAAGTCTTGAAGTACCAACTTTGAATCTAAAGTCCCTGCGCGTTAGTCCGCGAGCCGCCAATTCATCTTCATCGGCATCAAAACCTAATAAATCGCGAAACGTGCCAATATCGGTATCATCATTCAAGTTTAATCCTGAAATCTGATCTTTGATGGATTGATCCAAATAACTAATACCTTGTGAAGCATTTGCATAATCCTGTAGCGTCATATCCGCAACTGTACCGCCGCCGGCAGCAAAAATTCGTTCTGCTCCGTGAAAACCTTGAAAGATATCCCCGGCGTAATCTTTGTTTCTCAATGCGGGTTCTCTTGTGGAAAGCGACCCTGTAAAATTGATATAACCTCGGTCACCAATTGGTAGTCCAAAATTGGCATCCAACTGGAATTTTTCTCCATCACTTCCACCTTCAAACTGATTACTGTTTTCGCTGAAATTAGCCCCTGAAGTCAACGAAAGGTCTAATTTTCCGGTAGCTTTTTTCAATACAATGTTGATGACACCGGCTATGGCATCTGAACCGTATTGTGCAGCAGCTCCGTCTCGAAGTACCTCGATACGCTGAATAGCCGCCGCGGGGATGGCATTCATATCCGTGCCTACACTACCTGCTCCCACAGTCCCATTAACATTGATCAATGCTGTATTGTGTCTTCTTTTCCCATTGATCAAAACTAAAACTTGGTCGGGACCTAAACCACGGAGCGAGGCCGGATCAATATGATCTGTACCATCCGAAACTGTTTGTGATTGGGAGGTGAAAGAAGGTGCCACGTAGTTCAGTATTTGATTAACACTGACCTGGGGACCTTGATTGGCAATGGCGGCGATGTCAATTACATCCACCGGAACTGTGGTTTCTGTAGCTGTTCTATTTGGATTTCTAGACCCGACTACCACAACATCTTCCAATTGAGCAGCGTCTTCCTCAAGGACAATAGCAATGCTGGTTTGTCCATTTAAGGCGACTTCTGTTGTTTTAAACCCTAAATAGGAAACTACTAGGGTAACATTAGTATCATCAAGTTCTAAGGTGAAGTTTCCATCAAAGTCAGCCTGTGTGCCATTCGTAGTCCCCTTGACCAAAATGTTGGTTCCTGGCAAAGGATTGCCATCTGGGTCTTTTACCGTACCTCTGACTTCCTGTTGAGCCTGTCCATTGGCATTCACTTTATCTTGAGATTGTTTTTTTAGGATGATTTGAGTTCCATTGATTGAATATTCCAAGCTTTCTTTGATTGAAAGTCTATCCAAAACAGTAAGTATCTTTTCGTCAGAAGCCGATAATGATGTTTTTTTGGTATCATCGATTTCCTTTACGTTGTAGAAGAATTTATAACCCGACTGTTTTTTTATCTCGTTGAGAACTTCTTTTAAGGGAACATTTTCAAAGTTAAATTGAACCCTTTTCTGCGAGTAGATATCACTGGCAGAGAGCTGGCAGATAATAAAGAAAGTAAGTAAAAAACTAATCTTCATCTTAAGCGGCATTTTGGTACTGGCCACCAAAAAAAATGGTGACTTGAAAACCATGCTTTTTTTCATAATTTTGAATGTTTGATTGTTAATAATCCATGTTAGCGATCTAGTATTGGGGAAGGTGGTGCAACACCTTCCCTTTTTTATTCTGAAATTGTTACTACGTTATTCTCTATTGCAAACGTAAATGATGTACTCGCGGCAATAGTGGTCAAAATAGTTTTGATATCTTCATTTTCGAATTCTCCTTTGAATATTTCATTCCTTAGACTTTCAACCTGGTTTATGATGGAAACGTTGTGTGATCTTTCCAGTTTGGTCAAAATCTCTTCAAAGGTCAGGTTGTCGATAATTAATCTGTTTTCAATCCAGCTAGTATAAACTCGAGGGTCAACTTTCTTTTTGGTCATAGCACCATTTTCTTTGACAAAAGCGGCCTGATAACTAGGGGTCAATAATATGTTCTCACTTGGATTGGAATTTTCATAGACACTTACTGAACCTTCGACTAGGGTTGTTGCAATTTTGCGATCGGACTTATAAGCTGATACATTAAATTGTGTTCCCAACACCTTGACATCCAAATTTTCAGCATTTACTATAAAAGGTCTTTTTTCGTCTCTGGTTACATCAAAAAATGCTTCCCCTTCTAGGTAAACCATACGATTTTGGGCGGCGGCGCTCAGGTTTTGGGGGAACCTTAACCGTGTGCCGGCATTTAACCAAACTTTTGTTCCGTCGGAGAGCTTTAGATTAAAAGTTTGTCCATAAGGCACGTAGACCTCATTGAATATCAGATTTTCTCCTTGTTCGTTAGCAACAAGACTAAAATCCAAACCTTGATCCTGTTTTTTTGCGATGGTATTGCCATCCTTGTCAAAGAGTTCTGTGGCCCCGTCTGCGGTAATGTGTTGTTTTGTGCCATCAGCCAAGGAAATAATCACGGTTTTTTGTTGATTTTCACTTGTCTCCTCATTTTGGACAATGGTATTGGTCGAATCTGTTTTGATAAAGGATTGATAGGCCATAAACCCAAGAGAAAGTACTCCAACAAAAATAGCGGCATATTTCAGTAAGCTTTTTGGAAACTGTTTTTTGGATTGTCTTTTCTCTACATTTTCCATAAACCGTTTGAAGGCTTCGTTTTCATCAAAATGATGGTATAGACTGTTTTTAGAACGCTTTCTAATTTCCTCTTTAAAAAAATCAAGGTTTTTCTTCTTTTTCAACACCCATTTTTTCAGCATTTTTCGTTCACTGGACGAAATTGTTCTGGCTAAAAACTTCTCAATTAACACTTCTTTATTTTGCATTTTCCTACAAGGTTGTGTTATAAAGATGCAGGATGTTCAAAAAACCCCTATTTATTTTATTTTTTTACTTTTATCCCGCATGGAGGAACAAGAACTTATTGAAAAACTAAAGCAAGGACAGATTCATGCTTATGAATTTTTGTTCAATCATCATTACGATTGGTTGTGCAACTATATTTTTCAATTGAGTGGAGATCGAGATTTATCCAAGGACCTTGTTCAAGATGTTATGATAAAACTGTGGGAGAAAAGAAAACAGATCAATATCAAGGGTTCCTTAAAGGGGTATTTGTTCAAGGCATGTCACAATCAATTTTTACAACAACTTCGTAAGCAAAAAAAGCAACCTGACCTGTTGGACAAAATTCGATGGGATACCATTTATGAGAGTTATTTTGAGCAGAAGGAGGATGATACTTATTTAAAATCGACCATGGCCAAGTTGGAGGAGCTAATAGATAAGCTACCGCCTAAGTGTAAGGAGATTTTTATCATGAATAAATTGGAGCGCAGAAAGTACCGCGAAATCGCTGAGGATATGGGCATTTCAATAAAAACAGTCGAAAATCAGATGTCAAAGGCACTTCGAATCATTCGCGAGAATGCATCTGTTCTTATGTTTTGAAATGTAATTATCTAAAACATTGAAAACTGCTCAGTGATGACTTTCCAATCATCTTCAAATTTATATGGTGTCAAATAATCTACATATTTTTTCTATCCTCTTCAAGGATGGTAAGCTTGACTACTGCTATCTGACCGTCAATATCTATAAAATTGAATGCCCAAGAAGATATGTCCCTATATGGATGAATTTCCCTGGTTTTTCTATATCCTAAATCCATTGATGTCTTGTGCGATAAAGAATTAATTCAGTTTTAGGAAACTGATGGTGTTTTGATAATAGATTTTGTCCAAGACTTCTTCTGAAAGCTCCAAACCCTGGGTTTTCTGTCCCCGAATTAATAGTGAATCAGAACTGCTCAAGTATCTCCACAATTTATTGTAGTTGTCATTTAGATTTGTTTTTTCCAGTTCTATTTCATCTGGGGTCATTGCGTTCTCTGGAATTGAATTACCGTAGTCTGACCCGAACAATATTCTGTCCTGATATTTTTCAAAAAATGCTTTCACTTTTTTTGAGTCTTGACTTGCAAGGTCTCCAAAGCGAGCCGCAGGCTCAACATACATATTAGGGAATTTATCAAGCCGTTCAGCAACCATATCAATGTTATGTGACATACTGCCCATATGGGCACATAAAATCCTCAGGTCAGGGTTGGTTTCAATCCATTTATCCCTCGCTGTTATAATAGTTTCATAAGAAGGGATTTCCGGGATTTTATAGGCATGGTATTGTGGATTGTTTTTATAATATCCGTAGTGTGGGTTATTGGGGTCCAAAGGTCTCCATGCCTGCTCCGGTTCACCGATATGGGCCATTACCGGAATATTTTTTTGCTTGAGAAAATCCCATACTGGCTGTAACCGTGTATCATCAATCTGAATGAAGTGTCCAGATGTATCTTTGGTCACCATCCCAAAGTTTTTCCAAACCTTGACCATTCTTGCACCAGAATCGATTTCTTTTTTCAATTGTTGGATTGCTTGTTCCGCAAAATCAGGAGAATCGATACCTACACCAATTAACGAAGAGCAGAGAAAAAACAGATCAGGATGTTTTTGGGCGTGAGCTAAATAGGAATTCCAACTTCGAGTTATTCCTGTTGAATCTTCAATGGAAACATCCACTAAAACAGATTGCATATTCCATTTTTGATGCAATGCAGGGAGGTATTCCCTAGAAAACTTATAGTGCGAATGCACATCAATTTTTTTAATCGATCGCTCATCGCTCAATACAGCAGAAGTTTCGTCCTGAGCTGTATTTTCAGACTTGGTTTTACAGGATGAGGCGGTTAATATAAAAATCAAAAGCCAAACACCAATTTTCATGACAAAATGATTTATTTGCCTTTAAATTAGTGAATTAAGGTGTTTAACTGCTCTTTTTATGAAAAAAGAAGGACTATTCCTTTATTCTGGAAATTAAACCGCTTTCCGTTTTTTTAACTTCAAACAAACCCAATTTTGCCAAATTCTTGGTGCTTTTATCCCATTTTTTTCCACTAAGGCCTGCTTTCTCCTTAAGTGTTGCCAAAGGCATTTCACCAACTGGTTTTAGGATATCTATTATAATTTTTTCCTCTTCGGTAAGTTCCACGGCTTTTTTCTCTGGTCGCATTTGCGGGAAGAATAAAACCTCTTGTATGGAGGAATTGTTCGTCATCAACATTACCAAGCGGTCGATTCCAATTCCGATTCCGGATGTTGGAGGCATTCCATATTCCAAGGCACGAAGAAAATCTTGGTCAATGAACATTGCTTCGTCATCTCCTTTTTCGGATAACTTCAGTTGTTCTTCAAAGCGTTCGCGTTGATCGATAGGGTCATTTAACTCGGAATAAGCGTTTGCCAATTCCTTTCCGTTGACCATCAACTCAAAACGTTCGGTTAGCGCAGGATTATCCCTATGCTCTTTGGTCAATGGACTCATCTCTTTCGGATAATCCGTAATAAAGGTGGGCTGAATATAATTATGCTCGCATTTTTCTCCGAAAATCTCATCAATCAGTTTACCTACGCCCATGGTTTCATCCACATCTAAACCTAGTTTTTGAGCCACTTCGCGTAGCTGGGTTTCATCCATTCCGGCCACGTCATAACCTGTGTGTAGTTTGATGGCCTCTAAAATGGGAACCCGTGGATAAGGTGCTTTGAAATCTATTTCGTTTTCACCAACGGTAACTTTGGTGCTTCCGTTGGAATCGATGGCAATTTTTTCAAGCAATTGCTCGGTGGTGTCCATCATCCAATGGTAATCCTTGTAGGAAACATAAAGCTCCATGACGGTAAACTCAGGATTGTGGGTACGGTCCATTCCTTCATTCCTGAAATCTTTGGAAAACTCGTACACCCCATCAAATCCACCAACGATCAATCGCTTTAGATACAACTCATTGGCAATTCTTAGATACAATGGAATATTGAGCGCATTGTGGTGCGTTAAAAAAGGACGTGCCGCAGCTCCACCTGGGATGGGTTGTAGAATGGGAGTTTCTACTTCCAAATATCCTTTTTCGTTATAAAATTCCCGAATACTATTGGTGATTTTGGTCCTCTTGATAAAGGTTTCTTTCACGGATGGATTTACTACCAAATCAACATAGCGTTGGCGATAGCGAAGTTCCGGATCGTTGAACTCGTCATATACTTTTCCATCGGCATCAACCTTGGGCAGAGGTAGTGGGCGAAGCGCCTTGCTCAAAAGACTAAAGTTTTTGACCATAACCGTCTTTTCACCTACTTGAGTGGTAAACAATTCGCCTTCAACCCCAATGATATCTCCGATATCCAACAACTTTTTATAAACATCGTTGTAGAGCGTTTTGTCTTCACCAGGGCAAATTTCGTCACGGTTAAAATAGACCTGAATACGACCCTCACTATCTTGAAGCTCTGCAAAAGAAGCTTTTCCTTGAATTCTTCTCGACATCAATCTACCTGAAATCACTACTTTTTTGCTTTCCTCAAAATCGTTTTTAATGCTTTTTGAAGTAGCATCAACTGGATAAAGCGCTGCAGGATATGGGTTGATTCCCAGTTCCCTAAGCTTTGATAATTTTTCCCTTCGAACGATTTCTTGTTCCGATAGTTGCATAGTCGATAAAAAATTAAAGCGCAAAATTACACTTTTGCGCTTTAATTCCTTACTTGGCCTTGCTTAATGTCGCATAATTGGGAGTATATGGTTTTCCAGTCACGATTTGCGCCATATCTTCTTCCAATGATTCCAATGGACTTTCAACAATTCTGTTGACTTCTTTTCCTGATGAAAAGAATACCATTGTGGGGACTTTGATGATGTTCAATCCTTTTTCTTCACCGGTAGGACTTTTTTTGTAATGTTCTTTTCTTCGGTCCAAAGCGACAATTTCCAATTGTTCCATAGGGAAGTTTGCATCATTCAAAATTTTAAGCATTCGTGGCACTTCTCGTTTACTATCGCCACACCAGGTACCCAGGAAAAGTTTAATATCATGTTTTTTGAGTTGTTTTTTGAACGTTTTCAACATCGATTTGTCCACTACATAGTTGTTGTAGTTTGTATTGAACCAGTTTGCATAGGGTTGCGACTGTAGGCCTTCCAAATTGATTTTACCAACCATAAATGTTTTGCCATTTTCCTGTTCGATTTCTTTATTGAAATCTTGGGCGAACATTGTGCCTCCAACGAATAGAAGCATTACTAAAATTGATTTCATGTTTTTCAGTTTAAAATTTGGAACCGAAAATTGCCTAAAATCTTAGCTTTAATCTGTTTTTGGAGGTTGGAAATAGGGACTAGACCCCTGGTGGAATTTTACTCGATAATCGAGATTTAAGTACTTTGAGGTTTTTTTCGATGTTTCTAAGAATGTTCTCTTACGAATGTCCTAGGGTTTACTCTAAGGAATTTTATTTTTTGAACAACGTAACGATTTCCTGTCTGGAGGAAACATCCAATTTTTTGTACAAATTATTGATGTGTGTTTTGATAGTGCTATGGCTTACAAAAAGTTCGGAGGCGATTTCTTTGTTGCTTTTATCCATTAAAATATGGCGCACTATTTTTTGCTCTTGAGGAGTGAGTTTTTGCAATAAATCGTTGGTTGTATTCCGTGCATTTGATTTTCTGGCTACAAGAAAATACAGATTTAGTCCAAGAGATAGTGCCAATAAAAGTAGGATAATAGACCTCCAGTCCCAATGCCCAGCATTTTGAAAATTGGCCAATTGCCTATCGGCAGCAATTTCGGCTTCAAACTCTTTTGTGAAATTGGCACTTGGGTAACTGGTCTTTAACCTATCCAACAAGGTGTCATAGTAGTTATTGGTGGAAACATCATTAAGATAGTGTGCATAGGTCTCATTTCGTTTATCGGATAGAAAATCATAAATAAGCAATTCTGCCAAAGGTTCATCCGAATCTTCACCAAATTTTTGGAATGAGGTAAACCATTTTTCCGAGTTCAATTTTCTGTTCGCCTCACTGCGATAATCTGCAAAATCAAAGACCATTTCTTCTTTTAAGCCTTCAATTTCGAGAGGAAGCGAAGATTTTGGATTAGTGGACGTAATAGTGCAGAGTGCTTGATCTTCAAAAGAAGTAGGAAACTCCAAAATATCCTTATTGCTGGCAATGAAAAGTACACTTTTACTATTGTTACAAGTCCCTAAAAAATGATTTGCATCTCCACCGTCAGCACAACCATCCAAATGAATACGGTACAATCGGTTATCTAATGAAAGGTTGTCACCTTTGAATTGGAAGAGACCTAAAGAATCAACCGTAGTCTTACTGATGATCTGTTCAAGGTATGTACGCGAGGTTTTTCGATAATCTTCGATTAGCGAAAGATAAATAGCATTCCCTTGATGCTCTTCAGAAACTAGGCCAGAAAAGCTGTATTGCCCAAATATTGGCATACTGCCCAAAAGGATGATGAACACAATGATAGACCTCATGAATATTCTGAATCTGAGTTAAAAATAAAGGTTTTGTGTAACAATTTATCATAATGAAGGACTAATAGAGTACATCAATCAAAATCAAATCAATGAGTATCTGGAGAGTTTTATTGGCCATTTTTTTTCCACCCCTGTCAGTCATAGGAAAAGGTTGTGGTTCTTTTGTGATTGTGTTACTTTTAACACTTTGTGGATGGGTGCCAGGAGTAATCGGAGCGCTTGTCATTTTAAATAACACGAATTAACACAACCAAAATGAAAAAAATCCAAATCTTATTATGGGTAGCCGCAGTTGCCCTGACCACTTCGTGCAACTTTACTGAAGAAATTACTTTACAAGAAGATGGTTCTGGAAGGCTTTCTATCAATTTTGATGGGTCTGAACTCATGGAAATGGCAGGTGAAGAAATGAAGAAAAGCAATGAAAAACCGGTTGATTCACTGATTTCCTTTAAAGATTTATTGGAAGAAAAAAAGGATAGTATAGCCCAGCTTTCACCCGAAGAACAGGCCAAACTGAAAAAGCTTGAACCTTTCAACATGCATATGATCATGAATCCTGACGAGAAGGTGATGAAGTTTGATTTATTTAGTGAATTCAAGAATGTAAATGAGGTGAATGACGCTTTCAATGCATTTCAAGGAGCGAACGTGCTTGGCTCCAATAAAGAAGGAGCTGCTCCTCCACCTATGGAAAGTTCTGCATCAGAGGTTAGCTACTCATTTAACAACAATAGTTTTACTAGAAAGGCCAAGATTTTGGACCAAGAATTGTTCCAACAGCAAATAGACAGCCTGCAAGGCGCCGAGATGTTCCTTTCAGGGTCTACCTATACCCTTAAATATCATTTCCCGAAAAAGGTAAAATCTACCACTGCAGAAGAAGCAACTTTTAGTGCTGATGGCAAGACCTTAATTTATGAAGTCAAGTTTATGGATTTGATGAAAGACCCTTCGCTTTTGGATTTAGAAGTGGAGTTGGAGGATTAGTTTTACCATAAACCTCTTCGTATCTTTGCCGGATGAATAAGAAGGTCCAGCTACAAGATTTGGGTTTTAAAGATTATAAGGAAACTTGGGATTATCAGGAAGACTTGTTCAAAGAGATTGTTGATGTGAAAATCAAGAATAGAAGAGAGGAAGCCAATCTTGAAACCCCCAATCATTTTCTTTTCGTAGAACATCCACATGTGTATACCTTAGGGAAGAGTGGGGATATGTCCAATTTGTTGGTGGATGAAAAAAAACTACAAGAAAAAGGTGCTACTTTTTATAAAATCAATAGGGGAGGAGATATAACGTATCACGGACCTGGACAGATAGTGGGCTATCCTATTCTGGATTTGGACAACTTTTTTACTGATATTCATAAATACCTTCGCTTATTAGAAGAAATGGTGATTCTGACGCTTGCCGAATATGGACTAAAAGGCGTTCGTTCTGATGGCGAAACTGGAGTTTGGCTGGATGTTGGAACACCCTTTGCACGTAAAATTTGTGCTATGGGCGTTCGTGCTAGCCGATGGGTGACCATGCATGGATTCGCCTTGAATGTGAATGCCGATCTCGGCTATTTTGATTTAATGATTCCCTGTGGGATTCGCGGAAAATCTGTCACATCCTTAAATGTGGAACTTGGGCAGAAAGAAGTTAACACGGAAGAGGTTAAGGAGAAGTTGTTGAAACATTTTCAAACTCTTTTTAATGCCGAATTGACTTTTCAAAACAATATGGTATAACTTTCCATTTAATCTGTCAATTTGCAGAAGTAATTTGTCAATTTTTCCTTGAATCATATTCTTAATTTCCCGAACTTCACTTATCGGTCGATATAGCTCATTAAAACGAGCGATATCTTAACCGTTGTAACACATTTAATGAACCTCATAGAATTCAACAAATATTGGGATAAAAATTACCCTGAATCTAATCCAATCGGACACGAATTAAGAAGTGTTTATCCGAATAGATGGTTACGAATTCATAGTTTGCCTGAATCTAAACGATATGCGGAATCCGAAGATGAATACCAAATAATTCTGGATAGACAGAATAAACTGATTTCGGAATTAATCGGAGAGAATTCGGAAATTATAATTGTGTCTGGACAATATGAAACGGAATTGACAGACGAAATCTCAACTGAAATGTACGATTATGGAAAGTTCGAGAAATGCCAAACAATTGAGCTTCATAAAATCTATCCTGAAGAACACGAAGATGAATATTTCTACGATGTTTATTATAGACTTGATATTTGGAAACGGAATTCTAAAAACGAACTATTAAAAAATATTGCGGATGATAAATTCCGCGCAATGTTTGTCTGTCCGAAAAGGAATTGTATTGTAGCACCTTATGATGGTGGAATGGATATAATTGTTGACTCTCAAGAAAAAAGAGACGAATTAAAAGCAAAATATAAGGATTGGCTTTCGGAAAGAGAAGATGGAATGTAAAAACGTGTTACAACAACGTGTATAATTAATTGCTGACGGATTTCCTAAATGGAAATCCTTACAATTAACTATCTTAGTGCTAGCGGACAATTTCCGTTGGAAATGTCCGCAACTAATCATACACAAACCGATAAGTGCACCCCTTCAAACACTCCAAAAGATGTAATATGCTTTTTGATGAGGAACTTTTAAAAGAAAAACCGAAGCATAAGCTCCGGTTTCCTTTTTTTGATTGATTTCTATTATTGTTCGTATGCTGTAAGCAAACTCATGCTGCGTAGTTTGCCTTTTTTGTTATAATCTTCTGTTTTTACCATACCTATGTTTTCTGCAAGCCACTGTTTGGTCTTACCTGTTGTCTTTATTCCCATTTTCATATCAGTGTCATAGCTGATGACAAAGCATTCGAAAGTGCCGGCAGGAGTAGTAATACTTTCTTTGCTTTCAACTTTTCGGTTATACATTCTCATGAACGATTTCATAGCGATTGGTGTGCCGGTTATGGTCATTTCCATCTCAGCATCGGGTAATGTCTGTCCTACGGATAAATCATTGGGAATATAGATGTTGTTTCCCGTGATGTCCATTTCCATATTGTCAAACCTTTCTGTCATCATCCCATTCATTAAGGATTTAAAGTCGATGGAAACCCCGTCTTCTTCGCATTTCATCCCATAGGTTGAATTTCCAAAAGGAGTATCATTTTTATCAAACATTTCCATAGTGTAAAGGACACTGTCACCGTCATCAACTTTAACGGAATACACTACTTTCCCCTCTTTTTTCATTTTGTTGCCATATAAGGTGTGTTCAAATTTAGCCCCATCGGAAACTGGATAATACTTACTGCAGTCCGTTTGACCCCAAATGCTTCCTGTTCCAACGAAAAGAACAATGGCTAAAAGAAAAATCAATTTTTTCATATCTATTGTCTTATAAATTCAACCCTTCTATTTTGTGCCTTCCCAGCGGGACTGTTATTATCAGACACAGGCTCGCTTTCACCTTTACCATCTACTGACAATCTGTTGCCATCAATACTGTAAACGCTAACTAAGGCGTTCTTAACAGCTGCAGCTCTATCTTTGGAGAGTTGCATATTGGAAGCATCAGCTCCATCGGCATCAGTATGACCGATTATTTTAAGGTTGATGGAACGTTCTTGCAATAAGACTTGTGAAATTTGACGGATTACACCCATAGATTGAGGCTGTAAATTGTCAGAACCTGAATCGAATAAGATGGCATTGGTGGATATTTTTCCTTCGGAAATCAATTTTCTTCTTAAATCCACACCTCCTTCTGCTACTTTTAGATTACTGATAAAAACTTTTTCAGCGCCATCTTTAAAACCGTTAGCCAGAAATTTTACTGTGTGTATAACCGCACCGGGTGCTACCAACCTGGGGACATCAATATATTTTACTTCATTTACCCATAATCTAAAACGCAGTTTATTCACTGCAATGGAAATATGAGGTTGGTCCAGTACCTCGTCCCTAAGATCAGCCTTGACGGTACTCCGTATTTCCCGTCTACTGTTGATGTTGTTTTGTATGGTTACTCCAATTGCCGCATACTGGCAAAACGGAATTTCGGCATAAGCGTTATTGGCTCCTGGTTTGAATTTATCATCATCACTCAGAGTAATTGCAACCTTGGCATTGGAGGATGTTTGTCTGCTCAAGCCTACGGCGGCCAAATCAAATTCAATGGTGTATTCCTCCGGAAGTTGTGGAACATCTGGAATGTAATAAATATTGAAGCCGGATTTTAATTCCAGCCATTTTTGAGGAGAATCTCCTAAAGTAACCAGTTCCCCTCCGGCATTGGTATTCCATTTTGAGGGAAAGTCTCCGACAAAGTCAAAACCAAAATCATCATAAAATAACTGTTTATCTCCAGGAACGTAATCAAATTTGCTGTATACCTGAATGGTTTTAGGGCCAGAAACATTTGAGTTTCCTGAATTGGTATTTGGGGACTGCCCTGAATCGTTACCTGGATTAGGTTGATTTCCAGTGTTTTCTGATGTTTTGGGAGACTGCTTTTTTCCAGAACCGGGTTCGAGAATACTATCGAGTGCTTGATCCGTTTTTTTTGATGTCTCCGTTTCAACGCGTCGTTCTACGGTACGTTCTGCGGCTTTTTCGGCTTTTTTAGCCAACTTTTTAAAGAATTGTGCATTGGTATTGGTGCTAAATGCAAAAGCGACAAGGGAACAAAGAAAAATTTTGCCCAAAAAGGAGGTTTTCATTTTCAAAAGTGTTTAGTGAGTGTAATTAGCTGTAAATTAAAAATTTACAGTATATCCTGGAAGAAATGATGTGTGTTTTGCCTAATGGAGTGTATAGGTTGCAACAAGGGCCAATTAATTCATTTTATACACTATTATGGAGTTATCCTGATCTTTGGCAACAAGTTCCAATTTTTTATCATTGTCCATGTCCACCATATCTATTAGAGAATTACCAAAAACAGGGAAATTGGAAATAGACTTTGCTTGACTATCGAACAGATAAATCTTCTGACTCTGAATATCAGTCACGCTTACATATATTTTATCATAGATGTAAAAAATCTTGGGCTTGGTGTAAACTCCAAGGTCCAATTCAACTTTTTTACCTTTAATACTAAGGATATTGTCATCCATAAATACTAAGGTCTTGCTAGTGGTATACATACCATGGTGGCTACTAAGGTTAAAATTAGTTGCGCTAAGTTTTCCTTTGGTATCAATTTGGTGAAGCACTCCTTTTTTGTTGGTCATGGAGAATTTGTTCTTGTAAAGGAATACTCCATTTCCAGAGAAATCGATCTTTTCTTCCACCTTTAATCGTTCATGACCGGTTCGATGCAAGATTTTCAAACTTTTATTCTCCAATTGAAATACCAAATAGTCCCGTTTGGAAACTCGAAAATGTTTAGGAGAAGTAATAATTGGACTTTGGGCCTCGGTAAATCTAAAACCACCCACAGTTTGCATTTGGTTGTTGTACATAAACACCTTGCGACCCTGTGTAATTACAAACCGATAGTCCTTATTGCCCTCATAATCAAAAACTGCTAAAGGATTCAGGTTTCCTCCTTCAAAGGTTTTTTTGAATGGCGGCACATCTTCTCCGTTGCGATCAATGATCATAAATTCATTGCTTGTACAAAAGGCCAGTTGCAAACGTCCATTCTTATAGATGTCTACTTGTTGAATAGGCCCCTGAATTCTTCCATTCAACTGTTTACTCCATAAAACCTTACCCTCCGTGGAGATTAGGTATAGAATGTTATTCTGATCCTGAACCACAATTTCATGCTTGTTCGTTCTATGGTTCTTCACAAATTGAGGGTCGATCGTCAGATCTGTATTCAGCTCTAATGTGAACAATGGGGTAACAGAATTTACTTCAACAGATTTTCCAACTTTGGACACCAAAAAATTGGTATGGACAAAATTTTGATCGGACACTAATTGTGCAGCAAAGACATGCTCAGAAAATTTGACTTTTTTTAATGTACTGTGAAATTGAGGGTCAAAATATTCTTCTGAGAAAAAATTAATCCCCGAATCATTGGCAATGAAAAGCATACTAGATTCATTTGCCAGCTGGGACATTGCAGTTGTGTAAACTGGAGAATTTCCAAAAGAAGAGGTGTTTCGATGATTGCTAATAATGGTTTGCAAAGCCTCTCTGCTTTCGGCAAAAACAAAAGTGTTCTCCAGAATTGCACAGAAATTAGATGAAAAATCTTGGATCAATGGACTAAAGCCATTTACTGCAAAAGCACTGTTTTTTAAGCGCATTATTTCACTTCCTTGGTACTCTGTGGAGGATGCTTTATCCGAATTCAAAGCTTCGGTGAGGCTTTCGGCTCCAAAAGAGCTTAGAAGAACAACTTTTTGATTATTGGAGTGGATGACCCCAATTTCTTCTATGGTATTGAATAGGGAGTCTATCGGTTTGACCCTATCCAAATAGGTGTTTTGATTTTTGGCAAAAGCTTGGTAATCATCAAAAGTAAAAGAGCTTATAGCCTGAGTGTTCAATGGTGCAAATTGAGGGGTTTTATGGGGCAAAGGATTTGTCCCTTTAAAAAGGTTGATAAAATTTTTGGTAGAGTCTGAGGCAACGGCAACTCCCGAAAACCCAATGTTGTCGGAGTTGGCCGAAAAATCGACAGAAATCCAATCCGCAAAAGAAGGAATTCGATTATCCTCACCCTTTAATTGATCCGCAAATAATGATGAGGGCTCATCCAAATTCAAAAAAAGCGTAGCAGACTTTACTTCACTGGATGTTGTGTACAATCGATCTAGAGTTGGATTAACGGGGTTGTTTTTTTCCGTTCGCACCATGTTTTCCATCAGCATTAATGAACTGCTTATAATGACCTTGCCGTCGAGTTGCATGCTAAACACTTCCTGTTGTTCCAGGGTATATTTAGTGATTTTTTTGTTTTGATAGGTAAGGGTCTCTACGGTTTTGTTATTTATATCATCCAAATTGAAAAAATTGGTGGATGGTCCCAGAATCAACACAAAATCGTAATTGTTCTTTCCAATGGCGTAAAGAGCAAACAGACATTTGGATTCCGTTTTCACATAATCCAAAACCCTTGTTTTTGTATCTATTTCCTTGTAAAGTGAAAAATCTTTTGAAGCTTCAAAAAAGGAACTGTTTTTAATCTCACTCTTAAAATTTGTTAGATTGTTGATTTTAATGAGCAAGGCAGCGTTTGGAGGAAAATAACCCAATAATGAATCGGCGGTTTTTACTTCGGTTTTGCAGTTGATCAGAAAAAAGGAAAGTAAGACAAGGAATACCTTGGATTTCATTGTTGAAGTTTCGAACAAATTTAAGGTTTTAGATATCCAGAGTCAACTGTTCGGGTAATTGCCTAAAACTTTTTCTGTGGTATTTGGTCAATCCGTGCTTTCTAATGGCCTCACGATGCTCTTTGGTGGGATAACCTTTATTCTTAATCCAATTATACATTGGGAACTCTTCATGAATTTTGGCCATATAAGCATCTCGATGTGTTTTGGCCAGCACCGAAGCTGCTGCAATACTCATATACTTACCGTCTCCCTTAATGATGCATTCATGTGAAATGGACTGGAAGGGTTTAAAACGATTGCCATCGACCAAAATAAAACTAGGAGGTTCTTTTAACTTCTCTAGAGCTCTATGCATTGCTAAAATAGATGCATTCAGGATATTGATTTTATCAATTTCCTCCTCAAAAACATGGCATACGGCAAAGCTTACCGCTTCCTCTTCCAAAATTGGGCGTAATTGTTCCCTTTTTAGTTCTGATAATTGCTTGGAATCATTTAATATGGAATTGCTAAACCCCTCAGGTAATATAACTGCTCCTGCTGTCACCGGTCCTGCCAAGCAACCCCTTCCGGCTTCGTCGGTTCCAGCTTCGTTGGTATGTTTAAAAAAGTGTTCAAGCATTGATCTACAATGGAGAAAAAACCATCAAAAACGGGCTAATGTTAAAGTTGTCCAATATTATTGATTTTTGCGGTATAAACTTTCACATTTCTTTAGAAACAAAACATATACCTTTGCCTGACCAATAATACGGAATGAGATTTTTAGTATTTGCCCTTCTCCTTTTGGTGAGTTCAACTTTATCTGCCCAACAAGACTCGTTACCCCCTGTAAAGGAAGTGGATTCGATAAGTAAAGTCGAAACCGAAGAAATAAGGGATTCTATACAGACGAAAAAACCGAGTTTTCGAATTCCCGAGAAAGTTGAAAAGGAAAAGGATAGCGTCTTTATAACTGACTACAAAATCATCTCCTACTACAGAGACACTACATCTGTGGATACCACTCTGACCATTAAAAAGGAATACAAATACAATTATATAAGAGAGGATGACTTTGAGTTGATGCCTTTTTCAAATATTGGTCAACCTTATAATGTTTTGGGTAGAACCTTTTCAAAAAATACACAATACCCTCAAATAGGGGCAGTAGCTAAGCATTATAATTATTTTGAGATAGAGGATATCAATTATTACAATGTTCCTACCCCAATGACAGAACTGATGTTCAAGACCACTTTGGAGCAAGGACAATTGTTGGATGCACTTTTAGCATTTAATTTTAACAGGAGATTTAATGTGTCTGTAGCCTTCAAAGGTTTTAGGTCATTAGGTAAATACCGATTTAATCAATCGCAATCCGGAAACTTTAGAACCTCATTTAACTACAGTAATAAAAAGGGTAATTATAGCCTAAGGGGACATATTGCAGCCCAGGATATTGAAGCTGAAGAAAACGGTGGATTGTTAAATCGTGATCAGTTTGAAGATACCACAACGGACGATTTCACTGATAGAGCGAGAGTTGATGTGCGATACACCGACGCCAATAATAGAATTTTAGGAAAAAGATACTATTTGGATCAAGAATTAAAGCTT
This sequence comes from Flagellimonas rhodophyticola, assembly GCF_049332665.1. NCBI lineage: Bacteria > Pseudomonadati > Bacteroidota > Flavobacteriia > Flavobacteriales > Flavobacteriaceae > Flagellimonas > Flagellimonas rhodophyticola. Next base: position 6,648 of record NZ_CP186326.1, on the reverse strand, counting down.
TTCAGGGCGAAAGACTCCACTACAACCCATCCAACTGCTTTGGCAATTGGACATGAGTTCAATTATGAAACAAAATTTTATGATTTTACACAAACATCACAGAACAGCGCCTTTGGGGATGACCCTTTTGTTGCTCCTATTGAAGATCGGGCACGGCTTAAAACTATGTTCAATCGGGGGTCGATAAGATTTTCGAACAAGACGTTGGGCGAAGTGAAAGGGTGGGCCAGTCTGTATAACTATAACTACTTTTTTAATAGTATACTGATAACAGATTCCGGCACGATTCAAAATCAAATTAAAGGAGAGGAGATTGCTGTAGGTGGAAGCTATTCAAAGAACTTTGGTAGACTTCTGTTGAAGGGGGATGTTAATTATAATGTTTCTGGAGAATTAGGGGGGAGCAATTTTAATGTATTAGCAGAATATAGAATCAATGATAATTATACAATAACGGGAGGTGTCCACAGCTCATCACGGATGCCTAACTTTAATTATCTGTTATATCAGAGCGATTACCAAAACTATAACTGGCAAAATACAGATTCGTTCGATAAGCAGGAAACCCAAAGCATCCGTTTTGGATTTAACTCAAGAAAATGGGGCCATCTTCAAGCTGAATACAGTGCATTGGATAACTACACCTATTTTGAATCCATTGCCACAGAAGAACAAATTGACAATGTACAAGAAACAGCGTTTGTAAAACCTTTTCAACAATCAGAGACAATTAATCACTTGAGGGTTAAATATTCCAATCAACTTGAATGGAGGAGATGGACGCTGACCAATACGGTACTCTATCAGGAGGTCGCACAAGATAATCAGGTATTGAATCTGCCGCAACTCATTACTAGGAACTCGCTATATTTTTCAAAAGATGTTTTCAAAAAGGCCATGTTCTTGCAGACTGGGGTCACCTTTAAATACTTCACCTCATATAATATGAATGCGTACAATCCGTTACTGGGCGAATTCTATATTCAAAATAGGGAAGAATTTGGCGCATATCCATTATTGGATGTTTTTATAAATGCCAAAGTGAGGCAAACAAGGATTTATTTGAAGGCAGAACATCTGAATTCCATCTTTTCAGAACCCAATTACTATTCAGCACCAAACTATCCGTATCGCGATTTTGTAATTCGTTTTGGATTGGTCTGGAATTTCTTTTCTTAAAATTTTACAAAGCTTAAATAATTTGTTGTTGAAAAACAGTGCTTTACGAAGGAAGATGATTTTTTGAAAAAAAATAGTTCAAAACTATTTGCGGAGAAAAAATAACCTGCCTATATTTGCACCCGCTTAGCTGATAAGGCTGGGTATTTTCCGAGAGGGTTTGGGTCATGGGATAGGGGCCATTTTTTTTCTCTCGGGGTTATTGAAGAAGTTCATTTGACATATTGTATAGACAGCGTAAAAGAGAACAAAGAACCATTTTGATGTCAAGGACTGGATTTGTCGTATAGTGGGATATCGATAGATATTTAACGATAGACAATGAAGAGTTTGATCCTGGCTCAGGATGAACGCTAGCGGCAGGCCTAACACATGCAAGTCGAGGGGTAACAGGGATTGCTTGCAATCCGCTGACGACCGGCGCACGGGTGCGGAACGCGTATGGAACCTGCCCCTGTCAGGGGAATAGCCCAGAGAAATTTGGATTAATGCCCCATGGTAACACGATATCGCATGATATTTTGTTTAAAGATTTATCGGACAGGGATGGCCATGCGTACCATTAGTCAGATGGTGAGGTAACGGCTCACCATAACTACGATGGTTAGGGGCCCTGAGAGGGGGATCCCCCACACTGGTACTGAGACACGGACCAGACTCCTACGGGAGGCAGCAGTGAGGAATATTGGACAATGGGCGGGAGCCTGATCCAGCCATGCCGCGTGCAGGATGACTGCCCTATGGGTTGTAAACTGCTTTTATACGGGAAGAAACCCATCTACGTGTAGATGGCTGACGGTACCGTAAGAATAAGGACCGGCTAACTCCGTGCCAGCAGCCGCGGTAATACGGAGGGTCCGAGCGTTATCCGGAATCATTGGGTTTAAAGGGTCCGTAGGTGGGCCATTAAGTCAGGGGTGAAAGTCTGCAGCTCAACTGTAGAATTGCCTTTGATACTGGTGGTCTTGAGTCGTTGTGGGGTTGCCGGAACATGTGGTGTAGCGGTGAAATGCATAGATATCACATAGAACACCGATCGCGAAGGCAGGTGACCAACAACGTACTGACACTGATGGACGAAAGCGTGGGTAGCGAACGGGATTAGATACCCCGGTAGTCCACGCCGTAAACGATGGATACTAGCTGTCGGGACTTCGGTCTCGGCGGCCAAGCGAAAGTGATAAGTATCCCACCTGGGGAGTACGTTCGCAAGAATGAAACTCAAAGGAATTGACGGGGGCCCGCACAAGCGGTGGAGCATGTGGTTTAATTCGATGATACGCGAGGAACCTTACCAGGGCTTAAATGCAGTCCGACAGCTTTAGAGATAGAGTTTTCTTCGGACGGATTGCAAGGTGCTGCATGGTTGTCGTCAGCTCGTGCCGTGAGGTGTCAGGTTAAGTCCTATAACGAGCGCAACCCCTACCGTTAGTTGCCAGCGAGTCAAGTCGGGGACTCTAACGGGACTGCCGGTGCAAACCGTGAGGAAGGTGGGGACGACGTCAAATCATCACGGCCCTTACGTCCTGGGCCACACACGTGCTACAATGGCCGGTACAGAGGGAAGCCACCACGCAAGTGGGCGCGGATCTATAAAACCGGTCACAGTTCGGATCGGGGTCTGCAACTCGACCCCGTGAAGCTGGAATCGCTAGTAATCGGATATCAGCCATGATCCGGTGAATACGTTCCCGGGCCTTGTACACACCGCCCGTCAAGCCATGGAAGCCGGGAGTGCCTGAAGTCCGTCACCGTAAGGAGCGGCCTAGGGCAAAATCGGTAACTAGGGCTAAGTCGTAACAAGGTAGCCGTACCGGAAGGTGCGGCTGGAACACCTCCTTTCTAGAGAAGAGATGTCCTGGACAATGTCCTGTCCGGCATCGAGGTGGTCCTTTTCTTTTATGCTGTCTTATAATATGTAAACATACTGGCAATTTAGGCCAAACAGTCTCATAGCTCAGCTGGTTAGAGCGCTACACTGATAATGTAGAGGTCGGCAGTTCGAGTCTGCCTGAGACTACGCAGAAACGGTCATGAAGGCTGTTACGTTCATTAAAATAGGAAATTCTGGAAGTTGGGCAACCATTGGTTGACAGGTTACGATTAACTGCAAACTGTTAACTGTGAGCTGGCTACCGTGAATGGGGAATTAGCTCAGCTGGCTAGAGCGCCTGCCTTGCACGCAGGAGGTCACCGGTTCGACTCCGGTATTCTCCACTAGGCCAATAAAGTTGGCCCGACATGACATTTTGTTTTTGTCGGTGCCGGCTCGGCATAAGTTCATTGACATATTGGGACGGAGCACGGCGATTTTATATCGTCGGTGTGAAGTCAAATAAGAAACACGAAGTAGAATAGAATATAATAAAGGATTACGAGGGCATTTGTACTTGAAGTACAGGTGCGACAAGCAAAAGAAGGGCGTATGGGGAATGCCTAGGCTCTCAGAGGCGAAGAAGGACGTGATAAGCTGCGAAAAGCCGCGGGGATCGGCACACACGAATTGATCCGCGGATGTCCGAATGGGGCAACCCACCATGTTGAAGGCATGGTATCCGAAAGGAGGCGAACCCGCTGAACTGAAACATCTAAGTAGGCGGAGGAAGAGAAAACAAGAGTGATTCCGATAGTAGTGGCGAGCGAAATCGGATCGGCCCAAACCAACGATGTTCCGGCATTGTTGGGGTTGTAGGACCACAATATTCTTTGCGCGACGAACTGGAACCCTTTGGAAAGAGGGGCCGTAGACGGTGACAGCCCGGTACAGGCAAGGAGCGTTAAAGATAGTGGTATCCTGAGTAGTGCGGGGCACGTGAAACCCTGTATGAATCCGGCGGGACCATCCGCCAAGGCTAAATACTCCTGAGAGACCGATAGTGAACCAGTACCGTGAGGGAAAGGTGAAAAGAACCCTGAATAAGGGAGTGAAATAGACCCTGAAACCATACGCCTACAAGCGGTCGGAGCAT